>NZ_PDZK01000003.1:0-611491 GCF_002735655.1 Janthinobacterium sp. BJB446 | reverse complement strand
TATGCCTGATGACCATAGCAAGTTGGTCCCACCCCTTCCCATCCCGAACAGGACCGTGAAACAACTTTGCGCCGATGATAGTGCTGCAACCAGTGTGAAAGTAGGTTATCGTCAGGCTTGTTATTCGCAGTAAGAGAAAAACCCCGCCAGTAATGGTGGGGTTTTTTTTCGTCTGGCGGTTTGTGATGGCGAATCCCAAACGAAGGCTGGGGTCAGACCCCCTCGCGCGTTGGCGTCGAATCTGGCGTTGGCGGTGTGGAGGGTCTGACCCCGGTGGCGCGGTTCAGCAGGCGAAAAAAAAGCAGCGCTGCGCGCTGCCTTTTTTACTTAATATCGCTTAACTCCCGCGATAAGTCGAATATGACCACGGCGATACCACCAGCGGCACGTGGTAGTTCTCGTCTGTATGCGCAATGCCGAAGGACAGGGTGACCAGGTCGATGAAGCGGGGGGAGGGCAGTTCCACGCCTTGGGCGGCGAAATAGTCTCCTGCATTGAAGACCAGTTCATACTGGCCCGCCTTCATGCTGTCGCCTTCCAGCAAGGGTAAACTGCAACGGCCGTCACTGTTCGTCATATCCATCTTCAATAACACTTTGCCTTCCGGCGCAACTGAAAACAGGGCCACCTTGACGCCGGCTCCCGGCCTGCCGTGGGCGATATCGAGTACATGCGTGCTGAGTTTTCCCATTTGCTATCCTGTATATAGGGTGAGTGAATGTGCTTATCGTGCAAATCATATACCGGTGACTGCGCCGGGCTATATGATTGGGCATATAGCCAACATTGTCCTCCTATAGGCGCGCCTCCGCATGAACAATTACGAACATTATCCACGCGACTTGATCGGCTATGGCCGCACGCCACCCCATCCGCAATGGCCGGGCAAGGCCCGCATCGCGCTGCAATTCGTCCTCAATTACGAGGAAGGGGCGGAAAACAGCGTGCTGCATGGCGATCCCGCCTCGGAAACGTTTTTGTCGGAAATGATCGGGGCGGCCGCTTTTCCTGCGCGCCACCTCAGCATGGAGTCGATTTATGAATATGGCTCGCGCGCCGGGTTGTGGCGCTTGTTGCGCATGTTCGAGGAGCGGCGCCTGCCGCTGACCGTATTCGGCGTCTCGATGGCCTTGAAGCGCAATCCGGAGGCGGTGGCGGCTTTCCAGGAACTGGGCCATGAAATTGCCTGTCATGGCTTGCGCTGGATTTCCTATCAAAACATGGACGAGGCAACGGAACGCGAACACATGCGCGAAGCCGTGCAGATCATCCGCGAATTGACGGGTTCCGCCCCGCAAGGCTGGTACACGGGGCGCGATTCTCCGAATACGCGCAAACTGGTGGTCGAGCATGGCGGTTTCCGCTACGACGCCGATTATTACGGCGATGATCTGCCATTCTGGGACAAGGTAGCGTACACGGATGCCTCCGGCATGCCTGCCGTGCAGCCACAGCTGATCGTGCCTTATACACTGGACACGAACGACATGCGCTTTGCCGCCATGCAGGGCTTTAATTCGGGCACGCAGTTTTTTGATTACTTGAAGGATGCCTTCGATGTGCTGTACGCGGAAGGCGATCCGAACGGCTTGAATCAGCCGAAGATGCTGTCCGTGGGCTTGCATTGCCGCCTGGTAGGACGGCCTGGCCGCGCAGCCGCCCTGGCGCGCTTTCTCGATTATGTGCAAGGCCATGAGCATGTGTGGATCACGCGCCGCATCGATATTGCCGAACACTGGCACGCGACGCATCCCTGTAGCGTTTGATAGGTATTGATATTGGATGATAAGTAAAATCAGTCTTTGCATATAGTTGTCCCATATGCCGGTGTTAATCTCCTATACTGGGACTATACCGAGGCCAGCATGTCAGAACCGATCCGCTTTTACTACCGTGGTGCCGTACAGGAAGTACGCAACGCCGCCCCTACGCAGACTGTGTTGCAGCACCTGCGCGAGGATTTGCATTGCACGGGCACCAAGGAAGGCTGCGCCGAAGGCGATTGCGGCGCTTGCACCGTCGTCATCGGCAGCCTGGTGGATGGGCAAATCGAGATGAAAGCCGTCAACGCCTGCATCCAGCTCACTCCTACCCTCGATGGCAAGGCCCTGTTTTCCGTGGAAGACTTGCAACAGCCCGACGGCGCCCTGCACCCGGTGCAGCAGGCGATGGTCGAGTGTCACGGTTCCCAGTGCGGTTTTTGCACGCCCGGTTTTGTCATGTCCTTGTGGGGCATGTATCTGAAAAAAAACGGCGAGACACCCACGCGCGGCGAAATCGACGATACCCTGTCGGGCAATCTGTGCCGCTGCACGGGCTACCGGCCCATCATCGATGCAGCCAGACGCATGGGCGAATTGCCGCGCGTCACGTTCGACCGCGATGCCGTGGCGCAGCAATTGCAGGCGTTGCAGCGCAGCAGCCTGACTACGTATGAACATGGCGGCCAGCAATTTCACGCGCCGCGCAGCATCGATGAACTGGTGGCACTGCGCGCGGCAAAGCCGCAAGCCTGCTTGCTGGCCGGTTCCACCGACGTGGGCTTGTGGGTGACCAAGCAATTGCGCGACCTGGGCGACATCATTTATTTGGGCAACGTCGCTGTGCTGAAAACCATCGCCGTGGACGATGGCAAGTTGCACATCGGCGCCGGCGCCAGCCTCAACGATGCCTATGCGGCGCTGTGCCAGCATTACCCGGAGGAATTGTCGGAACTATGGCAACGCTTTGCTTCCTTGCCGATCCGCAACGCAGGCACTTTGGGCGGCAATGTGGCCAATGGCTCGCCCATCGGCGACTCGATGCCGTGGCTGATTGCGCTGGGCAGCGAGATCGTGCTGCGCGGCCCAGGCGGCCAGCGGATCATGCCGCTGGAAAATTTTTATCTGGGTTACCAAAAGAAAGATCTGCAGCCCGGCGAGTTCGTCGAAGCCGTGCGCGTGCCCTTGCCGCGTGCCGAGGTGCAATTCCGCACGTATAAACTGGCCAAGCGCTTCGACCAGGATATCTCGGCCGTATGTGCCGCATTTGCCTTCCAGCTCGACGGCGAGCGCATCATCGATGCGCGCATCGCCTTTGGCGGCATGGCGGCCACGCCGCAGCGCGCCGCGCAAACGGAAGCGTTTTTGCGCGGACAAGCATGGACGGAAGACAATCTGGTCATCGCCATGCGTTTGCTGGCCGACGATTACGCGCCCCTGTCGGACATGCGCGCATCGGATACCTACCGCATGACGACGGCGCAAAACCTGTTGCGCCGCTTCTGGCTGGAAACACGCCCCGGTGCGCCGCTGTTGCGCACTGCCGTCAACGCCTACGCTTGCCGCGCCTGAAAGGACCAGCATGAACCATCCTGCCACGCCCGAACTGCAAGCGGCCGCCTGGGCCGCCGTGGGCAAGCCCAGTCCACATGAATCGGCGCAATTGCATGTGCTGGGGCAAGCCACATACACGGACGATATCGCCGAGTTGCAAGGCACCTTGCACGCGGCGCTGGGCCTGTCGCAAAAGCCGCACGCGCGCATCACGGCCATGGATTTGTCGGCCGTGCGCAATGCGAACGGTGTCGTCGCCGTCTACACGGCGCAGGACATTCCCGGCACCAATGACTGCGGCCCTATCATCCATGACGATCCCATCCTGGCTGCGGAACTGGTGCAATACGTGGGCCAGCCCATCTTCATCGTAGTGGCCGATACGCACGACCATGCGCGCCGCGCTGCCCACCTGGCGCAGGTATCGTACGAGGAATTGCCCGCGATCATGACGCCGCAAGCGGCCAAGGCCGCACAATCGTACGTGCTGCCGCCGATGCAGCTGACGCGTGGCGATTATCAGGCGGCGTTCGAGAAGGCGCCGCATGTGGTCAAGGGCCAGCTGTATGTAGGTGGCCAGGAACAGTTTTATCTGGAAGGACAAATTTCCTACGCCATCCCGAAGGAAGCGCAAGGCATGCTGGTGCTGTGTTCGACCCAGCATCCGAGCGAGATGCAGCACGTGGTGGCGCATGCGCTGGGCGTGCATTCGCACAACATCACCGTCGAATGCCGGCGCATGGGCGGCGGTTTTGGCGGCAAGGAATCGCAGTCGGCCCTGTGGGCGGCGGCCGCATCGATTGCGGCGGCCAAACTGAAGCGCCCCGTGAAACTGCGCGCCGACCGCGACGACGACATGCTGGTGACGGGCAAGCGCCACTGTTTCTACTATGAATACGAAGTGGGCTACGACGATGAGGGCAGGATACTTGCCGCCAAGGTCGACATGACCACGCGCGCCGGTTACTCGGCGGACTTGTCCGGCCCCGTCGCCACGCGCGCCGTCTGTCACTTCGACAACACATATTACCTGTCCGACGTGGATATCCGCGCCGCCTGCGGCAAGACGAATACCCAGTCGAATACGGCTTTCCGGGGCTTTGGCGGGCCGCAGGGCGCCATTGCCATCGAGTACGTGATCGATGAAATCGCCCGCCATTTGCAACGCGATGCGCTCGATATCCGCCTGCTCAATTTCTATGGGCGCAACGATGCCGAGGGGCGCAATGTCACGCCGTATGGGCAGACTATCGTCGACAACGTCATCCACGAGCTTGTCGCTGAGCTAGAGGAGAGCAGTGACTACCGCGCGCGCCGCCGCGCCATCGACGCCTTCAATGAGGCCAGCCCGATCCTGAAGAAGGGCCTGGCATTCACGCCGCTGAAATTTGGCATCGCCTTCAACGTCACGCATCTGAACCAGGCCGGTGCCTTGGTCCACGTGTATGTGGATGGCTCCGTACTGGTCAACCATGGCGGCACGGAAATGGGGCAGGGTATCAATACCAAGGTGATGCAAGTGGTGGCGCACGAGCTGGGGCTGGACCTGGAGCGCGTACGGGCCACGGCCACCGATACCAGCAAGGTGGCGAACACGTCGGCCACGGCAGCGTCCACCGGCGCCGACCTGAATGGCAAGGCGGCGCAGGATGCGGCGCGGCAGATCCGTGAACGCCTGGCCGATTACGCGGTCAAACTGTACGGCGGCGACGTTGCTGCAGTGCGCTTCTTCAATAACCATATCCACGTGCATGGCCATGTCGTCGCGTTTGCCGAGCTGGTGCAGAAGGCTTATCTGGCCCGGGTGCAATTGTGGTCGGACGGCTTTTATGCCACGCCTGGCCTGTCGTGGGATGCGAAGACGATGAAGGGCCATCCGTTTTCCTACTATGCGTATGGCGCGGCTGTGGCTGAAGTGGTGGTCGATACCTTGACGGGGGAATGGAAGCTGCTGCGTGCGGACGCCTTGTACGATGCTGGCCAGTCATTGAATCCCGCGATTGATCTGGGTCAGGTGGAAGGCGCATTTATCCAGGGCATGGGTTGGCTGACGACGGAGCAGCTGTGGTGGAACGCGGCGGGCAAGCTGATGACGCACGCGCCATCGACATACAAGATTCCCGGCATTTCCGATTGCCCCGAAGATTTTCGCGTCAAGCTGTTCCAGAATCGCAACGTGGAAGACAGCATCCACCGTTCCAAAGCCGTGGGCGAACCGCCGTTGCTGCTGCCGTTCTCCGTCTTCTTTGCCATCCGCGACGCCATTTCCAGCGTGGGCCAGCACGCCGTGCAGCCACCGCTGAATGCCCCCGCTACCAGCGAGGAAATCCTCAAGGCGGTCATGGCCGTGCAAGCGGCGCATGCCGGCGCCTAGGAGCAGAGAATGAGCGACTGGCTGACAGCAATCGAGAATGACACGCAGGCATCCGTGCTGGTGACGGTCGCCCTGGTGGAAGGCTCGGGGCCGCGCGAGGCGGGCGCGAAGATGCGCGTCACCCTTGAAGGCCAGGCGGACACCATCGGTGGCGGCCACCTGGAATTGCGCGCCGTGGAAATTGCCAAGACCATGCTGGCCACGGCAGATACCCATGCGCGGCTCGAGCGTTTTGCGCTCGGCCCCAGCCTGGGACAATGCTGCGGTGGCGTCGTCCACCTGGCGTTCGAGTATGTCGATGCCAGCTTGAACGAATTGCTGGCCGCCTTGCGCGAACGGCGCCAGCATGACAGCTGGAAAGTCACGGCGCTTGACGGCGATGCCGCGTCGGCCCTGTTCGATGCCGCCGGTAAACTGATTGCCGGCGCACCAAGCCAGGCACCCAATACGTTCGCGCGCGAACGCAGTACCCATGTCGCTCAGGATGGCAAGGGGCGTCGCTGGCTGGTCGACTCCTGCCTGGCGCCGCGCGCGCACCTGACCTTGTTTGGCGCCGGTCACGTGGGCGCCGCCATCGTGTGCGCACTGGCCCACTTGCCCTGCAATATCACCTGGGTCGATGAGCGCGAAGACATGTTTCCAGAGCAAATGCCGGATAATGTGCGCATCGCCGCCACCGACACGCCCGAGGAATTCGTTGCCATGGCGCCGCCCGGCGGCAGTTTTCTCGTCATGACGCACAGCCATGCGCTCGATCAACGCTTGACGCAAGCCATCATGGAGCGCAAGGATGCGGGCTGGTTCGGCTTGATCGGTTCGCACACGAAACGCAAGCAATTCGAGCACCGACTGCAGGCGCGCGGCGTACCGGATGAGCGCATTGCCGCCATGGTCTGTCCGATCGGCATGCCCGGCATCCGCAACAAGGCGCCGGCCGTGATCGCCGCTTCCGTTGCCTGTCAACTACTCATGGTGTGGGAGGAAGCGGCCGCGGCCGCCCTGGCCGCACCGCTGCGGCTGGCTACTGCCAGTGCGCCACCGCGACGCGAGAAACGCGCCGCCATTCACCCGTTATAGAAAGAAGTCATGCCGATAGTTCCTGCCACATTGCAAGCTTACCGTGCCAGCTTGCTGCACTTTCACGCCGATCCCGCTTTCACCGAGGAGGCGCACGCCTGGCATGCGGACGGCTTGCTGATCGTGGCCGACGGCAAGGTCGTGGCCGCTGGCGATTATGCATCGCTGCAACCGACTTTGCCGCCAGGTACCGAGATCGTCGATTACCGCGGCAAGCTGATCGTGCCCGGCTTTATCGACACGCATCTGCATTTTCCGCAGACGGAAATGATCGCCTCGCCTGCCCCGGGTTTGCTGCCATGGCTGGAGACGTACACCTTCCCTACCGAGCGGGCGTTTGAGAATCCCGAGCATGCGCGCAACGTGGCCGAGTTTTTCCTCGATGAACTGCTGCGCTGCGGCACCACCACAGCCATGGTGTATGGCAGCGTGCATCCGCAATCGGTCGATGCCTTCTTTGGCGCCAGCGAGGCGCGCGGCTTGCGCATGGTGGCGGGCAAGGTCATGATGGACCGCAATTGCCCCGAGTTCCTGCGCGACACGGCCGAGTCCGGCGCACGCGAAAGCGAAGAGCTGATCCGGCGCTGGCACAAGCACGGCCGCTCGCTGTATGCGATCACGCCCCGTTTCGTGCCGACGTCCACGAATGAGCAGATGCACCTGGCGGGCGAGCTGGCGCGCGCCTATCCGGATACGTATTTGCAGACCCACGTATCGGAAAACGAGGATGAATGCCGCTGGGTGCGCGAACTGCATCCGCAGGCGCGCAGCTACCTCGATGTGTATGATCAGTACGGCATGCTGCGTCCGCGCGCCATGTTCGGGCACTGCATCTGGCTCGACGAGCGCGACCGCGCGCGCATGGCGGAAACGTCGTCGGCGGCCGCCATTTGTCCTACGTCAAACCTGTTCCTTGGTAGCGGCCTGTTCGATTTCGAGCGGGCCGATGCGGCGAAAGTGCTGCTGTCGCTGGCGACCGATGTGGGCGGCGGCACCTCGTTCTCGATGTTGCAAACCATGAACGAAGCCTATAAAGTAGCACGCTTGAAAGGCAGCTATCTGCCCGCCTTGCGCATGTTTTACCTGGCGACCTTGGGCGCCGCGCGCGCCATGCAGCTGGAAGGCACCCTCGGCAATTTTACGGCAGGCACGGAAGCGGACTTCATCGTGCTCGACAAGCAATCGACGCCGTTGCTCGAGCGCCGCACGGCCGGCTGTCAAAGCCTGGAGGAATTGCTGTTTGCCTTTGCGCTGCTGGGCGACGACCGCGCCGTGGCCGCCACCTATTCAGGCGGGCAATGCGTGCATGTGCGGGGGCAGGGCTGACCTACCCGTTGTTCAACACGAATTATCCTGAGCGAGAACGCGAATGCACAAGAAACTCACTGGCCTGGCGCTTGGCGCCGCGCTGGCATTGACCGGAACGGCGCAGGCCACCCCTTCTTCCAACGAAGCGGCCACCGCGCGCCATTTTGCTGCCCTGGTTGCCGGTGCGCAGCCGAAGACAGCCGAGTTGAGCCTGTTCTTTTCCATGATGCCCAAGGGCGGTGATCTGCATCACCATTATTCGGGCGCCATTTACGCCGAGCAATTCCTCGACTGGGTCGACAAGGAAAACTATTGCGTCAACAAGACGACGTACCGCATCGAAAGCAACAAGGACGTCGTGGCAGCCGAGCGCGCCAAGCCGGCCGCGCAGCGTGGATGCCTGTCATCCACGGAAGTGTTTGCCGATGCGGGCCTGTATGCGGAATTGCTGCAGCGCTGGTCGACCAAGGATTTCTATAATCACGGCGCCATGCAGACGCCGCCGGACCGCACTTTTTTTGACACCTTCGGCTACTTCGGTCCCGTGGCGTCGAGCAACACGGCTGACGGCTTGAAAACCCTGAAGCAGCGCGCCATCGCGGAAAACCTCAGCTACATCGAGACGATTTTCGAACTGTCGCCATTCGTGCAGAACGCGCAGTTCGACCAGCAGGTGCTGGCGCCGGGCTTGCAGCCGGCAGCATTGCAAGCCGTGCTGGCCAACTGGACAGGCAGCCTGGAGCAGGATGCCAGCTTCCAGAAAAGCATCACTGCCTACAACGACAACGTCAACGCCAGCAGCGCCGGCATCGACGATGCGAACTTCACCATGCGCTACCAGGCGTATGTGCTGCGTTTCCTGTCGCCATCGCAAGTGTTCTCGTCCATGGTGGCCGCGTTCAAGGCAGCGAGCCTGAATCCGCTGTTGGTGGGCGTGAACATCGTGGGCCAGGAAAGCGTGAACGTGTCGATGCGCGATTACAGCCTGCACATGGAAATGTTCAAGTTCCTCAAGGCTAAGTATCCAAACGTCAAGATCGCACTGCACGCCGGCGAGCTGGCGCTGGGCATGGTGCCGCCGGAAGGCATGACGTTCCATATCGCCGAAGCCGTCGATGTGGCAGGCGCCGACCGTATCGGTCACGGCATGGATATCGCGTACGAAAACAATGCGCTGGCAACCATGCAGAAAATGCGCGAGCGTAACATTCCCGTGGAAGTGAACCTGACCAGCAACGATTACATTCTCGGTATCAAGGGCCAGGCGCATCCGATCACCCTGTACCGCAAGTATGGCGTGCCATTCGTGATTTCTACCGATGACGCAGGCGTCTCGCGCAATACCTTGTCGAATGAATATGTGCTGTTTGCCAGCCAGTACAAGACGGATTATGCGGAAATCAAAAAGCTGTCCTACAACAGCCTGCGCTATTCCTTCTTGGCGGAAGCGGACAAGCAACGTTTGCTGAAAGCGCTCGATGCCCGTTTCACCCGTTTCGAAGCCTTGATCGCAAATAGTGATCGCAAAGCAACTGTTGTAAAACCGTAAAAGTATTTCACCTCTCTTCCTTGCCACGCGACCGCGACTAGCGGTCGCGTAACCTCCTGTTCTTCATAGTTACAAAACCCTCCTTTTATCCTTTTTGTTGTGCCTTTACGACAAAAAATGATGCGCTAGTAGTGCTTTCTTGCAATTATTTTCTGAAACAATTTCCAAGTCTTGCCGCTCATCTATAATTTCGCCCCGATGAGGTGAGCTTGCTCGGTTGATACAAAAAATGCGGCTTCCAGCGGTGATTTATATTTTTTATATATAAATTACTAAAAAAAAACGTATTTGTCAGCCTACAGACCTTAATGCATAGTTGGACGGCGAAGAATTGAATAAGTCATTTTTGATATCGCTTTTGTGACAATTCAGGATGTCTAGCGGCTCCTGTCACATTGCGGTCATATCCGTGTAACGGATTTGAAATATTCGATCTTTATACTGCCGTGTCTAGTTGGATAGTTTCCGTGTTTCACCACAATATAAGCAAGTCAAAATCTTGTAAGTTACAACACACTCTAGGGGGTTCAAATGCAGTTCATTCAACAACCAAAATTGCGACTAAGTATGATCGCAGTGGCATGCCAATTGGCTTGCTTCGGCATCTCCACTGCGCATGCGCAAACCGACGGCGAAGCCGCAAAAGTGGTCATTACCGCGAAAAAAACCGGTATGGGCCTGATGGTGACGGAAGATGCCCCAAAGGCACGCAGCACGATTACGGCAGAAGAACTGGAAAAGCAACGTCCAACGGGCAATGCGTACGAAGCCCTGGAAATGTTGCCAGCTGTTAATAGCTACAACTACGATGCAACTGGCCTGTTCGGCGGCGGCCTGACACTGCGCGGCTTTAACTCCGACCAGATCGGCGCCACGATCAACGGCGTGCCGGTGAATGACTCCGGTAGTTTTGCCATCTACCCACAAGAATATGTTGACCAGGAAAATACCTGCTCGCAAACCGTGACCCAGGGTTCGACCGATGCCGATTCGCCACAAGTGGGCGCCACCGGCGGCAACTTCGGTATCAACACCTGCAATCCTGAAGACAAGCACCGCCTGCGCATGATGCAGACCATCGGTCAACTGAACATGAAGAAAACCTTCGTGCGCGTCGACACCGGCCTGTTCTCGGACAAACGCACCAAGATGTTCGTGTCCGCTTCGCATGCTGAAGCCGACAAATGGAAAGGCAAGGGCGGCGCCAAGCGCGACCATATCGATGCCGGCATCAACTACGACTGGGATCGTTTCAACTATATTCACGCCACCTTGCTGTACAACGAGGCGATGAACAACAACATCAATAACCTGACCTTGGCTGAAATCAACAAGAACGGTTATAACTTCGACTATGCCGATACCTTCAAAGGCCATCTGAAGCCGGTCAAAGGCACTGCCCAAGTGGAAACCACGCAGTCCCCAGCCTTCTACAAGCTGGGCATCAACCCGTTCAAGAATGCCATCGCCTCGGCAACGGCCAAGTTCCGCCTGAACGAGAACCTGGACCTGAAAGTACTGCCATACATCTGGTACGGCTATGGTAACGGTGGTGTGCAACAGCGCGCCCAGTCGGAAAAAGCTTTCTATGACGCAGCCACTGGCATGCGTAATGGCACCGTGGACTTGAACGGCGACGGCGACACCCTCGACACCGTCCTGGTCGCTAACGCCAGCGTCACCAAGACCTTCCGTCCAGGCGTGACCGCGTCGCTGAACTGGTCGTCCGGTAACCATGATGTGCTCGGTGGCTTCTGGTACGAGCGCGCTCGCCATCAGCAAACGGGCCCGATGCTGGCATTGAGCAATGATGGTATCTCGCAAGATCCTTGGCTGCAAAACGGCCAGATCCTGCGTCCGGATGGCACGCCAGCGCAAAGCCGTAACTGGATGTCGATTTCGACCGCTTATCAGTTCTTCCTGCAAGACACGATCAGCCTGAACGATGACAAGCTGAAGATCAATATCGGCGTACGTAGCCCGAACGTGAAGCGTGACTTCACCAACTACGGCGACGAAAACAACAACGTCAAGCCGTACAACCTGATCAAGAAATACAACACCCTGCTGCCGCAACTGGGTGCCCGTTACCGCATCACCAACGACGATCAATTGTTCATTTCGGTCGCCAAGAACGTCAAAGCACCACCTAACTTCGTGTTCGGCAACATCGGCACCAGCGTGAAAGTGGTCAATGGCGTTGCCAACTTTGTTGGTGATGTGAAACAAGAATCGTCGTGGAATACCGATATCGGCTATCGCCACCAGGATGACAAGTTCATCGCTTCGGTGACGGCGTTCTTCGTCGACTTCAAGGATCGCCAGGCAACCACCTTCGATCCAATCACGCAGTCGAGCAGCTACACCAACGTGGGCCGCGTCAGCAACAAGGGTCTGGAATTTGAAATCGGCAATACGCCGATCAATGGCTGGGCAATGTACGGTTCGCTGGGTTTCAATAACAGCAAAATCAAGGACGACATGCTGTCCGCGACGAATGTGTACCTGCCGACTGCTGGCAAGGAAATGATCAACACGCCGAAGAAGAAAGCCGGCCTGTCGATCGAGTACCAGAATGGTTCGTTCTGGACCCGCGTGAAAGCGCGCGCCACCGGCCAGCAGCAAGCATCGATGGTCAATGATGAAACGGCACCAGGCTACACCACCTTCGGTATCGATGGCGGCTACACCTTTGCCAACTTCGGTTACATCAAGCGTCCCAAGCTGACATTTAACCTGAGCAACATCACGGACAAGCAGTACCGCAATCCGTCCTCGACCACCGTCAAGAACACCCAGCCTATCGCTGGCGTGACGACGTCGGTTGATACCCAGCGTTACTACCTGGGCGCACCACGCTTCGTATCGGTCACCCTGTCGATCGATATCTAATCGACGCTGACGCGCAGCCTGCAGGCCAGGCTGCGCGCGATGTGTTGCAACGGGCCTCAGGGCCCGTTTTTCTTTTCTGGCGGCGTTGTGCAGCCGGACCTTGTTTAACCCGTTTGCGCAATGCCGTACCCCGGCCGTTGCGCTATGCTGCGAAGCCTATGAAAACACTGCCCTTATCCCTGATCGCGGTGGCCATCGCCGCCGCCATGACCGGTTGCGCCACCCATCCCGTGGCGCCCGTCGATATCAACCTGGTCGCCCTGAACGATTTTCACGGCAATCTCGACCGCAGCAAATTTACCTACACGAGCGTCGCCGATGCCGAGCGCAAGACGGTGCAGGCCGGCGGCATCGATACCTTGTCCGGCGCATTGACGGCGTGGCGGCGCGAAGATGCCCAGCTGATC
The DNA here is from genome assembly GCF_002735655.1 of Janthinobacterium sp. BJB446. NCBI lineage: Bacteria > Pseudomonadati > Pseudomonadota > Betaproteobacteria > Burkholderiales > Oxalobacteraceae > Janthinobacterium > Janthinobacterium sp. BJB446. Next base: position 598,570 of record NZ_PDZK01000003.1, on the reverse strand, counting down.
TTTGTCGGCAATGGCGACCTGGTCGGTGCCAGTCCCGCCATGTCGGCGCTGTGGGCGGACGAACCGAGCATCGTCGCCATGAACATGCTGGGCATGAAGGCCAGTTCCGTCGGCAACCATGAATTTGACCAGGGCAAGGCGGAATTGCTGCGCCAGCAGCGCGGCGGCTGTGAATCATCGCGCGCCGACAAGGCGTGCAAATTCACGCCCGACTTCAAGGGCGCCAGCTACACTTATATGGCGGCCAATGTCATCGACACGCAGACGGGCAAGTCCCTGCTGCCCGCCTACCGCATCGAAGAGGCGCATGGCGTCAAGGTGGGCCTGATCGGCGCCGTGCTGAAGGATACGCCGTCCGTGGTGACGGCCGCCGGCATTGCCGGCCTGCAGTTTGGCGATGAAGCGGACGCCATCAACGCCACCTTGCCGCAACTGCGGGCGCAAGGCGTGGGCGTGTTCGTCGTGCTGCTGCACCAGGGCGGCGAGACCAAGGAAGCCGTCGACCAGCCCGACTGCAGCCATCTGAAGGGCGAAGTGGTCGACGTGGTGAAACGCCTCGACCCGGCCATCGGGCTGATCATCAGCGGCCATTCGCACCAGGGTTATCTGTGCCGTGTCGATGGCCGCCTGGTGACGCAGGCGCAGATGGGCGGACACATGTTGACGCGCATCAAGCTCAAGGTCGATCCCGTCAAGAATGCGGTGATCGATGCCAGCGCGCAAAACGTCGTCATGCTGCCAGGCATGTATGAGCCGGACCCGGCCGTGGCAGCCTACCTGGAATCGGTCAAGCAGCGCAGTGCGGCCGAATTGTCGCGTCCCGTGGCCAGTATCGCCGTGCCGAACGTGGGCCGCAGCACCAAGGGCGGCGGCGCTTCCCCGCTGGGCGACCTGGTGGCCGACAGCACCCTGTTCGGCGCGCGCGCTGCCGGTGCGCAAATTGGCCTGATGAACAATGGCGGCATCCGCAAGGACCTGGAAGCGGGCGCCGACCTGATGACGAACGTGGGCCAGAACCAGGCCGTGGTACCGTTCGGCAATACCCTGATCGTCGTGAGTCTTTCCGGCGCGCAAATCCGTATCTTGCTCGAGCAGCAATGGCCGGGCGAAGAGGCAGGCGAGGGCAACCTGTTGCAAGTGTCCGAAGGTTTTAGTTACCGCTGGGACAGCACGCGGCCGCCGGGCCAGCGCGTGCTGCCGGGCAGCATCATGCTCAATGGCGTCGCCATTGATGACAATCAACAATACCGTGTCGCCGCCAACAGTTTCCTGGCCGGCGGCGGCGACCGTTTCACCGTGCTGGCGGCCGGCACGCGCCGGCTCGACACGGGCGTGCGCGACATCGACGCCTTCAGCAATTACCTGATCGACCGCGCGCGCGTCGGCAAACCGGCTGGCAGCGCCACGGCGGCCGGCCGCATCGTGCGCGTCCAATAATCTTTACAAGGAAAAACCATGCGTCGTTTATTTGTTTCCCTGCTCGTCACTACCCTGTTCGCGGGCACGGCCCACGCGGATTTCACCATTCCCGGCTTTGAGCTGGTGCACACTTCGCCCGTGGAAACGAGCTTGACGAATCCCGACCTGCGCGAACCCGTCGCCGTGTGGAGCGAGCTGTTTGATTCGGCCAAGAAAGAAATCGTCATCGCCCAGTTCTACGCCGTCAGCAAGCCGGGCACGGCTTTTGAAAAGGTGCTGGCCAGCCTGACGGCCGCCGGCCAGCGCGGCGTGAAGATCCGTTTCCTGCTGGACCAGAAGGGTGTGGGCCTGTCGGAAGCGGCCACCATCGCCCGGATCAAGGCGATTCCGAACCTGGACTTGCGCCTCATCGACTTCAATAAAATCACGGGCAACGGCATCGTGCATGCGAAATACCTGGCCGTCGATGGCCAGGTGGCGTACATCGGCAGCCAGAATTTCGACTGGCGCTCGTTCGAGCACATCCATGAGACGGGCTTGAAGATCACGGATCCGGCCATGGTGAGCCAGGTGCAAGCCATCTTCGAGCAGGATTGGCAGGCGCAGGCATTGACGTCGCAAGGCAGCCGCGCCACGGTGCTCAACAGCAAAGTGGTGCCGGCCAATTACGCGCAAAACGCCTTCCTGCTGGCCAGCCCGAATGCCTACAACCCGGCCGGCGTGGGCGACTCGGAAACAGGCTTGCCCGCCTTGTTGGCGGAAGCGAAAAGCGAAGTGCGCATCCAGCTGCTCGATTATGCACCGCTGTCCTATGGCCCGAACCGCACGCGGCCGTATTACGCCGTGATCGACAACGCCGTGCGCACAGCCGCCCAGCGCGGCGTGAAAATCAAGCTGATGGTGTCCGCCTGGAATACGGAAGCGCCGGCCATCGCCTACCTGAAAAGCCTGGCCCTGGTGCCGAACGTGGAAATCCGCATCGTGACGATTCCCACGGCGTCGACGGGTTTTATCCCGTTCGCGCGCGTGATCCACAGCAAGACCATGAGCATCGACGGCAAGCTGGCCTGGGTCGGCACGAGCAACTGGGCGGGCGGTTATTTCGACTTGTCGCGCAACCTGGAAGTGGTGCTGCGCAACGAACAGATGGCGCAGCGCATTGCCGCGCTGCATGAGCAGACGTGGAGCTCGGCGTACGCCCAGCCCATCGACATCAACAAGCAGTATCCGAAACCGGCCAAGGCCGCGCCGCAAGGCAAGGAGTGAACATGAAAAAATTACTGTGCGTGCTGGCGCTGGGTGCCGCATTCGCTTCCGGCAATGTGCTGGCGTGGGGCAATGACGGCCACCGCGCCGTGGGCGCCATCGCCGATCAATTGCTCAAGGGTAGCGCGGCGCAGGCGCGGCTGGAGAAGTTGCTGTTGCCCGGCGAAAGCCTGGAAAAGATCGCCAACTGGCCCGATTGCGTGAAGGGCACGTATTGCGGTCCGCAATCGCCGGAAATGCTGAGCTATGTGGCGGCCAACCCCAAGCATGGCGAATACCATTACACGAATGTGCCGTTCCAGAACGCGCACTACCATGACCATGGCGTAGGCACGGCCGACGACGATATCGTGCAAACGCTCAAGCAGGCGATCCTGGTTTTGCAAGGCAAGGCTGACGCGGCCAGCAATCCGCACGGCTTCAGCCAGCGCGAAGCCCTGATCCTGATCACGCACCTGGTGGGCGATATCCACCAGCCACTGCATGTTGGCAATGCGTTTCTCGGCAAGGATGGCCAGTTCTTTGTGCCCGCCACGCAGGCGCAGATCGACGACATCGCCATTTTCAATGCACGCGGCGGCAACGATTTGCTGCTCGACGATGCGAAGATGACGGCGCTGTCCGACGCCGTGATTCCCGCACCGCTGCCGGCAGAAGAGGGCACGGCCAAGCCAGCCAGCGCGTATCCGAAGTCGCCCACCAAGCCCCTGCATTCGTACTGGGACACGACCGTGGTCGATTACGCCATGCGCCGCCTGAGCACGCGCACGCCGCAGCAGTTCGCCCGCACGGTGATCGCCAGCGCGCCTGTGGTCAGCGCCAATAGCGGCGACCCCGCCACCTGGCCGTATCAGTGGGCCGATGCCTCGCTGGCGGCGTCAAAGATTGCCTTCACGGACGTGGTGGCCGGCCCTGCCACGCAGCAGACCAGCCGCAAGGGCGATGTCTATAACGTGTGGGCCTTGACGGTGCCCGATAATTATCCGGTGCCCAGCTCGGCGCTGGCGAAGCAGCAGCTGATCGAGGGCGGCTATCACCTGGCGGCCGTGCTGCAGGCGATCTGGCCGCATTAAGATGGCACTCGAAAGCGGCCCGCGGGCCGCTTTTTTCATGCCAGGATGACGGCGATTCCCATCTCGCGGTAGGGCGCGACCAGCGCGTCGTCCACGTCGCGGTGCACGATGATGTCGTTGACCTGGCTCAAGGGTGCGACCTGGAACGGCGAGGCCGTATTGAACTTTTCCGGCGAAGCCAGCACGACAGTGCGGCTTGACGCCGCGCTCAGTGCGCGCTTCACGCATGCTTCCTCATAATCGCCGGTGGTGATGCCCGCTTGCGGATGCAGGCTGGACACGCCCATGAAATACAGGTCGGCGCGGATGCGGCCGATGGCTTCCACGGTCGCCGCGCCGACGCCGACGATCGAGTGCTTGTACAGGCGCCCGCCCAGCATCAGCACTTCGATCGATGGGTGATTCACCAGTTCGACGGCAATCGACGGGCTGTGCGTGACGATGGTGGCGCGCAAGTCGCGCGGCAGCTGGCGCGCCAGCTGCACGGCGGTCGTGCCGCCATCGAGGAATACCACTTGTCCCGTTTGTATCATGGCGCCCGCCGCGCGGCCGATGGCGGGCTTGGCTTCCAGCGAAATCTGTTCGCGCCCGGCGAACGGCGCCAACGCGGGCGAGCGCGGCAGCAAGGGCAGGGCGCCGCCGTGCACGCGCTCCAATAGTCCTTCTTTTGCCAGCTCGCGAAGGTCGCGCCGTATCGTGTCTTCCGACAAGCCCAGGCTATCGCTGACGGCCTTGGCGACGATCTGTCCTTCGCGCTGGAGCAAGTCCAGCAGATATTGTTTGCGTTGATGTGTCAGCATGGTTTTTCTTGTTAATTCTTGATATTGCACGAGTTTGCATGATAAAGTCGGAAAATACAAGCACAAGGAGACGATATGCGCGAAGACAATTTAGGGCAGGAGAGGGTACGCATCCAGCAGGTGCAGACCCTGTCGCACGACTGGTATCTATTGCAAAAGACCACGTTCGACTATCTGCGCCACGATGGCGAATGGCAGACGCAGACGCGGGAAACCTATGACCGCGGCGATGGCGCCACCATCCTGCTTTACAACAAGGTAAAGCGCACGGTGATTTTGATCCGCCAGTTCCGTTTTCCCACCTACCGCGAAGGTCACGACGGTTTCCTCATCGAATCAGCGGCCGGCTTGCTGGAAGAAGCCAGTGCTGAAGAGCGCATCCGCGCCGAGGTGGAAGAGGAAACCGGTTACCGGGTGGGGCAGGTGCAAAAGATATTCCAGGCCTTCATGAGTCCCGGTTCCGTGACAGAGCGCCTGCATTTCTTTGTCGCCGAATACGACCCCGCCAGCCGCATCGGCGACGGCGGCGGCCTGGCGCAGGAGGGCGAGGATATCGAAGTGCTGGAACTGCCCCTGGCGCAGGCGCTGCAGATGGTGGCCGATGGGCGCATCTGCGATGGCAAGACCATCATGTTGCTGCAGCATGCGCAATTGCAACTGATGCCGGTGAATCAGGGTATGCAGATACTGGTTGCCGGCCCCTACCGTTCCGGCACGGGCGACGATCCGCTCTTGATGCAGCGCAATGTGGACGCCATGCAAGCCGTTTGCCTGCCCCTGTATGCCATGGGACACATGCCCGTGCTCGGTGAATGGCTGGCCTTGCCCATGCTGGCGCTGGCCGGTTCCACCCGGGTGGGCGACGCCGTGTATGAAGAGTTGTTCCACGCGCATGCGACGCGTTTATTGAGCCATTGCGATGCCGTGCTGCGTCTCGGTGGCGCATCGGCTGGGGCGGACCAGATGGTGACGGTGGCGCGCAGCCTGGGTCTGCCTGTGTTTTTCTCGCTGGATGAGATTTCGCAGGCGTAAAAAAAGCGAAGCCCGCGGGCTTCGCTTTTGTCATGCGCTCGTTGAAATTTAACGCGATTTGACGAACGGGATACCAATGGCTTTTGGCGCGATGGATTTCGCCATCAAGCCCGCCAGCACGATCACGGTGACGACGTACGGCACCATCTGGATCAGCGAGCCGGGGATGCGGCCCACGACCGGCAAGTCCACGCCTTCAATCTGGATCTGGATGGCGGCAAAGAAGCCGAACATCAGGCAGCCGAGGAAGGTGTAGACGGGGCGCCAGTTGCCGAACACCATGGCCGTCAGGGCCAGGTAGCCGGCGCCGGCCGACATGTCGCGCAAGAAGAAGCCGCTTTGCACGATGGCCAGGTAGGCGCCCGAGAACGAGCACAGGATGCCGGCCACCAGCATGGCAAGGTAGCGCGTCGCTTCCACGCTCACGCCGGCCGAATCGGCCGCATGCGGGTTTTCGCCGCAGGCGCGCAGGCGCAGGCCGAAGCGCGTGTGGTACAGCAGCCAGTGCACGAGCGGGATCAACAGGAACGCCACATAGACGAGGATGGAATGGCCGCCGATCAGATGGGCATATACCCAGCCGATGAAGGGAATGTGCTCCACGTACTGCGTGCCCGGCAAGACCACGTCGAACAGCCGCGCCGAACCGAGGTCGGGCGTGCGGCCGCCTTGCTGGAAGAAGAACTGCGCCAGCACGAACGTCAGCCCGCTCATGGCGATATTGATCGCCATGCCGGCCACCAGCTGGTTGCCCTTTTGCGTAATGCTGACGTAAGCCTGCAGCAAGGCCAGGGCGACGCACACGAGCATGCCGGCAGCCATGCCGTAATACGGGTTTTGCGTCGTGTAGGCCACGGCGGCGGAAGCGAAGGCGCTGGCCAGGATCTTGCCTTCCAGGCCGATGTCGATCATGCCGCTGCGTTCGGCAAACAGGCCGGCCATGGCGGCAAAGATCAGGACGGGCGCATTGCGCACGGTCGATACCAGGATGCTGGCGAATTGAAAGTCGTCGAGTGTCATGGTGTTAGCCTTTGGTGCGCTTGAGCAGGGCGGAAATGGCCGGTGCGTAGAAGTTTTCCATGGCGCCGCAGAACAGGATGATCAAGCCCTGGATGAAAATGAAAGTTTCCGTCGGGATATTCGGTTTTTCCAGCGACAGGTCGAAGCCACCCTGGATCAGCGCACCGAACAGCACGGCCGACAAAAAGATGCCGACCGGATGCTGGCGGCCCATCAGGGCGATGGCGATGCCGATGAAGCCGGCGCCGCCGACGAAATTGAGCGACAGATAATGCGTCGAACCCATGATGGAATTGACGGAACCGAGGCCCGCCAGCGCGCCGGAGATCAGCATGACGATGATGATCATCTTGCTGATCGACACGCCCGCATAGTGGGCCGCATGCTTGTTCAAGCCCGTGGCGCGCAGCTTGAAGCCCCACGACGAGCGCCACACCATCACGCCATAGATCACCAGCGCGGCGATCGCCAGAATAAAACTGATGTTCAGCGGCGTGTCGCCCAGCGACGGGAACCAGGTGGAGAGGCGCGGCATTTCGCCGCTTTCCGCAAACACGCGGCTGGCCGTGTTCTGCTCGCCAGGCGGGATCAGGTATTTCACGATCACGAAGTTCATCAGGCTGGCGGCGATGAAGTTGAACATGATGGTGGTGACGACGATGTGGCTGCCGCGCTTCGCTTGCAGGTAGCCGGGCAGGAAGCCCCACAGCGCGCCAAACAGGGCCGCGCCGATCATGGCGGCTGGAATCAGGAGCCATGCGGGCAGGGTCTGGTCGAAGGCCAGCATGGCCACCGTCAAGCCCAGGCCGCCGATATACATCTGGCCTTCGGAACCGATATTGAACAGCCCGGCCTGCATCGCCACGGACACCGACAGGCCCGTGAAGATGAAGGTGCTGGCGTAGAACAGGGTGTAGCTCAAGCCTTCCGGATTGAGGACGGCGCTGTTGACGAGGATACCCAGCGATTCGGCGGGATCTTCGCCCAGCATATAAATCACCAGGGCTGCGACCAGCAAGGCCGACAGCAGGTTTAACATGGGCATGACAAAGGCTGTCGCCCAGCGTGGCAAGTCGTTATTCATGATTTATGCATTCCCCCCATCAACAGACCGATGCGGGTGGTATCGAATTCTTCAATTTTCAGTTCGCCGGTGATGCGTCCGCCGCACATGACGAGAATGCGGTCGGCCAGCGCCCGCACTTCCTCCAGTTCAACGGACACCAGCAGGATCGCCACGCCCGCGTCGCGCAGGGCCAGCAATTGCGTATGGATGCTTTCGATGGTGCCGATGTCGACGCCGCGCGTAGGCTGGCCTACGAGCATCAGTTTCGGCTTGGCCAGCACTTCGCGCGCGATCACCACCTTTTGCTGGTTACCGCCCGACAGCAGGCCGATGCGCAGGTCCGGATTGGCCGGGCGCACGTCGAAAGTCTTCAGCAGTTCCGCGCAGCGGGCGCCGATGGCCTTGAAGTTGAACAGGCCCCAGCGGTTTTTCAGGTGATCCTGGTAGCCGAGGATGGTGTTTTGCATGACGGAGAAATTTTTCACCACGCCATCGCGCAAGCGGTCTTCCGGAATGTGGGCGATGCCCAGCTCGCGGAAGGCCAGCGGCAAGCCGTCGGCATCGTGGCGCTTGGCAAACGGCAAGTCCTTGTCGAGAAAACGCAGCTTGCCCGAGGTGGGCAAGCGCATGCCCGACAGAATTTCCAGCAGCTCGCTCTGGCCATTGCCGGAAACGCCCGCGATGGCGACGATTTCGCCGGCGCGCAAGTTGAAACCAATGTCGGCCAGCAGTTTGACCTGCTGCTCGTCGGCCAGTTGCAGACCGTCCACTTCCAGCACCGTGGCGCCCGGATTGTACGGGGCACGCGGCAAGTGGCTCTGGATGGGGCGGCCAACCATCATGTTGGCCAGTTCCTCTTTCGAGGTAGTTGCCGTGGCAACGGCGCCCACCACCGTGCCGCCGCGCATGACGGTGACGTTGTCGGTGATTTCCAGGATCTCTTGCAGCTTGTGCGTGATCAGGATGATGGTCTTGCCCTGTTCCTTGAACAGGCGCAGGATTTCAAACAGCGAGGCCGTTTCCTGGGCCGTCAGCACGGCCGTCGGCTCGTCGAGGATCAGGATATTGGCGCTGCGGTAAATCTGCTTGAGGATTTCCACGCGCTGCTGCGCGCCGACTGACAGGTCTTCGATCTTCGCCAGCGGGTCGACGTCGAGGCGGTAGCGCGCGCAAATCTCGCGCAGCTTGGCTTCCGCTTCCGTGCGGTGGCTGGCCAGGCGAAAGCCGCCTTCCGTGCCCAGCATGATATTGTCGAGGACGGTGAAGTTCTCGACGAGCATGAAATGCTGGTGCACCATGCCAATGCCGAGGTTGATCGCTTCCTGGCTGTTGCGGATAGGCTGTACTTTTCCGTCGAGCAGGATTTCTCCGCCGTCGGCACGGTAATACCCGTACAGGATGCTCATCAAGGTCGATTTGCCTGCGCCATTTTCCCCCACCAGGCCATGGATACTGCCCTTGGCGATGGAGAAGCTGACGTCGGCGTTCGCCTTCACATGTCCAAACTGCTTGGAAATGCTGCGAAATTCTACTGCTGGCTGCATAGGTTCATAACTGGATAGTTTCATGGAAACGCGCCGCGCGGAGACTGGCCCCGGCGGCGCGCTAAAAGATACGGAGAAAAATTAAACCGGGCAGCTGCTGCCGACGCGGTAATCGATCACTTTGATCTTGCCATCGATAATGTCCTTACGCGCACCCAACACGCGCTTTTCGATTTCCGGCGTGATCAGCTTGCGGTTGTTCGCGTCGAGCGCCCAATCCACGCCGCCTTCTTTCAAGCCTTTATAGCTGACGCCGCCCTTCCAGGTGCCGTCCTTGACTTGCATGAAGCTGTCGTAAACCGTGTTGTCGACGCGCTTGACCATCGAGGTCAGGATGCTGCCTGGATACAGATGATTCTGGTTCGAATCAACGCCGATGGCCAGCTTGCCTTTTTCCTTGGCCATTTGCAGGGTACCCATGCCGCTGCCGCCAGCAACGGCGAAGACGACATCGACGCCGCGCTCGAATTGCGAGCGGGCCAGTTCGCCACCCTTGGCCGGGTCATTCCAGGCGCCGGACGTGGTGCCGACCATGTTTTGCGTGATTTCCATCTTCGAATTGACGGCCTTCGCGCCTTGCGCGTAGCCGCAGGCGAAGTTGCGGATCAGTGGAATATCGATGCCGCCGATGAAGCCGACTTTCTTGCTCTTGCTGGCCATGGCCGCTGCCACGCCCACCAGGTAGGAACCTTCTTCTTCCTTGAAGACGACGGAATTGACGTTGCTGCCGGCGGCCTGGCCGTCGATCAGCACGAATTTTACGTTCGGGAATTCCTTGGCGACCTTTTGCACGGCTTGCGTTTGCGCAAAGCCGATGGCGGCAATCATGTCGAGTTTCTTGCGGGCCAGGCCACGCATGACTTGTTCAGCCTGCGTATCGCTCGATGCCTGCACTTCGATGAAGGAAATGCCCGTGTCTTTTTTGAAGCGCGATGCGCCTTCGAAAGCGGATTGGTTGAACGACTTGTCGAACTTGCCGCCCGCGTCATACACGACACCCAGTTTTGGGGTAGCCGCGGACGCTTGAGCAGTCAGAAATACGGCTGCGATCGTCAAACTAAATTGTGTAAGTTTCATGAATTGGCTCCTGGAAGATCGATATTGTATATTTTTTATAGGTGAAACATATAATTTGGGGCCGATTTAGCCTGTTTTTGATGCACGAGGTGATAATTCCTTATCAACATTGCACTGTATTGCACAAGATCATTGCTGGCCTCGTGTGCTTTTATGTCGTCAGTGTGATGCTCATGCAACAGTCGCGCCCCGTCTATAGGTACAACATCGAATGGGGCTGCCGGAGCGGGCTGGGATGCGCCGTCAGTTGACGGGCAGGGCAAGCACGGGACCGGCGCCGCGATGGGCGTCCGAATCACTATGCATCATGCCAGATATGTATGACAAATACGTTTTTGTTTATGTATTTATACGCGGTGCATATAAATAGGTGGTGCCGCCGATTAGACGGCCGGGGGATTGAGGATATTCAGGAAGGCCCGCACGACGGGAGCGTCGTCCAGCGTGGTGTAGCTGATGTACAGGTTGGCCGACGGGGGATTCGTCTTGATCGGCAGAAACACGACGCCGGGCCAGCCGATGCGGCTTGTCGTTTCCGGCACCAGGGTCACGCCCAGGCCTGCGCCGACCATGGCCAGCAGGGTTTGCGGCTCGCTCGCTTCCTGGAAGATTACGGGTTCGAAACCGGCATTGATGCAGCATTGCACCAGGTAGCGGGGAAACGCGGATTTATCGAGGTTCAGGGTGAGCATCGGCTCGTGGGCGATGTCGATCAGCTCGATGGCCGTGTTTTTCGCCAGCGGATGGTGTTCATTGACGGCCACGCAGACATTTTCGCGGAAGCACAGTTCCTGGCGCAGATTATCGTGACGCAAGTCGTCGTCGTTGAGCTTGGGTTCGCGCCAGAAGCCCACGTCGATCTGCTTGGCGCGCAAGGCTTCGTATTGCACCGTGGGACCGAATTCATGGATGGTCCAGGTGACGCGGGGGAATTTGGTCTGGAATTCTTCCAGCAGGCTGGGGATGGGGCCCCACATGGCCGAGCCGACGATACCCACGCGCAAGCGGCCCACTTCGCCGCGGTCGATCTGGCGGATGGTGTCGATGGTCATGCGCATCTTGGCCAGCAGGTCGGCGGCCTCGTTCATCAGCGCCTTGCCCGCCACGGTCAGCTCGAACGTGCGCGTGGTGCGGGCAAACAGGCGCACGCCCAGTTCGCTTTCCAGTTTCATGATCTGCTGGCTCAGGGGCGGCTGCGAGATATGCAGGCGCTCGGCGGCGCGGCTGAAGCTTTTCTCCTCGGCAACGGCAAGAAAATACTTTAACTGTTTCAGATCGATGGACATGCTTTCCTTGGCGTTGCGTGTTGCTAGGCGATGGAACGGCGCACGAACCCGTGAAGGCGCGCGCGCTTTCTTTACAGCGGTCCTATTATCGTGCCACGACCGCCTGCATGGCAATGGCCAGCGCGGTGCCGACCTGGGCATTGTGCTTGACCAGCGCGATATTCGTCGCCAGGCTGCGGCCATCCGTCAGTTGCTTGATGCGCGATAACAGGAATGGCGTGACTTGCTTGCCCTTCACGCCGCCCGCGTCCGCTTCCTGCAGCGCTTGCGTGGTGATCGCATCGATTTCTTCCTTGGGCATGGCTTGCGCGGCTGGCACGGGGTTGCTGACGACCACGCCGCCTGTCAAGCCCAGCTGCCACTTGGTGCCGATGAAGGCGGCTTGTTCGGCGGCCGTGTCGAGGCGGAAATCGGCCTTGAAGCCGCTTTCGCGCGTGAAGAATGCCGGAAAACCTTCCTGGCCCACGCTGATGACGGGCACGCCGTGGGTTTCCAGGTATTCCAGGGTCAGGCCGATGTCGAGGATGGATTTCACGCCTGCGCAGACGACGGCCACCGAGGTTTGCGCCAGTTCCTGCAGGTCGGCGGAAATGTCGAAGCTCGTTTCCGCGCCGCGGTGCACGCCGCCGATGCCGCCCGTGACGAACACGGAAATACCGGCCAGTTCCGCGCAGATCATGGTGGCGGCCACGGTGGTGGCGCCCAATTTGCGCTGCGACAGGACGAACGGCAGGTCGCGGCGGCTGACCTTCATGGCGTCGGGCGAGGTGCCCAGCAATTCCAGCTGTTCCGGCGACAGGCCCACGCAGATCTTGCCGTCGATGATGGCGATGGTGGCCGGCACGGCGCCGCCGTCGCGGATGATCTGCTCCACTTCGCGCGCCATTTCCACGTTTTGCGGATACGGCATGCCGTGCGAAATGATGGTCGATTCCAGCGCCACGATGGCCTTGCCGGCGGTGCGCGCGTCGAGCACTTCTTGCGAGAACAAGAGGAAATTCTGTAATTGGGTCATGTTTAATCCTGTTGAAAGAGGGTAGGGGGAGGCGGCGCCAGGTCGGCGTCGTCAATGCTGTCGAGCGCGCCGGCGGAAATCTGGGGGGAGACGGTGGCAGCCGATTCCAGGGTCATGGCGGCCAGCTTCAGGCCGCGCCGGCAAGCCAGTTTCAAATCGCTGCTGTCGTGGTAGAGCGACCAGCAGACGGCGGCGGAAAACGCGTCGCCGGCGCCAGTCACATCGACGGCGTCCACTTCGCGCGCGGCCAGGTGGACGATAGGCGCGTCCGGGCTGTCGCCATCCGTGAAGTACACGCCTTCGCCGCCGCAGGTGACGATCACCTGGCGCGCGCCCTGGCGCTGTACTTCGCGGCAGGCGGCGCGCAGGTCCGCTGCCGTGGGCAAGGCCCGCGCCACGCGCGTTTCCAGTTCGCCCCGGTTCAGGATCAGCAGGTACAAGCCCGTCAGGTCTTGCGGCAGGTGCGCCATTTTCGGCTGCGAGACGGCGACGATGACGAGCGGCGTCGCGTGGGCCGCATCCTGGCGCGCGTCGGCCAGCAGTGCCTGCACGCTGTCGTGGCCCAGGTTCAGGTCGCAGACGGTGAGGGCGGCGGCGGCGCGCTGCGGCTGGCGGCTATGCAAAAAGGCCGGTGTCAGCTGTTCATAGAGTTGCATGTTGGCCATCGCCAGCAGCATTTCGCCATGTTCGTCGAGCACGGCCGTGTAGGTGCCGCTGCTGGTGTTGCTCAAGTGCAAGCTACCGCGCATGTCGATGCCGGCGTCTTCCGCGTGCGTCTGCAGGGCGTGGCCGGCCGCATCGTCGCCCAGCGCCGTCAGCAGGGCCACGGGGATCGACAATCGGGCCAGGTTTTCCGCGATGTTGCGGCCCACGCCGCCAAATACTTCTTCCGAGCGCACGGGATTCGAGGTGCCCATCTGCAGGGTCGCCAGCGTGCGCATCTTGCGGTCGAGGTTGGCGGCGCCTATGCACAGTACGGGGCGGCTGTCGGGCAGCACGTAGGCGCGTCCCAGCAGGCGCCGCTCACGGATGAGGCCGGCGATGTGGCCGGCGACGGCCGAGCGCGACAAGCCCAGTTCGCTCGCCAGGTCTTGCTGCGAGATGAAGGGGTTGTTGCGGATCAGCATGTACAACTGGTCTTTTTTATTGGTATCGGTCACAAGGTTTTCGCTGAGGTTTAAACATTTGTCTGAAACTGTAAACATTTGTCTTGTTGGTGTCAAGCGTGTGTGGAGTTCGTATCGGACGTGTGCCAAAAGTGGTCGTATGGAGCTTGTATGCAAGCATTTCCCGGGCATGGCGAACCTGGGCTTGTCTCGACTATAATATCGGCCATTTATATTTGAATTGTATAAATGGGCAAGAAAAATGGTATTTGCCATACATATTCCGTTTGATGCATAGTGGCGGCAAATAGAGGCAATACGCATCTGGATATACCAGCAGCACCCATATACATACCCGTAACCTGGGCCGTACTTCTTCACCGGGCACGGCCGTGCAGGCAGCAACCCATCATCATTAGTCAATCAGAGGATAACCATGTCGAACAACACCCCTTTCCACGCCGCCGAAATCATCCGTGCCCGCGCTCCTGAAAATTTCAAGCCGCGCGTGGCGATGATCCTCGGCTCCGGCCTGGGCGTGTTGGCCGAGCAGATGACGGACGCCGTCAGCATCAGCTTTGACGAATTGCCAGGCTTCCCGATCAGCACCGTGCACGGCCACGCCGGCGAACTGGTGATCGGCACCCTGTCGGGCGTCGCCGTCGTCTGCATGAAAGGCCGTGGCCACTTCTATGAAGGCTATGGCATGGGCGTGATGACGAGTGCCATCCGCACCTTGAAACTGCTGGGCTGCGAAATGCTGTTCGTCACCAACGCCGCCGGTTCCCTGCGCCCTGAAGTGGACGCCGGCAGCCTGGTGGCCATCAGCGACCACATCAACCTGTTGCCAGGCACGCCGATGGTCGGCCCGAACGACGACCGCTTCGGTCCGCGCTTCTTCAGCATGGCCAACGCCTACGATGCGGACCTGCGCAAGTTGGTCGCGGACACGGCTGCCTCGAACGGCATCACCCTGCACGAAGGCGTGTTCGTCGCCTACCCGGGCCCGAACTTCGAGACGGCCGCCGAAATCCGCATGATGGCCCGCCTGGGCGCCGACACGGTCGGCATGTCGGTGGTGCCGGAAGTGGTCTCGGCCCGCCATTGCGACCTGAAAGTGGTGGGCGTGTCCGTCATCACCAACCTGGCCGAAGGCATGTCGCCATTCGCCCTGTCGCACGAGCAAACCCTGAAATACGCGGCCATCGGCGCGAAAGACCTGGTCAAGCTGATCCTGGCTTTCCTCGCCAAAGTCGCTGAAAAACCGCAAGCCTAAGCAATTTTTTATGCAGTAGCGGCGCGCCGGCCACCGGCGCTGCCGCGCGGCAGGCCGGGAAAAACCGGCCTACACTGTCCGCATCATCCCGCATCAATCCATAAAGCGAGCCTTATCATGTCACGCGCATTTATCCTCCTGCTTGATTCCTTCGGCCTTGGCGCGACGCCAGACGCCGCCAAGTATGGCGACGCAGGTGCCAATACCTTTGGCCACATTGCCAGCACTGTCGCCAAAAGCGGCAAGACCTTGAAACTCCCGAACATGGAACGCCTGGGCCTGGGCGCCGCGGCGCAACTGGCCAGCGGCGAATGGGCCACGGGCTTCGACCAGCGCGACGGTTTTACCGGCGCCTACGGTGCGGCGCGCGAGCGCTCCACCGGCAAGGACACGCAGAGCGGCCACTGGGAAATCGCCGGCGTGCCCGTCGAATTCGACTGGGGATATTTTCCCCGTACCACGCCATCGTTCCCCGCCGACCTGACCGACAAGCTCAAGGCCATGTCCGGCGTGCCGGGCTTCCTCGGTGACTGCCATGCCTCGGGCACGGACATCATCAACAAGCATGGCGATGAACACGTCGCCACCGGCAAGCTGATTATCTATACCTCGGGCGACTCGGTGATGCAGATCGCCGCGCATGAAGAATCGTTCGGCCTCGAGCGCCTGTATCAGGTGTGCGAAATGGCCTTCAAGCTGGTGGAGCCGTACAACATCGGCCGCGTCATCGCACGCCCGTTCACCGGCAGCAATGGCAACTACACGCGCACGTCCAACCGCCACGACTATGCCGTCGCGCCGCCCGCGCCGACCCTGCTCGACCATGTGAAGAACGCGGGCGGCGAAGTCGTCGGCCTGGGCAAGATCAGCGACATTTTCGCTACCCAGGGCATCTCCAGAGTCGTCAAGGGCGTCGACAACATGGCGCTGTTCGAAGCGCTGCTGAAAACGGCCGATGAAGTGCAGGACAAGTCGCTCACCTTTGTGAACTTCGTCGATTTCGACCAGGCTTTCGGCCACCGCCGCAACGTCGAAGGCTATGCCGACGCGCTGCGCGAAATGGATGCGCGCCTGCCGGAATTCATGGCCAAGCTCAAGGAAGGCGACCTGGTCGTGATCACCGCCGACCATGGCTGCGACCCGACCTGGCACGGCTCCGACCACACCCGCGAACATATACCGATGATCTTCTTCGGCCCCGGCGTCGCCCCGCGCGCGCTGGGTATTTCCGAGACCTTCTCCGATATTGGCCAAACCCTCGCCAAGCACCTTGGCGTACCACCACTTGCTAATGGAACCAGCTTGTTATGACACTCATGCACCCCGAATTCAAGCGTAACGAGGCCGTCGGCCTCGACCTGGGCTGGATCAACCAGATCCGCGTCAACCGCGCCGCGACAGACCGCCGCGCGGCCAGCCTGGCGAACCGCCGCACCGTGAAAAAGGAATACCAGGCCGCCTGGCTGGTGAAAGCCATCCAGATGATCGACCTGACCACCCTGGGCGGCGACGATACGCCGGGCCGCGTGGAACGCCTGTGCATGAAGGCCATGCGCCCGCTGCGCGCCGACCTGATGGACGCACTGGGCTTGACGGAACTGAGCACCGGCGCCGTGTGCGTGTACCACGAGATGATCCAGCCGGCCGTGAAGGTCATCCAGGGCCGTTTGCCCATCGCTGCCGTATCGACGGGTTTCCCGGCCGGCCTGACGAGCATGGAAACGAAGCTGCGCGAGATCGAACTGTCGGTCGCCGCCGGCGCTTCGGAGATCGATATCGTCATCACGCGCCAGCACGTCCTGAACGGCAACTGGCAAGTGCTGTACGACGAAATGCTCGCTTACCGCAAGGCTTGCGGCGAAGCGCACGTGAAGGCGATTCTCGCCACGGGCGACTTGCTGACCATGGAAAACGTGGCCAAGGCTTCGTGGGTCTGCATGATGGCAGGCGCCGATTTCATCAAGACTTCCACCGGCAAGGAGGGCGTGAACGCCACCATTCCCGTGGCCCTGACGATGGTGCGCACGATCCGCGAATACCACGAGCAGACGGGCTTCCAGGTGGGCTTCAAGCCGGCCGGCGGCGTCAGCTCGGCCAAGAGCGCGCTGCAATACCTGACCCTGATGAAGGAAGAACTGGGCAACGAATGGCTGCAGCCGCACCTGTTCCGCATCGGCGCTTCCAGCCTGCTGACCGACATCGAGCGCCAGCTCGAGCACTACGTCACCGGCAGCTACTCGGCCAATCATCGTCACGCACAACCTTAAAGAACAATCGTCATGCCAACAATTAACGAGATTCTCAATACTATGGACTACGGCCCTGCTCCCGAAAGTCAAAAAGAAGCGCAGGCGTGGCTTGATGGCCACCAGCGCACATTCGGTTTGTTCATCGACAATGCCTGGAGCGAGCCTGCGGAATTGTTCGCCTCGACCAATCCTGCCGACGGCACGCAGCTGGCGGAACTGACGCAAGCGAGCGATGCAGACGTGGAACGGGCCGTGGAAGCGGCGCGCCGCGCGCTGCCCGTATGGCAAGGCATGGGTGGCCACGGCCGCGCGAAAGTCATGTACGCGCTGGCCCGTCTGCTGCAAAAGCATTCGCGCCTGTTCGCCGTGCTGGAAACCCTGGACAACGGCAAGACCATCCGCGAAACGCGCGATATCGACCTGCCGCTGGCCGCGCGCCATTTCTACCATCACGCCGGCTGGGCGCAGCTGCAGTCGGAGGAATTCGCCGACTACCGCGCCGTGGGCGTGGTGGGCCAGATCGTGCCGTGGAATTTCCCCCTGCTGATGTTGTCGTGGAAAATCGCCCCGGCCCTGGCGGCCGGTAACACGGTCGTCTTCAAGCCGGCCGAATTCACGTCGCTGACCGCCATGCTGTTCGCCGAACTGTGCGTGCAGGCGGGCGTGCCGGCCGGCGTGGTCAACATCGTCACGGGCGATGGCCGCGTGGGCTCGGCCATCGTCAACCATCCTGGCGTCGACAAGATCGCGTTTACGGGTTCCACCGAAGTGGGCCGCCTCATTCGTGAAGCGACGGCCGGCAGCGGCAAGAAGCTGTCGCTGGAGCTGGGCGGCAAGTCGCCGTTCATCGTCTTTGAAGACGCTGACCTGGACGGTGCCGTGGAAGGCCTGGTCGATTCGATCTGGTTCAACCAGGGGCAAGTGTGCTGCGCCGGTTCGCGCCTGCTGGTGCAGGAATCGATCCAGGAGCGCTTCCTGAACAAGGTGCGCGCGCGCATGGAAAACCTGCGTCTCGGCTCGCCCCTGGACAAATCGATGGACGTGGGCGCGCTGGTCGACCCCGTGCAGCGCCAGCGCATCGCCGCGCTGGTCGATTCGGCCCGTGCCGAAGGCTGCGATGTATGGCAGCCGGCGTGCGAGTTGCCTGCCGACGGTTCGTGGTTCCCGCCCACCCTGATCACGGGCGCGTCGACCTCGGCCGCCGTGGCGCAGGCTGAGATCTTTGGCCCCGTGCTGGTGGCCATGAGCTTCCGCACGCCGCCTGAAGCGGTGCAACTGGCGAACAACACGGTGTACGGCCTGGCCGCCAGTGTGTGGACCGAGTCGATCAGCCTGGCGCTCGATATCGCTCCCGCCATCAAGGCTGGCGTGGTGTGGATCAACAGCGCGAATCAGTTCGACGCCGCGTGCGGCTTCGGCGGCTACCGCGAATCGGGCTTCGGCCGCGAAGGCGGCCGCGAAGGCATGCTGGAATACATGACTGCCCTGGCCGAAGATGCGCGTCCGGCCTTGCCGGTGGTGGAAGCGAAAGCCAAGGGCAATGTGAAGCCGGCGGCAGCCGATCCGTTCGCCATCGACCGCACGGCCAAGATGTACATCGGCGGCAAGCAGGCGCGCCCTGACAGCGCCTACAGCACTCCAGTGTTCGGCGCGAATGGCACCCTGCTGGCCGAAGTGGGCGTGGGCAGCCGCAAGGATATCCGCAACGCCGTCGAAGCGGCCCATAAAGCGTCCGGCTGGACCGGCGCCACGGCGCACAACCGCGCGCAAGTGCTGTACTACATCGCTGAAAACTTGGCCGCGCGCGCCGACGAATTTGCCGCCCGCATCGCCGCCATGACGGGCAGTAAAAATCCTGAGAAGGAAGTACAGGCATCGATCGAACGCCTGTTCTACTACGCTGCTTGGGCCGACAAGTACGACGGCCTGGCGCACCAGCCGCCAACGAAAGGCATCACCGTGGCGCTGAACGAAGCGGTCGGCGTGATCGGCATCGTTTGCCCGAATGAAGCGCCTTTGCTCGGCTTCATTTCGCTGGTGGCGCCGGCCATCGCGCTGGGCAACCGCGTGGTGGTGGTGCCGTCGGAAGCGCATCCGCTCTCCGCTCTGGACCTGTACCAGGTGTTCGATACGTCCGACCTGCCAGGCGGCGTCGTCAACATCATCAGCGGCAACGCCGATGAACTGGCGCGCACCCTGGCCACGCACGCCGACATCGACGCCGTCTGGCGCCATGACGGTTCCGCTGAAGGTTGCGCGGAAGTCGAGCGCCTGTCGGCCGGCACCCTGAAGCGCACCTGGGTTGGCGGTGCGAAGGGCCGCGACTGGTACAGTGCCGCGCAAAGCGGCGGCCGTGCCGTGCTGGCGCATGCGTCGCAAGTGAAAAACGTGTGGATTCCTTACGGCGTCTGATAAGTCACCAGCGTTACAAAGCTGGGGTCAGATCCGCAGGGACTGGCCCCAGATCTCATGATTGGAGTTATTCCATGTTGTTAACCCAGGAAATCATTCGCAAGAAGCGCGACAAGGGCGTGCTGAGCGCCGAGGAAATCCAGTTTTTTGTGCGCGGCATTACTGACGGCAGCGTCAGCGAAGGCCAGATCGCGGCGCTGGGCATGGCCGTCTATTTCAACGACATGAACATGGACGAGCGCGTGGCGTTCACCCTGGCCATGCGCGATTCCGGCCAGGTGCTGGACTGGCGCTCGCTGAACCTGCCGGGCCCCATCGTCGACAAGCATTCGACGGGCGGCGTGGGCGATGTCGTCTCCCTGCTGCTGGGCCCCATGGTCGCCGCGTGCGGCGGCTACGTGCCGATGATCTCGGGCCGCGGCCTGGGCCACACGGGCGGCACGCTGGACAAGTTCGACGCCATTCCCGGCTACTGCACGGTGCCGGACAATGAACTGTTCCGCAAGGTGGTGCAGGAGATCGGCGTGGCCATCATCGGCCAGACGGCGCAGCTGGCGCCGGCCGACAAGCGTTTCTACAGTATCCGCGACGTCACCGCCACGGTGGAATCGGTGGCCATGATCACCGGCTCCATCCTGTCGAAGAAACTGTCGGCTGGCCTGGATGCGCTGGTGATGGACGTGAAAGTGGGCACGGGCGCCTTCATGCCGACCTACGACAAGTCGGTGGAACTGGCCGAGAGCATCGTCGCCGTCGGCAACGGCGCGGGCATGCAGACGTCGGCGATTCTGACGGACATGAACGAGTCGCTGGCGCCGTATGCGGGCAATGCGCTGGAAGTGCGCGGCGCCATGGATTACCTGACGGGCCGTTCGCGTCCCGCGCGCCTGCACGAAGTCACCCTGGCGCTGTGCGCCGAGATGCTGGTGCTGGGCGGCCTGGCTGCCACGGAAGAAGAAGCGCGCGTGAAATTGATGGCGGCCCTCGATTCGGGTGAAGCGGCCGAGCGCTTTTCGCGCATGGTGTCTGCCCTGGGTGGCCCGGCCGACCTGGTCGAACATCCGGACAAGCACCTGGAGCAGGCACCATTCATCGTGCCGGCACCGGCGCTGTCCGCCGGCTTTGCCAACGTGCGCGATTGCCGCGCCATCGGCCTGGCCGTGGTGGCCCTGGGTGGTGGCCGCCGCCGTCCGACCGACAGCATCGATTTCGCTGTCGGCCTGACGGACCTCGTGGGCCTGGGCGAGCAGGTGGCTGTCGGCCAGCCGCTGGCCATGGTGCACGCGCGCACGGAAGCGGCGGCGCAGCAAGCCGTCAGGGAAATCCAGGAGGCATATGCCATCAGCGCGGTGGCGCTGGCGGCCAATCCGGTGATTTACCGTACCATTCGACCGTAACTATTTTTAGCCCCAAAGCAGAGTCCGGGGTCGTACCCTGAGGGTACGACCCCAGCCCTTGCGGGTTTTACAGGTAAATAATCAAATGAACAACCAAGAACTGATCGCCGAAGCCAACGCTGGCCGCGAACTGGCCTACGCGCCATACTCGCGTTTCAAGGTGGGCGCGGCGCTGCTGTGCAAGGATGGCCGCGTCTTCCGCGGCTGTAACGTGGAAAATGCCGCGTATGGCCTGTGCAACTGCGCCGAACGCACGGCGTTTTTCAGCGCCATCGCGCATGGCTGCAAGCCGGGCGACTTTGCCAGGCTGGCCGTCACGGGCGACACGGCGGAACCGATCTCGCCATGCGGCGCCTGCCGCCAGGTGATCTTCGAGATGGGCGGCGCCGACCTGCCGGTGATCCTCACCAATCTGAAAAACGATGTCATGGAAGTGACGGCGGGCTGGCTGCTGCCGTACGGCTTCGGCAATTCCGACCTGGACATGAAGTAACAGGATCCGCTTGAACAAGACGATCGACATCCAGGCCGCCGTGGCGATTGCCGCGGCCGAAGCCATGGCAGCCAAGACGCAGGGTACATTTGGCGTGGGCGGCGTGCTGCTCGATGGCGCCGGCAACGTGCTGCAATCGATGCACAACAACGTCGTGCGCCAGGGCCTGGTGTTCGACCCCACCGCGCATGGCGAGCGCCAGCTGGTGGATTGGTATTTCGCCGAACGGGCCAAGGGCACACCCTTGCCGCCGCCGGGCGAACTGACCATCGTCACCTCGCTCGATCCGTGCTGCATGTGTACGGGGGCGATTTTGGCGGCCGGTTTCAACGTGGTGGTGGCCGCTCCCGACGTCAAGGCGGGCATCAATTACGATGGCAGCGCCAGTTTTACCGCCTTGCCGGCGCCGCTGCAGGCGCAGGCTGGCCGCAGCTTTTGCTATCCGGCCGTGCGTGGCGCCACCGAGTATGCGCGCCTGCCTTCCGGCGCCGCGCCCAAATCTTTTTTCATCGGCAAGAGCATCCACGAGGCGACGCAGGCACTGTGCTCGCTCGTGTTCGAGTCGACATCGGCGCAGGTGATGCAGTTGCTGAACGCCGGTGACGACGTGTACTTGCGCGATCCCGCCACCTTGCCGTCCGAGCATGCCGTGGTGCGCGCCCTGCGCCGCCGCTATCCTGATGCCCTCACTTACCGCTGCGCGCCGCATGCGCCGGATGCCGGCCTGGCGCCATTTTTGCAGGCGGCCATGGAGCAGGATGTGCGCGATGGCGGCCAGGGCGACGCGGCCGCCTTGCTCGATTCCTTTGGCAACCTGCTGCTGTGCATGCCGGGAAAATTGGCGCAGTCGGTCATCCGCACGCCATTCATGGAATGCACGCGCCAGTACGCGCAGCTGCGCTTTGAATTGATGGCGAACGCGGAGCCGGCGCTGCAGGAAGAAATCAAAAGCTACCTGGGGCATCCCAAGCACGGCACCTTCGTGCTGGCCATCGGCCCGGACGACAGCGCCGCCAGCTTCATGACCCTGGGCGCTTACGGCTCCACCATGGAGGGGGCGCTGCCGGAAAATAATCCCGCGCAATTCCAGTATGTGCGCCCGGCCATGGATGAAGACGCGCTGCTCGCGCTGTGCTTGTCGATGCCGCCTTTGTACCGCAAGCTGATACGCATCCGGCCACGCCAGGTGGCGGACCATGCGTTGATCAGCGCACTCGGCTAGGCGTCGTCGTCCGGCAGGTTCTTCAGCAGGAAGTCGCGTACGTTTTCGCCCGCCACGCGGCGGATCTGCGCTTCCGACAGGCCAGCGTCGAGCAGCGCCTGCGTCAATCGCGGCAAGCCCGTCGCATCGATGGCCGTGGTGACGGCGCCGTCGAAGTCCGAGCCATAGGCCACGTGTTCGGCGCCGATCAGTTTTACCGCGTACTTGATGGCGCGCGCGATGGACGCCACGTCCTTGCCGCAGACGGCCGTGTTCCAGAAGCCGATGCCCACCAGGCCACCCTGGGCGGCGATGCGTTTCAACTGGCTGTCGCTGAGGTTGCGGCCGTTGGCGCAAGTGCCGCGCACGCCCGTGTGCGAGACCATCACGGGGCGTTTCGCCATCGTTAACACGTCGTCGATGGTGGCCGGCGAGGCGTGCGCCAGGTCGACGATCATCTTGCGCTGCTCCATGGCGCGCAGCCATTGCCGGCCCAGCGGCGTCAGGCCGCCTTTTTTCAGGCCGTGCTGGGAACCGGAGAGTTCCGTGTCGAAGAAATGCGTGGGCGCGGCCATGCGGAAGCCGGCCCGGTACAGGGCATCGAGGTTGTCCAGCTTGCCTTCGAGCGCATGCGCGCCTTCCAGTGTCAGCCAGCCGGCCAGCAGGGCGGGGTCTTTTTCGCGCGCGGCGATGAAGCTGCGCAGCTGGGCGCGGCTGCCGATCACCCGGACCTTGCCATGGCTCTTGGCCGCTTGCTGGCGCAGTTCGTCGGCCTGCCAGGTGGCGCGCGCCAGCAGGCTGTTCCAGGTAGCGGGCGGCAAGCCTTGTGCCACCACCAGGGCCGTGATGTTGTCCGTGTCACTGCCATTGCGCTCGATATTCATCTTGCGCGGCGTCTTGGTCACGACGGAAAAGGCTTGCAGCGCCACGTTGGCCCGTTGCAGGCGGGGAAAGTCGACATGCCCGCGCTGGCTGTCGCGGTTCAGGTTGCGTTGCCACAGCAGGCTGTCCGCATGCAGGTCGGCGATCCACAGGCTCTGGTGCATGGCCACGGTGGCTGCCGATGGCGCCTTGCCGGACGGAGGGTGGACACGGTTGAGGTGTTCGTCGACGAGGACGGGAGCGGACAGGAAACCGCCGATCAGCGCAAGGCTGGCGGCGGCGAGGGTACTGATAATCATTGTTCTCCGTTTTACCATGGATCGTAGGTGCCCAGGCTCCAGATATGGCCTTCCGGGTCGCGGCAGGTAAAGCCCCGTCCGCCGTAATCTTCATCCTTGATGTCGAGCACGATCTCGGCGCCGGCTTCGCGCGCGCTGCGGTAGACGGCATCGGCATCGCTGACGACCAGGTAGCAGTTTTGCGTGTTGGCGCCGCCGACGTCGCCGGGTAGTTTCATCAGGCGGCCATAGTCGCTGTCGATGGCTGGCGCCACCATGACCATGCCATTGCCGAAGCTCAGCTGCGCATGGGCGACGCCACCGTTGCCGTCAGGCACGATCAATTGTTTTTCAAAGCCGAGCGCCTTGCACAGCCATTCAATGGCGGCGGGCGCGTCGCGGTAGCGCAGGCAGGGAATGGTTGTCGCTGCTGTAGCTTTTGCTGTCGTGGTCATCAGAAAACTCCTATGGCGGTGGGGGAGTAGCTTCGATCATGGATACTGCGTGGCGTTCCGTACCCATACCGTCCATCGGGATGGGTTTGATGCCTGTCAGTGCTGTGCCCATCCATAGTGCCATAGAACAATCATTGCACTCTTGCCACGACGCAAATTTTTATTGCGGCGACTGCTGCGAGCCCGGCGCTTTTTCGTCTGCACCGGCATCATCGCTGTTGCTTGCCCATTTCAGCAGCATGACGAGGGCAAACAGCATGATGGCCAGCGGCAAGATGGTAATCAGGAACGCCAGGCCCAGGCAGCACGCCAGCAGCATGGGCCAGGACATGGCACGCAAGGCGGCCATGCCCTGGCGCGTGTAAGCGCACAGCTCGTTCCAGAAAGCGCTGAAGGAAGTGCTGCCCGGTGCCGAATTGATGTCTTTCATGCCGTTCTCCTGTCGTGTGGGTGCCGCTGCCGTATGCATGCTGGCGATGAGTCCACTATAGGCAGAACTATACTGCCGGGCATCGCGTATGCGACGAATGGCAGGAATGGCGGACCGAACGGCGACAAATCAGGACAAACGGTTATTCAAACACCTTGAGTTTCAGCTGGAAACTGAGGGCGCCATACAGGCGGTCCTTGTAGGAAGGCACGATGGCGATATTCACGCCCACGCGCTGGTATTCATAGCTGATGGTGGGGACCAGGGCCGGGAACCAGCCGCCATCGCGCATCTTCGGATAGCCGCTGAAGCCGCCAACGACGGCGCCGACGCGCAGCGGGCCTACCTTGATCGGCTGGTAGTACACACCCAGGTAGTTCGAGTAGGCACGGTCGCTATTGTAGAAGCGGCCCGCCGTGACCGACGCGACCGTGGAAAAGCGGTATTCGGCGCCCAGGCCCGGATTGCTGTCATTCAGGTTCTTGTCGCGCTGAAAGTGATACGAATAAAAGCCCGCGTTGAGCCAGGTTTCGCTCAGCGGCTGGTTATCGATCATGTTCACAACATCGGCGTGTGCGCCGCAGGCATATGCCAGCATCAGTGCGCCTAGGGACATTCGTTTCATGCGTGCTTCATCCTTATGATTTCGTATTCTGTGGCCTGGCCTGGCCTGGCGCTGCCGCGATCGTATCACCAAGTTGGCTGCGCTTCTAAGCAATATTGAAAGAGCAGAACAGACGGCTGTTTTCCCGTCTGTTCAAAGCGCCATCCGGATGGCTAAGGCGTTCTCCGGGCAGCGACAGGAAAACAATTTCCATTTTGCAACTATGTTTGCATAATCGTTACAAAAGTTGTTGATTTGCGACATCTCAAATCAAATAGATATGATATTCTGGCGTCAAGTTAATTTTCTTTTTGGAAATAAAAATGCCAAGCATGCCTAAATTGCCACTCCTTCTCGTTCTGTCGACCGTGTTCGCTGCCGGCGCCGCGCAAGCCGGTGTTGTCGATCTGGGTATCGGTGGCGCCAATTTGTATTCCCTGAGCAACTTCAGCGCGTCCGGCAGCGATATCGAAGGCGGCGTGCTGGTTGCCGGTAACCTGTCCGCGTCGAGCTATTCGATCAATGACAAGAACAAGGACGCCTACGTCACGCACGGTAATACCGGCTATGCGCTGGTGGTTGGCGGCAACCTGAACTACAGCTCCGGTTCGATCAAGAACGGCAACTATTTTGTGGGCGGCAGCACGACGACGAGCAGCGTGGGCCTGAACACGGCGAGCAAGACCACGGCGTCGCCCGTATCGTTTGCCTCCACCTCGGCCCAACTGAAAAACACCTCGACCTCGCTGGCGAAAGTGGCGTCCACGGGCAGCAGCTCCGTGGCCTACGGCGGCATGACCCTGAAGGGCGGCACGGGCAGCGTGCAAGTGTTCGATCTGACTTCCGCGGCGTTGGGCTCGGTGAACAACTTCAAGTTCAGCAACCTGCACACGAACGACACCCTGATCCTCAATATCAGCGGCAAGAATGTGAACCTGTCCGGCGGCTACGGCGATTTCAGCAAATACAATGTGCTGTACAACTTCTATGAAGCGCAAAACATCACCTTGAACGGTGTGGGCCTGTATGGCAGCATTCTGGCGCCGCTGGCGACCCTGGCCGGCGGCAATGGCCAGATCAACGGCAACGTGGTGGTGGGTAACTGGGCTTCGAACATCCAGGTCAACGCCAACCATTATTTCAACGTCACCAACGTGGCCGGTTATGTTTCGGCCGTGCCGGAACCGGAAACCTATGCGATGTTGTTGGCAGGCCTGGGTCTGGTTGGCTTCATGGCGCGCCGCCGCAAGGGCAAGACGGCAGCATAAGCGTTTGCGCTGTTCAGGAAACCGCCTTGCAAGGCGGTTTTTTTTCGCCTGCGGGCGGCATGGACACGGCCGCCAGCACCATGTGCGCGATCAGGATTTCCGCATCCTCGTAATCCTTGCGCGTGAGCTGCTTGCGCTCCAGCACCAGGGCCATCTGCGCTGAAAAATCTGCATACGATTGCGTCATGGCCCAGATGGCGAACATCAGGTGCGTGGCGTTGACGGGTGCTATCCTGCCGGCCGCGATCCAGGCTTCGAAGACGGCGATATCCTTGCGCAGCAGGGGCACGACCCGGTCGCGTATCTGCGCGCCGTACAGGGGCGCGCCATTGATCACTTCCAGCGCATACACGCGCGAAGCCCACGGCTGTTCGCGCGAAAAACGCAGCTTGGCGCCGATGTAGGCGCGCAGCACGTCGCGCGGTTCGTCGTGTTCTTTGGCCAGCGACTCCATGCGCGCCAGCCAGTCGTCGAGCACATCGTCGAGCACGCGCTGGTACAGCAGCTGCTTGGACGGGAAGTAATACATCAGGTTTTGCTTCGACAGGCCGGCCCGTTCGGCGATGGTGGCGATCGACGCGCCCTCATAGCCGCTTTCCGCGAACGCGCGCACGGCTTGTTCCAGGATGTCCGCTTCCAGGCGGTCGCGGTTTTGCAGGCGCCGGCCGCCGGCATTTTTCACGGGAAGGGCAGGGGATTTTTCGCTGGCCATGGCAGGTTCTTTAGCGTGGGCGGATCGATTGCAGGAACGCTTGCAGCACGGGGGTATCGGTGTAGGCCACGTTGAAGCGGAACCACACCGTCTCGGGCGCGCGCAGCATGAAAAATTCGTTCGGCGAGAGCAGGATGCCGGCCTTCAAGGCCATGTCGGCGATGATCTTGCCATTCCATTCCGGCGTTTGCACGTCGGGCCAGCCGGCGCTGACGAACATGCCGCCGCGGGGCCGTGCCACGGGCGCCATGCCCGCCTGCGCCAGGCAGTCGATACTGCGCTCGCGGGCCGCATCGAGCTGCGCCACCAGCCGCTCGACCATCCGCTTGTAGGGCCGCGCAGAGATGGCGTGGTAGACGGCGCGCTCGTTGATTTCCGACGTCGTCAGTCCCGCCAGCATTTTCACGCGTACCAGTTCGGCCACCAGCGAAGGCGAGGCGCAAATCGACCCCACGCGCAGCACGGGCGACAGGGTCTTGGAGAAGCTGCCCACGCGGATCACGCGGCGCAAGCCATCCATGGCCGCCAGCGATGCGTCGCCGCGTGCCGCCAGTTCGCGGTAGATATCGTCCTCCACCAGCCAGAAATCGAATTGCTCGGCCAGCGCCAGCAGCCGGTGCGTCTGCGCCTGGCTGAGCGAGGTGCCGAGCGGGTTTTGCAGTACCGTGTTGACGAACATCAGCTTGGGCTGGGTGCGCGCGGCCTCGCTGGCCAGCGCATCGAGGTCGAGGCCCGCCTCGCCGCGGCTGATGCCGACGGGGATGCAGCCGTGGTGGCGGATCAGCGACTGCAGATTGCTGTAGCCGGGGTCTTCCACCAGCACCGTGTCGCCCGGCTTGGTCAGGCTGCGCAGGATCAAATCGAAGGCATGCGTGGCGCCATGCGTCAGCAAGACCTGGTCCGGCTCCACCTGAAACAGTTCTTCCGACAGGCTGGTGGCCAGGTGCTGGCGCAGCGAGGGAAAACCGAGAGGATGGCCATAGCCGCGCAGCCGGCTGGCGGGAATGCGCATGGCCTGGCGCACGGCATCGAGCACGGTCGCTTCGCCATACATCTCGGGCGGCAGCCAGCCCGCGCCCACGGGCAGGGCGTCGGACACGCCCGAATACAGGTCCGGCGTGAGGGCGTCGATGGCGGTGGGACTCGCGTGTACGGCCGCCTGCGGCGAGGCGGCGACATCGTGGCGCGCGACGAAATAGCCGGAACCGCGGCGCGACGACAGCAAGCCCAGGTTGACCAGGCGGTCGTACGATTCGACGACGGTAAACGTCGACACGCCATTGCAGCGGGCGAACTGGCGCACGGACGGCATGCGTGTGCCGATGCGCAGGGCGCGGCTGCCCACCATGACGCTGATGGCGATGACGATCTGCTCGACGAGGCCGCCCTTTTTCTGGCGGTCGATGTCCAGCACGGGCCAACCGCTTGCTTGCTCGGGGGCATCGTCTGTGCTGTCGCTGTGCTTCACGGTGGCTCCTTATGCTGCCTTGCACAAAACTGTAGTGGTTTTCCGACCTGTACGGTTGGGGTACTTTGCCGTTTGTGTATCTGTGCCATTGGGGATGGCCTGTCTATTATTACATCAGCTTTTTGCCAACTGGTAAATTATTTTACGCTTCGTCAAAAACGATCCTGGCCCCGCGCCAGCCCATCCCAAGGAGAAGGTCATGAACGAAACAAGACCGGAATCGATGTCGGCATTCTGGATGCCGTTTACGAACAACCGTGATTTCAAGGCCAACCCGCGCCTGCTCGTGTCGGCTGAAGGCATGTACTACAAGGACGTCGATGGCAACGCCATCCTCGATGGCACGGCCGGCCTGTGGTGCGTGCCGTGCGGCCATGCGCAGCCGAAAATCGTCGCTGCCATCCGCGACATGGTGGGCCAGCTGGACTTCGCGCCGACCTTTCAGATGGGCCATCCGGCCGCCTTCGACCTGGCGGAAAAGCTGATGGACTACACGGGCCACAAGTTCGGCCACGTGTTTTATACGAACTCCGGTTCCGAAGCCGTCGACACGGCGTTGAAGATCGCGCTGGCCTATCACCGGGCGCGCGGCGAGGGCGCGCGCACCCGTCTGATCGGCCGCGAACGCGGTTACCACGGCGTGGGCTTTGGCGGCATTTCCGTGGGCGGCATCGGCGGCAACCGCAAGACCTTCGGTCCCCTGCTGCCGGGCGTGGACCACCTGCCGCACACGCATAACCTGGACAAGAACGCCTACACGGTGGGCGAGCCCGAATACGGCACCCACCTGGCCGATGAACTGGAACGCATCGTCGCCCTGCACGACGCCTCGACGATTGCCGCCGTCATCGTCGAACCGGTGGCCGGTTCCACGGGTGTGCTGATCCCGCCGAAAGGCTATCTGAAACGCTTGCGCGAACTGTGCACCAAGCACGGCATCCTGCTGATCTTCGATGAGGTGATCACGGGTTTCGGCCGCATGACGACGCCGTTCGCTGCCGACTATTTCGATGTCGAGCCGGACCTGATGACGACGGCCAAGGGCCTGACCAACGGCATGGTGCCCATGGGCGCCGTGTTCAGCAAACAATACATCCACGACGCCTTCATGGACGCGCCGGCCGGCATCGAACTGTTCCACGGCTACACGTATTCCGGCCACCCGCTGGCTTGTGCCGCCTCGCTGGCGACCCTGCAAGTGTTCGAGGAACAGGACATCCTGGGCCACGCTAAAGCGATGCAGGCGTATTGGAGCGACGCCGTGCATTCCCTGAAGGGCCTGCCGCACGTGATCGACTTGCGCAGCATCGGCCTGATCGCCGGCATCGAGCTCGATCCCATCGCCGGCAAACCCGGCACGCGCGCCTTCAACGCCTTCAAGCAGGCGTTCGCCGACGGCGTGCTGATACGCACGACCGGCGACATCATCGCCCTGTCGCCGCCGCTGGTGCTGGAGAAACAGCATGTCGACGAGCTGTTTGGCAAGCTGGCCAAGGTACTCAAAAATCTTGATTGAATTGCGACCCCAAGCAAAACCTGGGGTCGGACCCTGAGGGTCCGACCCCGGCACTTGTTTTTGGGTTTGACAAAGGAACACCATGAACACTCTCGACACCATCACCCACTTCATCAACGGCGCCAAAGTCGACACGCAGAGCGGCCGCTATGGCGATGTGTATAACCCCGCGCTCGGCGAGCCCGTCGCCCGCGTCGCGCTGGGCACCGTGGCAGACGTGGACGCGGCCGTGCAGGCGGCCGCCGCCGCCTTTCCCTCCTGGTCGGCCACGCCGCCCCTGACGCGCGCGCGGGTGCTGTTCCGCTACCTGCAGTTATGCCAGCAGCACACGGACGACTTTGCCGCCATGCTCACGCGCGAGCATGGCAAGACCTTTGCCGATGCGCAGGGCGAGGTGGCGCGCGGCATCGAGATGGTTGAATTTGCCGTCGGCATTCCGCAATTGTTAAAGGGTGAATTCACGGACCAGATTTCGCGCGGCATCGATGCCTGGTCCATGCGCCAGGCGCTCGGCGTGGTGGCCGGCATCACGCCATTCAATTTCCCCGTAATGGTGCCGATGTGGATGTTCCCCGTTGCCATCGCCTGCGGCAATACCTTCGTCCTGAAACCGTCCGAGCGCGATCCGTCCGCCTCCCTGCTGCACGCGAAACTGCTGAAAGAAGCGGGTTTGCCCGACGGCGTCTTCAACGTGGTACAGGGAGACAAGGTGACGGTCGATGCCTTGCTCGACCATCCCGTGGTGCAGGCGATCAGCTTTGTCGGCTCCACGCCGATCGCCGAATACATCTATGCGCGCGGCAGCGCCAGCGGCAAGCGCGTGCAGGCGCTGGGCGGCGCGAAGAACCACATGGTGGTGATGCCCGACGCGGACATGGACATGACGGTCGACGCGCTGATCGGCGCGGCCTACGGTTCGGCGGGCGAGCGCTGCATGGCCATCTCCGTCGTCGTCGCCGTGGGCGACGCGGGCGACAAATTGATCGATGCACTGGCAACGCGCACGGCCGCACTGAAAGTGCGCGACGGCATGGCCGATGGTGCGGAAATGGGGCCGGTCGTATCGCTGGCCGCCAAGCAGCGCATCGAAAAACTGATCGCCTCGGGCGTGGAGCAGGGCGCAACTTTGGTGGTCGATGGCCGCAACCATGTGGTGGCGGGACGCGAGAACGGCTTCTTTGTCGGCGGTACTTTATTTGACCATGTGACGCGCGACATGAGCATCTACAAGGAAGAGATTTTCGGTCCCGTGCTGTGCGTGCTTCGGTGTCCTGACGTGGTGCATGCGGTGGAGCTGATCAACGCCAACGAGTATGGCAACGGCGTGGCCATCTACACGCGCGACGGCGGCGTAGCGCGTGAATTCGTGCGCCAGATCCAGGTCGGCATGGTGGGCGTCAACATCCCCTTGCCCGTGCCGATGGCCTTCAACAGTTTCGGCGGCTGGAAGCGCAGCATGTTCGGCGACCACCACGCCTATGGCCCCGAAGGCGTGCGTTTCTACACGCGCCACAAGGCCGTGATGCAGCGCTGGCCGAATACGGCAAGCGCTGGTGTGGAATTTGCTTTTCCCCAGATGAAGTAAAGGTTTCAAACTACAAGCCGGCCGCACATAACAAGAGGAATACGCGATGATCGAGTCTTTGAACTATTTGCCGCATCCCGCCCTGCCCAACGAGGAACTGGCAGGCCATTTCACCGACCTGGCGCCTCCCTTGAGCGCGCGCCAGGCGGCCATCGAAAGCGCCCGCTGCCTGTACTGTTATGACGCGCCGTGCAGCCGCATCTGTCCGTCAGAAATCGACGTGGCCAGCTTCATCCGCAATATCCACGACAAGAACATCAACGGTGCCGCGGCAGGCATCCTGAAACAGAACATCCTGGGCGGCAGCTGCGCCCGCGTCTGTCCCACGGAAATCCTGTGTGAGGACGTCTGCGTGCGCAACCACGACGCGGAGGGGCAGCCCGTCAAGATCGGCCTCTTGCAGCGCTACGCCGTCGATCACATGCATTTCGCAAGCCACCCGTTCAAACGGGCGCCAAGCACCGGCAAGACGATAGCCATCGTCGGCGCGGGACCGGCGGGCCTGTCGTGCGCGCACCGCCTGGCCATGCTGGGCCACGACGTGGTGATCTTTGAAAAGGAAGGCAAGGCGGGCGGCCTGAATGAGTACGGCATCGCCAAATACAAGCTGACGGACGATTTCGCGCAAAAGGAAATCGACTTCCTGCTGGATATCGGCGGTATCGAGATCCGATGTCGCCAGGTGCTGGGCGAGAACCTGCATCTGCGCGACTTGCACGCGCGGTATGACGCCGTGTTCCTCGGCCTGGGCCTGGGCGCCAGCCGCAAGCTGGGGCTGACGGGCGAGGACGCACCGGGCTTGCTGGCCGCCGTCGATTACATCGCCGCGCTGCGCCAGGCCGACGACCTGGCCGCGCTGCCCGTGCCGAAACGGGCGATTGTGATTGGCGCCGGCAATACGGCCATCGACATGGCCGTGCAGATCCAACGCCTGGGCGCCGAGGAAGTCACCCTCGTCTACCGGCGCGGTTTCGACGCCATGACAGCCACCCACCATGAACAGGACATCGCCAAGGCCAACCAGGTGCGCATGCTGACGTGGGCCCAGCCGCAGCAGGTGCTGCTCGATACTGACGGCAAGGTCGCCGGCATGCGTTTCGAGAAGACGCGCATGCAGGGCACGCGTTTGGCGGGGACGGGTGAAACGTTCGACGTGGCGGCCGACGCCATCTTCAAGGCCATCGGCCAGAGCCTCGACACCGATGTGCTGCATGATCCGATGGCGTCGCTGCTGCAGCGCGAAGGCGACAAGATCGCCGTCGATGCGGGTTTTCGCACGGTGCTGCCGGGAATCTACGCGGGCGGCGACTGCGTGGCGCCGGGGCAGGACCTGACGGTGCAAGCCGTCCAGCATGGCAAGCTGGCCGCACTGGCCATCCATTCCGATTTGTTGAATAAAGTGGAGGCTGCATAATGGCTGATCTCAGCATCGAATTTTGCGGCATCAAGGCGCCGAATCCCTTCTGGCTGGCGTCCGCACCGCCGACCGACAAGGCCTACAACGTGGTGCGCGCCTTCGAAGCGGGTTGGGGCGGCGTCGTGTGGAAAACCCTGGGTGAAGACCCGGCCGCCGTCAACGTCTCGTCGCGCTACTCGGCCCTGTATGGCAAGAACCGCGAAGTGGTCGGTTTCAATAACATCGAGCTGATCACCGACCGCTCGCTGGAGATCAACCTGCGCGAAATCACGCAGGTGAAAAAGGATTGGCCCGACCGCGCCATGATCGTCTCCCTGATGCTGCCCTGCGAAGAGCACTATTGGGCCGACATCCTGCCCAAGGTCGAGGCGACAGGGGCGGACGGCATCGAGCTTAATTTCGGCTGCCCGCACGGCATGCCGGAGCGGGGCATGGGCGCGGCCGTGGGCCAGGTGCCCGAGTACGTGCAGATGGTCACCGCCTGGTGCAAGAAGCACAGCCGTCTTCCCGTCATCGTCAAGCTCACGCCCAACATCACGGACGTGCGCATGCCGGCGCGCGCGGCCAAGGCGGGCGGCGCGGACGCCGTCTCGCTGATCAACACCATCAATTCCATCACCTCGCTGGACCTGGACCGCATGGTGGCCTTGCCGATTGTCGGTGGCGCCAGCACGCACGGCGGCTATTGCGGGTCTGCCGTCAAACCGATCGCCCTGAACATGGTGGCGGAAATCGCCCGCGATCCGCAGACGCGCGGCTTGCCCATTTCCGGCATCGGGGGCATCGGCAACTGGCGCGACGCGGCCGAATTCCTCGCCCTGGGCGCGGGCTGCGTGCAGGTGTGCACGGCCGCCATGCTGCATGGCTTCCGCATCGTCGAAGAGATGAAGGATGGCCTGTCGCGCTGGATGGACGAGAAGGGCTACGAGCGCATCAGCGACTTTTCCGGCAAGGCCGTGGCCAACACGACGGACTGGAAATACCTGGACATGAATTACCAGGTCATCGCGCAGATCAACCAGGACGACTGCATCAAATGCGGCAAGTGCTACGTGGCTTGCGAAGACACCTCGCACCAGTCGATTGCGCAACTGATCGACGCCGCCGGCACGCGCACGTATGAGGTGATCAAGGAGGAGTGCGTGGGCTGCAACCTGTGCGAAATCACCTGTCCGGTGCAGGGCTGCATCACGATGGTGCCGCAGGCCACGGGCAAGCCGTACATGAACTGGACGCAGGATCCCAGGAATCCCCGCGCGTTGGCGGAGACGGCATAGGGCACGGTTATTGCGTGCGTTTATTTTTATAAACAGCGGCGCGTCTTTGCAGTAAGCTAGATTACTTAAAAGCCGAGCCGTTTCCACATTGCCGTATCCCTGGCGCCTTCGCGTGCCAGCGGTCTAACCGATGGAGCAACCCTGTGAACCACGACTATTCAGGCAACACGCAACTCTGGAATGAAGACCTGGCGCCCACCACGGCGGCGCAGCGCACCTGGCGCTGGTATCACTTCGCCGCGCTGTGGGTCGGCATGGTGATGTGCATTCCCGCCTACACCCTGTCGGCCAGCCTGATCGACAGCGGCATGTCCGGTTACCAGGCCGTGCTCACGGTATTTCTCGCCAATGCCATCGTGCTCCTGCCGATGCTGCTGATCGGCCATGCGGGCACCAAGTACGGCATCCCGTATGCCGTGCTGGCGCGTGCCTCGTTCGGCACCATGGGCGCGCGGTTGCCGGCCCTGATGCGCGCCATCGTCGCCTGTGGCTGGTATGGCATCCAGACCTGGTTCGGCGGGCAGATGATCTATACCCTGATGGGCGTGCTGGTAGGCCATGAACTGGGCGGCGAGAAGATCGCGGGCCTGGGCATCAACGGCAGCCAGCTATTGTGCTTCCTGGCTTTCTGGGCCATCCAGTTCTATTACATCCTGCATGGCATGGAGTCGATCCGCAAACTCGAAACCTACACTGCGCCGCTGAAAATCCTCATCTGCTTCGTACTGCTGTACTGGGTGCATAGCAAGGCCGGCGGCGTGGCCAGCCTGCTGGACCAGCCATCGCAATTCATCCCCGGCGGTAAAAAGGCGGGCCAGTTCTGGAGCGTCTTCTGGCCGTCGCTGACGGCCATGGTGGGTTTCTGGGCCACCCTGGCCTTGAACATCCCCGACTTCACGCGCTTTGCCAAGACGCAGCGCGACCAGGTGATCGGCCAGTCGATCGGCTTGCCGGTGCCTATGGGATTGCTGGCCATGCTGGCCGTGATCGTCACTGCCGGCTCCGTCGTCATGTACGGCAAGGCTATCTGGGACCCGGTCGACCTGGCCAGCCGCATGACGGGCGCCGCCGTGCTGATCGCCTTGATCATCCTCCTGATCGACACGGTCAGCGTCAACCTGGCCGCTAACCTGGTGGGCCCGGCGTACGACTTTTCCTCGCTGGCACCGAAGCAGATTTCCTACAAGATGGGCGGCTACATCACGGCCTTCATCGCCATCGTCATGATGCCGTGGAAGGTGCTCGAGTCGACGCAGGGCTATATCTTCACATGGCTGATCGGCTACTCGGCCCTGCTGGGCCCCATCGCCGGCATCCTCATCGTCGACTATTATTTTGTGCGCAAGACGCAGCTCGACGTCAGGCAGCTGTACCGCGACGACGGCGTCTACTCGTATGGCAATGGCTGGAATATGGCGGCGCTGATCGCCTTTGTCATCGCCGTGCTGCCGAATATCCCGGGCTTTTTGAACGCGGCCTTTCCCACGGCGTTTCCCGACGTGGCCGAAGGCTTTAAAACCATCTACACCTACGCCTGGTTCGTGGGCGTGGCCATCGCCGCCGTCGTGTACGGCGTCATGATGAAGGGCAAGGCCGTGGCGCACGTGCAGCAGGCGCCGCAGTCGTAATCACAAAGGAGACAAGATGGCTACACTGATACGTGGCGGTACCGTCGTCAACGCCGACCGCGCATTCCGCGCCGATGTGCTGATTGAGGGCGACACCATCGCCGCCGTCGGCGAGAACCTTTTGGCACCCGCCGGCGCCACGGTAATCGACGCGGGCGGCCTGTACGTGATACCGGGCGGGATCGACACGCACACGCACATGAACCTGCCCTTCATGGGCACCGTGACGTCCGACGATTTTTTCACGGGCACGGCGGCGGGACTGGCCGGCGGCACCACCACCATCATGGACTTCGTCATCCCGGCGCCCAAGCAATCCTTGATCGAGGCCTATCACCAGTGGCGCGAATGGTCGGCCAAGGCGGCTGGCGACTACACCTTCCATGTGGCGATCACATGGTGGAGCGAGCAGGTACATGAAGAGATGGGCACCCTCGTGCGCGAGCATGGCGTGAACAGCTTCAAGCACTTCATGGCGTATAAAAACGCCATCATGGCCGACGATGAAACCCTGGTGAAAAGTTTTACACGTTCGCTGGA
Source organism: Janthinobacterium sp. BJB446 (assembly GCF_002735655.1). Classification (NCBI taxonomy): domain Bacteria; kingdom Pseudomonadati; phylum Pseudomonadota; class Betaproteobacteria; order Burkholderiales; family Oxalobacteraceae; genus Janthinobacterium; species Janthinobacterium sp. BJB446. The sequence goes on along the minus strand of NZ_PDZK01000003.1, from coordinate 561,778 downwards.
ACTGGGGGCGCTGCCCACCGTGCATGCGGAAAACGGCGAGCTGGTTTTTCAATTGCAGCAAGCTTTGCTCAAGAAGGGGATTACCGGGCCGCAGGCGCATCCTCGATCGCGCCCGCCGGCCGTGGAAGCGGAGGCCGCCAACCGCGCCATCGCAATTGCCAACGTACTCAATACCCCCGTGTACATCGTGCACGTTTCGTGCGCCGAGTCGCTCGACGCCATCACGCGGGCGCGCGCCAATGGCCAGCGCGTGTATGGCGAAGCGCTGGCGGGCCACCTGGTGATCGACGACAGCGTCTACCAGAGCGACGATTTCGACTACGTGGCGGGCCACGTCATGAGCCCGCCGTTTCGCGGCAAGCACCATCAATCGGCGCTGTGGCACGGCCTGCAAAGCGGCAACCTGCAGACGACGGCCACCGACCACTGCACCTTTTGCGCCGAACAGAAGGCGGCGGGCAAGCAGGACTTTACGCGCATCCCGAACGGTTGCGGCGGCGTAGAGGAACGCATGGCCGTCGTGTGGGACGCCGGCGTCAATTCCGGCATGCTGACGCCCTCCGAATTCGTCAAGGTGAGCTCCACCAATGCGGCGCAGATCTTCAATATGTATCCGCGCAAGGGCGTCATCGCCGCTGGCAGCGATGCCGACATCGTGCTGTGGGACCCGCAGGGCACGCGCACCATTTCCGCCGCCACGCAGTTCGCCAAGGGAGGCTTCAACGTCTTCGAAGGGCGCACCGTGCGCGGCATCCCCAGCACCACGATTGCCGCCGGCAAGGTGGTCTTCCACCAGGGCGAACTGACGGCCGTCGAAGGGGCGGGGCGCTATGTCGAACGGCCCGCCTTTTCCTCCACCACCGCATAAGGAGTTGACGATGGATGCATTGCGTATCAATGGCGAGCGCCTGTGGGCTGCGCTGATGGAGCTGGCGCAGATCGGCGCGACAGCGAAGGGCGGCGTCAAGCGCCTGGCCCTGACGGACCTGGACAAGCAGGGCCGCGACCTGGTGGTGGGATGGGGGCGCGAAGCGGGCATGAGCATCACGATCGACCAGATCGGCAATGTCTTCATGCGCCGCGACGGCGCCGACAACAGCCTGCCGCCCGTGATGACGGGCAGCCATATCGATACGCAACCCACGGGTGGCAAGTTTGATGGCAATTACGGCGTGCTGGCTGGCCTGGAAGTGGTGCGTACCCTGAACGACTTGAAAATCAAGACGCAGGCGCCCATCGAGGTGGCCTTCTGGACCAACGAGGAGGGTTCGCGCTTCGTGCCCGTGATGATGGGTTCCGGCGTATTTTGCGGCGCCTTCTCGCTGGAGACGGCGTATGCGGCCAAGGATACCGAGGGGAAAACCGTGGGCGAGGAACTGGCGCGCATCGGCTACAAGGGCGAGCAGGTGCCGGGAGACCATCCCATCGGCGCCTACTTTGAAACGCATATCGAGCAGGGACCCGTGCTGGAAGACGCCGATAAAGTCATTGGCGTGGTACCGGCCGTGATGGGCCTGTCGTGGTACGACTGCGTGGTAACGGGCATGGAAGCGCATGCTGGCCCCACCCCCATGGGATTGCGCAAGGATGCGCTGCAGGTGGCCACGACGATCATGCAGGAAGTGGTGGCGATTGCCAACCGCTACCCGCCGTATGGCCGCGGCACGGTGGGCATGGTGCAGGTCTTCCCGAACAGCCGTAACGTGATCCCCGGCGAAGTCACATTCAGCATCGACCTGCGCAATGTGAACGACGAACTGCTCAACACCATGCATGGCGAGATCACGGCCTTCATCGATGCCACGCGCGAGAAGTCAGGGCTGGGCATTTCACTGGAAAGAGTCTCTTATTACCCGCCATGCCCGTTCCATCCCGATTGCGTGGGCGCCGTGCGCAACGCCACGGCAAAGCTGGGCTACTCGGTGATGGACGTCGTGTCCGGCGCCGGCCACGACGCCATCTACGCGGCCCGGCTGGCGCCGGCCGGCATGATCTTCGTGCCGTGCAAGGATGGCATCAGCCACAATGAAATCGAAGACGCCAAGCCCGAGCACCTGGAAGCGGGCTGCAATGTCCTGCTGCACGCGATGCTGGAGCGGGCCGTGGCCGTGTAGCTCCACCGGCCCATGCCCGCTTCAGGGCTTGGGCTGGAAGTTGCGCAGGAACGCCAGCAGCGCGCGCGCCGCGATGTCGGCGTCGTCCGCCGTCATGGTTTCCAGTGGGTTGTGGCTGATGCCGCCATTGCCGCAGCGGGTAAACAGCATGGCCACGTCGGTGATGGCGGCCATGGCCATGGCGTCGTGGCCGGCGCCAGACAGCAGCGCATACGGTTCGATGCCGACCGATTCCACGGCCTGCGCCAGCTGCGCCATCAGCCATGGCGCGCATGGCGCGGCACGCGCCGACAGCAGCAGTTCCAGCTGATAGTCGATCTGGCGCCGCGCGCAGATGGCGGCGATGCCATCGAGAATATCGTCGACGGCCGCCTGGCGTACCGCGTCAACGGCCGCGCGGATGTCGAGCGACAGGGTACAGGCGCCGGCGATCACGTTGACGGAGCCGTTGGGCACGTGCAGCTGCCCTACGGTGCCCACCAGCGCCTCGCCCTGGTTGCAGCGCTGTTCCACCAGCAGGATGATTTCGGCTGCCGCGCTGGCGGCATCCTTGCGCATGGTCATGGGCGTGGTTCCCGCGTGGCTGGCCACGCCGCCAAGATTGACCACGTAGCGCGAGCTGCCGGCAATCGCCGTGACGATCCCCAGCGGCAGGTCGCGTTCCAGCAGTACGGGGCCCTGCTCGATATGCACTTCCACATAACCGAGCAAGTCGGCGGGATCGCGCGCGATGGCGCCGATGGCGCTTGCCTCGTGGCCGGCGGCCGCCAGCGCGTCGCGCATGCTCACGCCATCCGCATCCACCTGTTCCAGCAGCGACACGTCGAACTTGCCCGTGACGGCCGTGCTGCCCAAAAACGTGCTCTTGAAGCGAACGCCTTCTTCCTCGGCGAAGCCGACGATCTCGAAGTGGAACGGCAGCTTTTCGCCCCGCTCATGCAGGTGGCGCACGACGGCGATGGGCAGCACGATGCCCAGGCGGCCATCGTACTTGCCGCCGTTGCGCACCGTGTCGTAATGCGATCCCGTCATCAGGGTTTTTGCGTCGGGCGCGTCGGACAGATAGCGCCCGACGACATTGCCGACGGCGTCGATGTGCACCTGCATGCCCGCATCCCGCATCCATTCGGCCAGCTGCGCGGCCGTTTTCTGGTGCGCCGGCGTCAGGTAGGCGCACGTCAGGTTGTAATCGCTGTCGCTCCAGGCAGCCAGCGTTTCGGCCTGCTGCATGATGGCCGGGCCGAAGTCCAGGCGCACGTCGAACAGGTCGTTCAGGCGCAGCTCGGCGATGCGCTTGATCTGCCGCAGCGACTCGGCCAGTTCATCGGCGCGCCGGTTTTTCAGGCGCCGCGCAAACGTGGCGATGATGTCCTGGCGCGTCAAGCCTTCACCCGTCGGGCCCTTGACGGCCAGGATGAAGGGAAAGCCGAACTTGGCGTTGTACTCGGTATTCAGGCGCTGCAGGGTGGCGAATTCCTCGGCGCTGCACAGGTTCAGGCCGGACTTGGCCTGCTCGCGCGTCGATTCCGCCGTCAGCTGCCCGGCGATGGCGGCCTTGCCGGCCAGCTCCGGGTGGGCGCGTATCAGCCCCAGCTGTTCTTCGGGTGAGGCATGCGCCAGCACGCGCTGCAGCTCCGTCTTGAGTGCCGTCAGGCTGGCAAACTGCCGGGCGGGGGCCGCGCGCTGGGCGATCCAGGGCGAGTGTTCGTAGATGCCATGCAGCCGTGCGATAAAGTCTGCCGGGCTGCCGGCGTTCAGGTCTGAAAGGGTGGTCATGGTTTTCCGATCATGCAAGCGGTGATGATAGCGCCCCGTTCCTGCGTCCATTATATGCGCGTGCTGATAGCGGCTATCGCTGCACCAGCGCCTTGGCGGCCGCGCTGACCTGGTCGCGCAGCCATTTGTGCTCGGGCGCCTGGTGCACGCGCTGGTGCCACAGCTGGTAAAAGCGCATCGGCGGGAATTTCAGCGGCACGGTATACGTTTTCAGCGGCAGCGTCTTTTCATAGAAGCGCATGAATTGCCGGCCCGTGGTGAGTACCAGGTCCGTCTGCGTCAGCATGTAGGGGATCAGGCCGAAATACGCCGATTCCACAACCACGTTGCGCTGCAGGTTTTGCCGCTCGAGGAAGGAATCGATCACGCCGTGATAGCCGGGCATCATCTGTGACGGCGCCACGTGGGGCAGGCTCAAATAGTCGTCGAGGGTCATGGCGTCGCTGGCCGTGCGCCGCGCATAGGCGTTTTCCGCATGCATGGCGCAGATGATGGGGTCTTCGAACAGCTTCGAAATGTGCAGATGCGCGGGCGGCTCGTCCCAGTTGGCGATGACCAGGTCCAGGCCCCCGTCGGAGAGTTGGCGGATATGGTCGATGCCTGGCCCCAGGCTATGCAGCACGACGCGGCTTTTTGGCGAGCCGCGGCGCAGCAGGGCCACCACGTTGGGCAGGAACTGGCTGTCCAGGTAATCGGGCGCGGCGATATGGAAGGTGCGTGCCTCTTCCTGCGCCACGAACGGCGTCTTCTTGACGAACAGGCTCTCCGTCTGGTCGAGGATGCGCTTGGCCGGGTTGAGCAGGCTTTCGCCATGCTGGGTCGGCACCATGCCGCGCGCACCGCGCACGAGCAGCGGGTCGCCCGTCAATTCGCGCAGCTTGCGCAAGGAGGCGGAAATCGATGGCTGCGGCTGATTGAGTTTCAGCGCCACGCGCGAGACGTTCTTTTCCACCAGCAGCAGGTAGAGGATGCGGATCAGGTGCAGGTCGAGGTGTTGCGGCAGGCTGGACATGTGGCGGCGCCTCTGTTGTATATCGATTTGAATATGTCAAATATACGATATTTTTCATGTGGTGGGCGGTAAATCCGTTTATCTTGTGTAGATTGGCACGAATATTGGTTCGGTCTGACTAGAGGAAATTTATGGAAGTATTTGCCTACCTGATCCCGTACGGCCTTGAGTGGCTGAACCTGATCGTCCGCTGGCTGCACGTCATCACGGGCATCGCCTGGATCGGTGCTTCCTTCTATTTCGTCTGGCTCGACAACTCGATCCGCCCGCCCGCGCCCGGCTCCGAACTGGCGAAGAAGGGCGTGTCGGGAGAACTGTGGGCCGTGCACGGCGGCGGCTTCTACAACCCGCAAAAATATCTGGTGGCGCCCGCCGAACTGCCGAAGGAACTGCACTGGTTCAAATGGGAAGCGTATTCGACCTGGCTGTCCGGTTTCGCGCTGCTGACCATCGCGTATTATTTCAATGCCCAGGCCATGATGATCGACAAATCCGTGGCGGACATCTCCAGCGGGCAGGCAGTTGGTATCGGCATCGCCACCCTCGTCATCGGCTGGACCGTGTACGATTTGCTGTGCAGGTCAACATTAGCGCAATATGAACTGTGGTTCGGCGTGACCGTGTTCGCGCTGATCGTCGGCGCCGCCTACGTGCTCACGCATTTGCTCAGCGGGCGCGCCGCCTATATCCATGTGGGCGCCATGATCGGCACCATCATGGTGGCCAATGTGCTGATGCTGATCATTCCCGGCCAGCGCAAGATGGTCGAGGCCATGGCCGCCGGCAAGCTGCCCGATCCCAAGCACGGCCTGAAAGCCAAGCAGCGCAGTGTGCATAACAATTATTTTACCTTGCCGGTGCTGTTCATCATGATCAGCAACCATTATGCGATGACCTACCGGAACGACCACGCGTGGCTGGTGCTGGCGCTGATCATGGCGGCCGGCGTCTTCATCCGCCACTTTTTCAACCTGCGCCACAAGGGAAGAGTGGAGTGGCGCTATCCGGCCATCGGCGTGGCCCTGCTGCTGGCCGTAGCTATCGCCATCGCGCCGAAAGCGCCAGTGGCCGTGGCGGCCGCGCCGGCGGTGGATCCGGCGGCGCAATTCAAGAGCGTGCATGCCATCATCGCCCAGCGCTGCGCCACCTGTCATTCGGCCCAGCCCACGCAACCGGGTTTCGCCACGGCGCCGGCCGGCATGATGCTGGATAATGAAACTGAAATCCGCCAGCACGCGGCGCAAATCTACAAGCAGGCCATTGAATTGAAGGCCATGCCGATCGGGAACCTGACCAATATGACGGAGGCCGAGCGCAGCGAACTTGGCGCCTGGCTGCAACAGACCATGCAAGGAGCAAAATGACAACGCACGCAGAAAAAATCACGGCCTGGATCGATGATCACTTCGACGAAGAAGTCGCATTTTTACAGAAGGTGGTGCAGCAGCCGACGGATACGCCGCCCGGCAACAACGCGCCCCATGCGGATCTGGTGGCGCAACTGCTGCAGGCGTATGGCTGGCAGGCGGAAAAGCACGCCGTCCCAAACGATGAGGTGGAAGCGTACGGCATGCAAAGCATCACCAATTTGATCGTGCGCCGGCCGTATGCGGCGGGCGGGCCGACCGTGGCCCTGAATGCGCATGGCGACGTGGTGCCGCCCGGCGACAACTGGACGTATCCGCCGTATGGCGGCCAGATCGACGCCGGCTACATGTATGGCCGCGCGACGGCCGTCTCGAAAGGCGATTTCGCCACTTATGTATTTGCCGCCCGCGCACTCGAAGCGCTGGGCATTCCACTCAAAGGCCAGCTGGAGCTGCACTTCACGTACGACGAGGAATTCGGCGGCTTGCTGGGGCCGGGCTGGCTGCTGGAACAGCAGCTGACGAAGCCCGATTTCGTCATCGCCGCCGGTTTCAGCTACGGCATCGTCACCGCGCACAACGCCTGCCTGCAGCTGGAAATCACCGTGCACGGCAAGGCTGGCCATGGTTCCATGCCGGAGACAGGGCACGATGCGCTGCAGGCGGCCAACAAGATACTCAACGCCATCTACGGCCAGTTGCCGGAGCTGAAAAAGATCAAATCCAAAGTGGCCGGCATCGACTCGCCCACCATGCTGGTGGGGCGCATCGACGGCGGCACGAATACCAATGTGGTGCCGGGCAAGGTCGTCATGAAGATGGACCGCCGCATGATTCCCGAAGAAGATCCTGTGGCGGTGGAAGCGCAGGTGCGCGCGCTGATCGAAGACGCCGTGCGGGGCGAGCCTGGCATCCGCATCGAGATCCGCCGCCTGCTGCTGTCGCACGCGCTGCGGCCCTTGCCCGGTTCCGAACAACTGGTCGGCAGCCTGCAAAAGAATGCGCAAGCCATCCTCGGCGAGACGATTCCCGCCGTCGGCACGCCCCTGTATGCGGACGCGCGCCTGTATGGCGAGCGGGGCATCCCCGCCGTGCTGTATGGCGCCGGGCCGCGCACGGTGCCCGAATCGAACGCGAAGAAGGCTGACGAGCGCCTGGCGCTCGATGATTTGCGCAAGGCCAGCAAGATCGTCGCCCTGACCCTGCTGGACTTCCTGGGCCAGAAATAATGCAGCGCGCTTTGGCTTACAATGGGGCGACCACACATTCTGTGAAGAAGTGCCCCCATTGATTGAAGAGCCAAATTGAATACCCGTTTTCTCGAAGCGTTTGTCTGGGCAGCGCGGCTGGGCAGTTTTCGCACGGCCGCCGACAAGCTGCACATCACGCAGGCGGCCATCTCCAACCGCATCGCTTCGCTGGAGCAGGATTTCGGCACGCGCCTGTTCGACCGCGACGCGCGTGAAATCCGCCTGACCTTTGCCGGGCGCAACCTGCTCGTGTATGCCGAACGCATGCTGGAACTGTGCCGCGACATGTATGCGGCCAATTCCTCGCCCGCGCAGATCACGGGCGAAGTGCGCATCGGCGTCATCGAAACCATCGTGCATACGTGGCTGATCCCGTTCCTGCAGCGCGTGCAGGAGCGCTATCCGGGCATCGAGATTCAACTGACGTCCGAATCGACGCGCCGCCTGCACGAACAGCTGCAGCAGGGCGAACTCGATATCGCGCTGCAGACGGACATGCTGACGGGCGACCATATCCGCAGCACGGGCAGCGGCGCCATCGCCATGGGCTGGGCCGGCAGGGCCGCCGACTGGCCCGATACGGGCGCGCCATTCACGGTGGCGCAACTGGCGCAGCACCCCATCATCACCATGAACCGCGGTTCGCAGCCGCATTCCGCCTTGAAGGCGCTGTGCCAGGACGAAGGTGTGCAGTTGGGAAGGGTCCACTGCGTCAGTTCGATCTCCGCCATCGTGCGCCTGGTCAAAGCGGGCTTCGGCATCGCCGTGCTGCCGCTGGCGCCCCTGCGCGAGGAAATCGAACAGGGCCACATCGCCCTGATTCCCTGCACCAGCAGCCTGGCGCCGCAGCGCATCGTCATCAGCTACAGCGAAGACATCACGACGGAAGCGATCCAGCTGGTGGCCATGCTGGCGTGCGAGGAGGCGGCCAGGTTCACTTTGGCGCTGGGTGAGGAATATGGGGCAGGGTGATGTCGGCTTACGCTGGCGCTAAGCCGACCTACGATGCCGTGGTCGAGGTGAGTCGCGTAGGTCGGATGAGCGCCCAGGCGCGTAATCCGACTGCATTGTTGGCTCCACCCACAAGAAAAACTTATCAGTCGCGTTCAGAATAACCCGTTTGCCAAGTGACGGCGTGCCACCTATTCTGGGTTGGCACACCATCCATCACGCAGAACGGAACCATCATGACGACGTCCCACACCTTGCCAGGCATCCTGTTTGTCTGGACCAGCGCCGACCCGGAACACGAGCTCGATTTCAACCGCTGGTACGACCGCGAGCACGTGGAAGAGCGCGTGCGCATTCCCGGCTTCGTCAGCGGCACGCGCTACCAGAGCGTGCGCGGTTCGCGCAAATACCTGGGCCTGTACCGCACCGATTCGCTGGGCGCCTTCCAGACCCCCGACTATTTCAAGGCATTCGGCCAGCAGACGCCATGGTCGGTGACGAATCTGCAGCGCATGCTCGATCCGATGCGCCGCGTCTGCGCCATCGAGGCGGAAACGGGCATGGGCACGGGCGCCTGGCTGGCCGTGCTGCGCTTGGGCGCGTCCGCCATCGGCCAGGATGCCGCAGCCGTGGCCAGCATGGCAGCGCTGGGCGCGCAGCTTTTGCAGATCGATGGCGTCATTGCCACGCGCTTGCTTACGCCTGACGCGAATCTGTCCGGCCCCCTGCCGGCGGAGCAGAAGGAGGGCCGCGTGCTCGACCCGATCTTCCTGATCGACGCGTCCTCCGAAAGCGCCGCCTTGGCGGCGGCCGATGCCGCCAGCACGGCACTGGGCCTGGACGCTGAGCAGGCAGCCATCCTGCAACTGTCCTGGCAACTGCGCGAGGCCGACCTGCACGCTGCCTGACACGCACGCGCATCTTGCCGGCACTGATAACACGAGACACGGGCCACGACGCAGGGCAAAGCATCCTGCGCCGGGCCTGCAATAAAACTGACGAGAGAGGTAGGCAATGAGCACATATACAACGGTAAACGCTGCGCATCCGGCGGCCCAGGCGCCGGGCGACAAGCCGAAAACGGGCCGCCTGGCCACGGCCAGCATGGTCGGCACGACCCTGGAATGGTATGACTTCACCGTCTACAACACCATGGCCGCGCTGATCTTCAATCACCTGTTCTTTCCCTCGTTCGATCCGCTGACGGGCACCATCCTGGCCTTTTCCACGTATGCCGTCGGCTATATCTCGCGTCCCATCGGCGGCGTGATCTTTGGCCACCTGGGCGACAAGCTGGGACGCCGCTGGGTGCTGGTGGTGACCCTGATGCTGATGGGCGTGACGACGGGCCTGATGGGCCTCTTGCCGACTTACGCGACGGCCGGCATCTGGAGCCCCATCCTGCTGGTGGCGCTGCGCTTCGTGCAGGGCATCGCTTTGGGCGGCGAATGGGCGGGCGCCGTGCTGATCTCCGTCGAACACGGGGCAGCGGACAAGCGGGGCCGCAACGCGTCGTGGACGCAGGTGGGACCGTCGTTCGGCACCTTGCTGGCGACCGGTTGCATCGGCCTGATCACCTACCTGCTGCCGCATGAAGCGTTCATGGACTGGGGCTGGCGCATGCCGTTCATCGCCAGCCTGCTGCTGGTGGCCTTCGGCATGTGGATACGCAGCGGCATCGAGGAAACCCCGCTGTTCAAGGAACTCGACCAGCAGGATGCGAAGGCGGAAGCGCCGATTGGCGACGTGCTGCGCATCTACTGGCGCCGTCTGCTGATCGCCGGCGGCGTGCGCATCGGTTCGGACGTGCTGTATGCGCTGGTGGTGGTGTTCACCCTCACGTATGTGACGACGGTGCTGCACCTGTCGTCGACACTGGCACTGACCGCCATCATGATCGGCACGGCTTGCAATGCGCTGGCGGTGCCCGTGTTTGGCGCGCTGTCGGACAAGATTGGCCGCCGTCCCGTGTATGCGCTGGGCGCGAGCCTGGGTCTTGTGTGGGCGTTTGTCTTCTTTACCTTGCTCGATACTGCCAGCCCGGCTGCCATCGTCACGGCTGTCGTCGTGGGCCTGGTCATCCACGCCATCATGTACGGCCCGCAGGCCGCCTTCGTCATCGAGCAATTCCCGACCAAGGTGCGCTATGCGGGGTCCTCGCTGGCCTACACCCTGGCCGGCGTCATCGGCGGCGGCTTCGCCCCGCTCGTCATAGCCAGCCTGTATCGCTCGTACAACAGCAGCATGGCCGTCTCGCTGTATGTGGCGGCGGCCTTGCTGATCACCGGCGCCGCAGTCTTTGCTGCACGCGAAACGGGCCGCGGCCCCCTTGAGGAATAAAATCATGACGACATTGAGTTTTCAACTGGCCGGCCACGGCCCCGTCACCTTCGATATCGATCAGTTGATCATCGCCGGCTGGACGGGCCGCGACATGGCGATGGTGGAACACCATATCGCCGAACTGGAAGCCATCGGCGTGGCGCGCCCGAAAAGCGTGCCGACGTTTTACCGGGTTTCGGCAGCGCTGCTCTCGAGCGACGCCGCCATCGAAGTGCCGGGCAGCGATTCGTCCGGCGAGGCGGAATTCGTGCTGTTCTCCACGGAATACGGCTTGCTGGTGGGGATCGGCTCCGACCATACGGACCGCAAGGTGGAAAGCTATGGCGTGACGGTGTCGAAGCAGATGTGCGGCAAGCCCGTGGGCGATACCTTGTGGCGCTATGCCGACGTGGCCGGCCACTGGGACCAGTTGCAGATGCGCTCCTGGCGTGAGCGCGCCGGCGTCCCGGCACTGTATCAGGAGGGGCCCGTGACGCGCATGCTCTCGCCGGAAGATTTGATTTTGCGCTACACGGGGCAAGCGACCCTGCCAGTGGGCAGCGCCATGTTCTGCGGCACGCAGCCCATCATCGGTGAAATGGGCCACGGCGACGCCTTCGAACTGGAGCTGTATGATCCAGCCTTGCAGCGCCGCCTGCAGCACCGCTATGCCGTGCAAACCCTGCCCGTGGAAGGATAAGAGAATGACCCAGTTGACCAAGACTATCCGCGAACTGGCGGCCGACCTGGCCGCCGGACGCATCACCAGCGTGGAACTGACGCAGCGCATGCTGGCGCGCGCCGAGGCGCACCGGGTGCAGGGCGGCCATGCGTATGTCAGCCTCGATGGCGAACAGGCCCTGGCCGAGGCGCGGGCCAGCGACGCGGCGCGCGCGGCCGGTATCGTTGCCTCGCCCCTGGCCGGCGTGCCCATCTCGATCAAGGACCTGTTCGACGTCGAGGGGCAAACCAGCAGCGCCGCTTCGCTGGCGCTGGCCGACGCCCCGCCCGCCGTGGCCGATGCGGGCGCCGTGGCGCGCCTGCGTCGGGCTGGCGCCGTCCTGCTGGGCCGCACCAACATGAGCGAATTCGCGTTTTCCGGCCTGGGCTTGAATCCCCATTACGGCACGCCGCGCAATCCGCTGGACCATGAACGTGTGGCGGGCGGCTCCACTTCGGGCGGCGCCGTCACGGTGGCTTTGGCAATGGCGGCCGGCGCGCTGGGCACGGACACGGGCGGCTCGATCCGCATCCCTTCCGCCTTTTGCGGTTTGACGGGTTTCAAGCCGACGGCCGCTTCCGTGTCGCTGGCGGGGACGGTGCCTTTGTCGCGCTCTCTCGACTCGGCAGGGCCCATTGCCCGCAGCGTCGACTGCTGCGCCATTCTGTACGCGGCGCTGTCGGGCCATGACATCGGCGTGCAGGCGCCAGCGCTGAAAGGCTTGCGCTTCGGTTTTACCCTTGACTATGTCGGTACGCACGTGGAGCCGCAGGTGCAGCGGGCGTTCGACGCCGCGCTGGACAAGCTGCGGCAAGCCGGCGCCCTGGTGGAACAGTTCGATTTCCCCGAGTTGCTGGAACTGCCGCAGATCAATGGCGGCGGCGGCCTGGTGGCGGCGGAAGCCTGGCATTGGCACCGCGCGCTGCTCGCGGAAAAAGGCGCACAATACGACCAGCGCGTGGCGGCGCGCATCCGACGCGGCCAGCAGCAGGGCGCGGCCGATTACATCGATTTGCTCGATGCGCGCGCGCGCCTGATCGCCGTCGCCCGGCGGCGCCTGGCGCCATTCGATGCCTGGCTGATGCCCAGCGTGGCGATTCTGGCGCCGCAGGTTGCGCCCCTGGAAGCGGATGACGCCACCTTCTTTGCCACGAATGGCCTGGTGCTGCGCAACGCCAGCGTGATCAACTTCCTCGATGGCTGCGCGCTGTCGCTGCCATGCCATGCCGAGGGCGAGCTGCCCGTGGGGCTGAGCATTTGCGGCCTGGCCGGCGCGGATGAAAGAGTGCTGCAAATTGGCCGTGCCGTGGAGGCACTGTTGCTCGAACGTTAACCTTGCAGTGGCGCAAGGGGGGCCTTTGTAATATGATGGCTGGCACTGATATGGAATAGGCACGCACTGTGTACCGGTAAACTTCACACTGTGTTCTGAAACAAGCTGATCATTTTTCATGAATGTGGCTGTTGTAGCGAAAGCGCCCGCTGCGTCTGAGTGAAAATCCGCAAAAGTAACGTGGTCTGTAACATACGCGGATCGCGACGTTGAGTGACATTGAGTGTCTTCCACTGTCCTGTGCCCACATACTTTATGCAAAAAATTTGTTTCGGGTGCCGGAATTTATCCAAAAAAATCATAGCGCCGGAGTTTATTCATGCTGAGAAGTAATTGCGTAGACTTTTACAAGGGGATGTTGATTTTTCTGGTGTCGATCGGACATGCGGTGCAATGTGCAGCATATCAGGAAGAGGGATTCTTCCAAGACCCTACCTTTAAAGCAATCTACATGTTTCACATGCCGTTGTTTATCGCTATTAGCGGTTATGTGAGCCGTAATAGTGTACTCCGCACACCGCCTTTGGAGTTCATTAAATCGAAAATATTTTCCTTGCTGGTTCCTATTGCCATATGGGAGATTTTATTTCGGGTTGCGCTTACCCTTGTTTTTAAAAAAAAGATTGACCAGGATTTTCCTCTCTCCTTGCTTCTCAGCATACTACAGAGCCTTTGGTTTCTATGGGCGTTGTTCGCTAGTCTCGTATTGGTGACGATTGCCAATGTCTTTGGCCGCTATTCGTTCTGGGTATCGTTGATCCTGTTTTTTTTCAGCCTGTTCATTCCGGACTGGGGTATTTTGCCGTTAATTAAATATACATGTCCTTTTTTCTTGGCTGGCTATTATCTGGCCGCTGGCTCGTATGTTGAAAAATTGATGCCATATAAAAATATAATTTTTCCTGTTTCAGGTGTTCTTGCGCTGATTTGTTTCTTCTTGTGGAATAATCAGACTTATATTTATGTTACAGGAATGGAGTTAAGTTCTGAAAACTTTCAAAATATTGCGCTGCGTTATATTGCCGGTGCAATAGCCTCTGTATTCGCATTGTGTGTGTTTTATGTGGCCTACTTGAAGCTTGGTGAGAGGATCATCCAAGGGTTTATTATCTTTGGTAAAAATTCATTGTATATTTATATCATCGGCCAGTATGCTTTTATCGGTGTCACTAAAATTTCGGTGCGCTATTTTGAGCCGGTGGCGTTTGCGCCGCTTGCCACTCTGGTGGGGTTCAGTATCGGCTTGCTGGTCACATGTATTTGCTGCGCGACTGGTGTCTTGCTGGCAAAAAATAAAATCGCCGCCAAACTGCTTTTTGGCAAAGTGAGTACGCCGGCGCCAACAGTGGCGACTATCGCCTGAGGCTGCTCGTCTGTCTTCTTTTGCCTGCGGTAGAAGGTTGCTTTGACGTATGATGCAGGGGACTCAACTGCTCATCGTGAACCTGTGCACCGATACGACCTGATTAGCTGTCATGACTGTGGCGTGCTGTACCGCAAACGTCCGCTGCGTCCCCGCGAAAAGGCGCGCTGCATCCGTTGCCGCTCGGTGCTGTACCGCGGCTCGCATGCGCGCGGGGCATCGGCGGAATTGAGCAAGGTGGTGGCGCTGACCCTGGGCGCCGCCTTTGTCTTCCTGATCGCCCAGTTTTTTCCCATCGTCGAACTCGACGTCAATGGCCTGACGTCCAGCGCCACCTTGCTCGGTTCCATCCGCGTGCTGTGGTCCGAGCAGATGCATATCGTGGCGACGATGGTCTTCCTGTTTACCATACTCTTTCCCGCCATCGAACTCGGTTCGCTGCTGTATGTGGCGCTGGGCTTGCGCGGCGGCGTCAAGGTGCCCGGTTTTAACCGCGTGCTGCGCGCCGTGCAGACGGCGCGCGAATGGGGCATGACGGAAGTGCTGATGATCGGCATCCTGATCACCGTCGTCAAGATGACCAGCCTGGCCACGGTGCTGCCGCAACCGGGGCTGTTCGCGTTTGGCGCGCTGACCCTGATGCTGGCCATCGTCGTCTCGTTCGACCCCAAGGCCCTGTGGAACCTGGGCGACGACCTGAGCCGGCAAGCGCTGCCCGGCATCCGCTACAAGGCCTTCGCGCCCGGCGAGAAGGTCGTGCCCTGCCATGCCTGCGGCCTGGTGGCGCCGCCCCTGGGCAAGGGCAAGCACATGGCGTGCGTGCGCTGTGGCACGGCCCTGCACGTGCGCAAACCGGACAGCATCAACCGCACCTGGGCCTTGCTGATCGCCGCCATGATTCTCTACATTCCCGCCAACCTGCTGCCCGTGATGGTGACGTATTCCCTGTTTGGCGCACAAAACGATACCATCATGAGCGGCGTGGTGCTGTTCTGGACCAGCGGCTCGAAAGGCCTGGCCATCATCATTTTCATCGCCAGCGTGGTCGTGCCCATGCTCAAGCTGGGCGTGCTGGCGCTGCTGGCGTTCACCGCGCAGCGGCGTTCGCGCTGGCGCCCGCGCCAGCGCACCATTTTGTATCGCATGGTCGAATTCATCGGCCGCTGGTCCATGCTCGACATCTTTGTCGTCACCCTGACGGTGGCGCTGGTGCGCTTCAAGTCGCTGGCCGTGATCACGGCCGGACCCGGCGCGCTGGCCTTTGGCGCCGTGGTGGTGCTGACCATGCTGGCGGCGATGCAGTTCGACCCGCGCCTGATCTGGGACCCCGTCGACGGGCAGGTGCCTGGCGAGGAAGAACCCGTGGTGGTGGCAAATACCGGAAACAATACAGTGATTGGAGAACAGCATGTCTGACAAAGAAGCGGGCGGCCTTGCCGAAACGGGTGGCCGTCCATTGCCGGAACCCGATGTGGAACAGGGCAGCCGCTGGCTGCCGTCGCTGGTATGGCTCATTCCGCTGCTGGCCGCGCTGATAGGCGCCGGCCTGGCCGCCAAGTCCATCCTTGACCAGGGGCCCACGGTGACGGTCAGCTTCAAGAGCGCCGAAGGCCTGGAGCCGGGCAAGACCAAGGTCAAATACAAGGATGTCGATATCGGCCAGGTGCGCGCCATCACCCTGGGCGACGACTTGAGCAATGTCCTCGTGACGATCGACATGAGCAAGGAGGCGCGCCGATTCGCCACCGCCGATTCGCGCTTCTGGGTGGTGCGCCCGCAGATCGGCGCCAGCGGCGTGACGGGCCTGGGCACCTTGCTGTCGGGCGCCTACATCGGCGTCGACACGGGCAAGTCGGAAGCCAAAAAGGAGAATTTCGTCGGCATGGAGAGTCCGCCCGCCGTGGCCGGTGACCAGAAGGGCAAGCTGTACACCCTGCACGCGGAAAGTCTCGGTTCCGTCGACGTGGGTTCGCCCCTGTTCTTCCACCGCCTGCGCGTGGGCAAGGTGGTCAGCTTTGCGCTGGACAAGGATGGCAACGGCATTACCATGTCGGTCTTCGTGAACGCGCCATACGACCAGTTCGTCGGCAAGAATGCGCGCTGGTGGCATGCCAGCGGCGTCGATGTGCGCTTGGATTCCAACGGCTTCAAGTTGAACACGCAGTCGCTGGCCGCCATGCTGGTGGGCGGCATCGCCTTCGAGGCGGAAAATGGCCGCAAGCCCGAGGAACCGGCGCCGGCCAATACCAATTTCCGCTTGGCGGCCGACGAGGCCAGCGCCATGCGCGAGCCCGATGGCCAGGCCATTACCACCGTGTTCTATTTCGACCAGTCGCTGCGCGGCTTGCAGCCTGGCGCCACGGTGGATTTCCGCGGCATCGTACTGGGCGAGGTGCGTTCGGTCGGCATCGAGTTCGATCCCGTGAAGAAGAACTTCCGCATGCCGGTCACCGTCAATCTGTACCCGGCCCGCCTGGGCATGCGCTTCAAGGCCGCCGTCGACGATGAGGAAGGCTCGGCTGGCCACCAGCTGCTCGAACGCATGGTCAGCCGTGGCTTGCGCGCCCAGCTACGCACGGGCAACCTGCTCACCAGCCAGCTGTACATCGCGCTGGACTTCTTCCCGAAAGCGCCGAAGGTGGCGCTCGATCCGAACAAGTATCCGCTGGAAGTGCCGACCGTGCCCAATACCCTCGATGAACTGCAGACGCAGATCGCCAGCATTGCCCGCAAGCTCGATCAGGTGCCTTATGCGGAGATCGGCAATAACCTGAACGCCACCATCAAGCAGGCCAATACCCTGTTCAGGCAGCTCGATGGCCAGGTGGTGCCGGAAATGCGCGATACCCTGACGGCGGCGAAACAGACCTTCGGCACCGCCGAACAGGTGCTGCAAAAGGATTCGCCACTGCAGTCGGACGTGCGCCAGGCCTTGCAGCAGCTGACGCAAACCCTGCAATCGCTGAACGCGCTGTCGGATTACCTGGAACGCCATCCCGAGTCCCTGATCCGCGGTAAAAAAGGAGATGAAAAAAAATGATGAAACCGATTTTTCCCGCGTTGCTGGCGGCCAGCCTGCTGGGTGCCTGCTCCACGCCCCAGCCCGAGCATTTCTATACGCTCAGCGGCGGCGCCGACGCGCAGCCGGCCAAACCCGTCAAATACTATGTCGAGGTGCTGGCCGTCAGCGTGCCGCAGCAGGTGAGCCGCAACCAGTTTGTCGTGACGGGGCCATCGGGGCGCATCGAACTGCTGGAGCAGCAGCGCTGGGCCGGGCCGCTGGCCGGCGAGATCGGCCAGGCCCTGTCGACGGCCGTGACGAACGACCTGGGCGCCATCGATGTGTTCCGCACGCCGCATCCGGACAACTTGCCCGTGTACCGTATCAGCACCAATGTGCAGCGTTTCGAGTCGGTGATGGGCCAGTATGCGCTGATCGATGCCGTGTGGAGCGTGCGCCAGCTGGCCAGCAGCAAGGTGGTCACTTGCCGCACGATAGCCAATGAAAAGGTGGGCGCCGGCTACGATGAACTGGTACTCGGTCACCGCCGCGCCGTGAACCGTATCGCCGCCGATACGGCGAGCGTGGTGCGCGCTTTTGACAACGGCAACGCCGCCTGCCCGGCCGCCTGAGCCGCTTTCCGCTACCCAGTCCCGGCGGCCGCTGGTAAAATGCGGCCATGGGAATGACCTTGTTCACGCGCCGCTTTGCCGCCTGGATCGCCTGTTTCGCGATCCTGCTGGCGGCGCTCGCGCCGTCGATTTCCCAGGCCGTCGCCAATGCCAAGCAGGAGTCCGGCTCCGGCTGGGCGGAAATCTGTTCGGTGGCCGGCATCCGTTTCGTCCAGGTCGACAATGACGGCGCCGCCGATGAAAAATCCGGCGGCAAGGCCATGCAGATGGAGCATTGCGCCTTCTGTTCCACGCACGCGGGTTCCGTCGGCCTGCCGCCCGCCAGTCCCGTGCTGCCGCTGCTTGTGGCCAGCGGCACGGCCATTTTCCCGGCCCTGTACTACCAGTCCCCGTCACCGCTGTTCATCTGGTCCACCGCGCAGTCGCGCGCGCCGCCCGCTCTCGTCTAGGTTTTTGCATTTTCAATGCTGGCGCTGCCCACCTTGCGGTGTGACGCGCCGCATCCGCACACTTATACGAGAATCACATGAACAAGAAATTATTGGTGCTGGCCGTCGCCATCACCCTCGCTTACCCCTGCGCGCAGGCGCAGCAAACTGACCAAACCGACCACGCCATCGACACCGTCGTCGTTTCCGGTTCGCGCGCGCAATCGTGGCTGTCCGAGACGCCGCAGGCCATCGGTGCCGTCAATGCCAAAATGCTGGAACGCGACAAGCCCAAGACCATGGGCGATATCCTCAACCGCATCGCCGGCGTGTACTGGAATGACCTGGGCAACGAGCAGCACAGCATGAGCATCCGCCAGCCCATCGGCACGAATGCCGTCTACCAGTACCTGGAGGACGGCATTCCCATCCGCCCGCTGGGCGTCTTCAACCATAACTCGCTCAACGAGATGAACATGGCGGGCGCCAGCGGCGTGGAAGTGGTGAAGGGCGCCGCCTCGTCGCTGTACGGCAGCAATGCCGTCGGCGGCGCCGTCAATTTCCTCACGGCCGGCGCCAGCGCGACACCCACGGCAAGCGTGGGCGTGCGGCGCGATAACGTGGGCGGCTACACCCGCTACGACACTTCCGTCAGCGATACCTGGGGTCCGCTGGGACTGCGCTTTTCCCATTACAGCTCGCGCCGTTCGCGCGATAACTGGCAGGAGTACAGCTATGGCGACAAGGATTCGTTCTCGCTGCGCGCCGACTATGCGCTCAGCCCCACTTCGCAGCTGCGCGCCACCATCGTCCACACGGATCTCGATGCGGCCATGACGGGCAGCCTGTTCGAAAACGATTACCGCAGCAATCCCGGCAAGAGTTTGAACACGTTTACCTACCGCAAGGACAAGACCACACGCATGAACCTGGCGTGGGAAGGCGCGACGACAGCCAATGGCACGAGCACCGTTACCGTGTTTACGCGCAAGAACGACCATGGTCAGATTCCCGCTTATTCCATAGGCAGTTGCGCGGGCATGCTGTGCAAGGGCGTCATCAACAACAACCACGTCGATTCGCTGGGGCTGGACGTGAAGCACCAGCAGGAATTCGCGTGGCTGCGTTCGCGCCTGATCGCTGGTGTGTACGTGGACAAGAGCGACAATCCCTTTGTCAGCGACAATCTGTCCATCGTGCGCGATGCCGCCACGGGCCGCTACCTGCGCTACTCCCTGGCCAATGCCAGCAATCCGCAGGGCGTGCGCGACTACCAGACGGATATCCTCAACACGGCCGTCTTCGCGCAATGGGAATTTTCTCCGCTGGCCGGCACGCGCGTGGTGCTGGGTGGCCGTTCTGACGCCATCCGCTACGACTACCATAACAAGCTGGCGCCCGGCGGCAGCGTCAATTACGGCGCGCCCGACGAGTCGCGCAATTTTTCGCATGTGAGTCCGAAACTGGGCGCCACCTACGCCATCGGCCATGCGGGCAGCGCGTATGCGAACGTCAGCCAGGGCTTCACGCCGCCGGAAGTGAGCCAGTTGTATGGCAAGACGGGCATCGCCAACTTACAGCCGTCCGTCTACAACAACTATGAACTGGGCCTGCGCTGGGCCTTTTTACAGGGCCGTTTGAAACTCGACACGGCCCTGTACCGGCTCGATGGGCGCGACACCATCGTCAGCTACACGCTCTCGCCGGGCAACAGCGAAAACCGCAATGCGGGGCGCACGCGCAGCGAAGGGCTGGAGCTGGGCCTGAATTACGACAGCGGCCCGTTCGACGTGCGCTTCGCCACGGCCATCGCGCGCCACCGCTACCTGCGCTACCAACTCTCCAGTACTTTGGATTACAGCGGCCGCGCCATGCCGCAGGCGCCGCGCGACATCACCTCGTTCGAGATCGGCTACAAGCCCGTGGCCGGCGCGCGTATCGCACTTGAAGCCGTGCACCAGGGGCGCTACTGGATGAACAATGCCAACACGGTGGAGTACAAGGGCCACGCCTTGCTGAACCTGCGTGCCAGCTATCAGGTCGCGCGCGGGCTGGAAGCGTGGGCGCAGGTGCGCAACCTGGCCGATAAACGCTATGCCGATTCGGCCAGCAGCAGCTATGCGGGAGTGGGCAGCTATGCGCCGAACAGCCAGAACCAGTACACGCCTGGTGCGCCGCGCAGCGTGATGCTGGGCCTGTCCTATACCTATAACGCACTGTGAGGATGGCCATGGACGATTTCACCTTTCTCATCGCGCGGCGCAAAAGCCTGTACTGGCGCATCCACTTCTGGGCCGCGCTGATCGCATCGCCGTTTGCCCTGCTAGCTACCCTGACGGGCATTTTGTACGTGTTCACGCCGCAGATCGAGGCAAGGCTGTACCAGCACCTGGACCATGTGGCGCCGCAAGCGTCCATGCTGCCGCTGGACGCCGCCGTGGCGGCTGCGGAGCGGGCTGCGCCTCGAGGCTGGGCGGTGCAGCACGTGGTGCCGCCGTTTCAACAGGACGATGCGGTGCAGGTGGCGTTCGCGCCGCCCGGCGGCGCGCAGGATGAACATGCGGGCCACGGCGGACATGCCGCGCCGCTCACGCCCGCCAGACCGAAGTTCGGCCTGCCCGCGCAGGCCATCATCGTGTATGTGAATCCCTATGACGCGCGCGTGCTGGGCAGCCTGGCCAGCAGCGAGCGCTTCGGCAACTGGGCGAAAAAGCTGCATTCGCGCCTGCTGCAAAACGATGGCTGGCGCTGGATGATCGAGCTGGCGGCCAGCTGGCTGATGGTGATGCTGGTGACGGGCGTGGTGCTGTGGTGGCCGCGTGGCGCGCAATCGGGCTTGCCGAAGCGGGGCGCGCGGGGCCGCAATGGCTGGCGCCAGTGGCATGCTTTCCTGGGCGTGGCGCTCGGCATCGTCAGTGTCGTGATCTTGACGACGGGCCTGACGTGGAGCCAGCAGGCGGGCGGGCGCATCCGCGCGTTGCGCGACGTCAGCGGCCAGGCGCCGCCGTCCGTGCCACGTGATTTGCACTCGCGCGAGGAGGGCGCTCCGCTCGACTGGCAGGATGCGTGGCAGGTAGCGCGCAGCCACGCGCCCGCCATCGCCGTGCAGCTGACGGCGCCGGCCAGCCAGGACGATGTGTGGCGCGCCACCATGGCTGACCGCAGCCAGCCCACCTTGCGCTTCGACCTGCAATTCGATGCCTATAGCGGCAAGCCCCTGTATTACGCGGGGTGGGAGGCGCAGACGGCGTTCGGCAAGGCCACCGCCATCGGCATTCCGTTCCACCGTGGCGAATTCGGCTGGTGGAACCAGGCCGTGCTGCTGCTGTTCGGCGCCAGCGTGCTGTTCTCGCTGGTGTCGGGCTGGGTGATGTTTTTCAAACGGCGCTTGCCTGGCTCGCTGGGTTTACCCAGGCTGCTGCCAGGCGCCTGGACGTCGCCTTCCGCGCTGGCCTGGCTGGCGGCAGCCGCCATGTGCGCGCTGATGCCGCTGCTGCTCGTTTCCGGCGGCATGCTGTTGCTGCTGGAGCTGTTCCTGGCACGGGCTAGCCGCCGACGATGGGCTGCGCGATGATCCAGAGACTGAGCAAAGTGTAGGCGATCATCAGAGCCAGCATCGGATACTGGCTGCGCAGGGCCGCGCGGCGACTGGCGTACAGGCGCAGCGCGCAGACATGGGCCAGCCAGACGGCCGCCACGTGGCCTGCGACGATGGCGAACAGCGATACGTACCACACCACCTTGGCGTCGACGATGCCAAGGCGGATGAAGTACAGCTTCGTGCCGAACAGGTCCCAGTCCAGGCCCAGCGGGTCCGACGCCAGCGGAATCAGGTACTGGCCCGCCATCGCCAGGAAAGACAGGTAGTGGGCGAAATGGTAGGCGATGGCGATCGGCACCAGGGTCAGCACGAAGTGGCCGGCCACGCGCAGCAAGGGTATGGCCGGCTGGCCATCGCTGGCGCCGCAGCGGGCGATCAGCGCGCAAAACAGCAGGAATACCAGCAGGAACAGGGCCGGCATCAGCAGCAGGGCGGCCGTGGTGATCCATGCCAACGCACCAGGCGCCACGGCGAGGACGGCGTCGACGATGTCGTACCACGTTTGCGTTTCCATCATGCCGTCGAAGCTGACGGAAGCCAGCATGAGGATCACCAGCACCAGGCAGGCAGGGCGCACGGGTTCCACCGGCAGCAGGCCCGCCGCATACGGGCGCACGTAGCAGGCGCCGTCGCGGAATGTCACGGGCGCGAAGCGGGCCAGCAGACCGAAGACAACGTTGAAAACTTCCGCATGGCGCAGCCAGGCGGCGCGGCCGAACAGCGCCATGCCTGCCCACGTGCAGGCAGAATACAGCAGCATGGTCCAGGCCAGGCTGGCCGGCTGCTCGCTTCCTTCCCAGTTCAGCTCCATCCAGATAAAGCCGAAGAACAGGGCCGCCGCCGGCCAGCTGTCGAGCCAGCGCGGCCACGCCAGCGGTGCGCGCCAGCGGGGGAACAGATGCTGCGCCGCGCGCGCCACGCTGTCGAGCGGATTGACCAGCGCCCACAAGTCGCCCAGCAGCGCCGACACGTAGGCCATGCCGACCCACCAGATGGCCCACACCATGGCGGGCGCGATATTTTTCACGGGGTTTTGCACGCCCACCAGTCCCGCCACGATCACCAGGATATACAACGCCAGCACCAGCAGGCGCAGTGCGAAAGCGATGGCGCGCGCGCCAGGAACCTGCCGCAGGACGAGGCGCGCATAGTCGCCCTGGCAGGTCGCTGTGCCATCCCGGCGCCACAGTGCCAGGAAGGCAAACGACAGCGCCACCGTCAGTCCCGCACCCAGCAAATATAGCCAGAGCGGCAAGGGCAGGTCGTAGCGCTGGCCAAAGCCGTGCGCATGGGCGATGCATGGCGCGGCCAGCAGGCCGAAAGCGATGGCGCGCCGCATCATCGCGGCAGCACTTCCAGGTATATCAGGGGCGCCTCGCGGTGATGCTTGTGCTGCTTGCCCTTCTTGCCCTCCGTTTGCGCGCCATAGCCGTGCGCGGAAACAGGGAAGCGTCCCGGCACCGTGGCGTCGATGCGCATGGCTTTTGTCTCGCCCGGCTGGACTTCCAGCAGCTGATCGTAGCCATGCAAGTGGATACTGACTATTTCGTCGGTACTCCAATCCACGGTGATCCGGGTGTCCTGCCGGACCCGTATCGTCGGTGGCTTCGCGGCGATTTTGCGCTGCGCGATGGCCAGCGCCACATGCTGTTCCTGTTGCTGCGGTTTTGCCGCAGAGCCGCTCTGCGACTTGCTTTGCGCCGATATGCACAGCAGGAAGATGGCCAGGCCCAGGCTGGCAAGCGGAGGGTGGAATGAGTATTTTTTCATGCTTAAATTTTAGGAAATATTTCCAGCATTGGCCATCTGAAAAAAAACGCCAGTTTGAAAAAGTGCGGCCGTAGAATGATCGGCGCGGATCCGACGACACTTGGAAAAGGCGGGGGAGATGATGAAAAAAGCGATGTTTGCATTGGCCGTGACATGCATGGCGGTGTTGCCTGCGTCGGCCGAAATCCTGGCCATGGTCAATTACGAGAGCAAGGCGCCCGAGTCATTGAAATCGCTGAAAAGCCCTGTCGCGCCGCCGTCGCGCAAGGAGGGCATCGCCATCATCGATGTCGATCCCGAGTCGAAAAACTTCGGCAAGATCGTGCGCGACATCGCCCTGCCGCCGGACCTGGTGGCGCACCATATCTTCTACAACCACGACATGAGCAAGGCTTACATCACGGCGCTGGGCAAGACGCAGCTGCGCGTGATGGACATGCGCCACAAGGACTTTCCCATCAAGGTGATCGAGGTGCCGACTTGCCAGGTGGGCGAGGACATCGTCTTTTCGGATGACCACAAGCGCTGGTATCTGAGCTGCATGGGATCGCAGGCCATGCTGGAAGGCGACGCCGTGCACGACAAGCCGGGACGCACCGTCAGGCTGCCGGCGCCATATCCGCATGGCCTGGCTGTCCACGATGGCATCGACCGCACCCTGCTGACGAGCACCATCCGCCCCACGGACCTGGGCGACGCGGGGGAAGTGATCAGCGTGGTGGAAACGAGCACGGGCAAGGTGCTGGGCACGCACAAGCTGTCGAAAAAGCCGTCGCCGTCTGGCGAAGCGCCGGTGGAAGTGCTGTTCGTCCCGGGCAGCAAACCGCCTGTCGCCTACGTCGCCAATATGTACGGCGGTACCGTGTGGACCGCCACGTGGAATCCGGCAACCAGGGATTTCGACACGGCCCAGGTGCATGACTTTGCCGAACAAAAGGCGGGCGTGCCGCTGGAGCTGTATTTCAACAAGGGCGCGACGCGGCTGTACCTGACGACGGCCAAGCCGGGCCACCTGCATATCTTCGACCTGACGGGCGGCATCGGCAATCCCCGGCTATTGAAATCGATCCCTGCCGCCGAAGGCGCGCACCACGTGGCGTTCACCAGGGATGGCCGCTATGCCTTCGTGCAGAACGCGCTGCTCAACCTGCCGGGCATGAGCGATGGCAGCATCACCGTCATCGACATGAAAAAGGAAGTGGTGGCGGGTAGTGTCGACACCCTGAAAAACAAGGGGCTCAATCCGAACAGCATCGTGCTGCTGCCGAAGTGGAATGACTTCATGGGGCATTGAAAGATGCATTCCGCTAGAATGAAAGGGCGCGGCCAGGCTCGTTGCCACAGGCCGCACCTTTGCAATGGCTGAACATGATATTCCTCGACTTTCCCGCCTTGTCCGCGCTGGCCACCGCTTCGGCCACGATTACCAAAAAATGCAGCTGCTGCGCCGTCCCGCTGGACGCCTGGCAGCGCCTGCCTACCTCGCTGGAACTGGACCGCTTTGAAGAAATCGGCACCCTGCGCGAAGATCCGTACGAGGAACCGACGTTTGCCGAGTACCACCCGCACGGCACGCGCTACGACAGCATCGATGCGCCCATCGCCCCGCGCTACTATCCCGCGAACCTGAGCCAGGTGGCCCGCTGCCTGAACTGCGGCCGTTACTACCTGCGCTACAACGAGGCGGGCGGCTACTTCACGGAACTGCGCATCCGCGCGCTGCGGCCGGAATTGCTGGCCGACGCGGCGTAGTCACTGCTACAGGCTTTCCTTGACGTGCGCGATGCCGTGTTCATCGTAGATCGAGTACACGGCGGCGAGGATGTTTTCCAGTTCAGGCGAGCGGTCCATATGCCGCATGCTGAATAAAATCGGCGAGAACGCATGCTTGTCTTCCAGCTTGCGGTACACGACGTTCCGGTGATGCATGGCTTGCACGCTTTCCGGCACGATGGAAATGCCCTGGCCGGCCGCCACCAGTCCCATGGAAATCTGCAGCTCGCGCACTTCCGTGACGGGGCCGGGCGTGACATTGCCTTCGCTGAACATGGCCAGCACCTGGTCGGCAAAGCTGGGGCGGGGCGCTTTCGGATACACGAGCAGGGTTTCGTGGATCAGGTCAGTGAGGCGCAATCCGCCTTCCCCCCTGGCCAGCCGGTGGCCGGGCGGCAGGGCCACCACCAGCCGCTCCTCGCGCAGCAGGATGCGGCGGATGCTGGGGTCTTCGCTTTTCAGGCGCCCGAAACCCACGTCGATGCGGCCTTCCTTCAGGGCCTTGAGCTGCTGCACCGTCGTCATTTCATGCAGGGTCACGTCGACCTCGGGATGGCGCTCGCAAAAGCGGTGCACGATGTCTGGCAATTCCCCATACAGGGTCGACGCGACAAAGCCGATCGACAGGGTGCGTTCCAGTTTGCCGACACGCTGCGTCATCGCCTGCAGGTCGCGCACCTGGTCGAGCAGTGGCCGCGCATGGGCGAGGAAAAACTCGCCCGCTTCCGTCAGGCGCAAGGGACGCGAACCCTTTTCGATCAGCGCCACGCCCAGGATTTCTTCCAGCTGCTGCATCTGCCGGCTCAGCGGCGGCTGTGCGATGTGCAGGCGCGCGGCGGCCCGCGTGAAGTTTCTTTCTTCCGCGACCGCAACGAAGTAGCGCAAGTGCCGTAATTCCATCTTCATACCTTTCAGGTATAGGTTTGATACCAACTCGGTGTTGGACGTGGGGAGATTCGGGGAATATCGTGTCACCACTCCACAGAATTATACGGAATAAATATGATTCAAAATATCGAGACCTACCTGGTCGATGTGCCAACCATTCGTCCGCACCGGATGTCCGTCGCCACCATGAATACGCAAACCCTGGTGCTGGTGCGGCTGCGCTGCGCTGACGGCATCACGGGCTGGGGCGAAGCGACCACCATCGGCGGCTTGAGCTACGGCGGAGAAAGCCCGGAAAGCATCAAGACGAATATCGATACCTATATCGCGCCGCTGCTGGTCGGCATGGAAGCGAGCGAAGTGGCCAAGGCCATGGCCAGGGTGCGCAAGGTCATACAGGGCAACCGCTTCGCCAAGTGCGCGATCGAGACGGCGCTGCTCGATGCGCAGGCGCGCCGCCTGAACGTGCCGCTGTCGGAGTTGCTGGGCGGCCGCGTGCGCGATGCGCTGCCTGTGGCCTGGGTGCTGGCCAGCGGCGACACCGCGCGCGATATCGCCGAAGGGGAAAAAATGCTGGACTTGCGCCGGCACCGCATCTTCAAGCTGAAGATTGGCATGCGCGACGTGATGGATGACGTGGCCCACGTGCTGGAGATCAAGCGGGCGCTGGGCGAACGGGCCAGCGTGCGCGTCGATGTCAACCAGGCCTGGAGCGAGACGGACGCCGTGCGCGGCATCGCCGCACTGGAAGCGGGCGGCATCGACCTGATCGAACAGCCGGTGAAAGCCGGCAACCGCGCCGCGCTGGCGCGCCTGACGCGGCGCTTCGACGTGGCCATCATGGCCGACGAAGCCTTGCACGGTCCCGCCGATGCGCTGGCGCTGGCCCAGGCCGATGCGGCCGACGTGTATGCGGTGAAAATCACCCAGTCGGGCGGCTTGCTGCCCGCGCTGGAAGTGGCCACCGTGGCGCGCCTGGCTGGCGTGGGACTGTACGGCGGCACCATGCTCGAAGGCGGCGTCGGCACCGCCGCCACGGCCCACGTGTGCTCCACGTTCGCGGAACTGGCCTGGGGCACGGAGCTGTTCGGGCCACTGCTGCTGACGCAGGAAGTCCTGCGCGAGCCGCTGGTCTACCGCGATTTCATGCTGCAAGTGCCGACGGGGCCGGGCCTGGGCGTGGAGATCGATACCGACAAGCTGCGTGCCATGCAGCGTCAATAAAGGAGACACCATGTTATTCCATGTACGCATGAACGTGAACCTGCCCGTCAGCATGCCGGCGGAACAGGCAGCGCAGCTGAAACAGACGGAGAGGGAACTGGCGCAGCGCCTGCAGCACGAGGGCAAGTGGCGCCACCTGTGGCGCATCGCCGGCCAGTACGCCAACATCAGCGTCTTCGACGTGGACAGCGTGGAGGAGCTGCACAACTTGCTCACCTCCTTGCCGCTGTTTCCCTACATGCAGATCGACGTGATGCCGCTGTGCCGCCATCCATCGTCGGTGCGCGACGGCGATGCCTGACCCGCAGAGCAAAGGAGACATGCGATGAAACACACGGATACCGGAATTGTCGTGACCACCTGGAACGGGGAAGATACGCTGCTGCATTACCGCACCGATGGCGAGCGGGGAAAACCATGTCTGCTGCTGTCGAATTCCCTGGGCACGGACCTGTCCATGTGGGATGCCCAGGCGGCGAACCTGGCCAGCGACTTTTATGTCGTGCGCTACGATACGCGCGGCCATGGCCGGTCGGCCAGCGGCGGCGCGCCGTTCGGCATCGAGCGCCTGGGCCTGGACGTGGTGGCGCTGCTCGACCACCTGGATATCGCCCGTGCCGCGTTCTGCGGCATTTCCATGGGCGGCTTGACGGGCCAGTGGCTGGGCATCCATCAGCCGCGGCGTCTGACGCATCTGGTGCTGGCGAATACGGCGGCGCGCATCGGCACGGCCGACGCCTGGCTGGCGCGCGCGGTGCACGTGCGCCGCGACGGCATGGACACGGTGGCCGATGGCGCCGCCGCGCGCTGGTTCACGCCAGCCTTCATCGCGCGGGAAGCGGCCACGGTGGCGCGCATGATCGCCACCCTGCGCGGACAGGATGCCGAAGGCTACGCGGCCTGCTGCGCAGCGCTGGCGCAGGCGGACTTGCGCGCGCAGGTGCCCACGATTGCGGTGCCCACTCTGATCATCGCCGGCGAACACGATCCCGTCACCACGGTGGACGATGCGCGCTGGCTGCAGCGGCAGGTGGCAGGCGCGCAGCTGGCCCAGGTGCCCGCGTCGCATTTGTCGAATGTCGAGGCGGCGCCAGCCTTCACGGCGCAGCTGCGCGCCTTTGTATCGTCGCCGGCAAGGTAAGATTTCGCTTTGCCCCTGAGCACCGCCACCGGCAAAGACCGGCACGCGGCAGGGGTAGCTTTTTTGAAAAAATAATAAGAAAAAAAGCAAACTTGGAGTAGACAGATGGAAAACAGATTGATCATTATCGCGGCAGTCACGGTGGGCTATTTCGCCCTCATGTCGTACATTACGTATAGCGTGCGCAAGCATGCCAACAGCGCCGAGGGCATGACGGCGGGCGGGCGCAACTATCCCGCCTACCTGATCGGCGCGCTCTTGTTGTCGGAATTTATTGGCAGCTCCGTCAGCATCGGCACGGCCCAGAAGGGTTATGAACTGGGTATTTCCGCCGCCTGGAATCTGGTGGCGCTGTCGCTGGGCTTCTTGCTGCTGGCCATCGTGCTGGTGAAAAAATACAAGGAAAGCGGGCAGTCGACGATTTCCGGCATCCTTGCGCAAACCTACGGCGAACCCGTGCGCTATGCGGCGTCCATCCTCACCATCGTTGCGCTGAGCATCGTTGCCGTGGCCCTGTACGCGAGTGGCGGCGCCGTGCTGGCATCCGTGTTGCATATCAACAAGACCGTGGCTATCTTGCTGGTGGGCGCCATTACCGTGATCTATGTCAGCCTGGGTGGCATGCGCTCGGTGGTGTACACCAATTTTGCCCACTCCATCGTCAAGTACCTGGGCGTGATCCTGGCGCTGGCGTATGCGCTGGAAGCAACAGGCGGCATCGGCGCGCTGCAGGCGCAGCTACCGGCCAAGATGTTCAACTGGGTCGAGATCGGCTGGGGCCAGATCATCGCCTGGATGATCGGCGGCATCGGTTCCATCTTCGCCACGCAGTACGTGATCCAGGCCCTGGTCAGCACGGACAATCCTGCCGTGGCCAAGCGCGCCTGTTACTACGTATCGTCGCTGATGATCCCGTTCGGACTGATGGCGGCCCTGATCGGCATGTGCAGTGCCGTGCTGTATCCGGGCATGAAGTCGATCGACGCCTTCCCGACCCTGATCGCCCACATGCCGGCGTTTTCCGCCAGCATCATGATCGTCGGCCTGGCCGGCGCCCTGTTCGGCGGCATTTCCGCCACCACCCTGGCATCGGCCACCCTGGCCATGAAGGATTTTTATGATCCCTGGTACAACAAGGCGAAGAATGACGCGAAATCGCTGATGTTCCTGCGCATCGCCATCGTCGTGGCCGGCTTGCTGCCGCTGGTGCTGGCGCTGTATGCGGAAAAACTGCTGATGATCGCCTTCCTGGGCAAGGCCCTGCGCGCCACCCTGGCCGTGCTGGTGCTGATGGCCTTCTATGCGCCGAAATTCGGCACGCCGCGCGGCGCCTTTGTCGGCGTCATCGTCTCCGTGATCGCCACCATCGGCTGGTTCCTGGCGGGCAATCCGTACGGTGTCGACAGTTCCTACCTGGCGCTGGCCGGCCCGCTGCTGACCATGGGCATCAGCCATCTGTTCAAGCCGGCGCAAGCGTTGGCGAAACCGGCATCGTCGTCGCGGCTG
This sequence comes from Janthinobacterium sp. BJB446, assembly GCF_002735655.1. Classification (NCBI taxonomy): domain Bacteria; kingdom Pseudomonadati; phylum Pseudomonadota; class Betaproteobacteria; order Burkholderiales; family Oxalobacteraceae; genus Janthinobacterium; species Janthinobacterium sp. BJB446. The sequence goes on along the minus strand of NZ_PDZK01000003.1, from coordinate 531,605 downwards.
TAGCTTGCCCCAACCCTCACACCAGACCCGTCAGGTAATAGAGGGCAATGACGAGGAACACGGCCACCGTCTTGATGACGGTGATGCCGAAAATGTCGCGGTAGGACTGGCGGTGCGTGAGGCCCGTCACGGCCAGCAGGGTGATCACGGCGCCATTGTGCGGCAAGGTATCCATGCCGCCGCTGGCCATGGCCACCACGCGGTGCATGACTTCGAGCGGAATGTGCGCCTGCTGCGCGGCCTGGATAAAACTGTCCGACATGGCCGCCAGCGCAATGCTCATGCCGCCCGAAGCCGATCCCGTAATGCCGGCCAGGGTCGTCACGGAGACCGCTGCGTTGACGAGCGGATCGGGCACGCTGCGCAAGGTGTTGCTGACGGCAAGAAAACCGGGCAGGGCGGCGATGACGCCGCCAAAGCCATATTCGGATGCCGTATTCATGGCCGCCAGCAGGGCGCCGCCCACGGCCGCCTTGGTGCCTTCGGCAAAGGCGGCGCGGATGCGCCCGAAGGCCGTCAGGCACACGAGCAAGATGCCCAGCAATAAGGCGCCTTCCACGGCCCAGATACCGGTCACTGACGCTATCGACGTCGACACGGGCGCATGCAAGCCGGGCAGGGCCTCGGCGGTGAGTACGTAACTGTCGCCATACCAGTGGGGAATCAGCTTGGTCAGCGCAAAGTTGGCCACGCCCACCAGCACCAAAGGCGCCACCGACAGCAGCGGATGGGGCAAGTCGCCACCGCCTGGCTTGGCCTGTTCCGCTTCCACGCCATAACCTTCGCCCGTCGCCATGACGGACCGGCGGCGCCATTCCAGGAAGGCCAGTCCCATGATCACCGTCAGCACGGCGCCGATGGTGCCCAGCCATGGCGCGGCCCAGCCGGTCGTATTGAAAAAGGTGGTGGGGATGATGTTCTGGATTTGCGGCGTGCCGGGCAAGGTATCCATGGTGAAGGAAAATGCGCCCAAGGCGATGGCGCCCGGCATCAGCCGCTTGGGGATATTGCTCTGGCGGTACAGCTCGGCCGCGAACGGGTACACGGCAAATACCACCACGAACAGCGACACGCCGCCATACGTCAGGGCCGCGCACACGGCAACGATGACGGCATTCGCGCGCGAACTGCCGATATAGCGGATGGCGGCCACGACGATGGACTGTGAAAAGCCGGACAGCTCGATCAGCTTGCCGAACACGGCGCCGAGCAAAAAGACGGGGAAATACAGCTTGATAAAGCCCACCATCTTTTCCATGAAGATACCGCTGAAGACAGCCGGCACGGCGGACGGATCGGTGAGCAGCACGGCACCCAGCGCGGCGACCGGCGCAAACAGGATCACGCTGTAGCCACGGTAGGCGGCCAGCATCAGGAAGGCCAGTGCGGCCAGAACTATCAGGAAAGACATAAGACCGTACCCTTGCACGATGGAAATGTTCAATTAATCAATTGTTCAATTAATATCACACTTCACAGGCACGCGCCAACGCGCTGGTCAAGGTGCCTGATGATTGCGTAAACAAGGAGGTAAAGGGGGGATATGACTCTGGACAAAAGTATTCGAATTGTCCTTCTGCCTGTCTTAAGTGTCGCTTTAGCTCTTGACTACCTTCGAATTAAAATTACCAAACCATACCTCTCAATGCTTCCCCCAGTTGATGCATAAAAATTAAGAATCGCACCACGACAATCAGTGTTGCAATGAGAAGCAATCCATACTGTTCGCCGATCGTAATTTTTCCGGATTTCCTTAGCTTGAGCCATGCCCAAATAAACAGGCACAGAGCGAAGCAGGCAAGCGGGATTTTCAGGGGCCTGTCATTGAAGTCAGGCACGCTGATACCGGTGAATATTCCAATAAACTCAGTCGGATGATCGATCAGGAGCACGAAAAAGGCGAGGGCCGGGAGAAATCCGATGAGCAGCCCAAGCAGATATGCTTTCTTCTTGCTTGCCGTATGCTCCGGCGGATGAGTCATCATGGCTTGGACGTTTTCTCAGAAAGTTGTGCCACCCAGCAACGCAGATTTGGGATGCAAATTCAGGTAAGAAGAGGTGCCGACGGCATTTGAGTATGCTGGTCGGGGTGAGAGGATTCGAACCTCCGGCCTCTGCGTCCCGAACGCAGCGCTCTACCAGGCTGAGCCACACCCCGCTCCTTCATTACAGCAGATGGTGGCACGGCTTTCAAGCGGCTGCATCAACGCTTATTTCTTTTCCTGCTGCGCCTTCCTGATTTCCGCTTCGCTCACTTTTTTCGCTGGCGCATTCGTCGCAGGCGAAGTCAGGGCTTTGCGGGTGGCGTTGGCTTGCGCCATGACGGCGGCGCAATCCGTGTCCGGGGCCTTGTCGACGCTGACCAGCGGCAGCAGGGCGGCCAGCGGCGTGACGACGGTGGCCAGGGCCACGGCGGCGCCGGCTTTCAACGCCAGCGGGCCTTTCTGCGGGCCCACGTCCGGATTCTTGAACGTGCCTTTCGCATACAGCGGCGTGCGCAGGGTGATGATGCGCGCGCCTTTGGTACGGGGGCGCACGTCGAGATCCAGGGTTTCGCTTGCCAGGTTGACGTTGCCCGTGACATTCACGACGGCGCTGTCCGTGTCGAGCACGAAGCGGCGCACGTTGGCCTGGCCATTCGTGACGGCGAAGTCGCTGGCCAGGCAGTTCAGGTGGACCTGTTTGTCGCCAAAGATTTTCACGAAGACGGCGTTGGCCAAGTTCAGGCCAGCCAGTTCCAGCATGAACTGGCTGACGGAGCCTTCGCTGACGGTGGCCGCCAGCTCGCCATTCGCGCTGGCCAGCATGGCCGAGACGGAATTGCCGTGGCCCGTCAGCGCCGCATCGCCATACACTTCGCCGAAGCTCGCTTGCATCGATTGCAGCTTGGGAAACAGTTCGCGAATTTTGAGGTGGCGCGCCGCCACCTTGGCTTGCGCGGCGATGGTCTTTTGACGGCCATCGAGCGTGATGTTCGAGGTGATGTCGCCGCCGGCCATGCCGAAGTTGAGCGGCGTCAGACTCAGCACCTTGTCTTTCATGTGGATGTTGGCGACGACATTGTTGAGCGGGATATCGTGCGTGCGCACCAGTTTCTTGCCCGTGAATTTCACGTCGGCGTCGAGCGCATTCCATTTGGCTGTATTGAACTGTTCCACGGGCAAGGCTTTGTTGTCGGGCTGCACAGGCGCTTTGCCGCGCGCCTGTTTCTGCGCATTGCTGTCGGCGCCGATGGTGGGGCCCAGGTCTTCCAGGCGCAATTGCTGCGACGTCACTTCGCCGCGCAGCAAGGGACGCGGCTGGCGCGGCAAGTACTGCAGGGTACCGGCCAGGTCGCTCTGGCCCACCGTGCCCTTGAAGTTTTGATAGGTCCAGTTCCAGATGGCGCCGTCCTTCTTGCCCAGCAGGCGGCCTTTGGTGGCGTAGTCCGGGGTTTCCGGCAGCAGCACACCCGTCAGCGGATACAGGTCGGCCATGCTGGCGCCGGCCAGGCTCAGCTGCAAATCGATGCCCGACAGCGAGCGCGGGTCCGTCAGCGTGCCATCGATGCTGGCCTTGTTCTTGCCCAGCACGGCATGCGCCTGCACGGGATACACGGTGTTGTTATCGGTCAAGGACAGCACGGCACCGGCCTTGCCGCCGCCCGTCACGGGCGCCTTGCGGTAGCTGCCGCCCAGGGTGAATTCGATGCCGTATTTCTGCACGGGCGCGCTGCCTGGCGCGTCGCCCGGCGTGGCGTCGGGCGCTGTCGAGCTGACCTTGGCGCGCAGGTCCAGCGCGATGCCCTCGTCGAGGTAGCGGATGGCGCCGTCGCCGAAGGCCATGCGCTGGATTTCCACGTCCCATGCCGAAGGGCCGTTATCCTTCAAGGTCCAGCTGTTGCTGCCATCGGAGCGCCGCTGCAGGGCAATATTGGGAGAGTCGAGCGCCAGGTCCGTCAGCACCAGCCTGTGCTGCAGCAGGGGCAGCGGATGGATGGCCACGTCGATGCGTTTCGCGCTGGCCAGTTGCGGGCCGGCCGTCGCCCAGTCCGGGTTGCTCATGCGCACGTCCTGCGCACTGATGATGGGCCGCGGCATGTAGCGGCGCCAGCCCGGCTCCGTTTTCAGCCCTTGCTTCCATTGCACCTGCAAATCGCCGCCGATGACGAAGGTGCGGCCCGTGCTTTCCGACACCTTTTCGTTGATGTAGGGGCGGGCGCGGTTCCAGTCGAAGGTCAGCATGAAGATGACCACGATGGCGATCAGGGCCAGCAGGGCGGCCAGGCTCCAGCCGAGGATTTTCAGGGGTGTCGAGCGTGTCATGGGGATGCCAATCGCAGTGATTTTTTCATCAAGATAGACCGATTGATCATGACAGTCGGTGCGCTGGGTTACGTACGCATCGTGATTACTGGCATTGATTCCATAATTCGAGTATTATTGAATTATGGAAAACAACAATACTATCGCAACGCAGGCTGCGCCGCTGACAAGCACGGCCGCCATCGCTGCCCTGGCTGCGCTGGCACAGGAATCGCGGCTAGCCGTGTTCCGCCTGCTGGTGCAAGCGGGGCCGCAAGGCATGGCGGCGACGAAAATCGCCGAAGCGCTGGCGATCGCACCATCGTCGCTGTCGTTTCACTTGAAGGAGTTGGCGCACGCCAACCTGGTGACGGCGAGCAAGGCGGGCCGCTCCATCATCTACGCCGCCAACTATGCGGGCATGAATGGCTTGCTGGCCTTCTTGACCGCGAACTGCTGTGCTGGCGCGTCTTGCTGCGTCAGCGAACCACATTTACTGAAGGAAACGACGACATGACGATCACGATCTATCACAACACGGCGTGCGGCACCTCGCGCAATACCCTGGCCCTGATCCGCAACACGGGTGTCGAGCCCGTCATCATCGATTACCTCAAGCATCCGCCTTCGCGCGAGGAATTGGTCGACCTGATCGCCCGCGCCGGCCTGTCCGTGCGCGCGGCGATGCGCGACAAGGGCGCCCTGTATGACGAGCTGGGCCTGGCCAATCCGGACTTGCCGGACGCGGCCCTGCTGGACGCCATGCAAGCCCATCCTATCTTGATCAACCGCCCCATCGTCGTCACGGAACTGGGCGTGCGCCTGTGCCGGCCGTCGGAAAAGGTGCTGGACATCCTGCCGCTGCCGCAGCAAGGGGCCTTCGTCAAGGAAGACGGCCAGGCCGTGGTCGGCGCCGACGGCAAGCCGGTGGCCTGAATGAACGATTTGCCGAATATCAGTGCCGCGCACCTGGACTTGCCCAGCTTGGATAAATTGGCGCCGGTTAACGTTTCCACCCATGCGCCGCGCATCCTGCTGCTGTACGGTTCCTTGCGCGAGCGCTCGTACAGCAAGCTGCTGACCCTGGAAGCGGAGCGCATCCTGCGCCACTTTGGCGCCGACACGCGCGTGTTCGATCCGCATGGCTTGCCCATGGTCGACAGCGTGTCGCCCGAGCATCCGAAGGTGCAGGAATTGCGCGCGCTGTCGCTATGGTCGGAAGGGCAAGTGTGGTGCAGTCCGGAACGCCATGGCGCCGTCACGGGCGTGTTCAAGTCGCAGATCGACTGGCTGCCGCTGGAAACGGGCAGCGTGCGGCCCACGCAGGGCCGGACCCTGGCCGTGATGCAAGTGTCGGGCGGTTCGCAATCGTTCAATGCCGTCAACGGCTTGCGCGTGCTGGGACGCTGGATGCGCATGGTGACGATACCGAACCAGTCTTCGGTTGCCAAGGCGTATCAGGAATTCGACGATGAGGGCCGCATGAAACCATCGCCGTATTACGAGCGCCTGGTCGACGTGATGGAGGAGCTGTATAAATTCACCTTGCTGGTGCGCGACCGCCGCGATTACCTGGGCAGCCGCTACAGCGAGCGGCTGGAAGCGGCGCCGGCCATCGTCCAGGCATTGGCGGGCGCGGCGATGGAGCATGAGCGCAGCAAATAAGCGGCGCATAAAGAAAACGGCGCCAGTGGCGCCGTTTTGTATTGCATGGGATGAAACGCGATCAGTGATTGCGGTCCACGGCAAACGAGCACAGTTGCAGCATGGATTGCTTGTAGACGCTGTCGGGCCAGCCGGCGATGGCATCGGCGGCGCGCTGGCCGGCGATTTCCGCCTGCTTGCGCGTGTAGTCGAGGGCGCCGCTGCTGGTGATGGCCGTCAGGACAGCGTCGAAATGCTGTTCGTCGCCTTGCTCGATACAGCTGCGCACCAGTTCGCGTTGCTCTGGCGTACCGTTTTCCATCAGCCAGATCAGCGGCATGGTCGGTTTGCCTTCGCGCAAGTCGTCGCCCACGTTCTTGCCGATTTCGGCAGCGTCGCCTGCATAGTCGAGCACGTCGTCGATCAGCTGGAAGGCCGTGCCCAGCGAGCGGCCGTATTCGGCGGCCGCTTCGATATCGTCTTCGCTGGCGCCGGCGATCAGGGCGCCCAGTTGCGCCGACGCTTCGAACAGCTTGGCTGTCTTCGAGCGGATGACGTTCAGGTAGCTGTCTTGCGTCACGTCCGGATCGTGCATGTTCAGCAACTGCAGCACTTCGCCTTCGGCGATCACGTTGGTGGCGTCGGACAGGATTTGCATGACGCGCATATTATTCAGCGATACCATCAGCTGGAACGAGCGCGAGTGCAGGAAGTCGCCCACCAGCACCGAAGCGGCATTGCCGAACAGGGCATTGGCCGTCTGGCGTCCGCGGCGCATCGACGATTCATCGACGACGTCGTCGTGCAACAGGGTGGCGGTGTGGATGAATTCGACCACGGCGGCCAGTTCATGGTGCGCCGTGCCGCGATAGGCGTGGGCATTGGCCACCAGCAAGATCAGCACGGGACGGATGCGTTTGCCGCCTGCGCTGATGATGTATTCAGCGATCTGGTTGATCAGAATCACATCGGAGTGCAACTTTTGGCGGATCACCGTATTGACTGCGTCCATATCGGCGGCAATCGTTTGCACGATGGTGTTTTGGTTAACGTGTTTGTTAGCGTCAGACAAGGCGAACCTGCATTAGATTGTGGGTGCCGCGATTATACGACAAGGCTTGCGCGTGCGTGACGTTTGCCTATGACTGTAGAGCAATTGATTGACCTTGTTGGCACTGGCGCGCGTTTTGCTGTCCGCCTGGCGCAAGCCTGACATGATGGTCAGGTTGTCGACATACCACGATCATCAAGCTTTGTGAATAGTTTTTGACGCAATTTCTCAGTCCGTGTATAATCGCTGGTTCCCCCTGTTGTGCACGGCTTGCTTTTCATGGCAGTGGGACAAATTCTTTCAACATTTGATGAGGTTTCAAATCATGTACGCGGTCATAAAAACCGGTGGCAAACAATACAAAGTTGTCGCTGGCGAAAAACTTAAAGTAGAACAGATACCGGCAGACATTGGTTCCGAAATCACCATCGATCAAGTTCTCGCAGTAGGCGCGGGCGACAGCATCAAGTTTGGTGCTCCATTGGTCGAAGGTGCAACGGTACTGGTTACGGTTGTGGCGCATGGTCGCCATGATAAGGTCAAAATTTTCAAGATGCGTCGTCGTAAGCATTACCAAAAGCATCAAGGCCATCGCCAGAATTTTACCGAAATCCAAATCGTTTCGATCAACGGCTAATCGCCGCTGTTTGAATTAATCAGCTATCAAGGAGTCTTAAATGGCACATAAAAAAGGCGGCGGCACAACGCGAAACGGCCGTGATTCAGAATCAAAACGTCTGGGCGTTAAAGTCTACGGCGGCCAAGCTATCAATGCTGGCGGCATCATCATTCGTCAACGCGGCACCCCAGTGCGCGCCGGCGAAGGCGTAGGCATGGGCAAGGACCACACGTTGTTCGCGCTGATCGCGGGCAAAGTGAAGTTCGTTGTCAAAGGTGCAGGCTCGAAGCAATTCGTGACCGTTGTACCTAACGCAGCAGTACCAGCGTAATTCGTCGCGGAGCGCCAGTTCGCTCCGCAATGATCGCATGATGTAAGGCGCAAGCCTTCAATCGAAAGGCTCTGCCCAAGGTAGAGCCTTTTTAGTTTTATGGCGGCAAAATTATGAAGTTTATCGACGAAGCAAAAATCGAAGTCATCGCGGGCGATGGCGGCAACGGCTGCGCCTCTTTCTGCCGTGAAAAATTCCGGCCTTTTGGCGGTCCCGATGGCGGCGATGGCGGCAAGGGCGGCACCATTTGGGCAGTCGCCGACCGCAATATCAACACGCTCGTCGATTTCCGCTTCTCCAAAATGCACAAGGCTCGCAATGGCGAGCCTGGCCGTGGCGCAGATTGCTATGGCAAGGGCGCCGATGACATCCACCTGCGCATGCCGGTCGGCACCTTGATCATCGACAACGCGAGCGGCGAAATCCTGGCCGATCTGACCGAACATGGCCAGACCGAAATGCTGGCCAAGGGCGGCGAAGGCGGCTGGGGCAATATCCACTTCAAGTCCTCGACCAACCGCGCACCGCGCCAAAAAGGCGAGGGCAAGGAAGGCGAACGCCGCGAACTGCGCCTGGAACTGAAAGTCCTGGCTGACGTGGGCCTGCTGGGCATGCCGAACGCCGGCAAGTCGACCTTCATTTCGGCCGTCTCGAACGCGCGTCCGAAAATTGCCGATTATCCATTTACCACCCTGCACCCGAACCTGGGCGTAGTGCGCGTGTCGCACGAGAAGAGCTTTGTGATCGCCGACATTCCCGGCTTGATCGAAGGCGCTTCCGAAGGCGCGGGCCTGGGCCATCAATTCCTGCGCCACTTGCAGCGCACGGGCTTGCTGTTGCACATTGTCGACCTGGCGCCGTTTGAAACCAACGTCGATCCTGTCAAGGAAGCCAAGGCGCTGGTCAAGGAATTGAAAAAGTACGACGAGTCGCTGGTCGACAAACCGCGCTGGCTGGTGTTGAACAAGCTCGACATGGTGCCGGAAGAAGAGCGCAAGAAGATCGTCAAGGACTTCCTCAAACGTTTCGCCTGGAAAGGTCCCGTCTTCGAGATCTCCGCGCTGAACCATCAGGGTTGCCCGGAACTGGTGAATGCGATTTATCAGCATCTGGAAGAGAAGAAACACAGCGAAAGCCGTGCCGAAGAAACGCAGATGACCGAAGAAGCACGCGGTATCTCGTCGATCGACCCGGATGATCCGCGTTTCAAGATCCTCGACTAAGGCTTTACCCTGATGTCGGTACAGACGGCCGCTGTCGCGCCAGCGCGCAAGCAAGCGTGGCAGCGCCGTGTATTGCATCTGATCGCGTATGCTTACGGGCTGAGCGCGGTCGCCTGCCTGTTGTTCGCCGATGAAATGGCGGCCGGCATGGGCATCTTCCTCAATGGCGTCAACGGCTACAGCCAGTTCTACGCTACTCATGTCGGTGTCTGGGGCGCTACCGCGCTCCTGGCGCTGTTCGCGGCACGGCAGGGCGAACCGCCTGTCCTCGGCGATATCACTGCAATGTTGGTCCTGGCGCAGCCCGCCGGCCGTCTGTTCGCGGCCATCAGCTTCGGCTTGCCCCAGGGTTTTGTGTTGTTCATGTGCGCAATGGAGCTGACGGCGGGGCTGGCCTTGCTGCTGCTGCGTCCTGCGCGCTGACGTCTATTAAGTGAAGAGCGCCGCCCCATGGATTCCGTGATTCAAAAAGCTACCCGCATCATCATCAAAGTCGGCTCTTCGCTGGTCACCAACGATGGCCGCGGACTCGATCATGCCGCTATCGCGCGCTGGGCCGCGCAGATTTCCGGCTTGCGCGCCCTGGGCAAGGAAGTCGTGCTGGTGAGCTCCGGCGCCATCGCCGAAGGCATGCTGCGCCTCGGTTTCGAGCAGCGCCCCACCGATATCCACGAATTGCAGGCTTGCGCCGCCGTCGGCCAGATGGGCCTGGCGCAAATCTATGAAAGCAGCTTCCGCGCCCACAGCCTCGGCACGGCGCAAGTGCTGCTCACGCACGCCGACCTGGCCGACCGCGAACGCTACCTGAATGCCCGTTCCACCCTGACGACTCTGCTGCGCCTGGGCGTGGTGCCGATCATCAATGAAAACGACACCGTCGTCACCGATGAAATCAAGTTCGGCGACAACGACACCCTGGGCGCCCTGGTGGCCAACCTGATCGAAGCCGATGCGCTGGTCATCCTGACGGACCAGCACGGCCTGTTCTCGGCCGACCCGCGCAAGGACCCGGGCGCTTACCTGATCACGCAAGGCATCGCCGGCGATCCGGCCCTGGAAGCGATGGCCGGCGGTGCCGGCAGCAGCCTGGGGCGTGGCGGCATGCTGACGAAAATCCTTGCCGCCAAGCGCGCCGCCAAGTCCGGCGCCCATACCATCATCGCCTGGGGCCGCGACAGCGACGTGCTCAGCCGCCTGGCCCAGGGCGAAGCGATCGGCACGGAGCTGCGGGCGCAAACGGGGCAATTGACGGCGCGCAAGCAGTGGATGGCCGATCATCTGCATACGGCCGGCGCCGTCGTGCTGGACGCTGGCGCCGTGCAAAAGCTGCGCCAGGAAGGCAAGTCCTTGCTGCCGATCGGCGTGACGGGCGTGAATGGCGAATTCGGCCGCGGCGCCGTGATCACCTGCGTCGATGCCGATGGCGCGCCTGTGGCGCGCGGCCTGTCCAACTACACGAGCGGCGAAGCGCGCCGCATCATGCGCAAGCCTTCCACCGAGATCGAGTCCATCCTCGGCTATATGGAAGGCCATGAGCTGATTCATCGCGATAATATGGTGTTGCTGTAAGCTCCCGCTTGCTGCGAATCAAAAAAACGGCCCTTGCGGGCCGTTTTTTTTTGCTTTATACCACGGCTGGCATCGGCGACTTCTCCTTGTAGTCGCACAGGTCGGCAATCATGCAGTTCCAGCATTGGGGCTTGCGCGCCGTGCACGTGTAGCGGCCGTGCAAGATGAGCCAGTGGTGGGCGTCGTGCAGGAATTCCTTGGGGATGAATTTCAGCAGTTTTTGCTCGACGATATCGACATTCTTGCCTGGCGCGATGCCGGTGCGGTTCGAGACGCGGAAGATATGCGTGTCGACAGCCATCGTCGGTTCGCCAAACGCCGTGTTCATGACCACATTCGCCGTCTTGCGGCCCACGCCAGGCAAGGCTTCCAGCGAGGCGCGGTCGCGCGGCACTTCGCCGCCGTGCTGCTCCAGCAGTATCTGGCAGGTGGCGATGACGTTCTTCGCCTTGGTGCGGAACAGGCCGATGGTGCGGATGTAGCTGGCCAGCTCGTCCACGCCCAGGGCCAGTATCGTGGCCGGCGTATTGGCGACCGGATACAGCAAGCGGGTCGCCTTGTTGACGGACACGTCCGTTGCCTGCGCCGACAGCAGCACGGCGATCAGCAGCTCGAACGGCGTCGTGTAGTCGAGTTCCGTTTTCGGGGAAGGGTTGGCGGCGCGAAAGCGCGTAAAGATTTCCAGGCGTTTGGCGGCGTTCATGCGTCTTTTTTCGGGGTGATGGGGGCTGGCTGGGCGGTGTCCGTGCTGGCGGCAGCGGCCTTGGCGCGCGCGCGCTCCATGGCGGCGGCGATGATGGCGCGCTTGCGTTCCTTTTCGGCCTGTTCGTCTGGCGTGACGGGTACTTCCTGCGTCACTTCATGCATCTTGGCGACGGCCTTGGCGGCCAGGCGTGCTTCATTTTCCTCTGTTTCCCGGCGCAAACGCTGCGTGCGGAAATCGTGGCGCGCGCGCGCGTCGTCCGCTTCGGCCTGGCTCCAGGCATCCCAGCCCGTGGCGTCGCCGCTGACCGGGTACATGACGATGCAGTCGACGGGGCAGGGTGCCACGCACAGGTCGCAGCCGGTGCACAGATCGGTGACCACCGTATGCATCTGCTTGGCGGCGCCGACGATGGCGTCGACGGGACAGGCCTGGATGCACAGGGTACAGCCGATACACAGCGATTCGTCGATATAGGCGACAGATCGTGGACGTTCGAGACCGTTGACGGGATTGAGCGGAATGACTTTTTTGCCCAGCAAGCCGGCCAGGCGCACGATGCCCTGCGCGCCGCCCGGCGGGCACTGGTTGATGTCGGCGCTGCCTGCGGCAATCGCTTCCGCATACGGGCGGCAGCCGTTGTAGCCGCATTTGGTGCATTGCGTTTGCGGCAGCAAGTCTTCGATCTGGTCGGCAAGTGAGGGAGAGGCGGGATGCGGCACGGTCATCTTCAATACGGTAAAACGTCATTATCGGCCATCTGGCGCGCGCACAAGTAAAAACCTGGCTCGTGAGAGGGAATAGCTGGCGCATGGCTGGCCTGTTGCAGGCACGCCGCAATCGTATTTTATTTCCCCTGGGAATGTCAAAGTGCAAATAAACAACTTTGCAATTTCTTTTTTTTATGGGAGCATGATTTTTATCAAGCCTGTAATCAAAAAAAGCCGACCGCCAGTCCTGTTGCCGCGCCTGCATTGCAAGGTGCGCCAGGCCATAGGAGCCAAACATGCGTTTCCTCCGGACAGTTGGTTTGCCCTTCTGTTTGTTCATGCACGCTACACTTGCCCTTGCACACGGGCAGGCTGGCTCCCCCATGGCGGCGCCGGGCGCTGCCAGCTCGCGCATCGTCCGCTTCGCCGCGGAAGACTGGCCGCCCTTTATTTCCCGCAGCCTGCCTGCCGACGGCATGTCCGGGGCGATGGTCAGTGCCATCTTCGAACGCATGGGCTATGTCGTCAAATATGAGTATTTCCCGTGGAAGCGCGCCATGCAGTTTGGCCTGGCCAGTTCCCGCTATGCCGGGTTTCTGGCTGTCTGGCGTACGCCAGAACGGGAAAAACTCTGCCACTTCTCGGTTCCTGTTGGCAATACGCAAGGCGTGCTGGCCTACCTGAAGGAGGATGGCGTGCCCGGCACCGCCCTGGCCGACCTGGGCAAGCTGCGTATCGGCACCGTGGCCGGTTATTCGAATGGCGAGCAGTTCGACGGCATGGTGGCGCGCGGCGAGTTGAAGACGGAAGAGGGCTTGAACGATGCGACGAATCTGAAGAAACTGCTCATCAAGCGTTACCGCGTGATCGTCATCGAACGCCATGTCCTGCAGCACTTGCTGATGGGACGCAACTTCAGCAAGGCCGAGCGGGAGCGCATCGCCATCATCGATACCGTCTTCAAGGAGCGTCCCGTGCACGTGTGCTTCCAGCGCGACGCGGAAGGGGCGGCGCGGCAAAAGCGCTTCAACGAGGCGGCGCGCGACATCGATACGGCCCGGCTGGAACGCGATTACTGGAAGCGGCTCGACCAGAGCCTGGCGACCGCCCCGGCCAGTCCCTGATACGGCGCGCCGCTGTTGTTAGTTGCCAAAACGAAATATCTAAATACGAAACCATTCGTTCTTGTTTGTTTGTCCATCCTTTAGTCTGCAACCACTGTGTTGACGACTTGAAAAGGATGTTTCCGTATGCTGGAATTGATTCACAAGCAAGACCCCATCCCGCGCCTGCGGCAACTGGCGTACGCCGTCTCGGTGGCCGTGCTCGTGCTGGGGGCGCCCGGCGTGGTTCACGCGCAGGCCGCGCCGGACGGCGCCGGCGCGCTGGCCGCCGCGCCGTTTGATACCGTCATCGTGACGGGGGCGCGCGGCACGGGCCGCACGGTGGCCAACAGCGCCGCACCGATCGACGTGATCAGCGCGCAGCAATTGCAGGCCACGGGCAAATTGAACTTGCTCGATGCGCTGGATACGGCCTTGCCGTCATTCAACTTGCCGGCCCGCGTGCAGCCTGACCTGGGCAGCATCGTGCGCGCCGGGCAGCTGCGCAACCTCGATCCCTCGCATACCCTGGTGCTGGTCAATGGCAAGCGCCGCCATACGACGGCCATCGTCAATGAGGATGGTTTTCCGGGTTCCGTCGCCACCGACCTGGCCCTGATCCCCACGGGGGCGATTGCCCGCGTGGAAATCCTGCGCGACGGTGCTTCCGCCATCTACGGCTCGGACGCCATCGCCGGTGTCATCAACATCATCCTGAAGTCGGATGACAAGGGCAGTTTCAGCACGCAACTCGGTTCCACCTACGAGGGCGACGGCACGAACGGGTCGGCGCGCATCGATGGCGGCACGCGCCTGGGCGAACACGGCTTTGCCCACTTCGGCGCCGAAGTCCAGCGCCAGGGCATCGCCGTGCGCAATTTTGGACTGAATCCCGCTTATCTGTCGTATCCGGCCGTGCGCAACAGCGATGGCCAACTGGTGAAATTGGGACCGAACAACAGCTTGCCGGCCGGCGCTTCGCCGAACCCGGCCGAAGCAAACCGCAACAGCAATCCATGGCGCAATACGGGCGTGCCGCAAAGCACGACCGCCTCGCTCAGCGCCAACCTCGGCTATGACGTGTCGAACGAGGTGCAACTGTATGGTTTCGGCACCTATGCGCACCGCAATGCCCGCTCGGCGCAGAATTTCCGCCTGCCCAATACCATTTTTAATAACAACAAAGGCTTGCTGGCCGTGTATCCCGACGGTTTCACGCCATATGAAACGACGAGCGAAAACGACTTTTCGCTGACGGGCGGTGTCAAGGGCGAGACGGCGGGCTGGTCCTGGGACCTGAGCACGACGTATGGCCGCGACGATATCGACGTGGGCGTCGAACACTCGGCCAATTACTCGCTGACCTATCCCGGTGGCAAGACCGATTTTACTATCGGCAATCAGCGCTACAGCCGCTCGACCACGAATGCTGATGTGCGCCACCCCGTCCAGCTGGGCTTGAGCGAGCCGGCCGACCTGAGCTTGGGCCTCGAGTATTCGCATGAAACGCAGCAGCGCAGCCCGGGAGAACCTGCCTCTTACCAGGGCAGCGGCTCATCGGCGCTGGCCGGCTACCTGCCCGTCGACGCATCCGACACGGCGCGCCACAGCCATGCGGCGTATATCGGCCTGGGCGCGAAACTGACGCCGCAATTGTTGCTCGACACGGCTCTGCGCGCCGAGAAATATTCCGATTTCGGCAGCAAGACGACGGGCCGCTTGTCCACCCGTTATGACGTGACGTCCACGGTCGCCGTGCGCGCTACTGTCAGCAACGGTTTCCATGCGCCTAGCCTGGTGACGCAATCGTATTCGAACACGTCCGACCATGCGGGCGTGCCGTACACCCTGGCGCAGCCCAATTCCGCTGCCGCACGGGCCCTGGGTGCGCAAGCATTAAAACCGGAAAAATCGACGAATCTGTCAGCAGGGCTGACCTTCAATCCTACGCCCACCCTGCGCCTGGCCGTTGACGCGTATCAAATCAAGGTCAGCGACCGCCTGGGCGTGTCGTCGAACATCGGCATTGACCGCAGCTCGGGCGTGGCGCTCGACGGCAGCGGCCGGCCGCTGACGGGGGCGCAAGCGAGCGTCATTGAAAACCTGCTGCGCTCGGCGGGGCTGACGGTAGGCAATGGCCTGGTGGCGCATTACTTTGCCAACGTGGGCGACACGCGCACGCGCGGCATCGATTTGACGGCCGAGGATGTCTTGCGCGTGGCCGATGGCAAGCTGCGCTGGACGGCGGCCGCGAATATCAATCACACGAGTCTGGTTGGCAAGGCGGAACTGCCGGCCGTGCTGCAAGGCTTGCCGAACATCGGCACTCTGAGCAAGTCGGCCGAGTACGACTTGCTGTACCGGGCGCCGCGCGACAAGGAGATCGTCACCCTGGCGTATGAAAAAGCCGGCTGGACATTCAGCCTGCGCGAGACGCGCTACGGCAAGCTCAAGCGCCTGAACGCCGTCACGGGCGGCGACTACCAGCTGAAGGCCGCCTTCGTGACGGACGTCAGCGTCGGCTACGACATCGGCAAGCGCATCAACGTGACGGTGGGCGCCAACAATGTCTTCGACCAGAAGCCCAGCCAGGTGCCGCGCGCAGCGCGCAGCGCCGCGAATCTGGCGCAGTACACGGGCGCCTACGACAATTCGGGACCATTGGGCGTATTGGGCGGTTACTACTACGCCCGCGCCACTGTTCACTTTTGATCTGCCTTCTCTCTCTCCGTACTTATCATCAAGAACAGGAATTGACATGTCTGACAACACTCAACACGCGGCCATCGACCTGGAATGGGCCAATCTTCTTTCTCCGCAGCGCCGCACGGTCTTGCGCGGCGGCGGCCTGGTGGCGGCATTGGCCGCTTCCGGCCTGACCGGCACAGCCCTGGCGCAGGAGGCCAAACCGTCGCGTGTGAAGCCAGCGCCCGGCAAGAGCCCGTGGGGCGATCATACGGACAAGGCGCCCACACCGCGCCCCGTCAGCGTGCGGCCCGGCGAGGAAACCTTGCCGTCGACACCGCGCGCCTACACAGATATCGAGAGCTATCACGCGCATATCTATTTTGACGAAGACAGTTACCAGAAAGCGGCGCTGATACGCAAGTGGGCGGCCGAGCGCTTCCAGATCGAGCTGGGCGACTGGAATCTGGAGCCGCGCGGCCCGCACGTGACGCCGTCGTTTTATTTTGGTTTTACCAATGATCTGCTGCCCGTGATCGTGCCGTGGCTGCAGCTGAACAGCCTGGGCCTGACGATACTGATCCACCCGAATACGGAAGATCCGCGCGCTGACCACCTGTATTACGCGCTGTGGGTAAACCGCTCGCAGCCTGTGAATGGCTATGCGATGAAGAAGCCGGGACCGGGCGAGCCGAGAGTCGAGCAGATCTTTGTCAATACGCGTCCGACGGTGAAAATCGAGCGCGCATGAAAAAAAGCCACACCAGTGTGAACTGGGGTGGCTTTTTGATGGATATGCCGTGTATTAGCCGTGTTTCTGGATGAATTCGCCGATTTTCGGGCAAATGATCTCGCGCCAGCGGCGGCCCGAGAAGATGCCGTAATGGCCGCATTTCGGCGCCACGAAGTCTTGTTGCATCTCGGCAGGGATGCCGGAACACAAGTCATGCGCCGCCTGCGTCTGGCCGGCGCCGGAAATGTCGTCCAGTTCGCCTTCCACGGTGAACAGCGCCACATTCGTGATGTCTTGCGGACGCACCAGCTGGCCGCCCACTTTCCACGTGCCCATCGGCAGGCTGAATTCCTGGAAAACCGTTTTAATGGTTTCCAGGTAGTACTCGGCCGGCATGTCCAGTACGGCGTTGTACTCGTTGTAGAACTGGCGGTGGCCTTCCGCCGGCTCGTCGTCGCCCGTCACCAGGTGCATGTAGAACTCGCGGTGGCTTTGCGCGTGGCGGCCCGGGTTCATGGCGATGAAGCCGGCATGCTGCAGGAAGCCCGGATACACCTTGCGGCCAAAGCCCGGATAGTTCGGCGGCACCGCGTAGATCACGGTGTTTTCAAACCACGAGAATTTCTTTTCCGTCGCCAGGTTGTTCACTTGCGTGGGCGAGCGGCGCGGGTCGATCGGGCCGCCCATCATCGTCATGGTTTTCGGCATGTGCGGATCTTTGGCTGTCGCCATCAGCGAGATGGCGGCCAGCACGGGCACGGTCGGTTGACAGACGGAAATAACGTGCAAGTCAGGCGCCAGCAGGCGGATGAATTCCTGCACATAATAAATGTAGTCGTCCAGGTGGAACGGGCCTTCCGTCAGCGGTACCATGCGCGCGTCCGTCCAGTCGGTGATGTAGACATCGTGCTCGGCCAGCAAGCCGCGCACGGTATCGCGCAGCAGGGTCGAGTGGTGACCGGACAGGGGGGCAACCAGCAAAACTTTGGGCTGTTGCAAGCCAGTGGCTTCTTTTTTGAAGTGAATCAGGCGGCAAAACGGTTTTGTCACGACAACGTGTTCGCGGATGTCGACGCTCTCGCCTTGGACGAGAACGGATTGGATGTCGAATTGTGGTTTTTCGTAGTCTTTGCCAAGGCGGTACATCAGCTCGTAGCCGGCTGCGATGCGTTGCGAAAACGGGGTGTGGGCCAGTGGAGAAACCGGGTTGGTAAATAACTTGGAGGACATGTCTGCCCATTGCATCACCGGAGTGAGGAAAGAGCGTTGCAGTTCGTGCAGTTGGTAAAGCATATAGAGTCCTTGTTTAATTCCAAGCGCCAATATCGGCTCAAATATCATAATCCAATTCTACGATATTTGTTGAGGACAAAATGTGCTTTACCGCGCACAGGTCCACAGTTTGCGCTTTGGTGTGACAGCGCGCCACACTTGCGTGGATAGAGCTGCAACGATGCTTTAAAAGCAAAAAAAGCAGCGTTTCCGCTGCTTTTCGTCTGTTTTTTCGCCGCCCCGCCCCTGCGGAGAAGAGTCTCTCCGCCAGAACGGCCGCGGCAAGTGCCGTGCGCTTAGCGCACCAGCATGTCGAGCTTGTCCTTGACGTCCTTGAATTGCTCGGCTTCCGGCAAGGCAGCCTTCGTCTTGGTGATCGAAGGCCAGTTACGGGCCAGATCGACGTTGATCTTGATGAAGGCTTGCTGGTCGCCCGGCACGTCTTCTTCCGCGAAAATCGCGTTCACCGGGCACTCTGCCACGCAGACTGCGCAGTCAATACATTCGTCCGGATCGATTGCCAGGAAGTTCGGGCCTTCCCGGAAACAATCTACCGGGCAGACATCGACGCAGTCGGTATAGCGACAGGCGATGCAGGATTCGGTGACAACGTGGGTCATAACAGTCCTATCAATTTGGGGGAGGTGCTGTAGCGCCTGCAGGAAACTCGGCGGCGCATACTAAAGCAAAGCATTGTATTTTAAGGCAATTCGCTATTTCTCACAAATCCCGCTTATATACAATACATATAAGCAAATTCATTTTTTGACAGTGCCGTTGCCGCGCAGAGCGGGTAATTCAGCGACTATCCGGGACGTTGCCATAAAGAACGCGGCAAGAAAGCGACAGTCACCCGATGCGGCAGGGTGCAGGGTGGGCGGTGTGCTGGCTTGCCGTGTGGTGTTTTTGTTTTACTCAAATCAAGACCGGCACAAAATAAGCGCCGGAACAATCAGGCCAAGTGCCGGAACATTCAGGCGCTGGCGCGTATTTGCGTCAGTAACTGTTGCCAACGTGCATTTTCAGCACTGCCATCCTCGGCAAATGTGATGGTGCGGCGCGCGGTGGGCGCGTCGACGGTGATCTGCCATTGGGGGATATCGGCACCCACCTGCTGGCCCGTCGCCTGCGAGTGCGTGAAAAAGCCGCTGCTGGCCAATGCCGCTTCCAGTCCGGGGCCGGCCGGATGGGCTTGCGTATCGATGTCGTACTGTTCGCTCAGGCCGGCAAAGCCGCCGCTGCTGCGGGCTGAAATTTTCATGCTGCTCCTTCTGGTGGGCTGTGGTGGGGACGTGGTGCGGCATGTCATCGCCTGCTGTCGACTATTGACTGGCTTGCGGCGTATGGCATTTATCGGGGCGCGTAGCTGCGGCACCAGGCCGCCAGCGCTTCGCGCTCCGCTTCCAGCAAGTGGTCCGATTCGCTGTATTCCGCATGGTTCATGGTACCGCAGCAGGCGCGCCTGTCTTGCACGGCACCCTCGTCATCGACGATGCCTGCGGCAAAGGTCATTTGCCCATCCTCCGTCATGGCATTGTTCTTGAGCACTTCGCGCACGGTAAAGCTGTTGCGGATGAAGTCCAGGTAGGCGGTATAGCCGTCGGCCTGCGCCAGGGTCAGCATCTGGCCGGCCACGTCGGCATACGTGGCCGCATGGTCGGGAGACGCCACCAGGGCGCGCAAGACCAGGCTGCGCAGGTAGTCGCCGCAGCGGTGCAGCACGGCAGCGTCGTCTTCCAGCTGGGGCTGGCGTTCATGGGCAAAGATGTCGGCCAGGATGTCGTAGACGGCGCCTGTAAACACTTGCGAGATGGCGTGCACTTCCGTGCCTGCCTCCGACAATTTGATGTCATTGTCGGCATTGCGCAAACCGTTAGGCCGGCCCAGCGCCAGACCGAACTGTTCCGCCAGGTCGGCCAGGAAGGTTTTGTCGTGCAGATCGGACTTGGTTTGCGCGATCACGGCTTCGACCTGGTCCAGCTGCGACAGGGCCAGGAAGATGGCCGTCAGGTCGCCGAACGATTCGTGCAAGCCGCCCGTCTGCGGCGGGTTATTGTTGAGCAGCCAATTCGGTTTGAGGCCATCGAGGATGGCATGCCCAGTTTCATGCGAGACGATGTCGAGCGAACGGCAGGTATAGACGCGCTCGGTGGCGCCGCTGGGAATGAAATCGCCGAACTTGAGGGCCTTGTCGCTGCGGCTGTAGTACGCATTCATGACATTGGGCAAGCCGTGCGGAAACACGCGCAGCGGGGCCGTATTGCTGGCGCTATTCCATTGCCAGGGCAGGGGTGAGGCTGTGCCGTTGCTGGCCAGCGCGCGCTGGTACATGGTGAGCGTCATGCGCACGATGGCAAACGTGTGCACGGCGTCGAACTGGTCGGTATTGGGCGAGACGATGAAGTCGCCAAAGGCGTTCGGGCTGACCTGGGCGATGCCCGGCTCGCCAAAGGTGATGCGTGCATCGCGCGGGCCTTGCAGGGTCAGGCCCGCGAGGAAGGTCTTGCGCGTGCCCAGTTCGCTCACGGACGGGTCCTGCTTCCAGATCAGCACGCGCGAACCGACCGGCACGGCTTCGAGCTTGCGGGTGGTGGGGTCGAGCACGCGGGGCGGACCCGGCTGCAAGGTCAATTGCGCATTCTTGCGGTGCTGGCGGTAGGGCGCCGATGGGGTGGGGACATAGCCGACGGGCAGGGACACGCATTTGGTCAGCACGGCTTCGACCGGCACGATGACTTTCTGGTCCATGTTAGCTCTCCAAGACACTCGCAACTGGAATGGAGATAGTCGGCCCGCTTCGGTGGTTTTGGTTTGATGCGGCGCAAGTGCGGCGCAGGAAAGCGCGGTTTTTTCTGCGTGCCGGCGCCACCCATGGCCGCGGCTGCCGCATGGCGGCTGGTATGATGCTGGCCGTATTGCCCCCGTTTTTATAATAAAAGGATCGTTTGATGGCGGATATAAATATAGTTCAGCAACATAAGCTGACAGCAGAAAAGGCGCGCCAAGCGGCGCAGCAAGTGGCCGACAAGCTGGCCCAGGAATATGACCTGGCGTGCGCCTGGGATGGCGACGTGCTGCGTTTCGAGCGCAGCGGCGTCGACGGATCGCTGACCCTGGAAAAAGAGCAGGCGCAACTGCAAATCAAGCTGGGTTTCATGCTGAGCGCCTTCGCCTCCACGATTGAAGGCAAGATTGCCGAGAAGATGCGCAAGGTGTTTACCGAGCCGGCTTGACGGCTTTGCATCGCTTGTCCGGCGCCCGGTTTGGTGCTAGGGAGCGTGTCGCAGCGATGGGCGAAAAGACGATGAAAACAAGTCTCTTTTCGCCTTTTTTACGTCTGACTGTACGCTGGCGAACATTGCTAGCACATTTCTATTTGGAAAGCCATTGGACTTTGGTGGCTTTTTGCGTTATACTTGAGTCATATTTACAACAGCTACACCGCGTTTCACCTTCTGCTTCGCAGTACTCTCCACTCGCTGAGTGGTGAATAATTCTTCGGGTTTTACACCCGCATCCAGTTAAAAGTAGCTTGGTCGATTTTTTTCGGTCAAATACATTTGGTGCCATGTATTTGCATGGCGCTAGCGTTGTTAAAAGTCCTGAACCACAGCCTCTTTTAGCACGCACACGGCACCCCGGCACCGGCTTTGGCCATCCGCTGGTCACACGCGTGTCACCCCCTGTTTCCTGTCGCTCCCGTGCGCTTTTTGCGCCGTGGCGTAGCCGACGCAACAGGGTTTGCTGATTCCCGCCGCAAGCTAGCAGCTTGCTGGGTTTCATTCCATTCGTCAAATCGAGGGAGAACCACATCGTGGCAAAACAAATCATTATCGACCATGTGTTCAAAGTGTTCGGCGACAAGCCAGAAGAAGCACTTGAACTCGTCCACCAAGGCGCCAGCAAGCAGGATATCCTGGCCAAGACGGACTGCACCATCGGCGTTTTCGACGCCACCTTTACCATTGAAGCGGGCGAGATCTTCGTCATCATGGGCCTGTCCGGTTCGGGCAAGTCGACCCTTGTGCGCATGCTGAACCGCCTGATCGAGCCGACCGCCGGCCGCATCCTGATCGACGGCAACGACATCAATACCTTGCCGGACGCCCAGCTGCGCGCCCTGCGCCGCAAGGACATCAGCATGGTGTTCCAGTCGTTCGCGCTGCTGCCGCAAATTACCGTGCTCGACAACACTGCCTTCGGCATGGAACTGGCCGGCATGCCGAAAGCTGAGCGCCATGCGCTGGCCCAGCAAGCGCTGGAGCAAGTGGGCCTGGACGGCTACGGCGCCAGCTATCCCGACGAATTGTCGGGCGGCATGCAGCAGCGCGTGGGCCTGGCCCGTGCATTGGCTTGCGATCCATCGATTTTGCTGATGGATGAAGCATTTTCCGCGCTCGATCCGATTATTCGTACGGAAATGCAATCGGAACTGCTGCGCTTGCAGCAAATCAAGCGCCGCACCATCGTCTTCATTTCGCATGACCTCGACGAAGCCATGCGCATCGGCGACCGCGTCGCCATCATGAAAGACGGCCACGTGGTGCAAGTGGGCACGCCGGAAGAAATCCTGCGCAAGCCTGCCAACGATTACGTGCGCAATTTTGTGCGCGGCGTGGATGCGGCGGCCGTGTTCAAGGCCAGCGATATTGCCCGCAAGAGCCAGATCGTCGTCTCCGAGTCGCCGAGCCGCGGTTCGCGCGCCGCGCTGTCGATGCTGGAAGAGCAGGATCGCGCCTTTGCGTATGTCGTCAATCCGCAGCGCAAGTTCCTCGGCGTCGTCTCGGCCGATTCGCTGCGCAGTGCGCTCGACGGCCATGTGGGACCGCTGGGCCTGGCGCATGCCTATCTGCCCGACGTGCAGACCATCAATGCAGATGAGCCAGTCGCCGGCCTGTTCGGCCAGGTGGCGCAACTGCCTTACGCCGTCCCTGTGGTGGCCAATGACGGCAGCTTCCGCGGCGCCATCAGCAAGACGACCTTGCTGAAGTTCCTCGACCGCGACACGCCAGCCATTGCCGAGCCACAACAACAGAAAGGACAAGCATGAACCCAAGCACCGTTTCCACAGTAGAACCTGTTGTTGAACAGGCCGCCCAAATCAATCCCTGGGCGCTGACGCCGCCCACCGACGCCAGCACCGCCTGGCTGGACGCCGCCGCGCCTGCCGTGCAGCCGGAACATGCGAGCGGCTTTCACCTGACACAGATCTTCGACGGCTCGCTGCCGCTGGAAAGCTGGATCAACCAGGGCCTGGGTTGGGTTGTCACCCATTTCCGTCCTTTCTTCCAGGCCGTGCGTGCGCCGATCGACAGCGTGCTGTCCGGCGTGGAAGGCGTGCTGCTGGCGGCCCCGTCACTGACGGTGATCGCCATCATCGGCTTGCTGGCGTGGCAATTTACCAGCCGTACCCTGGCCATCGGTACCGTGCTGGCGCTGCTGGTGGTGTCGATGCTGGGCATCTGGCCGGAAGCCATGACCACCCTGTCGCTGGTATTGACGTCGCTGGCTTTCTGTCTGGCCATCGGCTTGCCGCTGGGTATTTTCCTTGCCAGCAGCGACCGCGCGCAGAATATCCTGCGTCCCCTGCTGGACGCCATGCAGACGACGCCTGCCTTCGTCTACCTGGTGCCCGTGGTGATGCTGTTTGGTATCGGTAATGCGCCAGGCGTGATCGTGACGATCATCTTTGCCCTGCCGCCGCTGGTGCGTTTGACCAACCTCGGTATCCGCCAGGTGCGTCCCGACCTGATCGAAGCGGCCCGCGCCTATGGCGCCTCGCCGTGGCAGCTGCTGACCCGCGTGCAATTTCCGCTGGCCATGCCGTCCATCATGGCCGGTATCAACCAGTCGCTGATGCTGTCGCTGTCGATGGTCGTGATCGCCTCGATGATCGCCGTGGGGGGCCTGGGCCAGATGGTATTGCGCGGCATTGGCCGCCTGGACATGGGCCTGGCAACCGTGGGTGGCCTGGGCATCGTGCTGCTGGCCATCACCCTGGACCGATTGACGCAAGCGATGGGCCAGCCACGCCGTGGCGTGCGCCATTGGTACCAGACGGGTCCTGCCGGTTTCGTGCTGCGCCTGGTGCGCGGCAACACGGACAAAAATAATGTTGAACAGCAAGCAACGCTGGCCAACGCACAATAAAGGATACACATGCATCAAATTGACAATTTTAAAGTGACGCAAAAATCGCAACGCAAGTTCCAGCTGTTTTCCGCCCTGGCGATCGCCGCCCTGGCCCTGACCACCAGCCTGGCCATGGCGCAGACGCCGGCCGTGGCCGCCGATGCGCTGCCCGGCAAGGGCGTCAAGGTGCAGCCGCTGCAAAGCTCGATCGCGGAAGAAACCTTCCAGACCATGCTGGTCGACAAGGCCCTGGAAAAGCTGGGCTACGAAGTGCAGCCGATCAAGGAAGTGGAGTATCCGACCGCGCATATCGCCATCGCCAACGGTGACGCCACCTTCATGGCAGTGCACTGGGATCCGATGCACAAGGATTTCTATAACAATGCGGGCGGCGACGCCAAGCTGTTGCGCACGGGCCAATACGCCGGTCCTGCCGCACAAGGTTATCTGATCGACAAGGCGACGGCCGAGAAGTACAACATCACGAATATCGACCAGTTGCGCGACCCCACCCTGGCCAAGCTGTTCGACCACGATGGCGACGGCAAGGCCGACTTGACGGGTTGCAACCCCGGCTGGGGCTGCGAAGCGCTGATCGAGAACCACATGGATGCGTATAAATTGCGCGAGACGGTGACGCACGTGCAGGGCAGCTATGCGGCCCTGATCGCCGATACCCTGGGCCGCTACAAGCGTGGCGAGTCCATCCTGTATTACACGTGGACGCCGTATTGGGTCAGTGGCGTGCTGGTGCCGGGCAAGGACGTGGTCTGGCTGAAAGTGCCGTTCTCGGCCAATCCGGACAAGGTGAATACCCGCCTCGACGATGGCAGCGACTACGGTTTTGCCGTCAACACGGCGCGCATCGTGTCGAACAAGGCCTGGGCGGAGAAAAATCCGGCCGCGGCCAAGCTGTTCGAAGTGATGCAATTGCCCGTGGCGGACATCAATGCGCAGAACGAGCGCATGCGCCGCGGCGAAAACACGCAGGCCGATATCGCCCGCCATACGGCTGGCTGGATCAAGTTCCACCAGCAAAAATTTGATGGCTGGATCGCG
Source organism: Janthinobacterium sp. BJB446 (assembly GCF_002735655.1). NCBI lineage: Bacteria > Pseudomonadati > Pseudomonadota > Betaproteobacteria > Burkholderiales > Oxalobacteraceae > Janthinobacterium > Janthinobacterium sp. BJB446. The sequence continues at coordinate 506,488 of NZ_PDZK01000003.1, read as the reverse complement.
CAAGCGCTGGCGGCGGCAAAGAAGTAAGTTTCAGCGCTACCCGGCATTGAAAGAAGTGGCTACCGATTCGGTAGCCACTTTTGCGTTAACGGCCTGTTTTTGTGGTTTTTGGTGAGTTTTTAGGCCCTTTCGGCCAGTTTTAGGTGCAAAATGGGGAAAGGCTTGCCGAACGGGTCGCATTCCGAGCGGTTTTCCACGATAAAGCCCAGGTGCCGGTAAAAGCCATATGCCTGCGTATTGTGTTCGTTGACATCGACGGCCGTGGCGCCCAGCGCCGCGAGGGCATGCCGGACCAGCGCGCGACCGGCGCCGCTGCCGCGCCGGTCGGGATGCACGAACAGCATCTCGATCTTGGCGTGCTCGACGCACAGGAAGGCCTGAGCGACGCCGTCATCGGCGCGCAGCACGTGCAGCAGGCTTGCTGCCGTCACCCTGGCCAGCTCATCGCGGACGAAGGGCATCAGGAAGGCGATATCGCTATCGGCGAGAAAATCGTGGGTGGCGCGTACGGACAGGTGCCAGACGTCGAACAAACGGGGCAGGTCGTCGGCATGGGCCAGCGAAACCCGGGAAATCGGTGATGGTGTCATACAGAAATTATACTGCCCCGGCAAGTGCCGGGGCAGGGGAAGATCAGTCCTTCAAGTCTTCGATCAGGTCGATGTATTGCTGTTGCGCCTCTTCCTTCGAGGTGCCGGCCAGGGCCGCCCAGGCGTCGAACTTGGCGCGGTTGACGAAGTCGGTCATGCCAGGACGCTCGCCCGTGGCGTCGCCGCTCGAGGCTTGCTTGAACAAGGCATAGATTTTCAACAAGGTCATATTGTCCGGACGCTCGGACAGGGTCTTGGAATCGAGCTGCGCTTGTTCGAATTGCTCTTGTAAACTCATGATGGCTCCTGTGTGCTGATGGAATCGCTGGAAAAGTGCGGCAGGCCCGGCGGAGTGGCCACCGTGCGTGCTGCAGTGCCTGACATCATAGTGAAAAAAGCGTGCCGTGCATTAGAGGACACACTCAAAACAAAAACGCCGCCGCTGAGTGAACAGGGGCGGCGCCTGGTACAGTCGCTTGCGCGCTGCGGAGTCTGTTCTTATACGCCCAGCAGTTCAACGTCGAAAATCAGGGTGGCGTTCGGTGGAATCACGCCGCCGGCGCCGCGTGCGCCATAGCCCAGTGCTGCAGGGATGATCAGCTGGCGCTTGCCGCCCACTTTCATGCCTTGCACGCCTTCATCCCAGCCTTGAATGACGCGGCCGGCGCCCAGCGGGAATTCGAATGGGTCGTTGCGGTCCTTGCTCGAGTCAAATTTCGCGCCGGCGCTGCCGTCGTCGTTTTGCAGCCAGCCCGTGTAATGCACGACAACATTGTTGCCAGCTTGCGCTTCAGCGCCTTCGCCAACGGTGGTATCGATGTATTGCAGGCCGGAAGCGGTAGTGGTGGTGGTCATGATAATCCTTGTGTAGGCGATGAAAGCTTCAGATTGTAGAGCAATGAGTTGCAAAGCGCCATTCCAGGCCCGGCGCAGGGAAAAACCAGAAATTACGACGATGTGTGGCTGCCGGTCGCATTTAAGGGGGGATTTAACACAATAAATACAGTGTTCCACGTAAAATGCATGTTTTGTATTTAACAGTGATTTCTTCCATGTTCCGCAGTCTATGCCGCCTTGTTTTTTCCTCGCTGTGCCTGGTTTCCGCAATATCGACGGCGCAAGCCGAAGTGGTGGTGGTGCTCAATTCCCGTGATGCTACGGTGCAACTGCTGGACCAGAAAACCTATGCTCCCCTGTCTACCTTTGCCGTCGGCAAGGAACCGCACCATCTGATGGAAACGCCGGATGGCAAGTCGCTGATCGTCGCCAGTTCCGTCGGCAACGAGCTGATTTTCCTCGACCCTGTCTCGGGCCAGATCCAGCGCCGCATCAGCAATATCCTCGATCCTTACCAGATCGGCTTTTCGCCGGACCAGAAGTGGTTCATTTCAAATTCGCTGCGCCTGGACCGCATCGACCTGTACCGCTACGACGGCAAGAACCTGACCCTGGCCAAGCGCATCCCGCTGCCGAAGTTGCCCAGCCACATGGCGTTCACGGCCGACAGCACCATGGCTTTCATCACGCAGCAGGGCAGCAACCAGGTCAGCGCCATCGATCTGGCCACGCAAACAGTCAAGTGGACCATGCCCGTCGGCCCGGCGCCAGCCGGCATCACGATGACGCCCGATGGCAAGCATTTGCTGGTCGGCATCATGGGCAGCGATTATGTGGAAGTGATCGACTGGCGCACGCAAAAGACCGTCAAGCGCATCAAGGCGGGCGCCGGCACGCATAATTTCCGCGCGCTGGGGGACAACCGCATGACGTTCGTCTCGAACCGCGTGTCGAACACGATCAACATCATCGACCAGAAAACCCTGGAAAACGTGGGCACCATCAATGTGCCGGGCGGCCCCGACTGCATGGAAATCACGCCCGATGGCAAGACCATGTGGGTGACCCTGCGCTGGATCAAGAAAGTGGCCGTGATCGACCTGACGACGCGCAAGGTCATCAAGACCATACCGGTGGGCCGCTCGCCCCATGGCGTGTATTTCGCCACCCACTCGCCGCGCATGTGATGGCGGGTGTGCTGATGAAACGTCTGGTTTCCGCGTGCCACGTGCCCGCCATGCTGTTGTGCGTCAGCGCCATGCTGTCGCCCGCGCAGGCCGTCGTACCTGTCGCCCCGGCCGCCTGCAAGGGCACCATCTACATGACCTTCGACACGGGCAGCCAGTCGCAAGCGCAACTGATCGCCGACGTGCTGAATCAACGCCATGTGAAGGCAACCTTCTTCCTCGCCAATGAAAAGACCACGCGCGGAGATTATTCGCTCGATGCCTCGTGGGCGCCGTACTGGAAAGCCCGGGTCGCCGAAGGCCATGCGTTCGGCACGCATACGTTTGACCATGTGTACTGGAAGAAGGATCTGGCCAACGGTTTGATCCAGGTCAAGCCCCAGTTCGGCAAGGACGGCGGCAAGCTGGCGTCGTTCACGGATAAACAGTTCTGCGAGGAATTGCGCCGCGTCGATACGCGCTTCCAGGAATTGACCGGGCACAAGCTCGACCCATTCTGGCGTGCGCCGGGCGGCTACACGTCGCCGCGCACCCTGGCGGCCGGCAGCGCCTGCGGCTACCAGCATGCGGGCTGGGCGCCTGCGGGGTATTCCGGCGATGAGCTGCCCAGCGACAAGTATCCGAACGCCATGTTGCTGAAAAAAGCGCTGGCGAACTTGCGCAGCGGCGATATTTTCATTTCGCATATGGGCATCTGGTCGCGCAAGGATGCGTGGGCGCCCGCCAACCTGGACGCCTTGATTTCCGGCTTGCAAGACAAAGGGTTCTGCTTTGCCACGCTGCGCGAGCATCCTGCCTACGCGCAGAAGAAGGGCCAGCCATGATCGCCGCCGACATCCTCGGCCACGTCACTCCCGTCATCGACGCCGTCGTCGACGCCTTTGGCGTGGCGCAGGGCTGGCTGTTCCAGACCATCGTGAACCCCCTCGTGTATCACCTGGGCTTTGGCGAATTCACGGAAGAAGCGTTCGAGGGCACGGAGTGGCTGCTGATCGGCCTGTGCGAACTGGTGCTGCTGTTTCTTGTGCTGCGCCCGCTTGAAGCCTTGATTCCCGCGCAAAAGATCACCGACCCGCGCGCCCGCTGGAACGATTTTATCTACACCGTGCTGCACCGCATCGGCCTGTTTTCTGTCGTGGTCTTTTTCACGCTCGATCCGCTGATGGATGCATTGGCGGGCGCCTTGCGTTTCGACAATATTCATCCCCTGAACCTGGAATCGCTGTTGCCCGGCATCAGTCCCTTGCTCAGTTTTATCATTTATTTTGTGATACTGGACTTCGTCGACTATTGCTACCACCGGGCCTCGCACCATTTCGGCTGGTGGTGGGGCTTGCACAGCCTGCATCACAGCCAGCAAAACATGAACTTGTGGAGCGATGACCGCAACCACCTGCTCGATGACTTCCTGCGCGACGTGGTGATGGCCCTGGTGGCGCTCGGTATCGGTGTGCCGCCGGGCCAGTATGTGCTGCTGGTGTCGATTTCGCGCATCCTGCAAAGCTTGCAGCATGCAAATGTGAGGATACACTTCGGCCGCATCGGTGAGCGGCTGCTGATCTCGCCCCGTTTCCACCGCACGCATCACGCGATTGGCGTGGGGCACGAGTCGAAAGGCAAGGGCAGCATGGGCGGTTGCAACTTCGGCGTGGTCTTGCCGATTTGGGATATGCTGCTGGGCACCGCGAATTTCTCGGCGGGCTATGCGCGCACGGGTGTGCGCGACCAGCTGGCCCGTATCGATAGCAAGGGCATGGGCCGGCCGGGGCGCAGCTATGGCCACGGCTTCTGGCAGCAGCAATGGCTGGGCCTGCGCCGCATGGTGGAATTTGCAAGAATCAAACGAAAAGGACGCCGTTGATGCGTAATGTGTTGAATTCGTATGGCCGTGCTTTCCTGTCGCAATTGCACGGCAGGATATTGCTGCTGAGCGTGGCGCCGTTCATCCTGTCGCTGGTGCTGTGGGGTGGACTGCTGTATGTGGGCTTGCAGCCGCTGATCGACAGCCTGCATGCGCTGTTTACGCAGTACGATTTCTTCCGCACCAGCGGGCAGGTGCTGTCCACCTTTGGCCTGGGCGTGCTGAAGGCCGTGATCGTGCCGCTGATCGCCATGTTCATGCTGCTGCCGCTGATGATCCTGACGGCGCTGATCTTCATGGGCCTGTTCGCCATGCCGGCCATCGGCCGCCATATCGGCGGGCGGCACTTTCCTGAGCTGGAAAAGAAACATGGCGGCAGCCTGCTGGGCAGCGTGGGGACGTCCCTGGCCACCTTTTTGCTGTTCATCATCGCCTGGGTCATCCTGCTGCCCCTGTACGCGTTTCCGCCGGCCGCGCTGGCGGGACAAGCCGTGCTATGGGGCTGGCTGACCTACCGCGTGATGGCGTATGACGCCATGGCCGACTACGCCAGCGCGGAAGAGCGCCACGCCATCATGCGCACGCAGCGCTGGCCCCTGCTGGCCATCGGCATGGTGTCCGGCGCGGCCGGCGCCGTGCCGGGCATGCTGTGGATGGGCGGCGTGATGTCGGTGGTGTTCTTCCCCTTCCTGGCGGCGTTCGCCATCTGGCTGTATGTGCTGATCTTTATCTTCACGGGCCTGTGGTTCCAGTATTACTGCCTGGAAGCACTGTCGCGTTTGCGGGGCGTACGCGGCATGACCGACGTGGCGCCGGCGGACGCCTGAGTATTTTTATCGAATTCTACGAGGGAGCTTCATGGCTATCGGATTGATCATCATCGGCGACGAAATCCTGTCGGGCAAGCGCACGGACCAGCATTTCCCGAAAGTAGTGAGCATGCTCAAGGCACGGGGCTTGCAGCTGAGCTGGGCGGAATACGTGGGCGACGAGCCGGCCCGCCTGGTCGCCCTGCTCAAGCGCAGCTTTGCCAGCGGCGACATCGTCTTCAGCTTTGGCGGCATCGGCGCCACGCCGGATGACCATACGCGCCAGGCGGCGGCCGATGCGCTGGGCTTGCCGCTGGTGCTGCATCCGCAGGGCAAGGTCAATATCCAGCAGCGCATCACGGAAATGGGCCTAGAGGCGGGCGTGCCGGCCGATTTGAACTCGCCGGAAAACCTGCACCGCCTGAAAATGGCGGAATTTGTCGAAGGCGCCGAGCTGATTCCGAATCCGTACAACAAGATTGCCGGCTTTGCCATACGCGAACATTATTTCGTGCCCGGCTTTCCCATCATGTCCTGGCCCATGATCGAATGGGTGCTCGACACGCATTATGCGCACCTGTTCAACCAGGTGCCGCGCGCGGAACACGCCTTGCTCGTGTATGAAACGGCCGAATCCCTGCTGACGCCGCTGATGGTGCGCCTGGAAACAGAGTTTCCGCTGATTAAGGTGTTCAGCCTGCCCAGCGTGGGCGATGCGCAGACGCGCCGGCATATCGAACTGGGCGTCAAGGGCGAGCCCGCGCAGGCAGAGGCCGCCTTCGCGCAGATGTGCGCCGCGCTCGATACCTTGCAAGCGGAATACACCACCATCTGACATGCAGCCAGCCCGGCGCCGGCGGCTTTTTCGCCGGCGTCCAGCCCGCCTTGCATCTATGTACGCAAGCGTACATTCCAAGACGTTGTTTTTTTGCGAAAATCTTCAATGAAGCAAGATTTTTGTGTGCGCTCGTCAGTCGTTCCCATGCCGATGTGGTGGAATGGTGAACAGGAGCCTGGCGTGTCAAACGCGGGGCTGCCTGCCTGTGCAGTAGCGTGTTTTTTTGATTCACCGGTATGGACATCATGTTAAGCAAGCTTTGTCGTGACCGGCCCTGGCCGGCCCTGGTCTTATCCCGCGCGGAGCGGTATCGCTACCGCATTTCCCGCGCCGTCCAAACCCAACCTTACCCCAGCATCCCATGAAAGACACAGGCGTCAATCTGGCCGCGCAAGAGCGGCCCCCCTCTGATCCACTCTCCGACACGGGCGCCGAGGCGCCGCCGCCGGCGCGCCCGCCGAAGAAGCGCCGTTCGCGCATCTGGCCCATCTTTGCCATCATCGTGCTGGCGCTGATCGCCGGCGCGGCGTGGTTCGTCATGCGCGAAGTGCGCACCTCGGCCCTGCAGGCGGAGTTTTTCACGCGCCTGGACCGCCAGCTGGCGTTCAAGGTCGAGCCTGGCCCGGCACCGGCGGGCGCCATCCGCTATCCGCAGCACGGGCCATATGATGAGCGGCTCGGCTATGCCAGCCTGCCGGATTTTATTAGCAAGCTCAATGCGCGCGACTATGAAGTGACGGCGCAGGCGCGCATGTCGCCGAAAATGGTGCAATTGGTCGACCGGGGCATCTTTGCCACGTACCACGAGAAAAACCGCGCCGGACTGACCATCCTCGATTGCCGCGCCGCGCCCCTGTTCGCGGCCAGCTATCCCGAGCGCATGTTCGACGGCTTTGCCGAAGCGCCGCCCGCGCTCGTGCAAAGCCTGCTGTTCATCGAAAACCGCGAATTGCTCGACCCGGGCACGCCCGAGCGCAATCCCGCCGTGGAATGGGACCGTTTGAGCAAGGCTGTCCTCGACAAGGCGCTGAACCTGTTCGGCGGCCACCGCAGTGGCGGCGGCAGCACTCTGGCTACCCAAATTGAAAAATACCGGCATTCGGAAGACGGCCGCACCAGTTCCATGCAGGACAAGTTGCTGCAGATGATTTCGGCCAGCCTGCGCTCGTACCAGGATGGCGAAAACACCATGGAAGCGCGGCGCAAGATCGTCGTCAATTACCTCAATACCGTGCCGCTGTCGGCAAAGAGCGGTTTTGGCGAAGTCAACGGCATTGGCGACGGCATGTGGGTCTGGTATGGCAGGCCATTTGCCGAAGTGAAGACTTTGCTCAAGGGTAATATGGACCAGCCGGGCAGCGCGCTGGCCTACAAGCAGGCGCTGAGCCTCTTGATCGCGCAGCGCCGTCCATCGCATTACCTGGTGGCCGGCGGCGCCGACCTGGAAGAATTGACCAACAGCCATCTGCGCCTGCTGGCGCAAGCGGGCGTGATTTCGCCGCAGCTGCGCAATGCGGCCATCGCCGAGAAGCTGCGTCCGTCGACGGCGTCCGGCGTGCAATCGGAAGCATCGACCTCGTTCGTCACGCGCAAGGCCTCGAATGCCGTGCGTAATCACCTGGCCAGCATGCTGGGCGACCCGCGCTTGTACAACCTCGACCGCCTCGACCTGAAAGTGGTCAGCACGCTCGACGCGCAGGCGCAAAACGCCGTCACCAAGGTCTTGCGCGAATTGCGCGATCCGGAAGTGGCGAAAGCGGCCGGCCTGACGGGCAAGGGCATGCTGGGCAATGGCGACCCGGCCAACGTGGTCTACAGCTTTACCCTGCTGCAAAAGGGCGATCAAGCCAACTTGCTGCGCGTGCAGACGGATAACTACGACCAGCCGCTCGACATCAACGAAGGCGCCAAGCTGGACCTCGGTTCCACGGCCAAGCTGCGCACCCTGGTCACCTACCTGGACATCATCGACCAGTTGCACCAGCGCTACAGTGGCATGGGCGCCGCCGAGCTGAATAAGATCGCCGTCGATCCCAAGGACATGCTGTCGCAGTGGGCGATTGCCTATCTGAAACCGTTGGCACTCGGCGAGGCGCGCAACCTGCCGGCCATGCTGGCGGCCGCCATGGAACGCAAATATTCGGGCAACCCGGGCGAAGGCTTCTTCACGGGCGGCGGCTTGCACCATTTCGGCAACTTCTCCAAGCTCGACGACAGCCGCATCATGACCTTGCAGCAGGCGCTGCGCCAGTCGACCAACCTGGTGTTCGTGCGCCTGATGCGCGACGTGGCCCGCTATTACATGTTTTCGCGTCCCGATTCCTCGGCCTCGTTGCTGGCGGATGCGGATGATCCGCGCCGGGCCCAGTACCTGAGCCGTTTTGCCGACAAGGAAGGGCGTGAATTCCTGCACCGCTTCTATCAGAAATACCGCGGCAAGAGCGTTGACGAGCAGGAAAAGATTTTGTTGGCCAGCATCCGCCCGACCCCCGTGCGCCTGGCCAATATTTTCCGCACCGTCAATCCGAAGGGGACCGTCGCGGAATTTGGCGATTTCCTCAATGCCAACTTGACGTCGCAAAACGAAGTACCGCCCGAACGCGTCGCCAAGATGTACCAGCAGTACGCGATGGAAAACTGGTCGCTGGCCGACCGTGGCTACCTGGCCAATGTGCATCCGCTGGAACTGTGGATGGTGGCGTATCTGCGCCAGCACGAAGGTTCCACCCTGTCGCAGATGGTGGCGGCCAGCGAGAAGGAACGCCAGGAAGTCTATAAATGGCTGTTCAATACGCACCGCAAGCATGCGCAGGACCGCCGCATCGCCAACTTGCTGGAAGTGGAAGGGTTCCTGGAAATCCACCGCCAGTGGAAGAAGATGGGCTATCCATTCGATTCGCTCGTGCCGTCGTACGCGACGACCCTGGGCGCATCGGCCGACCGTCCCGCCGCACTGGCCGAGTTGATGGGCATCATCATCAACGATGGCGTGCGTAAACCGAGCGTGCGCATCGATTCCATGCATTTCGCCGCCAATACGCCATACGACACCATGGTCAAGCGTGGCACGAAGGTGGAAGCTGAGCAAGTGCTGTCGCCGGACGTGGCGAAGGCAGTGGCCAAGGCCATCCGCGAAGTGGTGTCGGACGGTACGGCGAAACGGGCGAAGACGGCGTTTGTCGGCGCCGATGGCGTGCCGATCCCCATGGGCGGCAAGACGGGTACGGGCGACCAGCGCTTCGACGTGTACGGCGCCGGTGGCCGCCTGATCGAGTCGCGCTATGTGAACCGCTCGGCGACATTTGTGTTCAATATCGGCGAGCGCTTCTATGGCAGCATGACGGCGTATGTGCGCGGACCGGAATCGAAGAACTACGATTTCACCAGTGCCTTGCCCGTGCAGCTGCTGGTGTCCCTGGCGCCGAGTTTGATGCCGCTGATCGAGGCGCCCGCGCCAGCCGAGGGCGTGGCCAAGCAGTGCACGAATTAAATCGTTGCTGCAATTAAAAGCCGGCCTGAATGGGCCGGTTTTTTTATGGAGGAGAAAGAATCCATGGAAAGAACACAGCAGATATTTGCGCAATATCACCGTTTTGACGATGGCGCGCTCGTATCATTCGAGCAAGCATATGGACCCCGGGGCGTGCAGAGCGTGCGCATCGTGGTGTACGCGAGGAATCATGAACTGGAAGGCAATGTCTGGCGCAAAGTCGCCATCACGGTGGGAGAAGTGCGGGAGGTACTGATCAGGACGCCGGGCAACTTCATCAACCGCATCTGCTGCGGCGTGAAGTTGCTGCGTTTCGGCGATGTCTGGTGCGTCGATATCGACGGCACGTATGCGCACGCCGACCCGGCGACCCTTGAGGAAGTGCGCCGCGATGGCGATTGCTATGTCATCGGCGGCACGGTCGAGGCAATCGAACTGGACTAACCGGCAAACACGGCCGTTTTACCTTCCAGGCGCGCGTGATACGCGGCGATGGCCGGATAGTCGGGACGCTGCATGGGCGCCATCAGCCAGCGCTTGACGGACAGGCCCAGCACGATATCGGCCAGGGTGAACGCTTCGCCGCAGACGAAGGCGCCCGTGCGCTGCAGCTGCTGCTCCAGCACGCCCATCATCTTGTTCCATCCGGCAATACCGGCCGCCAGCTGCGCCGCATCCTGGTGGGCCGGGCTGTGGCGCACCAGCGACATGAAGGCGTAGCGCCAACTGTTGTTCAAATCGCCCATTTGCCAATCCATCCATTTTTCCACTTCCGCGCGGGCACGCGGATTACTCGGCAGCAAGTCGTCGCGGCCCGCCTGGGCGCACAGGTAGCGGCAAATCGTGTTCGATTCCCACAGCACCAGGTCGCCGTCGAGCAGCACGGGCACCATGGCGTTCGGGTTCAAGGCGAGAAAAGCCGGGTCGTCCGTGCTGCGAAAGCCGCTGCCCCAGTCTTCGCGTTCATACGGCAGGTCGAGTTCCTCGCACGTCCACAGGACTTTACGGACATTGATCGAAGCGGCTTTTCCAAGAATTTTCAGCATGCGGGACTCCATAGGCAGGTGGGCGATCCAGAACTGTAGCCGAATTGGCCGCGCCGCGCATGTGAAAGTGCCTTGCATAGTTGGGGTTTTCTTGGCATCGTAGCCACCCATGAAACCTATGCGCCACCACATGTCCAAAATCCTCGCGTTCAGCCGCTTTTCCGTGCGCGACTTCCTCGCCACCGCCGGTCCCACCTTGCTGCTGGTCGGCGCGTTTTGCGCGCTCGCGTACTGGCTGGTCGACCCCGCGCCGCCACGCCAGGTGAGCCTGTCGACGGGGCAGGACAATAGCGCGTATGAAGAGTTCGGCAAGAAATATGCGGCCACGCTGGCCAAGCACGGCATCAAGGTGACCTTGCAGCCGTCGCTGGGTTCGCAGGAAAACCTGCAGCGCCTGAACGCGGGCAAGACCGATATTGCCTTCGTGCAAAGCGGCTCGACGGAACATGACGATGCCGAGCGCCATGGCTTGATTTCCCTGGGCAGCCTGTTTACGGAGCCCGTCTGGCTGTTCATGCGCGAAGACAAGGCCGTGACGGAGCTGACGCAACTGAAGGGCATGAAGATCAACCTGGGGCCGGAAGGCACGGGCGTGCCCGGCCTGTTCCGCCAGTTGCTGTCCGTAAATGGCGTCGAAGCCAAGGACTTGACGGTGAGCGACTTGCAGAACACGCCTGCCACGGTGGAGCTGCTGGAAGGGCGCATCGACGGTCTCGTGTTCAGCTCGGCGCCGGAAGCGCCGCTGATCCAGATGCTGCTGCAAACGCCGGGCATCAAGCTGTTTGACTTTTCACAGGCGGAAGCGTACACGCGGCGCCTGCCTTTCCTTACGCATGTCGTCTTGCCACGCGGCATCGTCGACCTGGGGCAGAACATTCCCGCGCAGGATTATCACCTGATCGCGCCGACCGCCACCCTGGTCGCGCGCGAAGACTTGCATCCTGCCTTGGTTGACCTGTTCGTGCAGGCGGCAGCCGGCATCCATGGCGGCACGGGCTGGTTCCAGCAGCAGGGACAGTTCCCATCCGCGCGCTACACGGAGATTCCCGTGGCACCGGAAGCGCTGAAATTCTACAAGGATGGCGCGCCTGTGCTGCAGCGCTACATGAGTTTCTGGCTGGCCAATTTCTTTGACCGCATGTGGGTGCTGGTGGTGGCGCTGGGCGCCTTGATCCTGCCCCTGTCGCGCGTGGTGCCGCCCCTGTACGTGTGGCGCATCCGCTCGCGCGTGTACCGCTGGTACGGCCAGCTGCGCACGGTCGAGCAGGCGCTGGAAGACGTGCCGGAAGCGCAGCGCGCGCAAGTCTATGCGGCGCAATTGCAACGGCTGGACCAGATCGAGGAAATGGTCAACCAGATATCGATACCGCTGTCGTTTGCCGATGGTTTGTATGGCTTGCGCAGCCACATCAATTTCGTGCGCAAGCGCATCCTGACTCTGATGGGCGAGCATCCGGCGCCCGAGGCGGGCGAGCCGGCCTGAACGTTGAACCCGCTTAAACGAGGGTGATCGACAGCTTGCGCCCGACCAGCGCGGCGGCCCGCTCCAGGGTAGAGAGCGTCACGTCGCTGCTGGGGTCGAGCAGGCGGTCGAGTTGCGAACGGCTCGTCTGCAGCAGGGCTGCCATGCGCGTCTTCGACAGCGATTGTTCCTGCATGGCCTGCGTCAGTTGCCAGGCGATCACTTCCTTGATGGCACGGGTTTGCGTTTGCTCAAAGATGCCTTCTTCCTTGAGGAAGTCGTCGAGACTGCTGCCGAGGTGGGGAGCGGTGGCGTTCATGTCAGTTCCTTGTGGCGTTTGCGGGCCAGCGCCAGGTCGTCGTCCGGCGTGGCGCGGGTTTTCTTGATAAAGCCGTGCAGCGCCACCAGGCAATCGCCGTGATGGCAGATCAGCACGCGCGCGATGCGGTTGCCGGGCAAGCTGCTGCGCACTTCCGACACACCGTGCCCCAAGTGGCGGCACAGGGGCATGCCCACGGGCCAGCGCCATTGCGCATGCATCAAGTCTTGCCCGATCACATGACGCTCTTCGATGGGTAAGGATTTGAGCCAGTCGCGCACGGGTTCGCCGCCATTGCCGTTCGCATAGAACAGCAGGGTAATCTGCCGTAAGCCGGAAGCATCCATGACGCACCTCTACGTTGTACTATATAAGGTACATATTCGCAAGGTAAATCTGCGCCGCTCTTGAAAAAGCGGGCGTGCATGGATGGTTGTAGCCGATGGCGGACCGCATGGTGGCCCGCCAGATCAAACACTGTTCAGATAATTCGGCTGCCAGTGTCAGGCGCCCAGCCACGGCAACCCCGCCTTGCACCAGCCGCCGATCTGCTTGCGGTGGCCATCGGCGTCCTTGTCACCCTCGAAGCCTTCGAGGATGTCGAAGCAGTTGATATAGCCGTGCTCCGTCGCCAGCTTGGCGGCATGGCGCGAACGCACGCCGGAGCGGCACAGGAACAGCAGCACCTCATCCTTGCCGGCCTGGGCGGCCAGTTGCGCGAGGAAATCGGGATTCGGCGCGCCGCCCGGATACGTGGCCCACTGCACCGCACCATGCTGGGTATCGGCGATGTCGACCCGGCCGACCCAATCGCGCTCGGCATTCGTGCGCACATCGATGAGCTTGGCGGCAGCGTCGCCTTGCAGCAGGTCGTACGCTTCCTGCGGCGTGACGGCGCCGGCATAGGGCGTGCCTTCATTGGCCCGGCTGCGGGCGGTGGTCAGGATGTCGGCGGCGGTAGTCATGGCGTCCTCGATGAAAGTGGGCAGGTGTGTACGATTATAGTGCGCCGTCCGCGCCCCGCAAACGGGAAACCATGGTGCACAGTCGTTGCACCACAACGAGGCATTTTCCAGAAATTCATACAAAATGCACGATAATGGTGCGTTATTCGTTTTTTGCACTTGCATAGTGCATTCTTGATTTGACGCAAACGCAGCAGGAAAATCGCGGGCATGAAACTTTCACTGGGATGGCAGTAATTTTGTTGCCGGCACCAGGGGGCTCCTGGAGCTGGCATGGAATCTGCTATGATCCTTATGAGTTTTGGTGGCACGCAATGTTTGCTTCGCTTCATCAGCCCAGACGCACTAAGGTCGGCTCACCCCACATTCATTTAGGAGATACGCATGGCAATGACAGCCGCAGAAGTCTTGAAGATGGTAGAAGAAAACGAAGTCAAATTCGTTGATTTCCGCTTTGCCGATACCCGTGGTAAAGAGCAGCACGTGACGGTTCCCGTGTCGCACTTCGACATGGACAAATTCGAGTCGGGCCACGCCTTTGACGGTTCGTCGATCGCTGGCTGGAAAGGCATTGAAGCGTCCGACATGATCTTGCTGCCGGATCCAAACACGGCCAATATCGACCCGTTCATGGAAGAAACGACCTTGTTCATGCAGTGCGACGTGATCGAACCGTCGGACGGCAAGGGCTATGACCGCGACCCGCGCTCGATCGCGAAACGCGCCGAAGCCTACCTGAAATCGTCGGGCATGGGCGACACCGCCTACTTCGGCCCTGAGCCGGAATTCTTCATCTTCGACAGCGTGCGCTGGAAGATCGACATGTCGGGCTGCTTCGTCAAGATCGGTTCGGACGAAGGTTCGTGGTCGACCGGCAAGGACATCGAAGGCGGCAACAGCGGCCACCGTCCTACCGTCAAGGGCGGCTACTTCCCGGTGCCACCAGTGGACAGCTTCCAGGACATGCGTTCGGAAATGTGCCTGATCCTGGAATCGCTGGGCATCCCGGTTGAGGTACATCATCACGAAGTGGCCGGCGCCGGCCAGAATGAGATCGGCACCAAGTTCTCGACCCTGGTCGAGCGCGCCGACTGGACGCAAAACCTGAAATACGTGGTGTGGAACGTGGCGCACAGCTATGGCAAGACCGCCACCTTCATGCCGAAACCTATCGTTGGCGACAACGGTTCGGGCATGCACGTGCATCAATCCGTATGGAAAGATGGCAAAAACCTGTTCGCCGGCGACGGCTATGCCGGCCTGTCCGATTTCGCCCTGTACTATATCGGCGGCATCATCAAGCACGCCAAGGCACTGAACGCGATCACGAATCCGGGCACCAACTCGTACAAGCGTCTGGTACCAGGCTACGAAGCGCCAGTGAAACTGGCGTACTCGGCGAAAAACCGTTCCGCCTCGATCCGCATCCCGCACGTGGCCAATCCAAAAGGCCGCCGCGTCGAAGCGCGCTTCCCGGACCCACTGGCGAACCCGTACCTGTGCTTCGCCGCACTGCTGATGGCTGGCCTGGACGGCGTTGCCAACAAGATCCATCCGGGCGAAGCCGCCTCGAAAGATCTGTACCATCTGCCGCCGGAAGAAGACGCACTGATCCCGACCGTGTGCGCTTCGCTGGAAGAAGCTCTGGACGCACTGGACAAGGACCGCGAGTTCCTGACCCGTGGTGGCGTGTTCAGCGATTCGATGATCGACGCTTACCTGGAACTGAAAATGCAGGACGTACAGCGCATGCGCATGACCACGCATCCTGCCGAGTTCGACATGTACTACTCGCTGTAATGGCGCCATGCCGGCAATGTGCCGGTAGTGAATAAAAAACGCGGGTGAGGCGATGGTCTTGCCCGCGTTTTTTTATGCAGTACGCCAAGGCGGTGATCGTGCGGTGTTGTATAGTCGGCCCAGGAACGATGCGGCATGTGCCGACAGGAGTGAAGATTGACCAAGCATTACAGAATGGCGCTGATGGCAGGATTGCTGGGCGCGGCGGCACAGGCGCACGGGCAGCTGTATGTGTGCGCCGATGCGCAAGGACACAAGACGTACACGGACAAGCGGGCTGGCGCGCATTGCCAGCTGCTCGATTTACCGGGCGCCATGACGGAGCCGCCACGCAAGACGGCGCCGCTGGCCGGCGCGCCTGCCCGGCCCGCCATGCAGGCGGCGGCCACCGCGGCGCCTGCCGCCGGCGCGTTTCCCAAGGTCGATGGCGCCGAGCAGCGCGCGCGCGACCTGGACCGGCGCCAGATCCTGCAGGACGAATTGCGCAGCGAAGAACTGAAACTGGCGGCCCAGCGCCTGGAATTCAACGCCGGCCAGCCCGAGCGCCAGGGCAATGAGCGCAACTATGCGAAATATCAGGAACGGGTGGTGCAATTGAAGGACAACATTAGCCGAACACAGCAGAACGTCGAGGCCCTGAAACGCGAGATCGCGAATATTCGGTAAAGCACATGACACCAGACAACCATTCCAGCCGTCCCGCCCACCTGGCCGGCCTTGATTTGCTCGCTTCAGCCGTGATCCTGCTCGACGGCGACGGCCGCATCAGCTATGCCAACGCGGCGGCCGAAAACCTGCTGGAAAGCTCATTGAAAGCCCTGTCGCGGCAAAAGCTGACGGCGCTGTTCCTCAATCCCGACGAGCTGTCCGGTATTTGCGCGCAGGCGCTCGAACATAAATTTTCCGACTTGCGGCAGGACCTGAGCCTGGAACGCCTGGGGCGCGAACCGCTGCGCGTGCACAGCATCATCAGCGCGCTCGACGCGCCGCGCGACGGCGTGCTGATCGAGCTGCGCGAAAACGTGCAGCAGCTAAAGCTCGACCGCGAGGAGCGCATCCTCGACCAGAGCCAGGTCAACAAGGAGCTGATCCGCAACCTGGCGCATGAAATCAAGAACCCGCTGGGCGGCATCCGCGGCGCGGCCCAGCTGCTGGAGCTGGAATTGCCGGCCCTGCACCTGAGCGAGCTGCGCGAATACACGCAAGTCATCATCAAGGAAGCGGACCGCCTGCAAACCCTGGTCGACCGCCTGCTGGCGCCGCACCGCCGCCCGCATATCGTGGGCGACGTGAATATCCACGAAGTGTGCGAGCGCGTGCGCAGCCTGATCCTGGCCGAATTTCCCAGTGGCTTGACTATTTCGCGCGATTACGATGCCTCGATCCCCGAGTTTCGCGGCGACAAGGAACAATTGATACAAACCGTGCTCAACATCGCGCACAACGCGGCGCAAGCCCTGGCCGAGCGCATCGAGGCGGGCGATGCGGAGCTGATTTTCAAGACGCGCGTGGCGCGCCAGGTGACCCTGGCCAAGGTCCGTTACGGCCTGGCATTAGACTTGCATATCATTGACAATGGACCGGGCATCGCACCCCAGATCCGCGACCGGATTTTCTACCCGCTGGTGTCGGGCAGGGAAGGCGGCAGCGGGTTGGGACTGACCTTGGCGCAAACCTTCGTGCAACAGCACCTGGGCGTGATCGAGTGCGAAAGCCGGCCTGGATACACCGATTTCAGGATCGTTCTACCCTTGCCATAAGCGAGGAGGTATCCCACCCATGAAATCCATTGCGGGACGCACACACTAATGAAGCCAATCTGGATAGTTGACGACGACGAATCAATCCGCTGGGTGCTGGAAAAAGCCCTGGCGCGGGAAAATCTCGCCACCAAGAGTTTTGCCAATGCGCGCGACGCCATCGCCGCACTGGAATTTGACACACCGCAAGTGCTCGTGTCCGATATCCGCATGCCGGGCGCATCCGGCCTGGAATTGCTGCAGACGGTCAAGTCGCGCTTTCCCGGCTTGCCGGTCATCATCATCACGGCCTTTTCCGACCTCGATTCGGCCGTCGCAGCCTTCCAGGGCGGCGCCTTCGAATACCTGGCGAAACCCTTCGATATCGACAAGGCCGTCGAGCTGATCCGCCGCGCGCTGGAAGAAAGCCTGCGCGAGACCAGCGTCGAGTCGGGCCCGTCGGAAACGCCGGAAATCCTCGGCCAGGCGCCGGCCATGCAGGAAGTCTTCCGCGCCATCGGCCGCCTGTCGCAATCGAATGTGACCGTGCTGATCACGGGCGAATCCGGTTCCGGCAAGGAACTCGTGGCGCGCGCGCTGCACAAGCACAGCCCACGCGCGGCGCAGCCGTTCATTGCCCTGAACACGGCGGCGATCCCGAAGGATTTGCTGGAGTCCGAACTGTTCGGCCACGAACGCGGTGCATTTACGGGCGCGCAAACGACGCGCCGGGGCCGCTTCGAGCAAGCCGAGAACGGCACTTTGTTCCTCGACGAAATCGGCGACATGCCGTTCGACCTGCAGACGCGCTTGCTGCGCGTGCTGTCCGACGGCCATTTCTACCGCGTCGGCGGCCATCAGCCCATGAAGGCGAACGTGCGCGTCATTACGGCCACGCACCAGAATCTCGAGCAGCGCGTGCGCGACGGCCTGTTCCGCGAAGACTTGTATCACCGCCTGAACGTGATCCGCCTGCGCCTGCCCAGTTTGAGGGAGCGGCGCGAGGATATCCCCATCCTGGTGCGCCACTTCCTGGTGCAAAGCGCGCGCCAGCTGGGCGTGGAAGCCAAGCGCATGAGCGAGCCGACGATGCAGTTCCTCAGCAGCCTGGATTTGCCCGGCAATGTGCGCCAGCTGGAAAACCTGTGTAACTGGATCACCGTCATGGCGCCGGGCCAGACGGTGGAAATCAAGGACTTGCCGCTGGAATTGACGCAGGGGCAGGGCGATGGCGCGGCCACCGCGGCGGCGGGCGAAGCTGCGCCGGCGGCCGTGGCTCATCCGCATGGCGGCCAGGTCTTCGAGGCGGCCGCGCCCGCCAACGGCGCGCCGCCGGGCTGGATCGGTTTACTGGAATTGCAGGCGGCCGGCATGCTGGGCGCGGGGCAGCAGGAAGTCATGGCCGTGCTGGGACGCCAGTTCGAGTCGGCCCTGATCAAGACGGCGCTCAAGCATACGCACGGGCGCAAGAACGACGCCGCCGTGCGCCTGGGCATCGGCCGCAACACCATCACCCGCAAGATATCCGAACTGGGCATCGACGGCGCCAAGGACGATTGACGTCTTGCCGGACGGGGGCTCCCCCGTCCGCTTTTTCTTGCGGTGTTCCTTGCACGCCACAACACCCACAGCAGGCGATAAGGTAAGCTGGCGCCTGCCGGACTGTTTCGTCCGGTGTTAACTTGAACTGTGGAATAGCATGCTCATAAACTGCGTGGCCTACCAGGATGGCAAAAAACTGGCCGACTTGCCGATCGACGACATCAGCGACTACGTCGAGCGCCCCGATTGCTTCGTCTGGGTAGCCCTGCTCGACGCTACGCCGGACGAGCTGAAACAGATGCAGCACGAGTTTTGCCTGCACGAACTGGCGGTGGAAGACGCGCAACGGGGTCACCAGCGCCCGAAGATCGAGGAATATGGCGATTCCCTGTTTGCCGTCGTGAAAACCGTGGAAATGGTCGAGAACGAACTGGTGTTGGGCGAAGTCGACATTTTCGTGGGCGCCAATTACGTGCTTTCGTCGCGCAGCAACAGCTCGCAAGGGTTCCTTGGCGTTCGTGCGCGCGCCGAGCGTGAACCGCACCTGCTGCGCCAGGGCTCCGCCTTTGTGCTGTACGCGCTGATGGACGCCGTCGTCGACCGTTACTTTCCCGTGCTCGACGCGCTGGAATCGGAGCTGGAATTGATCGAGGACCGCATCTTCGACCGTGGCACCGAGCGCGACAATATCGAACGCCTGTATCAATTGAAGCGCAAGGTCATGGTCTTGCGCCACGTGGTGGCGCCTCTGATGGAAGCGGTGGGCAAGCTGCATGGCGGCCGCGTGCCGCCGCTGTGCCACGATACCCAGGAGTATTTCCGTGACGTGCATGACCATCTGGCGCGCATCAACGGCACGCTCGACACGATCCGCGACACGATCAGCACGGCGATCCAGGTGAATCTGTCGATGGTGGCCATCGACGAGAGCGAAGTGAACAAGCAATTGGCGGCCTGGGCCGCTATTTTCGCCGTGTTCACGGCGTTTGCCGGTATCTGGGGCATGAACTTCAAGTTCATGCCGGAGCTGGACTGGCATTATGGCTACCCGGCCGCCGTGGCAGTGATGAGCTGTGTCTGCGGTTATATGTATTACTTGTTCAAGCGTTCCGGCTGGCTATAAAAAATTCCTGTGTATCTGTATTATTAAACAATAGCCAGGGGTACAATCGCGGCAGGTCCGCTGGGGCGGGCCATGGCTGAGAGTCGCCGCGCCGGCAAGTGTGCCTGCGCTTCCGGTGCTGCGCAGGAGCATTCATGAGTATTCCGTTGTTTGATGTGAATTCGCAAGAACCCCTGTTCGATGCCGAGCAGCGGCGCACCTTGGCGGAAGCTGCGCTGCGCTCGATTACCGCCTCGACGGCGCATGCCCGTGGCGATGACTTCCTGCGCATCCTCGTCAAGGACCTGGCCGAAGCGCTCGACGTGCACTATGTGATCGCTGGGCGGCTGGTGCGCCTGGACGACGGCAGCGAAGGCATCCGCACCCTCGCCCTGTGGGGCGGCGATGGCTACCAGCCGAATATCGAATACAGCCTGCAGCACACGCCTTGCCAGGACGTGACTTGCCAGAGCATGTGTTTTCATGGCAGCGACATCCAGCGTCGCTTTCCATTCGATAGTCTCCTCGTCGACATGCGGGCGGAAAGCTATGTCGGCATGCCGCTGATCGATACCGATGGCAAGACCCTGGGCATCCTGTCGGCCATCGACACGCGGCCCATCGATGAAAACAAGCGCTTGCTGGCGCTGCTGCTGCTGTCGATCTTCTCGGCGCGCGGCGCAGCCGAGCTGCAGCACCAGGAGCGCACCCAGCAGCTGGAAGAAATCGTGCGCGTGCGCACCGAGTCGCTGCTGGCGGCGCAAGCGAACCTGATCGAGCAGGAACAGATGGCGGCGCTCGGTTCGCTGGTGGCCGGCGTGTCGCATGAAGTCAACACGCCCATCGGCGTGGCGCTGACGGCGGCGTCGAGCATGGGCAGCTATGCCGACCAGCTGGTGCAGCTGCTGGGCGGCGCCAAGGTCAGCCGCGCCGAACTGATCGACATTGCCGAATCCTTGAAAGGCGCGGCCGCCCTGGTCGAGCGCAACCTGGCGCGCGCTGCCGACCTGATCGGCAATTTCAAGCAGCTTGCAGTGGACCAGGTCAGCGAATACGTGGCCGACCTGGCGCTGCACGACTATGTGCACGGCCTGGTATCGGCGCACAGTCCGGAATTGCGCAAGGCGGCGCTGGGCGTGGAACTCGATATCGCCCCCGATTGCCAGGTGCGCCTGGCGGCCGGCAAACTGTCGCAAATCCTCTCGAACCTGCTGATGAATAGCGCCCGCCATGGCTATCCGCAGGGCGGGCCGGGGCGCATCACGATACGCGCGCGCATCGAGGCGGATGACACTGACGCGGCTGCGCGCTGGCTGCTGCTGGATTTTTCCGACGACGGCATCGGCCTGGCGCCGGCCGTGCGCGAGCATATGTTCGAACCGTTTTTCACCACCAAGCGGGGCCAGGGCGGCTCCGGCCTGGGCATGCACATCGTCTACACGATCGTGCAGCAGCTGGGCGGCCAGGTGTGCGCCATCGACAGCACTCCCGGCTGCCATATACAGATCAGGCTACCGCTGGCCGGCTAGGCAGCTGACCAGGCCTGCGTTTGCGCCACCTCCAGGTGGCCTGCGTGATCCATCCTCCTTTGTTTTCACAATGTTGTATGCACGCCATACACGTGCTGAGTTCTGTTGACACCAAGATTGGCATTGTGATTCTATGTAGTTTCCAAGTTAACTTTCAGTTGTCTAGTGTCTTTTTCCGCGCAAATACGTGGAGCTCCCTGCTGGGGCCGGGACCTGAAAAATGTGCGGTGCAAGAGTGCCTTGAAGTGAACGACTGCAGTGCGGATACCAGATCCGTTGCTTGTATAACGTACAATGAAAAGGGGTCACCATGCTTAAAGAAACCGTCATCTCCCATGCCGTGCGCATCGTTTGCGCCGGCGGCGTGGCAGCGGCGCTGTCCGTTGCGTCACAGTCGGCGATCGCGCAGGATGCGCAAGGGGCCGATACGCAGATCCAGCGCGTGGAAGTCACGGGCTCGTCGATCAAGCGCATCGCCGCCGAAGGCGCCTTGCCGGTCACCGTCCTGACCGCTGAAGCCATCCGCACCTCGGGCGCCACCTCGGTCACCGATCTGGTCAAGAAACTCTCTTCCGCCCAGGGCGCCACCAGCGAAAGTTCCTCGGTGGGCGGCAGCACCTTTGGTTTCTCCGGCATTTCCGTGCATAACGTGGGTGAGACGCGTACGCTCGTCTTGCTGAACGGCAAGCGCCTGGCCCAGTTCGGCGGCCAGACGCTGACCGGTTTTGCCGCCGGTTTCGATTTGAATTCGATTCCCATTTCAGCCATTCAGCGCGTCGAACTGCTGACCGACGGCGCCTCCGCGCTGTACGGCGCCGACGCCATTGCCGGCGTGGTCAACTTCATTACCAAGCACGACACGACAGAAGGCGATGTGTCCATCGGCTATTCCGCACCAAAAAACGGTGCGCGCGAGAAACGCATCAGCGCCACCAAGGGCTTTGGCAACCTGGAAGACGATGGCTACAATGTAGTGCTGACCTTTGGCCACGACGAGCGCGACAAGCTCGCTTCCGTCGACCGCAAGTTCGCCAGCACGGGCAAGGTGCAATTCTCGGCCAACGGCAAGCGCTATCAGAAGCAGCAATTCTCGGCCAGCCCGATTCCGGCCAATGCCACCGATGACAATGGCCAGTTGATCAGTCCTTTCCAGAAGAGCAACGGATCCTGTCCCGAGAAGACGTTCCGCGTGATCGAACCGTATAACGATGGCAGCGGCCTGGTCGATGACTACTGCGGCTACGATTTCACCAAGGATCTGGAAATCTATCCGGAGCGCAAGCGTGACAACTTCATGGCCTCGGGCACGTTCAAGATTGCCGGCCACGAAGTGTTTGCGGACGTGCTGCTGTCGCGCACCAAACAAACCTCGCGTATCGCGCCCGTCCCTGGCGCCATCGCCGTGGATGCCGGCACGCCCCTGCATGACAAGTATTTATTGCCAATCGGTATTACTGGTGACAGCACGGCTTTTTACCGGCTGTTCGACATGGGCCAGCGTACCTCGAAGGATACGGCTGACTTCGCCAGCGTGGTGGTAGGTACGCGCGGCGTCGCTGCCGGCTGGGATTACAACGCCTCGTACAACTTCTCGGAAAGCCGCGTAAAAGGCAGTATTTCCGGCTATCCTGGCGCCATCGCCGTCAATAATCTCACGTCAAGCGGCTTGCTCGACCCCTTCGTCGGCCCGGGCAAGCAGTCCACTGCGGCGCAGGAAGCCATCAAAAGCGCCACCTTCTCCGGTTACTGGGATGGCGGCACCTCGCGCTTGCAAACCATCAATTTGAATGGATCGACGGAAGTACGGCGTCTGGCTGGCGGCGCCATGATGTTGGGCGTGGGCGCCAACATCAACCGCGAGGAATTCTCGGCCAAGCCGAGCCCGTTTGCGCAAGGCATCCTGGCCGATCCCGTAAAAGGCACCTTGTGCGGCGGCACGACGGGCCTGGAATGCGACCAGCGTTTCGGCGACGCGGCCAGCAGCCAGCCATACAGCGCCAGCCGCACCTCGAAGGGCATCTTTGGCGAAGTTATCGCACCTGTGCTGAAAGAACTGGAACTGGGCGCGGCCTTGCGTTTCGATGACTTCTCGGACTTCGGCGGCGCCACCACGGCCAAGGCCAGCTTCAAGTGGACGCCGGCGCCCACCTTGCTGATCCGCGGTTCGGTCGGTAATGGCTTCCATGCGCCGACCGTGCCGCAAGTGAATGCCTTGCAGCGCGGCTATGGTGTCACCAGCGACAAGTACACGTGCTCGCCAGCCTTGCAAGCCATCGCCACGCGTCTGAATGCACAATGCCAGCCAGGCAATCGCCAGTACGATCAGCTGGCCGGTGGCAACCGCGACTTGCAGCCCGAGAAATCGAAACAGGCGACCATCGGTTTCCGTTACGAGCCGATCAGCGCCATCACCCTGGGCGCCGACCTGTGGCATGTGCAGATCCGCGATTCCTTCGGCCAGCTGACGGAACAGCTGGTATTCGCCAATCCGGCCAACTTCCCGAAATCCTGGGGCGTCAACAAGGACGTGGGCACAGGGACGACCTACCTGGCCTTCCTGGCGGATAACCAGAACCTCGGTAAATCGTTTGCCACCGGTGTCGATATCGACGTCAGCGCCCGTTACCGCTCCGGCATCGGCCTGTTCACGTCGCAGCTGAACGCGACGCAGATGCTGCGCGAGGATGTGCAGCTGGAACGCGATGGCCAATATTATTCGGCGCTGGGCAACTTCGCCGATCTGGGCACGGTGACTTTCCGCACGCGCGGCCAATGGACGAATACCCTGAAAACGGGCAACTGGGCCAATTCGCTGACGGTCAACTTCCTGTCCGGCTACAAGGACCAGGAAACGTCGGTCGACGTGCTTGACGCTTCGGGCGCAGTGACGGGCCAGGAAAAGATCCGCATGAAAGTGGGCTTCTATTCGACGCTCGACTGGCAAACGGTATGGACGCCCAGCAAGAGCTGGGTCCTCACCGCAGGCGTGCTGAACCTGACCGACAAGAGCCCGCCATTCGTGCCATCGACGTCCGGCGCGAACCGCGGCCAGCAATTCGGCTATGACGACCGCTACTACGATCCGCGCGGCCGCACTGGCTACCTGAATGCCTCGTACAAGTTTTAAGCAGCGCGCAGGCGTAAAAAAACCGGCACATGGTGCCGGTTTTTTTTTCGTCACGCTGCAGGGCGGGGACAGCGTGCTTAGCCGCGTGCCGCCATCGACAGGGCCACCGCTTCAGCCACCTTGATGCCGTCGACGGCCGCCGACAGGATGCCGCCCGCATAGCCGGCGCCTTCGCCCGCGGGGAACAGTCCCCGTGTATTCAGGCTTTGCAGGTCGTCGTCGCGGCGCTTGATGCGGATCGGCGAAGAGGTGCGCGTTTCCACGCCCGTCAGCACGGCGTCGGCCTTGTAATAGCCCTTGATCTGTTTGTTGAACGCAGGAAATGCTTCGCGCAGGGCCGTGATCGCGTATTCTGGCAGCGATGGCGCCAGGTCCGTCAAGTGTACGGCCGGCTTGTACGATGGCACCACGCTGCCAAATTCGGTCGAGGCGCGGCCTGCGACGAAGTCGCCGACCAATTGCCCTGGCGCATCGTAGTTGCTGCCTCCCAGGGCAAACGCGCGCTCTTCCAGTTCGCGTTGCAGGGCGATGCCGGCCAGCGGGTCGCCCGGGTAGTCGGCCGGCGTGATGCCGACCACGATGGCGCTGTTGGCGTTGCGCTCGTTGCGCGAATACTGGCTCATGCCGTTCGTCACCAGGCGCCCCGGTTCCGACGCGGCCGCCACCACCGTGCCGCCCGGGCACATGCAGAAGCTGTAGACGGAGCGGCCATTGCTGGCGTGGTGCACGAGCTTGTAGTCGGCCGCGCCCAGGATCGGGTGGCCCGCGCTGGGTCCGAAGCGGCAGCTGTCGATCAGGGATTGCGGGTGTTCCACGCGGAAGCCGATCGAAAACGGTTTCGCTTCGATGTACACGCCGCGGCGGTGCAGCATCTCGAAGGTGTCGCGCGCGCTGTGGCCGATGGCCAGCACGACGTGGTTGCTGGCGATGGTTTCGCCATTGTCCAGCACCACGCCACGCACCTGGCCGCCATCGCTGCCTGGCACGATGTCGAGATCGACCACTTTGCTGCTGAAGCGGTATTCGCCGCCCAGCCGTTCGATATTGGCGCGCATTTCTTCCACCATCTTGACCAGGCGGAAGGTGCCGATGTGCGGTTTGCTCACGTACATGATTTCTTCAGGCGCGCCCGCCTTCACGAATTCCGTCAAGACCTTGCGGCCGTAGTGCTTGGGGTCCTTGATCTGGCTGTACAGCTTGCCGTCCGAGAAGGTGCCGGCGCCGCCTTCGCCGAACTGCACGTTCGATTCCGGGTTCAGTTCGCGCTTGCGCCAGAAACCGAAGGTGTCGACCGTGCGTTCGCGCACCTGCTTGCCCCGCTCCAGGATGAGGGGGCGCAAGCCCATCTGCGCCAGGATCAGCGCCACGAACAGGCCGCAGGGGCCCGTGCCGATGACGATGGGGCGCGGTTCATTGGTATGGCCGGCCAGCTGTTCGCCGCCGGCGACGAATTTGTAGTCGGTGTCGGGCGCGGGCATCAGGTGCACATCGTGCTGCAGGCGCGCCAGCACGGCGGCCTCGTTCCTGACTTCAACGTGCAGCGAGTAAATCAGCACCACGGCGCTGCGCTTGCGCGCGTCATAGCTGCGTTTGAAGACGGTAAAGCCGAGCAAATCGGCGGCGGCTATGCCCAGGCGCGCCAGGATGGCGGCGGGCAGGGCCGCTTCGTCGTGTTCGAGGGGGAGTTTTACTTCGTTGAGTCGCAACATAATGATGGGTCCAAGGTTGGGGGCTATCTAGGCCCCATGAATAAAGCACGCAAAGACTGCCTGGCAAGCTGTTGCTCCTTGCCAACCATAACTTGCGATGAGAAGGTTTTGCCAGGGAGGGAAGAGCGCAGTCCAGGCGCTATTTTACCCCTAGCGCTGCTATTTGCAGAGCATGTCAATGATGGCTGGCGGGTATGTGGGGCGGACGTTGCATGACGGCTACGTCTTCGTCGATTTGCCATGGATGGCTCGGTTGTGTGTAAACAATATAAATAGTTAACGAGGTGTGACGGTTTGCTTGTCTTTTTTATTTAACAGTGCCGTAAAAATGTGATCCTTTTGCCAAACTTATTAATTGCGGAACCCGTATTTCTGAGCTACGATTAAAGCACTCGTCGGGCTGTATTTGCCTTCTGGGAACTGCTACTGCTTCCGTACGAGCAACGAACCTGCCAGCAGAAAATTCTTTTATTCCAATCAACTTTCTAGTGGACGTCAAGATGAAAAAAATCACACTCAGCTTTTGCTTAATGATGGCATTCGGGGCTGTACATGCAGATGACCTTGCCGATGCTCAGAAGTCGTGGGAAGCCAAGGATTTTTCAACTGCGTTCCAGAAGTTCACGAAATTGGCCAAGCAGGGTAACAGTGCCGCGCAATTGCAGCTGGGTGAAATGTACGGTTTTGGTGAAGGCACGACAGAGGACGTAGCGCAGGCGACGTACTGGCTCAAGCAGGCTGCTGCCGGCGGCAACCCGGAAGCGGCCGCATCACTGGATCTGGTGCAACAACGGAGCGCACGCAAAACCGACATCGCTTACTACACTACCAACTTTGACGGTGCCAATGTCGCCTATGGCAAATTTAATTGTACCCATCCAGTAATTCCCAAGGTGTCTACTAAAAATACTGAAATTACTTCGGTGAATTCCGCCGTTAATGCATGGGTGGATTGTTATGGGCGTTTCGTAAAGAATTTGAATGCGGCGATGCCAATAACAAATACTATTCCGCCAGATATCCTTAAGCTGATGAGCAATGAGGAATTTGTCAAGGCAGATGTACTGATTTCTGAGACGTATAAAAAAATAGCAAATGACAGCCAGAAGGTCGCGGATGAAATCATTGCCGATAATGTTCGCTGGAAAAAAGATACTGAAGAATTTGTTTATAACAGCAATGCACAACATAAAGCCCAGTTGGTGAAATTGGAAAATGATAATGATCAGGAAGAGAGAAACTTGCGCAACCTGCAAGAGATGAAGCGTATTGCATATAAAAAGAAATAATTATTTAAATGATAATTAATTTATTTTGAATCCTACTCCAGAGCAGAAACGTTTAGCCATCTGATAGCGGCTGCATATTTCGTTCGATCCCCGTCAGCGCACCCCCTATTCGTGAGGTTTTGGGCGGTGCGTGGCGGGCAGCGGGTCTCTATTTGCGCACTCGCACATAACCGCTTCCTGCGGCCGCACTCCTCCCTTTTTTCATACATGCAAGAGCTGGCAGCGCGCTAAAAACGTATTTGCATATGCATTTTTATGCCTTTTCCACGCATCAAAATTGTGCATTGCCGCACCATTTTTGGGTGTGTTTATTTTTTCTGACCTTTTTTGTGCAGGTGTGTTGTTTCTGCGCACCATTCTGTACTGTTTGTTGACAGTTAAGGTTTGCATATGTTTCCATATGTTGTCTAGTCAGCTAGCTAGGGGACCGGCTATAGGACTATATGACCTGTCATAAAATGACGGAGTGGGGAAAATCGGGACTTAAAATAATATTGACCGTGATTTGTTGTATGCATTCTATCCAAGCTGATCCACGAGAAAAGCTTAACTATAATTAGGAAATCACATGTTTAGAAAAACTGTCTTAGTGCGTGCATTGGCGATTGCATTTAGTGCGACTGCGGTGACTGCAGCTGTCGTTCCTGTCGCAATGGCGCAATCTAACGCTGCCGGTAATATTTACGGTACGGTCGATGGCGCAGCCGCTGGCGCTTCCGTTGTCTTGCAAAATATCGGTACTGGTACCAAACGTACCGTGACGGTCGATGCCGAGGGTCGCTATTTTGCGTCGGGCATGGCTCCAGGCCATTACAAGATTGACTTGGTGCGCGACGGCAAGACCGTCAACACCGTCGAAACCGATGTTATCGTGGGTCAAGGCGTTGATGCATCGTTCGCCAGCAGCGCGGTACAGGCAGTGCAGGTTACCGGTCGTCGTAGTCGCATCGACGTTTCGAGCTCGAACAATGGCGCGACGTTTACCGCCAAAGAACTGGCAAAATTGCCTATCGCGCAAAACGTTGCCGCGATCATTCAGCTGGCGCCTAACACGACCCGTGCTGACTCCCGTTACTCTGCCGGCGCATCGTTCGGCGGCGGCGGCGCTTCGGAAAATGCGTATTACATCAATGGTTTCCCAGTTACCAATCCGCTGACCCAATTGGGCGCATCGGAACTGCCATTCGGCGCGATCGCCCAGGCACAGATCCTGACCGGCGGCTTCGGCGCCGAGTTTGGCCGTTCGGTTGGCGGCGTGGTCAACGTCACGACGAAGAGCGGTACCAACAACTGGGAATTCGGTGCCCAGGTTGCCATCGAGCCTAACGGTTTGCGCTCGACGCCAAAAGACTATTACTACCCGAATACGGGCGCGACGTCGAACGCCGCGACCGACAACACGCTGTACCTGCGCCGCAACGACAGCTCGCGCTCGGAAAAGACGTATGGCGCCTATGTGGGTGGCCCGATCATCAAAGACAAACTGTTCATGTTTGCCGCGTTTGAATCGCGCAGTCTCGATACCGACGCCGCGCTGGGTACCCGTACCTCGGCATCGAACGCCACCACTGGCTGGCAGTCGAACCAGCACAAGATCGACCGCTACATGGCGAAGTTTGACTGGAATATCACGGATGATCACCGTCTGGAAATGACGTTGCTGGGCGACGAAGCCAAGACCGACCGTCAATTGTATGGCTACGACTACACGAACAGCCGTCGTCTTGCCAAGACCGCATCGCAGCACTACAAGAACAGCGAAGACTTCTCGCCATCGGTTGGTGCAGAAACGCAAATTATTCGCTACACGGGTAACCTGACTGAAAACTTGACGGTCAATGCCCTGTACGGTCAAAGCAAAACGCCGAACTCGGCTGTTTATGATCCGATCGGTACCGCACCTGCGGATCTGTTCCAGATCAGCGCCGCCAGCAATGTCCGCGCGCCTGGCTTGAACTACAGCAGCCCGCAAACCTTGAACGGTGCTGTTTCCGCTAACGACTCGGCCAGCAAAATCAAGTCTACCCGTCTGGATCTGGAATACAAGATTGGCAACCACACCATCCGTGGCGGTTTGGATGACAACAAGCTGACCTCGACCAACGTCGGTGACATCTATGGCGGCGGCGGTATCTGGGTGTATGGCCAAACCCGTAAAAACGGTGTTGGTGACGGTACTGTGCCGCTGCAGTTGGGTGGTAGCACCGTGAAGACCTCGAACAATCCTGGTCTGCTGGCTTCCCAGGGTTACTGGGTCAGCAAGCGCCTGTTCTCCAGCGTGACGGATGCTCGTTCCGAGCAAAGCGCACAATACCTGGAAGACCGCTGGCAAACCACGAAGGACCTGTTGCTGACCTTGGGCATTCGTAACGAAGGCTTTAAAAACGTCAACGGCGACGGTGATACCTTCCTGGAAGTGAAGAACATGATCTCGCCACGCTTTGCCGCGGCATGGGACGTCAACGGTGATGCCTCGTTGAAAGTGTACGGTAGCGCTGGCCGTTATGCTCTGCAAATCCCGACCCACCTTGCCGTTCGCGGTGGCAGCCGTTCGACACTGACACGTGAAGGCTACACCTACACGGGTACCGACGCTTACGGTCAGCCGACGGGCCTGCAATCGCTGGCACCGGTTTACTCGGTCAACAACGAATTGGGTCAGTACAAGGATCCAAAAACCGTTGTTGCTCAGGATATCAAGGCAACGTATCAGGATGAGTTGACCATCGGTTTCGAAAAAGCGTTTTCGCCTAGCCTGAACTTTGGCGCGAAAGTGACTTATCGCCAATTGAAAGCCACCATCGATGACTACTGCGATACCCGTTTGATCGACGCTTACGCTGTTGATAACAATATCGATACGTCGAACTACTCCGGTTTTTCGTGTGCATCGTTTAACCCAGGTAAAGACAACACCTTCCTGGTCGACTATGCTGGTACCCGCAGCAACTACACGAAAGTTCACCTGACCAAAGCACAGCTGGGCTTTGACGAAGCGAAACGTACGTACACGGCAATCGATCTGTTTGCTGAGCATCCGATGCGTGATGGCTGGTATGGCCGTGTGAACTACACGTGGTCGCGCAGCAAAGGTAATACCGAAGGTCAAACCCGTTCGGACAATGCCCAAACCGACGTTGCCGCAACGTCGACCTGGGATAATCCGGAGTTGATGGTGAATGCCAACGGCTTGCTGCCAAACAACCGCGAGCACCAAATCAAGGCCTTCGGTTTCTATGAACTGAACCCTGAGTGGACTGTCGGCGCGAACGCCTTGCTGGCTTCGGGTCGTCCGAAGAACTGCTTCGGCTGGAACCCTAACGTTCCTGGCGAAGTGGACTATGGTTCGGTCTACTTCTACTGCGATGGTGCTGCTTCACCACGCGGCTCGAAAGGCACCCTGCCGTGGGATACGCGTCTGGACATGAATCTGTCCTACCGTCCGCAACTGGTGAAAGGTCTGGCATTGAAAGTTGACGTATTTAACGTACTCAACAAGCAAACCGTGCAGACCCTGGACGAAACGTACAACGTGGACAGCTCGTTGAACGTCAGCCCAACCTACGGCCGCGTTATCAGCTACACCGCACCGCGTTCCGTGCGTCTGACCGCCGAGTACAACTACAAGTTTTAATTGACTTGTTTTTCACCCCTTGCCGTGTCTCACGGCAAGAGGGGAAAAGAAAAACCCCGCTAGCGCAAGCTAGCGGGGTTTTTTTTGCCTGCTCGTCCAGTCTTGACTGCTTACATCCCGCCCCACAAGGCACTCAGCGTGGCCAGCGCCGTCAGGCCCGCCGTTTCCGTGCGCAGGATGCGCGGGCCCATGGCCAGGCCGATGGCGCCGGCGGCCAGGGCCGCCTTTTCTTCCGCCTCCGAAAACCCGCCTTCCGGTCCTACCATCACGGTGATGGCTTGCGGCGGCTGGTGGCGGGCCCAGTCGGCCAGGGACTGCTCCGCGCGCGGCGTCAAAATGATGCGTTTATGTAAATCTTTCTGGCTGCTCCAGCTATTGAAATCCTGCAGCGGTGCCAGCTGCGCCAGGCGGTTGCGCCCGCATTGTTCCGAAGCGGAAACGATAATGCCTTGCCAATGCGCGAGTTTTTTTTCGGCCCGTTCGCTTGACAAGCGCACGACGCAGCGCTGGGCCGACAGCGGCACGATGCCCGCCGCGCCCAGTTCGATGGCTTTTTCGATGATCCAGTCCATTTTGGATGCTTCCGGCAGCGCCTGCGCCAGGGTCACGGCATACGGCAGCTCCGCTTCGCGGGCTATGTGCGTCTGGATTTCAGCCGTCACGCTGCGCTTGGCAACCGTCACCAGGCTCGCTTGCACTTCGCCGCCTTCGCCATTGAACAGGGTGATGACATCGCCCGGTGCCAGGCGCACGACCTGGATATGGTGGGCGACAGCCTCCGGCAGGGCGATGGTGGTGCCGGCAACGAGCGGCTGGGGGCAGAAAAAACGCGGCATGCAAATCCTCAACGGGGGTATATGTGGGGTGGAAAGACGTCAAAGTATAGCCATTTGGCTGGCCAGTACGCCGCAATTCTAATTTGCGGCCCCCCAGTCTGGTAAAATACTTGACCACAGAAAGCAGCCGGCTTCCCTGTCCGTGCTGTTGCAAACGAATCCCAAACTCGCGACTGACCCACACCATCATGACAACTACGCTCCCGACTACCAAAATGGCCAATGCGATCCGCGCACTGGCAATGGACGCTGTACAAAAGGCCAACTCCGGCCATCCAGGCATGCCGATGGGCATGGCCGAGATCGCAGTTGCTCTGTGGAGTGGTCACTATCGCCACAATCCCGCGAATCCAAAATGGCAGAACCGCGACCGTTTCCTGTTGTCGAACGGCCACGGCTCGATGCTGCATTACGCGCTGCTGCACCTGACCGGTTACGACCTGTCGATGGATGACATCAAGGCTTTCCGCCAGATGCATTCGAAAACCCCGGGCCACCCGGAAGTCGATATCACGCCAGGCATCGAGACGACTACCGGCCCGCTGGGCCAGGGCATCGCCAACGCCGTCGGCATGGCCCTGTCGGAGCAATTGCTGGCTGCTGAATTCAACAAGCCTGGCTACGACATCGTCAACCACTACACTTATGCTTTCGTTGGCGACGGTTGCCTGATGGAAGGTATTTCGCACGAAGTGTGCGCGCTGGCCGGCACCCTGGGCTTGAACAAGCTGATCGCCCTGTACGATGACAACGGCATTTCCATCGACGGCAAAGTCGAAGGCTGGTTCACGGACGACACCCCGGCCCGCTTCGAAGCGTACGGCTGGAACGTCATCCGCGCCGTCGATGGCCACGATGTTGCCGCCGTGGCTGCCGCCATCGCCGCCGCCAAGACCGCATCGAAGCCAACCCTGATCTGCTGCAAGACCATCATCGGCAAGGGTTCGCCGAACCTGCAAGGCGGCGACAAGGTCCACGGCGCCGCGCTGGGCGACAAGGAAATCGCTGCCGTACGCGAATACATCGGCTGGGATGCCGCGCCATTTGAGATGCCGGCCGACGTGTACGCGGCCTGGGATGCCAAGAAACAAGGCGCCTTGCTGGAAGCGGACTGGAACGAGCGCTTTGCCGCCTACAGCCGTGAATTCCCGCAGCAAGCCGCAGAATTGTCGCGCCGCATGCAGGGCGAGTTGCCAGCCGCGTTTGAAACGGCGCTGTCGGCCGCCATCGCTTCCTGCGTCGAGAAAAAAGAAAACATCGCCACCCGCAAGGCCAGCCAGAACGCCATCCAGGCCCTGGCTTCGTCCCTGCCGGAATTCCTCGGCGGTTCGGCCGACCTGACCGGTTCGAACCTGACCAACTGGAAAGAGTGCGTGGCCGTGCGTTCGGGCCAGCCGGGCAACCATATCAACTACGGCGTGCGCGAATTCGGCATGAGCGCCATCATGAACGGCATCACCTTGCACGGCGGCTACATCCCGTTCGGCGCCACGTTCCTGACGTTCTCCGACTACAGCCGCAATGCCCTGCGCATGGCTGCCCTGATGAAGCTGCGTTCGATCTTCGTGTTCACCCACGATTCGATCGGCCTGGGCGAAGACGGCCCGACGCACCAATCGGTCGAGCACGTCTCGTCGATGCGCCTGATCCCGAACCTGGACAACTGGCGTCCATGCGACACCGTCGAGTCGGCCGCTGCCTGGGGCGCCGCCGTGCGCCGCAAGGATGGCCCGTCGACCCTGATCTTCTCGCGCCAGAACCTGCCGTACCAGGAGCGTAGCGCCGAACAGATCGACAACATCTA
Organism: Janthinobacterium sp. BJB446; assembly: GCF_002735655.1. Taxonomy (NCBI): domain Bacteria; kingdom Pseudomonadati; phylum Pseudomonadota; class Betaproteobacteria; order Burkholderiales; family Oxalobacteraceae; genus Janthinobacterium; species Janthinobacterium sp. BJB446. Next base: position 472,973 of record NZ_PDZK01000003.1, on the reverse strand, counting down.
CCGCGGCGGCTATGTGCTGAACGACGTGGCCGATGCCAAGGCGATCCTGATCGCCACCGGTTCCGAAGTGGAACTGGCTGTCGCCGCCGCCAGCGCGCTGGCAGCCGAAGGCATCAACGTGCGCGTGGTGTCGATGCCGTCGACCGACGTGTATGATCGTCAGGACGCCGCCTACAAGGCCAGCGTGCTGACGAAAGGCGTGCCGCGCGTGGCCATCGAAGCGGGCGTGACCAGCTTCTGGTACAAATACGTGGGCCTGGAAGGCGCCGTGGTCGGTATCGACACGTTTGGCGAATCGGCTCCGGCTGGCGTGCTGTTCAAGCACTTCGGCTTCACGGTCGAGAACGTCGTGGCCAAGGTCAAAGCCGTTATCGCTGGCTAATATTGATTTCTAACGGCCCTGGCAATGCATTTGCCAGGGGCGTGCATGTACCTTCTTTTTTAATCAGGAGCAGAGTATGACGATCAAAGTTGCAATCAATGGCTACGGCCGCATCGGCCGTAATGTGTTGCGCGCTTTCTACGAAGGCGGCAAGAAACAGGATATCCAGATCGTTGCCATCAACGACCTGGGCGATGCCAAATCGAACGCCCACCTGACCCGCTATGACACCGCGCACGGCAAGTTCCCGGGCACGGTCACCGTCGAAGGCGACAACATGATCGTCAATGGCGATCCGATCCGCGTATTCGCACAGCGCAATCCGGCTGAAATCCCATGGGGCGAGCTGGGCGTGGACGTCGTGCTGGAATGCACGGGCTTCTTCACCACCAAAGAGAAAGCTTCGGCTCACTTGAAGGGCGGCGCGAAAAAAGTCATCATTTCGGCACCAGGCGGCAAGGATGTCGACGCAACCGTCGTGTTCGGCGTCAACCACTCGGTACTGAAATCGACCGACACCGTCATCTCGAACGCTTCGTGCACCACCAACTGCCTGGCACCGCTGGTCAAGCCGCTCAACGACGCCATCGGCATCGAAACGGGCCTGATGACCACCGTGCACGCCTACACCAACGACCAGGTGCTGTCCGACGTGATGCATGAAGACCTGCGCCGCGCCCGTTCGGCCACCATGAGCATGATCCCGACCAAGACGGGCGCCGCTGCCGCCGTGGGCCTGGTATTGCCTGAGCTGAATGGCAAGCTGGACGGCTTCGCCATCCGCGTGCCGACCATCAACGTGTCGCTGGTCGACCTGTCCTTCATCGCCAAGCGCGACACCACCGTGGAAGAAGTCAACGCGTTGATGAAGGCCGCTTCGGAAGGCGCCCTGGAAGGCATCCTGACGTACCAGACCGAACCGCTGGTCTCGATCGACTTCAACCACAACCCGGCTTCGTCGAACTTCGATTCGACCCTGACCAAAGTGTCGGGCCGCCTGGTGAAAGTATCGTCGTGGTACGACAACGAGTGGGGTTTCTCGAACCGCATGCTCGACACCACCGTCGCACTGATGTCGGCCAAGTAATCTTTTGACCGCATAAGCAAAAACGCCCTTCGGGGCGTTTTTTTTCGTCTGTTGCCAGCTTATTCCTTGGGTTCGCACTGGTTGCGCCACTGCTCGCACGACGCCTCGACGCCCTGGTAGCACATGTTGAGGATGTAGTCGCAGTTTTCCGACGGAATCCACGCGCGCACGGCGGCCGTGCTGGAGAACGAAGCTGCGGCGCCGACGGCGATGGCAAAGATAAACAGGGCTTTTTTAATGGAAATCATTTTTCTCGCTTTCACAATTGGACAACGGTAGGGTGTCAAATCAAAAGGCCGCCACGGCAGGCATGGTGAACCGGCCAGACGCAGAAAAATATTAGCATTAAAATCAGTAATTTATTGCTATAAAGAAAAATATTCCTGCTAACGCCAGGCGTGCAGGCGGCGCCGGTAAAAGCGCCATAGCAGGCGCAAGTCACGCAGCACCGGCACGCCGGAGAGCAGGGTCAGCACACCGGCGAGCAGGATAGTGGCGGCGGGAAAACCGATGTGCTTGAAGGCCAGGGCGCCGCTGACGCCGCCGATGAAGAAGCAGGCGATCAGCAGGCTGTGCGTTCTCAGCTTGCCGCGGTTGACCTTCACCATCCGGTCCGGCAGGTGGCGCCGGTTGTAATACGCCATCTTGCCCAGTTCGATGCCGATATCGGTGGACAGGCCCGTCACGTGCGTGGTGCGGATGACGGCGCCCGAAATCTTGGTGATGATGGCGTTTTGCAATCCCATCACAAAGCACAGCAGCAAGATGGTGACGGGGCCCAGCACGTCGGGCATGGCGGCCAGATAATTGCCCGTCAAGCCGAACAGCAACAGCAAGGCTGCTTCCAGCAGCAGGCTGGCGGCAAACTGGCTGTGCAGCCGGCGCCGCTTGCCCCAGTTCACCATGATGGCCGTGACGGCCGCACCGCTGACAAAGGCCAGCCATGCGCCCAGCGCTGCCAGGGCCACGGTGATATTGCCCAGCGCCAGGTCATCGGCCATGCCCGAGACGATGCCCGTCATGTGCGAGGTATAGCCGCCGATGGCGAGAAAACCGCCCGCATTCACGGCGCCCGCCACCAGCGCCAGCACGCAGCCCAGCTGCAGGTTGGCTTGCGTATCGCGCGCCGAGCCGCTCAGGCGCGACAGGTAATGGAGCGGCATGCCCGGGCCGGCCTCAGGCTGCGGCGCCGAAGATGGCTTGCCACAGGCGCACGACGTTATCCGCATGCACGCGCACGCGCTCCGGTTCCACGCGGGCCAGGTCCTGCCCCTGCAGGCGCAACTGGTGCTGCAGCTTGCGCAGCGCGCGGTAGGCGTCGGCGACCAGGGCGGCCAGCTGGGCGTCGATCAGTCCCAGTTCGCCGCACAGGCGCAGCAGGGCGATATTGCCCGAGTTGGCCGTCAGTTGCGGATACTGCGCCGCATGCTGAAGCACCAGGTACTGCACCATGAACTCGATGTCGATCATGCCGCCCGGATCCTGCTTCAAGTCAAAGCTGCCAGGGCGGGGCGGATGCGCATCCAGCATCTTCTTGCGCATGGCCACCACTTCGCCCTTGAGCGGGCCGTTTTCCGGGCGCTCCTTGCGCAAGATCGTGTCGCGGATGCGCTCAAAATGCTTGCCGATGGTGGTATCTCCGGCGCAAAAGCGCGCGCGCGTGAGCGCCTGGTGTTCCCACACCCAGGCCGCGCTTCCCTGGTAGCGCTCGAATGCCTGCACGCTGGAAACCAGCATGCCCGAGGCGCCATCGGGACGCAGGGCGATGTCGATATCGAACAGAATGCCGGCCGACGTGTGCGAGGTCATCCAGGTAATGAAACGTTGCGCCAGCTTCGCGTACAGGCCGGGCGCTTCCTGGTCGTCGTCGTCGAAGAGGAAAATGACGTCCAGGTCGGACACATAGCCCAGTTCCTTGCCGCCCAGCTTGCCGTACGCGATGACGGCGAATTTCGGCACGTCGCGGTGGCGCGTCGGCAAGGTTTGCCAGACGGCTTGCACGGTGGCGGCGACGATGATGTCGGCCAGCTGCGACAGGTAGTCGGCCAGTTTTTCCACGCTGAGGTCGCCCGCCAGGTCTTGCGCCAGGCACTGGAACAGCTGCGCGTGGTGCATTTCGCGCAGGATATCCATCTGCCGCTCCGTGTCGCCGGGCGCGTCGTCGAGCTGGCGCTGCAGGTCGAGCGCCAGGGCGGCCGGGTCCGGCACCGTGTTGCGGATGCGCTCATCGAGCAACTCGTCGAGCAGGATCGGGTGCTGCGTGAGGAAGGTGGCGGCCCAGCCGCTGGCGCACACCATGCGCACGACGCGCTCGAGCGTATGCGGGTATTCCGTCAGCAGCGACAGATAGGCCGAGCGGCGCGCAATCGCTTCCAGGAAATCGAGCAGCCGGCCCAGGGTGGCCAGCTGGCTGGCATTGCCGTTGGACACGGAGCAATCGGTGATCAGGGGCAGGGCGGAATTGACGAGGGCGACGAGGCGCGTGCGGCTCGCCTCGGGCAACGATTGCAAACGGGGCGCCTGCCACGTGGCCAGCAGGCGGCGCGCGCAGGCGGCGGGCTCATGGAAACCCAGGGCGGCAAAGCGCGCTTCGATGGCTTCCTGCTGGTCGGATGCGGCGCAGTCGTTCGACGTTTGCGGATCGATGCCCGTGTCGGCCGGCGGCGTGCCGCTGCTCTTGTCGCTGAACATCTCGTCAAACTGGCCGGCGACAAATACGCGGTGTGCTTCCAGCTGGGCCAGCAGGGTAGGCGTGTCGGGCAAGCCCATCATCTGCGCCACGGTCAGGCGGTCGGCGTCATTCGCGGGCAGGGTGTGGGTTTGCGCATCGTCCAGGTATTGCAGCCGGTGTTCGAGGTTGCGCAGGAAGGTGTAGGAACCCAGCAACTGTTCCACGATGGCCGGTTCCAGCAAGCCCTTGTCTGCCACCGTGCGCAGGGTGGCGCGCGTGGAACGTTCGCGCAGCTCGGCGTCGCGCCCGCCCCGTATCAATTGAAACACTTGCGCGAGGAATTCGATTTCGCGGATGCCGCCACGGCCCAGCTTGACGTTGTTGCTGCGGTCCGGGTGCAGCCGTTCCTGGCGGTTGACCTCGGCGCGGATCTGGCCGTGCATGGTGCGGATGGCATCGATGACGCCGAAATCGAGGTAGCGGCGGAAGACAAACGGGCGCACGATGGCGTCGAGCGAGGCGATATCCTCGGCCTTGCCCGTTACGGCGCGCGCCTTGACCCAGGCGTAGCGTTCCCATTCGCGCCCTTGCACGATCAGGTACTGTTCCACCATGCTGAGGCTGGCGGCAAGCGGCCCCGAGTTGCCGTTCGGACGCAAGGCCATGTCCACGCGGAAAGTAAATCCGTCTTGCGTGATCTCGGCCAGGGCGGCGATCAGTTTCTTGCCCATGCGAATGAAAAACTCGTGGTTGGACAGGCTGCGCTGGCCCGCCACGGTGACTTGCGTGTCGCCATCTTCCGGGTAGACAAAGATCAGGTCGATATCCGACGAGACATTCAGTTCGCCGCCGCCTTGCTTGCCCATCGCCAATACCATCAAGGCCTGCTCCTCGCCCGACTCCTCGCCGACAGGCATGCCGTGCAGGGCCACCATTTCGGCCATGATGGCGTCCACATGCGTGCGGATGGCGAAATCGGCAAAGCCCGTCATGGCCGTGACGACTTCGTTCAAGTCGGCCTGGCCGCCAAGATCGCGCGCGATCAGGCCGCAGACGAGCAGGTTGCGCAGGCGGCGCATGGCCCGCTCGGGCGGCAGCGGCGGCGTGGCGACATTCGCCTGGGCGGCCAACTCGGCGGCAAAGTCGAGCCCGTCCAGCGGCGCGCGCACCAGTTGCGCCACCTGCGCGGCGCGCTCGGGGGCGGCGTCCAGCCAGCGCTGGTAGAAACGGGAGGCGGAGATCAAAGGCTGTGTGCTCATGGTATCGGTAAGTGTCTCGTGGATGCTGCGTGCATGTTCTTGCTTAACTTGGCTGCGAACGGCGGGGGATGCGGTAAAATTGTGCCGCCGGCCCAATACCGCCGGCAGTGCGTGCTCTTCCGGACGATGGTAAGGGAGGCTTTGCTCAGACGCAAGCGCAAGGATGCAGGCGCGCACCACGAATGCAGACGATTTTTGCCATTATTTGACGCCGGGCCAGTTTATTAGCTTATTGATGCAAAAACCGCCAGAAGCAAGCGTGACAGAACATGTGCCATTGGCCCTGCGCTGGCAGCGGCTGCGTGCCGCCTATCGCATGGCCAACCTGGCCACCCACCATGTGTTGGGTTTTACCATTAAACTGGTATTGCTGGCGTACTTCGCCTTCGCCGTGCTGTTTTTATTCCTGCGCTACGCGATCTTGCCGAATATCGATTACTACAAAGGCGATATCGAGCGGGCGGCCAGCCGCGCGCTGGGCAACCCTGTCAGCATTGCGCGCATTTATGCCTCCTGGCATGGCGTACGCCCGAATCTCTTCCTTGGCGACGTGACCCTGCGCGACCAGGCGGGCCGCCAGGCGTTGAGCCTGCCGAGCATATCGGCTACCGTGTCGTGGTGGAGCGTGCTTGGCTCCGTGCGCTTTACTACCCTGGAAATCACGCGGCCCGACCTGGACGTGCGGCGCAGCAAGGATGGCAAGCTGTACGTAGCCGGGGTATTGATCGACAGCACGCAAGGCAGCGATGGCAAGGGCGCCGACTGGCTGCTGTCGCAGCATGACATCATCATTCGCGACGGCAAGGTGCGCTGGACGGACGAAGCGCGCGGCACACCCGAGCTGGCTTTATCGCAGGTCAATGTGCTGTTGCGCAACCGCTGGCGCAGCCACCGGCTGGGCTTGCAGGCCACGCCGCCCCCTAGCCTGGCCGCGCCCATCGATGTGCGCGCCCACTTCACGCATCCGCCTTTCAGCACGCGCATCTCGGATGTGTCGATGTGGAAGGGGGAACTGTACGCCGACCTGAAAAATGCCGACCTGGCCGCCTGGCGCCGCTATCTCGACTATCCGTTTGAATTGAGCCAGGGCAAGGGCGCCCTGCGCGCCTGGTTGAGCCTGGATCACGCGCGCCTGGCCGGCTTCACGGCCGACGTGGGCTTGACGGATGTGCAGGCGCAGCTGGGCGAACATATCGCGCCGCTCGACTTGCTGTCGGTCAGCGGGCGCATTTCGGCAAAAGAAGAGCTGTCGGCGCAGGTGCCGGACGGCAAGCCTACCTTTGGCGCGAATGGGCACCAGGTCGAGTTGACGAATTTTGCGGTAGAAACCCGCGATGGCCTCAGCCTGCCGCCCACGACCCTGTCCGAACGCTTTGTGGCCGCCACGAAGCGCAAGCCGGCGCGTACGGAAATCACGGCCAAGTCGCTCGATTTGCAGACCCTGGCCGCATTGGCCGACAAGCTGCCGCTGGGTGAACAGCAGCGCCAGCGCCTCGACGCCCTGGCGCCGCGCGGGCGTTTGCAGGATTTTTCTGCGCAATGGGAAGGCGAGATGGCGACGCCGGCCAGCTACCGTTTGCGTGGCAAGCTCATCGATCTGGGCCTGAATGCGCAGCCGGCGCGCCTGGCCGTGGCGAAGACGGCGACCAGTCCTGCGCAGGCGGCCGCACCGGCTATCCCCGGTTTCGATCATTTGACGGGCAGTATCGACGCCAGCGACAAGGGCGGCCAGATCGATATCGATGCACAGGGATTGGTATTGCAACTGGCCTCCTACTTGAGTGAGCCGGCCTTGCCGTTCGAACAATTCGAAATGGAGGCGCGCTGGGCTTTCCAAGCAGACAATATGCTGCAAGTTGACCTGGACAGGCTTGATTTTAATCAACAAGGCATGCGGGTCGCCTTGCATGGTTCGCAGCGTTTGCCGCTCGACGGCAGCAAATTGGGTCAGGTGGATGTGACGGGCACGATCGACAACTTCCAGATCAACACCATCGGCCGCTATCTGCCGCTGCAAACGCCCGAACACCTGCGCCACTGGCTGACGGGCGCATTGGAGGGCGGCGTGGCGCGCGATGTCAGCCTGCGCCTGCGCGGCGAACTCGAACATTTCCCCTTCAAGGCCGACACCCCGGCCCAGCGCAACCGGGGCGACTTCCGCGTGGCCGGCAAGATCGAGAATGGCACGCTGAATTACGCGCCCGGCGAATTTGCGGAAAGCGGCCCCCTGGCCGGCAAGGCACCGCTGTGGCCGCAGGCGGAAAAGATCAAGGGCAGTTTCGTGTTCGAGCGGGCGCGCATGGAAATCCGCGGCGACACGGCCACCACGGGCGGCGTGGCCTTGACGAATGTCAAAGCCGTGATCCCCGACCTGACCGTCTTCGACACCTTGCTCGATATCGAGGGCAATGCGGCCGGCCCGATGCAGGAATTCCTCAAGTACGTGACGGCCAGCCCCGTGCTCGGCTGGATCGAGCATTTCACGGATGAAACGACGGCAACGGGCAATGCCAAGCTGGCCCTCAAATTGCACTTGCCGACAGAGCGCATGCTCGAGTCGACCGTGCAGGGCAGCTTGCAGCTGGCGGGCAACGACGTGGTGCTGTTCCACGACATGCCGCCCGTGCTCGGCACGCAGGGCAAGATCGAATTCAACGAAAAAGGCGTCAACCTGAATGGCTTGAATGGTAGCCTGCTGGGCGGGCCGCTGGCCATTTCGGGCGGCACGCAGCCGGACAGTTCCATCCAGGTGAAACTGGCCGGCAACATGACGATCGACGGCTTGCGCAAGACCTATCCGGCGCCCGTGCTGCAGCGCCTGGCGAAACATTTGAATGGCGGCGCCCGTTACAGCGGCCTGATCACGGCGCGCGACCACCAGGTGGTCGTCAATGTCGAGTCGCCGCTGACGGGCCTGGGTCTGGATTTCCCCGCCCCCCTGAAAAAGCCGGCCGGCGACAGCCTGCCCGTGAAATTCACCCTGACGGGCAATGCGGCCAACGGCGCGGGCTTGCGCACGGACGATATCCGCATCGCGCTGGGTTCCGGCATCGCTGCCCGCTACCAGCGCCAGAAGCAGGGCAAGGATGCCTGGCGCCTGGTGCGCGGCGGCATCGGCGTGAATGTGCCGGCGCCGGAACCGGACAGCGGCATGATGTTCAACGTCAACATGAAAACCCTGGACGTGGACAGCTGGATTGCCGCCGGCAGTGAAATCGCCGGCAGCGGCATGGCCCCCGCCGACAGCGGTGCTGCCGACGATGCGCCCGATATTGCGCAATACGTGGTGCCGGACATGATGGCGGCCCGTGCCAGCGAACTGATGCTGGGCGAGCGCAAGCTGGAAAACGTGGTCGTGGGCGCCACGCATCAAAAGGATGTGTGGCAAGCCAATATTGACGCGAAGCAGGTGTCCGGCTATGTGACGTGGCTGGAAACGCCGTCCGGCCTGGGCAAGATGACGGCGCGCCTGTCGTCGCTGATCATTCCCGAGTCGGCCGCCAATGACGTGAAGAATCTGTTGGAAGGAAAAAGTGGCGCCCAGTCGATCCCTTCGCTCGATATCGTCGCCGAGCAATTTGAACTGTTCAACAAGAAGATCGGCCGGCTGGAATTGCAGGCCTATAACACCATGGCGGCGGGCGGGAGAGAATGGCGCGTAGGCAAGCTGCAGCTGTCGAACCCCGATGGCGCGCTGAGCGGCAATGGCAAATGGGTCATCAAGGATGGGCAAAGCACGACCAGCCTGCGTTTTGGCCTCGATATCGTCGATGCAGGCAAGTTGCTCGACCGCTTCGGCTTTGCCGATACGGTGCGTCGCGGCAAGGGCCGCCTGAGCGGTGACATCGCCTGGAATGGCTTGCCGTATTCGCTCGACATTCCCACCTTGTCGGGGCAGATCGAGATGAACGTGGAATCGGGCCAGTTCCTCAAGCAGGATCCGGGCGCGGCCAAGCTGTTGGGCGTGCTCAGCCTGCAAGCCTTGCCCCGTTTGCTGAAACTCGATTTCCACGACGTGTTTTCCGAAGGCCTGGCCTTCGACGGCATCACGGCCAACGCCAGCATCAAGCGCGGCGTCGTGACCACGGACAACCTCAAGATGCATGGCGTGGCGGCCACCGTGCTGATGGATGGCACGGCCGATATCGCCAATGAAACGACGAATTTGCACGTGGTGGTGATCCCCGAATTTAACCTGGGCACGGGGCCGCTCGTGTACGCGCTGGCCGTCAACCCCGTCATCGGCTTGGGCAGTTTCCTGGCGCAATTGTTCCTGCGCGCTCCCGTGATGAAGGCGCTCACTTACCACATGCAGATCGCCGGCCCGTGGAAATCGCCCGTCGTGACCAAGCTCGATGGTGGTAAATTGGAACCTGTCGCCGTGCCTGCCGCTGCAGCCGTGGAGGCCGTGGCGAAATAGGCGAGGCGTTCGAATGGATAAGAGGTGGCAATGATGCATACAGTCGCAGCAGTACAAATGATTTCCTCGCCCTCCGTGGAAGACAACCTGGCCACGGCGCGCCGGCTGGTGGCGCAGGCCGCCGCCGGTGGCGCGCAGCTGGTGGTGCTGCCCGAATACTGGGCCATCATGGGCAAGCAGGAAACGGACAAGCTGGCCCATGCGGAACAGCCCGGCAGCGGACCGATCCAGGATGGCATGGCGCAGATGGCGCGCCAGCACGGCATCTGGCTGATCGGCGGCACCTTGCCCCTGATTTCCGGTGAGGAGGGCAAGGTACTCAATACGACGCTGGTGTACGACCCGCAAGGCGCGCCGGCCGGGCGCTACGACAAGATCCACCTGTTCGGTTTTACGCGCGGCACCGAGTCGTACAATGAATCGCGCACCATCGTGCCGGGCGCGCAGGTGCGCTCGATCGAGACGCCGTTCGGCCGGGTCGGCCTGTCCATCTGCTATGACCTGCGCTTTCCCGAGCTGTACCGTGCCATGGGCGATTGCGCGCTGATCGTCGTGCCGGCCGCGTTTACCCATACGACGGGCAGCGCCCACTGGGAAGTGCTGCTGCGCGCGCGCGCCATCGAAAACCAGTGCTATGTGCTGGCCTCGGCGCAAGGCGGCTTGCATCCGAACGGCCGCCGCACGTGGGGCCACAGCATGCTGATCGACCCGTGGGGCGAAGTGAAAGCCGTGTTGCCTGAAGGCGAGGGCGTGGTGAGCGGCGAGATCGACCTGGTGTTCCTGGCCGGCGTGCGCGAGTCGCTGCCCGCCCTGGCGCACCGCACCATGTGAATTGAATTGTGAGAAAGAACCATGATCCCATTTGAACCCAATCTGTCCAGCCTGGCCGTGGCGCGCGATATCCTGCTCACGCCGTTCGGCCTGGATGAAGACAAGCTGTTGAAAGCCCTGGGCACGATGTTTACGCACAAGGTCGACTATGCCGACCTGTACTTCCAGTCGACCAAGAGCGAAGGCTGGAGCCTGGAAGAGGGCATCGTCAAGACGGGCAGTTTTTCCATCGACCAGGGTGTGGGCGTGCGTGCCGTGTCTGGCGACAGGACGGCCTTTGCGTACTCCGACGATATTTCCGAGCGGGCCCTGCTGGAAGCGGCGGCGGCCACGCGTACCATCGCGCGCGCAGGTAGCGGCAAAATCAAGATCGCGGGCCAGATGCTTGCGCAGGGCGGCCGTTCCTTGTACCTGCCCAACGATCCGCTCGCCTCGCTGGATGCCACGGCCAAGGTGCAATTGCTGGAACGCGTGGAAAAGATGGCGCGGGCGAAAGATCCCAGAGTGGTGCAAGTGATGGCGGGCCTGGCCGGCGAATACGACGTGGTGCTGGTGCTGCGCAGCGATGGCGTGCTGGCGGCCGACATCCGCCCGCTGGTGCGCGTCTCGCTGACGGTGATCGCGGAACAGAATGGCCGCCGCGAAACGGGCTCGGCCGGCGGCGGCGGGCGTTTCAGCTATGACTATTTCAGCGATGCCGTGCTGGAACAATACGCAACGGACGCCGTCAATTCGGCCCTGGTGAACCTGGAAGCGCGCCCGGCGCCCGCCGGTCCCATGACCATCGTGCTGGGACCGGGCTGGCCCGGCATCTTGTTGCACGAAGCGATCGGCCATGGCCTGGAAGGCGATTTCAACCGCAAGGGTTCGTCCGCGTTTTCGGGCCGCATCGGTGAACGCGTGGCCGCCAAGGGCGTCACCGTGGTCGATGACGGCACCCTGGCGGGCCGGCGCGGCTCGCTGAATATCGATGACGAGGGCAACCCGACGCAGTGCACGACCCTGATCGAGGACGGCATCCTGAAGGGTTACATCCAGGACACCATGAATGCGCGCCTGATGAAGATGCCCGTGACGGGCAATGCGCGCCGCGAATCGTTCGCCCACCTGCCCATGCCGCGCATGACGAATACATATATGCTGGGCGGCGACAAGGACCCGGGCGAGATCCTCGCGTCCGTCAAGAACGGTTTGTACGCCGTCAACTTCGGCGGCGGCCAGGTCGACATCACGAACGGCAAGTTCGTCTTCTCGGCCAGCGAAGCGTACATGATTGAAAACGGCAAGCTCAGCTACCCGGTGAAAGGGGCGACCCTGATCGGCAACGGCCCGGACGTGCTCAACCGCGTTTCCATGATCGGCAACGACATGCGCCTCGATTCGGGCGTGGGCGTGTGCGGCAAGGAGGGGCAAAGCGTGCCCGTGGGCGTGGGGCAGCCAACCTTGCGCCTGGATGGCATCACGGTCGGCGGGACGGCTTAGATCGCCATTTCAGGAACCTACTGCGCAGCCCACTCTTGAGTTTGCGTTGCTCGCTGTACCTGAAGTACAGCTGCGCTACTCAACCCAATATTGGGCTTGCTCGCTACGGTTCCTGAAACGCCTGATACGTTGAAAATATGACGAAATTCAGAACTTGTACTTCACCCCCGCGCTGATGAAGCGTCCTGCCGCGCCCGCGTAGTCGAGCGGGTTGTAGCCCGTGGCGCCATATGTGAGCGGATCGAGCGGTGCGATCTTGTCGAACAGGTTTTGCACCGTTGCAAACACTTCCAGCTTGGGCGTGGCCAGCCAGCGGGCCGTCAGGTCCACCGTGGTGAACGAGGCGATGCGGCAGCCGCGAGGGGCATCCGTGCCGTCGGCGAAATGCGTGGCGCAGCCGTCCGGATCATTCTTGAACAGCACGTTGTCGAGCGGCGCGCGGTAGTTGACGTTGGCCGTGACCCGCCAGTCCTGGCGCTCCCAGGTGGCACCCAGGTTGATGCGGTCGTCCGGCGTGCCCATGCAGTTGGACACATCGCAATTGCCATGCGTGCCGGCAAAATCGCGCTGCGTGCCATCCTGCTCCGTGCGCAGCCATTTGTACAAGTGCGTCCATTTCAGGTCGAACACCAGGCTGCCATACTCGCTGCCCAGGCTGAAGCGCTGGCGCGCGTCGATATCGATGCCGCGCACCGTCGTTTGCGCCGAATTCACATAATTGGCCAGCACGGCCGTGATGGCACCCGGATCGCCGGCGATGCCCGTGGCCGTCGACGGGTCGCGCGCCACATGGCCTTCGGCGATGGCGGTGTCCGTTTGCTCCTGGTTGATTTCATTCTTGCGGCGGATTTGCCACAGATCCACGGAAATACTGGTGCGCGGCAGCGGGTCCCACACGGCGCCCACGGAATAGCTGCGCGAACGCTCGGGCGACAGCTTGGGATTGGGCGACGTGATGACGGCGATGGAGGCGGGATCGCAAGCCACCTCCACGCCGAGCCCGCAGCGCAGCGGATCGCTGGCGGTGGAGAACGCGGCCAGGCCGCCGACGCCGTTTTCCGCCGCGCTGGGCGCGCGGAAGCCCTTGGCGAAGGTGCCGCGCAGGGCCAGTTCGCGCACGGGCGTCCATTTCACGCCCGCTTTCGGGGTATAGGAATTGCCCACGTCGGTGAAATGGTCGGCGCGCAGCGCGCCCGACAGTTCCACGGTTTTCAGCACGGGCGCCAGCACCTCGGCATAGATGGCCGAGGCATTGCGGCTGCCCTTGTAGGCGGAATAGCCGAGGCCAATGATATTGCCCCGTTCCGTGCCCGTGGTAGGTTTCAGTTCCGTCGATTCGTGGCGGAATTCGGCGCCCACGGCCACGCCCAGGCCGCCGCCGTCCAGCTTGGCCACCTCGCGGCTGGCCTTGAAGTCGATCTGCGCGATATGCGTCTTGGCATCGTTGGAAATGCGCGGCGACAGGGCCGCGTACAGCTCGGCTGAGTTGAGGCCCGCGTTTTCCGCGATGCGCCACAGGCTGCCGGCCGGCAGGGCTGCATACGCGGGGTTCAGGCTGGCCGCCGCCACATTCGCGGCAGTCGGGTTGAGCAGGGCGAAGGCGACGTCGCGCTGCAGGTAGCCGTTCAAGTCGTTCGACACCTTGTTCTGCGAGTACAGCAAGGCGCTGTCGATATCCCAGCCCGCCACCGCGCCCTTGATGCCGGCGACAAAGCGCGTGAAGGTGGAATTGACTTCCGACAGGCGCGGCCCCACGTCGGCGGCCAGGTAGCGCAGCCGCGCCGCCGTGCCGAAATACGGATTGTCCGGGTGGGCGGCACCGAGCGACACTCCCGCATTGCTGACAGGGCCGCCCGGGTAGCCGACCGAGCCGCTGACCGTCGATGGCGTGGTGGCCGAGTGCGATTCGCTGTGATATACGTTCAATTCGGCATACGTCTGCAACGCTGGCGTCAGTTGCCAGGCGGCGCGGCCAAAGAAATTGATGTTCTTCTGTTTCGGCTGGATCTGGCCGTATTGTTGCGCAGCATCGGTCAGGCAGCCGCCGCCCGGGTCGCCTTGCGGATGCGTGGTGAAGTTGCCGCAGGCGGCGCCGGGGAAGGCGCGCGTAAAACCCGCGCCGGCGAGATTGCCGCGGTTGTAGTAATCGAGCGTGTCGGGATTGCGCACATTGCCGTTGACGGCGCTGCCGGCCGCATTGTTGGTGGTGATGGCGCCCGCGCCGCTGAGCGACTCCTGCGCGCTGAAGCCCAGGTCGCGCAAGTCGCTGCGGCCGACGGCCCCCCGCCCGGCCCGGTCGCGGTTCCAGATGGCGGCCTTTTCGCTGTATTCGAGATTCAGCAGCACGTTGTAGCGGTCGCTGTCGATGTCGCCGAAGCCGTGCGTGATGGCGGCGCGCGCGTCGCGCCCGTCCCATTCCTTGGTCTTGCCGTAATTGCCCTTGATGGCCGTGCCCTGGTAGTCGCGCCGCAGGATCACGTTGACCACGCCGGCGATGGCGTCCGAACCGTAGATGGCCGAGGCGCCATCCTTGAGGATTTCCACCCGTTCCACCGCTTCCAGGGGAATGATGTTCAGGTCGGCAAACACTTTCTGGCCATCGTCGGCCAGGCCATACGGCGCCACCCTGCGGCCATTCAGCAAGACCAGGGTCGAGGCCGTGCCCAGGCCCCGCAGCGACACGCCGGAAGCGCCGGCGGCAAAGCCGTTGCCGAAGGACGTGGGCACGGAACCCTGGTTGTCGACGGCCAGGGTCTGCAGCAGTTCGGCCACGCTGGACTTGCCCGACTTTTCAATGTCGGCCGCGTTCAGGGTTTGTACGGCCGACGCCGTTTCCGCCTGCGCGCGGCGGATGTTCGAGCCGGTGATTTCCACGCGGGCAATCGGCGCGGCATCCTGCGCCAGGACGGGTAGACTCAGCAGCGCACTGGCCAGTGCCAGGCCCAGTCTGGGTGGTGAAAAGGTGGTGGACTGTAAGGATGGTGTCGGGATCATGCGGTTCTCCGGAAAGGTCAGGCAGTCAAAGGTCATCGATACGTCCTTGAGTTTTCTCCGTCCCGCGACGCTGGAATTGATCTAGATCAAGTAGTGCCCCGCTTCTCGTCGATAGAATGGCTGGCGTGGCGTGGTTGCCACGACGGACACAGCGGTGGCGTCCGGTATGCAGAGTCACAGCGCAGATGCACAGCGAGAGTCATAGCGCGCAACTTTTTATGCTTTTTTGCGTGTTGTGCAGTGTAAAACGGCGGTGGCATGCGGCTTTGCCGACAAATATGCTTGCCAACCCTTGCAATTTAGGTTTATAGTCGTTCATCACTTACGGATGACTCGCATGTTCGCTCGCCACTTTTTTACCGCTTATTTTTACTTTAGCAATTCCAACCCAAAGGCGGTGGAGTAGCGGTCGGTTCACGTAGCAGCAAAACGAGATCCCAGCAAATTCTAAAAAACCGCCACTCATGGCGGTTTTTTTTTACCCAGATGTTTTACCCATCCTTAAATTTTGGAGAAAATGATGCCCCGCACCGATGATTTGCGTATTCGCGAAATGAAGGAATTGACCCCGCCGTCCCACCTGATCCGCGAATTTGCCTGCTCGGAGCAAGCCGAACAGACCGCTGCCAGCGCCCGCATTGCCCTGCACCGTATCCTGCATGGCCAAGACGACCGCCTGATGGTGGTGATCGGGCCTTGCTCCATCCACGATACCAAGGCGGCCATGGAATATGCGCGTCTGCTGGTCAAGGAGCGCGCGCGTTTCGCGGGTGAACTGGAAATCGTCATGCGCGTCTACTTCGAGAAGCCGCGCACCACGGTGGGATGGAAGGGCCTGATCAACGATCCGTACATGGACAACAGCTTCCGCATCAACGACGGCTTGCGCATGGCGCGCGAACTGTTGCGCGATATCAATGAGCTGGGTTTGCCGGCTGGCACCGAGTTCCTCGACGTGATCAGCCCGCAATACATCGCCGACCTGATCAGCTGGGGCGCCATCGGCGCGCGCACGACGGAATCGCAGGTGCACCGCGAGCTGGCGTCGGGGCTGTCCTGTCCGGTCGGCTTCAAGAATGGCACGGACGGCAATGTGAAGATCGCCGTGGAAGCCATCAAGGCCGCCTCGCAGCCGCACCATTTTCTTTCCGTCACGAAGGGCGGCCACTCGGCCATCGTCTCGACCAACGGCAACGAGGATTGCCACATCATCTTGCGCGGCGGGAAAACCCCGAACTATGACGCGGCCAGCGTGGACGAGGCGTGCAAGGCCATCGCGGCACAAGGCCTGGCGGCGCGCCTGATGATCGACGCCTCGCATGCGAACAGCTCGAAAAAACCGGAAAACCAGATCCCCGTGTGCGCCGACATCGCCAGCCAGGTGGCGGCGGGCGATGGCCGCATCGTTGGCGTGATGGTGGAATCGCACCTGGTGGCGGGACGCCAGGATTTGATCCCGGGCAAGGAATTGATCTATGGCCAGTCTGTCACGGATGGCTGCATCGACTGGAGCGCCAGCGTGGCCGTGCTGGAAAACCTGGCGGCGGCCGTCAAGCAGCGCCGCTTGCAGGGCGACGCGGAATGACGTGGCGCGCAGCATGAAAAAAAGCCCGGAAAGCTAAGCTTTCCGGGCTTTTTTAATGCATTCAAGACGCCTGACAGAAGCGTAGCGAGCGGCAGCAAGTTGCGGCCGAGACGCGGAACTGTGCTTGAGCACAGTGAGCATCGCAGGCCGCAAATCGCGACGCGCAGTAGCTTATGTCAGGTGTACTTAGAACTTGTAGGTAGCGCGCACGTAGAAAGTACGGCCCAGCGGATCAGCGTAACGCGGATCGTAGCCGGACTGGAATGTGCCGATCTGGTTACTGAACGGTGGATCTTCGTTCAGCAGGTTTTTCACGCCCACGGTGACTTCGGTGTTCTTGAAGCCCGAGTACGCGCCCGACAGCGACCATACCGAGTAAGCTTTGACGCTTTGCTCGAATTGCGGATCGACATAATTCTGGTCGCGGTAGCCGCTCATATACTTGTTCGACAGCGTGGCATTCCACTTGTCCATATTCCATTGCAGGGAGGCATTGTGTCTCCAGCGGAATACCGGTGCATTGTCGCCATACACGCCCACGTTTTGCACGAATTCGCCGCCGCGCTCATTCTGGTACTCATACTTCTGTACCCAGGTGCCATCGAAGTTGAAGGTGAAGTTGCCGTACTGGCTGCGTGGCAATTTCCAGTTCAGGCCCAGGTCGATGCCCGAAGTGTGCATTTCGCCAAGGTTGCCCAGGGTCGCCAGCACGTAATCGAGCTTGCCGTCAGCCGTGTAGATGAAGTTGCTTTGATATTTATCGTAGTTGTCGAACAGGGTCTGTTCGGCCACGGTGCCGATCTTGTCGCGCAGCTTGATTTTGAAGTAATCGAGCGAGACGGTCAGCGATTTCGTCGGTTCGATGACGATACCGGCGCTGAAGGTTTTCGATTTTTCCGGGCCGACGTCCGGATTGCCGCCCGAACGGATGTATTGCTGCGCGCCGCAGGCGACGTTGCTGTTGGCGCCAGGGATCGGTACGCCGCCTGGGCACAGGCGTGGATCGTCATACTTGTTGGCCGTGAAGGTCTTGGTTTGCGGACCATGCAGGTCATACAGCGTTGGCGCGCGGAAACCTGTGTTGTAGGAGCCGCGCAGCAGCACCTGGCTCGTTGGCTGCCAGCGCACGCCGACTTTCGGGTTGAAGCTGCCGCCGACGTCGTTGTAGTGGTCATAACGGGCTGCCAGAGACAGTTCCAGGTCTTTCACGACAGGAATGCTCAGTTCCGAGAAGATGGCGGCGATGTTGCGGCTGCCCGACTGGTTCTGCGCTTCGGCGTAGCCGGAGCTCGACGCCTGGCCAGCCAGGTCGCGGTTCACATTGTATTCCGCCTTGTCGTTGCGGAATTCCGTACCGACGGCGAAACCGACGGCGCCTGCCGGCAGGGTGAACAGCTCACGGCTGACTTTGGCGTCGACCGCAGTGCTGGTCATCTTGGCGCTCAGGTACTCGCCTTTCAGGACGGAGTCATTCAGGTAGGCCTGGCCGGCGGCGCTTTGCTCGCCGAACGGGTTCAGGATACCATTGCCGATGCCGTCGATGATGCGCTGGTCATTCAGGTAGCCGCCCGTGAAGGCGCTGGTGGCCTTGCTGACGGAGTAGCTCAGGCCGACGTTGTAGTCCCATGCGCCCAGGACGCCTTCGGAAGCCAGTACCAGGCGATCCGAGGTGCTGGTGTCGAAGCCGCTGCGCTGGCCCGACGCCACTGGACGCCAGCTGATGTCCAGCGGTTCGCCCGACAGGCCTGCCATGGCTGGCACACCGCCGCTGCCGCCCGGGTAGTACGGCGAGCTCGACGGCATGAGGATGCCGATGTTCGACATCGGCGGCGGCGAGATGCGCGCTTCGTTGGTGCTGCGCGAGTGCAGGTATTCGATGGTGGCCAGGTGATCCTGGTTCAGCTTGAAGCTGGCCTTGCCCAGGAAGGATTCCTGCTGGGTTTTCGGAATGGCCTGGATGAATGGCGTGACATCCATGGCGCACGTGCTCTTGCCCGAGGTATTCTTGTACAGGTTTTCACCCACGCAACCGCCGGCAAAGGCTGGGTTGCCGATCAGGCCATTGCCCGTATCGTAGAAGTTGGCCGGGAAGGTGGTGCCGCTCAGGTTATCCACGCCCTTGCTCGGGATGTAGCCGCTCTTCGAGAAGGAACGGTCGGCCGTGCTCAGCGCCGACTGGCGATGTACGTCGACAACACCGAAGACGTTGAAGCCATCTTTGTTCAGGTCGCCATAGCCGCCGGACAGGTTCAGGCGCGACTCGTCGCCGCCGCCCGATTTCTGTGGCTCGTAATGTTCGACCGTGACGGAGCCGCCTTTGACGGAACGCTTGGTGATGAAGTTGATCACGCCGCCGATGGCGTCGGTGCCGTAGATGGCGGAAGCGCCGTCACGCAGCACTTCGACGCGCTCCAGGGCGGAAATCGGGATGATGTTCAGGTCGACAGACGAACCGTTGAACGGGTGGCTGGCGATACGGCGGCCGTTCAGCAGGACCAGGGTCTTGTCGCCGCCGATGCCGCGCAGGTCGGCGACGGACTGGCCGCCAGTACCGGAACCAACGGATTGCGAGCTGCTTTGCGAGCTCTGGTTCATGGAAATGGTGGACAGGACTTCTTGCGCCGTCGTCAAGCCTTGCTTGGCGAAATCGTCGGCCTTGATCGAGGTGATCGGCAGCGCTGTTTCCGATGCCAGACGCTTGATGCTCGAACCCGTGACTTCCACGCGTTGCATGGGGCTATCTGTTGTTTCTTGTGCATACGCGGCGTGCATGCTCAGGGCCATGCCGCCTGCAAACATCAGGCGCAGCGACCGCGATATTACATTTTCTATCATCATCTGAAATTCCTTGTTATTGTGATAAAGGCGGCAATTATTTTGAAATAACTTGTTGCTAACCAACAATTTATTTGCCTTTTTGAAAATCCACCAATGAAAATTCTGTAAATTTTCAGGGCCCTCATCAAAACATTCACGATTCAGATTGTCAATTTCGCGCGGACTTTTTGGACGAAATGCAACATTTCCCTGTTTTTTTTATAATCCTTCAGTAATAAAGTATCGCGAACCCTTGTCAGACTTGCTCAGATGCGTAAAATAAAACGGCGCACATCATCGCTGATGGAGCCGCTTTTCTGTTGCTGGTACGCTGTTGCCAGCGCTGCCTGTTTTATTTATCGATCTGAATTTCTCCCCTTAAAACGTATAGCTGCCGCGCAGGTACCAGGCGCGCCCGATCGGGTCCGTATAGCGCGGGTCATAGCCTTTCTGGAACAAGGTGCCTTGGTTCGAAAACGGCGGCTCCTTGTCCAGCAGGTTCTTCACGCCGGCCGTCAGCAGCAAGCCTTTCCACGCATAGCTGCCCGACAGCCCAAGCAGGCTGTACGAGGGCACATCGTGCCGGTATGGCGGCGCGACCAGATTCTGGTCCGTGTAGCCGGACTTGAACGATTGCGACAAGGTGGCGCCCCAGTTACCTTTGCGCCAGTTCAGCGCCGCCGTATGCTTCCAGCGAAACACGGGATTGTTGTCCGCATAGCGGCCCACGTTGGCGATGAAGGCGCCGCCGCGCTCGTTCTGGTAGTCGTACTTGCGGGTCCACGTGCCATCGACCGATACGCTGACATCGCCATACGGGCCGCGTCCCAGCCGCGCATTCAGGCTGACATCGATGCCGTCCGTTTTCACTTCACCGAGGTTGTCGTTCAGGTCGAGAATGGCGTAGGGCGAACCGTCGGGATTGCGCAGGAACAAGGCCTTGTATTTCTCATAGTTGCCGAAGATCGATTGCTCGGGCAAGGATGCAATCTTGTCCTTCAGATGGATGTTCCAGTAATCGATGGCCACCGTCACTTCCTTCACCGGTTCGAGCACCAGGCCGAAGGCGAAGGTGGTGGATTTTTCCGGTTTCAGGTTTTCATTGCCGCCTTGTAGCTTGAACTGCTGCAAGTCGCAATCGCGCAAGGGATTGGCACCGGGCTGCGGCACGCCACCGGGGCACAAGATCGGGTCGTCATAACTATCGTTGGTATCGTTCTTCGACGGCGGCGCATTCTTTTCAAACAGGGTGGGGGCACGGAAACCCGTGCTGGCCGAGCCGCGCAGCACCAGCGCGCTGCTGGCCTGGTAGCGCAGGGCCAGCTTGGGATTGGTGGTGCTGCCCACGTCGCTGTAATGGTCGAAACGGGCGGCCAGCTGCACTTCCAGATCCTTGATCAGCGGCAAGTTGATTTCGCCGAAGACGGCCTGGATCGTGCGCGCACCGCTCTTCGACAGCGAGCCGGACAAGCCGGAACTGGCGGCCTGGCCGGCGATATCGCGGTTCACGTTGAAGTCGGCCTTTTCGCGCCGCACTTCGCCGCCGAGCGCGATGGCCAGCGGGCCGCCGGCCAGCTGCATCAGGTCGCGGCTGCCTTTGAGGTCGACACCCGTTGTGGTGACCTTGGCGTTCTGCACTTCGCCGCGCAGGGCCGTGCTGGCCAGGTAAGCCTTGCCGGCCGCATCCTGCACGCCAAACGGGTTCAGGATGCCGTTCAGCACGCCAGCGGCAAAGCCCGCATCCTGCACATAGCCGTTCGTGAACTTTTCCGACGACTTGCTGATCGCATGGCTGAGCTCCGTCTTGTAATCCCAGCCCGCCAGTTCGCCTTCCAGCGCCAGCACCAGGCGGTCGGCCTTGCCGGTGGAATCGATTTGCCGCTGGCCTGCCTCGACGGGCCGCCAGTTGACGCTCAGGGGCTGGCCCGACAAGCCGGGCTGGGCTGGCACGCCACCCGCATTGCCCGGATAGTAGGGGCTGGTGCTGGGCAGGATCAAGCCCGTTTGCGGCGGCGGCGCCGTGCGCGCCTTGACCTTGTTTTCCGAATGCAGATATTCCAGCGTGGCCAGGTGGCCGCCACCGAGCTTGAAGGCGCCCTTGCCGAAGAAGGCCACTTGCTCCTGCGCGGGCAGATCGTCGATCTGCCGCGTGTAATCCTGGCGGCAAGTGCCATTCGCCGGCACGGCCGGCACCGACAGCGGCGGCAGGCAGCCGCTGGCCGCGTAGGGGTTGCCAGCCAGGCCGTCGCCGCCGTTGGCCGCCGCATCGAAGTAATTGCCGGGGAAAGTCGTGCCACTGGTGATGGACAGGCCGCGCGAGGGAACGATGCCGGTGGCCGAGAAGGCGCGGTCTTGCGACGTCAGCACTTTTTGCTTGTGATAGTCGAGCACGCCAAAAATATTGTAGCCATCGGTGTCGAGCTCGCCATAGCCCGTCGAGAGGTTGATGCGGTGCTCGCCGCCGCCCTTGTGCTGTGGGGCAACGATCTCGGCGGTGATATTCGTGACGTTGACGGAGCGCTTCGTGATGAAATTGATGACGCCGCCGATGGCGTCCGTGCCGTAGATGGCCGAGGCGCCGTCGCGCAGCACTTCGACCCGTTCCAGGGCGGCGATGGGAATGATGTTCAGGTCGACACTGGCGCCGTCATACGGATGGTTGGCGATGCGCCGGCCATTGAGCAGCACCAGCGTCTTGTCGCCGCCCAGGCCACGCAAGTCGGCGCTGGCCTGGCCGCCCGTGGGCAAGCCGCTGGTATTGCCGCCGACGGCATTGCCGCTGCCCATGCTCGACGCATTCGAGGGAATCCTGCCCAGCACCTCCTGGGCCGTCGTCAAGCCCTGCTTGGCGAAATCCTCGGCCTTGAAGATGGACAGGGGCGTCGCCGTTTCCGAGACGAGGCGCTTGATGGAGGAACCGGTGACTTCGACTCTTTGCATGGCGGGCGTGCCGGCGGCGTCGGTTTCCTGCGCCATGGCCGCATGGCCAAACGCGCCGAGCAAGGCTGCGCACAGCAGGCGCAAGGTAGGGGAGGGACTGCGGGTTTGCGTCATCTGACACTCCTGTGGCATGGTCATGGGCCAAGTGGCTTGCAAGGGAGTTTTACAGGCGCGCAGGAGATAAGGTTTGCGCTGGCGCAATAGGCGTGTGGATGAGTGAACTGGCGCCACAGTCGCCGACGAAAAAAAGGCGGTGATTGCTCACCGCCTCGCGTCAGGATGCCTGTGCCAGCTTAGAAGAACTTGTAGCTGCCGCCCAGTTTGAAGTAGCGGCCGATGGCGCCGCTGGCATCCATCGGGTTGTAGCTCATGCCGCCGTAGGTCAGCGGGTCGAGCGGCGCGATCTTGTCGGTCACGTTGTTGATCGAGGCAAACAGTTGCAACTGTTTGTTGATGTTCCAACGGGAGGACAGGTCGAGCGTGGTGAACGAGGCGAGCTTGCAACCGTTCGGCGCCGGTGTGCCGTTCGCCAGTTTGGAAGCGCAAGGGTCGCCTTCAAACTTGATATTTTTCATGTCCGAACGGTAGTTCAGCACGCCGCTGACGTTCCAGTTGCCCAGGTCCCACGAACCGGTGAGATTGATCTTGTCCTTCGGCGTGCCGGCGCAGTTGGAGGTATCGCAATTGCCGTGCGTGCCGGCGAACTGGTAGCGCACAGTGGACGACTCGGCCCGTACCCATGAGGCGATGTGGGTCCAGGTCAGGCCGAACGTGGCGCGGCCGTAGTCGCCCAGGCGCACGCGCTGCTTGACGTCCAGGTCGATACCCTTGATCTCCGTAAAGCTGGAGTTGCGGTACGGTGCCTTGGTGATCAGCAAAGTGCCCGTGTTCGGCGTGACGACGCCATTGATGGTCAGGTTGTTGTCGGAACGGATGGCGGTCGGCAGGGCGGCCGCTTCGTTGTACGGCAGCGGATTGATCTCGTTTTCACGCTTGATTTTCCAGGCATCGAGCGACAGGCTGGTATCGTTGAACGGATCCCACACTAGGCCCAGGGTGTAGCCCTTGGATTTTTCCGGCTTGAGGCTGGGGTCGCCGACCTTGACGGCTGCCACTTGCAGTTCGCAGTCGCTGGCATTGGCGCCCGGCAGGCGGTTGCCGCCAGGGCAGCGCACGGGATCGGTCACGGTCGAGGTACCCGTGGATTGCGAATCGGCATTGCTTTCGGCGGGGCCTGGGGCGCGGAAGCCTTCCGAATACGTGCCGCGCACGGCGAAGGTTTTCAGCGGCGTCCACTTGGCGCCCAGTTTCGGCGTGGTCGACGAGAAACGGTCGTATTTGTCGTAACGCAAGGCCCCCGATAGTTCCACCGTCTTGATCATGGGTGCCAGCACTTCGAGGAACACGGCCGAGACCTTGCTGGCGCCCTTGGCCGCCACGTAACTGGCGTTGATGGAGCCGTCTTCCGTGCCCGTCAGGGAGGGATTGTCGAGCTTGTCGCGACGGTGTTCCGCGCCCACGGCCAAGCCCAGGGCACCGCCCGGCAACTGCATCAGTTCGCGCGTGGCCTTGACGTCGATGATGTCGAGCTTGGTCGTGGAATCGGAGGTGGCGTTCGTTACCATGGCCGCGTACAGCGAGGCGGGATTCTTGTTTGCCTGCGCCCCGACGTAGTATGGGAAATACGGGTTTTTTGGACTGGAATCGCCTAGGGCATCCCTGACAACGGCCATGTTCAGCATGTTGCTGTAATCGAGGTGCAGCTTCGATTCCGAATGCGTATAGCCGGCATCGTAGTCCCAGCCCATGGCATTGCCCTTGACGCCGAGCACGATGCGGTTGAACTCGTTGTTGGCCTTGCGCGTGCTGGGGCCGACGTCGAAAGCCTGGTAGCGCACGCGCACCGGCACGCCATACGGATTTTGCGGGTGGTTGGCCGCCAGCACGATGCTGGTGCCGCTGCCGCTAGCGTAGTTGATGACGCCCGCCTTGTTGCCGGCATTCGGCGGGAAGGCGACGGTGGGCGTGACCGATGGCGGGATCATGGTGAACGCCGTATCGCGTTTCGAGTAGCCCGCTTCCGCATATACCTGGGTGTCGGCATTGACTTGCCAGGTACCGCGTGTGTACAGGTTGACCGATTCGATCTTAGGCTGCATCGAACGGAACTGGTCGTGGTGCCACACGCAGCCGCCTTTCGGATCTTGCGGCGAAGACACGGACAAGGTGGAGCAACCGGGCAGGGAGACATAGTTGTTGGTGACGGGGTCGCGGATCAGGCCTGTCGGCGCGGCATTCGCATCGTTGTTGCTATTGATGTAGCCGCCGGCGAACTGGGTGTTGATCGCATAGCCATACGGGCGCAGGTCGCCCTTGCCTATCCATTTTCGACCGGCGCGGTCGCTGTTCATCAGCATGTCCGATTTGCTGTATTCGGCATTGACGACGAAGTTGAATTTATCCGTGTCCAGGTTGCCTTTGCCGAAGGTCAGCGAGGCGCGGTGCTGTTTGGCGTCGCTGTCGCCGGAGATGCCCGTGTCGCCCTTCAGGGTCAGGCCTTCGAAGTCCTTGCGCAGGATGATGTTGACGACCCCGGCGATGGCGTCCGCGCCGTAGGTGGACGAAGCGCCATCCTTGAGGATTTCGATGCGTTCGACGATCTGCATCGGCATGGTGGACAGGTCGGTAAAGCTCTTCTGGCCATCGTCCGCGCGCGCGAACGGGGCCATGCGGCGGCCATTGAGCAAGACCAGGGTCGAGGTGGCGCCCAGGCCGCGTAGCGAGATGGCCGTGGAGCCGGCGGCAAAACCGTTGCCGAAGCCCGTCGGCAGGGAGCCGGCGCCATCGGCGGTGAGGGTTTGCAGGTATTCGGCGACGGTGGCCTTGCCCGATTTCATCAAGTCGTCGCGGGTGATCAGCTGTACCGGTGATGCGGTCTCGGCCGTGGCTCGTTTGATGCTCGAGCCGGTAATTTCCACACGTTGCACATTGGCGTCTTGCGCCATTGCCGGCGCAGCCATCATGCCAAGGCCGAGCGCTGCTACGCTACCCGAAAAAATCAGGCGTACGGAGCGGGATATCACTGTTTCCATCATCATTCTCTGAACTCCGAAAGTAAGCTCGGCTGGCCTTCGTGCGGCACAGCTTTGCCAAGGTGATAAAGATTGCTGCGTCGGCAATCGCTGTGGATAAGGCGGCATTTTTATAAGTGCCGTCATCGATAAGACCACTTGCCGAGAAACCTTGTCAACGCGCACACATGCTCTTTCAGCATGGAAACAACAGTGTTTTTTATAATGTTGATGTGTTTCAATATGTGCAATTATTTTAATGTTGCACTGCGCCGCATATTTTCCGTACTGCCATAAAAACCGTTGTCATTCTGGGCCGTAAGGGTTTCTACCAAGTCGGTTTTTCATGGTGGTGAGCTGCCTTTGTTGCACTGCGGAAGATTTCCTCCATGGGGCAGGCGGGCGTGGCTGCGTGCCACGCCCTTGCTGCGGCTTTTCGCCCGGCGAACAAAATATGCGTTATCGTTACGCCTTTTTCCAGCTCGCCTGCATGCGGACGGGACGGACGATGAACAAGGCATAGATCTTGCGAGGATGGACTGGTTTTGGCGGTGGAATCCTGTATCCCAGGGGGAAGCCAGTACAAGCGCACCAATACGGTGCGACAGATAATCGAGATGAAGGGTATTACATGAAGTCACCATGGATGCGGCGCGTGGCGCTGCTCGCTTGCCTGGCCACCCTGCCGCTGGCGGCCATTGCCGTTGACGCCGCCCCCGCGGCCGCGCCGGTCAAAACCTTGCGCTATATCCTGCCGGCCGCCGAGACGGGCTTCGATCCCGCCACCGCGCGCGACCTGTATTCGAACCACATCACGCAGGCCGTCTTCGACACCCTGTACACCTATGATTATCTGGCGCGCCCCGTCAAGGTGGTGCCCGGCGCGGCCGCCGCCATGCCGGAAGTGTCGGCCGACGGCAAGACCTACACCATCCGCCTGAAAAAAGGCATCCTGTTTACGCCCGACGCCGCGTTTGGCGGCAAGCGCCGCGAACTGACGATGGCCGATTACGTGTATTCGTGGAAGCGCCTGTTCGATCCGCGCCTGGCCTCGCCGCACAGCTGGCTGTTTGAAGGCAAGGTGGTGGGGCTGGATGACCTGGCCAAGGACGCGGCCAAGGCGAACAAGCTGGACTTCAACAAGAAGGTGGCCGGCCTGGAAATCCTCGACCCGTACACCTTGCGCATCACGCTGACCAAGACGGATTTCAATTTCCCCATGATCCTCGCCTACGTGCCGACAGCCGCCGTGGCGCGCGAAGTGGTGGACAAATACGGCGACGTGAAGGGCGAAGTAGGCTCGAATCCCGTCGGCACCGGCTACTACACGCTCGGTGAATGGACGCGCGGCAACCGCATCGTCCTGAACCGCAATCCGCAGCATTTGCCGGAAACGTGGAATTTCATGGCCGGCGACGACCCGGACGACCAGCGCATCGTGCGCCAGATGCAAGGTAAACGCATTCCCGCCATCGACCGCATCGAAATTTCCGTGATGATCGAAGACCAGTCGCGCTGGCTGTCCTTCCAGAGCGGCGGCACGGACGTGTTCTGGCTCGACGGCCCGCTGGCGCCGAAAGCATTGCTGAACGGCAAGCTGCGTCCCGAGCTGGCGGAGAAGGGCGTGCAACTGTCGCGCCTGCTTGACCCCGAGATCAGCTATTACTACTGGAATATGGAAGACCCGACCCTCGGTGGCTTCAGCAAGGAAAAGATCGCCCTGCGCCGTGCCATTGCCATGGCGCACAATATCGATGAAGAAATCCGCATCATCTGGAATGGCCAGGCCAAGCGCCTCGACTATCCGATCCCGCCCGGCGTCGTCGGCTACGATCCGCACTACAAATCTCTGCTGCAATACGATCCCGTGCTGGCGAACAAACTGCTGGATAAATTCGGCTACAAGAAGGGCGCCGATGGCTGGCGTACTTTGCCTGACGGCAAGCCGCTGCTGATCCGCTACGCTTCGCGCAACGAAGCCAATGGCGTGCTGCAGGCGGAAATGTGGCGCAAGACGTACAACTCGCTGGGCATCCGCATGGAAAACGACCGCATGATCTTTTCCGACATTTTAAAAACGGAAAAGCAGTGCAAGATGCAGACGCGCACGGCGCCATGGCTGGCCGACTATCCGGACGGCGACAATTTCATGCAGCTGTTCTATGGCCCGAACACGCACCAGAACAACAATGGCTGCTACCAGGATCCGGAATACGACAAGTGGTATGCGGCCAGCCAGGCCATGCCTGCCAGCCCCGAGCGCGACGAGCTGTTCCACAAGATGGCGCGCCGCCTGGAAGTCAATGCGGGCGCCCTGATCGGCTATGCGCGCTACCGCAACATGCTGGCGCAAAAGTCGGTGCAGGGCTACAAGAAGCACCCGATCCTGTTCCAGGAATGGGCGTACATGGATATCGACAGCACGGGCACGCCGGTTGTTACTCCGGCTCCCGCCAGCAAATAAGCGCGGCTTATAACGACAAGGAATCATTATGTTTGCTTATATCCTGCGCCGCTTGTGGCAGATGCTGCCCACCATGCTGGGCGTGGTCCTGCTGGTGTTTATCCTGTTCAACTGGGTGGGCGGCGATCCCGCCTACATCCTGGCCGGCAAGATGTCTAGTGCGGAAAGCATCGCCAACATCCGCCGCCAGCTCGGTGTCGACCAGCCCTATTATGTGCAGCTGTGGATCTTCATCAAGCAGATCGTCACGTTTGACTTCGGCCAGAGCTGGGCCACGGGGGAATCCGTGTCGCACATCATCACCTCACGCCTGGGGCCGTCGATGATGGTCTTGATCCCGCTGACCGTGCTGGAAACGTTTTTTGGCGTGGCGCTGGCGCTGGCCATCGCTTTCGTGCGTGGCTCGCTGACGGACCGCGCCGTCATGATCGCCTGCACGGTGGGCATGTCGATTTCCATCCTCGTCTACATCATCGTCTTCCAGTACGGCTTCGCCTATAAACTGGGCCTGTTCCCCGTGCAAGGCTGGGGCGACAGCTTCTGGGAAAACCTGCTGCGCTATTCCACCTTGCCAATCCTGATCGGCCTGGCCGTGTCGATTGCGCCGACCCTGCGCCTGTTCCGCACCTTCGTGCTGGACGAGGCCAACCAGGATTACGTGCGCACGGCCCGCGCCAAGGGCCTCAAGGAAGGCCGCATCATGTGGGTGCACGTGCTGCGCAACGCCGGCATTCCCATCATTACCTATGTGATGTCGAACTTGCCGGCCCTGCTGATCGGCGCTTTCCTGTTGGAACGCTTTTTCGGCATCCCCGGCATCGGGCGTGAAGTGATTCTGGCCGTCGAGCGCAGCGACTTTCCGGTGATCAAGGCGATCACCGTGTACGTTGCCGCCGCCACCATGCTCTTCAACCTGCTCACCGACCTGCTGTACCAGGCGGTCGATCCTCGCGTACAACTGAAGTAGAAAGAGACGATGTCGAAACCTCATACATCGCCCGGCCTGTGGGCCCTGGCGTGGCGCCGTTTGCGCGGCGACAAGATTGCAATGGTATCGCTGGCCGTGGTCGGCGCCTTTTTCCTGCTGGTGCTGGCCTCCGCCAGCGGCCTGGTCGCCTCGAACTGGGAAGACGAAGTGGCCGTCAGCTATGCGCCGCCCACGTTTGTGGGTGCCGACAGGGATGTCGCCGCCGATGGCGCGATGCCCGTGACGGACGAGCGCAGCGCACCGACCCCCGTCAACGTGCTCGATCCGCTGGCCGACGATATCGCCGAACTGCGCGCCCAGATGGGCAGCAACCCATCGGCTGGCGTCGAGATGTACGGCGTCACCGACCCGCTGGCCGACGACTTGACGGCCTTGCGCGCCGGCATGGGCAAGGCCAAGAAACTCGTCACGCACAAGGCGGCAACACTGCCGTTCGGCGCCGACAAGTGGGGCCACGACATCCTGCAGAAAACCGTCAAGGGTGGCGAAACGTCGATCGTCGTGGGCCTGGTGGCGGCCTTGCTGGCCGTCGTGCTGGGCACGATTTTTGGCGCCGTGTCCGGCTACTTTGGCGGCGTCGTCGATGACTTCTTCAACTGGTTCTACAGCATCTTCACGTCGATTCCGTCCATCCTGATGATCTTGACGGTGGCGGCCGTGCTGCAGCAGAAGGGCGTGCTGACCATCGTGCTGATCCTGGGCTTGACGGGCTGGACGGGGCCGTACCGCTTGATCCGCGCCGAATACATCAAGCACAAGGCGCGCGAATACGTGATGGCGGCCGACGCGATTGGCGCTTCGCACTGGCGCAAGATGTTTTCCCACATCTTCCCCAACGTCAGCCACGTGGCGCTGGTGCAGATGTCGATTCTGGTCGTGGGCTTCATCAAGGCCGAAGTGATTCTGAGCTTCCTCGGCTTTGGCGTGCCGGTGGGTACCGTCTCGTGGGGCAGCATGCTCAACGAGGCACAAAATGAACTGATCCTGGGCAAATGGTGGCAGCTGACAGCGGCCGCCACGGCGATGGCCGTGCTGGTGACGGCGTTCTCGCTGTTTACCGATGCCTTGCGCGATGCGCTCGACCCCAAAGTGAAATAGGAGTTGCTCATGGACCAGAATAACCTGTTGGAAGTGCGCGACCTGCGCGTCACCTTCCGCCTGGACAAGAAGACCACGTTCGAAGCCGTCAAGGGCATCTCGTTCAACGTGCCGCGCAACAGCACCGTCGCGCTGGTGGGGGAATCGGGCAGCGGCAAGTCCGTCAGTTCGCTGGCCGTGATGGGTTTGTTGCCCCCGGATAACACCATCATCGATCCCGCCTCGAGCATCCATTTTGGCGGGCGCGATCTGCTCAAACTGTCGATCGCCGAGCGGCGCACCATGTGCGGCAAGGATATCTCGATGATCTTTCAGGAGCCGATGTCGTCCCTGAACCCCGTGTTTACGGTCGGGTTCCAGATCGCCGAAGTGTTGCGCCAGCATATGGGCATGAACCGCAAGCAGGCGCGCGCGCGCACGCTGGCGCTGCTTGAGGAAGTGGGCATACCCGATCCTGCCACCAAGATCGACGCCTACCCGAGCCAGATGTCGGGCGGCCAGCAGCAGCGCGTGATGATCGCCATGGCGATCGCCTGCGAACCGAAGCTCTTGATCGCGGACGAGCCAACAACGGCGCTGGACGTGACGATCCAGAAGCAGATCATGGACTTGATCGCGGCGCTGCAAAAGAAGCATCAGATGTCGGTGCTGTTCATTACCCACGACCTGGGCCTGGTGGGCGAGATCGCCGACCAGGTGATCGTCATGCGCCACGGCGAAGTGCGCGAGACGGGGGAAGTGCGGCAAGTGTTTGAAGCGCCGCAAGACAGTTATACCAAGGCCCTGCTGCATTGCCGCCCATCGCTGGACGAGCGCCCATGGCGCCTGCCCGTCATCGCCGACTATATGGACGGCAAGGCGGGCCCCGGCATCGAGGTGAAACAGCGCACGCGCGGCTACACGCCCGGTGACGAGCCCGTGCTGGTGGTGAATAACTTGAGTAAAAGTTTTTACACACGCGAGGGACTGTTCGGCAAGCGCGAGTTCCAGGCCGTCAAGGATGTGTCGTTCACTTTGCCGCGCGGCAAGACGCTGGGCGTGGTGGGCGAGTCCGGCTCCGGCAAGACGACGGTGGGCTTGACCCTGCTGCGCCTGCACCAGGCAACGGGCGGTACGGCCATGTTCCACGGCAAGGATCTGATTGCCATGCCGAACAGGGAATATTTGCCGTATAAACGCCGCATCCAGATCATCTTCCAGAATCCGTATGCGTCGCTGAACCCGCGCTTTACGGTGGGACAGATCCTCCTGGAACCCATGCGCATCCACAAGATCGGCGCGAACGACCAGGAACGCATCGCCAAGGCCTACTGGCTGCTCGACAAGGTTGGCTTGCCGGAACAGGCCTTCCACCGCTATCCGCACGAGTTTTCCGGTGGACAACGCCAGCGCATCGCCATTGCCCGCTGCCTGACCATGCAGCCGGAAATTCTCGTCTGCGACGAATCCGTGTCGGCGCTGGACGTGTCGGTGCAGGCGCAGGTGCTCAATCTGCTGCAGGACTTGCAGGATGAATTCGGCCTGTCCTACATCTTCATTTCGCACGATTTGTCCGTGGTGAAATATATCGCCGACCAGGTGATGGTGATGCACAAGGGGCAAGTGGTGGAACTGGCCGATTCGGATGAGCTGTACCGCAATCCCGTGCATCCGTACACGCGCACTTTGCTCAGCGCCATACCGAAGGGCGTGCAGTTGTAAGGAGCTTTTTACGGTAAGATAGCGGCCATGCCCAACCTCATTTATCTGCTCGAACATTACGGTGTCCTGATTGTCTTTGGCATCGTGCTGGTGGAGCAGCTCGGCCTGCCGATTCCCGCCTTTCCCATCCTTGTGGTGGCGGGCGCGCTGGCCGTCGATGGCGACATGAATGGGGGTCTGGTGCTGGCCGCCGCGCTCAGCGCTTGCCTGATCAGCGACTTCACGTGGTTCCGCGCGGGCCGCCATTTCGGCAAGCGCATCCTGCGGCTGCTGTGCCGCATCTCGCTGTCGCCCGATTACTGCGTCAGCCAGACGGAAGACAAATTCAAGCGCTGGGGCCCGAAAGCCCTGATCGTCTCCAAATTCGTGCCGGGTTTCAATACCGTGGCCGCGCCCATGTCGGGCGCGCTGGGCACGCCGCCGGGCCTGTTCTTCCTGTACGCGGGCCTGGGCGCCCTGCTGTGGAGCGGCACGGGCATCGTCGTCGGCGTGATTTTTCATGCCAGCGTGCAGCAGGTGCTCGACTTGCTCAGCACCATGGGCAGCACGGCCTTGCTGATGCTGGCCACCTTGCTGGGCTTGTTCCTGCTGTACAAATTCCTCGAACGCCGGCGTTTCCGCCAGGCCTTGCAGATTGAGCGCATCGGCATCGATGAGTTGCTCGAACTCATAGAGCAGGGCGCAGAGCCGCTGATGGTCGACGCGCGCAGCGCCACGGCGCAGGCGCTGGAGCCGGCCGTGCCGGGCGCCTTGTTTTTCAATGGCAAGGAACCCGTGCCAGCCATGATCGCCATGGACAAGGACCGCCACATCATCGTGTATTGCAGCTGTCCCAACGACGTGACGGCCGCGCAAGTGGCCAAGCTGCTGCACCAGCACGGCTTTCACCGGGCCAAGCCCCTGCATGGCGGCCTCGATGCGTGGAATGCCGCCTACCGCTCGGACCAGCCGGCGCCCGCCAGCCTGCTGGGCGAAGGCTTGCCGTCCTGATCCGGGCTGCCGCCGGCACGCCAGGCTGGCAGCAAGACCCGCAATAAAAAACGGTAGTAATAATACGAAAACACCTTGGCGGCGCCGCCAGGACGGGAGCGCCGCACCGCCGCCGCCGCGTACAAAGCGCCTTTGCGCAAACTCCGGCATACTCTGCTTTCAGGGCGACTCCTGCTGCTGTGCAGCATGCTTTTCGCGTACCTGAGGAGTGCAAGTACTTACTATAAATCATTGTTTCTAAGCAATTTTTGCGCTGCCTGTTGCATTTGGAGTGGAACTACCAATAAAGGCTTGTTTTGATGTACTTAAACTACAAACTTTGCTTGCCTCCGGGCGCATTCATCCTTTAAGCTTGGCGTCCCATGCGTCCCACTTCATCATTTAAAATCATGAGCGCTTCGTCTTCTCCCGTACTGCCGACTTCCGCCTTCGCCGATGGACCGCGCCTGCTGGCCGACGTGGGCGGCACCAATGCCCGTTTCGCCCTGGAAGTGGCCGCTGGCCACATCACCCTGGTGGAAGTGTTACCCTGTGCCGATTACCCGAGCCTGTCCGCCGCCCTGCAAGCCTACCTGGCCCTGCCGCACATCGCCGCCGCCGGCGGGCAAGCCGTGCGCCATGCCGTGATTGCCATCGCCAATCCGGTCGACGGCGATTTCCTCAGCATGACGAACCACCACTGGTCGTTCTCGATCCGCGCCATGCGCGACGAGTGCGGTTTCACGACCCTGGACGTGGTCAACGATTTCACGGCCCTGGCGCGCGCCTTGCCGCAGTTGTCGAACGAGCAAAAGCACCAGGTGGGCGCCGGCACGGCCCGTCCGAACACGGCCATCGGCCTGATCGGCGCCGGCACGGGCCTGGGCGTGTCGGGTCTGATCCCGTCGCACGGCGGCTGGATCGCCCTGCAAAGCGAGGGCGGCCACGTCAGCTTCGCGCCGTTCAATGAAGTGGAAGTGAGCATTTTGCAATTTGCCTGGCGCGAATACGAGCACGTCTCGGCCGAGCGCCTGATTTCCGGCGATGGCCTGGAACTGATCTACCGCGCCCTGGCCGACCGCGCGGGCGTGCCGGCGGAAGACTTGCCGGCGGCGGAAATCACGCGCCGCGCGCTGGCTGGCGAATCCCAGCTGTGCGACGACGTCATCGAAGCATTCTGCTGCATGCTGGGCACGGTGGCGGGCAACGTCGCCGTCACCCTGGGCGCGCTGGGCGGCATCTATATCGGCGGCGGCATCGTGCCGCGCCTGGGGGCGCGTTTCGACCGCTCCGGCTTCCGCGCCCGCTTCGAGCGCAAGGGCCGTTTCGCCAATTATGTGTCGCAAGTGCCGACCTTCGTCATCACGGCGCAGTACCCAGCTTTCCTGGGTGCATCGGCCATTCTCTCGGAGAAACTCGCCTCCCTGTGATATACAGGGTGCGGGCGATGTGTCGCGCCAGGGCCGGGTAAAACGCGTGTTTTACCCGGTTTTGCGCTTTTCCGCTTTTTATCAGGTACAATTGGCATCGTTGGATGAAACGACGACTGTCGCTCTCCCGTCTGGCTGGTTCGCCGCCACGGGAAAAGCAGCTGCTCCGGAGTTCGTTTCATTGCTGGTTATTTAAGGCCAGCACCATGGATGGCAGGACTTTCACTGCATCCGCTTTAGTCCCGCTTTGCGCGCATCGGCCAAGGCGTCGGAAAAACAGCCTCAACTAGTAACCCAGCACGGCGTCATCATGATGTCTGCCATCTGTTACGTTGAAATGAACGTTTTTGATTTCTTTCTCTGCATACGAATTGCAATACACATCCGCACAGAATTGCTATGAATACAATTGAGGCTAAAAAAGTCCTCGAAACCGCGTTGCTGTGCGCTCGTGAATCGCTGACGATCCACAGCTTGAAGAAGCTGTTCGTCGATGCGGACGAGAATGGTCGCGTGCGTGGTGTCGGCGTTGGCGCCGATACGATCAAGCAATTGCTGGAAGAGTTGCGGCAGGAGTGGGAAGGGCGCGGCATCGAGATCGTCAGTCTCGCTTCGGGCTGGCGCTTTCAAAGCCGCCCGGAAATGAAGATGTATCTCGATCGCATGACGCCCGAGCGGCCGCCCAAGTATTCGCGGGCGACCCTGGAAACCCTGGCCATCATCGCCTACCGCCAGCCGGTGACGCGCGGCGATATCGAGGAGATTCGCGGCGTTGCCGTCAATTCGCAGACGATCAAGATGCTGGAAGACCGTGGCTGGGTCGATGCCATCGGCTACCGCGACGTGGTGGGACGGCCGGCCTTGCTGGCCACCACCAAGCAGTTTTTGGATGACCTGGGTTTGCATTCGCTGTCCCAGCTGCCGCCTTTGCAGCAAATCAGTGAAATGCAGGGCAATGGGCTCGAAGCCCTGGAAGCGGCCCTGCAAGAAAATTTTGACAAGGCAAGCAATGAGCTTGTCCCCCAGCTTGGTGCAGGTAGCAATACGGCTGTGACAGATGTAGATGTGACAGCAAGCCTTGATGCCGGCCCCGATGCTTCGCCCACGGACGAAGCCTACACTCACGACCCTGCGCCAGAACTAACGGTTGACGCTGCGCCAGGTCAGCACAGCCAAGAAACGAAGAATGAATAATCCGAACACACCCGAGACAGTAATCGCCAGCGACGAAGCCATCGTTGCCAAGCCCAAGCGCCGCACCAAGGCCCAGATCGAAGCCGATACGGCTGCTGCTGCAGTTGCCGGCGATACCGCCGCTGCCAAGCCGAAGCGCCGCACGAAAGCCGACGTGGCTGCCGACGCGCCCGTTGCCGCTGCTGCGGTAGAAGAAGCTGCGCCTGCCGTCAAGAAAACCCGCGCCAAGCCAGCCCTGAAGGCCGTGGCCGACGCCGCCGAAGCGGCTGCCGAAGCCGTCGCCGCACCTGCGCCGCGTCCACCGCGCGCCCGCGCCGCCGCCAAGGCCGCTGCCGCCGAAGCGGAAGCCGCGCCGGAAGTTGCCGCTGAAAAGCCGGCCGAAGCACGCCCGACCCGCGGTCCGCGCCAGATGCGTGGCGTGCAGGCGGAACGCGCGCTGCGCCAGCCGCCGCGCGCGGAAGCGCCGCAGGCAGCCGATGCCGTTGCCGCAGCGCCTGCCGCGGAGCAAGCTGCCGCGCCTGTCGCCGACGTGTTCGATGCCGAAGGCAATCTCGTGTCCGGCCCGCGCCTGCCGCGCGGTCCGCGCAACGATGTGCCGGGCGCTGGCAAGAATGCCGGCAAGAGCCGCAAGAAAGGCAAGGGCCGCCAGGCTGCGCCAGGCAAGCTCAGCGACGCTGACGCCGTGTTCTCGTTTGTCACCTCCGACGCTTTCGACAGCGAAGAGGGCGGCACGGGCCGCGTGCAGAAAGCGGCCGTGCGCCGCGACCTGACGTCCGACGATGACGCGCCGAAGCTGCACAAGGTGCTGGCCGAAGCCGGTCTCGGTTCGCGCCGCGACATGGAAGACCTGATCATTTCGGGCCGCGTGTCCGTGAATGGCGAGCCGGCCCACATCGGCCAGCGCATCCTGCCGAGCGACCACGTGCGCATCAACGGCAAGTTGATCCAGCGCCGCGTCAGCAAGAAGCCGCCACGCGTACTGGTCTACCACAAGCCGGCCGGCGAAATCGTCAGCCACAACGACCCGGACGGCCGTCCATCCGTGTTCGACCGCCTGCCGACCATGAAAGCGGGCAAGTGGCTGGCCGTTGGCCGCCTCGACTTCAACACGGAAGGCTTGCTGCTGTTTACCACGTCCGGTGACCTGGCCAACCGCCTGATGCACCCGCGCTACGGCATCGACCGCGAGTACGCCGTGCGTACCCTGGGCGAGCTGGAAGAGGGCATGCGCCAGAAACTGCTGGCCGGCGTCGAGCTGGAAGACGGCCTGGCGCAGTTCTCGAAGATCGCCGATGGCGGCGGCGAAGGCATCAACAAGTGGTACCGCGTGGTGATCGGCGAAGGCCGTAACCGCGAAGTGCGCCGCATGTTCGAAGCGATCGGCCTGACCGTTTCGCGCCTGATCCGTACCCGCTACGGCGCCATGACCCTGCCGAGCGGCCTGAAACGCGGCCGCTGGGAAGAGATGGATGAAAACACCGTGCGCGACCTGCTGACCGCCTACGGCATCGAAAAGAAAATGCCGGCATCGGGCGACCCTCGTGCCGCTGGTGCCGCCAAGGGCCGCGAAGCGCGCAAGGCCAGCCGTGATGACGAGCCGAATGGCAACCGTATCGATGTGAGCAACCGCAACGCCGATCCTTTCCCGGTCGCGCCGCGCCGTGGCCAGCCGCAAGGCCAGTTTGCCCGTCCGCAAGGCCAGGGTCGTCCGGGTGGCGCAGGCCGTCCAGGCGAAGCGCGTGGTCCTGGCCGCGGCCAGCCGCAAGGTCCGTTCCAGGGTGGCCAGCCCCGTTCGTCGGCATCGTTTGAAGGTTCGCCGCAAGGCCAGGGTCGTCCGCCGCGTGCGGCAGGCCAGGGCCGTCCGGCCGGTGGTGGCGAAGGCCGCGCGCCGCAGCGCGGTCCGCGCCAGCCCGATCCGCTGCAAACGGCATTCGGCTTCGCCAACACGGGTCCGCGCCGCAATACGGGCGGTGGTGCCGGTGGGCAAGCGCGTTCCGGTGGTCAGTCGCGTGGCGGCATGGACCGTGGCGGCATGGATGGCATGCCGCGCCGCCGCAGCAAAGGTTAATCGGGAAGAGTTTCTTCTTGCGCGCCCGCTGATCTGCTGCGGGTGCGCGCTCTTGTAACTGTTGTAAGCCGGGCCGCTCCTTGCGTGCGGCATTGCGGCGAAGTTAATAAGAGGTTATAATCTGCAGCCTAATAAAAGTTCTCCGCAGGGTTGTTTGGTGGGGAGTGCTTTCATCTGGTTGGGAAAATACAAGAAGATGGGCAGATGCCCATTTTTTTTTTGTTGAACCGTTTGTAATGGCTCCGCAAGGGGCCATATATGACTTGAATGCGTGTTTTGCATGTTGTCGGCGCTCAATGCGGCGCTCTCATGCTGAAAACGGGCCTTATTTCTGGAGAATTTCTTGCAGCAGTTGGGATTAATTGAAAAGACAGTGATTGGTCTGGGCTATGAGCTCGTTGATGTCGAACGTGCCGAGCGCGGACTGCTGCGCGTCTTTATTGATTTCAGCGCCGCCGATGCCGCTGAAAAAGGTCCGATCACGGTCGAAGACTGTGCCACGGTGAGTCACCAGTTATCGCATGTGTTGACGGTAGAGAACGTTCCTTACGAGCGTCTCGAAATTTCTTCCCCGGGTCTGGATCGTCCGGTGCGCAAGCTGGAAGACTTTGTCCGTTTCGCAGGCCAGGAAATCATCGTCAAGCTGATGGTGGCGATGCCGGGTACGAACAACCGGAAATCGTTCCAGGGGATCTTGCAAGAACCCGTGGGCGATAAATTGTCGTTGGAATTTGAAGGTAAGGATGGTCCGGCGATGTTGGAGTTTACGCTCGCGGATGTGGATAAGGCACGCTTGGTGCCGCAGGTGGTTTTTAAGGGACGCAAAGCATGAGCCGCGAAGTTTTATTATTGGTTGACGCGCTGGCGCGCGAAAAAAACGTCGATAAAGATGTCGTCTTCGGCGCCCTCGAATTCGCGTTGGCGCAAGCCACGAAGAAACGGTATGAGGGTGAGGTAGACATCCGCGTTTCGATCGACCGCGAAACGGGCGAATTCGAATCGTTCCGCCGCTGGCACGTGGTGCCCGATGAAGCGGGCCTGCAATTGCCGGATCAGGAGATCCTGCATTTCGAGGCAAAAGAACAGATTTCCGATATCGAAGTCGATGATCATATCGAAGAGCCGATCGAATCCGTTGAATTCGGCCGCCGTTTCGCCCAGGATACCAAACAGGTCGTCCTGCAGCGCGTACGTGACGCCGAACGCGAACAGATCCTGGTCGACTTCCTGGAACGCGGCGATTCGCTCGTCACCGGCACCATCAAGCGCATGGAACGCGGCGACGCCATCGTCGAATCGGGCAAGATCGAAGCGCGTCTGCCACGCGACCAGATGATCCCGAAAGAGAATCTGCGTATCGGCGACCGTGTGCGTGCTTTCATCTTGCGCATCGACCGCAACATGCGCGGCCCGCAAGTGATTCTGTCGCGCACCGCGCCGGAATTCATCATGAAGCTGTTCGAACTGGAAGTGCCGGAAATCGAGCAAGGCATGCTGGAGATCAAATCCGCAGCCCGCGATGCCGGCGTGCGCGCCAAGATCGCCGTCTACACGGCCGACAAGCGCATCGACCCGATCGGTACTTGCGTCGGCATGCGCGGTTCGCGCGTGCAGGCCGTGACTGGCGAACTCGGTGGCGAACGCGTCGACATCGTGCTGTGGTCGGAAGATCCGGCGCAGTTCGTCATCGGCGCCCTGGCGCCGGCGAACGTGTCGTCGATCATGGTCGATGAAGAAAAACACGCGATGGATGTCGTCGTGGACGAAGAAAACCTGGCAATCGCGATCGGCCGCTCCGGCCAGAACGTGCGCCTGGCCTCGGACCTGACCGGCTGGAAGATCAACATCATGACGGCCGAAGAATCGGCTGACAAAGCTGCCCAGGAAACGGCTGCCGTGCGCATCCTGTTCATGGAAAAGCTCGATGTCGACCAGGAAGTGGCCGATATTCTGGTGGAAGAAGGTTTCGCCAGTCTGGAAGAAATCGCTTACGTGCCAATTTCCGAAATGCTGGAAATCGAATCGTTTGACGAAGATACCGTCAATGAACTCCGTACCCGTGCGCGTGATGCGCTCGTGACCGAAGCGATTGCTTCGGAAGAGGGTCTGGAAGGCATGGACGAGGCGTTGGTGGGTCTGGAAGGCATGGACCGCATTACCGCCGGCAAGCTGGGTCTGGCTGGTATCAAGACCGTTGAAGCATTTGCAGCACTGGCATACGACGAATTTGGCGCAATCCTGGCCTTGTCTGCGGACCGTGCGCGTGAACTGATTACAAGTGAATTTAAAGATGTGACCGACGATGAGATGAAGTTGGTTGACTCGAAATACGACGATCGTGCCAAGGCGTTGCAAGCCAAGGCATGGAGTCTGGCCGAATCCGCAAAGGCTTAATTTGAGTATCTTTATCATCTCCGCGACACATAGAAAAGAGGACTGAATGGCGAGTAACAACGTAGCCCAATTTGCCACCGAACTGAAGATGCCTGCAGATTTGCTGCTGACGCAGCTGCGTTCTGCCGGCGTCGAGAAAAGTTCGACGTCAGATCCATTGTCGAAAGATGATAAGGACAAGCTTTTGGATCATCTGCGCCGCACACACGGCGCAGCGGCTGACACAGAAAAGAAAAAAATCACCGTGACCCGCAAGGAAACGACTGAAATCAAGCAAGCTGACGCAACCGGCAAATCGCGCACCATCCAGGTGGAAGTGCGCAAGAAACGCACTTTCGTCCAGCGTGACGAAGCTGCGCCGGTCGCAGCAGAACCGGTCGCGCCTGCCGCGCCGGTGATCGATCCAGCCGACGTGGCGCGCCGTGAAGAAGAAGCCCGTAAACAGGCTGAACTGATCGCCCGCCAGGAAGCCGATCTGCGCGAAAAGCAAGAACGTCTGGCCAAGCTCGACGCGGAAAAAGAAGCCCAGGCGAAAGCCACGCAACAGGCTGAACTGGCTGCGAAGAAAGAAGCGGAAGCGGAAGCGAAGAAAGCCGCCGCCAAGGCTGCTGCCGCGCCTGCCGCCAGCGCTGCTGCGCCTGTCGTTGACGACGCCGCCGCCGAAGCGAAAAAAGCTGCTGCCGCCGAAGAAGCGAAGAAGAAAGCGGCTGCCGCTGCTGTTGCCGCCAAGGAAGCCGCTGACAAAGCGGAAGCCACCGAGCGTGCACGCAAGGCCGTTGCCGACGAAGTTGCCCAGATCAAGGCCATGATGAACGCGCCACGCCGCGCCATCAAGGCACCTGAACCCGTACCGGTTCCGGTCAAGCCGAAGGCGCCGGAAGGCACCCTGCACAAGCCTGCTGACAAGAAACCTGGCGACAAGCCGGGCGACAAGAAGCCTGCTGTTGCAGACAAGAAATCCATCAAGTCGGCCAATGTGTCGTCCACCTGGTCCGATGACGCGAAAAAACGCGGCACCACCGGTGGTCCCAAGCCACGCGGCAATAGCGGCCCAGGCGGCCGTGACAGCTGGCGCGGTGGCGCGAAGGGCCGTCGCCCGACTCACCATGACGACCGTGAATCGAACTTCCAGGCTCCTACGGAAGCCGTCGTCAAAGACGTGCACGTACCGGAAACGATCACCGTGGCCGAATTGGCGCACAAAATGTCCGTCAAGGCATCCGAAGTCATCAAGCATTTGATGAAATTGGGCCAGATGTGCACGATCAACCAGGTGCTGGACCAGGAAACCGCCATGATTCTGGTGGAAGAAATGGGCCACAAGGCGTTCGCCGCCGAACTGGACGATCCGGAAGCGCTGCTGGCCGATGTGGGCGAACACGCGCACTTCGAAACCAAGCCACGCGCACCGGTGGTCACCGTCATGGGTCACGTCGACCACGGCAAGACCTCGCTGCTGGACTATATTCGTCGCGCCAAGGTTGCCTCCGGCGAAGCGGGCGGGATTACGCAGCATATCGGCGCTTACCACGTCGATACGCCACGCGGCATGATCACCTTCCTCGACACCCCGGGCCACGAAGCGTTTACCGCCATGCGTGCCCGTGGCGCCAAGGCAACCGACATCGTGATTCTGGTGGTTGCCGCCGACGATGGCGTGATGCCGCAAACGAAAGAAGCGATTGCCCATGCGAAAGCAGCCGGCGTACCGCTGGTCGTGGCGATCAACAAAGTCGACAAACCGGGTGGCAACGTGGACCGCGTGACGCAGGAACTGGTCGCAGAACAAGTCGTGCCGGAAGAATACGGTGGCGAGTCGCCATTCGTGCCGGTCTCGGCCAAAACGGGTCAAGGTATCGACGACCTGCTGGAACAAGTGCTGTTGCAAGCCGAAGTGCTGGAACTGACGGCACCGGTCGATGCGCCTGCACGCGGCCTGGTAGTCGAGGCACGTCTGGACAAGGGCCGTGGTCCTGTCGCGACGATCCTGGTGCAGTCCGGTACCCTGAAGCGCGGCGACGTGATTCTGGCGGGCTCTTCGTATGGCCGTGTTCGCGCCATGCTGGACGAGAACGGCAAGTCCATCGCTGAAGCGGGTCCTTCGATTCCGGTCGAAATCCAGGGCTTGACGGAAGTGCCGGTTGCCGGTGAAGAAGTCGTCGTCATGGCTGACGAGCGCAAGGCGCGTGAAATCGGTCTGTTCCGTCAAGGTAAGTTCCGCGACGTGAAACTGGCCAAGCAGCAAGCTGCGAAACTGGAAAACATGTTCGACCAGATGGCCGAAGGCGAAGTGAAAAACTTGCCGTTGATCATCAAAACCGACGTGCAAGGTTCGCAAGAAGCGCTGGTTGGTTCGCTGCAGAAACTGTCGACCTCCGAAGTGCGCGTACAAGTCGTTCACGCTGCCGTCGGCGGCATCACGGAATCGGACGTCAACCTGGCAGTCGCCTCGAAAGCGGTCATCATCGGCTTTAACGCCCGTGCTGATGCCCAGGCGCGCAAGCTGGCCGAGTCGAATGGCGTGGACATTCGCTACTACAACATCATTTACGATGCGATCGACGAGATCAAATCGGCGTTGTCGGGCATGTTGGCACCAGAGAAACGCGAAACCGTCATCGGCCAGGTCGAGATCCGCCAGGTTATCCTGGTCTCGAAAGTGGGCGCGATTGCCGGTTGCCTGGTCACCGATGGCGTGGTCAAGCGTGCTTCTTCCGTCCGCCTGTTGCGCAACAACATCGTGGTGTGGAGCGGCGAGATCGACTCCCTGAAACGCTTCAAGGACGATGCGAAAGAAGTTCGCGCCGGTCTGGAGTGCGGCCTGTCGCTGAAGAACTACAACGACATTCAGGTTGGCGACACGCTGGAAGTGTTCGAAGTCCAGGAAATCGCTCGTACCCTGTAATCACAGAAGTAATGGCGCGGACATATCGTTGTCCGCGCAAACACGTGGGGCGCATTGGTCAACGGGCAACCGTTTGACCCATGCGCCCTGCTGCACTTAGGACAGCATAATAATCATGGCTAAACATAGCAAAACCATGCCAGCGCGCGGCTTGCGCGTGGCCGACCAGATCCAGCGCGATCTGGCTGAAATCGTCGCCTACGAATTGAAGGACCCACGCGTCGGCACGATGATCACCATCACCGAAGTGCAGATCACGCCCGATTACGCGCACGCCAAGGTGTTTTTCACGATGTTGAAAGACAGCAAGGAAGCCATCAAGAACACCACCGAAGGCCTGATGGCCGCGTCTGGCTTCATCCGTGGCTTGCTGGGCAAGCGCCTGCACATCCACACCCTGCCGATGCTGCATTTCGTGCATGAC
The DNA here is from genome assembly GCF_002735655.1 of Janthinobacterium sp. BJB446. NCBI lineage: Bacteria > Pseudomonadati > Pseudomonadota > Betaproteobacteria > Burkholderiales > Oxalobacteraceae > Janthinobacterium > Janthinobacterium sp. BJB446. Next base: position 429,799 of record NZ_PDZK01000003.1, on the reverse strand, counting down.
AGCTCGACTTCGCGCGGCATGGAAATGTCCTTGCTGATCGACAAGGCCAACGCCACGCGCGCGGCCGACGCCGAGCCGGACGAAAAGCCTGCAGACAAAGCGGACGAGCAATAAGCGTGGCGGGTCCGAAGAAACCGCCCGGTATCAAGCGGGTGCGCGACCTGGTCGATGGTGTCTTGCTCCTGGATAAGCCTGTCGGCTGGTCCAGCAACGACGCCCTGATCAAGGCCAAGCGCGTCTTGAACGCGAAGAAGGCGGGCCATACGGGCACGCTGGATCCGTTCGCCACGGGTTTGCTGCCGCTGTGCTTTGGCGAAGCGACCAAGTTCTCGCAGGACTTGCTGGAAGCCGATAAAACCTACGAAACCCTGGTGCACCTGGGGCAGACGACGGATACGGGCGACACGGAAGGCGAAGTGCTGGAAACGCGCGACGTCAACGTCACCGACGAGCAGATCGAAGCCGTGCTGGCGCAGTTCCGCGGGCCTATCCTGCAGACGCCGCCCATGTACTCGGCCTTGAAAAGGGACGGCAAGCCCTTATATGAGTATGCAAGGGCAGGCATCACCCTGGAGCGCGAAGCGCGCCCGGTGACCATCCACAAGCTCGAGTTCCTCGGCTATGACGCCCCGTTCCTGAAATTGTCCGTGATGTGCAGCAAAGGCACGTATATCCGCGTGCTGGGCGAAGACATCGGCCATGCCCTCGGTTGCGGCGGCCATTTGAACGCCTTGCGCCGCACGCAGGTGGGCAGCCTGACGTTGGACGGCGTCGTCACGCTCGACGAGTTGACGGCGCATGCCGAACCGTTGAGCCTGCTGGCGCCCGTCGATGCATTATTGTCGAGTTTCCCCGCCGTCCAGCTGACGGAAGAATTGGCCAAGCGTTTCCTGCATGGCCAGCGCATCGCGCTGGGCAAGGAAGACGTCGCCGTACCGGCCGAACCGGGCCGAGTGCGCGTGTATCACGACAGCAAATTGCTGGGCACGGGCCAGTTGCAGGAGTACAGCATCCTGGCCCCGGAGCGTCTGATCGCCACCGCGCATCAGTGAACACCTGACCAAACCTACTGCGCGTCGTGATTTGCGGCCTGCGATGCTCACTGTGCATGCGCACAGCTGCGCTTCTTAGCCACAACTCACTTCCGCTCGCTACGGTTTTGTCAGGTGTCGTTAAGTCATAGGTAAGTCATGGTCAAGTCATATTGATCAGCGACACTGCTAACCCGGTGTCGCTTTTTTAAACAAATCGTCCCCGACTGCGGGAGCCGCCAGCATTTTTAGATAGCGTTGCAACGCAACATGCTATACTACGCGGTTCCGGAAATAGATTAGCATTCGGGTATCTCGTACACCTTGTACGCACTCCGCAGTTTTTCAGTAACTACTACGACCATGTCAAATACAAAACGCGCAATTCGTAATATCGCCATTATCGCCCACGTTGACCACGGCAAAACCACGCTGGTGGATCAGCTGCTGCGCCAGTCCGGCACCTTCCGTGAAAACCAAGCGGTCGACACCCGAGTCATGGACTCGAACGACCTGGAAAAGGAGCGCGGCATTACGATTCTGTCGAAGAACTGCGCCGTTGAGTACGAAGGCACCCACATCAACATCGTCGACACCCCAGGCCACGCCGACTTCGGCGGCGAAGTGGAACGTGTTCTGTCGATGGTGGACTCGGTTCTGCTGCTGATCGATGCACAAGAAGGCCCGATGCCGCAAACCCGTTTCGTCACGCGCAAGGCGCTGGCACTGGGTCTGAAGCCTATCGTTATCGTCAACAAGATCGACCGTCCAGGCGCACGTCCGGACTGGGCCATCAACCAGACGTTCGAACTGTTCGACAAGCTGGGCGCTACCGACGAACAACTGGACTTCCCTATCATTTATGCTTCGGGCCTGAACGGCTATGCAGGCCTGACAGAAGACGTGCGCGGCGGCGACATGAAGCCGATGTTTGACGCCATCCTGGAACACGTTCCAGTACGCGACGACAATCCTGAAGGTCCGCTGCAAATGCAGATCACCTCGCTGGACTACTCGTCGTACGTCGGCAAGATCGGCATTGGCCGCGTCAACCGCGGTACCGTCAAGGTCGGCCAGGACGTGCTGGTCATCAATGGCCCAGGCGCCACGCCAATCAAAGGCCGCATCAACCAGGTGCTGAACTTCAAGGGCCTGGAGCGCGTGCTGGTGGACGAAGCCGTCGCCGGCGACATCTGCCTGATCAACGGTATCGACGAAATCGGCATCGGTTCGACCCTGTGCGCAGTGGACACTCCGGAAGCGCTGCCTATGCTGACCGTCGACGAGCCGACCCTGACCATGAACTTCATGGTCAACAACTCGCCACTGGCTGGCCGCGAAGGCAAGTTTGTTACCTCGCGTCAACTGCGTGACCGTCTGGAAAAAGAATTGAAAGCCAACGTTGCTCTGCGCGTGGCACCAACCGACGACGACACGATCTTTGAAGTATCGGGCCGCGGCGAGCTGCACCTGACGATTCTGATCGAAAACATGCGTCGCGAAGGCTTCGAGCTGGCCGTTTCGCGTCCACGCGTGGTCTTCAAAATGGTCGATGGCGTGCGCCACGAGCCGTTTGAAAACCTGTCGGTTGACGTGGAAGAAGTCAACCAGGGCGGCGTCATGGAAGAACTGGGCCGTCGTCGTGGCGACCTGCAAAACATGGAATCGGATGGCAAGGGCCGCGTGCGTCTCGAGTACCTGATCCCTGCGCGTGGCCTGATCGGCTTCCAGGGCGAATTCATGACCCTGACCCGCGGCACCGGCCTGATGAGCCACGTATTCCATGAATACGCGCCAGTCGACAACACCCGTGGCGAAATGGCTGGCCGTCGTAACGGCGTGCTGATCTCGCAAGATGACGGCGCTGCTGTTGCCTACGCTATCTGGAAACTGCAAGACCGCGGCCGCATGTTCGTGTCGCACAATGACCCAGTCTACGAAGGCATGGTCATCGGTATCCACTCGCGCGACAACGACCTGGTCGTCAACCCGATCAAGGGCAAGCAGCTGACCAACGTGCGTTCGTCGGGTACCGACGAAGCGGTGCGCCTGGTACCGCCAATTCAGATGTCGCTGGAATACGCAGTCGAATTCATCGAGGACGACGAACTGGTGGAAATCACGCCTAAATCGATCCGTCTGCGCAAGCGCTTCCTGAAAGAGCACGAGCGTAAAAAAGCGTCGCGTGATTCGTAATCTGTTGTAGAGCATGGCCTGCGGGCCATGCCGCTCCCGGCCCGCTGCGCCGCGTCACCATCACTGGTGAGGCGCGCAGCGGGTTTGTCATTTGCAGCTCCTGTTTTTTGTAGACACCATGACTTCCTCTTCTTTGCCTTCCCGCCGCCTGTCCGTTGCCCCGATGATGGACTGGACCGACCGCCATTGCCGCAAGTTCCACCGCGAAATCACACGCCACACCTGGCTGTACACCGAGATGGTGACGACGGGCGCGCTGGTATACGGCGACGTGGAGCGCCATCTGCGCTTCAACGAGGAAGAGCATCCGGTGGCGCTGCAGCTGGGCGGCAGCGATCCGAAGGACCTGGCCACCAGCGCCAAGCTGGGCCAGCAGTGGGGCTACGACGAGGTCAACCTGAACTGCGGCTGCCCGTCCGAGCGCGTGCAAAAGGGCGCGTTTGGCGCCTGCCTGATGGCCGAGCCGCAACTGGTGGCCGACTGCGTGAAAGCCATGCGCGATGTGGTCGATATCGACGTCACGGTGAAACACCGCATCGGCATCGATGACAGCGAATCGTACGACTTCGTGCGCGACTTCGTCGGCACCGTGGCCGACGCCGGCTGCAAGACGTTTATCGTGCATGCGCGCAACGCCATCCTGAAAGGCTTGAGCCCGAAGGAGAACCGCGAAGTGCCGCCACTTAAGTATGACTATGCCTACCGCTTGAAGCGTGATTTTCCCCAGTTCGAGTTCATCATCAATGGCGGCATCAAGACGCTCGACGAGATCGACCTGCACCTGCAGCACCTGGACGGCGTCATGCTGGGCCGCGAGGCGTATCACAACCCGTATGTGATGGCGCAGTTCGACCAGCGCTACTATGGCGACGACGCTCCCGTCAAAACGCGCGAGCAGGTGCTCGAAGCGATGATTCCCTACATCAGCGCGCAGCTGGAAAAAGAGGCGGGGCGCTTGAAATTGAACAGCGTCACGCGCCACATGCTGGGCCTGATGCAGAACCTGCCCGGCGCGCGCGGCTTCCGTCAGACCCTGTCGGATTCGAAGAAGCTGGCCTCGGGCGACCCGCGTTTGCTGCTGGAAGCGGCGGCGCGCTTGTCCTTGCCTGCCTGATGCGCGGCGACTGCCACGCCCATGCACAGCAGTTGCATGGCTACCTGCAAGCCGTCACCGCGCTGAAGGATGATGGCAGTCTGTTTCTTTGCGAGTATCTGGGGCCCATCGCGCCGCAGGCGTCGCTTGACGCCTTGTGCCGCACGCTGAAGCTGCCGCCGGACGGCATGCGCCTGCAGCCGATCGAAAGCATGGTATGCAGCGGTGCCTTGTGCACGCCGCGCCAGTGGCTGCTCGAGCGCTTGCTTCCGATGAGCGAGGCCGACCGCGAGCCGCTCGACGCCCGTTTATATGACGGTTTCGAGGGCGAACTGTCCGAGCTGCTGGGCAGCGAGCCGCACTGGTATCAATTGGTATCATCGGGCCAGGGCATCGTGGCTGGTCGATTGGGTGCCATCTGGAGCATCTTTGTCTTCGGCACGGACGGCCATGCCTATATGATGTATTGCAGCTGGGACCGCTGATCCAAGTTGTCTATACCGCTGCCCCGGCGCAGTGGTATTGTCCGCATTACCCCTTCCTCTGAGTACCTTTCCCAAAACGATGTCACCGGCTATGCCATGTGTTGTAAATGCGCTGTTTCGGCGCACGCCCGCACTGTCGTGGGGCATTTCTAAGGGGCAAGAAACGGCATTGTTGCCATTTCCCCGAAGAAAGTTAATCAGCTATTTATTCAGGTACTTATTGCTTGCTTTGAGGCAAAATTTACACCTATAATTGATTATAGACAAATATTTCTCATATGAATGTTTGATGTTGATCTCACATCAACGGTGTCAAAAATTCAGTGTGTGGAACAAATTTGCATTCGCAGTCACTGGCGTTTTCAGGGCTGTTGTAGACCAGGAAGTACCCCAGGCTGCGTGCGGCCGGAGACCGCCAGCATACCAATGGTAAGGGCGGATACCGGTGTTACGCAGCCTTCGTCTTGTCGTGCCGGGCAAAATTCTTATCAATAGTTTCATTTACGAAGAGCCGAAATGAATTTAGCAAAAATGAAGGTTGGTACCCGCCTGGGCCTGGGTTTCGCCCTGGTACTGGTTCTGCTGGTGGCCGTGACCGTCCTCGGCATCGCGCGCATGGCGCAAATCCAGGAACGTCTCGATCACGTGATCAATGTCAACAACGTCGTCACCCGCCTCGTGATCGACATGCGTGGCAACGTCAGCGACCGCATCACTTCGCTGCGCATTCTGACCCTGATGACCGACGCGGGCGATATGGAACCTGAAATGGCGCGTATCAAGACGCAGACCAGCACCTATCAGGAAACGCAGAAGAAGCTCGAAGAGAAATTCGCCGTCGAGTCGACTCCTGAAGAAAAAGCCCTGTTGGCCTCGATCAAGGAATATGAAGCCGCCGCCATGCCGGCCATCGCCAAGGCATCCGCGCTGTGGATGGCCAACGATGCGGAAGGCGCCACGCGCGTGATGATCAAGGAAATCCGCCCGGTACAGAAAAAATGGATGGAAGCGCTGGAGCAGCTGGCCGTGCTGGAAGACAAGCTCAATGAGCAGATGCAATCGGACGCCCGCAAGGCCTTCGACAGCGCGCGCCTGTTCATGATCATCCTCGGCGTACTGGCCGTGGCGATGGGCGTGGCAGCGGCACTGGTGATTACCCGCGGCCTGCTGAAACAGCTGGGCGGCGAACCGGACTACACGGCATCGATCGCCGGCAGCATCGCCAATGGCGACCTGTCGATCGGCATCCACACGCAGCCTTCCGATACCTCCAGCCTGCTGGCGGAAATGAAGGAAATGCGCAACAGCCTGGTGGGCATCGTCGGCCAGGTGCGCGTCGGTACGGAAACCATCGGCACGGCCTCGCGTGAAATTGCCGACGGTAATATCGACCTGTCGTCGCGTACGGAAATGCAGGCCAGCGCGCTGGAGAAAACGGCGTCGGCAATGGAAGAGCTGACCTCGACCGTGAAACAGAATGCGGACAATGCGCGGGAAGCCAACAAGCTGGCGGCCACCGCTTCGGATGTCGCCATCAAGGGCGGCTCCGTGGTGTCGCAAGTGGTTGACACCATGAGCTCGATCAATGAGTCGGCGAAGAAAATTGTCGACATCATCGGCGTGATCGATGGCATCGCCTTCCAGACCAACATCCTGGCGCTGAACGCGGCCGTGGAAGCGGCACGTGCCGGCGAGCAAGGCCGCGGCTTTGCCGTGGTGGCGTCGGAAGTGCGCAACCTGGCCCAGCGCTCCGCTGGCGCGGCGAAAGAAATCAAGATCCTCATCGACGATTCGGCCGAGAAAACGGAACGGGGCACGCGCCTGGTCGGCCAGGCTGGCGTGACGATGGGCGAAGTGGTCGACAGCGTGCGCCGCGTGACCGACATCATGAGCGAGATCGCCAGTGCCAGCCAGGAACAAAGCGCCGGCATCGAACAGGTCAACCTGTCGATCATCGAGATGGATGGCATGACGCAGCAAAATGCCGCCCTGGTCGAGCAGGCAGCCGCCGCGGCGCAAAGTTTGCAAGACCAGGCGGCCGAACTGGCCCATGTGGTCAGCATCTTCAAACTGGTCGAAGGCGAAGAGAAGCCGGCAGCGTATGTGCCGGCTCCCGTGGCCGCCGCACCAGTGGCCGTGCGCAAGCCGGCAGCGGCATTGCGCCCGGTGAAGTCGCTGACCCGCAAGGCGGAAGCGGCCGCTCCCGTGGCCGCCGCGGCGCCACGCAAGGCGGCAGGCGCTGGCAGCAATGACGAGTGGGAAGAGTTTTAAGCGCGGTCAACAGCGCACCGGAAATTGTAATTACCGTATCTGATAATCATGGGGAAGCACATGTTTGAGAATAAGCGTTTTATGAGTGTTGCAGCAGCCTTGCTGGTGTCCGTTTCTTCCGCGGCCTTTGCTGCCGAGGTGCCGGCGTCGTTCGATGCCAAGAACTGCAAGGCCGACTATCCGAAAGCCTCGCTGATGAACGAAGAGCAGGGCACCGTGTCGATGTCTTTCCTGGTCAATGCCGATGGTACTGTTGCCGATTCGAAAGTCGACAAGAGCAGCGGCTTCAAGAACCTGGACAAGGCCGCCATCAAGGCCCTGTCTGCGTGCAAGTTCAAGCCGGGTACCAAGGATGGCGCCGCAGCGCAAACCTGGACCAAGGTTGACTACGCCTGGAAGCTGGACTGATCCACGTATTGCCGGGAGCGAGGCTCCCGGCATGGCATATCCGCTACGGGCGGCGCCTGCAAGGGTGCCGCCCGTACTGTTATGTGCGCCAGCCAACGGCACTGTCGCCGCCGATTCTGTTACCCTCGAAACATACCTTCGGGATCTTCCATTACAAGAGGCCTACCATGCAGCGCATCCTGACACTTTTTTCCCTGGCCGCCAGCGGCTTGCTGCTTTCCGCCTGCGCCTCGTTGGACACGCCCGTGGGCTTGCAGGCGGGGCAGACCGTGGCCGTCGTCAATAGCCTGAGCTGGGATAATCCCCTGACGGGCAAGCGCGACGGCGTGCGCACCAGCTGGCCCATCAAGGATGGCAAGATTGCCCCTGAATATTTTCCACTGGCGCAGCTGAAGCAATGCGAGGCCGGCGGCAAGCCTTGCGCCTGGGGCGTGATGCGGGCGCAGCGCAGCGCGCCCACGCTGAGCTATGTGGACGGCGGCGTGGACCTGGCCGTGAGCGTATCGACCGACGTGGCGCGGCGCCAGGATGCGCGCCAGGGCGAGACGCAAACGGCGATGGCGATTCCGCAGGATGTGGCCGCGCTGGCTGGCCGGCAACAGGTGCAGCCCAGCTGGAAATTGAAGTATGGCAAGGTCGAGCAGGTCGAGCTCGATTACGGCGTGCGCTACCAGGTGTGCGTGCAGCGCTACGACGCGGCCGGCAAGGCCATCGATACGTGCGCGATTCCGTTTATTTGAGGAAACATGCCGCACGAGTGGCTTGTGGCGGCTTTGCCACATTTCATGTTGCGGCGTGCGTCGGCGTGTAACAATCGGTAAAAGCGCAGCAAAGCTCGACGTAATTTCTTATAGTACTTAATTAAGGTAGTACATGGAATTGGTACTCGAGGAGAATTGCAATGAAAACCCTGTTGGCAGTAATTTCGCTGGCCGCCCTGGGTGGCTGCGCCGTGGCACCCCCCGGTCCCGCATATTACGGTTCGCGCGCGCCGCAGGGGGCCTACAATCCCTATGAATGGCATACAGTCTCGTCCGAGCCGGTGCAGTCGGGCCGCGTGATGAGCGCACCGCGCGTGGAATACACGAATGAACCCGTGTACGTGCAGCAGCAGCCGGTGTACGTGCAGCAACCCGTATATGTGCCGGCGCCCGTGTACGCGCCGCAACCGTATTATTACAATCCGCCCGTGACGATCGGGCTGGACTTCATGTTTGGCTTTGGGCGCTACGGTGGACACCGCGGCGGCTGGGGCGGGCATGGACGCTACCACGGCCGCCGCTAGACTATTGCACTTGCATGCAGGACAAAGCCGGACAAGCGTTGCTTGCCCGGCTTTGTCATTTTATTAGTGGAAATAAACCGAACCCTGGTGCAGCACGTCCGCCGAACACAGGATGTACATCGCCGCCGCTGCCAGACCTATTTGCAAGGCGCCAAAGCTGATCGGGATGAGGCGGGACATGTCGTACTCCTGAGTGGTGTGAGGTGTGGTCAGGCTTTCATCATAGGATGAGTTGATGCCTTTGGGCATCGGATGAATGTCCGCCGCCATGTAGGACAACACCTCGTGCCTGGCACCCCGCCTCGCTCCCCGATTGTTTAGCGGTTTTTCCAGCGCACCACCGGCTCTTCCGGCGCCGTGTCCGGCACGTTCGAGATCGCCAGCCAGTGCGTCAGGCGTTCCGGGTGCTTGAGATTGATGCCCATGCCATCGATGATGCCGACCTGTTCCAGCATGCGCGCATCGATTTTCGCTTTCGACACCGTGGGCGCGCCCATGACCATGCGGTCATACGCCTTGCGCGCCTTGTGTTCCCACTTGTGCAGATTGCTTTCGTCGAAGCGGTTCGCTTCGAAATATACGGTCAGGGTGCCATCGAGGTTGCCGAAGCCGACAATGCCCGCGCCCTTGCGGATGGTGGTGGTGTTGTTGATGTCAAATTCCGCCGTGGGCACGAAAATGCCGGCGCGGCCATCGATGTCAGGACGCCCTACGGGCGTTTCCTTGCCGTAGGAACTCGTTTCGGTAATGGTTTTTTCTGCGGACATGGTGCGTGTGTGGTGGCCGTGCCGGGAGCGCAATCGGGCCCGGCAGCGCCAGTCATCCTGTTCAAAAAATGCGTGCTGATGATCAGGGCGGGGTAGGGGCCCTGGCGGAGCGATGCTTGGCATTGCTTGATACCCCGCTATTGTAGCGTCAATTTAATTCTTCTTGGCAACATTTACTGATGTGATGCTCCCGTTTTTCCATGAAAAAAGCCGCCCGGCCAGGCGGCGGAGCGGCTGTTGCGTGACGGCTTTTCAGATTCAGGAGGCTGCCTTGCGGCGCACCATGAAACCCAGCAAGCCCAGGCCCAGCTGCAATTTTTCCCCACAGCGAACGCGGCCTGCAGCGTGCTTGCAGCAAAGAATTTTTGTGACATCGGGGGCGTAAAAAAACCTGCACCATTCCAACAACGGTGCAGGTTTTTGCGTGTCGCAAGCGTGCGCCCCCGCCTATCGACTCGATAGGCGGGGGCAGCGGATCAGCTCAGAACGCCAGGCGGCCCTGCAGGTAGACCATGCGCGGCGCACCCACCATCTTGCCCAGGTTGCCGTCCGATGTGCGCGTGAAGTAGCGCTTGTCGCTCAGGTTGTTGACGCCGGCGACCAGCTCCAGGCCCGCCTGGCCCGGCACTTTCCATTTCACTTGCGTGTTCCAGGTGCGGAAGCCGGGAATGACGCCCAGGTTGCCGGCCGCGTTTTCCGCCACGGTGTTGGCTTCGTCGGCGAATTGGCGGCTCTGGTGGTTGCTCGACAGGTCGAAGCCCCAGGCGCCCAGCTGGTAGTGGGCGCCGACGGTATCCGTGTTGCGCGAATAGAAGGGCACGTCATTGCCCGCATTCACGCCATCCTGCAAGGTCGCCTTGGTGTAGGTGTAGGTGGCGTAGGCATTCAAGCCGGCCAGTGGGCCGGACTTGTCGAAATGGTAGTCGATGGCCGTTTCCAGGCCCCGGTGATGCGTGGCGCCCACGTTGTAGAAGACGGCGCTTTCGCCGCTGCCGACGGACTGGATCTGGTTGTCGAACTTGATGTTGAACAAGGTCGCTTCGGCCGACAGCTGACCGCTCTTCCAGCGCGCGCCCAGTTCGGCCGTCTTGGCCAGTTCCGGCTGCAGCGGATTCTTGTCCGATTGCGAGTTCAGCTGCGTGTTTTGCACGGCGCCAAACGAGCTGTTGTAGTTGCTGAACAGGGTCACGTTGTTGTTGAGCAAGTAGGCCACGTTCAGCGAAGGCAGGGCCTTATTGTTGAGCAACTCGATCTTCTGGTCGGTCGGCAAGTGGTTGAAGCGTTCCGTCTTGATGTGTTCATAGCGCACGCCGGGCGTGATGCGCCAGGCATCGATGGCGATCTTGTCGTCGATATACACGGCTTGCGCATCGGTGGAATTGTCGGCGAAGCGCGTCGGCTTTTGCCTTACACCGCTGGCGATGACGATGTTGTAGATGGTCTCGTCGGCCCGTTCAGCCAGGTAGCGATAGCCGACGGTGATGTCCTGCGATACCCTGCCGGTCGTGAAGCGCTGCGTGTAGCGCGGCTCGATGGCCGTCGTTTCATAGTTGCGCGGCTGGCGGCCCAGGCCCGTGCGGCCAGCGTTGATCAGGGTGCTTTCGCGCGAGCTCTTGTTGTAATAGGCGCGCACTTCGAATTCCTGCGTGCTGGAAATGGCGTTCAGGTAGCCGATGTCGAAGGCCTTGCGCTCGCCGCTCCAGTAATCGGTCGGGCGCGTGTTCTGGAACGGGTCAGCCTTGTATTGGGCGGCGGTCAGGCCGCCCGGCGTGCGCGACGTCACGTCGTAGTAGGACAGCTTGGCGTACACCTCGGCCGTCGGGCTCAGGTCGTAGCGGAATTTGAGGGCGAAGTCGTTGACCTTCTCATCGCTGCCCACGCGCCAGTCGCTGCCGCGGATGCCCGAATACAGCACGGCCAGGCCCAGGCCGCTGTCGAGCTGGGTGCCGGCAAAGACGCTGGCCTGCGTGTTGTGGCCCACTTCGCTGTACGAGTTGTAGCGGACGGTGGCGTCGCCCGTCACGCCTGGCGTGGTGGGCACGCGGCGCGTCTTGAAGTTGATGATGCCGCCCACGTTTTGCGGGCCGAAGCGCACGGCGCCGCCGCCGCGCACCACGTCGACCGTTTCCACATTGGCCAGGCTGACGGGCGCGAACGACAGTTGCGGCTGGCCATACGGCGCCACCGACATCGGGATACCGTCCAGCAAGACCGTGCTGCGCGGCGAATAGCGTCCGGCCAGGCCGCGCACGCCGATGTTCAGTGAAATGGCGCTGCCGGCGCTGCCCGAGTTGTCGCTGATCTGCACGCCGGGAATGCGGCGCATCACGTCGCTGAGGCTGGTAGCGCCCGAGTTCTCGATGTCATCCTTTTGCACCACCGTGCGGGCGCCCGCGAAATTCTTCGTGCTGGCGGCCATGCTGGTGCCCAGCAGATTGCTGCTGACCTGGATGGATTCCAGGATGGGGCCGGCGTCATCGGCGGTATTGGCCTCCTGTGCCTGCGCGGAAAAAGAAACGCCCAGGCAGGCGAGGGCGATGGCCAGCGCGCACGGGCGCAGCGAAAAGGGCAGTGTGAAAGGTGTGGCAGCCATGCATGGATCTCCGTAATGACAATGTTTGCGCGTTCGGCAAGGCGGCGCGACAACATCGTGGCGTGGACATCCGGCGCAAGGGGATGATAATGATAATGATTCTCATTTTATCCGTCAATTGCGAATATTGCGTAGTGGCCATATGGCTGCCTGCGGGCGGAGAAGTGTTGCTGGCCCGGTACAGCGGGCGGCTTGGATTGCCGCCTGGCACCATTGCTCGGGTGCGGCGGCATTGCGCGCGCTTCTTGTATACTCCCGCTTTTGCAGCCGTCAGACGTAAACGTACAATGAGCCAGACAACTGAAACGACACCAGGCAATCCCCCCGTGGAACGCCGTCAGGGCGACCAGCCGGCAAGTGCTGCGCGCAAATTGAATCTGCTGGTGGTCGACGACAACCAGGAAGTGGGCGAATCGCTGGCCATGCTGCTCGAAGCGCTGGGCCACCACGCGGTGGTGGTGCGCAACTGGCAGATGGCCGTCGAGCAAGTCAAGCTGTGCGTGCCCGATGCCGTCTACCTCGACATCGAAATGCCCGGCATCAGCGGCATCGAAATCGGCCGCCGCCTGCACCACAATCCCGAGACGGCCAACGCCGTGCTGATCGCCGTCACGGGCCACAGCCTGCCCATGTACATGGACGATGCGCTGGCCGTGGGCTTCCGCCACTTCCTCGTCAAACCCGTGCGCCTGGACGACCTGGCGACGACGGTGCAGTCGGTGCTGGCGGGCTAGGTTTTCGCGTCATCAAGCACTGCCTGGCGAGCCTTTGCCTGCCTGGGGTTAAGCTGCCCCGCTTGCACGAAAGAACTTCGTCCCGCAGGTGCCGGGATTGTCTCCCTATGCCGTGCGCAAGCATAAGCACGGCTTCCGCATCGGGTGTCCCTCGTTGCGTTCGCACAATTCTTGTTCCGAACGTGTTGCCATTGGCTCCAGGTGATGCTGGTGCCGTGAGCAAACTGGCCAAACCTGGCGTGCGAATGCCCGGTATTTTGAAAGTTGACATTCAGGCATATTCAAATGATCATGCGAGAGTTTTATTGCTCGCTGGCAGTGTATTTGCACGGCCGGCGCATTCTCTGATATTGGTTTTTGAAGGGTGGGTATGAAATTTCTGAAGTGGTTGCTGATTGCTGTGGTGGTGCTCGTTATTGGCGTGCCATCGTTAATGGCTGCAGGCTATTATGTGCGTAACAAGATGGCCGGACCCGATGGCTGGGCAAAGGACGATGCCCTCAAGGCGTTGAAGGCGAAAATGAAAGATCCCGATTCGACGGTGATCCGCTCCTCGTATCTCGTTCACAAGCGCAAGGATAGCGAAACGATGGAAATCGTCGTGTGCGGTATCGTTGACGGCAAGAATGGCTTTGGGGCATATACCGGCGGCACGCGTTTTGTTTCCGTCAGTGCCGATCATGAAAAGCTGAACACCTTTGACACTTATATTGTCGAGATGGATGAAGCCAGCATGCAGGACAAAGAGGCGTCAAGAAAAGGGATTTCCTTGACCTCGTTCGAGGAAGTGTACTGGAATGGTTATTGTGTCGATGCGCAGCACCCTGCGCTGACGACGAAATCGTAAAATCAGGCGGCTCTGTGTGGACTGGCGGGCAGTGTTGGCTGCCTGTCCTGCCTGTGATTAATATGTGCGATGCTTGCTCGCAAAGAATCATCCTGAAAACAAAAAAGGATTACAAGCCGAAGCATGTAACCCTTTTTATTTACCACTAATTCTGTGGGGTGGCTGATGGGGCTCGAACCCACGACAACAGGAATCACAATCCTGGACTCTACCAACTGAGCTACAGCCACCACTGTCTTACTTACCTGTTTAGCTGTTTTGCTGAACAGGTGCCGAATTATACAAAGAACTCGGCAAAGTGGCAAATCTAAATGCAGTCTTTTTTAAAGAATCGAAAGATTGCATGAAAACGGTCGCTTTTGCTCACGCCGCTCACACGGATAGGTGTTCGACGGGAGGCTGCAAGTCCAGCAAACCGGCGAAGGCTTTCGCCAGGGATTCGACCTTGGCCGTCGTGTAGCCTTGCAGTCGTGGTGCGTCATTGTTAATGCGGCGCAAGCTTGCCGCATCGAGCAGACGGGCCAGCTGGCGCGCCACGGCGTCGCCCGTGTCCACCAGGGTGATCTGTTCCTGCGTGTGGGTGCGCACCGTGCGTTCGATGGCGTCCTGCACGAACAGGTAGTGCGTGCAGCCCAGCACCAGTGTGTCGACGCCTTGTTCCAGCATGGGGGCGATGTAGCGTTCCAGCATGGCGCTGGTGGCGTCCTGCGGATCGGTGCCCAGCTCGCACTGTTCGATGCGGTCGGCCAGGCCGATGCAGGGCTGCAAGATGAATGTGGCGCCCGTGGCGGCGCTCACCTGCTCGCGCAGGGCCAGCAGCTTGTCGCCACGCAAGGCGCGTTCCGTGGCCAGCACGGCGATCTTGCCATTGCGGCTGATGGCGGCCGCCGGTTTCAGGCCCGGTTCGACGCCGACGATGGGCAGGTCGGGATAGCGCGCGCGCAGCGCCTTGATGGCGGCGATGGTGGCCGTGTTGCACGCCACCACCAGCGCTTTCGCGCCTTGCTGCAATAAAAAGGCGGTGATCGCCAGCGAACGGTCGACCACTTGCTGTTCCGTCTTGTCGCCATACGGCGCATAGCCGGAATCGGCAAAGTAAATCAGGTCTTCCTGCGGCAGCTGCGCGCGGATATGGCGCAGCACCGACAGGCCGCCCACGCCGGAGTCAAAAATGCCGATGGGCGCGTCCGGGCGGGCATTGCTTGCAATAGAAGTCATATAAAGCCGAAGAAGATAAAAAAACGCCGCGCTGTGTTGCCGCGCGGCGTTAATGGTAGTGCTTGTTTAAGCAACCGTCACGGGAATCTTGCTGACGCTATTGAGTTGCTCGATCTTCGCCTGCCACTCTTTCGGGCCCGTGTTGTGCACCGAGGTGCCTTTCGCATCCACGGCCACCGTCACTGGCATGTCGACCACGTCGAATTCGTAGATCGCTTCCATGCCCATGTCGGCAAAGCCCAGCACCTTGGCATGCTTGATGGCTTTCGACACCAGGTAGGCGGCACCGCCCACAGCCATCAGATAGGCCGACTGGTGCTTCTGAATCGATTCGATGGCCACTGGTCCCCGTTCGGCCTTGCCGATCATGGCGATCAATCCCGTTTTTTCCAGCATCATGTCGGTGAACTTGTCCATGCGCGTGGCGGTCGTCGGACCGGCCGGGCCGACGGCTTCGTCGCGTACCGGGTCGACTGGGCCGACGTAGTAGATCACGCGGTTCTTGAAATCGACCGGCAATTCTTCGCCCTTGGCCAGCATGTCCTGGATGCGCTTGTGCGCGGCGTCGCGGCCCGTCAGCATCTTGCCGTTCAACAGCAAGGTCTGGCCCGGCGTCCACGAAGCGACTTCTTCTTTCGTCAGGGTGTTCAGGTCGACGCGCTTGGATTTTTCCGTGTCCGGCGTCCAATGCACTTCCGGCCACGACGACAGCGATGGCGGTTCCATGTAGGCGGGGCCCGAGCCGTCCAGCACGAAGTGGCCGTGGCGCGTGGCGGCGCAGTTCGGGATCATGGCGACAGGCTTCGACGCGGCGTGCGTCGGGTGCATCATGATCTTGACGTCGAGCACGGTCGTCAGGCCGCCCAGGCCTTGCGCGCCGATCCCCAGCGAGTTGATCTTGTCGCACAGCTCGATACGCAGTTCTTCCAGCTTGTTCTGCGGGCCGCGTTGTTTCAGCTCAAACATGTCGATGTCTTCCATCAACACTTCTTTTGCCATCAGCATGGCTTTTTCGGCCGTGCCGCCGATGCCGATGCCCAGCATGCCAGGCGGGCACCAGCCGGCGCCCATGGTCGGCACGGTCTTCATGACCCAGTCCACCAGCGAATCGGACGGGTTCATCATGATCATCTTGGATTTGTTTTCCGAGCCGCCGCCCTTGGCAGCCACTTTCACGTCGACGGTATTGCCTTCAACCAATTCCATGTGCACGACGGCTGGCGTGTTGTCCTTGGTGTTCTTGCGGTCGAAATGCGGGTCGGCCACGATGGAAGCGCGCAGCTTGTTGTCGTCGAAGTTGTACGCGCGGCGCACGCCTTCGTTGACGGCGTCGGTAACCGTGCCGCTGAAACCTTCGAAGCGCACGCCCATGCCGATTTTCAGGAAGACGTTGACGATACCCGTGTCCTGGCAGATAGGACGCTTGCCTTCTGCGCACATGCGCGAGTTGGTCAGGATTTGCGCGATCGCATCTTTTGCCGCCGGGCTTTGCTCGGCCGCGTAGGCGCGCGCCAGGTGCTCGATGTAATCAGCAGGGTGGTAGTAGCTAATGTACTGCAACGCTGCGGCGACGGATTCGATCAGGTCTTCTTGCTTTATGACAGTCATGGTGTTCTCGCGGTGGATAAGAAGGGTAAGACTTTGATGCTAGTTACTTGATGCTTGGTGCTGCTTGCTAATTAGTACGGTAGTGCAGGAGCGCTCCTTAATGCGGTCGTGCCTGGTTCTGGGTTACCGTCATGATGCGGTCGGTGTACGCAATGGCCATGGCCGAAATGATGAAGACCATGTGGATTACCGTTTGCGCGATGATCACTTCCATCTTGTAGGAATTGGCATTGATAAATGTCTTCAACAGGTGGATGGACGAGATGCCGATGATGGCCATCGCCAATTTCGTCTTCAGCACGGAAGCATTGACGTGCGACAACCATTCCGGCTGGTCTGGGTGGTCATCGAGGTGCATGCGCGAAACGAAGGTTTCGTAGCCGCCAATAATGACCATGATCAGCAGGTTCGAAATCATGACGACGTCGATCAGGCCTAATACCACCAGCATGATGGTCGCTTCATTGAGCTTGGTCGGCAGGGCGCTGCCCGGCACGGCAACGGCCGTCAGCACGTGCTGCAGGGCTGCATCATTGCCGAACACGGCGCCGATCAGGTCGGACAATTCCACCCAGAAATGGAAGACATACACGCATTGTGCGAGGATCAGGCCCAGGTACAGCGGCAACTGCAGCCAGCGCGACATGAAGATGAAGGAGGACAGCGGGTGCAGCTTGGTATGTTTGGATGACGGTGGTAGGTGGTCGATCATGTGGGGTTTCCTGGGGGAGTAAATACCAATTTTTGGTATGCCCGACATTTTACACTTGCTGCTGATTACTGCGCATGGCCTTGCTCCTGATTATTAGGTTTGATGAAACATGAAGTGGTATTGAACCTTCGGCGCAGCATGCATTTTCCCAGTGAAAATACTGTACGGCGTCCCCTTGACTCCCATTGCCGAAGGCGCTTATGGTTAGCATTGATAGGGGTAAAACGCTGCATAAACGCGACATGTAAGGCGTCCGTAAGACACGGGGTCTATCGTGTTAGCAAACAATTACTACACTGGAGACAAGCATGAGCGCTACAGAAAACCAAGGGCAGGGCACGGAACAGCAGGGACCGGAAGAGTCGCGCGTATTTGACCCATCGGCGGCGTTTGCCGCACAGGCCACCATTTCCGGCATGGACGCCTACCGCGCCATGGTGAAAGAGGCGGAAACCGACTATGAAGGCTTCTGGGCCAAGCTGGCGCGCGAAAACCTGAGCTGGAAGAAACCGTTCACCCGCACCCTGAACGAAGACAATGCCCCGTTTTACAAATGGTTCGAAGACGGCCAGCTGAACGTGTCGTACAACTGCCTGGACCGCAATATCGAAAATGGCCTGGGCGACAAGACGGCCATCATCTTCGAAGCGGACGACGGCACCGTCACCAGGGCAACATATAAAGAGCTGCACGAAAAAGTCTGCAAGTTCGCCAACGGCCTGAAAGCCAAGGGCATCGCCAAGGGCGACCGCGTGATCATCTATATGTCGATGTCCGTCGAAGGCGTTGCCGCAATGCAAGCCTGCGCGCGCATCGGCGCCACCCACTCGGTGGTCTTCGGCGGCTTCTCGGCGAAATCCCTGCAGGAACGCATCATCGACGCGGGCGCCGTGGCCGTCATCACGGGCGACGAGCAATTGCGCGGTGGCAAGAAGCTGCCATTGAAATCCATCGTCGACGAAGCGCTGGCGCTGGGCGGCTGCGACTCCGTGAAAAACGTCATCGTGTATAAACGTACGGGCAGCGACTTGCCGATGGTGGCCGGCCGCGACACGTGGCTGCACGACCTGGTCGAAGGCCAGTCGGCGCAATGCGAGCCGGAATGGGTCGATGCTGAGCATCCACTGTTTATCTTGTACACCTCCGGTTCGACGGGCACGCCGAAGGGCGTGCAGCACTCGAGCGGCGGCTACCTGCTGTGGGCCGCGCTGACGATGAAGTGGAGTTTCGACATCAAGCCGGACGACGTGTTCTGGTGCACGGCCGACATCGGCTGGGTGACGGGCCACAGCTACATCGCGTATGGCCCGATGGCCGTGGGCGCCACGCAAGTGGTGTTCGAAGGCATCCCGACCTACCCGAACGCGGGCCGTTTCTGGGAAACCATCAAGAAGCACAACGTCAGCATTTTCTACACGGCGCCAACGGCCATCCGTTCGCTGATCAAGGCAGCCGACGTGGACCCGAAAGTCCATCCAGGCAACTACGACCTGACCAGCCTGCGCCTGCTGGGCACGGTCGGCGAGCCGATCAATCCGGAAGCGTGGATGTGGTACTACAAGCATATCGGCGGCGAGAAATGCCCGATCGTCGATACCTTCTGGCAAACGGAAACGGGCGGCCACATGATCACCCCGTTGCCGGGCGCCACGCCGATGGTGCCAGGTTCCTGCACCCTGCCATTGCCTGGCATCATGGCCGCCATCGTCGACGAAGCGGGCCAGGACGTGCCGAACGGCCAGGGCGGTATTTTGGTGGTAAAACGTCCATGGCCATCGATGATCCGCACGATCTGGAACAACCCCGAGCGTTTCAAGTCCAGCTACTTCCCGGAAGAACTGGGCGGCAAGATGTACCTGGCGGGCGACGGCGCCATCCGCAATAAGGACACGGGCTACTTCACCATCACGGGCCGCATCGATGACGTCTTGAACGTGTCGGGCCACCGCATGGGCACGATGGAAATCGAATCGGCCCTGGTGGCCAACCCGCTGGTGGCCGAGGCCGCCGTGGTGGGCCGTCCGGACGACACGACAGGCGAATCGATCTGCGCCTTCGTGGTGCTGAAACAGGCGCGTCCGACCGGCGAGGAAGCCAAGAAGCTGGCCCTGGAGCTGCGCAACTGGGTCGGCAAGGAAATCGGCCCGATCGCGAAACCGAAGGAAATCCGCTTCGGCGACAACCTGCCGAAAACCCGCTCCGGCAAAATCATGCGCCGCCTGCTGCGCGTGCTGGCCAAGGGCGAGACGATCACGCAAGACGTCTCGACCCTGGAAAACCCGGCCATCCTGGAGCAGTTGAAGGAAGCGTCTTAACAGACAGGCCAGTCCCGCCGGAAGGGCTGTGCGCGCCACCGGGGCGCATCCTTCCGGCAGGCCTGGCCAAACTTTTACCCCTGGGTAAATAACTTTGGCAGTCCGTAGAATCTTTGCTATAATCTGCGGCTTCGCGACAAGCGATATGCAGTACACAATGTGAGCAAGCAAGACGCGCGCATTGCCTTCAGGAGAGATGGCTGAGCGGCTGAAGGCGCACGCCTGGAAAGCGTGTATAGGGTAATACTCTATCGGGGGTTCGAATCCCCCTCTCTCCGCCAAAGATACAAATTGGCCAGTTCAAGGAAGTCCCAGAACGTCCACAAAAAACCGTTTTAGCCCGTGCTAAAGCGGTTTTTTTGTATTCTGGCGTCCAGCACTGTCCAGCTGCAGCCAGCAAAAATCGGAGCTAGATACAGATCAGCTTACCCCAAGTCTAGCAACCAAGCCCTCATTCGCCGGTCTAAAGTGATTTCTGACGCATATGCTGAGGAGACCAGCCATGGCCAAGATTATCCCTCCCCTGACCGAGTTCCAGGTCAAAAATGCCAAGCCCAGGCAAAAGTCATACAAGCTGTTCGATGGCGGCGGCCTGTACGTTGAAGTGATGCCCAGCGGCTCGCGGATCTGGCGCATGAAATTCCGTCAATCGAACGGCAAGGAAAATACGCTGACCTTCGGGCCTTATCCGGAAATTTCGATCATGGTGGCGCGTGAAAAGCGCACGGAGGCGCGCCGCTTGCAGCTGCAGGGAATCGACCCCGGCAAGTACCGAGACGACGCCAGGCGGCTCGCCGCCGAAAAAGCATCCAATACCTTCGAGAAAATCGCCCGCGAGTGGTACGCGAACAAGGTGCCGACGTGGAGCGAGCGCACTGCACGGAACATGCTGCAGCGCCTGGAAGCCGATATTTTCCCAAGTATCGGCGACCGGCCGATTACGGAAATCCGGCACCGCGAATTGATTGCCACGCTGCGCAAGATCGAGGCGCGTGGCGCCACCGAGATCGCGCATCGCCTGAAGGCCGTCTGCTCGCAGATATTCAGCTATGCCATCCAGTGCGGCCTGGCCGACCGTAACTTGGTGGTGGACATGAAAGACGTCCTGAAGACCAAGCGCGTTTCGCACTTCGCCGCCATCGATGCCGATGAATTGCCCGTTTTCCTGGACACGCTGGCGCGTAACGAGGCGCGGATGTTCGAGCCGACGCGCATCGCGCTGCGCCTGATGCTGCTGATCTTCGTGCGCACCAGCGAACTGATAGAGACGCCATGGAGCGAAGTCGATCTGGAGAACGGCGAGTGGATCATTCCCTGGCAGCGCATGAAGCGCGGCAAGCTGACCGTCAACCCCGACACGACCAATCACCACGTCTGCCTTTCGCGCCAGGCGCTGGCCTTGCTGCGCCAGCTGCACACCATCACCGGCCGCGGCATGTACCTGTTTCCCAACCAGCGCGACCACGACAAGCCGCTGAGCAACAACACGCTGCTGGTGGCGCTGGCCCGCATGGGCTACAAAGGCCGCATGACCGGCCACGGCTTCCGGGCGCTGGCCATGAGCACCATCAAGGAGCGCCTGGGCTACCGCCATGAAGTGGTGGACCGCCAGCTGGCGCACGCGCCCAAGGACAAGGTGGCCAGCGCCTACGACCGCGCCCAGTTCCTGGCGGAGCGCCGCAAGATGATGCAGGAGTGGGCCGACTACCTGGAAGCCGTCGAGCGCGGCGATACGCCGAAGCCAGGCCATCATGGATCGCTGGAACTGGTGTGGCCAGCGCCGCGTCGTTAAGGAGACAGCCATGCCAAGACGAATTGA
Organism: Janthinobacterium sp. BJB446; assembly: GCF_002735655.1. Lineage (NCBI taxonomy): Bacteria > Pseudomonadati > Pseudomonadota > Betaproteobacteria > Burkholderiales > Oxalobacteraceae > Janthinobacterium > Janthinobacterium sp. BJB446. Next base: position 408,417 of record NZ_PDZK01000003.1, on the reverse strand, counting down.
ACCTCTGACAGAGCAACAGCTGATACAGGCCGAGCCTGGGGACAAACCATTCAGGTTATTCGACGGCTACGGCCTGTATGTTGAAGTCATGCCGACTGGCTCGAAGGTCTGGCGCATGAAATTTCGCCAGAAGGACGGCAAGGAAAATGCCCTGACATTCGGCCACTATCCGGAAGTCTCGTCGGCGCTTGCTCGATGCCGCCGCGCAGTCGCCCGCCAGATGCTGCATGACGGGCTGGATCCGCGCACAGAGTTCGACGCGGCCCATATGCGTCCACCGAAGCCCGTCAGGCGGCATTGTCTGCTTCCAGTTGCCATGGATGATAGAAAGGTAGAGCGCTGCGTAAGCCAGGTTGGCAGGCAAGCGCTGGAGCGGTTGCACGGCCTTGTATTCCCGGCGCTGAGCCGCGTCGAGGCCGACGAAACCGTGCGAAGCAACATGCAGGTCATGCTGGAGAAAATCCAGAAGGAGCGCAGCGCAGAGGTGATTGATTTGCTGTACGACTACTGTGCCGACAGCATCTTTGGCTGCCTTGGATTGGGCATTGATGAAGATGATTTGAATGAGGCCATGAGGGATGCCAGGGTAGTGCAGCGGCGGAAGTGAGTGCATGTAGTGAGGCGTCTGTGCCTTCGCAGGCGCTCGCTATTTTTCTTAGCGTTTAAGCGGTTTTCTTGTCGAAATTTTTATTGAAAAGGTTGTCAATTAAGTTGAAGCTCTATCATAATTGCCACGCTGCACTAGCGGGCAATTTCCGGCGGAAAATGGCCACTATGAGGCGTTGGAAACCTTGTGGAGCATTTATCTTGACCAGAAATGACATTTCTCGGTGCCTAGTGAAATTTTGGGGACTCAATTCAAACGTTAGAAAGCTATGGTAAATCTACTTACTATTCTCCCCGTTACAGTGATCGCGACCGTTCTACTCTTTATATTGAAAGAGCTCTTTGAGGGGGTGCGTCGTTATCGTGGTGAGGAGCGGAAAAAGCAAGCACTAAGAACACTTCTTGCAAGAGAGTGTGAAATTAACCATTGGGCAATAAAATCGATTAGACATATCGTCGAATCTATTCGAGACGAGTCAGAAGATGGAAGTCAGTTTGAATTCATATTTTCCAAGAATGGCAAAGTACTTTTCCGCATTAAACATCCAAATTCCGAATTTAAAAGCGGTTCTAACCTTGCTGAGACACATCGCGAGGTTATGGATAAGAATCTACTAGAGGTCGCAACTCTGGATAAGAAACTTTATTCAGCATTGCAGCCAGCGTATGATGCGGTTGCTGACCTTGAGCATGTCCGCCAAAGTCTGATTTATTTCGTGGACCCGGAAGATGAAAAAGACAAGATGCATCTTGATGGATTTATAAACTATGCCCTAGATGAACTTGAAGATGTATTCAAAGAACTCGCTTCTCTTTACAAAATGTGCACTGGAAAAGATCTTGAGAAGCATCGCCTGCGGTAGCACTCCAAATAGTTACCGTTCATGCTCGGTCAGCTTCTGGCCGTCAACAGGGGAACCGTATCAGTGATTGCAGATGCGATCATTGTCTGAGGAGTTATCGATTACTGCGGATGCCGTCCTTGCCGGTCTGCTAGCATCAATGCAAGCCTGCATCCACTGTAGCACTTCACTTCTGAGCCAGGCTGAAGAACGTCCCTGCAGCTTGACAGGAGCAGGGAAGGTGCCTTCTCTGATGCCTGCATAAACGCTGCTGCGCGATTTGCCGCAGGTTGCCAGCACTTCGCCCAGGCGGATGAAGCGCTCTTCACCCATGCGAGGTTCCACGCGGCGCTCTTTCGGGTATTCGGCTGTCGCAGCTTTCATGGCGTCCCCTTTCGTGAACCAAAAATGCCAGCGGCCGCACCGGGGCGAATGGCATATGTGGCAGGCCTTGCCCTGTCACCGATTCGTCCTTCGTGGAAACGCGCTCGCAATCATTATTGCGAAAACATGGGGCCAGTATCGAATGCCGTAATCGCTGGTACAACAAGAATCGGCCTGTCATACCACTTGGATCAAGCCTGCCGCGCACTATGTGTGAGATCAAGGCGGGACACAGAAGCGGGTCCGTGGAAGCTTTAGCAGCTAAAATCTCGGGCGATCGACAGCGAATTCCTCATGCCATAGATGCATTGGCGAGGCCCGATTTCATTGGTCCTGTTGCTGTATCGCCGCCACATGTGCATGCGACTGCTTGCATCTCACGCCATCAATACCTGCCAGCAATTGTTTTGACCGCCTCCAGGGGGAGCTCTTTCTGTCCACGCGGAAAGGCGCAGCTATCGGAGAAGAAACGCGCTATTGCCGTGTAGTACTCGTACAGCAGACTATAAAAATTTGTTGCTGACATTGATCAAGGCCGGCCCAGATGCATGTCAAATGTTCCCAATTGGACGCTGCCTATTGCCGCTCATCAACCGTGCTACTTTCGGCATACATTCCTGCTAAATCTGCTCTCGTACCTGCAAAAAAATGGTTCGACCGAGGTATTACCCGGTGATTTAAGGGTTTCAGTCGCTGCACAGGGCGGAACTACCGTGCTAGTTTCGGCATACATTCCTGCTAAATTTGCTTTCGTACCTGTAAAAAGATGGTTTGGTCGAAGTTGTGTCCGACGATTTTTGTGGTTTAGTCGCTGCGCGAAGCGGGGCAGGATAGGTGAAGTTAGCTAACCTTCGATTAGCTAACTTCACACCTGCTTATTCGCACTTCGTGCTCAACGGACACTGTGCGACTGAGCAAGATCATTGTCGCTGGCTATTTCATGGAAAGGCGATGCAACAAAATCAATGGAGAAACATGCTGCCTACCAATGGCGACCACTGTCCTTTCGAACAGGTGGAAATTTTGGCTTTGGTTGCAGTGTTTGGTAGAACGGCTTAGAGCAATTTTTTGAATATGGGGTTGGGTTAGGCGGTAACGAATATCTTGGAAAATCGCTGTGTAGGGTTGCGCGGAGAGACTGCTTGCACAGTACTATCTTGCCAAAGCGCAGATTTGTTAGAGTTTCTCGATCAAGTGCACTTCTGTTCTGTATCCCATCATGGACAGTTGGCCTACGACTCCACGCAGCGCGACCTTGCTGAAGAATGGAATGTTAAGTTTTTTCGTGCGTGTGTGCTTTTTCTTCAAAATACCAAACACAATGGTGTATTCCGACGGATTCATGTTCGCCACTTTGGGCATCAAGTCGACGAAGCCAGTGCGACCATGTTCTGTTTCGCGCTTGCCTGCTTGCTTGCGGGCATCCTTGCGGAATTTATTATCGCGTCGGAGCGATTGCGCTGAAACTAATCCTTGGTTCCACAGATGGCTGAGCGGTGCCGACGTTTCAGAATCCTTAAGGTGGATAAATTGCTTGTTCTTGGAAAAGAAGTCGCAGGGTTCCATATTCGAACCCCTAGCCCCGGTAGGAGAGACTTTCGTTTGGTCCATACATAGCAGATCCGGGTAGGCTGGAGTGCACAGCTCGGTAATCAATAGCCGCTCATTCTTTGCGTTGGACGATAGAAGGAACGCCGGCCTGAGCAAATCGAGATAGATTCCCTCTACTTCTTGGTAATAATCGTCGCTAATTTCGTACCACTGGCCGTCGAACAGCACATATTTAGTATTGGCGTGCATAGTCTCGTAGACAAAGCAGTCGTACACTTTCATGCTAGCGAAGGACTTGTTGGAGTCTGTACTCAGCGCGCGGACTTCATGGGAACGGATTTCCAGTATCCCTTTGTTTCTCGCGAAATTTTTTGTCAGCTCGAGGATGTAGTCTTCTATCGCTAAGGTGCTGAAATGTTTCTTTTTGTAAGGCAGGTTGGGACCATAGTAGCAAAGCTCGGGCTCCTGGTCATGTCCTAGAAAATCCGGCACAGCTAGGTGCAGGTCGGACGGCTTTCCAGCGACCACGTCGGTCAATTCTGCCATTAGTTGGTCATCAAGGGTATCGAGCAGTGCGCCTTTGTGCACCAGCCTTACTTGGTCGATAAATTTAAAGTCTTTCTTGTACTCCGTAGCCGCGTACAGGAGAAGTAGATCTGCGCAGAATATGGGTAAATTGGATATGGCGATTTTCTTGCGGACTTGCAGTGCATCCTTGCCTGACATTACCTTTGCCAGTGCTATGTCACTTGGTTTGCCTGACGCTAAGCGCAATAGGTCGCGATTGGTATCGAGTCCGAATTCAAGTAAGTCGCTTTCACGACTTGCTTGGGTTCGGCGTTGGATCACTGTTGAGTCAAGGCTTGCGCTGTCGAGTCCTCGCAGCTTGTCGCGCGCGACGCTGTTTAGGACGACACGCAAACCGAATTGTCTCTCCATGCGGTCTGTATCTATGACGTGATGGCCTTGGCCGAAGCAAATGGCAAATAGCCTCTTGGCTCCGGCTGGCCCGGCCTCGATAAGAAGCACAGCGGAAGAGTGCTGGCCGCTTAGTTTGGTTTTGAGACCGGGAGCGCTAGCTTCGAGGAAGTTGGCCCAATCGGGTGGTTCAGCTTTCGGGGTCTCGTAGAGGAGGGTGCCGTAGTCGCATGGGTGCCTCATTAGCCCATGTCCGATTTTCAATGCGTCGGCAGACGTGACACCCTGATGCATTAGACGGATTGACAGATCTACGGTCGCTTCATGATACACGCTGGGCGACGTTACCGCCGGTTTCTTCGGAAATGCAACGTTCACCATCACCGCCCTTGAGTGAATTTTTTATGGTTTGGATGATGTGACGGTCGCACGATTCTAGCAACGCAGCAGATACATCATCGATTATAAAATGGAGTTGGTTACGGATTTCTGTAATTCAATAAAAATATTTCGTATTATTGTACTAAATTTTTTAAGTTAAATTTTATTTTCTTAACTAGTTCTGAGCTTTGCACGGCCATGGAGTGGCGGTGGCATAGGTAAAGCTTGGGTTCAAACTACATTGGCCATCAGAATAATTTTCCCTTGCTTCTGTTGCGTATAGCTTTCCGTGAAGATACATTATCCGTGTGAGAAAGCACGTGTTTTTTTGCAAAATTGTGGAGTATAGTTCATAAACCTACGTTGTTTTTTGGAAAGGATTTTCACTACCGAGCTTGGGTAGTGTACGCTGATGATCTGTGTAGGGGGCGCGCCGCAGATCTGCGGCGGGCTATTCGAATTTTCATATTATTTAAATAGAATTTAGTAATGGTCAATCGCTCCGCTAATGCAACTATCAAGGGATATTTTTACCAATTTGATCACACTATCGAGCGTCTGCTTGAGGCAGCCGCACCTCAGTCGAGCATCGTGGTCGAAGGAATTGAGGATATTGACTTTGACGATGGCGACGACAGTGCACTTGTTCAGTGTAAATACTATGAAGGAACTGAATATAATCACTCAGTCATCAAGGATGCTGTGATCCATATGCTGCGACATTTTCATTCGAAAGGCTGCCCGCCAACCCAGGAATCCCGCTACCGAATTTACGGACATTACCAAAATGGCCAAGACAAGTTGTCTGCGACGTTCGATTTGGATTTTCTAAAGAAGAACTTCCTGACGTACGATCACAAGAAGGTCACTCATGAAGTACATTTAGAGCTGGGAATGACAGATGCGCAACTTGAGACCTTCCTAAAACTATTGGACATTGATGTACGTGCACCTTCCTACGATGAGCAGCAAAAACGGATAGTCAAGTTGCTAGTGGCTCAAATCTCAGGATGCAAACTAGAGGATGCTGAGATTTTTTACTATCCCAACGCGATAAACGCGATTCAGACACTTGCTATTCAGTCAGATGTGAAGGACCGTAAGATAACTAAGGCGAGATTTCTTATCGCAGTGAATCGAAAAGACATCGTGTTCAGCCTATGGCTGCGTCAGAAATTTGGTGACGAATACTACGCCAAGCTTATCAAGCGCAAACACTTCAAGTTCGCGTCAACAAAGGTTCCTAAGGCATCCAGGATCTTTGTCATCGATATGGACAGCGAATTCGATCTGGCTAAAACAGTCGAGATGCTAGCTCGGATAGGTACCGGCTTTTCCCACGTCGAGCATGCGAGGACACCGGCGCAGGACAGATTCTGCCCATATGTTCTTTTGCTCGGCTTGTCTCCACCAGATTTGGTCTCGCTCAAGGGCTGCTTGGTTGGGCAGGGAATCAGTATCTCAGATGGGCATGCGTTCAATGGCGCCGCATTTTCGCCTGTGCTTCTCGCAGCGCCACCGACCAAGGACCACCAAATACGACTCAAATTTATCCCATCCGTCGACGATATTGCCCAAGTGGTGTTCGCAATAAATGGAACTGTGGTGGAATTATTCGATTTCTTCAAGTCATCGCCACTGGATACCGTTCATATTCCATCGGGAGTTCCGCATCACAGAATTAAGGTCGATGGCAGCTATTTCATTAACGAGGTTCTCTAAAATGACAGACGCAAACCAGATGAAGGCAGAAGTGATAGCAGTATTTCCCGACAAGGTACGGATCTCAGTTGACGACATTGCTGAATTTTCCGGCGGCCAGAGCATTAAGGTCGGTTCTTACCTAAGGATTACGGACAGTGAGGACTGTGCGCTGATCGCAATTATTGAGAACTTCTGTATTGAGGTGAATGACAAGGCACAGCGCCGCCATATTATTGAAGCCCTGCCGCTCGGTATAATCAGCGACGGAAAATTCATCAGGGGCGGCGACACATTGACAATCCCTCCTACTGGCGTTAAACCAGCCACCGAAGCTGACATCAAAAAAATCTTCGAAGACTCGGTCGAACCGGCTAAAAAGTTCGCCTTCAGCACCCTGTCATCTAATCCAAAGATTCAAATACCGGTTGACGGAAATCGTTTTTTCAACAAGCACATTGCGGTAGTTGGCTCGACCGGCGCTGGGAAGTCTCATACGATTTCAAAAATCATTCAGACTGCCGTCTCAGCGAAGGACGGAAACTATACACTCAACAATTCTCACGTCATCATTTTCGACATCCATTCTGAGTATAGGACGGCGTTCCCAAATGCAAACTTTCTCGACGTTAGCAACCTGAACCTACCTTACTGGCTCCTCAATAGCGACGAGTTGGAAGAAATTCTACTTGATACCGGGGAGCGTGATAATTACAACCAGTCGTCTGTTTTTCGCAACCTGGTTACCGAAAACAAGCGGAAACACAATCCAGGTGCGAAATCGGTGTTTTATGATAGTCCACTGAAATTTGATGTGAAGGAGGTGCTTAACGCGCTGTACAACATCAAGAGTGAAACCGTTCATGCGAAGAGCGAAGGGCGGTATATGGTAGTGGACCCATCTTATAAGCTTGCGGCCGACGGCAAGCCGGAGGCTACCGATGGGTTATTACTTACAGAAAAAGAGCGTCTCGATAAGTACTTCTTAAGTCGTTTGAAGTTTCATCCGACAAAGCCGCAAAGTATTTCGAACGGTAGTTATGCAGATGGTACTCTGGACAAATTTTTTACCCGGTTCGAATCAAAGATCGCTCAGGAGCGACTGGACTTCCTGTTTGGTGCGGCAGCTGAAACTGCTACGCTTGAAGGAACGCTAAAGGGACTACTTGGCTACAACCAAACGGGTGCTAACGTTACGGTAATCGATCTGAGCGGTGTACCCTTCGAAGTGTTGAGCATTACAGTTTCTCTCATTTCCCGTATCGTGTTTGAGCACGGTTATTACTACAAGGTATTAAGAAGCAAAGCCGGGGAAACGATTAATACTGACGCGCCGATCCTGCTTGTCTATGAGGAAGCACATAAGTACGTTCCTAATAGCGACCTAGCAAAATTCAGATCCTCAAAGCTATCAATTGAGCGGATAGCGAAGGAGGGCCGAAAGTACGGTGTGACGCTGCTCCTGTCGAGTCAGAGGCCATCGGAAATCTCTGAAACTATTTTTTCCCAGTGTAGCAACTTCCTGGCGATGAGGCTAACTAATCCCAACGATCAAAGCTATGTGGCGCGCCTACTTCCGGATACACTTGGCAACCTGTGCGAAAAGTTACCGACGCTTGGCGCAGGCGAAGCGCTCCTCATTGGCGAAGCGGTCGTGATGCCGTCGCTTGTTAGGGTAACGCAATGCGATCCATCGCCGTCATCCAACGACATACCTTACTTCGAGCTCTGGAAGCAAGAATGGAAGACACCAGACTTTGATGGGGTCAAGAAGACCTGGCTTAAGCAATAGATCGACAGCCCCCTTTGGCTTGCATTACGCATAGACCGCGCTTAGATTTAACTGAGGATGTTGGTAACTAAGCAGCTTTTTTGGTAAGGGCATGGTTTGGGATATGCCCCAAATTTCCAGCGACCGAAATCGGCGATCCACGCGCATTGCCAGTCATGATTCGAATCCCCCTCTCCGCCACAGACGAAAAAGAAAAAGCTACCCTCGGGTAGCTTTTTTTTTCGTCTGTACGCGGAGAGAAGCAGGGCGCCTGCGCGCCCTGCGCGGGGGATTCGAAGGGGGCGGGCCTACCGGCCCGGCCCTCTCCGAATCTACTGACTGCTGCCGCTGCGCGGCAGCCCCGCGCGCCTGCGGCGCGCGTTTGTGGTTCTAATTAGGTTTCGACTGAGCCAGCTTCTACGGCGCTTAATGCATCAGTCTGTGTCCGAATGGCGGACCTGACCCTGATACGTGACCCCGATACGCCGATACGAGCCGATACGCGGTTCCATCGAGGCGGAGACATGGGGCAACTCCGCAGGCCCATATAGACGTATATTCACTGCTCGACCGGAAAATTCTACCTCTTGTACTAAGCTTGAGAAAAGATGATTTTTTATCCATTCATCGAAAGGCCTAGTACAATCAGTTCATTGCCCAACTACTACAGTAGTTTCGATTGGACCAAAATTAAGTTATATAGGTACATATGAACGCAATATTATCCGGGACAGCGCCAACCCCGGCCGAGCGGTTGATAGGCCATACAACGCAAGGCGGCTGGACCGTAACTCAGTTGCTACGCTCCATAAAGTTAAATACGCCTGGATTGACTGGCGGAAATTTTTCTGTGGGTTATGAAGTCAATCGCGTAAACCCAAGGTCGGGTGTGAGGGAAATAGCGTTCTTAAAGGCTTTGGACGTCGATCGCGCACTTCAACGTTCCACGAATTTGTTGGGGGACCTTCGTGAAAAACTGAATGAATTCGAGTTTGAACGCAGAATGCATGAGTTTTGCAAGGATCGCCATATGAGTAGGGTTGTTCGGGTGATCGAGGCTGGCGATCTGATGCCTACGGCCTTGCTAGGGGACAAGATTAATCAAGTCCCCTTCTTGGTGTTGGAGATTGCCGATCAAGGTGATGCACGGAGCTGGGTCAACAAGATATCTGAAGCAGAAACTGTGCTTAAGCTCTCTTATCTTCACCACACGCTTACCGGATTGCAACAATTGCACAAAGCTACCGTTGCACATTCGGATCTAAAACCGTCGAATGTGATGATTTTTCAACGGCTCGGGGCAAAGATCGGCGATCTCGGTCGAGTTATTGATGGGACTGGAAATTGTCCTTTCGCAGGTAATCCGTACCCAGGTGATTATTCGTATGCCCCACCAGAAATCTTGTATCGTGCGCCACAATCAGACTGGGTAAATGGGAGGGAGCGCATTGATCTTTTCCAATGGGGGGCACTTTGCGTATACCTCTTTTCTGGAGTTGAGCTAAATACTTGGTTCATAGATAAGTTAGATGTTGCCGCGAGGCCGGGAAGATGGGGGGGCGCGGGTCCCAGTTATACGATGGCACTTCCATATTTGATTGACGCTTTCGAGCAAACACTTGGCGAGCTCGGACACGATGCATTCCCAGCGTGGGCTAGTGAGGAGCTCGTGGCCTTGATAAGAGAGACTGCGCACCCAAATTATGCTCAACGAGGGGACGCAGGAGTTTTGAAGCGCAACCCGAACACAACTGGATTGGATCGGCTCATCACGCGACTAAGCATCTTGGTCAAACGTGCTGAGGTACAAGTTCGCATGAGCGACAATGCCACTAAAGCTGAAAAGGCACTAAGCGGAAACCCATGAGTGCATTCGACGAAACGACTGATCGACGTGTAATACCGATCTGGATAGATTCAACGCAAGCGCTTCAGTCACCTGAAATGCAGCGTCTACGTGCGGTTCCAGATGAAAGTGTTGAACTTGGGACGCCGCAGAGGCTTCGTGAGTTTACCCAGACACCTTCTTCCGAAAATGCACTTGACCTACTGAATATTGCTAGTAGAGAAGGCAATAATTTAGATGTAAGTGCTGCTGCCAAGTTGATTTTGCAGGATGTGAATATGCCTCCGGCTGTTCGTCGCCTTGCGCAGCAGGTGATAGGAAAATCGGATGTTAGTCCAGCTAGTTTGACTGAGCAGGTGTCAATTCGGCTACTACGAAAGCGGCTCCGAGGATCAATGATAAACCCTTTAGCGTGGGCGGATCTAGCACGTCTGTACGCCAGTGCGGGCGAAAACCATAAGTCTGAACGAGCGATGCTCGCAGCTGTTGAGCTTGCAGGAGGGAATAGATGGATCACTCGCTCTGCAAGTCGGTTATTTGTGCATTTGGGGATGCCGGATCGAGCATTAGATGTAATTTCGAGGAATCCATTTACACGAGCTGACCCATGGCTGCTAGCCGCGAATGTTGCGGTTTCGCAAGTTGCTGGAGTAGCGCCAGCCTTTTGGAAAGAGGCGAAGAAATTGCTGACGGCTGATTTACGTCCGATTCATCTTGGGGAACTTTCAAGTGCAATCGCAACGCTTGAATTAGATTCTGGGCAAGCTAAGCAAGCGAGAAAGTTGCTTCAGCAATCGCTGATCGAACCTACAGGAAACGTCTTAGCGCAAGCGCAATGGGCCAAGAGAGCGCGCCATGTCTTGAACCTTGATCTTTCGGCGGTGAATACCATTGATGATGCAAGCGAAGCGAAATGCTGGGCCGCCTATGCGTCCGGCGAGATGGAGTCAGCAGTACGATTTGCGAAAGACTGGGTGCGAGACGAACCTTACTCATCGCGTGCAGCTGTTGTTGCAAGTTATCTGGCTAGTCTTCTCGACGATTATGCTTCAATTGAGCAGATTCTATCAATTGGTCTTCGGGCAAATTCCGATAACCCGACGTTGAAGATTAACCGTGCATTCTGTATTTTGGCCTCGGGCGATCCAGGTATGCTGGAGCGTTTTAAAGTGACGCCGGCAATAATCTTACGCGACCTATTTAATGCCCAAAAGTCGGAAGACCGTCAAACTGTGGCTCACGCAGAAGCAACAATCGGACTTCTCTTCTATCGAACAGGGAATCTAGAGAAGGGCAAGCAATTTTATGAAAGCGCCGAGAGAATTTTCGAACAGCAGCAGAATTCCGGTGCTGTGTTGTTATGCATTCAAAACCATTTGCGTGAAGCGATACTTGCTAGGGCACATTGGAGCGTGGAATTGCTTGCACGAATGGTTGAAATTCTTTCAAACGATACGGCTAAGGCCACTCCTGGCTCGTTGTTCTATGCGACGACTCTTAAAAAGGCAGCGAAGAGGCCAGATGATGCCGAGAACTTATTCAAACAGCCCTTCCGGAAAGACAACACTGTTCGTGTGGACTATGGACGCCAGCTCCTTTTGGACTACAGTTTTGTAAACTCAGATACCTTCATTCCGATTCAGGAGTCTTTAGTGAAGCCTCACGACAGTTCAAGCGCGTGAAACAAAGATGGCCATTGGCATATTCGTAGGTTAGTTAATGAGTTTAAGGTGATTCAAGCACTCGGGGCCGGGGGCAGATACCGTCTTGAATGGCAAATCCTTTTACCACATAATGTGCATCAAAGGGCTTGTCAGTATGGATCACACTATAGATCAGATGTGCTAGTTTGTATATGATCGCTCCAATCACGGCTTTTTTCGTCGTGCCTGTTGCACCCGGTGGCTGGGGCAAATTCGGGGGCGGGGTCAGGTCTACCATTCCGACACGGGCTGATGTATTGAGCGCTGCAGAAGCCGGCTCAGTCAGAACACAAACTCTGGCCCTCAGCGCGCGAAGCTGCCTGCGCCTGCGTAGCGGGCAGCAATTGGCAGATTCCAAGAGGGTCTATAGGTCAGACTCTTCGAAGCCCCCGATAGGTTACGAACCCATGCCGACAAAGACCTTCAGGCTTCTACTGCACCTAAGGCATCAATCCGTGTCCAAATGGCGGACCTGACCCTGCGTCACTGAGTCAGCCTTTGCGAATTCATCTACAGGAAAGGCCGCAAGGCCGGACAGAACGACATCGATATCGATTGCCGTTAATTTATGTTGGCATCGCTGATATTGCCGGGCCTGCTAGGCGCGTTGTCGAGTCAGGCGTTTTACATCACCGCGCACCGCCGCCCTTGGCTTCGGCCTCGATCAAGCTGAGCGCCGCACGCGACAGCAGGCCGCTGCGCGTCTCGTGCCGCGCTGCCGCATAGCGGTCGATCTTGCTCAGCACAAAGCGTGGCAGGCTGATGTTGATGCGTTCGGGCTTGCTGTCGAGTTTTTCAAGGTCGAGGTGGACCAATGCCCAGATGCCACCCGCATGCTCAGGATTGGCTTGCAGGGCTTCGATCTTGCTTTGCGTGATATCCACGGGTTCGCCCAGTTCCAGCAGTGTCTCGATGTGGCTGGTGATGGCTGTCCGGACGTTGTTGAGCGCGTCTTCTACGCTATCGCCCCACGAGTGGACGCCTTTGATGTCGGGGACGTTTACGCCGTAAACGCTACCTGCATCCTTAAAAATGACAACGGGGATATCCATTGCTAGTTCCTCACTACTATTTGTAGAACTCTGCAACACGCAGTAGCTTTCTCATTTCAAGCCAGCAGACCTTAATATGCTGTTCCATGTGCCCACAGGCAGGTCTTTTTTCGGATGCGGTACCGTGACCAAGCCAGGTTTCTCTGCATGTTTAAAGTGATGGTGGCTGCCTTTGATGCGTACCTCTTCCCAGCCATCCTCTTTCAGCATTCGTATCAATTGACTTGAGTTCATGCGTCGCTCCCAAGTACTGCTATCTATAATCATACACAGAATGTGTATAAGTGTGTATTCCAAGTCTGGCGCTACGCAACCTTCAGACGCAAAAAAGCCCGCCAAAGCGGGCTTTTGTCACTCTACAACCAAACCAAAAGCTCAGAACTGGTTCATCGTATTGTCTTTACCAGCCGCCTTCAGCGCCGCTTCGCCGCTGAAGTAATCCTTGTGATCGTCGCCGATGTCCGAGCCGGACATGTTTTGATGTTTCACGCAGGCGATGCCCTGGCGGATTTCCTTGCGCTGTACGCCGGCCACGTAGCCCAGCATGCCCTGGTCGCCGAAGTATTCCTTGGCCAAGTTGTCAGTCGACAAGGCTGCCGTGTGGTAGGTCGGCAGGGTGATCAGGTGATGGAAGATGCCGGCTTCGCGGGCCGAGTCGGCCTGGAAGGTGCGGATTTTCTCGTCGGCGGCGATCGCCAGTTCCGTCTGGTCGTATTCCACGCTCATCAGCTGGGCGCGGTCGTAGGCGGACACGTCCTTGCCTGCCGCTTTCATGCCGTCAAAGATTTGCTGGCGGAAGTTCAGGGTCCAGTTGAACGACGGGCTGTTGTTGTACACCAGCTTGGCGTTCGGGATGACCTTGCGGATTTCGCTGACCATGCCGCCGATTTGCGCGATATGCGGTTTTTCCGTTTCGATCCACAGCAGGTCGGCGCCGTTTTGCAAGGAGGTGATGCAGTCGAGCACGCAACGTTCTTCGCCGGAACCGGCGCGGAACTGGAACAGGTTGCTCGGCAGGCGTTTCGGACGCAGCAGCTTGCCTTCGCGCTTGATGATGACGTCGCCATTGCCCAGCGCGTCAGCCGACACTTCTTCGCAGTCGAGGAAGGAGTTGTATTGGTCGCCCAGGTCGCCTGGCTCGTTGGTGACGGCGATCTGCTTGGTCAGGCCGGCGCCCAGCGAATCGGTGCGGGCGACGATGATGCCGTCGTCCACGCCCAGTTCCAGGAAGGCGTAGCGGATGGCGCGGATCTTGGCCAGGAAGTCTTCGTGCGGCACCGTGACTTTACCGTCCTGGTGGCCGCATTGTTTCTCGTCGGATACCTGGTTTTCGATCTGGATGCAGCAGGCGCCCGCTTCGATGAACTGTTTCGCCAGCAAATAGGTGGCTTCGGCGTTGCCGAAACCGGCGTCGATGTCGGCGATGATGGGCACGACGTGGGTGACGTGGCCGTCGATCTTGGCCTGGATGGCTTGCTTGGCATCACCCTGGGCCGCGTCCAGCTGGCGGAACAGGCCGCCCAGTTCGCGGGCATCGGCCTGGCGCAGGAAGGTGTACAGCTCCTTGATCAGGGCGGAAACGGCGGTTTTTTCATGCATCGACTGGTCCGGCAGCGGGCCGAACTCGGAGCGCAGGGCGGCAACCATCCAGCCGGACAGGTAGAGGTAGCGGCGGTCGGTGCTGTTGAAGTGTTTCTTGATCGAGATCATCTTCTGTTGACCGATGAAACCATGCCAGCAACCGAGCGACTGGGTGTACTTGGATGGGTCCGCATCGTAGGCGGCCATGTCGTTGCGCATGATCTTTGCCGTGTACTTGGCGATGTCCAGGCCGGTCTTGAACTTGTTCTGCGCGCGCATGCGGGCGGCGGACTCGGGATTGATGGCGTTCCAGGCGCTACCTTGTTGGTCTTTCAAACCAGCAACAGCCTTGATGTCGTCTTGATATTGGGACATGTGAATCTCCTAAAAAGAAAAGCTATGTTTGAGAAAATCGCCGAGTGCGCCACAACGTCTTGTCGAAGCAAACTGCATGACTAAATAGTAGGCCGATTCGCGCCGATCTTCAAGTCTTATATAAGACATATAACTTAAATTTAATCGTTCCTTTTCAACGACTTAATTATAATTTTTCATGATGTGAAATGAATTTTCAAAAAGTGAGAGCATTAATGGATGAGTCTGCCGTTTGAAATCCCGCGATGTGAAACGCCTTTTCAGATTTTGGTGCAGCGCGACAAATCAGGGCGAAAAAAAAAGCCACCCGAAGGTGGCTTGGCTCGCTGGCGGCTGATTTAACGTCCCACCGTCTGCCGCTGGTCCTTGATGAACAGTGCCGTCAGCATGCCCACCACGCACACGCCGATCACGTAATAGGCGGGGCCCAGCACGTTGTTCTTCAGCATGAGGGTGACGATCACGGGTGTCAGGCCGCCGAAAATCGCGTACGACAAGTTGTAGGAAAACGACAGTCCCGAGAAGCGCACCTGGGCCGGGAACGCCTGCACCAGCACGTAGGGCACGGCGCCGACGACGCCGACGAACAGGCCCGTCATCGCGTACAGGGGCAGCAGCAGGTCGGGGCGGCTGCCGACGGTGGTGTAGAAAATGTAGGTACTGATGGCCAGCAGCACGGAACCGACGAAGATCACGCGCTTGCCGCCCAGGCGGTCGGCCAGCATGCCTGCGATGATGCAACCGAAAGCCAGGCACAGGGTCGCAACGGTATTGGCCACCAGCGTGGTGCGCGGCGCGATGTGGTGGATCTTTTGCAGCAGGGCAGGCGTCATCAAAATGACGACGACGATGCCGGCCGACAGCATCCAGGTCAGCAGCATCGACACGACGACGGCGCCGCGGTGGCTACGCAGCACGGATTTCAAGGGCATTTCCGTCGCCAGCGCCTTGCGCTGCTGCATTTCCGCAAACACCGGCGTTTCATGCAGCCAGCGGCGCAAATACATGGCGCCAAAGCCGAAGATGCCGCCCAGCAGGAACGGATAGCGCCAGGCGCCATCGGCGATTTCTTGCGGCGTGTAGACGGTATTCAAGCCCGTCGCCACGAGCGAGCCGAGCAGAATACCCACCGTCAGGCCCGCCGTCAGCACGCCGCAGGCAAAACCCGTGAAACGGCTGGGCACGTGTTCGGACACAAACACCCAGGCGCCCGGCACTTCGCCGCCCACGGCCGCACCCTGGAAGATGCGCATCAGGAGCAGCAGCAGCGGGGCGGCCAGGCCGATGGTGGCGTAGGTGGGCAGCAGACCGATCAGCAGTGTCGGCACGGCCATCATCAGGATGGACAGGGTGAACATGCGCTTGCGGCCCAGCAAGTCGCCGAAGTGGGCCATGACGATGCCGCCCAGGGGACGCACGACGTAGCCGGCGGCGAAAATGCCGAAGGTTTGCAGCAAGCGCAGCCATTCCGGCATTTCCGGCGGGAAGAACAACTGGCCGATGGCGTTGGCAAAGAAGACGAAGATGATGAAATCGTAGAATTCCAGCGCGCCACCGAGGGCGGCCAGCGACAGGGTTTTATAGTCTTGTTGGGTGAGGGGACGCGTTGCGGCGTTGCTTGCGGCGGTGTCGGAAGTAGGCATGTGTCTCGTTCTTGTGTGTTATCGGAGATTGCCGGATCTAGCATACGCATTTCCGCCGCGTGAGTAAATGCTGTGGCAGGCGCGCGCGTAGGGGGAGCCGCCTCAGCTGTGCTTAATACAACGCCGCTATCATCGGCGTTGACTTCATTGGAAAGGACACAGTATGCATATCATGATCGTGGGCGCCAGCCGGGGCCTGGGACGCGCGCTGGTGGACGGTTTGCTGGCTGACGGACATGCCGTCATCGGCGTATCGCGCCAGCAACCTGCCGACTTGCCTGCAGGCCAGGGGACGCAACTGCAATGGATCGCGGCGGACCTGGCCGCACCCGCCGAAGCGGTCGAAAGTATCGCGCGTGCAGCGCCCGCCACGCTGGACGCCGTGATCTATAACCTGGGCGTGTGGGAAGAAAAAGCGTTTAGCGACGAGTATGCTTTTCTCGACGATGCGGACGACGCCATCGTCGACATGGTCAATACGAATATTACGGCAACGATATTGCTGCTCAAGCGCCTCGTGCCGCGCTTGCTGGCCAGCAGCAAGCCGCAGCTGATACTCACTGGGTCGACGTCCGGCCTGCGCCAGAGCGGCCGCCCGGAAGTGACGTTCAGCGCGTCGAAATTCGCCCTGAACGGCATCGCCGATGCCTTGCGTGAAGGTTTCCGCGAACAGGGGCTGGCCGTGACGGCGCTGCAGCTGGGCTACTTGAATACCTATGATGGCTTGTCCGTGCCGCTGGCGGACGCCGCCGCGCGGGGCGAAGGCGAGCTGATTCCTGTGCATGATGTCGTCGCCGTCGTGCGCACCTTGCTGAGCTTGTCGAATGCCTCGTTCGTGCGCGAACTGGTGATGCCGGCGCTGCGCGACGAGCGTTTCTAGCTTATTTCCAGTCTTTACGCGTCCTTGCCGTAGACCTCGGACCAGCCGAGATGCTCTTCCAGCCACTCGTCCACTTCCGAGCTATCCATGTGCATCAGGGCGGCGCCCAGCCGCAGCTTGCCCTTGGCCAGGGCCAGCACGGCGAACACGGATTCCAGCATGACGGGGTCGAGCTGGCCTTGCAGGTCGCGCGCGGCGATGGCGGGCAGTTGCGCCCAGGCATCGTGGTAGCTGTTGGCCAGCCAGTCCGGCAGAGGCGGATTGTGCTGGCGGTGGCGCTCGATTTCAATCAGGGCGATGAGCGCATAGAAATCTTCCTCGCGCGACTCGGCGCCGCCCAACATGTGCACGAGCTGGGGCACGGCCGCATACGAGGCGACGCCCACGTCGCCCTGGTGGTGCAACTCTTCCCATAGCTCATGCCACACGTCTTCGCCCGCCTGCATGGCCTTGACCGCCTCGGCCACGTCGTAAGGTACGCGGTAGCCGCCTTCCAGGGTGGGCCAGAGGGGATCGTCGAGTGATAACAGCATGGTTTTCCTTGATGGGGCATCGCTCGCTTGAGCAAACGCGTACTATACAAGCACCCGGCGCACGCAGCGCGCATAGCCGTCAAACTCGCGCGCGTTCTGATAGGCGACGCCCGTGTCAAAATCCTTGCACCACGCTTCGTCCTCGATGTCGCCCAATTCGCTCGACCAGTGCCAGTTTGGCCGGAATACATCTTTCAGCGTCGCATACAGCAAGGTCTGCTCGCGTCGATCCGGCAAGCTGTGACCCAGGCTGGCAGCCCAGTCTGATGCGGCTTGCCATGGCTGGTACTCCAGCTCGCACTTTTCCGGCTGCAACAGCAGATGGTAATCGGGCGCGCCATCCTTGCCGAGGATCAGCCCGGCATAGCGTTCACCCTGCCGCAAACGGACGGGCGCGGCGGCCGATGGCGGCAGCGCCACCCGGCGCACGGCGCAGGCGCGGCCCGAGTAGGTCTTGCGAAAGTTGTACTGGGTGCCGTTATCGAAATCGTGGCTCCAGGCCATGCGGGGCAGGATGGCATCCGCTTCCGACGACCAGTACCAGGCATCCGGGAAGGCGTGGCGCAAGTTGGCGTGCAGCAGGGCCAATTCGCTGCGCGTCGGCAGGCAGGCATCGCGTGCCGCGGCCCAGTCGAGCGCGGCTTGCCAGGGCAGGGCATCGGCTTCGCCGGGCAGCAGGAACAGCCGGTAGCCGGCGCCGCCAGCGTGGCCAGGCATGATGCCCGCGTAGCGCTCGCCGTCAATGGCGCCCAGCTGGTTATGGCTGGCGCGCATACGCAAACATATGTTGTACATACTCGGCCTTGCCAAGCGGCACGCCGTTATGGCGCAGGATGTTATACGCCGTCACCAGGTGAAAATAGAACTGCGGCGTGGCCCAGTTGAGCGCGTATTCCTGGCCCGTCATGTCGAAGGTCAGGCCACCGGCCAGGGCGATCGACACTGGCTGCTGCGCGCCAGCGTCGATGGCTGCGCGGTCCGCCGAAGCGAGCATCGCCAGGGTGTCCTCGATCAGCACCTTGGCTTGCGGCATGTTGGCGGGCGTGGCGAGCAGGGGCAGCGCTTGCTGTGTCAGCCGGCACACGGCTTCCTGCGCCTGGGTACACGTGAATTCCACCTGGCGCGCCAGGGTATGCATGTCGGGCGCCAGCCGCGCGTCGAGCAGATTTTGGGGATCGAAACCCAGCGTCTGGGCGCGTTCCTCGCCTTTATTTAACAGCGTCGTCAGGGAGCGCAGCATCTGTGCAAAGCAGGGGATGGTAATGGCGTAGACCGACATGCATATTCCTCAAGTAGTGATGTTGACAGGGAGTGGAAAGGCGCCCGGCCTTGACGGATGCCCCAGTACGCCAGGGCAATGGTCGAACCAGCCGTCGTCTTCTTCCTGTGCAATAAAGGCGGCGATCAGCGCCTGATGCGTTGGTGGCGTGGTGGCCAGCACGGTGTTGAAGCAGGTGATGGTCGAGGCGCTGGGCGTGCCGGCGCCGTTGGCGATACCGACGAGAAATTCTCCAGCCCAGTCGGGCAGGCTGGTGATCAGGCGCGGCAGTTCCTGTAGTAGTGCCGTGCAATACACTGTTTCACCGAAGCGCCAGGCGGCGCGGTTGGCCGTCTGATAGGCGCCGTAGTCGTGCTCGGCCTGCACAGATTGAAAAATGGCCAGTGCGTATTGCGCGCCTTCCGCGCCCGTCAGCGCATCGAGCATGGCGCAGTAGCGCTGGAAGCGCCGATGGGCCTCATCGGGCGGCGTGGAGGTATCGTCATCCTGGGTGATGTTACCCATAATTAAAAGTTCGGCTTTCCAGAGTTCAAAGGCGGTTGGCATGGCTGTGACTGGCGAGAGTGGCGGCGGACATTATTATGCCTCGCTCATTGGTGTTTCAGCGTGTTAATTGAACATGTTACAGTCCGCCACTGCCGCCAGCCTGGCGCAGCTTGCCTGGATCAATGACCGATGCCCACCTGGACTTCCCCGCCACAACTCGTCGCCCTTGCCGCCTTTTATGCGCAGGCGCAAGCCCATCCGGAAACGCTCAGTGATGCTGTCTTCCTGGAAAATGTGAAAAACGCCCACTGGCCCACCAATTGCTGGAATTATGTGGAAGCGTCGTTCGCCATCATCGCGCCTGCCTGCCTGCTACGCCCGCATCTGACCGCCGAGCTGATCGCCTTGCCCATCGACGCCATGATCGCGGGCGGCCTGGAAGATGCGGGGCAAGTCATCGCGATTGGCCAGGCCTGCGCCACGCGCGACGCGCCATATGTGGCGGTGAGCGAGGAGGGCAAGCGCTGGCTGACGCAGGTGTGGCCGACCTTGGGCGAGGTGGCCGGGGCGGTGTTCCGAGCCAGGCTGCAAGCGGCGCTGGCCGATGAAGATTGATGTAAATATAAACTGAAAGGTGTCACCATGATTGCAGGAAATTTCTTCCCTCCCGACTATAAAACTTTTCCTTTCGAGCAAGGAGACCTGCTGCTTTCCCAAGACGAGGGCGGCAAGTTTTCTGTTTCCAAGGTGTTGAAGATAGATACAGTCGAGGTCGGCCGCGGCGAGGCGATTTACATGGGCGGCAAGGACATCGTGGCAACGGAGGACGATTACCTGCTGATCATCGGCTGTGCATACGGCGAATACGAGTTCGACTCGGCCGAGGAGGCGCAGGCCGCTGCGCTGGATGGCAACTGGACGGTCAGGATAGGCCACGCTCCGAATCGCAGTCCGGGCGCTGCCGAAGGGCAGTCATTGATAGGCCATGAAGCTGTTCATGAAAGCGAACTGGAGGGCTACCATCTGTGGAGAGACGCCTTTGAGGCGGGCAAGGCTGGCGTGTTCTGACTTCGGCGTGCCTGTTGTGCGGCGAATACTTCTTCTTGACCAAGGAAACTGGTTTACGTTAGGGTATACGTAACTACTTACATATATCCCGCCCAACATGTCTTCCACCCTGCAAACCTACGGCTCCCTGATGCTGGCCAGCCGCCTGCGCCGTCTTTCCGATCAACTGTATGCCGGCGTCGATACCAGCTATCTGGCGGCCGGCGTCGAGCTGACGTCGCGCTGTTTCCCTTTGTTATTGCTGCTGCGCGACAATGGCCCGACGGCGATCACGGTCCTGGCCGCGCAGATCGGACAGACGCACCCTGTGGTGGTGCAGCTGGGGCGCAAGCTGCTCGATGCGGGCGTGGTGGCGGAGATGCCGGACGCCAAGGATGAACGGCGCCGCCTGCTGGCGCTGTCCGACGCCGGGCAAGCCTTGCTGCGCAACATGGTGCCCCTGTGGGACGACGTGCGCGCGGCCGTCGATGTGGTGTTCGAGCAGGGCGCGCCGCAACTGATGGCCAGCCTGGACCGGGCCGAGGCGCGCCTGCAATCGCAGGGATTCGGCGAGACGATCGCCGCCTGCCGGCGCCAGCGCGAACGGGCTGCCGTGGAGATCATCGATTATGCGGCGCAGTACGGAGCAGATTTCAAGCGCCTGAATATCGAATGGCTGGAACGCTATTTCTATGTCGAGGCGCTGGATGACAAGGTGTTGTCCGATCCGCAACGCTCGATCCTCGACGACGGCGGACAGATTTTTCTCGCGCGTTTGGACGGCAAGATCGTTGGCACTTGCGCCCTCATCCACGCCGGCGATGGCAGTATCGAGCTGTCGAAGATGGCCGTCACGCCCGAATGCCAGGGCCTGGGCATCGCGCGCCGGCTGATCGAACGGGCTTTCGACGCCTTCGAGGCCAGCGGCGCGCAACGGCTGTTCCTGGAGTCGAACAGTAAGCTGGCGCCCGCCATCCGCCTGTATGAAAGCAGCGGTTTTACGCACGTGGCGCGGCCCGCCGGCGACGCCCATTACCAGCGCGCCGACGTCTACATGGAGTGGCAGGGCAGGTAGCACACGCGAGGGCGCCACGCGGTGCTCCCCATCGGCCGTCTCCCGCGTTACAATACGCGCACCCATAACGGAACCCAGGTTCCACTATTTCGAGACGCCGACGCCGCATGCCTTCCTTCCCGATGCCCTTCCCGCAGTTGATCGTTCCACCCGAGCCCACCCAGGCGCGCAGCAAGCTGGCCTTCGAGCGCTTGCTGCTGGTAGGGGAACAGTTGCTGGCGGAAAACCGTTTCGATGAAATTGGCGTGGCCGACCTGGCCAAGCTGGCGGAAACCTCGGTGGGCACGTTTTACCGTTTATTGGGCGACAAGGACACCCTGAGCCGCTTGCTGCTGCAGCGCTTTTTTTCCGATATGGTGGAAAAGGTCGAAACCCTGACGGAGCTGCGCCAGTGGGAAGGGCGCAGCCTGGAAGAGTTCATCCGCGCCATGGTGGCCATGTTCGTGGCCGTCAACATGGGCCGGCGCGGCGTGTTGCGCGCCCTGATCACCCGTTGCTCGCAGGATGCGCAATTCCGCGACAAGGTGCACCAGATCAACCATCTGATTTCGCAGCGCACGGTGGCCGTGCTGGCCAGCAAGTCGGCCAGCATCCGCCACCCGAATCCCACGCAGGCGATGATGGTGGTGCCGCCCGTGCTGCTGGGCATCCTGAACCAGCACGTGTTGTCGGGCTCGCTCTCCTTTTTATCGGCCGCGGCGCTGGAGGATGAGCTGGTGCGTGTTGCTTTAAATTACCTGACTTGAGATATTTAGCGATTTAACTTGAAATCGGAATTCGGATTCCGTATTATGTTTTCCAACAGCAGGAAAATATATTCCTGCACCTGAACACAAAGCATGTTCAACAGCAAGGAGACAGAATGCGGCGTCACACGACATCCGATGTTCCATTGCATTACCTCGACCTCGATCCCGGCACCGAGACAGGGAAGGGCGATCCCGTGTTTTTGTTGCACGGCCTCGGCTCCTGCGCCGAAGACTGGCGCCCGCAAATCGACGCCCTCGGCAGCAGCTACCGCCTCATCGTGCCAGACCTGCGTGGCCATGGCACCAGTCCCGCGCCAAACGGCGACTGGCAGATCGGCGACTTCGCCAACGATCTCTTCAACCTGATGGACCAGCTAGACGTGCCGCGCGCGCACATCGTCGGCTTTTCCCTGGGCGGCATGGTGGGCCTGGAAATGGCCAACCGCGCCCCCGGCCGCGTGGCCAGCTTGTGCCTGATCAATTCCCAGCCATTCCAGGGCAGCAAGCCGGCGGCGCTGCTGTTTGCCTACTGGCTGCGCCGCACGGTGATCGCCACCTTCGGCCTGAAAGCCATGGGCAAGATCATCGGCAAGAAACTGTTTCCCGATCCGGCCCAGCAAGCCCTCGTCGAGCGCTTTGCCACGCAGATGGAGGGCATGGACAAGCGCGCCTACCTGGCCGCGCTGGACGCCATTTTCCACTGGGATATCGACATTCATTTCCAGGCCCTGGCCATGCCCGTCTTCATCATGGCGGCGGACCAGGATTACACGCCCGTCGCCAGCAAGCGGGCCTTTGCCGCACAGTTTCAGCAGTGCGAGATCGAGATCATCGCGAACTCGCGCCACGCCACGCCCCTGGACCAGGCGCAGCGTGTGAATACCTTGTTGCAGTCCTTCCTTACTCTACATTCAAAATAAACAGGCCACTCGCCGCACGGGCCGGGGGCCGGGAAACAGTCATCGCTGGGCAGGTGCTCGCATTGCGCGCGCGGGTACCGTTACGTCTTGCGATTCTGGAATCCGGCCGGCTTCCCTGGCGGTAAGCAAGCCTGACATTGGAGACGCTATGAAACTTGCTTTGAAATTGATGCCCGCCGCCCTTGCCGTTGCCGGCGCGTTTGCCACCCAGGCCCAGGCGCAGGAAGCCAACCCGGCGACTGCCGTCAGTGCCCAGGAAGCCAGCGATGCGAAAGAACGCATGGAAACCGTGACGGTCTCTGCCCGCCGCCGCGAAGAGCGCCTGCAGGACGTGCCGCTGGCCGTCACGGCGTTTTCCGCCAAGGCCCTGGAACGGGCGAATATCCAGAACCTGGCCGATTTGCAGGAGCGCGTGCCGAACCTGACCGTGTACGCCTCGCGCGGCACGAATACCACCCTGACGGCTTTCATTCGCGGCGTGGGCCAGGCCGACCCCGTCTGGGGCGTGGACCCGGGCGTGGGCATTTATTTCGACGATGTCTACATGGCCCGGCCGCAAGGCGCCTTGCTCGACGTCTTCGACGTGCAGCGCATCGAAGTGCTGCGCGGCCCGCAAGGCACCTTGTACGGCAAGAACACCATCGGCGGCGCCATCAAGTATATTTCGCGTCCGCTGGCGAAGGAAAACGGCGCCTCGGCGGAAGTGGGCATCGGCAATTACAACCAGCGCAACTTCAAGGCCGCGTTCAACCTGGCCAACGAGAACGGCACCTGGCGCGCGCGCCTGGCGGCCGCCAAGCTGGACCGCGACGGTTTCGGCCGCAACACCTTCAACGGCGAACAGGTCAGCGACCAGGACAGCACGGCCGCGCGCCTGTCCGTCGGCTATTTTCCACAGGACATCCCGCTCACCGTCGTGCTGAGCCTGGACGCCACGGACGACAAATCGGGCGTGCGCGGTTTCCAGCGCATGGGCGTGAGCGCCTTCGATCCGCTCAAGCGGCCGGCCAGCACGGATGCCTATGACATCCAGAGCGGCATGCCGGGCAACAACTTCACGCACAACCGGGGCGGCTCGCTGGTGGCCAACTACACCTTGTCGAATGACTGGTCCGTCAAAGTGATCGGCGCCAAGCGGCGCAGCACGTCCGAGCAAACCATCGACTTCGACGGCTTGCCGCTGCCCATCGCCGACGTGTTCGGCGACTCGCGTGACGAACAGAAGAGCCTTGAATTGCAGGCCTCGTACAGCGGCGACTATGGCGCCGGCGTGATCGGCCTGTACCGCTTCGAAGGCACGGCCGGCGGCGGCATCTACAACAATTTCCTGGGGCGCCAGTTCACGGCCGCCGTCAGCACGGTGGAGACGGACAGCACGGCGCTGTACACGGACTGGACCTGGCCGCTGGGCAAGGTGTGGAGCATTAATGCGGGCTTGCGCCACACGCGCGAGGAAAAGCGTGCCATCGTGCTCAACCGTGCTTTCGCCGACGTGGGCTTTACGCGGCCTATCCAGACGGCGGCCGACTTCGACAAGTCGCTCTCCGTTAGCAATACCTCGCCGAAACTGTCCGTGCGTTATGAAGCGTCGAAGACGACGAATTTCTACAGCAACCTGTCGCGCGGTTTCAAGTCGGGCGGCTACAACGTGCGCGCCAACAACCTGGTGGTGCCAGACTCGGCGCGGCCGTACAAGGATGAAAAACTCGACGCCCTGGAAGTGGGCATGAAGTACGCGGCGCCGGACGACACGTTTGATGCCAACGTGGCCCTGTTCTACAACCGCTACAAGGATATCCAGTTGTCCGTGTTCACCAGCTATGTGCAGCCGGGCGGCGTGCCGGGCTTCTATGGCGACTTCACGAATGCGGGCAAGGCCACCGTCAAAGGCGCCGAGTTCGAATTCTCGTGGCGTCCCAACCGCCAGTGGGAAGTCAACGGCTTCCTCGCCCTGCTGAGCGCCGGTTATGACGAGTTCATGAGCGGCGGCAAGAATATCGCGGATACGCAAAAGTTCAGCAATACGCCGGCCCGGCAAGTGGGCTTGAACCTGACGCGCACGGACCGTGACGTGTTCGGCGGCGCGCTGCGCAGCATGGTCGGCTACGGCTACCGCAGCAAGGTGTATCCGACCACGGACTTGAGCGAAACCCTGGCGCAGGGCGGCTACAGCATCTGGACGGCTGGCGTCGTGTGGGAAGCGCCGAAGAACTGGACCTTCAGCCTGCATGGCAGCAATCTGGGCAATAAACGCTACCGCACAGATGGCTACAACATTCCCGCCGTGTTCATCCTCGACGGTTTCTATGGTCCGCCACGCCAGATCATCGCCAAGGCTGGCTACAAATTTTAAGAAGTTGTAGAAGTGCCGGCTTGACGGGCGTCAAGCCGGTTGGTTGTCGCTGTTTTCGTCGTGAATAATAATCAGGAGACTGGCATGGCACATCTGAATCAACAACTGCGTCATTTATTATCTGCACTGATCGCCGCCTGCGGCTTGCTGGCCGCGCTGCCGGCTGCTGCCGGGCAGTGGGATTTCGGCCTGTACGCGAGCCTGTGGGGTACACGTGAATATCAGGTCTGGCTACCGAGCAATTACAATCCGAACACGCCGCTGCCCGTCGTGTTGATGCTGCACGGCTGCGGTTCCGAGCCCAACAGCATGGCCGCCGTCAGCCGCTACAACCAGCTGGCCGACAGCGAAAACTTCATCGTTGTCTATCCGCGCCAGAACGCCACGGCCAACCCCATGCGCTGCTGGAATTTCATGTTGCCGCTGAACCAGGAGCGGGGTACGGGCGAGCCGGCCGTGCTGATGGGCATCTTGAACAAGGTCAAGAATAAATATGCGGTGCAGGATAGCCGCGTGTATGTGACGGGTATCTCGGCCGGCGGCGCCATGGCTTCCATCATGGCCGCCTGTTATTCCGATGTGTTCGCCGCCGTGATGGTGCATTCGGGCGGCATGTACAAGGGCGCCATCGGCATGCTCACGGCTGCCGACTCGCTGTTCAACGGCAGCTCGTTCGACCCGAAAATACGGGGCAAGGATGCCTGGCGCTGCTCCGGTTCGCCGCGCCGCCTGATGCCGACAATGGTGTTCCATGGCACCTCGGACATCGTCGTCAATCCCGTCAACGGCGAGCAAACCATCGAGCAATTCCTGCAGACCAGCGATTATGGCGACGATGGCCTCGACAACGACAGCGTGCGCTACCGTGCCGACAGCATCGTGCGCCAGACGGTGCCGTATGGCCGCAGCTATTCCATCGACACGTATCTGCACAACGGCGCCGTCATCGCGCAAAAGTATACGGTGGAAGGCATGAACCACGCGTGGAGCGGCGGCCCTCCCGGCTGGCCGTTCAGCGATGAACTGGGCCCTGACGCCACCGTGATCAGCTGGAATTTCTTCAAGCAGTACCAGCGCTGATGGCGTGAGGAACGAGCAGCTTGTAGAATGGGGCGCGGCGATTGCGCCCCATTTTGTTGCCTGTGAAAGATCCCATGCCTGCTTGCCGCCTGCTGTCCTGCCTTGCCCTTGCGTTGCTGTCCGCTTGCGCCAGCGTCGGCCCGCCCGCGCCATCGGCCGCCTATGCGCAAGCGTTCGAGCGTGCCGCCCAGCAAGACAGCATGCGCAGCGAATGCGACTGGAACGTGCACTATGCGCCCGTCGCAGCAAAGGACGCCAGCGTGGCGCAACTGCAGGCCATCGCCACGGCGCGCCTGGCGGCCCTGCAACTGGCGCCCGCCTGGACCTTGTCCATGCCCGGCAGCGAGGCGCACGCCTTTACGGCGTCGGAAGAAGACCGCGCCGGACTGCAATTGTTGCTCAGTATCGTCTTGCCGGCCATGGAACGCTACCCGGCCGGCGTCTTCGCGCGCACGGGCTTGCGCCACGTCGTGCTGGTCAAGGATTTGAGCGTGGATGGCCAGCGCCGCCTGGCCATGCCGGCGCCGGAAATCGACAGCGTCGTCTATGCCGACAACCTGCTGGCCGCCCTGTGTCCATCCGGCATGGAGTTGCGCGTGCACCACGAGTATTACCACTTCATCGAATACCGTCTGTTCAACGATTTCTATTACCGCGATCCTGCCTGGCTGGCCATGAACCCGCCCGGCACAGCCTACGGTCAGGGCGGCGCCACGGCCTACGGCAAGGGCTTCCAGAACCTGGGCCACCCGCAGCCAGGCCTCGTCAGCCTGTACGCGGCCTACGGCCCCGAGGAAGACAAGGCGGAAGTGTTCGGCTGGATGATGACGCCGGCGTATGCGCTGCGGCTGGAGCGGTGGACGGCGTTTGATCCCGCCTTGCTGGCCAAGCGGGAAAAGTTGAGGGAAGTATTGGGAACCTTGGCGGATTCTTACTAAATATCAAGTATTTCCCCGCCATCCCATGGCATTGTCGGTTCTCCAGCTTGATTAAGAGCCTATCCCAGTAGGGAGATGTATTCATCTACTGGGATAGGCTCTAAATGCAGTGCGCATGAGGAGAACGCCATGGACGGTGACGAGTCGATATCGGGTGCCCAGCGTCCCTTGCGCCTGCGCCTGGGGGTATCGCCCAAGATACCTGCCGGTGTACTGATACCGCAGCGTATTGCCGGCAGGGAAGCCATCTGTGGCGGCATCGAGTACCGCGTGCTGTGTGTCTCGACGCATGCGGACTTGCCGCTGAGTAGTTTGATTGCCTTGCCCGCCGCACTCGACATCGTCACCGACCAGGGGCAGCTGCGCAGTATTTGCGGCATCGTCGCGCAAGCGAGTGCCGGTGACAGCGATGGCGCGCTGGCCAGCTACCAGCTGGTGCTGGCGGACGCCTTCGCCATCATGGAAAAGCGCTGCAATACGCGCGTCTTCCGGCGCCTGACGGATATCGAGATCGTCAAGACCCTGCTCGACGAATGGATACGCAGCAATACCGTGCTGGCGCACGCCTTCCAGTATGCGTTTGCCGATTTCTTCGAAGCGCAGGCATACCCGTAGCGCGAATTTGTCATGCAGCACAATGAGTCCGATGCGGCATTTGTGCGGCGCCTGCTCAAGCGCAGTGGGGTCGCCTGGTTTTTTCGTGCCGCGGACAATACGGATGCACATGCCGAGCCGGCGCATACCCTGGTGCTGTTCAACCATGCCGACGGCTTGCGGAAAAACATGGCGGACACCGTGCGCTATCACGCGGACCGCGCGACGGAGCAGCGCGATACCCTGACGTCGTGGAGCGAAGTGCGCAAGCTGCAGGCGGGCAAGGTGACGCGCCATAGCTGGAATGAGGAACACCCGCGTGCGCGGCCGTTCATGACCGCCGATGCCTTGGGGCGGGGGCAGCAAGGCATGCATGGCAATGCCATTGCCGCCACCCTCGATGATTACCGCGTGCTGCCGCCGCGCGCGGGCGCGGATCATGAGGCATTGTGTCAGCTGGGCATGCTGGCCATGCAGCAGCACGATTACGAGAGCCACTGCTTTCACGCCGAAGGCAGCGTGCGCGACCTGTGCCCAGGCGAGTACTTCAGCCTGGCCGAGCATCCCGATATCGACGCCTTGCCAGCGGTCGAGCGCGATTTTGTCGTCACGTCGCTGCAGGTGGCGGCGCAGAATAATTTACCCAGGGAGCTGGCCGCCAGGGTGGCGCGTTTGTTTGCGCGCAACCGTTGGCTGGCCGATGACGGATCGCTGGTGCAGCGCGAACTGGCGGCGGCGGTGGACGATGGCCCCTTGCGCATGCATATTGAACTGGCTGCCGTGCGGCGCGGCGTGCCCATCGTTCCAGCCTACGATGCACGCATCGACCTGCCGCCAGTTCCCATGCAAAGCGCCGTGGTGGTGGGGCCGGCAAATGAGGAGGTCCATTGCGACGCGATGGGCCGGGTCAAGGTGCGCTTTCCCGCCACGCGCACGCTGGATCACGAGCATGCAGGCGGCACGGGCGCCTCCGATACGGATGCCGATTCGGCCTGGGTGCGCGTCGCGTCGAGCTGGGCGGGTAACGGTCCCGGCAGCATGCTGCAATGCGGCTATTTGGGCTTGCCCCGCGTGGGCAGCGAAGTCTTGCTGGCCTTTCTCGGTGGCGATCCGGACCGGCCCATTATCGTGGGCCAGTTGTACAACCACAACGCGCAGCCAGCTGCCTTGAGCAAGGCAGGCGACTTGCCCGGCAACCGTTATTTGTCCGGCATGAAGAGCCGCGAAATCAAGGGCACGCGTGGCAATCAGCTGCGCTTTGATGATGCCCACGGACAAATCAACACCCAGCTTGCCAGCGATCATGGTTCCACCCAGCTCAACCTGGGCTGGCTGACGCAGGACCGGCGCAATGGTCAGGGCGATGCGCGGGGCGAGGGCGCTGAATTGCGTACCGACGAGCAGTTGGCGATGCGGGCGGGCAAGGGCATGCTGATTTCCGCCTGGAAGCGCCTGAACGGCGATGGCGGCCACATGGCGCGCAGCGAATATCTGGGCTTGATGGAAAACTGCCTGGAATTGTTTCGCTCGCTGGGCAGCTATGCGGCGACGCATCAGGCACTGGAACAGGAAGATCACGCGCAGCAGGAGTTGCAGCACAGCTTGAAAGGCTGGGAAGGCGGCAGCAATACGGCGCCCCGTGCCGAGCTGGGTGGGGCGGCGGCGATAGCCGTCACGGCGCCCGCCGGCATCAGCTTTGCCAGTTCGAAGGCTATCGTCAGCTACGCCGCCGGCAGCATCGATACCGTGGCGCAGCAGCACCTGCAGGCGGTGGCTGGCCATCGCTACAGTGTGAATGCGGGCAAGGGTATCTCGCTGTTTTCCCACGCGGACGGCATCCGCGCCATCGCCCACCATGGCAAGTTCCTGCTGCAAAGCCAGCATGACGACATGGAAATCAATGCGGCGAAAAACCTGAAGCTGACGGCCAGCGAAGGCAAGGTGATTGGCATGGCCGATGAAATCGTGTTGATTTCCAAGCACGGCGCTTTCATCCGCATCGCCGACGGCATCACCTTTGGCAGCAAGTCGCCGCTGCAGTTCAATGCGCCCAACTTTGTCTTCAACGACCCGCAAAGCATGGCAGTGCAATTGCCAAGCTTTGCCGAAGGCAAGGCCGATCAGCAATTCATTTTTCAGTACGCGGGCGACGACAGTGCCGTCGATGGCGTACCGCCAGCACCGCAGCTGGCGCCGCAGGCACACTTTGCCGTGAAGCTGGGCGATGGTTCGGCGGCCGATGGGCGCAGCGATGGGAGCGGCAAGACGGACGTGCTGGAGCGCGCGGCAATGCACCTGGCCGCCATCGAAGTATTCAACAACAAGGATTGACGAGGTCAGGAGAGTGCGATGGGCAGCTATCCGAAACTACAGTACGTCGTGGGTGAGGACGTGGCGATCCTGCATTGCGAACGCAGCGTGTGCAAAAAGGTCAAGATACGCCGCAACCTGCCGGGCAATATCATCGTCATCCATGGCGTCAACGATGTGGGCGTCAGCTACAAGGCGGTGGAACATGGCTTGTGCGAAGGCTTGACGCAAAGGCTGGGGCGCGGCTTTACGCCAGCTTCTTACCGCATGCCCGTGGCGGCGGACAAGGACAGGCTGGAAGACGATCCCGACGCCGTATTCTTCAAGCGCACGATAGACAAGGACACCGATAGCCCAGTGATTCCGTTTTACTGGGGCTACCGTGAAGTCGAAGGTAAGACGAGTTCCGTCAACGGCCAGTTTGTCGACCGTTACGGTAACCGCCTCGACAAGGACCTGTCCAAGGAAGGCGGGCCGTTCGGCAATGCCACCAGTAATTTGCCCGATATGTGGCGTCCGGGAATCTATGCGCCAGCCGATCCCATGGGGGATGCCTTGCGGCCACTGAGGACGGCGCCCGGACGCATGTATATGGTGCTGGCGGCCCAGCGGCTGGCCGCGCTCATTTCCATGATCCGCGATTACGATGCGGATGATACCGTCAGCATCGTTGCGCATAGCCAGGGTTGCCTGCTGTCGCTGCTGGCGCAAGCCATGTTGATGGAGAAGGGGCTGGCGCCAGCCGATAATTTGATACTCACGCATCCGCCGTACAGCCTGGTGGACAGCCTGCCTCTGTTGATGCGAGGCGCTGCCTGGTTCGATGGCGGTGAGGATGCGGCGATGAAGCCCTATTACCATTTGCTCAGTGGTGCGCAGACGCTGGGTGCGCGTCTGAAGACCTTGGTGAATATAGTTGCCGGGGTGGCGAAAGGTAACGGTCAGCCCTGCATGCCGCCGTTTGCCGACCTGAAGAAAGACGAACATCGCGGCATGGTCGGCGGCCGCTGGCAGAGTGCAGAGGACCGCGACAATCGCCGCAAGGTCTATCTGTATTTTTGCCCTGAAGATATGACGGTGGCCCTGGATAATATCCAGGGCATAGGATGGGATGGCGTGCCCGATTATGCCTCGGGAAGTGAACTCATAGAAGAAGAGGAGACATCCAGTCTTGATGGGTACAGTATCTCCTCCGGACATACCAAGATGGTGGAGCACAAGCAGGTACGCGGCGCGCTGGCGGAACTGGGCAACAGGTTTTATCAGCGGGTATTCAGCAACAAGACCAGACTGGATCCGGCTACGGGAAAGACCACGGTGTCGTTGGTTGGAAAACCTCCGCCTTTTGATTTTCCACTAAGGCTCGCGACAGAAAGCGAACAGTCCCATGTGGAGGTTTCCTTGCGTAGTCATCGTGCGCTACACAAGGCGGTGGCGTGGCCTGTCAATACCAGGTTGAGCAAGGTGGAACAGCGCAATGGCGTA
This sequence comes from Janthinobacterium sp. BJB446, assembly GCF_002735655.1. NCBI lineage: Bacteria > Pseudomonadati > Pseudomonadota > Betaproteobacteria > Burkholderiales > Oxalobacteraceae > Janthinobacterium > Janthinobacterium sp. BJB446. Next base: position 376,334 of record NZ_PDZK01000003.1, on the reverse strand, counting down.
CGCACCATCACTGGCGAAGCGTTGAAACAACCGGTACCGGCCGACTTGCGTGGCACCTCGCAAATTGATCCCGCCAATATTCCCACAACGTCCATGATGCGAAACCGTAAACCTGAAGATCAGGGACCTGTGGAAGAAGTCGATCCCTGCGATGCGTCGGTAGCACCGACCAGCGGAAGCGGCATGCAGATACGCAGCGAATATCGTCCTGACCCGGGAGGTTATCAAAAGTTTCCTGAAAGGGAAGAATATCTTAGTCAACGAGAGTTGGCATTGATGACGGCAAGCTACAACAAGGAAAAAGGACTGCACGTGAAAGACAAGCGGGATCAACGCGAAGTTGTTTCCGCGAAACGCTACCCAGACAGCAAGGTCGTGGCACAGATTCAGGAAAGCCCGAATGAGTCACGCTTGCGCTGGCAACGTGAAGTGAGTCCAAGATCTTTCCACAGTTCCATCATCGGCAGCGCGAAGAATCACAGCCAGGTGACGGCATATGACGTGGCCATAGGAAGTGGCAAGGCGTCGTCAGATCCGCAGTTTTATGCATATCTGTGTGCGGTGGCGGATTGGCGAGTGAAGGACCTGAAGAGCCACGATAAAGGGCGTAAAGGAATACGGATAAAAGAAAAATTCGTATTGGAGTTCGCCCCATATTTATCCGTAGAACCGGCCTGGAGAAGTGCCGTGATCAATGGCAGCATTGACTATTACAACACTGGGATTTTGCCGGCAGGACTGCCCTTGCTATCAGGACCATTGTGGAAAATTGTAGCATCACAAACAAAAAATATAAAAATAGTGAGCGAAAAAAGCAAAATAAATGAAGTGTCGAAGTCTCGTCGGTAGCAACTCGCTTGGACCGATTATTTTTCCGAAACTGCAGGCAAAAAGGTGATAACCATGATGACGCTTCGTTGGTTGGGAATATCAATAGTTGTTGTAATTTTATTTTTTGGCTTGTTATGGTTAGGTGCTTTATCGAAAAGTCAGGCGCGTGAAATTGCATTACAGGTTCAGGAAAAACAGCCAAAGAAACCGGTGGAGCCACGGCAGGAGTACGTGCTGGAAGTGATCGGATTGGGTGTGACGCTGGACAAATACCGGCAGGGTAAATTGTGGGGAGCCTTGCAAAAAGGAAGTCCTTACACGAGCATACGCGAACAAGATCCCAAGAAATATCCCTGGACGGGTGATGACAAGGATGGCGACAGTGGTAGCAGAGCCTACGATGCGCTGGAAAATGGCATCAATTTCACTCCGATGTATTGGAACCTGCCTTCGTTTTATGCAGGAACCCCTATTCTTGACCCGAATGCACAACCGAGTTTGATTGAGCCGATGGCGGGACTCGTGGCTGGCGCTGGCACGGGGGGAATGCCCTTGCACCTATTTTCCTTGGCTTCATGGAAGCTGGATGAACATCCTGACCAATTGCTTATTGACGTATTTGATTTTTTCGACAAGCATCCTGACGTACCCTACGTCGCCTTACACTCCGAGGACAGCGTTGGCACGCGGGATGGTAATCGTAAGCCAGGCACTGCAAGGAAATTGGTAAATGGATATTTCATCCCAGATATGCCTGATGCCACGGCGGTATTCATCCTGGCACGCCGCGAACGAATAGAACCGTTGCGCCCATTTGTATGGGATGACCCGGAGAATAAGTTCGTCCAGGATAAACTGCGTGGCATGTATTACGACGTCATGCAGTCGCTGCCTTCACGCGCGAAACAGCTGCGACCCGAAGCCTTTAGCGAACGTCAACCCACCGTCGCCGAATGGCTCACGGCTGCCGCCGCCTTCGCCCAGCGGCCCGATATACGCGGCGTGGGCTTGCATACTTTCGACAAACTCAACCCCTGGGAAAATCGTCCCCCGCGTGACTGGAAACCGACGCCGTGGTTTCCCATTCCGTGGAACCGGGAACAGATGGAAACCTTTGACCGTTTGCCCTCGTTCGGTTTTGTGCATCGGCCCGTGTTTATACAATTTGCGGATGAAGAGGGCAAGCCCGTCACGCGGCGTGACCAGCGCCAGAAGATGTTCAATGCGGGCTGGCAGCAGGCGCTGCAGACCTTGCCGGAAGCGGAGCGCGGCAAGGGGGCGGCGCGCATCGTGGCAGGGACGGGAAACCAGCCCGAGCAGTTGCTGATGTTGGAAAGCATGCTGCACGACTACGCGTCACAGGGTGGACCGGAAATCGACAGCAGCAAAAGCGCGCAGTTCATCAATACCGATCATCGCCTGGGCAATACCGGTGCGGCGACCTGGTTCATGCAGATGGCCATTGGCGTGATGGGCAGCTATCGCGACGGCGGCGCCAGTGCGGCGATCAATCTGCGCGACAATAATGAAGCGAGCATCATCTTCATCACGCCGCCATCGGAAGCCAAACGCCGGCAGCAGGATGCCAATGGCGATATCTTCCGCAGCCGCGTCACACCTGCCGTCGATCCGGCCAATTACGCGGCGCCATCGGTGGAAGCCATCCTGGAAAGCCAGGCGGGACAATAATTCGGGAGGCTGTATGCGCAAAGTCATCCGTTTGGGCGACGCCACGTCGCATGGCGGCAAGGTGCTCAGTTGTGCCGCCACGCATTTTACGGTCAACGGGATTCCTGTCGCCTGCGTCGGGGATTTGTGCAGCTGCCCCATCAAGGGACATCAGGGCTGCAAGATTGCCGGCGGCTCGTCCCGGCACAGCATCAACGGCATTGCCATCGCCTTCGACGGCGATACCACCACCTGTGGCGCCAAGTTGCTCGCTTGCGGCGCCACCTTGCGCACCTCCTGACGCCGCGTCCGCCTGCCATTTCCCGGTAACTATATAATCTGCGCTTGGGCGATACCCGCCCTGGACTCAGATTGAAGGAATGCCATGCCAGGTTATTTCGTGCGCCCCTTGGCGCTGTGTGTAGTGTCGGCCATGTGCCTCCCTGCCAGTGCCGCCGAGGCGGTGGCGGCGGATGCGCAGCAGCGCGCGTCCTTGCTGGAATTTTATGCGCAGCAATATCCGGGCGAGCCGGCTGCACGCACCGTGTTCGAGAGCGTGCCCGTGGTCGGCGGCCGTGGCAGCGAAGTGGTGGGCAGCGTGGAAACGTCGCCTTACCGTGGACATGGCGCGCTGTGCCGTACGCAGCGCACCAAGTTCGTGCTGCACGGCGAGGGCAAGCAGGAACGCTGGCAAGAGGCGGGCATGGAGTATTACGCCTGGCTCGACCGTGGCACCTGCCGCGCGGTGGCCGAACCCGTGCGCCTGTTGCAGCGCGTTCCCGATGTCGAGCTGGAAGGCGTGTTGCTGTATCAGAAGCCGCTGCTGGAGCGGGCGCGATTATTGATGGCGGGTAACACGGCCTGTGCCCCGTTGCGGGCGCTGAAGTTTACGCTGGCGGCCGTCGACGTGGGCGCCGCCGCACCGCGTGCCGAAGAGCGCTATGCGCTGGTATTCAAGAGCGACCGCGACAGCTACGCCCGCGTCTGGCTGCGCAAGAGCGGTGCTCAGTATGACGCGTGGAATGTGACTTGCCCGCCAGTACTGTAGACTGCTCGCCCTTTGCCCGATTTCACTTTTTGACTGTTGCAACCATGAACGAAAACTCCACTTCCGCCCGCAGTTGGGGCACCATCGTCACGCATAGCGACGAGATGGCCATCATCTACCGCTATGTCGACGCCTTCCATGACGACTGGGACCTGTCGTCGCAGCCGGACCGCATCATCATCGCCTGGCGCTACGAGGACGAGACGGGCATGCCCGCACCGAACGAGCGCGAGCACATGGAAGAGCTGGAAGCGGCGCTGGCACCCGTGGTGGAAGAGGACGGCTTCGCCACCCTGGCCCTCGTATCGACGGGTGAAAACCTGCGCGAATGGATTTACTACACGCAGTCGGGCGAAGAATTCTTCAATCGCCTGAACACGGCGCTGGCGCCGCGTCCAAAGTTCCCGATTGAAATCCGCAGCGCGGCTGACCCCGCCTGGTCCACGTATGCGGGCTTCATGGCTGCGTTGCCGACGTAATCAGACCAACGCGGCCGTCACGATGCGCGTGGCGGCCGTGATGATGTCCTGGTTCGTGTCCGCTTTTTTCTGTTCGCGCGTGTAGTACACGGCGATGATCAGCGGCGCGCCGCTGGCCGGGTAGGCCACGCCGATGTCATTGACGCTGCCATACGCGCCCGAACCCGTTTTATCCGCCACCTGCCAGCCGGCAGGCACGCCGGCGCGGATGCGTTTGTCGCCTGTCGTGTTGCCGCGCATCCAGGCGTCCAGTTGCTGGCGCTGCGGCGCCGGCAAGCTATTTCCCAATAACAATTGCTGCAAGCTGTGCGCCATCGACGCGGGGCTGGCCGTGTCGCGCACTTCGCCGGGGATGGCGCTATTCAATTCCGTTTCCCAGCGTTCCAGCTGGAACACCGTATTGCCGATGCTGCGCGCATAGGCCGTCACGGCTTGCGGCCCGCCTAATAATGTCATCAAGAAATTGGCCGCGCTATTGTCGCTGTACTGCAAGGTGGCGGCGCACAGATCGGCCACGGTCATGCCGTCGGCCAGATGCTTCTCCGTGATGGGCGAATAGGTGACCAGGTCTTTTTTCTCGTAACGTACGTGCTGGTCCAGCAAGCCCGGCTGGCTGACGCTGCGGGCCAGCACGGCGGCCGCCAGCATCGCCTTGAAGGTGCTGGCCAGGGGAAATCGTTCGTCGGCGCGATAGGCAACGCGCAGGTCGCTGCCCTGGCGCCAGGCGGCAACGCCGAGGCGTCCGCCTGCGGCTTGTTCCAGCGCGGCCAGTTGTGCCTGTGCTGCGGCGATGCTGGTGGCGGGCGCGGCAAACAGCAGCGGTGCCGGGCACAGCAGGGCGGCGCCGCCGGCCAGCAGGAGGTTGCGGCGGACGTGGTTCAGGGATTCAGTCATGGTTTGTAGGAGTGTTGGGAGTGGAAAGGGCGGCCAGCAGTTCGCCGATGGCGAGCAGGTTGGCCGGTTTGGTCAAATGGTGGTCGAAGCCGGCCGCGCTCGATTGACTGCGGTCGTTTTCGGCGCCCCAGCCCGTCAATGCCACGAGCACGACGTTGGCGCCGGCCGGTATCCGGCGCAGCGCGCGCGCCACTTCATAGCCGCTCATGCCGGGCAGGCCGATATCGAGGAATATAACGTCTGGCAGGAATTGCGGCACCAAGGCCAGGGCTTGCGCGCCATCGTGGGCCACTTGCGCGGCATGGCCCATCATGTCGAGCACGGCGGCGAGGGTATCGGCCGCATCGACATTGTCGTCGACCACCAGCACGCGGAAGTGCGGGCCGCTGGTGGTGTTGGCAGGCGCAGCCAGTACGGCAGGCGCCTTCGCTTCCTCCTCCTGCAGTGGCAGGCGCACGCTGAAGGTGCTGCCCAGGCCGGCGCCTGGACTGGCCGCCGTGGCGCTGCCGCCATGCAGCTCGGCCAGGCGCCGCACCAGCGACAGGCCGATGCCCAGGCCGCCCTGAGCCCTGCCCATGTTCTGCCCCACCTGCGTAAACATGTCGAAGACGGTAGCCAGCGATTCGGCGGGAATGCCCACGCCGCTGTCTTTGACTTCAATCAATGCCTCGTTGCCATCGCGTAAGGCGCGCAAGCTGATGTGGCCGCCGGCGGGTGTGTACTTGGCGGCATTGTTGAGCAAATTGCCCAGCACTTGCGCCAGGCGCGTGGGGTCGGCCTCAAGCGGCAGCGCCTCTTCAGCGAGTTGCACCTGCAACTGGTGGCGGCCCGCTTCGATCAGCGGCATGCTCGTTTCCACGGCGCCCGCGATGATGCTTTTCAAGTCCGCGCGTTCCAGCTTGAGTTCGATCTGGCCCCGCGTGATGCGGGCCACATCCAGCAAATCATTGACCAGATGCACCATCTGATTGACTTGCCGCTCCATCACGTCGCGCACGCGCGCCACGGTGGCGGGCTTGTCGGCGGCCAGGCGCATGATTTGCAAGCCGTTGCGGATGGGGGCCAGCGGGTTGCGCAGTTCGTGCGCCAGGGTGGCGAGGAATTCCGTCTTGCGCCGGTCCATTTCGGACAGGTTGTCGGCCAGCTGGCGCAATTGCTGCTCAGAACGCTTGCGCTCGCTGATGTCGCTGAACAATACCGTCAGCAGGCGGCTGCCGGGGCCGCCCAGGCGCGCGGCGAAGACTTCGAACCAGCGCTCCATGGCTACGGCTTCGTTTTCGTAGCGCACGGGTTCGCCGGTCTTGACGACCTGGTCGTACATGTCGAACCAGTGCTGGTCGTGGTCGGGCACGAAGCTGCGGATGGTCTTGCCGATGGCATTGTCCAGTCCCGATTGCTTGACGAAGGCGGGGTTGCCTTCCAGATAGCGGAAATCGACAGGGCGGCCTTGCTCGTCGTACAGCATTTCGATGACGCAAAAGGCCTGGTCCATCAGCTCGATCAGGGTGCGGTAGCGTTCCTCGCTGCGGCGCAGCGCATCTTCCACTTGTTTCTGGCGCGTAATGTCGAGCAGGACGCCTGGCAATTGCAGAGGTGTGCCATCGGGCGCGTATTCGGCACGGCCCCGCGCGATGACCGAGCGGTATTGGCCGTCGCCGTCGCCGACGCGGTAACTGGCCTCGAACGGCGTGTGTGCGTGCAATGCCTGGGTAATCTGCGCGCTGACTTGCTCGCGGTCATCGGGATGGATGAGGTCCAGGTAGCGCGCCAGCGGCGCCGCCGTGGCAGCATCGGCATTGACGGGGAACAAGCGCGCCATATTGCTGTCGGCCGTGACCCGGTCGGCAACGATATCCCAGTTCCAGGTGGCCACTTCGCCGGCCGCCAGGGTCAGGCGCAGGGTTTCCTCGTTTTGCTTGCTGGTCGTCAGGTCGAGCGAGATGCCGGACAGGGCGATCACGTTGCCGGCGCCATCGCTGGCGCAGGTGCCGCGCATGTGCGCCCAGTGCAGCGCGCCATCGGGCCAGCGCACGCGGATGTCGATTTCGAAATCGCTGGCGCTGGCGATGGCGGCATGCACCACCGTCTGCCAGTGCTGCAGGTCGCCGTCGAGCATGGCGCCCGTCAGTTGCGCGTAATCGATGTGGCTGTCCGGCGGCAAGCCCAGATTGGCCTTGAAGGCATCGGAGCCGGTCATGCTGCCGCTGCCCAGGTCGATCTCCCACGTGCCCATGCGGCCGCCCTGCATGGCCAGGCGCAGCCGCTGCTCCGTCTGCCGTTGCTGCGTCACGTCGCAATGCGAGCCCAGCCATTCAACGATGCTGCCGTCAGGCGCCAGCACAGGCAGCATGCGCACGAGCATGTTGCGGTAAGTGCCGCTGACGTGGCGCAGCCGGTATTCCGCTTCGAACACGCTGGTCAGGTGCGATGGCATGACGTAAGGCAAGTTGCGGTCGTCCGGATGCAGGGCATTGACCCAGCCGCGGCCCAGCAGTTCAGCCTCGCTCTGGCCCGTGAAGGCGCGCCAGGATGGCTGGTCGGCATCGAACTGGCCGAAGGTTTTCGTGCTCCAGACGATGTCGCAATGGGCGCTCAGCAGTAAATGCGCCGCCTGGGCGGCGACGGTGGAGGACGGGGCGGCGTTGCTGGGCTGGCTGGGTTCTGGCATGGAGGTTATGGACGATGGTGCAGGGAACTCGCCGCACCGGAATGGGGCGGCCTGGCAACTCAATTCTGGCGATATTACAACTATTTATACGCTCTGGGCTGTCTTGCAGGACGCCGTTTCCACTTTCTCAGGGTTGGCGAAAAAATCTCGCCAAGTGGCAAGTGATCGGGGGAAATAGCAAGGAAATAGCAAGACAAGGGCACTATTGTGGCTGAATAACCACTAGTCAGCGCATTATGTTGATGAATGAATATTTTACATAACAATATTCTTGCAGCGTATAAGGCGCTTGAATTAAATTGGCGCCTTACTCAAAAGTTGGTGTTCATCAGACATCCCAGAGATGCGGCCAGACCGCTGTCGGCGTGGACGACAGCCAGGGCAGAGCCAGTGACGCCATGGGCGGAGAAACATCCGCTCGCGCTGCTGCACCGTGATGGTGCAGACGATCATCCAGCGCCGTACATAACCCGGAGACAGGTTTCGCAATTCTTTTTTAAACTTCTGGGAAACAACATGATCAAGATGTCCAAGATGCACAAGCGTTTGTGCGCCAAAAGCGCTGCTATGCTGGCACTGTCCGCTGCCTTGCCTATCGGCTCGGCTTATGCTGATGAAGTCGCTGCTGATACGACCCCTGCCGCCAGCCAGCTGGAAACCGTGACCGTGACGGCGCAGCGCCGCAAGGAAAATATCCGCGACGTGCCCGTCTCCGTGTCGCTGCTGCGCGACGAGAAGCTCGACGTGCTGGTGTCCAGCGGACAAGACATTCGCGTGCTGGCCGGCAAAGTACCGAGCCTGAACGTGGAATCGTCGAATGGCCGCACCTTCCCCCGCTTCTACATCCGTGGCTACGGCAATACCGACTTCAACATTTTTGCATCGCAACCTGTTTCCCTGATTTACGACGATGTCGTGCAAGAAAATCCGATCCTCAAGGGCTATCCGATTTTCGACGTGGCTGGCGTGGAAGTGTTGCGCGGCCCGCAAGGCACCTTGTTCGGCCGCAATACGCCCGCCGGCGTGGTCAAGTTCGAATCCGTCAAGCCGAACCTGGACAAGGTTGAAGGCTATTACAACGTTTCCGCCGCCACGCATAACACGACCAACTTCGACGGCGCCGTCAACGTGCCGCTGAGCAAAGAATGGGCGCTGCGCTTCTCGACCCTGCGCCAGCACCGCGACGATTACGTCGACAACACCTTTACGGGCCAGAAAAACGCGCTGGACGGCTACAACGAACACGCCGAGCGCGTGCAACTGATGTACGCACCGAATACCACCTTCAATGCCCTGTTCAATGTGCACCAGCGCAACACCACGGGCAGCGCGCGCGTCTTCTACGCCAACATGATCAAGCAGGGCACGAACGATATCGTCGACGGTTTCGACCCGAACAAGTCGTTCACGAATGCGCCGAACTTCCAGCGCCTGCGCACCAACGGCGCCAGCGCCCGCCTGAGCTGGGACCTGGACGGTATTAAACTGTACTCGATCACGGGCTTTGAACAGGTCGGCAATTACGTGTCGCATGGCGATATCGACGGCGGCACGCCGACGGGCCCAGGCTTCATTCCTTTCCAGGTTGAAACGGCTGGCGGCATCACCAGCGTGAAACAATACTCGCAAGAATTCCGCGCCGAATCGAAGAATGCTGGTCCCCTCAACTGGCAGGCAGGCGTGTACTACTTCAACGAAGATGCCAACGGTTTCACCGACAACTTCAATACCGACACGCATGTGCTGACCACGCACCTGGCCAGCCGCCAGAAGAACTCGGCCTGGGCAACGTTTGGTTCCGTCAACTACGCCGTCAGCGATGACTTCATGCTGCGCGCCGGCTTGCGCTACACCAAGGACAAGAAGGATTTCAACACGGTGGAAGCGACCAACATCGTGCAGGTCAACCCGACCAGCGCCGATGTCAGCAAAGCCAAGGTCAACTGGGACTTGAGCGGTACCTATAAATACAACAAGGACGTGAACTTCTACGGCCGTGTCGCTACCGGTTTCCGCGCGCCAAGTATCGCCCCGGCCAGCACCAGCGTGCCTGTCACCGTGGCCGATGCTGAAACGATCACCTCGTTCGAAGCGGGCATCAAGGCCGACCTGTTCGAGCGCCGCGCCCGCGTTGCCTTCAGCCTGTATAACTACCAGGTGAAGAACCAGCAATTGACGGTCGTTGGCGGCACCTCGAACGTGACGCGCCTGATCAATGCAGCCAAGACGAATGGCCGTGGCGCCGAGCTGGAACTGGAAGGTTTTGTCACGCCTAGCCTGAAGATGTCCCTGGGCGGCAGCTACAACTTCACGGAAATCAAGGACCCGAGCCTGTCGATCGCCACCTGCGCTCAAACGCGTTGCACCGTGACCGATTCGCTGACCACCGGCAACCGTGCCATCATCGACGGCAATCCATTGCCGCAAGCGCCGAAGTGGACGATCACCGCCACGGGCCGTTATTCGATCCCGATGGAAAACGGCGAATTCTTCGTCTTCACGGACTGGGCATACCGCAGCAAGATCAACTTCTTCCTGTATGAAGCAACCGAGTTCACCGGCAAGCCGATGGTCGAAGGCGGCTTGCGCGTAGGCTACACCTGGGATGCCGGCAAGTATGAAGTGGCCGCTTTTGGCCGCAACATCACCGACACCCAGCGTATCACGGGCGCCATCGACTTCAACAACCGCACGGGCTTCATCAATGAGCCACGTCAGTTTGGGGTGCAATTCAAAGGCAACTTCTAATTGCCAGACTTCAGGTGCCGGCCATGTGCTGGCGCCTGCATTGCTACCCGCCCGGTTCGCCGCGGCGGGTTTTTTTATGCCCGCTCGGGAAGTTGTGCCAGCCGCTGTGCCCAGGCGGGAATGGCTTGCCGCCAGAAATCTTCCACCTTGTCGGCGCGCACGTCGAGTCCCAGGAAGCGGGCCGCAGGCTGCAGCGCCGACGCCAGAAGGTCGGCAGCATTGCTTGCCGTATCGAAGGCGAGGGCGCCCGTCTGCTTGGACAGTTTTTCGCCGCTGTCGTTCGTGACGACGGGCACGTGCAGGAAGCCGGGATGCGGCAAGCCCAGCACGTCCTGCAGATACAGTTGGCGTGGCGTGGAATCGAGCAAGTCCGCGCCGCGCACCACCTGCGTGATGCCCTGCGCGCCATCGTCGACCACCACGGCCAGCTGGTACGCCCAGTAGCCATCGCCGCGCAGTACGATGAAGTCGCCTACTTCACTGGCCAGATCCTGCCGCTGCGGACCTGCCCAGCGGTCGGCAAACGCGTACACCGCATCGGCCCCCTGCGGTACCCGCAGCCGCAAGGCCCGCGCTGCCTTGCCCGGCGCCAGTCCATGACGGCAAGTGCCCGGATACACGGCGGCCCCACCCTTGGGTCCGCCCGCCTGCAGCACTGAATCCTGGATCTCCTTGCGCGAACAGCCGCACGCATACACGAGGCCATCATCTTGCAACTGCTTCAGCGCCGCCTCGTACAGCGGCAAGCGCTTGCTCTGCCACGTCGCCTCGCCATCCCAGTACATGCCGCAGCGCTGCAGGCTGGCCAGGATGCCGAGATCGGCGCCCTCGACATTGCGGTCATAGTCCAGGTCCTCGATGCGCAACAGCCACGTTCCATGATGCACCTTCGCATCGAGATAACTGGCCATGGCGGCAACGAGCGATCCCATGTGCAGAGGGCCGGAGGGGGAGGGGGCGAAGCGGCCGATGTAGGGGGAGGTGGGAGAGGGCATGCGTGGATGTCGTATTTGGATCTGATGTGCTGATTGTGTCGCTGAATGGCCTGTCTTAAGGCAGTCAATGCGAAGTATGGTTCAGCTTGAAAACCAAGTCAAACAGTTAAGAATCTTATTGATGTCATCTATGATAATTTGACTTGATAATTTCTTTTGTTTTTTTTGAAATGGTATAGGTGATGGATCTTCCTAAAGATGTTTTTCCACCTAGTATTTTTTCTCCTGGTGAGAAATTTGGCACGAAGGTTATTTCAATATCTTCGTTGTTGTCTTGGATGTAGATTTCGAAATCGGAAATATTTTTTTGCATTTTTTTGAATTCATCAAAAGCTATAAGTAATATTTCAAATTTTTTTCCGGAAATTTTTTCTTCTGAGTTTTCTGTGTTGGACATATATTTTTTCACATTCGTATTTTGATCGGGAAAATTTTTTGAAATACTTTGATGGCTGATAAATTCTAGGTTAAGTGCAAAAAAACAAGATATGATTTTTCTCATAGCGTATAGGTGATTCCACTCTTCGAATTATATCCTTTGAATACGCCACTTGGAGTGCCTACGTATCCTCGATACTCTGTTTTTCCTTGGCCGCTCAATTTTGCTGCATTTTTATCTGCTGGGGAAAAATCGTTGCTGTTGAAGTAATCATTTTCTTTTGTTGTTGGTGTTCCATCTCTTTTTGAATAATTTCCGTGCGTATGCCAATATCCTGTTTCTTCACAATTCTTGGAAATTTTTTTCCCACTCCAGGGATCTACTCCATCAAGATCGCCTCGCGTCGCTTTTGTGAAATCGTATTTTCCATTTTTACCTTTGTAAATTAGCCCACCATACTCAAGATTGTCTCGAATTGACTTTGAATTGTAGCGAGTTAACGCTGCTCGGGCAGCTCCGTCAGCACTGGAGAACCGGCCACCGATACAACAGGTATTACATTTTTTTTGTAGTCCGAGTGGATCAATCCACATCGTGGGATTAGGGGCGTAGGTATACAAATTAACCCCGCCAGAGAGTCCCACTGGATCCTGACTGAGATATCTTGAAGTTTCAGGTTCGTAATAGCGATACCGGTTGTAAAACAGTCCAGTCTCTTGATCCTCATACTGCCCCTGAAACCGCAGCGGCTGCTCGATTTCCCCTTCCACATAAAGCAAGCGTCCCCAGGCCTTGTAGCGCCCGCTCCAGACCACGCTCCCCTGCGCATCCGTCAACTCGCGTGGCGTGCCCAGGTGATCACAGTGGTAGTGGGTGATGCGGTCGTGTGCTGCCGCGTCATCGGCTGCCGCCTGGGTACGCTGCCATGCCGATACATGCTGCGCTTCGGTGTCCGCCTGTTCTTGCGTAATGGCTGCCTGGAGTTCGGCGTCGTGCCGGGTGGCGGGTAAATCCCATTGCGCGACGCGCGGCAGGTGGACGGCGCTTGCCTGGCGGCAGGCTGGCGAACCGATCCTGGCCAGCGGCACGAAGCTGTCGGGTTCGTACAAGTATGTGACAGTCTCGTCGCGCCCAAGTTCCTGCGCCAGCGTGTCGCCATCCCAGACGAAGAAGGTGGTGGTGGCGTTCGTGCAGGTGGGCTGGTCGTTGGTGATGTTCTGCTGCTTGCTCCAGCGTGCTTCCTCGACGCGTTTGGCGATGCGGCGGCTGAAGGCGTCATAAAAGTAGCGGGCGCTGTGGCGTGACTGGCGCTCCGTCTTGATGGCGTGGCTGAGGCGGTTTTCGGCGTCGTATTCAAGCTCCAGGTCGCTCCAGCTCGACTCCCTGCCCGGCGGATGGAAGCGCTTGGCGGTGGCATTGCCTTGTTCGTCGTAGTCGTATTCGGTATTGCCGTAGCGTTTCAGTACGTTGCCGGAGGCGGGAGCCGTGTCGACCAGATTGCCTGCCGGGTCGAAGGCGAAGTGTTCGGCCAGGCCCGCTTGCACGGCGGACAGCAATTGGCCGATGGGGTCATAGGCGTAGCGCAGTTTGCCGAGCGGGCCGGCGGCCGTAGTGCCTGTCTGCGAGATGGTGCGCAAGTTGCCCTGCGCATCGTAGTCGAAGCATCGCTCGCGCACGGGGACGGGCGCGTCGGCGCCGCGTGCCAGGGTCAGCCGGGTGAGGCGCGATTGCGGGTCGTACTGGCGCGTGGAGAGCAAGCCGCTGGTGCCCAGCTGCCGCTGCTTTTCGCGGTGCAGTTTGTCGCGTTCGACATCGACCACGGTCTTGCCATGCCACAGCACGCCGTGCCAGTGGCCGGAGCCGTAGCGCAGGGTGTCGACGCGGCGTCCATTCGGCAGGACGGTCTGGATACGGTTGCCCAGTTCGTCATAAGAGTGCGTCATGACAAAGCTGGCGTCCGGCGCGCGCGGGGTATTCGGCAGCCTGGCCGCTTCGGGCAGCGTTTGCAAAAAGCAGGCGCTGCGTTCTTCGATCAGTTGGCCCAGCGCATCAAGGAAGAAACGCTGTTCGGCCTGTGGCGCGGAGACGGCCATCAGGCGGCCCAGCGCATCGTAGGCGTAGCGAACCGCCCCGTCCGCCGTGGTCTTGACTTGCAACAAACCGAGCGCGTCGCGCAGCAACTGCGTGCGCTGGCTGCCGCACTCGGTGGCAGTGAGGTTGCCGGCAGGATCATAGCTGTAGTGCGTGCGCTTGCCGTCGAAGCCCGTTTCCGACGACAGCCAGCCTTCCGCGTGATATGCGAGTTGGTAGCTTTCGCCCTTGGCGTTGATCAATTCTGTCAGTTGCAGCGCAGCGTCGTAGCGATACTGCAAGGTCTGGCCGATGGCGTCCGTGCGCTCCATGGGCAAGCCCTGGCCGTTGTAGCGGTAGCGTGTCTGCTGACCGGCCGCATCGACGTGCAAGACCAGATTGCCGTCCCCATCGTAGGCATATTGCTCCCGGGTCTGATCGGGCGCCGTGAGGCGGATCAGGCGGCCCAGTGCGTCATATTCGTAGCGGGTGGCATGGCCGAGCGCATCGCGGGCCGCTTCCAGCCGGCCCAGCGCATCGTAGGCGAATTCGCTGGTGTGGCCGGAGCAATCCGTGTAGCTGGTGAGCCAACCCTGACGGTTGTACTGGAAATGTTTGCTGCCGCCCCTGGCGTCGATCTGTTCCACCAGCTGGCCGCGCGGGTCGTAGCGGTAGCGCGTGACGTGGCCCAAGGCGTCCGTGATGCTGACGGGGCGGCCTGCATCATCGTAGTCGCGGCGTGTGGTGTTGCCCAGCGGATCCGTGAAGGCGACGGGCTGGTGCTGGCTGTCGTAGTCGATGCTGCTGCTGTGTCCCTTGGCATCGGTGCTGCGGGTCAGGTTGCCGGCTGCATCGTAGGCGTAGCGCGTGGCGGCGCCGTTGGCGTCGATATCGGCCAGCAGCATGCCATCGCGGTCCCACTCGCGCCGGCCCAGCGAAGCAGCCTTGCCGTCGAGCACGCGGCGCACTTCGGTGACCAGCCAGTTGGCGTCGAAGGTGTACTCGAGGACACCGCCGTTTTCCGTGACGCGGCTGGTGTCGTTGTCCACGTAATCGATGCGCGTGTGCTCGCTGCCATCGCACGCCCGCGTGGCGATGGTGCGCGCCTGGTAGCTGTTGGCCAGGGTCACGGGATGGTGCTGCGACAGCTCCTGCTCGATCAGCGGCGATCCGCTCCAGCGGGCGCGCAGCGCGTCCAGGCTGATCCATTCCAGCTCGTACGTAAAACCCGTGTAGCTGCCGCACGACGTGAGCAGGTGGTGGCGATAGCTGTAGCGGCGCGTGTCGCCCAGCGCATTCGACTGGCTGACCAGGTTGTGGCGGGGCGGGAAGGGCGGCTGCGTCTCGTTTGTTTCGGCTGCGTATTCGTAGCGTACGTGGCAGAGGCGGCCGCCGTCGGGCAATATCTCGTCGATGCTGCCGATGTGGATGGCCTGCTCCGCTTCCCCGCGCATGGCTTCGAGCACGCCGCCATCGTCGCTGCGCAGGCGCAGCAGCACGTCGCCCGGCTTGGCATCGATCAAGCGGTCGATGCTGATGCCGCGCCCATCGCGTCCCTCGCTACGCGCGAGTGCAAAGCGTTGCGTGGCGACGGGAGCGGACGGGACCAGCATGGCGTTGACGCCGTCGTAGCCGTGCGGCAGCCAGCCGCTTTCCGCGCGCGCAAAGCGGTCGACGCTGCCATCGCGCCACAGCATGGTAAAAGCGTCGGTGCCGTCGCGCGTGAGCGTAAAACCTTCCCTGCGGCTGTCGTGTTGCCGACCCGGTTCCAGGCCAGGCAGGCGCAGGGCGCGACCGCTGTCGTCGTGGTAGACGATGCCGGCATCGCATAGCGACAGGCTGGTGGTGTAGGGCGTGGACCAGCGCGCGCCCAGCAAGCCCCAGTCTTCGCATTCGGCACCGGAGCGGTAACAGCGGGTCCAGGCAATGGGGAGGCTGCGTTCGAGCGCGAAATCCGTCTGGTACAGGATTTCCTGGCCAGTGCCGAAATGCACGGGCTTGCGGCCCTTGACGGGTTTTTTCGCGGGGCCGCTATCCTTGGGGCAGCAGTCGGACGGCGGCTCCGATTTCGGCTCCTTCCTGCCGCGGCTCTTGCCGTCGTCGCCGCCGTTTTTCGGGGGCGGTTTGTCGAGTTTTGGCGGTGGCTTGTCCGGCTTTTTTCCGACCAGCTTTTCCTTGACCTTGTCGATGGTCGGCGCCGCTTTTTTGCCGAGGAACTTGCTCAGTATTTTCCCGCCCGGAACCTTGCTGAACACCGCCGTTTGCAGTACTGTGCCTGCGGCATTCGTGACGATGTCTGCGGCCGTATTGAGTAAATCGGGTGTCTTGCCTGTCAATATGTAGTCGGCTGCCTGGTCGAGCACCGTGGCCGATGCGTCAATGGCCGTGCCTGTCGCAACGGTCGCCGTGCCGGCCACAGCGCCCGCTGCCGCGCCCGCTTCCATCGCGGCGGCAGCGGGGGCGCCGACTCCCGTTGCCGCCACGCCCACTCCGGCAACGCCCAGCACGGCGCTGCCTGTCAGGACGGTGCCGCCCACGTCCACCAGATCTTCCGCGGCGCCATGCATTTTCCTGGAGCCGTGATCCTTGTAATCCTGTGCCGCTTCCCGTATCGCCGCCTTCAGTTCCTGGAGCACGGGTTTGGCCGCTTCCCCACCCCGCTCATAAATCTTGCCCACGGTATTGCGCGAATTCATCCATACTTCGCGCCCCATCTGCACCAGGTAGGCGCCGTTGGCGCGGTGGATGCTGCTGGCGACCTTGGTGTCGACCTGCTTGCCGACGGTGCCGCTCTTGACGCCGCCCGCCTTGCCGGCCGCGTCGCCCTTGACGGTGGGAATGATGCTGCGCTGGTGCAGGATGACGGGCTCGCTGTGCGACTTGACGTTGGGCGAGGCGTTCTGCGTATCCGCAAATTCGCCGGTGATGCTGTAGGGAATGGGGGGCGTGCTGGAGCCCACGGGCGTCTTGCAAATGTCGGGGCTGAGGCTGACGCAATAGAAGCGCGAGGCCTTGGTGACGGTTTCATTCGTCATGGTTTCTTGCCTTGCCCGGTGGCTTCGCCTAGCGCTTCCTGCGCCTGCTCCAGCAGTTCGATGCGCGCGATCTGCGCCGGCTCCATCACGTGCAGCAGGCGCGACGCGACCTGGCCCGCGTCTGCCGGCACGATGGCGCGCCAGACCAGTTCAACGCTGGCCGCCTGAGGGTCGATCAGCACCGTATCGATGGCCAGGCGCCAGACGAGCAACTGGTCGTTCCTGTCCGCCAGTAACAAGCACAGTACTTGTTGCGGCAGGGTGAAGCGCAGCACGGTGTTGCCGCGCTGGTCGATGCAGGCCGAGGGATGGTCGTGGCGGCACAGATTGGTCAGCGTAAATTGTTCCCATCCCGCCAGGTACGGGCATTGCTGGTCGGGCGGCGTGCTGTTCCAGTAGGCAAAGTTGAAGTCATCCGGCAGGGCGGGGACTTCATCGGCACCCCATTTTTCTTTTTCCACGATGTGTCCGGCCAGCGCGCGGCGCGGCAGCCAGCCACGGCCGATAACGGCCAGCCCTGTCGGCGCGGGCAGCTCCTTGCCGTCCGCGCCTTGCCAGAACTGGGCGGCCGTGCACGGTAGCGACGGATGCATGATGCGCGGTGCGGGCACCTCATTGATGTGTTTCGCATCCAGGTACCAGTGGCGCGCAAAGCCCCGTCCCAGCGGGTTGGCCTGGCAGGAATCGTGCGCCGCCGCGTTGCAGTCATCGGCCTCGATGCGGCATTGGCCGCCATACGCGTAGGCATAGTGCAGCGGCAATTGCAGGAACGGTTCAGGCGCGGATAGTTGCCAAGGGTTGGGCCGCAGCAAGCCCGCCGTGGCGATGCGGGCGCAGCTTTGCGCCAGGCGCGTGAGGACGGCTTTCTTGCGGAAAGCGCGTTCGCCACTCACTTGCAGAGTCTTGTCGATCAGGGTTTTCTTTTCCGACTGCACTTTCAGGTTGACGAGAAATTGCGGCATCGCTTGCCCGCGCGGTGCGTGCGCCACGCCATTGACGATCACGTCGCAACGCGGCTTGTAGGGCGCGAAGTCGCTCTCCTGCACGGTGCCCGCCTGCGTGTCGCCATCCAGGGGCCGGTCTTCCGTGGCCAGCGGCGATGGCCGTGCCATGGGCAGCAGGCTGGCCAGGCCGTCCGCGCCGCAGGGACCAAGCGTGTAGCCCATGCGCACCACCACCACGTGGAAGGCTGCGCCAAACTGGTCAATCATGTCGAACTGGCTGGCCGCATGCGGCGTGCGGTTGTCGAAAAGCAGGTTGGGAATGTTGAAATGGGCTGTGCCGGCGTCGTTCATCGTCAGCCCGGATTGTTGTCGATGTCGTCGCCATGGATCTGCACCTTCGATCTGCCGCGGATGATGATTTCATCGGCAACCAGTTCGATGCGGCCGGGCGTCATGGTGATGCTGGACGTGCCGACCGTCATCGTGTGCGAATCGGTGGCCGTGAGCGTACTGTCGGCGCCGACGATGACGCTTTTCGCCAGGCCGATCTGCTCCGCCTGCGCCAGCACCACGGTGGTGTTCATGGCGCCGATGACGGTGGTCTGGTAAGCGGCGCCGATGGTCAGCACCTTGGCCAGGCCGATGCTCTCTTCCTTGGCCAGGGTCACCCGTTCCGAACGGTGGCCGTCGATCTGCACCTGCTCGTTGCCGCCCACGTGTTCGCGGCGGTTGTCGCCGATGTCGATGTGTTCGTCATGGTCGACGCGCTCCCTGCGGTTGTTATGCACGGTGATGTCTTCATCGTGGTCCACGGTTTCCGTGCGGTCGCGCTTGATGTGCACGGTTTCATCGCGATCCACGGTTTTCCTGCGGTCATTTCCCACCCAGTGCGACTCATCATGTTCGACCTCGATGCGCTGGTCTTTTTCCGCATGCAGCCACAGTTCTTCCGCATCCTTGCGGTCTTCGAAACGCAGGGCGTTGGCGTGCGCGGCGGAACCCTTTTTTGAGGAACGGCTCAGCATGCCGCTTTGCGTCTTGTTCGCTGGCAAATCCCACGGCGGCATGTTGCGTGCGTTGTAGACGCAGCCGATGATGAGGGGCATGGAGACATTACCGTCAAGAAATTGCACGGCTACTTCCATGCCTACCCGGGGCAGGCTGATGTGGCCAAAATTCGGGCCGGCCCAGTTCGATATCACCCGTATCCATGGCGAACTTTTGTCATCGAAGGTGCCCAGGCGGTCCCAGTGAAATTGCAGCTTTACCCGTCCGTAACCATCCGTATGGATTTCCTCGCCGGGCGGCCCGACGACGGTGGCCGTTTGCACGCCGTAGATCTTCGGTTCGCGGCTGTGGAAGTTGCGTCCCGGGCGCCAAGGGATGGCGCGGGGGATGCAGGTAAATGTGTTGCTGTATTGCGAGGTGGCGCCGTGCCCTTGCTGGTAGTTGTTGCAGGCGTGGTGGTGCACGGACAGGATCAGATATTCGCTGACTGCACTGTCGAAATGCCCGCCCAGCGTGAACCAGCGTCCCGGTTGCGCCGTGCGGTCATTGCCTTGTGCTTCGAACAGCTGTCCCTGCGCGTCAACCTCTTCCATGCGGCGCCGCGCCAGCGCCTCGCCATCGTCGATGTTTTTAAAACCGTAGCTGCCCGTGTTTTCATACACTTCCAGCGATGGCACGGCACCCTGCCTGTTCAGCGAGTCGCGGCTGGCGCGGGCGCTGCGCGGGTTCTTGAAATTGAAGCTGGCTACCGTCATCTGGCTTGGCGCCATGCGCCGCACCGTGCTCCATTGATGCACGCCATCGTCTTCCAGGGATCCGGCCTGGTGCTGGAAGGGGATTTCGCTCAGATCGCCATCGATGGGCTTGCCTGTGGTGCTGTCGTCGGACAGCCACAAGGTGTGACCGTCAAGGCGGTGTTCGTAGCGGTAGTGCCAGCCCAGTTGCTCCCAATGGCGGTGCAGGAGGTTGTGGTCGCTCTCGTTGTGCTGGCACGTGTAGGTGATGGCAGGGTCGAGGCCGCTGGCGGCCAGCTTGTAGTCGCGCATCAGGTAGTCATCGAAGACCTTGTCCGTCAGCGCCGCCACCGTCAAGCCGTGGAAGGCGACATTGTTTTGCCGCAAGTGCAGGTGCGACAGCCACGGTTCCAGCACCATTTCATAAAAGGCGAAGCCGCCGTCCGTGCGCAGGAAGCGGAATTCGAACACATAGCCATTGAAGTAGCGCAAGGTGCCGTCTTCGCGTACCAGTTCGATGCTCACCATCTTGCCCATCACCTTGTCGAGGGCGATGAGTGCGTCGTCGGAGAGTACTTCCACCACATAGGAAAAGTCGCGCGACAGGCTTTCGCTCGCGTCGAGGCTGTTGGCAAGTAGCTGGATGCCGGCAGGCCCGTCGCCATGCGGAAACTGCAGGCGCAGCAGGCGCCGGCCCTGCATGTCGCCCGTTAATGCCGTCCATGCCGCCGTCGTATCGGGGAACAGGCTCATCGCGCATCGCTTCACGTTAGGGATCGTTGGCCGACTGTAGCAATAGCAAACACAAGCGTTTTGCGCGGCCGCAAGGATCAATCGTTGAATGAGGGCATCAATTGCATCTCGTAATGTTTGTCATCGCGGTGGCGCGGCGTTGCCGCACTGCCAAGGAAACTGTTGCAGCCCAGGCCGCCTTGTGGCGCGGTTGTCAATGCCGTCCCCCGCACATCGCTGGCGCGCAGCACCAGCACGATGTCGTAGCGCACGAGCGGCTGGCCGAACAGCATCAGCATGTGGCGCAACGCGTGGCTACCAGGAGCGTGCGGCAGGAAGCTGGCGTGCTGCTGCGCCGTGAGCGGACCGAGGCGCAGGCGTACGGCCAGGTCGGGACGGCGGCAGCGTTCGCCGACGAGGGCGCGCTGGCCCAGTATGGCATTTTCCATGCCCAGCGCCGTTTGTTCGCGCGGTGCCAGCACGTCCATGGCGCCCGTCGCTTCGTCGATATGGCAAGGCACGCCGAAGTGGTCGCCGAGGATGCGCGCCATGACGATGGACGAGATGTTGTGCTGCTGTAGCAAGCCGCTGTACAAGCCGGCCGCTGCCTCGTCCTGGCCCTGGTCCTGGCCCGGTTGGCATGCGGCCAGGGCCAGCAGGCGCGACAGGAAGTCCCCGCTGTGGCCGGCCTGCTCGATGCGGTATTTTCGCCAGGCCTGGTAAAACAGGGCCATGGTGCGGCTGGAAAACAGGTCGAGGAAAGCGCGCGGGCTATTCTCGCGTTCGCTATGCTGGTGCGCGGCAATGCGCTCCGAATAGTGGCTGGGCAAGCTGCCTTGGCAGCCCAGGAGGCCCATGAAGGTGGGCGTGAGGTGGATGTGCTGGCCGTGACCGGACAGCAGCGCTTGCAGCAGGGCATCCGCATCGCCGATGCTGTTTGCCGTGAGCGTTTCGACCTGGCTGGCGGGAAAACGCAGCGAGAGGCTGTTGTCGAAGCGTATGTGCTTTGCCAGCGCCGTGTGCTCATTGATGCCGTGCTCGGCCAGCCACGCCAGCAGCAGGCGCAGCGCCTGGAAGCACTCGAAGCGCTGCGGCGCATCGAGCAATTGCTGGATCACGCTGGCGTGGCGTCGGCGCTGCGTTCTGGGCATCGTAGGAGTTCCTCGCCGCTGCGATGAGACAGCAGCGTCAGCTGGCTAAAGCAATTGAGCTGGCTGTTCAGGGCGAAATAGCGTTGCAGCACCTGGGCAAAAATATAGATGCTGCTGCCGACGAAGGCTTGCTCGTCGATGCCCAGGCGGATGGCGATGCCGGGCATCAGGGTGGGAAACGGGACCGTTGGCATCCACGCGCGCGTGCTGCCGTGCTCGAGCGTGACGATGCCCTGGATCAGGCCTTGCGTGGCGGGCGAGCGGGGCAGGTCGTACAGACTCAGCATTTTCTGGAATTCACCCAGGCCCGCCTGCGTCAGGCTCGAGTAATTGAGCGACAGGTGCGCGATCAGGCGCCAGTGCGTGTCCGCCAGGAAACGCATGCTGGGTGACGGTTTGCGCAGGAAGCGCGCGGGGATGCCGTCGGGCACGTCCTCGGCCAGCAGATCGCCGCCGGGCAAGCCGTAGTGCAACTGCACGGGCAAGTCGCGGTTGCTGCACAGCAGTTGCGTCGAGACGGTGGCGCAGGCCGCGCTGCTTGGTGAAAACTGCGGGTCGATCAGGCTCAGGCGCATTTCGTGACCGGGACTGATGGCGGCCACGGTTTCGTCGCGGCGCGCCAGCCAGTACTGTCCATGCTCCTGACCACGCTCCTGGCCATAGTCGGCCTGGGCGCCTTGCAGCGAGGCATACAACGGCAGGAACCTGCTCAGGCGCTCGCCGGTCTCGTCCTTGCGCACTACGGTGACGGCTTCGATGCTGTGGATGTCATAGGCAAACGCATGCGTGGCATCGGCCACCAGCGCATAGTCGGGCTCGGTATGCGTGAGGCGGATCGGCACGCCGGATTTGGCAAACAGGTTGACGACGGGCGTGCAGCCCAGCAAGAGGTTGTCGCGGCTGACGCCGGACAAGAGCCGCGCTTCGTGGCTGTCGCTGCGCACACCCTTGAGGGGCAGGTGCAAGGTGAACTGGCGGCACTGTTTCGGCAGCAGGGCAGCCAGCAGGGACCATCCGATATCGATGAAGTGAAATTTTTCCGGAAACGCAAAGTACTCGGTCAGCAGGCGCAGGGCCGGGTGGGAACGGGCGGAAATGGGGATCAGCGCATCGTCTTCCGCATAGCCGGCTGGCGCTAGCGGCGTGCCATCGACGGCTTGCCACGGGCTGTGTTCGTCCAGCGCCACGTACGCGCCCGCGCCGCGCAGGAACAGGGCGTCGAGCAAGGCCGCGCGCACGGATGGTTCGCCATCGGCAAACAGGCGCAGCCTGGCAAAATCCGGCTGATCCAGATGATAGTTGTCGCTGCTGCTGGTGAACTGAATGCAGAGCAAGGCGCTGGCGCCGGCGGGCAGGCGCAGGCCGGGCGGCGCGTCGATGACAGGTGAGAAATGCAGGCGAGAAATGACCAGCGGCGCCAGGGTCACGTCATAGGCGCTCGTAAATTTGCAAGCCACGCCCTGCACCAGCTGCGAGCGCAGCACCGTGCCGCGCGCCACATGCGCCACCTGGTCCAGCTGGCCGCCGCCCGGCGCTTCGTCGGCGGCGATGCGCACGATGGAGCACGAGGGAAACGGCCGCAGGTAGTGCGGGTACAAGGTGTCGAGCAGGGAATGGGTAAATTGCGGATAGGCGTCGTCGAGGCGCTTGGCGACCCTGGCCGTGAGCAGGGCGACGGACTGGATCAGGCGCTCGATGTGCGGGTCTTCGCAGGTTTCTCCGGCGATCAGCAGTCGCCCGGCTGCCTTCGGGTAGCGGCTGGAAAACTCGCGCGTGTACTGGCGGAACAGGCCCAGCTCGCGCTCGTAATATGGCAGTAGTTGTTCCACGGTCGCGCTCTCCGCCAGTGGGAAAGCTTCATGCTGGCATCAGGCGCGATCGTGGGTGTTGATGCGTAACAATGAATTTTAGAAATGGTACTCCGCGCGTATCATCGGCGTCTTTGCCGTCTGGCCCACATTGCCCGTGGTGGCGGGCGAATTGCCGAACTTGTTCTTCCAGTACTGGTATTCGATGCCCACGCGGAAGGTGTTCTTGGCGCTGCCCAAGGCCGCGCCCACGTCGTACATTACTTGCATGTCGATATTCGTTTCCACCGCCGTGTCGCGCCCCACTTCATCCTTGCCTTTCGAGTCGATGAGGTTGAAGAAACCTTCGAACGAGAACAGCGGCGACAGGGGGATGGCCCAGGCGCCCGTCAGCATGGCGTGCGTTTTATACGTGTAGCGGCCCGTCACCTGCGAGATGGGCGGGAAGGCGCCGCTGGGGGCGTTGCTTTCGCGCAGCAACAGCAGGCTGGTATTGAAGAAGCCGGGCACGTCCCACATCAGGGTGGGGCCGGCCACCAGCATGCGCTTGCGCGAGTTGTAGCCGACGTCATTTTTCGTGTTGACGTCGAAGCCCAGGGTGACGCCGACGCCGCGCACGGGGCCGAACTTGATGTCGCTGCCGCGCACCTTGCCGATGTCGATGGTGTTGCGGTAGACCAGGTACGCCTCCTGTGCGCCCGACGTTTTACCCAGTGCGCCGGGGTCCTTGCTGTCGGACATGAGGAAATCGAGGTTGACGAAATTGCTGCCGTATTTGTAGCCGCTGGCGTGCGTGATGGCAAAGATGTTTTTCTTGATGTCGTCCGGATTGAACGGCTCGCGGTAATCATTGCCGGCGCGCCAGCTCAGCGCGGTATCGCTCCATTCGGCAGCCTGGGCGGTCGCGCCCACGCCGAGGGTGGTAGTGAGGCAGAGCAACAGACACGGTATGGTTTTTGGCACTTTCGGCTCCTGATGGCGGTGTGGGAAAACGGGAACTGGGGATGGCTGGACGCGTAGTCTGCATGTAGCGCTGCAATGGGATAACGCGCGCCGTTCAATCCATGATGCGAGCATCGCCGCGCCGGGCGATATGTCTTGTGCGCATACTTACTATCAGTTCCTGAATATAATCATCGCACCTTCTCGTCCTTGCGGGGCAAGGCGGACGCTGCAAAGCTGATAATTTTTTTCAAAATTGTATACAGGTGTTGTTTTTTTGTGGAAATAGAAATGCACGCCGCCGCGCCCGCCCCCCAAGCGCCGCGGATGCCGATACGATAGAGACCGAGTGTTGATTTTTTCCACCGATCGGCATCCCGCATACCACGCAGCGAGGCACGAAAAAAACAATGACGGCACGCCTGGAACTCATCGATATCAGCAAGCGCTATCCGGCCGTGGTGGCCAATGACGGCATCTGTCTCACCGTCGTGCCCGGACAGATCCATGCCGTGCTTGGCGAAAACGGGGCCGGCAAATCAACCTTGATGAAAATCATCTATGGCGCCGTGCAGCCCGATGGCGGCCGCATCCTGTGGAATGGCCGCGAAGTGGACATCGCCAACCCGTCGGCCGCGCGGGCGCTGGGCATCGCCATGGTATTCCAGCATTTTTCCCTGTTCGACACCTTGACGGTGACGGAAAACATCGCCCTCGGTTTGCCCGCGGGCACCAACATGGCGGAGCTGGCGCAGCGCATCGAAGCGACGGCGCGCCAGTACGGCCTGGACCTGGAGCCGCAGCGCCACGTGCACACGCTTTCCGTTGGCGAATGCCAGCGCGTGGAAATCGTGCGCGCACTGCTGGCCAAGCCGCAACTGCTGATCCTCGACGAACCGACTTCCGTGCTGACGCCGGGCGCCGTGGAAAAGCTGTTTACCACCTTGCGCCAGCTGGCCGCCGAAGGCTGCAGCATCCTGTACATCAGCCACAAGCTCGACGAGATCCGCGCCCTGTGCCACACGTGCACGGTGGTGCGCGCCGGCAAGAATGCGGGCATGTGCGACCCCTCGCAAGAGTCGGCGGCCAGCCTGTCGCGCATGATGATCGGCGCCGAGCCGCCCGCCGTCACGCGCGTGGCGCGCACGCCCGGTAGCGTCATGCTGAGCGTCAAGAATTTGAACTTGCCGAAGAGCCATCCGTTCGCCACGCAATTGATCGATATCAATTTCGACGTGCGCGCGGGAGAGATCGTCGGCATCGCGGGCGTGTCCGGCAATGGCCAGCAGGAATTGCTCGCCGCCCTGTCGGGCGAGGACATGCGCGCAGCCGCCGGGAGCATCGTCCTGAACGGCACGCCGGCGGGCCGCTTGCCGCCGGGACGCCGGCGCGCCCTGGGTTTCGGCTTCGTGCCGGAGGAAAGGCTGGGGCGCGGCGCCGTGCCCGACATGGGGCTGGCCGACAACGTGCTGCTGAGTTTGCAGACACCCGCCACCATCCGCCACGGCTTCGTGCGCCATAAGGTCATTGCGCAGCGGGCGGCCGCCATCATCGCGCGCTTCCAGGTGAAGGCGGGCGGGCCGCAGGCGCTGGCGCGCAGCCTGTCGGGCGGCAACTTGCAGAAATACATAGTCGGACGCGAAGTCATGCGCGAACCCACCGTGCTGGTGGTGGCGCAGCCGACCTGGGGCGTGGACGTGGGCGCGGCCGCGCAAATCCGCGCCGAATTGCTGGCCTTGCGCGACGCGGGCTGCGCGCTGCTGGTCGTGTCGGAGGAGCTCGATGAATTGTTCGACATCAGCGACCGCTTGCTGGTGATGGCGAAAGGAAAGATTTCGCCGTCCCTGGCCGTGGCTGAGGCCAGCGTGAGCCTCGTGGGGCAATGGATGAGCGGGCTGTGGCCGCAGGAGGCCATCCATGGCTAAGTTCGCCTTGCGCCTGGAAGCCCGTCCTTCTCCGTCGCGGCTGATGTCGTGGCTGTCGCCCGTGCTGGCCGTGCTGCTTACCGTGCTGTGCGGCGCGCTGCTGTTTCTTGCGCTGGGACACGATCCGCTGGCGGGACTGGCCGTCTTCTTTGTGGAACCCTTGCGCGACGCGCACGGCTGGTCCGAGCTGGGCATCAAGGTGGCGCCTTTGCTCCTGATCGCCGTGGGCCTGGCCATCTGCTTTCGCGCCAACATCTATAACATCGGCGCGGAAGGACAGCTGACCCTGGGCGCCATCTGCGGCGGCGCGGCCGCCCTGTATCTGGACGATGGCGTGGGCAGTACCGCCATCATCGGCGTTTCCTTGCTGGCCGGCATGGCGGGCGGCATGGCGTGGGCGGGGCTGGTGGCCTGGCTGCGCGACCGCTACAACGCCAGCGAAATCCTCGTCTCGCTGATGCTGGTCTACATTGCCCAATTGCTGCTCAGCTATCTCGTGTATGGCGTGCTGCGCGACCCGGAAGGATTCAACTTTCCCCAATCGAAACTGCTGTCGGACGGCTTGCTGTTGCCGATGGTGATCAGCGACACGCGCTTGCACGTGGGCATCGTGTTTGCCTTGCTGGCCTCGCTGGGCGGCTGGCTGTACTTATCCAGAAGCATTGCGGGTTTCCGCCTGCGCGTGGGCGGCATGGCGCCTGCCGCCGCCCGCTATGCGGGCTTTTCCTCGCGCAAGACCTTGTGGTCGTCCCTGCTGATCTGCGGCGCCCTGTCGGGCCTGGCGGGTGCGTGCGAAGTGCTGGGGCCGATGGGGCAATTGACGCCCACGGTCTCGCCCGGCTACGGCTTTGCCGCCATCATCGTCGCCTTTGTCGGGCGCCTGCATCCGGTAGGCGTGATTTTCTCCAGCTTCGTCATGGCCCTGTTCTATATCGGCGGCGAACTGGCGCAGTCGCGCCTGGGCTTGCCCAGTGCGATCACGGGTGTGTTTCAGGGTATCTTGCTGTTCGCCTTGCTCGCTTGCGATGTGCTGATCCAATACAAATTGCGTTGGAGGAAACATGGATAACCTGCTGCTGACCATCGCGCCGCTGGTCGCGGCCAGCATCAATGCGGGCACGCCGCTGATGCTGGCCGCGCTCGGTTTATTGGTGAATGAAAAGGCGGGCGTGGTCAACCTGGGCGCGGAAGGCATGATGCTGGTCTCGGCCATCACGGGTTTTGCCGTGGCCGTCAACACGGGCAGCCCGACCCTGGGCTTTCTGGCGGGGGCGGGGGCCAGCATGCTGCTGTCCGGCTTCTTTGCCTGGCTGACCGTATGGCTGGGCACGAACCAGTACGCGACGGGCCTGGCCTTGTCGCTGTTCGGCGCGGGCGCCTCGACGTACATCGGCTTGAAGTACGTGGGCAACAGCTTGCAGAATGGCCGCTTCGGCATCCCCTTCCTGGAAGACATTCCCGTGCTGGGCCCGGCCCTGTTCCGCCAGCATCCGATGGTCTATCTGTCGTTGCTGCTGTGCCTGGCCATCGCCTGGTTTCTGTACCGCACGCGGGCGGGCCTGGTGCTACGCGCCGTGGGCGAGTCGCCCGCGTCCGCGCATGCGCTCGGCTACCCCGTGCGCCGCATCCGCCTGGCGGCCGTGCTGTTCGGCGGCGCCTGCTGCGGCCTGGCCGGCGCCTTTTTGTCGCTCGTCTACACGCCGCTGTGGGTCGAGGGCATGGTGGCGGGACGGGGCTGGATCGCGCTGGCGCTGACCACGTTTGCCACCTGGCGCCCTGCGCGCGTGGTGGGCGGCGCCTACCTGTTTGGCGGCATCACGATTCTGACGTTCCACGCGCAGGCGCTGGGCGTGCCGATTGCATCGCAACTGCTGTCGATGCTGCCGTATCTGGCGGCCATCGTCGTGCTGGTTTTGATCTCCAGTAATGCCAATTACATCAAGCTCAACATGCCCGCTTCGCTGGGGAAAAATTTCAATCCCGGAAATTAATCACTCACCACAAGGAAAACCATGTCCAAGAAACTATTGTGCGCCGCCCTTTGCAGTGCCGTTTTGATGCCCGTCATGGCTGCCGCTCCCGCCACCGCGCCGCTGAATGTCGGCTTCGTGTATATCAGCCCCATCGGCGACGCGGGCTGGACCACCCAGCATGACCTGGCCCGCAAGGAAATGGAAAAGGCGCTGGGCGGCAAGATCACCACCAAGTACGTGGAAAACGTGCCGGAGAGCGCCGATGCGGAACGGGTGATCCGCGACCTGGCGCAAACGGGTAGCAAACTCGTCATCACAACCTCGTTCGGCTACATGAATCCCACCTTGAAAGTGGCGAAGCAATTTCCTAATGTGAAGTTCATTCATTTGACGGGCTACAAGACGGCCGTCAACGTGGCCAATACCAACGCCCGTTTTTACGAGGGCCGCTACCTGGCCGGCGTGCTGGCGGGCAAGATGAGCAAGACCCATGTGGCCGGCTACGTGGCGGCATTCCCGATCCCGGAAGTGTTGCAGGGGGTTAACGCTTTTACGCGCGGCATGCGCAGCGTCGACCCGAAGGCGGAAGTGAAAGTGGTGTGGGTGAATAGCTGGTTCGATCCGGGCAAGGAACGCGACGCGGCCATCACCCTGATCGGCCAGGGCGCCGACGTGGTTACCCACCACACGGATTCGACCGCCGTGGTGCAGGCGGCGGAAGAGAAGGGCAAGTACGCGATCGCCTACCATTCGGACATGAAAAAGTACGGGCCGAAGGCGCAGCTGGCTGCCGTCACCCACCATTGGGGCGACTACTATACGAAGCAGGCGCAAGCCGTGCTGGACGGCACGTGGAAGTCCAGCAGCACCTGGGGCGGCATCAAGGATGGCATGGTCAAGCTGGAAGGCATCAACGCCACAGTGCCGGCCGACGTGAAACAGTTTGTATTGGCACGCGAGAAAGACTTGGTAGCTGGCAAGCTCAATCCTTTCAGCGCGCCGATCAAGGATAACGATGGCAAGGTGCGCCTGGACAAAGGCGTGCTGGACGATGCGGCGCTGACTAAGATGGATTATTTTGTCGAAGGCGTGGCAGGAAAAGTTTCCGGAAAGTAATAGGTTTGAGTTTGAACTTGCTGTAATATTGCCGGAAACGGGAGCCGGGCCGGGAGCGCATTCCTGGCCCACCCACACAGCAGAGCCTGAACAGGCCCGTACCGGAGATTGACCCATGGACAGACTGGAAGTATTCAAGATTATCGCGCTGCAAGCGAGCAAGGGCGAGCTGACGTTCCCCGCCAACGTCAAGGCCACCTTGAAGCTGCAGGAAGCGCTGGACGACCCCGATTGCCATATCGAGGCGGCCGCCCGCATGGTCATGGCCGAGCCGTTGCTGTCGGCGCGGGTCGTGGCATTGGCCAACTCGGCCGCCTACAACCGTTCCGGCAATGAAATCGCCAATGTGCGCGCGGCCGTCTCGCGCCTGGGCTTTGCCACCCTGAAATCGATGGTGGCATCCGTCATCGTGCGCCAGCTGGGCAGCCAGATTACCGACCCGCAATTGCGCGCCAAGGCGGCCAAGCTGTGGGAACACACGGCCCACGTGGCCGCGCTGAGCCAGGTAATCGCCAAGAAAGTCACGCATGTGGATGTGGAAACGGCCATGTTCGCCGCCATCGTGCACGAAGTGGGCGGCTTTTATCTGCTGTCGCGCGCCGAGGAATATCCGGGTTTGCTGGACGACAATACGGAGGACTGGATCGAATACGGCGAAAAACTGATCGGCCGCGGCGTGCTGCGCCAGTTGCAGGTGCCGGACATGGTCTTGCAGGCCGTGGAAGGCATGTGGCACGGCGGCAGCACGTTCCCGCCCCGCACCCTGGGCGCGACCCTGGTGCTGGCCAACGATCTGTCGCCCGTCGGCTCGCCCCTGCACCCGCCGGAAAGCGCCGCGCGGCGCCAGGCTGCAGCGAAGATCGACTTCGGCATCGGCGGCAGCACCTTGCACACCATCCTCGAGGAATCGGCGGAAGAGATCGAATCCCTGGCGGCCGCCTTGCTGGTCTGAACGTTTCCCCTGCAAAATCCCCGCCCTTGCCGCGGGGATTTTTTTCGTCCGCATTTTGATGCATCTTTCCCTATGGCATACAATCGCCGGCTCGGCCATCCGCCGGACTGAATGTCTCCTCTTACCCAAAGGATCTTATGCAGAAGCTGTTTTCTTCCCTGGCCGTCACGGCGCTCGCTTCCAGCCTGGCGCTGGCATTTTCCGCGCACGCCGCCGCGCCTGCCGCGCACGGCTTGCCCGTGGTGCAGGAAGCCCCGCTGCGCGCCCACCTGGCCTTCCTGTCCAACGATTTGCTGGAAGGCCGGGGCACGGGCCAGCGCGGCGCCGACCTGACGGTGGCCTACCTGGAAACCCAGGCGCAGATGGCCGGACTGCAACCCGTGCGCGGCAACAGCTACCGCCAAAGCGTGCAGATCGCCGGCGTGAAATCCTTGCCACAGGAAAGCAGCCTGCAAGCCGTGGCGGGCGGCAACCCCGTGCCGCTGGCTTTCGGCCCGGACTGGGTCTGGGCCACGGGCGACTCCGTTGCCGCCCACACCTTCGATGCGCCGCTCGTGTTCGTCGGCTATGGCATCACGGCGCCGGAAGAGGGCTGGAACGATTTCAAGGGCGCCGATGTCAAAGACAAGATCGTCGTCATGATGGTCAACGACCCGCAACCGACTAGTGCCGAGCCGAACCGCTTTGCCGGCAAGGCGCTGACCTATTACGGCCGCTGGACCTACAAATTCGAGGAAGCCAAGCGCCAGGGCGCGGCTGGCGTATTGCTGATCCACACAAAACCGTCCGCATCGTACGACTGGAGCGTGGTGCAGAACAGCTGGAGCGGCAGCGAGCGTTTCCAGTTGGCCGACCGCACGGCCGGCACGCCGCTGCAGGGCTGGATCGCGGAAGACGCGGCGCGCCGCCTGTTCGCGGCTGGCGGACAGGACCTGGACGCCTTGCGCGCGCAAGCGGAAAGCAAGGATTTCAAGGCCGTCGCCTTGAATGCCAAGCTGAGCGGCGAAATGAAGTCCGCCGTGCGCAAGGTGGAACAATTCAATATCGCCGGCATGGTGCCGGGCACCGACCCGGCATTGAAGGATGAAGCCGTCATCTACAGTGGCCACTGGGACCACCTGGGCAAGCAAGGGGATACTGGCGACACCATCTACAACGGCGCCGTCGACAACGCTTCCGGCACGGCCGGTTTGCTGGCCATGGCACAGGAAGCCGTGAAAAAGCCTGCGAAGCGCACGCAGATATTCCTGTGGGTGGCGGCTGAAGAGCAGGGCTTGCTGGGTAGCGCCGCCTACGCGGCCGACCCCTTGTGGCCCTTGAACAAGACGGCCGCCGCGCTGAACCTGGACAGCCTGAACTTTGTCGGTGCCACGCATGACATCGGCGCGCAGGGCAGCGAGCGCACGGAGCTGGGCGAGATCGCCGCCACGGTGGCGAAAGACATGGGCATGCACATCGCGCCAGCCCGTCCCGACCTGGCCGGCGGCTATTTCCGCAGCGACCATTTCAGCTTTGCCAAGGCGGGCGTGCCCGCGTTTTCCATCAATGGCGGACGCGAGTACATCAAGGACGTGGCAGCGTCGAAGGCCAAGGCGGCCGCGTATGGTCCCCGCTACCATCAGGTTACCGATGAGTACGATGCAAGCTGGGATTTGTCCGGCATGACGCAGCAGGCGCAATTTACCCTGAACCTGGGGCAAGCCGTGGCGAATGCGGCCAGGATGCCGGCGTGGAAGGCGGGCGATGCGTTTGGCAAGGCGCGTGAGCCAGCGAAGTAAGCACGAAAAAAAACCGCTCGGCCGAGCGGTTTTTTTCAGGATCGTAGGTCGGATTAGCTCGAAGAGCGTAATCCGACAGTTGGCGCATCAGTGTCGGATTAAGCGGCGTGCCGCCGTTAATTCGAGCTACGTGATAGATGCCTGGGCGGCCCGTTCCAGCCGGCGCTGCGTATGGCGGTACTTGCTCCACACAATTAGCATCAGCAGCGGCATGGCGCCGCCCACCATGCACAGGGCGGGCCAGCCGCCGGCGGCAAAGCTGGCGCTGGCCAGGGCCGAGCCTGCCGACGCGCCGATGAAGCCGCCCGCGATGAACACGGTGGTGACCCGCGCCCGCGCATGCGGCGCCAGTTTATAGATGATGGACTGGTGCGTCACTTGCAAGCCCATCACGCCCATGTCCAGCAGGACGATACCGATCAGCAGCAGCACCAGCGAATGGGCGCCAAAGCCGATCAATGCCCAGCCCGCAATCGAAGCCACGGCCAGCAGCCAGGTGGCCTGGCGCGCATAGCCGCGGTCGGCCATGCGGCCCGCCGTGTTGGCGGCAAAGGCGCCCGTGGCACCGGCCAGGCCGAACAGGCCGATCTGCATTTCCGAGTAGTGGTACGGCGCGCCGCTGAGCAAAAAGGTCAGGCCCGTCCAGAACACGCTGAAGGTGCCCAGGCCCAGGCCCGAGAACAGGGCGCGCTGGCGCAGCAACGGTTCCTCACGGATGATGTCGGCCAGCGAGGCCATCAGCTTGCCATATTGCAGCGTGCCGCGTGGCGCCTCGTTCGGCAGGATGCGGCGCAGCATGACGAGCAGGGCGGCCACGACGATGGCGGCCAGCACGTAGACGGTGCGCCAGCCGCCGCTGATCTGCGACACGGTGCCGGACACGGTACGCGCCAGCAGAATCCCCAGCAACAAGCCCGTCATGACGGTGCCCACCATGCGGCCCCGGCTGTGGTCGGGCGCATACGACGCCACCATGGCCGTGACCACCATCAAGGCGCTGGACGTGATCCCCATCAAGACGCTGGCGATGGCAAAGATAATAATGTTCTGGCTGGTGGCGGCCAGCAGCAGGGCGCCGATCTTGGCGATCAGCATCCATGTCAGCAACTGGCGGCGGTTCAGCACGTCGCTGAGGGGGACCAGGAACACGATGCCCAGCACATAGCCGATTTGCGTGGCCGTGACCAGGTAGCCCGCCTGCGGCACGCTGACGCCAAACGAGGCGGCCAGCATGGAAGTGAGCGGCTGCACATAGTAGAGGCTGGCGACGAGCACGCCGGCGGACAGGGCGAACAACAGGATGCGGGTCGACGTCAGCAGGGCGCTGGCGTCGACGGTGGATGGTGCAGATTTCATGCGAGACAACTTTCTTGGAGTGATGCTTTTGGATGAGCATGATAGCGGGGCTGCGCATTTCTTGCCGGGCGCGGCCGATTTTGCGGTGGGGCGGCAGGCAACGCAGCAGGCAAAAAAATCCCGGCGATCGTTGCCGATGGCCGGGAAAAGGGTATAGGGGGATATACCAGGGGAGACTTAAAACTTACTGTGCGCGCGCTAGCTCCGCATGCACCTGCGCCGTGATTTCATACGAACGCAGCCGGTGCTGGTGCTCGAAGATCTGCGAAGTGATCATCAGCTCGTCGGCGCCCGTTTCAGCGATGAAGGCGGCCATCTTCGCCTTGACGGTGTCCGGCGCGCCGATGGCCGTGCAGGACAGGACGGAATCGAGCATGGCGCGTTCCTGCGGGCCCAATTGTTCCAGATAGCCGGGCACGGGCGGCTGCAGGCGCGACGGGCGGCCCGTGCGCAGGTTGACGAAGGCTTGCTGCATCGACGTGGCGCGCAAGTGCGCCTCGGCATCCGTGTCGGCGGCAAACACATTGAAGCCCAGCATCACGTATGGTTTCGCCAATTGTTTTGACGGCTTGAAGTGTTCGCGGTAATACGCCACGGCTTGCATCATCATCTGCGGCGCGAAGTGCGAGGCGAATGCATACGGCAAGCCCAGGTGGGCGGCCAGCTGGGCGCCGAACAGGCTCGAGCCGAGTATCCACACGGGCACTTTCGCGCCCTTGCCGGGTACGGCCAGCACGCGCTGGCGCGGCTCGTCGGACATATAGTCGATCAATTCCAGCACGTCTTGCGGAAACTGTTCCGCGTCGGACTGCAGGTCGCGGCGCAGGGCGCGCGCCGTCGTCTGGTCGGAGCCGGGCGCACGGCCCAGGCCCAGGTCGATGCGGCCCGGGTGCAGCGCTTCCAGGGTACCGAACTGTTCCGCGATGACCAGCGGAGAATGGTTGGGCAGCATGACGCCGCCGGCACCCACGCGGATGGTTGTCGTGCCAGCCGCCACATGGGCGATGACGACGGCCGTGGCGGCGCTGGCGATGCCGGGCATGCCGTGATGTTCGGCCAGCCAGTAGCGGTTGTAGCCCCAGCGTTCGCCGTGCTGCGCCAGGTCGAGCGTGTTCTTGAACGACTGGCTGGCGTCGCTGCCTTCGGCGATGGGGGCCAGGTCGAGTATGGAAAATGGAATCATGGTAGCGATATCGGGACGTGGTGGAAAATCACAATGGACGATTTGTCTATCCCCTGACGACAATAGGGTCGGCCTTGGAAGCGGCAGGGATGACAGGCTGTGCACATGATAATGCGAATCGGGAATTTGCGTACTGATCGGTAAAAAACTCGTATCGATTGGAAATCGGTGCGGGCGATGCTAGAGTGGGCCTCCCCACTTTATGCGCCCCGCCATGTTCAAGAAACCCATCCTGCTGACCCTGATTGGCCTGCTGCTGCAGCCCTCCGTTCACGCCGCGCCCATCAGCCTGCAGGCGCAGGAAACGGCGCGCTACGCGGCCACTTACCCCGAACCGCTGATCGCCAGCCTGGCGAAGATGGTCAGTTTCAACACGGTGGCAGACCCGGCCGTGCCGTTTGCCGCGAATCCCCAGCACACGGGCTTCAAGCGCTACCTGGCGGCCGAGGCGCAGCGCCTGGGATTCGATTTCCAGGATCACGGCCACGTGGTGATCATCGGCATGGGCAGCGGCAGCGAGCGCGTGGGCGTGATCACGCACGGCGACGTGCAGCCCGTGAATCCCGCCAAGTGGGCCCGCTCGCCGTTCGAGCTGGACCGTACCAGCGAACCTGGCAAGCTGCTGGGACGGGGCACGGAAGACGACAAGGGCCCGATCGCCACGGCCCTGTACGCGATGAAGGCTATCCAGGACCAGCAGGTGCCGCTGAGCAAGCGCATCGAGCTGTACGTCTACATGGCCGAGGAATCGGACTGGGAACCGTTGAAACAGTTCCTGAAAACCCACACGCCGCCGCAAGTGAACATCACCATCGATGCGGAATACCCGGTGGTGACGGCCGAGAAGGGCTACGGTTCCATCAAGCTGACCTTGCCGCCGCGCACGGCCATGCCGGCGGGGAAGGGCCCTGTGCTGAAGCAGCTGACAGGCGGCTTTTTCGGCAGTCAGATCCCGGAAGATGCACAAGCCGTGATCGACCACGCGCCAGCCGCGCTGGAAGCGGCCATCCGCGCCCGCGCGCAGCAGCAACAGGGCGTGCGCTACAGCTATGCACGCGATGGCGGCACCTTGACGGTGACGGCGCTGGGCGTGTCGGCCCATTCGTCGAAACCGGAAGACGGCATCAACGCCATCAGCATGCTGGCCGACGCGCTGGCCGTGCAGCCGTGGCAGGGCACGCAGGCGGCCGACATGCTGTCGTTCCTGAATGAACTGGTGGGCACGGGCATCTACGGCGAACGCTTTGGGCAGATCGCTTACCGCGACGGCTTCATGGGGCCGATGACGGTTGCGCCGACCGTGCTCAAGCAGAACGGTGGCGCGCTGGAGCTGACTATCAATTTGCGCCGTCCGCAAGGCAAGACGACGGCCGTGCTGCAACAGCAGGTGACGGCCGCGTTCGACGGCTGGAAGGCGCGGCGCCACGTGCCGGCTACCCTGCAGGTGCAGATCGGTGAACCGTGGCTGCAGACGGCGGCGCCGCAGATTCCCACCTTGTTGTCCGTCTTCGAACACTACACGGGCATCGCCAATCCGCAACCGGTGGCCATCGGCGGCGGCACCAATTC
Source organism: Janthinobacterium sp. BJB446 (assembly GCF_002735655.1). Taxonomy (NCBI): domain Bacteria; kingdom Pseudomonadati; phylum Pseudomonadota; class Betaproteobacteria; order Burkholderiales; family Oxalobacteraceae; genus Janthinobacterium; species Janthinobacterium sp. BJB446. The sequence goes on along the minus strand of NZ_PDZK01000003.1, from coordinate 340,348 downwards.
GCGCCTGTTCCCGAATGCCGTGAGCTTTGGCCCGGCCATGCCGCACACGGTCTACACGGGGCATTCCGAACATGAGTTCATCACAGAAAAGCAGTTGCTGTTGAACTTGCAGATGTACACGGCCGTGTTGATTGAACTGGCGAAATAGCCGCTTGCAAAAATAGCGGGAAGTCATAGACTGCAAGCCTGAGACGAGGCCAGGCACTGAACTTTTTATGCGCGCGCCGGTCTTAAGTTTCCATGTAGGAAGGGAGCAGCTATGCATGCACAACAGGATTCCCGGCTGGTGCCAGGCGGGGTGGCGCCGCGCCGCATCCCGCACGAGGGGCGGTCATGAACTGGCCGCTGGAGCTGGAAGTGGCGCACAAGCTGGCGCAGATGCGGGGCTGGCTGGAAGACCAGCGTGCCGGTGCCGTGCGCCTGCGCGGCGTGGACTGGTTTGCGTGGGCCACGGCGGGCGCATCGAACAGCCATTGCCATACGACCGAGTGCGGCTGCGCGGAAGTGCTGGTGACGCGCGATGCCGCCTACATCCTGACGGACGAAGCCGAAGCCATGCGCATGCGCGAGGAAGAAGTGCGAGGGCCATGGACGTGGCAGGTGTCGCCCTGGATGCAGCCGCAGCTGTATGAATTGCGCGAGCATTTCGTGCAGCATGCGGCCGGCGGCGCGCCTGTCCTGTCCGACCGGCCCGGCTTGCACGAACGCAGCCTGCCTGTGGCCCTGCGCGAAGAGCGGCTGGTGCTGCTGGAATCGGAGCAGTTACGCTACCGGCAGGTGGGGCTGCTGGCAGCTGGCGCGGCCGCGGATGCGCTGCGCCAGGCCCGCCCCGACTGGAGCGAGCTGGAACTGGCTGCCGCGTGTGCGCGCGCGCTGTGGCTGCGCGGCTTGCAAGCCGTGTACGTGCTGGCCAGCGGTGGGGAGCGCCAGCACCGTTATCGGCGCGCGCCGCCAGCTCAGGCGGTGCTGGGCAAGCAAGCCGTGCTGGCCTTGTGCGCGCGGCGTTTCGGCCTGTGTGCCAGTCTCAGCCGTCAACGGCGATTCGGCCCGGCGCTGCATCGGGCCGACGGCGCGGCGGTGGTCATGGACGATGCCGATGCGGCCATGCTGGCGCTGGAAGCGGTGGCGCTCGACGCTTGCGAAACGGGCCATGCGCTGAGCATGGTGTATCACGCGCTCGACAGTGCCTACGCCTATGCCGGCCAGCCCGACACGGTGCGCACCAGCCGGCAGGGCGGTATCCATGGCTACCTGGCGCCCGAAGTGGCGGCCGGCGCGCACACGGAAATCATCCTCAAGCGGGGCATGGCGCTGGCCTTTCACCCCAGCCTGCCCGGCAGCACGGTGGAAGACACGTTTTTGCTCGACGGCAGCCATTTGCACAATCTGACGCACGATCCGGCCTGGCCTTCGGCCGTGGTGCAGGGGCGCAGCCGGCCGTTGACCCTGGCGCTGGCTTGATGCGGTCAGTTGCGACCAGCATCGGCCAGTGCCGGTACATATCAATAGCGCTGCATCACGCCTTTTTGCACGCTGACCCGCTCGCCGATCTGGAAGGCGGGCTGGGTATTTTGCACAAAGGTGCGCGTCGTGCCGTCGTCCAGGCGCAAGGTGACGCGATACAGCATATTGCCCGCCGCCCCCGAGGTGCTGCCGGCCGTGCCCGACGTGCCCGCCTGCATGTCGGCACTGCCTTGGTCCATGCTGCGCGGCACGGTTTCTATCGACTGCACCGTGGCCGAGCTGATGTTCAGGGTGGACTGGTTCGCGTCATTGCGCATGTCGCTGCTCATGGCGTTGCCGGTATCGGTGGCCGTGCTGCTGGTGGTGCTGGCCGTACTGCTTGGCGGCGTCGTGCCGGCCGGTGCGGCATAGGTTTCGCCGCTATTGCTGCGTGCCAGGCTGGTTTTGTCCGTGGACTGGCAGGCCGCCAGCAAGGCGCATGTCAGGCCGGTCAGCAGCAGGGTTGTTTTCGATCTCATCTTGGTCTCCTCATGGTCGCACACTCAGGATCGGCACCCGCGGTGATTGCGGATAGCCGCGATTGCTGCATGTAAGAGCATGGCGGAGCAGGGATGTTCGGCGCCCGTCATTGTCGATTGAGCTAGATCAAGAGTCCAATTGCCGTGCTTGGTATAAAAGATGCTGGCAATTACCACTTCGTGCGCCTGCACGCTTCCTCACTGTTGAATCGGGAGAAAAAATGTCATCTGGCCCTACCGCAAAACTGATCGATGAGTTGGTGCTGGCCGTCGGCGGCACCGCGCGCGATGCCCGCGCGCGCCATGTCCTGGCCCAGGCCTTGCATGGCCTGGTGCGGCTGGCGCGCTCGGAACAGTTGCTGGACATGCAGCGCGATGCGGCACGCGCCATGGGGGCCAGCAGCCGGCGCGAGGCGCGCGCCCTGATGCGCCGCCTGGGCACGCGCAGCGCGCGCGGCCAGGGACAGTTGCGGCTGGAATTGCAAGATAGCGAAGCGGACCGCGCCTGACGGGCGCGAGTCCCCCCCCGTTCAGGCTTCGGGCCGCGGCACGCCCTTGCCAAGGGCAGCGGCGACCATTTTCGGCCAGAGGAAATACAGCGGCAGGCAGACCGCCACGGCGGCCGTGATATCGACCACCCAGTCGCTGACGGCGCCACGGCGGTAGGGCAGGAAACTCTGGATGAATTCGTCCAGCGCACCCATGGCCGCCACCATCAGCACCGACAGCAGCGCCCGGCGCGCCATGCCGCCGCCCGTGCCGCTGAACAGGATCAGGGCCAGCACGCCATAGCCGACGGAATGCAGCACGCCGCCTGACGCATACTGGCCCACATCTGCGCGCACGCCAGGAATGTCGCCGATCAGGATCACCAGCACATACAGCAGCAGCGCGGTGCGGTAGCGCAGGCGTTCGTGGCGGTCGGCAAAACAGAGTTCGAGCAGTGGTGCAGGCATGATGCGTCAGGACAGGTGGAAAGGTCGTCACAATATCATGGGCAAGGCGGGCCGCCGTGTTTTTGCGCAAGAGCTTGTCGTGCAGGCAAAAAAAGGCCCGCGGGGAGGCGGGCCAAAAACCCAAATGAAATGGGTCAAGAGTTGAGAGTTGCTCGGTACTCACCATGTCGCGCGCCTTGCCGGCGCCCGCCACGGTCATGAAAGGGGAGTGGTGTGCCATCGCGGCACACCTGTCTGTAGTCAGGCATATCGGTTGCCTGTACAGCAGATGAAGCAAGTATAGGGGGCGAAGATGACGGGCTGATGACACGCCGCAACATTTTTTTGCGGCGAGCAGAAGGACAGTGAAGAACGTCTGTCATGGCAAGAATGGCCATGTTTCAGCAGTGATAGCAAAAAAAAGCCCGCTGGTGAAAGCGGGCTTAAAACTATTTTCTTGGAGGAGAATAGTGGAGACAGGTGCATTATGCTGCGTCGCACGATATGTGTCTAATGGTCTTTTCAGATAACCATTATCGTTTTTTGATATAACTGCCTGTAGTTCTGCCTGTCGCTGCCTTCATTCCTTCACGGCCACGGTGTAGTTGAGCGCCATGCGCCCGCCATCGACATAGATGGTCTGGCCCGTCATGTAGGTGGCGTCGTCGCTGGCCAGGAAGGCGGCGATGCCAGCCACTTCTTCCGGTTCGCCGCAGCGGCCCAGCGGCGTGCGCGACAGGATCGTGTGGCGTGCCCCCGGGCTCGACAGCACTGCCTGCTTGGCCAGTTCCGTCAGGATGGTGCCCGGCCCGATGCCGTTCACGCGCACGCCATGCGAGGCCAGGTTCAAGGCCATGACCTTGGTCAACTGGTTGATGGCGCCCTTCGACACCACGTACGGTACCTGGTTCGGGATCGCCAGTTCCGCATTCACGCTGGACATGTTGATGATGCAGCCAGTATTGCGCTTGACCATTTCGCGCGCCACGGCCTGGCCGCACAGGAACATCGATTTCAGGTTGATGCGCATGACCCGGTCGAAATCGTCTTCGCACACGTCGAGGAAATCGGCCGCGTGCGTGACGCCCGCATTGTTGACGAGGATATCGATGTGGCCGAACTGGGCCAGGGTTTCCTTCAGCAAGGCATCGACGTCCGCCTTCTGGCTGACGTCGGCGCAAAAGAAACGCGCCTGCGGGCCGAGGGCGGCGGCCGCCTGCGCGCCTTCTTCCTTGATGTCGACCAGCATCACCTGCGCCCCTTCGGCGATCAGGCGGGTGGCGCAAGCCAGGCCGATGCCTTGCGTGGCGCCCGTGACGATGGCGGTTTTATTGATCAGTCTCATGTGTGCTCCTCGGCGGTAATAGGGGCCGCTGCCCGGGCCACCGGCCCGCGCGGCAATGGGCAGATTTTAATCCCTGGGCGGGAATCAGAGGAGGATGGGTTCGTTTGGCAACTGGTTGCCGCGCGTGCCATCGGCAGGGAAGTGGCTTTGCAACAAGGTATTCAACTGCTGCAAGGCATCCAGCGTGCTGTCGTGGTAATTGCCGTCCTTGAAGCCTTTGGTCATGGTGCGGCACACGGCTTGCCATTGTTCCGGCGTGACGCGCCGGCCCACGTTGCGGTCGGCGACGATATCGACCTGGTGCTCGGCCAGGTTGATATAGATCAGTACGCCGACGTTGTCTTCCGTATCCCACACGCCATACTGGGCAAACAGTTCGCGCGCCCGTTCGCGGTTGCTCACGCCCTGGTAAGCCATGCCCGGCGTCAGGGCCGCTTCGACGATCAGGCGCACTTCCGCCTGGTGCATCGCTTCACCGTCGGCAATCGCTGTCTCGATGGCTTTCAGGGTGCGTTCCGGAAAGGCATGGCGTGCCGTCGCCGGCGTGCCCCGCAAATGTTTCAAGGCCCGTCCGCAGCGCTGTCCGAATGTCAGTTGTTTCGTCATTACCAATCTCCCGAGGCGCCGCCGCCGTCAAAACCGCCGCCGCCGCCACCGAAACCACCGCCGCCACCGCCACCGCCAAAACCACCACCGCCGCCGAAGCCTCCGCCGCCGCTGCGGTTGTTCAGGGCTTGGCTCAAAATGCTGCCCAGCACGACGCCGGTGGCGCCGCTGGACCAGTTGCTGCCGCGCTGCAGCCGCGTCGGCCCGCCGCGCGAGCGGAACAGGGTCAGCACGACGAGGAAGCCGAAGAACAGCAGCGGCAGCCAGAAGGTCATGCCGCCCGCTTCCACGGTCGCCGGCGCTTTCTGCTGGGCCGGGGCGGGGAATTGCTCCTGGTTCAGCAGGGTGGCAATCGACCCCACGCCGGCCACCAGGCCGCCGTAATAATCATTCTGCTTGAAATGCGGCGCGATCACGTCTTGCAGGATGCGTTTCGATTGCGCATCCGTCAGCACGCCCTGCACGCCGCGGCCCGCCTCGATGCGCAGGCGGCGCAGCGACGATGGGTTGTCCTTTGCCACCATCAGCAGCACGCCGTCATCGACGCCCTTGCGGCCCAGCTTCCAGGCATCCGTCACGCGGATGCTGTATTGCTCGATCGCTTCCGGCTCCGTGCTCTTGACCAGCAGCACGGCGATCTGGCTGCCCGTCTTGGCTTCGTAATCGGCCAGCACGCCTTCCAGCGCCGCCTTTTGCTTGGCGTCCAGCATGCCGGCGTCATCCGTCACGCGCGCGGCCAGCGGCGGCACGGGCTGCAAGCCCTGTGCGCCGGCTGGCGGCATCGTCCACAGCAGCAGCGCCGTCGCCAGCACCGCCAGATAAGACCAGGCTTTCATCTTATTTGCCGAAGTTGACGGTCGGTGCGGTCGAGATGGCTTTTTCATTTTCCACCGTGAACGATGGCTTGACCTTGTAGCCGAAGACCATGGCCGTCAGGTTGTTCGGGAAGCTGCGCGCATGCACGTTGTAATCCTGCACGGCAACGATGTAGCGCTGGCGCGCCACGGTGATGCGGTTTTCCGTGCCTTCCAGCTGCGACTGCAAGTCGCGGAAGCTGGTGTCGGCCTTCAAGTCCGGGTATTTCTCGGACACCACCATCAGGCGCGACAGGGCCGACGACAGCTGGCCCTGCACTTGCTGGAATTTCTCGAACGCGGCCGGGTCGTTCAGCACTTCGGGCGTGATCTGGAAACTGGTGGCGGCGGCGCGCGCCTTGGTCACCGCTTCCAGGGTTTCGCGCTCGTGCGTCGCATAGCCCTTGACGGTGTTGACCAGGTTGGGGATCAGGTCGGCGCGGCGCTGGTACTGGTTGACCACTTCGCCCCAGGCTGCCTTGGTGGCTTCATCCTTGCTCTGGAAGTCGTTGTAGCCGCAGCCCGTCAGGACGCCGGCCAGGACGGTGACGCTCAGTGCCAGGCGCAGCCATTTGGTGAATTGATTGGTGATTTGCATGATGGGTTCCGTGCAGAGTAAGGGAGGTGAGGCAAATATACCTGAAACGGCCCGTAATGTCGGTTTAATAAGCGCTGGCCGCCGCGTCTGACCGCGTTGCCACGCCGTGGCAACGCCGCGCCGCGTTACAATACGGGGTTTGCAACTGAATATAGAGAAGGTGTGCCGTGAATTTCATCAATAAATTATCCGCCGCGTGGACGGCCAATAATTCCCTGCTGTGCGTGGGCCTGGACCCCGACCTGGCGAAACTGCCGGCCGAACTGCGCGATCTGCCTGATGGAATCACCACCTTTTGCACGCGCATCATCGATGCCACGGCCGACCTGGCCTGCGCCTTCAAGCCGCAGATCGCGTATTTTGGCGCGCTGGGCGCGGAAAAGCAGCTGGAAGACATCTGCCGCTATGTGCGCGAAAACTATCCGCACATCCCGCTGATCCTCGACGCGAAACGGGGCGACATCGGCGCGACGGCCACGCAGTACGCGCGCGAAGCGTTCGAGCGCTACGGCGCCGACGCCGTCACCGTGAACCCGTACATGGGCGAGGATTCGCTCGATCCCTATCTGGCGTGGCAAGACCGCGGCGTGATCATCCTGTGCCGCACCTCGAACCCGGGCGGCTCGGACCTGCAATTCCTCGACACGGATGGCGTGCCCTTGTACCAGCGCGTGGCGCGCCTGGTGGCCGAGAAGTGGAATAAAAACGGCCAGTGCGCGCTCGTCGTCGGCGCCACCTTCCCTGAAGAACTGGCGCAGGTGCGCGCCATCGTCGGCGACATGCCGCTGCTGGTGCCCGGCATCGGCGCCCAGGGCGGAGACATTGCCGCCACGGTCGGCGCGGGCCAGACGGCCAACGGCATGGGCATGATGATCAGCTCCTCGCGCGCCATCATCTATGCCACGCCGCAGGCGGGCGAAGACTACGCCGACGCGGCACGCCGCGTGGCCATCGAAACGCGCGATGCGATCAATGCGCATCGTTCGGTTTAAGTTGCATGCATAAAAAATGCCGGGCTAGCCCGGCATTTTGCATTGGTAGGTCGGCTTGGCCGCATGGCGTAAGCCGACATGAGTCGTCGTCGGCACTTGTCGGATTACGCTTCGCTAATCCGACCTACCCGACTTTCAGTCGCGCATGGGCGCCACCATTTCCACGTAATCGTACAACTCACCCAGAATTTCCTCGCCACGCTCATCCACGGATTCCGACAGCACGTCGATTTCCGTAAACAGCATTTCGATGGTGCGGGCGCCGCCGTCGCCGTCGAACAGGCGGGCGGCGCGGTGCTGCTCCCAGCGCAGGCTTTCCGCTTCGCTCAGGGTTTGCGGGAAATTGCGGGCGCGGTAGCGGAACAGCAGTTCCTGCAGGCGTTCGTCGGCAAACGAAGGGCGGGCCGTGGCCAGCTTGGCCGGCGTGTCGCGGCGCAGGGATTCTAGCAGGCGGCGGTCGTCGTTGCTGACGAAACCATTGTACAAATCTTCATCCACGTCCAGCGCGGCATTCGCGCCCGGGCGCTGGAACACTTCGGCCCAGATGGCATCCATGTTCGGCACCGTGGCGGCCAATTGCGCGTTGACCTTCGCCGCGTCCAGGTCGATGCCCCACTGCGCGGCCATGGCCGGCGACAGGGTCTTTAAGTTGCCAACCAACATGGGCGACTTGTTCAGGTGCACGCTTTTCACGGGCAGGCGCGTCATGCCTTCGGGCATGGCGTCCTTGCGCGTAAACAAACGCGTGCGGATGGTGTCGGCGTCCAGCTGGAACAGTTCGCGCGGATCGTAGGCGCAATCCCAGACGAGGATTTCATTTTTATTGCTCGGATGCGTGGCCAGCGGCCAGACGACGCCCAGGCAGCCCCGTTCGGCGGGGAACATGCCGGACACGTGCAGGAAAGGCTGGCGCTCGCTGGCGGCCAGGTGCATGCCCATTTCGCTGGCGACCCTGTCCTTTTTGTGCAGTGCCAGGCAGAATTCGAACAGTTTCGGCTGTTTTTCCTTGATCAGGCGTGCCAGGGCGATGGTGGCGCGCACGTCGGACAGCGCATCGTGCGCCGCTTCGTGGACCAGGCCATTGGCCTTGCTCAAGTGTTCCAGCTTGAAACTGGTCTGGCCATCGTCGCGCTTCGGCCATTCGATGCCTTCCGGGCGCAGCGCATGCGTCATGCGCACGACGTCGAGGATGTCCCAGCGGCCGCAATGGTTTTTCCATTCGCGCGCATATGGATCGATCAGGTTGCGCCAGAACAGGAAACGCGTGACTTCATCGTCGAAACGGATGGTGTTGTAGCCCACGCCGATGGTGCCCGGTTCCGAAAAGGCCGCTTCGACGGTGGCGGCGAACTGGTGTTCGGGTACGCCCAGCTGCAGACATTGCTGCGGCGTGATGCCCGTGATCAGGCACGATTGCGGGTCGGGCAGGAAATCATTGGCAGGCTGGCAATACAGCATGATCGGTTCGCCGATCTCGTTGAGGTCTGCATCCGTGCGGATGGCGGCGAACTGGGCCGGTCGGTCGCGGCGCGGCTGGGCGCCAAAGGTTTCGTAGTCGTGCCAAAGAAAGGTCTGGTTAGTCATTGATGGTCGTTACTTGATGGGTTATCCGGGCCCGTGAAAGGGCCGCTGCTACAGTTTTCTGAAAACCTGCCGATACTACACGAGAGGATGGTCCTCATCGCGTTTCCCGCATGGTGGCATACATTGCCCGTTCAAGGAGGTCTATCGTGTCAATTCCCATCGCCGCAAGCGGCAATTCCAACCCTTCCGTGACTTCCGTCAGTACGGGTGTTGCCGGCAAGGACGATAAAGTCCAGCAAAAGGACGGCGTGAACACTGAAATGAGCGTGAATGACCGTACCAAGCTGCAATTGAACGCGTCCATCATGCAGGCGTCGCTGAGCGTGTCGATCGGCGCGGAAAACGAGCCGCTGGCGCTGCTGTACAAGACGGCCATCACCAACATCAATGAAGCGCTGAAGGGCCAGTACGGCGAGGACGCGATCCAGAACGCGGCTTCGCAGGATAACAGCGCCGAAGCGACGGCGAACCGCATTGTATCGCTGTCGACGGGGTTTTTTGATGCGTTCAAGAAACAGAATCCCGGCATGGACGACGATACGGCCCTGAGCAAGTTCATGGACACCATCAGTGGCGGCATGGAAAAAGGCTTCAAGGAAGCGCGCGACATCCTCGGTGGCTTGAAAGTCCTGAATGGTGACATCGCCGGCAATATCGACAAGACGTATGAACTGGTGCAGAAAGGCTATGCGGACTTCATCGCCGCGCACAGCAGCAAGAAGGATGATGCCGCCAAGCCGGCCGACAGCAAGGCTGCCTGAACTACAGCATGACCCTATTGCGGCCGCCGGCTTTCGCGCGGTAAAGCGCCGCGTCGGCGGCGGCGATCAGCGCATGGTCGTCCTGTTCGGCCGCCAGGCTGGCTACGCCGAAGGAACCCGTGATGTGCGGCAACGCGCTGCGCATGTCGGCGAAGATGACGGCGAGCTGCATGCGTTCGCACAGGCGCTCGGCGACCCGCAGGGCCACGTGTTCGTTGGTATCGGGCAAGATCACCATCATTTCCTCGCCTCCGTAGCGCACGGCAAAATCCGTGGGCCGCAGGGCCGCGCCCAGCACTTGCGCGGCGATGCGCAATGCCTGGTCGCCAGCCTGGTGGCCGTGCGTGTCGTTGAAACGCTTGAAATGGTCGAGGTCGATCATCACCAGCGACAGGGGCGAGCCGCTGGCGTGGGCCGTGACGATCATGTTCGGCAGTAAATCCGTCAGCCAGGCGCGGTTGTACAAGCCCGTCAGGCTGTCGACCATCGACAGCTGGCGGTAGAATTCGCCCAGTTTCTGACGGCGGCGCAGCAGGGCATTGGCGGCGCGGATGCGGAAGGACAGCAAGCGCAGCAGGTTGCGCGCCAGGCCGTTCGACTGCTCGATCAATTCCCAGACGATGGCCGCGTCGATCACCAGCAAATCGGTTTCTTCCAGGGCGGAAATGGCGGCCAGGTTGCTCGCTTCATCGAGCACCGATTGTTCGCCCACGCTTTCGCCGGGCAAGACCTTGCTGACGGTGCCGTCATCCATGCCCGTGTGGGTGTCGGCGGCCACGGCCAGCGAACCGCGCAGGACGATGTACAGGCTGGCGCCTTGCGTGTCGGCAATGGCTTCGCCCGCTTCGAGGCGCATGACGGGGCAGGGCGCCAGCATGGCAGCCGTCTGGCTATCCGCCCCATCGCGAAATAGCTGTAAATCGCCGATGTTGCAGCCTGAAGCGCCGAAGTTGCCGATCTGTTCCACAATCACACTTTCAAAAAGCCGGCGCGCGAGCAGGGTGCCGGTATCTTCATGATAGCGTAAAGCAGCCTTGGCTGTAACGGCAAAGGCTTGCTTGAGGTCACTTACTGTGAGAAATACGACAATTATTTCATTGCCGCGTTAATACGCTGGAACACTTGCTGTTTTAGTATGGATGTTGCCGCGCGTGAACGGCGGGGCAGATGTGCAAAGGCAGCCTTGAACGGCTGCCTCAGTCTCTGGAAATCCTGCGGGTGGGGAGTTACTCGGCGGTTTCTTCCGCTTCGGCCGTATCGATCACGGCATTCTTGCCGGTGGCGTGGCGCTTGCTGTCTTGCAGGCGGCCCAGGGCGCTATCGATGGCGCGTTTCAGTTTATCCGTGGCGCCGGCAACGGATTGATGCACGGTGGCGTTCTGTTCGGTCACGGCAATCGGTTGATAGCCAGCAACGCGTGCTTCCATGACGCAGCGGATATCGTCGGCGCCGCCTTTCGGGCCATTCGTATCGCTGATGTGGACTTCGATGCGGGTCAGGTTGTCGCGGAAGCGGTTCAGTGCGCTTTCAAGTACGGATTGCACATGTTCGTTCAGTCCAGCGGTGTTGGCGATGGTGCTGTCGGTATGAATATTGATTTGCATATGCTTACTCCTGTCAATTCAAAAAAAACCCATCTCAGGCGTGATGCGGCCTGGTTGCTGCCTCATGCACATGACCTCGTGCATGGAACTTATCTTACTCCTCTTTCCAGTATTTCAAGAGGGTGCGCACGATTAAGATGGGCTTAACCCTTCAGCCAGGTCAAGTTTCCACTACGAAATTATTTACCCTCAGCCATTGATGAGACCGGCCGCGATATTGATCGACAGCCCCAGCACGACCAAGTTGAAGAAAAAGCTCAGCACGGATTGCCCCAGCACGATCTGCCGCATCATGCGCGTCTGCACGGAAACGTCCGACGTTTGCACGGCGACGGCGATGGTGAAGGCGAAATACAGGAAATCCCAGTAATCGGGGTCTTGCTCATCGTCGGGAAACTTCAGGGGGCGCAGTGCGGGGTCGGCCTGGTAATACAGGTGGGCGTAATGAAAGCAGAACAGGGTGCCGACGAGGAACCAGGAACCGACCAGGGTGAGGATCGTCAGGCCGTAGTGCAGCGCGCGCTCGTCCGGCGCCATGTCTTTCATCGAGGACAGCTGCGAGACGATGGCCACCAGGCTCATCACGGATGCGACGGACAGGGCCGACAGGACGGTTGCCGCCCGCTCGTCCTGGCGCGCCGCCATGGCTTTCACCTTGTGATGGTTGGCGCGCATCATCATCCAGGCCATCGTCGCCAGGTAGAACCAGACGGCCACGTTCCACGCCGTCAGCAAACGCGTCATCTGTTGCCAGGATGCGGGCAGCAGCAGGCCGGCCGCCACGCCGATGGCCGTGGCCATGCTCAGGTGGGGACGGCTGCGGATGAAGCTGTGGAACGGAAGCGTGATTTTCATGGTGCGGGTTCGTCAGTGGCGATAGCGCATCTTAGACCTTATGGGCTTGCCGTGGTGGCCGTCCTGGCGGCCGCTTCCTTCTCGTGGTGGGGGAAGCGGTCCATGCGCGACAGCACGGGGAACATCACGGCCCAGATACCCGTCACGGCCAGGGTGGCAGCGCCGCCGAAGAGCACGGCGCGTACCAGACCGAACCAGCCGGCCGTCAGGCCCGATTCGAATTCGCCCAGTTCGTTCGAAGCGCCGATGAAGACGGCATTCACGGCGCTGACCCGGCCGCGGATCTCGTCCGGCGTCTCGAACTGCACCAGCAGGTGGCGGATGTAGACGCTGACCATGTCGCCGGCGCCCATCAGGAACAGCGCCGCCAGCGCCAGCGGGAAATAGCTGGTGCTGCCCAGCACCAGGGTACCCAGGCCGAAGATGGCCACGCCGCCGAACATCCAGGCGCCCACGCGGCGCGTGATGGGGAAGATGGCCAGCGCGATCGAGCACAGGGCCGCGCCGGCCCCCGGCGCCGTGCGCAGCAAGCCCAGGCCGCTGGGGCCGATATGCAGCACGTCGTGCGCCAGCGCCGGCAGCAGGGCCGTGGCGCCGCCGAACAGCACGGCAAACAGGTCGAGCGAAATGGCGCCCAGTACGATGGGTTTCGACCAGACGAAGCGCAAGCCTTCGAGCAGGGTATGCCAGCTGACGGGTTCGCGCTTCACCACTTGCGGCGCGGGCGTGGTGGCGCGCATCAGCAGGACGGACACGACCAGCAGTGCGGACGAGATCAGATACACCACCTTGGGGCCGAAGTAGTACAGCAAGCCGCCCAAGGTAGGCCCCAGGATGATGGCCACGTGCGAGCTCGACGAGCTGAGCGCCACGGCGCGGCTGAAATGTTGCGTGGGCACCATGTTGACCAGCACGGCTTGCGTGGCCGGCATCATGAAGGCGCGCGCGCTGCCGAACAGCACCAGCACGGCAAACACGGGCCACACGATGGACAGGCCGCTCAGGGTGAACGCCAGCAGGGCCAGCGCGCAAGCCAGCTGCGCCGCCAGGCACCAGGCGATGATATTGCGGCGGTTATAGCGGTCGGCCACGTGGCCGGCCGGCAAAATCAATACCAGGAAAGGGGCGAATTGCGCCAGGCCGATCAAGCCCAGGTCGAACAGGCTGCCCGTGATCTGGTACACCTGCCAGCCGATGGCCACGCTTTGCATCTGCACGGCCACCGTGCCCAGCACGCGGGCGGACAGGTAAAAGGCGAAGTTGCGGTGACGCAGGATACTGAAGCCGTTGCCGGCAGAGGCGAGAGACATGAATACTTTCCAGGACATGACGGGGTGAGGCGGGTGGCGGCAGCGGATGCCGCGCCAGCAGCACCCCGCTGTCTGGATGCTTACTTGGCCAGGTCGGCTTCCGTGGTGAAGGCGTCCGCGTAGAACTCGTCGGCTGGCAGCTGGCACAGTTGCACGAAGTCGCGGTGGGCCGCATCGACCATCACGGGCGCGCCGCAGGCATACACCTGATACGCGGACATGTCGGGCAAGTCGGCGATGACGGCCTGGTGTACGAAGCCGGTGCGGCCTTGCCACGCGTCTTCCGGCAAGGCGTCCGAAACGACGGGTACATAGGTGAACTGCGGCAAGTCGGCGGCCCACTGGCGGCACAGCGCATCCATGTACAGATCGTGCGGACGGCGGCCGCCCCAGTACAGGGTGATCGGGCGCGTGGATTGCTCGTTGATCATGTGCTCGACGATGGCTTTCAAGGGGGCAAAGCCCGTGCCCGAGGCCAGCAGCACGACGGGCTTGTCGGAATCTTCGCGTAGGAAGAAAGTGCCCATCGGGCCTTCGAAGCGCAGGATGTCGCGCTCCTTCATGCTGCCAAACACCTGGTCGGTGAACAGGCCGCCCGGCAGGTGGCGGATGTGCAGGGTCATCGGGCCGCCATCGGCGGGCGCGCTGGCCATGCTGTAGCTGCGGCGCTTGTTGTCGCGCAGCAGGATTTCGATATACTGTCCGGCGCGGTAGTTGAGGCGCTCGCTGGCTGGCAACTGCAGGGTCAGCACGACGACGTCGGGCGCGACTTTCTCGATGGTGGTCACGCGCGACGGCATTTTCTTGATCGGGTAGTCGCTGCTGCCCGCCACTTCGCGCGCTTCGATGACGAGGTCGGCGTTGGTGGTGGCGCAGCAGAACAGGGAAAAGCCGGCCGCTTCCTCTTCCGGCGTCAGGGCGCGCTGCTGGTGCGCCTTGTGCTGGACGGTGCCGGAAACCACTTTGCCCTTGCAGGAACCGCAGGCCCCATTTTTACAGCCATACGGCAGGCCGACGCCGGCGCGTATCGCCGCCGCCAGCACGGTTTCGTCCGCTTCGCAGCTGAACTGGTGGCCGCTGGGCTGAACAGTAACTTGAAAAGTCATACAATCCTTGAGATGAAAAATATGTTAATGCACTCTTTGCGCAAGCCGTCAGGCTTGCCGCGCCTGCTGATCCTGGGCTGCGGCGACGTCGGCATGCGGTTGCTGCCCTTGCTGCGTACGCGCTTTCGCGTCTTTGCCGTCACCAGCCAGCCGGCGCGCTGCGCGCAGCTGCGGGCGGCCGGCGCCGTGCCCATCGTGGCCAACCTCGACGAGCGCGCCAGCCTGAAACGGCTGGCGGGACTGGCGACGATGATCGTGCACCTGGCGCCGCCCCGGTCGTCGGGCTTGCTGGACCGGCGCACGCGCAATCTGGCCGCCATTTTACCCGAGCACGCACGCATGGTGTATGTGAGTACCAGCGGCGTGTATGGCGATTGCGGCGGCGCCTGGGTCGATGAGACGCGGCCGACGGCGCCGGCGAATGCGCGCGCGAAGCGGCGCGTCGATGCCGAGCAGGTCTTGCGCGGCTGGGGCGCGCGCCGCCGCGCCAGCGTGGCCATCCTGCGCGTGCCCGGCATCTATGCGGATGACCGCCTGCCGCTGAAGCGCCTGCGCGAGGGCACGCCAGCCCTGGCCGCGGATGACGATGTATACACCAATCATATCCATGCCGATGACCTGGCGCGCATCATCGAACGGGCCTTGTGGCGGGGCAAGCCGGGACGCGTGTATCACGCCAGCGATGACAGCGAACTCAAAATGGCGGAGTATTTCGATGCTGTGGCCGACACGTTCGGCTTGCCGCGCCCGCCGCGCCTGCCGCGCGCCGAACTGCAGCAGGTGGTCACGCCGATGCTGTTGTCATTCATGTCCGAATCGCGCCGCCTGCACAATACGCGCATCAAGCGCGAGCTGGGCGTGCGCCTGCGCTACGCGCGCGTGGCCGATGCCTTGCGGTCGCTGTCTGCCGACGGGGCCGGCATCGGGTAAAATGGCCGGTTATCTGCGCACTTTTCCTGGGCCGGCGCGCAGCGCGCCGTTCCGGCGGTGCGCCATTCACTTAAGGAATATCGCATGAGCACCCTCACTTACGAAGAATACCTGGACGAGGTCACCACCGTCCTGACGGAACTGTATGACCTCGACGACGACGCCGCCATCAAGCTGGTCGTGGCGGCGCAGGACGCCGAGTTTTTTGTCCCGCACGATGCCCATGAAGAAATGCGTACCGTCGAACAAGCCAAGAAGGATGCGGTCACCTTGTTCGAGCGCAAGCAGAATCGCCAGCAAACGCAGGAAAAACAGCAGCAGCGCGTGCGCCAGCAAAAGAAATAAGAACGGATCACCGGGCCTCTGGCCGCCAGGCCGTGAGGCAACATGGGCTTCGGCGCAATGCCGGGGCCCGGCCATTTGATGCAGCGCAAACGTGCCATGGCACGCTGGCGATATGGTGAGCAATGTCGTCACGCGTCCGGGCTCTTGTGGCGGGCTCGGCATCCACAATGAGCGTGACGTTGTTTCCCGTCAGCAGGAGCGAGCCATGCGAGCTACGAGTCACCCCAGCAAGGAACAGGTACGCGCCTATATGCGCCGGCGCGAACGCGCGCTGCAGCCGCCGCCGCCACCCGATGAAATCCGCCGGCAACTGGCCTGGTGCCGCGTGGATGCCATTCCGGGCACTTGCCCGCTTGCCACCCCGGCCGGCGTGGCTGCGCAAGGCTGGCATTTATCAGCGGAAATGGCCCGCCTGAGCACCCTCATGGCCATAGCCTGGCTCATGCATAGCGGTGTTGCTCATCGTAAAAATTGATGACGTGCAGCAAATTTTTCCAATTTGAGTTATCCTCTAGCACATTCCAAGTGCGTCAATTCTCTTCAATTATCACAATTTTGCTTTAAGTTACGCAAAAATCAACAATAGCGTGTATTATATTGTTTGCGGCGTAAAAGCCGCATAAGTGATGGCGCTTTTTAGTGTGTTTACCCTGAATTATTGCAGAAGAGACATTCGGTTTCTTTTTGCCTTAATACAACAAGTACGGATTTTCGATCATGTCTCTCAAACAAATTACCTCTTTGCCTACCTACAACCCGAATCGCGTCCTCGATGCGATCATCGACAAGCTGCAACTGAAGAACGATGCCGCCCTGTCGCGAGCACTGGAAGTGGCGCCACCGGTCATCAGCAAGATTCGTCACAACACCTTGCCGATCGGCGCCACGATCCTCATCCGCATGCATGAAATCAGCGATTTCAGCATCCGTGAACTGCGCGAGTTGATGGCTGCCTAAGAGCGCCTGACAGACGGCAAACTGAGAGGTGCCGTCTGCGTTAGTCAAGCTTGCCGCGTGCGGCAGCCATACCTGCCTTCCCGTTTTCTATTGCGTGTCCGGGCTCAGCGTCGGACGATCCGTATAGAAGCGCCCTGTTTCCAGACCAGTCGGGGATGACTCGACCAGCGCTGCGGCCACTTTGCCGGGCGCGCTGGAAAATGCGGTCTGGGCAGCACCGGTGGCGCGGCCCGAATACGCGGTCGCTTGCACCGCAGCACTGGAAAACGCCGTCTGCACGGCCCGGCCAGAATACGCCGTTGCCTGTCCCGCGGCACTGGAAAACGCCGTTTGTACGGCGCGCCCCGAATACGCCGTCGCCTGCACGGCCGCGCTGGAAAATGCCGTCGCCTGTACTGCCGCACTGGAGAATGCCGCCTGCACGGCGCGTCCCGAATATGCCGTCTCCGCGCGGAGATAATCTTCCCCGAATGTCTGCTCGTACAACTGCTTCATGCGTTCGCCCACGCGGTGGTGCGCCGCTTCGTCGTCTTCGCCGCGCAAACCGATGTACGGGAAGTGATGCAGGAAATAGCCGAACACCTGTTCGCAATCCGCCGCATATTTGAGGGTATCGAGGATGTGGTAGTGCCAGAAGGTATCGACGTCCATCAGCGGCGCCGTTTCTTCCTGCGGAAACTGTTTCATCAGGATCAGGAAGCGGCGGTATTCGAATTCCACCGCATTGGCCTTCTCGAGGCTCCATCCTTCGCCTGACTCCCGGTGCATCAGCTTGACCTTGATCGCGTCCAAATTCAAATCGGCAATTGCCTTGAAACTGTCGTTCGTATCCATGAATGTCCTTTGGTAAAGAGCGTTGTGGGAACTGCGGTAAAACAAGGGAAAGCGGTGGCTGTGTACTCCTGGCAAGTAGTCGGGGAATGCCTGGCCGATGGCGGGCAGGCGCTAAGTTGTTCTACATCAATATTGCATCTAATTACAAAATACGCAAGCTGAGCTTGTTTCATGCGGAACGCGCGCCGCTCAGCTGCTGGCCCGGCTTTCTTCCTGGTAGGGAAACGCGGTGGCGTCCGCGCCCAGCGGTACGCTGACATGCACGCTCATGCCGGCGCCGGGGCTGCTTTCAATGTAAAAAGTACCGCCCAGCAACTTTATACGTTCTTCGATGCCCACCAGGCCAAACGAGCCCAACTTGTTGCGCCCGTCGATGGCCGCGCCCACGCCGTTGTCGCTGATGCTCATCGACACCGTATCGCGGCACTTTTCCAATTTGACTTGGACGCGGCTGGCATTCGCATGCTGGGAAATATTGCTGAGCGACTCTTGCAGGATGCGGAACAGGGCCGTCGCGCATTGGTCGCTGAGGCAAATGTCGTCATGGCTTTCGCTCACTTCGCAGGCGATGCCCGTGCGCTGGCGAAATTGCGCCACCTGCCATTCGACGGCCGCATTCACGCCCAGGTCCAGCACGGTAGGGCGCAAGTCGTTGATGATCTGCCGCACGCTCTTGATGGTGGCGTCGATCTGCTCCAGGGTTGAGCGGGCGCGGGCGTTCAGGCGCGGGTGGCGGCGCTGCGTGCGCGAGGCCAGCATGTCGGCGTCGATGCGCAGCACCAGCAGGTTCTGCCCCAGGTCGTCGTGGATTTCGCGCGCGATGCGCTTGCGCTCTTCTTCCTTGATCTGGTCGGCGTGGGCCGCCAGGCGGCGCAGTTTCTGGTGCGACAGCTGCAGGCGGATCTGGCTGGCGCGCAATTCCTCCGTCATGCCTGTCGCCATCTGGATGGCGCGCCGGCGCGACGACGCCAGGGTGTGGAACAGCACATACAGCAGCATGGTGCTGGCAAAGCCGATCAGCAGGGCCAGCCACGGCAGGAAGGCGTCGAAGCGCGAATACAGGTCGCTCTTGCGCACGCTGAACAGCGCTTGCCAGGCGCGGCCATTGTGCTCGATCAGCAGCGTGCTGCTCAGGTAGCGGCCCGAACTGCCGGGCTGCCACCATGGTGCATGCATGCCTGCCGCCGTGCTGTCGAAGATGGGGCGCATGTCGTGCGGCAACTGCAGCGGCACCTCCCGCTGTTGCAGCGCCTGCGGGCCGATATCGAACAGGGTCAGGCGGACGTTGCGTACCGGCATGTCGGCCAGCGCGCTGCGCATCATCGTCACCAGGTCGTAGCCGATGCCGACGGAACCCTGGTAAGCCGCGCGCCGCTGTTCCACCGTATCGACCGGCATGCCGAAGCGGTACACGGGCAGGCGCATGGCCATGCCCGTCAGCTGGGGACGGCCGTCCATCGGCACGGGCACGCCGGAATTGCTGATGCGGCCGGAATCGCGCGACTCCGCCAGCGCTTCCGCGATCTGCGGGCGCGAGGCGATGTCATGGCCATACTTTTCCGGGGCGCTGGCGATCGGCTCGATGTATACGAGCACGGAATACTGGGCGCGCGGCCCGGGCGGGTGGATGGCAAACGCCGGATAGCCGTCGCGCCCGGGCGGATAGTCGCGTCGCATGGTCGCTTCGTAGGCGGCGCGCTGCGTCTCGTCGAGTTCCTGGCTGTAATTGAGGTTCATCACGCCCGGGTAGTTCTGTTGCAGGGCGATGTTTGCCACGTAGCGGTGGAATTGCTCGCGGCTCACGTGTTTGTTGGCCTGGAACAGGCTGGCCGTGCCGCGCAGCAGGTTGGCATACGACTTGGTGCGCGATTCGATGTTTTTCTGGGTGTTGTGCGCCAGATTGTTGAATTCTTCGCTGGCATCGCTTTCGATCGACAGCGAAGCGGCCATGTAGAACAGCAGGCCCACCATCGTCGACACGACAAAGCCGAACAGCCACAGCGGTCTTTTTTCAGCAGCTAAGGGGTGTTCGCCGGCAGTAGAAGGCATTGCCATCCGCATCAGGAAGAGGAATCGGGTGCCGCCTGGTGGCGGAGGCTAGGCTAGGTTGTACAAGCACTATTAAAATTGCAAATTGCTCAATAGCTGCCTAATATACAAAATTATCGTTATTATAGTCAACAGGCAATATTTCCCGTTGAAACGAAAAAAAACCGCCGCAGCGGTTTTTTTGTGGGTCGTCCCGGTGCCTTACTTGGCGGGCTGCCAGCTGTCTTTCAGGGTGACGATGCGGTTGAAGACGGGCTTGCCAGGCTGGCTGTCGACCCGGTCGGCCGCAAAGTAGCCGTGGCGCTCGAACTGGAAGCGCTGTTCCGGCTGGGCCAGTTCCGCGCCAGGTTCCAGCCACGCTTGCACCACTTCCTTGGCCAGCGGATTCAAGGCCAGCTTGAAGTCCTTGCCGCCCGCGTCCGGCTGCGGGTCCGTAAACAGGCGGTCGTACAGGCGCACTTCGGCGGGAATGGCCGTCGGCGCGCTGACCCAGTGCATATTGCCCTTGACCTTGTAGTTGGCGCTGCCTTCCGTGCCCGACTTGCTGTCCGGGAAATAGGTGCAATGCACGGCGATGACCTTGCCGTCCGCATCCTTGTCAAAGCCCGTGCACTCGATCACGTAGCCGTAGCGCAAGCGTACCTTGCTGCCCGGCTTGTCGTCGATCGGCGGATACAGGCGGAAATAGCCTTTGTTCGGCACTTCCATGAAGTCGTCTTCCTCGATCCACAGCTCGCGCGAGATGGGGAAGGTGCGCAAGCCGCGTTCCGGGAAGTGCGGGTGCACGGGCGCCGTGCATTCCACGCTTTCGTTTTCAGGGAAATTGTCGATGATCAGTTTCAACGGACGCAGCACGGCCACCGTACGCGGTGCCTTCGGATCCAGGTCTTCGCGCAAACAGCCTTCCAGCACGCTGTAGTCGATCCAGCCGTCGGATTTCGTCACGCCCGTGCGTTCGCACATCAGCTGGATCGCTTCCGGCGTGTAGCCGCGGCGGCGCATGCCCACCAGGGTCGGCATGCGCGGATCGTCCCAGCCGTCGACGATTTTTTCTTCCACCAGCTGGCGCAGCTTGCGCTTGCTGGTGACGATGTAGGTCAGGTTCAGGCGCGAGAATTCGAACTGGTGCGGCACCGGCTTGGCGAAGAAGCCGCCGGCCGACAGGGTTTCCAGCAGCCAGTCGTAGAATGGGCGGTGGTCCTGGAATTCCAGCGTGCAGATCGAATGCGTGATGTTTTCCAGCGCGTCCGAGATCGGGTGCGTGTAGTCGTACATCGGATAGATGCACCAGGCGTCGCCCGTGCGGTGATGGTGCGCATGGCGGATGCGGTAGATGGCCGGATCGCGCAAGTTCATGTTCGGCGAACTCATGGCATCTTCGCTCATCTTTGCGCGCAGGATGTGCTCGCCATCCTTGAACTGGCCCGCCTTCATGGCGCGGAACAGGGCCAGCGATTCGTCGCGCGGACGGTCGCGGAACGGAGAATTCTTGCCGGCCTGGCCGAAATTGCCCCGGTTGGCGGCCATGTCTTCGGCGCTCTGGCTGTCCACATAGGCAAAGCCGGCCGTGATCAGGTATTCGGCCATCGCGTACAGCTGGTCGAAATAGTCGCTCGCGTAGTGCAGATGGCTCTGGCCATCGGCATGCTTCGGCTCCCAGTCAAAGCCCAGCCATTTCACGCTGTCCATGATGGTGTCGACGTATTCCTGCTCTTCCTTCGCCGGATTGGTGTCGTCGAAGCGCAGGTTGCACTGGCCGGCGTAATCGCGCGCCAGGCCGAAGTTGACGCAGATCGACTTGGCGTGGCCCACGTGCAGGTAGCCGTTCGGCTCCGGCGGGAAACGCGTGATCACCTGGGGCAGGCCGGGACGCACGTGGGCGCCGGCAGCCAGGTCGGCTTCGATGATGTTACGCAAGAAATTGGGCGCCAGCGCTGGCGCGGCGGTATTCGGTTTATCGTTGCTCATTGATCAATGCGGAAGAGTGACAGTAAAAAGCATTTTACCGTACCGCAAGCGCTTTATAAGCACGTATTTGCCCCCATATCCCAGCATGCAAGCGACGCGGGCGCCGTTCTATAGGATAATTCGCCTTTAATTAGTAGAAAAACGTGACCCCGGAGCCTTTTATGGAAAATTTATATAACGTCCTCGGTGTCGCGCCCAATGCCAGCGACGATGAAATCAAGAAGGTTTACCGTTCGCTGGCCATGCGCTTCCACCCCGACCGCAACCAGGCCCCCGGCGCCGAGGCGCGCTTCAAGAGCGTGACCAAGGCGTATGAAATCCTGGCCGACCCGGCCAAGCGCGCCGAGTACGACCAGAGCGTGAACCACCGCATCATCATCGACCCGGAAGCGGAAGCCTATGCCCTGTGGTGCGGCGTGTTCCGCCTGCATGGCACCGTCCTACCGGCAGATTAAGCCTGCTGGCGGCTGTCCGGCCAGCCTGAATGATTTGAAAAACAACAAACAATGGTGCTTTTGCTTTTAAGTAAAAGTGCCGCGCACCACATTGGAAAGCACAGCATGAGAAGAGTACACCCTGAATTCGCGTACCAGTCGCGCGAGCTGGAAGGCCAGATCGAAGGCATCCTCGGCGACCCGCCGAACCGCAAGAACTACAAAAGCATGGTCGACGCCCTGGTCGGTGAATACGCGAGCGGCGGCGGCATCGAAGACGTGAACATGCTGGCCTTCGCGCTGGTCGACCACATCACCTTCAGCGATCCGAAGGGCTTGCTGGCCGAAAGCGAAGACTACGAATTCGGCGATACGGCCCGCGTGTTTTCCATGGCCGCGTGCGCCGCGCCGGAAGCGGCAAAGATGTACGCCGCCATCGAAGAGAGCTTCCCCGACCTGGCGCGCCAGGCCATCATCACGGCCTTCCTGCACAAGAATCCGCGCCTGTGGGACGACGACGACCAGTCGCTCGACCAGCTGGCCGCCAATGACGACGGAGACGACGATCACGACGAAGACGAAGCCACCGACGATTTCGCCCAGATGTTTGACCAGGATGGAGATGACCATGGCAGATAATGACAAGCAAAATGCGGATCAAAAGAGCAATCTTCCCGCGCTGACGAAACAGGTCACGGAATTGGTGCTGTCCGGTTCGCTGGGCCACGCCGAGCAGGCGTTTGCCGATGCGGCCGACCAGTACGGCGACCTGGCCGTGGTGGAAGTATTGAATGCCATCCCGCCCCAGGTGACGGCCCTGCATTTGGCCGGTTTCGATGGCGGCAAGATGTCGCTGGCGACCTTGCTGGTGCCGCCGAAAGCCTGGGCCGACAGCCTGGCCTTCATCGCCGCCACCTGGAGCGACGACCAGATCGAGGACGATCCTGAACGCATCGCCGAAGCCCTGTTCGCGCACATCCACGGCGTGGTGTTTTCCACCGACGACGCCGAGCGCCGCCGCGAGCTGCTGCTGGAAGCATCGGCCACCGACTGGGGCGCTACGGCGTTTGCGATCCTGTTCTCGATGGCGCCGAAGGAAATCCTCGAAGTGGCGGGCGAGATCGTCATCAAGGGACCGTATGTGACGGGCGTGACCTCGTCCGACAACGACGTCGTGCCGCTGGCCATCGAACTGGCGCAAGCGAATGAAGACGGCTGGGACCGCTCGTTGTTCGAACTGTTCCCCGACTTCCGCCACAGCGCCGACCTGGCCGACGCGGAATACTCGGACGACCCGGACGAAGAGCCGACCATGTTGCAGCGTAGTACCAAGGAATTGCTGTATCGCCTGCGCAAGCAAGTGCCGAGCACGCGCAGCGCGCCACGCTCCAGCACGCGCCGCAGCCTGGGCACCGGCATTTTCTCGTAATGAAAGCAGGGAACGTCTAATGCTGCCAGCAATTGTTGTAGAGAATCTTCCGCGCCTGGTGCGCGCCATCAAACTGTTGCCGCGCGACCCGCGCGAGGACGCGGCGCTGAACCTGGCCGACGAATTGACGGGCATCACGGCCATGGTGGCCGAGAAGTTCACGAATGAACGCACGGCCGATGGCATCCAGAAAGCGCTGTACCTGACGGTGGGCGGCGTGTCGCTGGGCCTGGAGCAGGCCGTCACGCATGAAGGCGACCAGGCCGCGCTCGATTTCCTCGTCGAGCACGGCGCCGAGCACGCGTTCCAGGTGGGCTTTCGCCTGATCAAGGACCTGTCGCAGTTGCCGGAAGACGCCCTCGTCGGCGAGTACGACCAGGACCCCGTCTACCTGCAGCGCCGTTTGCGCGAGCTGTTCATCGATATTTGCCAGGCCGACCCGAACCAGAACTGGGCCGGCTATGAAAAGTATGCGCTGCAGTTGCAACAGCGCAAGGAAGTGCAAGCCGTCGTGCGCCTGGCCGGCTGGCTGCGCCGCCACCATGACAACGGCCCCGTCAGCGACAGCGACTTGAATGCCGAGGGCGTCATCGCCCTGGCCATCATCTTCGCCATCGAAGGCGGCGGGCGCATCATCGCGCGCACGGGGCAGAAGGAGTTTGAACGCTTTGTGCGTTCCGTGCGCAAGAACAAGCCCGACTTCGAGGAAGGCTGGGCCGCCCTGGTGGCCAAGGTGCCTGTGCAGCACCATCCCGTGTTGCTCGACCGCATAGACTCGTACCGCCGCAGCTGCACCGTCGTGCATAAAATCCTTACGCGGGCCAGCATGAAGAGCCTGTTCGAGGACCTGGAAAACTACGCGGGTTCCGAGCTGGACGCGGATTACTCCTGACGCATGTCAACGTGGGCCGGCACTTGCCGGCCTATTCTTTTTCTTCCAGCGCCGCTTCCTCGGCCAGTTTCACGAATGCCGCCACCAGTGGCGATGTCTCTTCCTCCCTTTGTGCAAGCAATAAGCTGGTCGTCGCCTGCGGGTCGGCGATCGGGCGGTAGCACACGCCATCCATGCGGATGCGGTCGAACGAGGCGGGCAGCACGGAAATGCCGCAGCCGGCCGCCACCAGGCCGATGATGGTCGACGCCTCGCCCGCTTCCTGCGCGACCTGGGGCACGAAGCCTGCCGCCTTGCACAGGCGGAAGATCTGCGGATAAATCCCCGTGCCCGCATCCTTGGGGTACATGACAAAACCTTCGCCCGCCATGTCGGCAATGGCAATCGCCTTCTTGGCCGCCAGCGCGTGGGCGACGGGCAGCACGAGGAACAGCGGGTCCTGGCGCAATTGCGTCAGCTTGATATCGGAGGGGTACGTCGTTTCCGGCGGGCGCACGAAGCCCAGGTCCATCGTCCTGCCCGAGATCGCCTCGAGTTGATGCAGGGTCGCCATTTCATGCAGGGTCAAGGTGACGTGCGGGAATTGCTGGCGGTAGCGGTTGATGACGGTGGCAAAATACGGCGTAAACGGCGTGGAAAACGTAAAACCGATGCGCAGTTCGCCCGCTTCGCCCCGCTGCGCCCGGCGCGCCGTGACGGCCGCCTGTTCCGACAGGGCCAGGATGCGCCGCGCATCGTCGAGGAACAGCGTGCCCGCCTGCGTCAGCCGCACGGAGCGCTTGTTGCGCTCGAACAACTGCGCCCCCAATTCCGCCTCCAGCGCCTGGATTTGCTGGCTCAGCGGCGGCTGGCCGATGTGCAGGCGCTCGGCCGCGCGCGTGAAGTGCAGCTCCTCGGCGACGGCGACAAAGTAACGCAGGTGGCGCAGTTCCATATTTGTCCAGTAATCGTTTTAAAGTATGAGTTGGGCCTTGAATATATATTGGACGATATGAGTTGGCAATCCTAAGATGAAGACTCGCTTCCTCTTCGAAACACGGCCATGTCTGATTCATCGCTTGCTTTTGCCTCCGTCGCCACTCCGGCGCTGGCTCCTGTTGCTCCTCCCGCTCCCCGTTCGGCCATCGCCAAAGGTACGGCGGAATTCAAGCGCAGCAACCGCGCCCTGTTCTTTGGCGGCTTTTCCACCTTCAGCCTGCTGTATTGCATCCAGCCCCTGTTTCCGCTGCTGTCGCACCAGTTTCATCTGACGCCGGCGCAAAGCAGCTGGTCCTTGTCCGTGTCGAGCGGCTTGCTGGCCATCTCGCTGGTGCTGCTCAGCGCCGTCTCGGACCGGGTCGGTCGCAAGCCCTTGATGGTGGCGTCGATGTTTTCCGCCGCGATCCTCACCATCTTGTCCGCCTTCGCGCAGGATTATGCGCAGCTGCTGGCGATTCGCGCCGCGCTGGGCATTGCCCTGGGTGGCATGCCGGCCGTGGCCATGGCTTATCTGGGCGAGGAAATCGAGGGGCCATCGCTGGGCCTGTCGATGGGCTTGTATATTGCGGGCAGCGCGTTTGGCGGCATGTCGGGGCGGCTGGTGGCGTCCATGCTCAGCGATTTCCTGTCGTGGCGCTGGGCCCTGGGCGTGCTGGGCGTGGCCGGCGTGCTGGCGGCGGCCGAATTCTGGCGCAGCCTGCCCGCGTCGAAGAATTTCGTGCCCAGCACCAAAGGCTGGAATGCCTTGCCGCATGCCATCAAGCAGCATTTTTCCGACCGGGGCTTGCCATGGCTGTTCTGCCTGGCGTTCGTGCTGATGGGGTGTTTCGTCAGCTTGTACAATTACATCGGCTACCGCCTGCTGGCCGCGCCATTTGGCTTGCGCCAGAGTACCGTCGGCTTGCTGGCCTTCTTGTATCTGATCGGCATCTTCAGTTCCGTTTGGGCAGGCCGTCTGGTGGACCGCCTGGGGCGCCGGGGCGTGCTGTGGATCATGCTGTCGGTGATGCTGTCCGGCATTTTATTGACCCTGTTCGATTCCCTGCCGCTGATCGTCATCGGCATGGCGCTGGCCACCTTCGGCTTCTTTGCCTCGCATTCGATCGCCAGCAGCTGGGTCAGCCGCCGTGCCCGCGCACCGCAGGCCCTGGCCTCGGCCTTTTATTTGCTGTTCTATTACCTGGGATCGAGCCTGATCGGTTCCGCCTCGGGCATGATGTGGGGCTTCGACGGCTGGACGGGCGTGGTCATCATGCTGGGCCTGTGCCTGGGCGGCGGCCTGCTGATCGCCTTGCGTCTGCGCCATTTGCAGCCGCTGGGGGCGCGCGAAGCGGTGGGCTGAGGCAGCTATTTGGGGCACATGCCGATCATCGTTTCCCCCTGCTTGCCCGCGCGCGTGGTCACGCACAAGCTACCCAGCGCGCTGGTGATTTTATAAGTGCGGCTGCCTTTGGCCTCATTCGCGCCGATTTCCTCGATTCTTGACGCTTCATACCATTTCGGCGGCACGGCTGCGTAGGCCTCGGCAAAGCCTTGCTGCATGCGCTTGAAGGCTGTGTCGTCCAGTTTTTGCTCTCCCCGCTGCGGGAATTCCTTGCGCAACTCCCTGTCGATCTTGCCCACGTCGCGCTTGGCTTGCGCCAGGATATCGGCCGCGCTGGGTGGCGCGACGAGTGTGATCGCTTCCGGCGTTGCTGGCGCCGGCGCCTGCTCGGCGGCGGGAACGGGCAAGGGGCGGCTGACGGGCGCCGGCACGGGCAGGCGCGGCAGGCGCGCGGCGGCTGGTTTTACGTTGGGCAATGGTATGGGGACAGGCTTGGGCGGCGCCGGGAGCGTGTAGCGCAGCCAGGCGATGGCCGGGCCCTGCGGCAGGTGTTCGTCCGTGATAGCGCGGGGCCGCGACTGCAAGACACTATATGCCAGGCCCACGTGCAGCAGGACAATCAGCAGCAGGCCGGGAGCGCGGCGGGGCAAGGTAGTCAGCGAGGTCATGGAGGGCATGATGGTTCAGGTACGCCAATGTATCTGAAGATTTGATAATTATCTAAAATGTCACAAGCGCTTACAAAAAAGTGCCACATGGAAATTTCGATGCCATGGCGGCTGGCGGGGAACCCTGCGCCAGTCTGGTGATCCAACCCGGACACCACGCGAACAGGAGATCATCATGATGCAAGTAAAGGAAGTGGCACGGCGCTTTGGCGCCATCGAACACGCGATCGGCCAGGCGGCCCAGCTGTGCGGCAAGCAGCAGGGCATGCCGATGGACTTGAAGGATTGCATCAACCAGCTGGACCAGCAAAAGAACGCCGTGCGGCAAGCCATCGACACGCAAGACGATGCGCGCATCCGGCAAGCCGTTGACCAGATGGAATCACTGGGCGACCGCGCCAAGCGGGCGTGCGGCGCGGCGGCCAGCGTGACGC
This sequence comes from Janthinobacterium sp. BJB446, assembly GCF_002735655.1. Taxonomy (NCBI): domain Bacteria; kingdom Pseudomonadati; phylum Pseudomonadota; class Betaproteobacteria; order Burkholderiales; family Oxalobacteraceae; genus Janthinobacterium; species Janthinobacterium sp. BJB446. The sequence goes on along the minus strand of NZ_PDZK01000003.1, from coordinate 312,574 downwards.
CGGAAATGAAGAGCGCCGTGCTCAAGGTGCATGATGAATTGTCGGACCTGAAGCACCAGTTGCACTAGGCCCTACCTTTTGACCGCTTCACATCTGGCGGAACAGATGGGCATATAGAGGGCTGACGCGCAGCTGCGCCGGGTGCTGGCGCAGGGTCAGCGACAGCTTGCCCGCCTCGTCGCGCACGGCCGTGGCGATGGCGCTGGCGTTGACGATGGTGCCCCGGTGAATTTGCCAGAATTGTTGCGGGTCCAGCTGGGGCAAGAGTTCCTTCAGGCTCGTGCGTATCAGCGCTTCGCTGTCTTGGCACACGACGTTGATGTATTTGTCCAGCGCTTCGAAATACACGACGTCGGCCAGGGCGATCATGCGCACGCTGTTGCCGACGGCCGCCCGTATCATTTGCAGGCGCGGGGCGGGCGGCAGCATGGCTTGTAGCTGGCTCAGCAGGCGGGCCATGTTGTCGTCGCTGGCGGATCCGGCTGCCGGTGCCACCGTAGTGGTGGGCGCTGTCGCGTTCGCCGGCGCTGCCGCAGCATTGCCACCGCCGCTGTCGCGCAAGCGCTGCTGCAGGCGTTCCACCGTCTTGCCCAGGCGCGCATCGTTGACGGGTTTTAAGACGTAATCGGCGGCCGCGTGCTCGAAGGCGGCCAGCGCGTATTCGTCGTAAGCGGTAACAAACACGATGTGAGGAAAAGGGACGCCGTCCGGCCATTGCTCTGCCAGCTCCTCGGCCGCTTCCAGGCCCGTCTTGCCTGGCATCTTGATGTCGAGAAAGAGGATGTCGGGCTGCAGCGCCAGGCCTTGCTGCAAGGCTTCCACGCCGTTGGGGCAGGTGGCGACAATGTCGAGTTCCGGCCACAGCCGCTGCAAGGCGTGCGCGAGGGCGGCGGCGAGTATCGGTTCGTCTTCGGCGATCAGGGCGCGTGGCGCGCGTGGGGTGTGTTGGCTCATGCGAGGGGACTCGTGATGGTGGGTGGAAGGGGAAATGTCAGGCGGGCGGTCGCGCCTGCCGGATGGTTGGCGGCCAGCGACAGGCTGGCGGCATCGCCGTGCATGCCGCGCAGGCGTTCGCGGATATTTTCCACGCCCAGGTGCGTGCCCTTGGTCTGGCCCGGATGGTTGAGGCCCAGGCCATCGTCGCTGACGGTAAGAATCAGCACGCCAGCGTCAGTGGAGGCTTGCACATGGATATGGCCGCCTTCGATCTTTGGTTCCAGGCCATGCTGGATGGCGTTTTCCACCAGCGGCTGCAGCAGCATGGGCGGTACCTTGATCTGGCGCAAAGCCTCGGGCAAGTCCAGCGCAAAGCTCAGGCGCGCGCCCATGCGGATGGACATCAGGCCCAGGTAGGCTTGCATCAGGGAAAACTCCTGCTCGAGAGTGGTCGATTCGGCGCGCGAGGAAGAGAGGGTGGCGCGCAAATACTGGATCAGCTGGTCGAGCAGCAATTGGGCGCGGTCTGGATCAAAACTGATCAGGCCCTGCAGGTTGGCCAGGGTGTTGAACAGCATGTGCGGTTCGATCTGCGCTTGCAGCAATTGCAGCTGCGCCTGCATGGCCTGGCGCGCCACGGATTCGGCGCGGGCCTTTTCCTGGGCTGCCGCCATTTGCAGGCGGGTAATCTTTTCGCGGCTGGAGAAAAACAGCACGGCGCCGCCCGTGGCCAGCAAAGTGAACACGAGGGTGCTGACCATCTGCGTGGGCAGCAGGTTTTCGAAGCCGCCCACGTCCACGCCCGTCAGCCAGCTGAACAGGGTCAGGCCCAGCACTTGCGCCACGGGCACGGAAATCAGGATGATGAGCATGAAGGGCAGGAATTTGGGCCGCTGGTCAGCGCCCCATAACGTCAGGCGCATGCCGTCGATCAGCAGGAAGGCGATCGTGCCGATGCACATCGAGGCGACCAGGTTTTGTCCAAAATGGCTGCCCGGGTTGAGGATGAAGGTAATGACCAGCGCGCAGATCACGTTCAGCGCCAGTGCGTAGCGCGCATCGTGCAGCATGCGGTAGTACGGAGACCTGGCCTTGGCTGCTGGCGCAACGGCGGATGGAGCGTCGGTTTTCATGTTGTTGTCTGCTGGTAGCGATGGGGCATTGTGTGCCAGCGCAAGCCAGGGCGCAACCGGGCTGCGACGAAACGGGGCTGGCGCGCCGCCAGTCGCCGCGGCGGGTCGCCAAACGGGGCCGCTTTACTTTTCAGGACAGGCACGCAATAGTATGGCAAGACAGTCTGTATCCATGAAATTGCGATAAAGGAAGCATCATGTGGCCCTATCCACGTACCCTGGCGCACCGCGGCGGCGGCATCCTGGCGCCTGAAAATACCTTGGCCGCCCTGCGCTGCGGCCTCGCCTACGGCTACCATGCCGTGGAATTCGACGTCATGCTGGCGTCCGACGGCGTACCAGTCGTCGTGCACGATCCCGAACTGGGGCGCACCGTGGCCGGCAGCGGGCATGTCAGCGATTACACGGCCGCGCAGCTGGGAGCGATGGAGGCGGGCGCCTGGTTTGGCCCCGCTTTCGCGGGCGAGGGCGTGCCCACGTTTGACGCCGTTGTCAGCTATTGCAAGACGCAGCGCATCTGGATGAATATCGAAATCAAGCCGGCGCCCGGCTTCGACGTGCCCACGGGCGAGGCGGTGGCGCGCGCCACGCGCGGTTACTTTGCGCAGGAAATCGCGGCAGGGGAATTGCTGCCGCTGCTGTCATCGTTCAGCATCGAAGCCTTGCAAGCGGCGCGCGAGGCGGCGCCGGAACTGGCGCGCGGCTGGCTGGTCGAACAGATACCGGATGGCTGGGAACGACAGGCGCGCGAACTGGGCGTGGTGGCGCTCCATTGCGATCACCAGCAGATGACGCCGGAGCTGGCGCGAGAGATAAAGGAGGCGGGATACGGGTTGTTCTGCTATACCGTCAACACGCCCGAACGGGCCAGCGAGCTGCTGGCCTGGGGCGTGGACGGTTTTTGCACGGACAGGATCGATCTGATCAAGGCGTAGGTCGGATTAGCGTAGCGTAATCCGACTTCATGGTGCCGTGGCAACGTCTGCTTAGGCGCCACGCGCTAAGCCGACCTACGCTTCCATCCTTAGAACGTCACGCGCATACCAACCGTCAAGTTACGCCCCATCAATGGCGCCGCATTCTTGATGAACGAGGTGTGGCTGTACGCCAGTTCATTCGTCAAGTTATTCGCCTTGATGTAGAACTGGGCCGGCGTCGTGCCGATGCGCGTGTCGTAGTTGGCGGAGAGGTTCAGCATGTTGTAGCCCGGGGTTGCCGTTTCGAACGCTGCCACTTTATCCTGCTTGCCCACGCGATAGAACTCGGCCACGCCGCTCCATGCCTGCCAGTTGGCATCGAACTTCACGCCGACGCGCTGGGCCGGGATGCGCGGCAAGTTGCCACCATCGTTGGCCAGCTTGGCCCGCACGTAGTCGCCGAACACGCTGGCGCCGAACATGGGGTTCAATTGCTGGCGGATCTGGCCTTCCACGCCCGTAAACGTGGCGTCGCGCTGGGCGTACTGGATCAGCTGGAAGCCTTCGTGGTTGTCCAGGGTGGAGCCGAAGATGTAGTTGTCGACCTTGTTGCGGTAGGCACTGGCCGAGAAGGTCGTGGCGCCCGCATATTTGCGCAAGGTCAAGTCGATATTGTTCGACGTTTCCTTGCCCAGGTTTTCATTGCCCAGCTCATACGTGGCCGTGGCCATGTGCACGCCGTGCGCATACAGTTCCTCGGCGCTGGGCAGGCGGTGCGTGCGCGAGATGGTCGATCCGAGCGAATACTGGGGCGCGAATTTCCACACGGCGCCCAGAGACACGGACGTGCCCTTGGCGCTGCGGTCTTGCAAGGTGGCGCTGTCGACGGTGATGTCCTGCCATTCGTGGCGCAAGCCCGCTTCGAAGCGCCATTGGTCGAGCTTGTATTCTTCCACCAGGAAAGCCGCGTGTTTCTTCGTTACCGTCGGCGCCACGTACGCTTCTTCACCGAGAGCGGAGAAATCGCGTTTCGACGTTTGCAGGCCGACCACGCCGCGCCAGCCGAAGACGGGATGGTGTTCCATTTCCAGGCGCGCATCGTGGCCCTTGTTCTTGAAGGTGGTGGCGATTTCCGTGCCTTCGATTTCGTCGTGCTTGTAGTCGGTGAACGCGGCGCGCAGGCGCAGCTTGGCGAAGCCGGGCACGGGGTCGCGCAACTCGCCGCGTACATCCCAGCGTTCGCTCTTCAGCTTCACGTACGGCACGCTTTCATGCCCGTGATCGTGGTCATGTTCCTCTTCATCGCCATGGTCGTGGCCTTCGTGGCCGCCGCAATGCAGGTGCGTGCCGTGCGGGTGGCAGCTCTCGAATTCATGGTTGTGGCCAGGCAAGCCGTATTCCGCGTGCTGGCTGGTGAAGGCCAGGCCCAGGAAGCCGCGCGATCCCACCCACGACACGCCCACGCTGCCCGTGTCCGTCTTGTTGTAGCTGCCGGCCACTTTCGAGCCGCCTTCCCAGCCGCTGCCGACCTTGTATTCTTTCGCGTCGCGCTTGACGCCTTCCGCGTGGAAGGCGATGTTGCCGGAGCCGCCAGTCACTTCAAAGGCGCCCGCCTTTTCGCGCGCGGCCGAGTTGGCGCGCACTTCCGCGCTGCCTTCAAAGCCTTTTGCCGGCACGCGCGTGGGGATTTTCTTGTCGATCACATTGACCACGCCACCGACGGCGCCGCCGCCGTAGGCCAGCGCGGACGGGCCGCGCAAGACTTCAATCTGTTCCGACAGCATCGGTTCGGCTGCGACAGCATGGTCGGGGCTGATGGTCGATGCATCCTGCACTTCGGCGCCATCGGAGAGCACCTTGACGCGCGGGCCATCCATGCCGCGGATGATGGGGCGGCTGGCGCCGGCGCCGAAATGGCTGGACGTGATGCCGGGCTGGCCGGCCAGGGTTTCACCGAGCGTCGCTTCGCGGGCGCGCACCAGTGCCTCGCCTTCGAGTACGGTCACGGGCGTGCTCATGTCGTCGCTGCCCAGGGCCAGCGCACTGGCCGAGACGGTGACAGCAGGCAAGGTGGCGGCCTGCTGCGCCAGGGCGCTGGCGGGAGCGGCAAAGGCCAGCATGATGGCCAGCGCGAGGGGAGTGGGTTGGTGAGGACGGACGGACATGGGCAAGGTTCCTTATCGGCTATCAGTGTTGGCAGGGTTGGGGCAGCGCGTGAAAAGGAAATAGCCTGCCCTAAGATGATAATGATAACCCATTATCATTACTGTGTGACAGTTTTTCCGGACGGTAGATATAGTCGGATGGTGTATTCTGTCGGCTATGGAACGCACAACACGTCAAAAAACCGCTATTCAAGCCGCCATCGAGTCGGCCCAGCGCCCCCTGTCGGCGCAGGAAATCCTCGAACAGGCCAGCTTGCAAGTGACGCAGCTGGGCATCGCCACCGTCTACCGCAATTTGAAGTCCCTGGTACTGGAAGAAAAAGTGCACGTGGTGACCTTGCCGGGTGAAAACCCGCGCTACGAGTCGAACACGGTCGCGAATCACCACCACCACCATTTCCAGTGCACCACATGCCAGCGCGTGTTCGACGTGCATGATTGCCCGGGCGACTTGAAGCGCATGGCGCCCCAAGGCTTTGTTGTCGAGCGCCACGAGCTGACCCTGTACGGCCGCTGCGCCGACTGCAATGCCGCCGCCGGCGCCACAGGCTCTGCGGCCAAAGGCGCCGCTGCCGGAGCCAAGGCCGCGCCTGCACCGCACGCCTGCGCCAGCCACCACGACCCGGCCTGAGCGGGCAGGTCGTCGATGTTGGCACGGGCGCAACAATGCCCTGGCCAGCCGTCATTGCCGCACTCCATATCACGTATAATCTTCCCTTTAAAGCTGCCGCCACTCTTTGCCAAAAAAACATGAAATCAACTGAAATCCGCGACAAGTTCCTCAAATTTTTCGAGTCCAAGGGCCATTCCATCGTCCGTTCCAGCTCCCTGGTGCCAGGCAACGATCCGACCTTGCTGTTGACGAACAGCGGCATGGTGCAATTCAAGGATGTGTTTACGGGCACGGACAGCCGTCCGTACACGCGCGCCACCTCGGTGCAGCGCTGCGTGCGCGCTGGCGGCAAGCACAACGACCTGGAAAACGTCGGCTACACGGCGCGCCACCATACTTTCTTTGAAATGCTGGGCAACTTCAGCTTCGGCGATTATTTCAAGCGCGATGCGATTCAATACGCGTGGGAATTGCTGACCAAGGTGTACGGCTTGCCGGCTGACAAGCTGACGGTCACCGTCTACATCGAAGATGACGAAGCGTACGATATCTGGGCGAAAGAAATCGGCGTGCCGACCGAGCGCATCATCCGCATCGGCGACAACAAGGGTGCGCGCTACGCGTCGGACAATTTCTGGCAGATGGCGGACACGGGCCCATGCGGTCCATGCACGGAAATCTTCTACGACCATGGCGCCGACATTCCTGGCGGCCCGCCGGGCTCGCCTGACGAAGATGGCGACCGCTTCATTGAAATCTGGAACCTGGTGTTCATGCAGTTCAACCGCGACGAAGCCGGTGTCATGCACAAGCTGCCGAAGCCGTGCGTCGACACGGGCATGGGCATGGAGCGCCTGGCCGCCGTGCTGCAGCACGTGCATTCGAACTATGAGATCGACCTGTTCCAGCACCTGATCAAGGCTGCCGCGCGCGAAACGGGCGCCACGGACCTGGAAAACAAGTCGCTGCGCGTGATCGCCGACCACATCCGCGCCGCCGCCTTCATGATCGTCGACGGCATCATTCCGGGCAGCGAAGGCCGCGCGTATGTCCTGCGCCGCATCATCCGCCGCGCCTTGCGCCATGGCCACAAGCTGGGCCAGACGAAACCGTTCTTCTACAAGCTGGTGGCCGACCTGGCCATCGAGATGGGCGGCGCCTATCCCGAGCTGGAAGAAGCGAAAGACAACGTCGCCAGCATGCTGAAAGCCGAGGAAGAGCGTTTCGGCGAAACCCTGGAAACGGGCATGAAAGTGCTGGAAGCGCAGTTGGCCAAGGATGCCACCGGCATCGACGGCGCCACTGCCTTCACGCTGTATGAAACGTATGGCTTTCCGCCAGACTTGACGGCCGATATCTGCCGCGAGCGCAATATCACCTTCGATCAGGCCGGCTACGACGCGGCCCTGAAGGAAAGCCAGGAATTGTCGCGCAAGGGCGGCAAGACGCACAAGGACAGCAAGGTCGAGTACACGGGCGAGAAAAACACCTTCGTCGGCTACGATCAATTGACGTTCAGCAGCAAGGTCGTGGCGCTGTACGCGGCCGGCACGCAGGTCACGGAACTGAAGGCGGGCCAGGATGGCATCGTCGTGCTCGACACCACGCCGTTCTATGCGGAATCGGGCGGCCAGGTGGGCGACCAGGGCGTGATTTCCTCGGGCGCAGGCAGCTTTGCCGTCAGCGACACGCTGAAAATCCAGGCCGACGTGTTTGGCCACCACGGCGTGCTGGAGTCGGGCGTGCTGAAGGTAGGCGACGCCGTCTCGGCGCAAGTCGATACGGCCAAGCGCGCGCGCACCATCCGCAACCACTCGGCCACGCACTTGATGCACAAGGCCTTGCGCGAAGTGCTGGGCAGCCACGTGGCGCAAAAGGGTTCGCTGGTCGACCCGGACAAGACCCGTTTCGACTTCAGCCACAATGCGCCGATGACGGCCGAGCAGATTGCCGCCGTGGAAACCATCGTCAACAAAGAGATCCTGGAAAACCGTGCCACGCAAGCGCACCTGATGTCGTTTGACGATGCCGTCAAGCATGGCGCGATGGCCCTGTTCGGCGAGAAATACGGCGACGAAGTGCGCGTGCTCGACATCGGCAGCTCGAAAGAGCTGTGCGGCGGCGTCCACGTGCAGCGCACGGGCGATATCGGCCTGTTCAAGATCATCGGCGAAAGCGGTGTTGCCGCCGGCATCCGCCGCGTGGAAGCCGTGACGGGCGAGGGCGCGCTGGCGCTGGTGCAAACCATCAACCGCCGCCTGGTCGAAGCGGCTAACGCACTGAAGGCGCAGCCGGAAGAGCTGACTGCCCGCATCGGCCAGGTGCAGGACCATGTGAAGGCGCTGGAGAAGGAACTGGCCGCGCTGAAATCGAAACTGGCCTCGGGCCAGGGCGATGAACTGGTCACGCAAGCCGTCGATGTCAACGGCATCAAGGTGCTCGCAGCCGTGCTGGACGGCGCCGACGTGGCCCGCTTGCGCGAAACCATGGACAAGCTGAAGGACAAGCTGAAAACGGCCGCCATCGTGCTGGCCAGCGTGGCGGACGGCAAGGTCAGCCTGATCGCCGGCGTGACGGCGGATGCGACTTCCAAGGTCAAAGCGGGCGAGCTGGTGAACTTCGTTGCACAGCAAGTGGGCGGAAAAGGCGGCGGACGCCCCGATATGGCGCAAGCTGGCGGCACCGATCCGAGCGGCCTGGCGAATGCCCTGGCTGGCGTGCCGGCCTGGGTCGGCGAACGCGCAAAATAAGGCGTAAGCTAGAGGGCATGCGGGGTTTTCGTCCCACAGCCCCTTGAAAACGGCCCGCAGACACTGTTTGTGGGCCGTTTTGCCGTGTGGAATCTCGTTGTGACACCACAACAGCCGATGAACTATTTTGGTGCAGCGCGTCAATGCCCCTGATTTAGAGTAGTATGTCGAAAATCAGTACAACAAAACAATGGTGGGATATTGATGATGAGCGACACACTACTTGATACCGAGATTATGGAATTTCACAAAGAACTCGACGCGCGGGGCTTGAATTGCCCGTTGCCGATTCTGAAGGCGAAAAAGGCTTTGTCAGAGCTGCAGAGCGGGGAAGTGCTGCGCATCATGGCAACCGATCCCGGTTCCGTGCGCGACTTCCAGGCTTTCGCCAAGCAAACGGGCAATGCCCTGCTGTCGCATGTGCAGACGGGCACCGAGTTCGTCTTCCTGATGCAACGCAAATAATTCTGCCAGCCGGGGCCCCCGTGGTGCGGCCTGGTTTCTCCTTGCCGTGCCGCGTCACTTTCAGGCCCTTTTGCTGCCCTGCAGCGTAGCGGCCGAGCCCCCTGAAATCCTCAAAGCTGGACAGTTTAGATGGATTGCTCTAACAAAAAATCGCACGATCGTGCTTAAATTCGGTTCAGGATTCAAATTTCTCTTATAATCGAACGCACAATCAGCACTTGATCCGTCATTTTTATAATTTCCCAAAGGCATAGCTATGAAAGTCTTGGTACCCGTCAAACGCGTGGTCGACTACAACGTCAAAGTCCGCGTCAAGAGTGACGGCACTGGCGTCGATACCGCCAACGTCAAAATGTCGATGAACCCTTTCGATGAGATCGCACTGGAAGAAGCGATGCGCCTGAAAGAAGCTGGCAAGGTCACTGAAGTGGTCGCCATCTCCTGCGGCGTGACGCAGTGCCAGGAAACCCTGCGCACGGCCATGGCCATCGGCGCCGACCGCGGCATCCTGGTGGAAACGACGACTGAACTGGAACCGCTGGCTGTCGCCAAGCTGGTGAAATCCCTGGCCGAGAAAGAGCAGCCGCAACTGATCATCCTGGGCAAGCAAGCCATCGATGACGACAGCAACCAGACCGGCCAGATGCTGGCAGCCCTGCTGGGTTGGCCGCAAGCCACGTTCGCTTCGAAAGTCGTGCTGGAAGACGGTAAAGTCACCGTTACCCGCGAAGTTGACGGCGGCCTGGAAACCCTGGCATTGACCTTGCCAGCGATTATCACCACCGACCTGCGTTTGAACGAGCCACGCTATGTGACCTTGCCGAACATCATGAAGGCGAAGAAAAAGCCGCTCGAGACCGTCAAGCCGGAAGACCTGGGCGTCGACGTTGCGCCACGCCTGAAGACCCTGAAAGTCGTCGAGCCAGCCAAGCGCTCGGCCGGTATCAAGGTGCCTGACGTCGCTACCCTGGTCGCCAAGCTGCGTACCGAAGCCAAAGTCATCTAAGCGCGGCCCCGCCGTTTATCCAGAACAATTACAGGACACATCATGGTCGCATTAGTTATTGCTGAACACGACAACGCTACCTTAAAGGGCAGCACCCACCACACCGTGACCGCGGCCGCCCAGTGCGGCGGCGACGTGCACGTACTGGTCGCAGGTTCGAACGCATCGGCCGCTGCCGCTGCCGCCGCGCAAATCGCCGGCGTGACGAAAGTCATCGTGGCCGACGCGCCGTATTTTGCCGACGGCCTGGCCGAAAACGTGGCCGAGCAAGTGCTGGCCATCGCCGGCAACTACAGCCATATCCTGGCGCCAGCCACCGCCTACGGCAAGAACATCCTGCCACGCGTGGCCGCCAAGCTGGACGTCGCGCAAATCTCGGAAATCACCAAGGTCGATTCCCCTGACACCTTCGAGCGTCCGATCTACGCCGGTAACGCGATTGCTACCGTGCAATCTGGCGACAAGATCAAGGTCATCACCGTGCGCACCACCGGTTTCGACGCGGCTGCCGCCACCGGCGGTTCGGCTGCCACGGAAACCGTCGCCGCCGTTGCCGACAATGGCAAATCGGCCTTCGTGGGCCGCGAGCTGGCCAAGTCTGACCGCCCTGAACTGACCGCCGCGAAAATCATCGTGTCGGGCGGCCGTGGCATGGGTTCGGCCGAGAACTTCCATATCCTCGAGCCGCTGGCCGACAAGCTGGGCGCCGCCATGGGTGCTTCGCGCGCCGCCGTCGACGCCGGCTTCGTGCCGAACGACTGGCAAGTGGGCCAGACGGGCAAGATCGTCGCGCCATCGCTGTACATCGCCGTCGGTATCTCGGGCGCGATCCAGCATCTGGCCGGCATGAAAGACTCGAAAACCATCGTCGCCATCAACAAGGATCCTGAAGCGCCGATCTTTGCCGTGGCCGACTACGGCATCGTGGGCGATCTGTTCGAGATCGTGCCGCAACTGGTCAAAGAACTGGGTTAAGTCACACCCCTTCCGGTTTTGTTACTGACAAAGCCACGCCGGCCCGCCCCACACGGCGAGCCGCGCGTGGCTTTTTTCTTGGAGAAAAGAAGATGAGCTATCAAGCCCCGCTGAAAGACATGTTGTTCGTGATGAACGAACTGGCCGGCCTGGCCGAAATCCACACCTTGCCCGGCTGCGAAGACGCCACGCCCGACACGGCCGAAGCCGTGCTGGAAGAGAACGCCAAGTTCTGCGGCGGCGTGGTGGCCCCCTTGAACGGCCCCAGCGACAAGGAGCCGAGCTTCTGGCACGACGGCCAAGTCACCACCTCGAAAGGCTTCAAGGAAGCGTTCAAGGCGTATGGCGAAGCGGGCTGGCAGGGCGTGCAGCACCCGACGGAATTTGGCGGCCAGGGCTTGCCCAAGCTCTTGGCCACGCCGTGCATCGAAATGCTCAACTCGGCCAGCATCTCGTTCGCTTTGGTCGCTCTGCTGTCGGACGGCGCCATCGAAGCGCTGCTGACGGCCGGCAGCGATGAGCAAAAGGCGGTTTACCTGGAAAACCTGGTATCCGGCAAGTGGACGGGTACCATGAATCTGACGGAGCCGCAGGCCGGTTCCGACCTGGCCGCCGTGCGCACGCGCGCCGTGCCGCAGGACGACGGCACGTATAAAGTGTTCGGCACGAAGATTTTCATCACGTACGGCGAACACGACATGGCGGAAAATATCGTCCACCTGGTGCTGGCCCGTACGCCGGACGCCCCCGCCGGCGTGAAAGGCATCTCGCTGTTCATCGTGCCGAAATTCCTCGTCAATGCCGATGGCAGCCTGGGCGCGCGCAACGACGCCCACTGTGTTTCCATCGAGCATAAACTGGGCATCAAGGCCAGTCCGACGGCGGTATTGCAGTTTGGCGACCACGGCGGTGCCATCGGCACCCTGGTGGGCGAGGAAAACCGCGGCCTCGAATACATGTTCATCATGATGAACGCGGCCCGCTTCGGCGTGGGCTTGCAAGGCATCGGCCTGGCCGAGCGCGCCTACCAGCAGGCCGTGGCGTTCGCCAAGGACCGCGTGCAGTCGCGCGACCTGGCGGGCTCGCCCGGCCCGGTGTCCATCATCCACCACCCGGACGTGCGCCGCATGCTGATGTCCATGCGCTCGCAGACGGAGGCGGCGCGCGCGCTGGCCTACGTGGGCGCGGCCATCAGCGACGTGGCGCACCACCATCCGGAGGCGGAAGTGCGCGCGGAAAGCCTGGCGACGTATGAATACCTGGTGCCCGTGATCAAGGGCTGGGCCACGGAAATGTCGCAGGACGTCACGCGCGATGGCGTGCAAGTGCATGGCGGCATGGGTTTCATCGAAGAGACGGGCGCCGCCCAGCATTACTGCGACGCCAAGATCCTCACCATCTATGAGGGCACCACAGCCATCCAGGCGAACGACCTCGTGGGCCGCAAGACGGTGCGCGACGGCGGCGCCGTGGCGAAAGCCATCATCGCCCAGGTGCGCGCCACGGAAGCCCAGTTGGGCGAACTGTCCGGCGCCGACTTCCAGGCCATGCAGCGCCACCTGGCCGAAGGCAGCGCCGCGCTGGAAGCCGTGGTCGAGTACGTGGTGGCGAACATGAAGACGGACATCAAGGCCGTGTTCGCGGGCAGCGTGCCCTATTTGAAACTGGCCGGGATCGTGCTGGGTGGCTGGCAAATGGCGCGCGCGGCCGTGGTGGCGCAGCAAAAGCTGGGCGAAGGCAGCGGCGACGCTTCATTCTACAAGGCAAAAATCGCCACGGCGCGCTTCTTTGCCGACCACATCCTGTCGCAAGCGCCAGGACTGCGCGCCACCATCATCGATGGCAGCGCCGGCGTGATGGCCTTGTCGGAAGAGCAGTTTTAAGTGGAAGCTTGGCCAGTGCAAGCTGGTTGAATGCAAAAAGCGCTGGAGATCACTCTCCAGCGCTTTTTCTTTTTTAGCCCCAAAGCAAATTCCGGGGTCGTACCCTCAGGGTACGACCCCGGTCTTTCTTGGGTTGGGCTTATCTTCTGGCAATACCATTACCGGAATTGCGCACGAGGTCGCCAGCGGCCAGGCCTGGATCCTGGTCAAACGCGAAATCAGCCTTGGCGCCTGTTTCGTATTGCACGGTGACAGTCCACACCTTGCTGTTTTTCATGTGGCCTTCGACTTGCTTGCCTGCGAAAGCGCCGCCGGCGGCGCCGGCCAGGGTGGCCAGGTCCTTGCCGCGTCCGCCGCCGACCTGGCGGCCCAGCAGGGCGCCGGCCACGCCGCCGCCGATCATGCCCAGCGCGCCGCCTTCGCCCGCTTTTTCAGCGACGTTGACTGCCAGCACCTTGCCGCACTCGGCGCAGATCTGCTGTTGGGCTGGCTTGTTGTTCTGGCCTGCGTACGAATTGCCGGCCTTTTGCGCGGCCTTGGCGTTGATGATGGCCTGGTCGTATTCGCCCTTGGCGTCGCGCAGGCATTGCATGCGGGCTTTCGAGCTGCTTTCTTCTGCGCACAGTTTCTTGTCATCCGCATAGCGCGTGCTGGCTTGCTTGGTGTCGTAGGCGTATTGCGCCTTCGGCGACAGGTTTTGCGCGAAGGCGGAGGTGCTGAACAGGGCCGTGACGGCGACTGCGAGGATGAGTGGGCGACGAATCATGATCTTCTCCTAGGGGGTGTTAAATGTGCCAGTAATGTCGGCATTGTGAATGCAGTATAGAGGAAAATCATGATTGCTTACCAACACTTACATGTGCGTGTGGCGCGCCATATCTGAAGTCATTTTCCGTATGGAAATTAACCGTAGGCACCGCCTGTATACAGCAAGTCGAACAGGCGCGCCATGGTGGCGATCAGCACGCCTGCGCCTAGCATCAAGGTAGCGACCAGCACCACGGCCAGGGGCCAGCCCGTGTCCGACAGGCGGCCGGAGGCGGCGTTGTAGCGCGCATCCCACTTGTCGTCCGGCATCAGGCCCAGCACCAGCGCTTCCAGGAAGCCGCCCAGGGCGGACAGGGTCAGCGGCAAAATCTGGTAAAACCAGTCCGCCTCGGGAAACAGCTGGCGCAGCAGCAAGGAGGCGGGCAGGGCGGCCAGGTGTAGCCAGCCCCAGCGGTCTTTGCTGCCATGCAGGTAGAAGCGATGGGCGCCCAGCATGCCCAGCAGGAAGGCCAGTAGTGTCGTGAATGCCTTGTTCTTGTGCGACTGCTGCAAAATGGTAGCGGTGGTCATGGGACTCCAGAGTTGCTCATCGGTAAAGATTGCCAGTATCGGTCATTGCTTGCCGCAACGATAGCACTTTCAGACGGCGTTCAGGCGATGCTGTTGTGCAAGATCACCGCTTGGACGTGGCATGGCAGGCACGATAGACGCACGCGCCTATTGCGTCTTCGGCCATGACTGGTCATAATGTTTGATTAGCCCAAATTACACGCCCGTCATCATAACGCTTGCTGCCTGGCGGTAAAGCGCGCTATAATTTGCGGCTTTTTCCGCCTCAGCACACTTTTTGGAAATATTATGGTCGTTATTCGTTTAGCTCGTGGAGGCGCCAAGAAGCGCCCGTTCTTCAACATCGTCGCTACTGATTCGCGCAATCGCCGCGATGGTCGCTTCATTGAGCGTATCGGTTTTTACAACCCGATGGCGCAAGGTGGCGAAGTTCCACTGCGTATCACCGCAGACCGTCTGGCCTACTGGCAAGGCGTTGGCGCACAATTGTCGCCAACCGTTGCTCGCCTGGTAGCCAGCAACAACAAAGCAGCAGCTTAATTAGATCACTGGTTTGACGGTCAAGACTGCATCCGGGGTGAAAGTCCCCGATGACCTGGTACAGGTAGGCTATGTCTCCGGTGCTTATGGCATTGCTGGCGGAGTCAGGATCACTCCTTTCTCCGAAGATGCGGATGCATTATTAAGCGTCAAAACTTGGTGGTTTGATAAACCGACCTTGCATGATGTTCAAGTCAGGCAAGCGAAGTTACACGGCGGCGACGTCGTGGCCCAGCTGGTGGGTGTGGTCGGGCGGGATGCCGCAGAAGCGCTGAAAGGCGTCTCTGTGCAAATTCCGCGTAGCCATTTCCCGACGCTGACGGCCGATGAATTTTATTGGTCCGATCTGATCGGACTGACAGTCGAGAATTTGCAAGGCGAGTGCCTCGGCACAGTGCACGACATGATGAGCAATGGTCCGCAGTCGATCTTGCGCGTTACGCCCGTCGCCACTGCCGATGAGACCGTTGAAAAGGCGCCTGAGCGCCTGATCCCGTTTGTTGGCCAGTTTGTCATTAACGTTGACAAGGCTGCCAGCAAGATCACGGTCGACTGGGGCCTCGATTATTAAACCGCCTGCGCTTAACTTTGCGCCGGGCAAACTTTGCAGGATGGTGAACGATGCAATTTGATGTCGTGACCCTGTTCCCGGAAATGTTTGCCGCGCTGACGCAGTCGGGTGTGACCCGGCGCGCCTTCGAGCAGGGGAAATGTGGCTTGTCGCTGTGGAATCCCCGTGATTTCACGACCGACAATCACCGTACCGTGGATGACCGCCCGTATGGCGGCGGCCCCGGCATGGTGATGATGGCCCGTCCCCTCGAAGCGACAATTCATGCTGCGAAGCAACGCCAGACCGATCTCGGTCTGGCGGCGCCCCGCGTGGTGTTCATGTCGCCGCAAGGCCGTCCGTTGACGCACGAGCGCGTTACGCAACTGAAAGCCGAACCTGGTTTGGTTATCCTGTGTGGCCGCTATGAAGCCGTGGACCAGCGTTTGCTGGACCGTTGCGTCGACGAAGAAATCAGCGTCGGCGACTTTGTCCTGTCGGGCGGTGAATTGCCTGCCATGGCGCTGATGGATGCGGTGATCCGCCTGTTGCCGGGTGTCTTGAACACCGAGGCATCGGCCATCGAGGACAGCTTCGTCAATGGCTTGCTCGATTCGCCGCACTACACGCGGCCGGAAACATATGAAGGCATGGCCGTGCCGCCCGTCTTGATGGGTGGCAATCATGCCGAGATCGTCAAGTGGCGCCGCCAGCGCATGCTGGAAGCGACCGCGACAAAGCGGCCTGACCTGCTGGTTAGCGCGCGTGCCGCCGGCTTGCTCAGCAAGACCGACGAAAAATTCCTGGCCAGCCTGTAAGCCGTTTTCGGACGGCAAGCAGGGTGGCCTTGCAGTGCCGGGCATGTTGCCCAAATTGGTAATACCCATCCTCTACCGGGCGGATACTTGCTATCCACAGTGCGCCGGCATGATGGTTTTCGGAGTTATAAAAATGGACTTGATTCAACAATTAGAGCAGGAAGAAATTGCTCGTCTGGGTAAAACCATTCCTGAATTCGCACCAGGCGATACCGTTATCGTCAGCGTCAACGTAGTCGAAGGTACGCGCAAGCGCGCCCAGGCTTACGAAGGCGTCGTTATCTCCCGTCGTAACCGTGGCCTGAACTCGAACTTCATCGTTCGCAAGATCTCGTCCGGCGAAGGCGTTGAGCGTACGTTCCAACTGTACTCGCCGCTGATCGCTTCGATCGAAGTGAAACGCCGTGGTGACGTTCGCCGCGCCAAGCTGTACTATCTGCGTGAGCGTTCGGGTAAATCGGCGCGTATCAAAGAAAAATTGCCAAATCGCCGCGTTGTGGCGAAAGCAAGCGCGTAATATCAGCGTCTGCGTTGGGAAAAGGGGTGCCTGTTATGGTGCCCCTTTTTTTATTCTGAATTGCTATTGAGGCAAGCTGCCATGGCCACTATCGCATTTGATCCAAAACAACTCGCCATCGATTCGATCGCCGGCGAGGCGGCGCTGGACGCCGTGCGCCTGACGCCCGCCTGGCTGCGCCAGCGCCTGGCCGAACAGCCTGACTGGCAGCCCGAGATTACCCAGGATTTTCTTTCCGCCCGTGCCGTGCCCGTGCGCGCCGCCGTGCTTATTCCCCTGGTGCAACGGCCACAGGGCTTGACCATCTTGCTGACCATGCGCACGGACCACCTGAGCAGCCATGCGGGCCAGGTCAGCTTTCCAGGCGGGCGCAGCGAAGCCTTCGATGCGTCGCCCATCGCCACGGCCTTGCGCGAAACGGAAGAAGAAGTGGGCCTGGCGCGCGAACATATCGAAGTGCTGGGCTGCCTGCCCGATTACCTGACGGGTACCGGCTATCAGGTCACGCCTGTGGTGGGCCTGGTGACGCCGCCGTTCGAGCTGCGCGCCGACCCGTCCGAAGTGGCGGAAATCTTCGAAGTGCCGCTGGTCTTCCTCATGGATGGCCTCAACCATCAGCGCCTGTCGGTGGAGTTGCCCGGCGGACGGCGCTCGTTCTACGCCATGCCGTACGAGCGCTTCTACATCTGGGGCGCCACCGCCGGCATGCTGCGCAATCTGTTTCACCTCTTGCGCGCGTAAAATGGCGCCCCGCACGTAATAAGTTTGATTCCAGCACTGCACTGCGCTATCGTAGCGGGCATTGCGGTATTGCTGAAAAAGACAAAAAGGACGTTTGATGACATTTCTCTCCATACTTTGCGCATTGCTGATCGAGCAGCTCAAACCTTTGCGCGCGGACAATCCGATCTACGCCGAAATCAAGAGCCTGGCAATGCGCATGGAGACCTGGTTCAATGCCGGCCACGCCAACCATGGCCGCATGGGCTGGTTCCTCATGATCGGCGTGCTGATGGTGCCGACGGCCGGCATTTACTGGCTCTTGCAGCATTATCAGCTGACCCTGCTGGCCTTTGCCTGGAACGTCCTCATCGTCTACCTGACCCTGGGCTTCCGCCACTACAGTCATTACTTCACGTCGATCCAGCTGGCCCTGAGCGCCGGCGACGAAGCGACCGCGCGTACCTTGCTGGCCGAGTGGACCAAGCTCGACACGGTGGGCATGGAAGCGAGCGAAATCGCCCGCATCGCCGTGGAAAAAGCCCTGGTCACCACGCACCGCAATGTATTTGGCGTGTTCTTCTGGTTCCTCATGCCGCTGGGCCCTGCTTGCGCCGTGATGTACCGCGTGGCCGAATACCTGGCGCGTGCCTGGAACGAGCCCGAGCACATGCGCAATGAAGCGTTCGGCCAGTTCGCCGCGCGCGCCTTTTACTGGATCGACTGGATTCCCGTGCGCCTGACGGCCGTGGCGTTTGCCGTGGTCGGCAATTTCGAGGATGCCATCTACGCCTGGCGCAACTTCGCCCAGCGCTGGCAGGACGAGGCCATCGGCATCATTTTGACGGCCGGCGGCGGCGCCATGGGCGTACGCCTGGGCACGCCAGCGGAAACGGCGGCCCGCGTGCTCGTCACGCCGGACATGGCCGTCGATGACAGCGACAGCGAAAGCGATATCCTGCCAGGCGAAGAGCCGGGCGCGCGCGCCTTGCAGAGTACGGTGGGCCTCGTGTGGCGCGCCCTGCTGCTGTGGATGCTGCTGCTGCTGTTGATGTCGGGCGCCGTTTTCCTCGGCTGACGCGGGCGCACATGCGCCATCCATGCGCCTTGCGCGTGGAACAAGGTTAAAATAGGGGCTGGCGCGCAAGGCGTGCCGGCCCCTGTTTGCATAGTCAGGGCAGATCGAGGTAGAACCCAAGTCTTCTATAAGATATAATACTGGCTTACCGCAGCAAACGTAGTTGAATTACCAGCCCGGCTTACCCGCCGGGGCCATTCACGCAATCCAGTCCCGACAAGCCACATGGCCGAGTTATCTCAAAAAACAGGGGAACTCTCAGACGAGTTCTTCATCCTTGGTCTCACCAGCAATGGCAAGCAATTCCGACCCAGCGATTGGGCCGAGCGCCTTTGCGGAGTGATGTCCTGTTTCAATCCCGAAGGTGGCGGGCGCAATGCGCACCTCCAGTATTCGCCCTACGTGCGCCCGACCGTCGTCAATGGCGTCAAGTCGGTGGTGGTCAACACCAAGTTGCGCGAGATCGAACCGATGGCGTTTCACTTCGTGCGCGAATTTGCCAAGGATAATGACCTGCAAATCGTCGAAGCCTGTTTCCTGCCGCCCCCCGAAGAAAAGTAAGACCCGTTTCATTGATGTGCCTCAAACCCGCCACGGCGGGCTGGCGTAGCGTGGACACTCGGCCTCAAACGGAGTGGCGACATGCGCATCGGCGACATCTGTACCCTGCACACCATCCATTGCCAGCGTGACACCAGCGTGCAAGACGCGGCGCTGCTCATGCGCCAGCACCACGTGGGTGACCTGATCGTGGCCGAGCAGCCGAACGGCGAGCGCGTCCCCATCGGCATCCTCACCGACCGCGACATCGTCATTTCCGTCATTGCCCTGGGCCTCGACCCCGCCAGCCTGCTGGTGGGCGACATCATGAGCGCGCAGCTGCTGACCGCCAGCGAAGACGAGGATGTCTACGACATCATCGAACGCATGCGCGTCAACGGCATCCGCCGCCTGCCCGTGGTCAACAGCCTGGGCGCGCTCTCCGGCGTCGTCAGCATCGACGACCTGCTCGCCTTCCTGGCCCAGGAAATGGCCGAGCTGGCGCGCATCAGCAGCGGCCAGCTGGTGTACGAAAAGCGCACCCGGAAGTAGGAACACCTGTCAAAACCTACTGCGCATCGCGCTTTGCGGTCGGCGATGCTCACCGTACTACAGTACGCCTGCGCTTCTCAACCACAAATCACTGCCGCTCGCTACGGTTTTGTCAGGTGTTCAGCGCGCCGGTTATTGCGCAATTCCGGTCAAGTCATGGCTTCCCGAAAATGCTACAGTCGCTGCTCGTTCAACGGGAAGCGTTCATGCACTATCTGGCCAAGGCACTCTGGTATATCGAATCGCACTATGCGGAGAATATCTCGCTCGGCGACATCGCCCACGTGGGCGGCGCCTCGCCATGTCACTTGACGCGTGCGTTTGGCCTGGCCACGGGCCATTCCGTGATGCGCTATGTGCGGGCGCGCCGGCTCAGCGAGGCGGCGCGCGCGCTGGCGCAGGGCGCGCAAGACATCCTCGCCGTCGCGCTGGAAGCGGGCTACAGTTCCCACGAGGCATTTACGCGGGCCTTCCGCGAGCAGTTCCAGATCACGCCGGAGCGGGTACGGGCCCAGCGCCATGTCGGCAACCTCGCGCTGGTGGAGGCCATCAAAATGGATGTGGCGCCGGGCGTGCCCCTGGACGCGCCCCGTTTCGAGCAGGGCCCCGCCTTGCTGGTGGCGGGCTTCGTCGAACGTTATCGCGCGGAAACGGCTGCCGGCATCCCCGCCCTGTGGCAGCGCTTCCTGCCCCATGTGGCGCCCGGCCAGCTGGTGTACGGCGTGTGCTGCAACAATGACGACGCGGGCAATTTCGATTACCTGTGCGCCATGCCGGTAAGCGACTTTTCCCAGGCCCCCGAGGGCTGGACGCGCCTGCGCATCGCGCCGCAGCGCTACGCCGTGTTTCATCACCGCGGGCATATTTCCACCATCCGCGCCACCTGGCACACGGTGTGGAACGAATGGCTGCCCCAGTCCGGGCTGGAAGTGGCCGACGCGCCCGATTTTGAACGCTACGACCAGCATTTCAATCCCGCCAGCGGCATCGGCGGCGTGGAAATCTGGCTCCCCTTGAAAGCATGAGCATGTTCCCAAGCTTGACTACATCGGCTGCGTTTGCCGGCGGCACCGCGCTACGCCAGCGCCTGTTCCAAACCGCCGCCGCGCTGGCGGCGGGCCTGCCCCTGTACTGGGTGCTGGGACCGCAGCCGCTGGGCTGGTTGGCCTGGTGCGCGCCGCTGCCCGTGCTGTGGCTGGCCCTGCGCTCGTCGCGCCGCGATGCGGCCTGGATGACGGTCCTGGCCGCTGTGCTGGGCCTGTCATCGAACTTTGCCTATTTCCGCCTGCTCATGCCCTTGCCGGCCGTGCTGGCCGTGATCACCGTCAAGGCACTGTTGTGGCTGCTGGTGGTGCTGGCCGCGCGGCGCCTCGTGCTGCGCTACCGGGCGCCCTGGACGGTGTTGGCGTATCCCGTGCTGTGGGTGGCCATCGATACGCTGATGGCGGCCTTGCTGCCGGACGGTAACTGGGGCAGCCTCGCGTATTCGCAAGCGGATAACCTTGCCGTCCTGCAGGTGGCGGCCCTGGCGGGCGTGCCTGGCCTGCTGTTTTTGCTGTGCCTGGCGCCATCCGCGCTGGCCTTGCTGCTGGCAGGCGGCCGCGCGTATGCGCCAGCGGCCGGTGCCGCCGCGCTGCTGCTGGCGGCCGCCTGGGCAGGCGGCGCCTGGCGCGTGCAGGGCGCGCCGGCACTGGCGCCGGCAGGGCCGCTGGCGGGGCTGGTGGCTATCGATGACTTTATCGGCCCGGCCACGCCGCCAGCGCGCGCACAAGCCATCTGGGACCAGTACGCGCGCCATGTCGAAGAACTGGCCGGGCAGGGCGCCAGGCTGGTGCTGTTGCCGGAAAAGATAGCCGTGCTGGCCCCAGCGCAGGCGGACGCCGTGCGGCAGCGCTTCCAGGCGCTGGCGCGCAGCACGGGCGCGTGGATCACCCTGGGGCTCGGCGTGCAGGACGCTGCCGGCCGGCGCAACCTGGCGTGGCTGTTCGCGCCCGATGGCGCTGCGCCTGTCAGCTATCAAAAACATCATCTGGCGCCGCCCGAGCGCGAGTTTCTTGCCGGCAGCGCCTATGCCGTGCAGCCGGTAGCGGGGATGGCCATGGGACTGGCCATCTGCAAGGACATGCATTTCGCACCCCTGGGACAGGCGTATGGCGCGGCCGGGGCGCAGGCGATGCTGGTGCCGGCCTGGGATTTCCAGCTGGACGCCTGGATGGGGGCGCGCATGACGGTGGTGCGCGGCGTGGAAAACGGTTATGCCGTGCTGCGCGCGGCGCGCGAGGGTGTGCTGACGGTCAGTGATGCGTATGGACGCGTGCTGGCGGAGCGGGCCAGCAGCGCCATGCCGGGCAGTACCTTGCTGGCGCCGCTGCCGGCGCACCCGAGCGTTGCTACCTGGGCAGGATGGCTGGGGCCGCTATTCGGCTGGCTGTGCGTGGTGCTGGGCGTGATTTTGCTGGGCGTGGGCCGCCGCGCCGCGCCCGCTTCCTGACGGGTAATCTCCGTTTTGCTGCAATGCGCAAAAAGCGTATTGCACGCTCTTATTTTATATTCCGCGCAGGCAGCCACATAATCGCCGCCGATGATTGCACCATTGCCGTGCATATATAGCCGCGATGCCGGCATATATATTGCACTGCAATAAGTGGTTTTATCTGGTATTCAGAAATTCGGGCAGCTGGTATTAATTGGTACTTAATTCAGCCACGAAGTCATACATATCGCCGCGGAAGTAGGAACGGCAAAATTCCACGGCGCGGCCATCGCGCAAAAAGCCCAGTCTTTCCACCGATAATCCCGCGTCGCCTTCCTCCGCCTGCAACAGGCTGGCCTGCTCCCCCGTCAACAACAAGGCGCTGAGCCGTTGCAAGGCGCGCACGGGCCGGTTGCCCGCCTGTTCCAGCGCGTCATACATGGAGATGTCGACAGCGTCGAGGTTCGGCAGGCAGCTGGCGACGATGGTCGCGTATTCCAGGCACATCGGCACCTCGTCCGCATAGCGGATGCGGTGGAAGCGGTACACGGGCGCGCCCGGCGACAGCCGCAGGCGCAAGGCCTCTTCCGGCGTGACGGTGCCCTCCGCGCGCTTGAGCCACACGCTGCGCGGCGTGCGTCCGCGTGCCCGCATATCCTCGGAAAACGAGGTCAGCTTGGCGAAATTTTTCTCGATGCGCGTATTGATGAAATTACCCGAGCCGGGGCGCCGCACCAGCAAGCCCTCGTTGACGAGGCCATCGATCGCCTTGCGCACGGTGATGCGCGAGACGGACAGGTCGCTGGCCAGCTGGCGCTCGGCCGGCAGGGCTTCTTCGGGGCCGAGGATGCGCTTGTCGATCGCTTCGCGCAGCGCGCGCTGCAGTTGCTGGTACAGGGGCAGGCTACTCGTCTGCCCCAGGCCTTGCATGATGTGAGCCAGGGTTGTCATACGCTGAGGGTCTCCGTTACGGCGCGTTGCAGACGCGCTCTGTATCTGTTTTGTGTCGCTGGATAATACCAAAAAAGGCCGTTATAAAACCAATTTGAATTGTCATGCCAGCAATTTATGCCTGGCTTCGCCGGGATTTAGCCTGCTCATACGGGCTACGGATTGATTTAGATAAAGTGGTCTGTGTGATTCAAGCAACGTTATAAAAAAAAAGTTGCAACTGGTAGTGTTCTGGTATTGGATAGTAGTATATTGGCGTTGAATTGGTTTTGTAAGTGGTTGTGCCGAAGGGTCTGCAGCATGCCGGCGAGAGTGGGCGGCTGGAAAGAAGACCTACATTAAAAATGAAAAGGATCCAATCCTGGAGCCTAAATCAAGGGGGAGTACATGAAACGCAATTTGACAGCTAGCTCTGCAGCACGCAATTTGACGCCTATCGCCGCTGCTGTGGCTATGTTGATGGCAGGTGCGAGTTTCTCGGCGCATGCGCAGGAAGCCGTGGCAGCCAAGCCGGCAGCGGCGGCCGAAGTTGACGAAGGCCAGACCGTCGTCGTGACGGGTATCCGTGCATCGCTGCAACAATCCTTGAACCAAAAACGCAATTCCGACAGCCTGGTCGAAGTGATCACGGCTGAAGACGTGGGCAAGATGCCTGATAAAAACATCGCCGACTCGCTGCAACGCGTGCCCGGCGTCAGCGTCGCCGCTGCGGGCGGCAACGAAGGCAGCTTTGGCGAAAATGACCGCGTGGCACTGCGCGGCACACCGTTCGGCCTGACCCTGACCACCTTCAATGGCCACTCGGTCAGCAGCGGCGACTGGTTTGCCGACAACATCATCGGCGGTGGCCGCAGCGTCAGCTTCTCGCTGTTCCCCTCCGAACTGATCGGCCGCGTCACCGTGCACAAAGGTTCGCAAGCGAACCTGTTGGAAGGCGGCGCACAGGGCGTGATCGATATCGAATCGCGCAAACCGCTGGACTTCAAGAAACAAATTACGGGCCAGGTCAGCCTGGGCGCCGTGTACTCGTCCAACTCGGGCAAGAAAGATCCGCAAGTGAGCGGCATGCTGAACTGGAAGAACGATAACAACACCATGGGTGTGATGCTGCAGGGCTTCTATCAGAAGCGCAAACTAAGCCGTGTTGGCCAGGAAAATGGCGTCTGGTATGACGGCGTTGCCGCGGATTCGGCAGTCGCTGGCGCCTTGCCAGGTTCGGCCGGTGGCCGCGTCAACTACATGGGCGGCACCGCCTGGTTCGAACAGGAACGCACCCGCAAAGGCGGCCTGATCGACGTGCAGATCAAGCCGAGCAGCGCGCTGACGCTGGACTTCACGCTGTTCCACTCCGAACTCGACGCGCCTAACATCAACCATAACTTCATCCAGACCGTAGGCCTGGAAACGGGCAGCAAGGGCGGTTATCCTGTCGGCAACGTCAGCGGCACCTACAAGGGCGGTATCGTTACCGGCCTGCACACCACCGTGCCAGCCAATTGCGGCGCCATCTGCGCCGGCTATTCCAGCGCAGTGCAGGAAGAGTTCAGCCGTCCTGTGGCGGAAAGCAAGTCCGACTTCTTCAACGTCGATGCCAAATACCGCGTCAATGACCGCCTGACCTTCTCGGGCAAAGTCGGCACGACCAAGGGCGTGGGCAACACGGAAAGCGGCGCGCTGGGCGTTTGGATGCCTTGGACGGGCGGCGGCTACACCCAGAACGGCGCCAGCCATGGCGTGATCTACGATACCCCGGGCGCGAACAAGTTCTCGATCGGCGGCCGTCAGGCAACGCCTTACACCTACGGTTCGCACGTCACCGCGAACGACAAGGAAACCTATGGCCAGATCGACGGTATCCTGAAACTGGACTTGCCAGCGATCTCGTCGGTGGAATTCGGTGCCCGCGTCGCGGAACACAAGCGTGACCTGACCGCCATCGGCATCGTCGCCAAGCCATCGCTGGGCGTCACCGCCAACCTGCCGATGGATGGCCTGACCTCGTTCCCGAGCAACTTCAAGGACCTGGGCGTGAACGGCGCCGGCTACTGGACGTTCTCGCAAGCGAGCGTCAACAAGTGGCTCAAGGATAACGCCACGTATGAAGGCAACCTGCGCCAGTCCGAGTTCAACATCAAGGAACCGACCCAGTCGGTCTACGCGATGGCGAACTTCAGCACGGAAGGCCTGTCGGGTAACTTTGGCGTGCGCTATGTGCATACCAAGGAAGACGTCAACCGCTACGAGCTGAACCCGGCTGCCCAGTACGAAATCAAGAACTACACCAACACGTATAACGATTTCTTGCCTAGCGCCAACTTCCGCCTGGATGTGACGAAGGATATCATCGGCCGTTTCGGCATCAGCCGCACCATGGCCCGTCCTGAACTGGGCATGATGGCTGGCCTGGATCTGCGCGACAACCAGCTCGACGGCAACGCCGGCAATCCTAACCTGCGTCCTATTCGTTCGAACAACGCCGACATCGGCGTGGAATGGTACTTCGCGCCAAAATCGATGGTCTCGGCTGGTATCTTCTACTCGTCGCTTGATGGTTATGTGACCTACGGCAAAGGTGTGACGACGTTCTACAACCAGTTGCAGAACAAGTTCACCCAGTATGAAGTTGGCACGCCAACCAATACCACGGCGGAAGTCAAAGGCCTGGAACTGTCGTATGTGCAAGCGTTGCCAGCAGGCTTCGGTGTGAACGCCAACTACACCTATACCGATGGCAAGGAAACGGGCAACGTCAAGGGTTCGCCATGCGGTGATTTCGGCGAATGCACCATGATCGGCACCTCGAAAAATGCGTATAACATTGGCGCGTTCTTTGAAAACGACAAGTTCAGCGCACGCCTGACGTACAGCTACCGTTCGGAATTCCTGAACGGCACCTCGCGTCGCAGCGCCGCCTACCAGGCTGGCATCGGCGGCCTGTCCGCATCGATCGCCTACCAGTTGACGGAAAACCTGGCCATCACCCTGGACGGCAAGGACTTGAACAATCCACTGTCGCGTTCGACCATCAAGACCCCAGGTTCGGATGACATGCCAGGCGCGTTCTACAAGAACGGCCGTCAGATCTACCTGGCACTGCAAGGCAAGATGTAAGACGTTTTATGTAGTTGATGCCTCCCGGCGGACACCCGGTATGGCATGACAATGGCGGAGCGCAGCTGGCTCCGCCATTTTTTTATTGCAAGATGGTTTTCTTTACATGGTGGGATACATCCGATGACATTACACGCAATGCTGGCTTGCTTCGCCTGCGCGCTGCCGCTGGCCGCCTCTGCTGCGCCTGCCGCTCCGGCCTTTGCGCCGGAAGTGGTGGCTTATTATCCCGGCTGGAAATCGGCCGATTTTCCCGTTAACGAGCACAATATTCGCGCTGGCAATGTCAGCCTGATCCAGTACGCGTTCGCCGACATCTGCTGGGATGGCGAACACGGCAATCCCGCGCCCGATGGCGGCGGCGTGAGCGCCTGCCTGGATGCGGACGGCAAGCCGTCGCGACCGGCCAATGGCAGCATCGTGCTGCCGGCACCGCAAGCCGATGCCGACAACTTGCGCAAACTCAATGCTCTCAAGCACAGCAATCCACAGCTGCGCGTCCTGCTGTCGGTGGGCGGCTGGATCTGGTCGAACCGCTTTTCAGACGTGGCCGCCACGCCTGCCGCGCGCCGGGCATTCATCGCCTCCGCGCTGGAGCTGGTGCACCGGCATGGCCTCGATGGCGTCGATATCGACTGGGAACATCCGGCCACGGGGGGGATTCCCTGCATCGAAGGCAAGGTCTGCCATCGCGGCGACGACAAGGAAAACTATGTGCGCCTGGTTGCCGAATTGCGCAGCGCCTTCGACCAGGCTGGCAAGCAGGCGGCCGGCCGCCATTACCTGATCACCATCGCCGCTGGCGCGCATGCCAGCCTGACCGATGACAGCGACGCCGCGCCCGGCTGGATCGTCCGCCTGGCGGCGCAGCTGGACTGGATCAACCTGATGACGTATGACTACCGTGGCGTGTGGGATGCCGAGAATGGCCAGCTGGCGCCCCTGTATGCGGATCCCGCCGACCCGCAGCGCGACAAGGGGCTGCACGCGGACGCCACCGTGACGCGCTTCCTGCGCGCCGGCGTGCCTGCCGCCAAGCTGGTGCTGGGCGTGCCCTTCTATGGCTATGGCTGGAAGCAGTGCGCCGCCGGTCCCCGCGGTGACGGCCTGTACCAGCCTTGCCAGGGCGCGGCCAGCGGCAATGACGGTACGCCGACATTCACGTACCGGCATCTGCTCGAGCAGGGCTATCTGGTCGATGGCAAGGGCGCGCGCGGTTTCCAGCGCCATTGGAATGCTGCATCGCAAGTGCCGTATCTGTATAACCGCGACAGCGGCGTTTTCATCAGCTATGAAGATGCGCAATCGGTGGCCCGTAAAGTGCGCTATATCCGCGACAAGGGCTTGCGCGGTGGCATGTTCTGGGAATTGAGCGGCGATGCGCAGCAGGTGCTGGGCACGGCCCTGGCGCCTATTCTGACGGGGGTGCAGCCATGAACCAGCGTTACCTCGCCCTCGACGTCCTGCGCGGCCTGACCGTGGCCCTGATGATCGTCGTCAATACGCCGGGCGACTGGGGCAGCGTGTATGCGCCGTTCCTGCATGCCGAATGGCATGGTTTTACCGTGACGGACCTGGTCTTTCCCAGCTTTTTGTTTGTCGTCGGCAATGCGCTGGCCTTTGCGCTGGGCAAGTATGAAAACCTGGGCCATGGCGCCGTGCTGGCCAAGTTGTGCAAGCGCAGCGCGCTGATCTTTTTACTGGGCTTCCTGCTGTATTGGTTCCCCTTCTTCAAGCTCGACGATGCGGGCCAGTTCGCCTGGTCGCCCCTGTCGCACACGCGCATCCCCGGCGTGCTGCAGCGCATCGCCGTGTGCTACCTGGCCGCCGCGCTGATCCTGCATTACTGGAAGACGCGGGGCGCGCTGCTCTTTAGCGCCTGCGCCTTGCTTGGCTACTGGGCCATCCTGGCATGCTTTGGCGACTACAGCTTGCACGGCAACGCGCCGGCCAAGCTGGATCTGATCCTGCTGGGCGACAGCCATTTGTACCACGGCGAAGGCATCGCCTTCGATCCGGAAGGCATCCTCGGTACCTTGCCCTCGATTGTCAATGTGATCGCCGGCTACCTGGCGGGCAGCTTCCTGCGCCAGGCGGCGCCGATGCAATTGCGCTCGAGCCTGTATCAGCTGGCCGTGGCCGGCGCCATTTGCGTGGCGGTGGCCCTGTGCTGGAATGAAGTGTTTCCGATCAACAAGAAGCTGTGGACCAGCTCTTACGTGATGCTGGGTATCGGCCTGGACTTGCTGCTGCTGGCGTTGCTGATGTTCATCATCGACGTGCGCAAGATCACGGGCTGGACGTATTTTTTTGAAGTCTTCGGCAAGAACACCCTGTTCATCTACTTGGTGTCGGAAGTGCTGGTGATCATTGCGTTTACCGTGCGCATCGGTGGCGGCAACCTGTACCAGTGGCTGTATCAGCAGTGGTTTACGGGCTGGGCGCCGGCGCGCGTGGGCTCCTTGCTGTTTGCCGTCAGCTTCATGCTGCTGTGCTGGCTGATCGCCTACGGCATGGACAAGCGCAAGATCTATATCAAGGTCTAGCGCTAGAACTTCAGCTTCAGGCCATAGCGTGTGGCCAGGGCCGTGAAGAGCAGCATCAGGGCGGTGACGGCGGCGGCATTCCACAGGCCGGCCGCGCCGCCCGTTTCAAGATACGGCCACCAGAAGTGCGGCAGGTGCAGCACGGTTGCCAGTTGCTGCCACAGGTCGGGTACGATGTAGGCGAACAGGGCATTGGTGCCGGCGGGCAATAGCACCACCGCCCAGGCGCGCCAGCGCCACACGTCGATGACGACATAAAACACGAGGAACAGGGCCAGGATGATGGCGCTGCACACGAGCGTGTAGGATTCCGTTGCCGCGATCTTGTTGATGTGGTGATACGGCCGCAGCAGCAGGCCGGCCACCAGCAGGCCCAGCGCGAACCACGCCATGAAACGTATCCTCTGGGCATGGTTCAATGCCGCGCCGCGCAGGAACAGCCGGCCCACCAGGGTGCCGGCCAGCACATTGGCCGCCGTCGAACCGAGCACTTGCGGCACGTTGACAAACCCGTTGATACCCGCCGGCAGGAAATCCAGGCTGCCCGCCGTGCCGCCCATGTACAGCGCGATCAGCAGGGAAAGCACGCCCATCAGCGCCGTGCCGCTGCCCTGGCATGCCAGGTACAGCAGGCTGCACAGCAGGTAAGACCAGCCGATCATGCCGAGGATGCCCCACCAGGACGGTTGCAGCCAGGTGCTGGAAAATTCCGCATTCAATTCACCGCGGAACGTCGCCAGCAGGAACAGCATCAGGGCGCCGCCTGCGGCCAGCTCAAGCTTGCCCGCACCCTGGCGCCACAGCAGGATCATGGCCACGTAAAACAGCAGGAAATACACGGCGTGCGGCAGCAGCGCCGCCTGCGCATCGTAGCGGTAGGCGTTCGCCAGCACCACGCCGGCCAGCATCAGGCTGGCGGAGCGCCACAGCAGGCGTCCCAGCAGGGCTGGCGTGACGTGGCCGCAATGGCGCTGCAAGGCCAGCGGAATGGCCATGCCGACCATGAACAGAAAGCCGGGAAAGACCAGGTCCGGCGCGGTGATGCCGTCGGCGCGCGGCCCCGCATGTTCGAGCCACCAGGCAATGCCGGGCATGCCGGCCAGGTAGTTGACCCAGATCATGGTGACGATCACGAAGCCGCGAAAGGCGTCCAGGCTGGTCAATCGTTCGGCGGCGGTGGCGGTGGCGATAGTGGCTGGCGGCATGGAAGGATGAAAAAAGGTCGAAAAAAAAGCAGCCCCGGCCTGAGCCGGGAACTGCCTTGCGCATGCTGGACGGAGCGGGAATTACTGTGCCGCTGCTGCCGGTGCCGCCGCTGCCGTGGCAGGGCGGTTCAGCCACAGGATCCAGTAGCGGGCCAGGTCGCCCACGCCGTCGCCGCCCTTGACCGTTTCCAGGACCTTGATGGCGTCATCTTTCTTGCCAGCCATGGCGTAGGAGTAACCGAGGCGCAGCTTGGCGTCTTCAGCACGTTTCAGGCCGCCCTTGGCGATGCCTTTCTGGATCAGGTCGATACCTTTGTCGAACTGGTCCATCGTCACGAAGGCGTAGCCCAGATTGATCAAGCCCGTGCCATCCTTGCTCTTCATGGCCGACGCTTCGCCGCTGGCGATGTTTTTCGCATCGTCGGCGGCAGCCTTGTTGGCCTGGTCGCGCAGTTTCTTGTGCTTGGCCGCATTCGCGCCCGTGCCCAGCACGCCTTTGGCAAAGCCGGCGTCGAGGACTTTTTTCGCTTCCGTCGGGAAGGCGTTTTGCAAGGCGATTTCAGCCATGTCGCTGTAATCCTGCGGCGACATGGTGCCGACGGCCTGGAATTGCAGGCGCAGCACGTCCAGCGCGAAGCGGTCGGAATAGCCGGCCTTGCCCTGCAAACGGCCCAGCAGGTCGGTCCAGTAGTCGTCCGACGGGTAGTAGCGCACCAGGTTTTCCATGGCGATCAGGTAGGTGGCCGGATCCTTGCTTTTCGAGCCCGTGTTGGCCAGCAATTGCAATTCTTCCAGGCTAGGTGTCTTGCCCGCTTGCTGTTGTGCCGTGATATCGGCCAGCAATTCCTGTTTTGCGCGCGCAAAGTCATTGCCCAGGTAATAGGCGCGCACGATGTACTTGCGTACGCTGGCGACATCGCCCGTTTCCGTCTGGTAGCGGGTGAACCATTTGATGGCGTTCGGGTAATCCTTGGCGTTGTAGTGGTAGTTGGCCAGCGCCTGGATGAAATCGCCCTTGACGTTCTTTTCCAGCTTGCCCGATTCGATCACCGCTTCCAGTGCCGTCATGGCCATGGGCGCATTGTTGGTGGCCGATGCCAATGCCACGCGCAGGCGGTTCAGCACGAACGTTTCATACGGCGTCAGGGCCGGAATGGCGGCAGCCTGGTCGATGCGGCTTTGCACGTCGGCGTAGTTCTTGGCATCCATCGATGCCTTCACGGCGGTCGGATCGAGCAGCTTGAACACTTCAGGGCGCACCGATTCGGCCGGAGCGGCAGCCGCGGCGGCGGCTGGCTTGGCATCCTGCGCGTGCGACAGGGATGGCAGGACATTCAGGCCGATGGCGGCCAGGAGCAGGCTAAGACGGGCAAGACGGAATTGGGACATGGTCAATCCTTCAATCAATAACAAAAATACGCACCTGCACTGGCAACCGCAACATCGTGCAGTGGCATTGCCAGAGGGGCAAGGAAGCTCGAAAAACACATTTCTGCCGTTCTGCCTGCATAGGTCAAACAGAAGCGGCATGATACAAAACGGCTATTGTCACATAAACGGCTGAGCGGGTGCGGCAAACGTGCGTGCCAGGGCTTGCCCTGCGGCATCGAACAGCAGGCAGCGCTGCGCTGGCAGGTGCAGGCGCATGGCGTCGCCCGCGTGGCGCAAGCTTTCCTCGGCCGGCAGCTTGACGGCCAGCATCTCGGCCACGCCCGGCATGCTGGCGTAGACGATGGCCACGTCGCCCAGGTATTCGACATGGCTGACGGCCGCGTCGATCACGTTGCCGTCCGCATTGTCCCCGTGCTGCAGGCTGACATGCTCGGCGCGCACGCCCAGGGTCAGCCCGTCGCCCGGCGCCACGCTCCCGCCCTGCGCCTCGACGTCGATGACGGTGCCGCCGGGCAGGCGCACGGCCACCGAGCCGGGGCCGCTGGCAACGGCCGTGCAAGCGATGAAGTTCATCTTCGGCGCGCCGAGGAAGCCGGCCACGAACAGGTTGCCGGGATTGTTATACAGCGCGTGCGGACTGCCCACCTGCTCGATGCGCCCGCCATTGAAGACGACGATGCGCTCGCCCAGGGTCATCGCCTCGACCTGGTCGTGCGTGACGTAGATCATGGTGGTTTTCAGTTCCTGGTGCAGGCGCGAGATTTCCACGCGCATCTGCACGCGCAGCGACGCGTCGAGGTTCGACAGCGGTTCGTCGAACAGGAAAACCTGTGGCTTGCGCACGATGGCGCGGCCGATGGCCACGCGCTGGCGCTGGCCGCCCGACAGGTCCTTCGGCTTGCGTTTCAACAGTGGCGTGATCTGCAGGATGTCGGCCGCGCGCTCGACGGCGGCGCGCACCTCGGCCTTCTTGTGTCCGGCCAGGGAGAGGGCGAAGGCCATGTTTTCGTACACCGTCATGTGCGGATACAGGGCGTAGCTCTGGAAGACCATGGCCAGGCCCCGCTCGGCCGGCGCGATATCGTTGGCCAGCTTGCCGCCGATATGCAGCTCGCCATCGGTAATGTCTTCCAGCCCGGCGATCATGCGCAGCAGGGTCGATTTGCCGCAGCCGGACGGTCCCACGAAGACGACGAATTCGCCGTCGCGGATATCGAGGTCGATGCCGTGGATGACCGGGTGCTTGTCGTCATACAGCTTGACGATATTCTTTAATGCGATGTGTGCCATGGGCTGTGCGATTCCTAGCTTGCGCTGGCCGGCGCGGACGTGGCGCCGGCGTCAGACTGGTCGGAGGCATCCTTCGGGCCGATGCGCATGAAGCGCGACAGGATCAATACGGGCACGGCCGACACCAGCACCCACAGGAAAAACGTCTTGTAGCCGAGCGCCGTCTGGATGTCGCCGCTGATCATCTTGAACAGCACGAAGCCCAGCTGCATCACGCCGGTAGCGAACGCATAGTGGGCCGTCTGGTACTTGCCGACGGAGACCACCTGCATCATGAACAGGATCAGGCCGACGAAGCCGAAGCCATAGCCGAACATCTCCACGCTGAGCGCGGCCGTGATCAGGGTCAGGTCGGTCGGCATGCTGTGGCTCAGGTAATAGAACACCAGATTCGGCAAGTTCATGGCCAGGATCAGGAAGAACATGGCGCGCTTCAGGCCCAGCCACGAAGTGAAGTAGCCGCCGCCGATGCTGCCCAGCAGGAATGCCACGGTGCCGGCCGTGCCGTACACGGCGCCCACTTCCGTCGTCGACAGGCCCAGGCCGCCCAGTTCGCGCGCTTCGCGCAGGAACAGCGGGCCGATGGTCTGCACTTGCGCCTCGCCGGCGCGGAACAGGATGATGAAGGCGATCATGCCCCAAATGCCGGGCTTTTTCAGGAAGTCCACCAGCACGTCCCACAGGGTGCGGCTGATGCCGGCCACGCTCTTGTCGGCCACGGCCGCATTGCGCACCTGCGGCAGCGCCCACAGGTGGTACGCGGCCAGCGACAGCATCATGGCGCCGATGATCAGGAAGATCACCGACCAGGCGGGCTTGATGCCGATTTTTTTCTCCAGGTAGCCAGCCAGGATCACCAGGCCGCCCAGCGAGATGAACTTGCCCGCATTGAAAAAGGCGCCTTGCCAGCCGGCGTAGGCCGCCTGCTGCTTGTCCGACAGGCTGGCGATATACAGGCCGTCGCAGACGATGTCGTGCGTGGACGAGGCCAGCGCGGCGACGAACAGCACGGCGATGCAGGCGGCGAACCACAGCGGCGTTTGCAGGGCCAGCGCGATCAGGCCCAGGCTCAGGCCACCGGCGAACTGGAACAGCACCACCATGGTCTTCTTGCTCGACGCCAGTTCCAGGAAGGGGCTCCACAGCGACTTGAAGACCCAGGCAAAGCCGATCAGGCCCGTCCAGCGGGCGATCTGGTCGTTCGGCACGCCCATGCTCTTGAACATCAGGCCGGCCACCAGGGCCACGGCGTAGAACGGCAAGCCCTGGGCGAAGTACAAGGTGGGCACCCAGGAAATCGGGCTGCGGACTTTTTTGCTGATGCTGATGCGCTGGTCGTGCATGGGGGCTTCCTTATCGAGAGACGTTTTCATTTGACTGCGCCGTCCATGCCGCGCATGAAGAAGCGTTGGGTAAACAGGAAGGCGAGCAGGGTCGGCACGATGGTGATCAGGGTGCCGGCGGCAATCACGCGCGTGCTGCTGCCGAAGGTGCCGCGCAAGTACAGCACGCCCACCGACAGGGGGAATTCATCGGGTTTGCTCATGACGATGGAGGGCCAGATGTATTCATTCCACGATTCGACGGCCGTCAGGATGCCGACGGTGGCCAGCCATGGCGTAATCAGCGGCAGCATGATGCG
The DNA here is from genome assembly GCF_002735655.1 of Janthinobacterium sp. BJB446. Taxonomy (NCBI): domain Bacteria; kingdom Pseudomonadati; phylum Pseudomonadota; class Betaproteobacteria; order Burkholderiales; family Oxalobacteraceae; genus Janthinobacterium; species Janthinobacterium sp. BJB446. The sequence goes on along the minus strand of NZ_PDZK01000003.1, from coordinate 278,468 downwards.
GCTGAAGATGACCCACTCGGTAGCGCCATCGACACGCGCCGCGTCGATCAGGTCTTGCGGCACTTCCTCGAACGCCTGCTTGAGCAGCAAGATGGCCACGGCCGTCACCACGTTGGGCAGGATCACGCCTGTGTAGGTATCGACCAGGCTCATTTGCGTGATGGTGATGAAGTTGACGAGGAAGTTCACTTCCGATGGCAGCACCAGGGTGGCGAGGATCAGGCCGAACACGAGCTTGCGGCCACGGAATTTCAGGCGCGCCAGCGGATACGCGGCCAGTGAACACAGCAGCAGTTTCCAGAACACGGTAAACACGGCGATCAGCACGGAGTTCTTGAAGAACGACCAGATCGGGATCGCATTGAACACTTCGATGAAGTTGTCGAAGGACGGCGCCTTCGGCCAGAAGGTGGGCGGGAAGGCGAAGATATTGCCTTCCGTGGAAATGGCCGTCACCAGGGTCCACCAGAAGGGGAAGACGCAGACGACGGCGATCGCGCACAGCACGGCATAGTGGCCCAGTATGTGCAGGCGCGTTTTCAGGGAGCGGGAACGGGTTGTCATGGTCATTCCCCTGTCAGCGGTGCTTGGGTTTGAGGTAGCGCAGACACAGCAGGGCGATGCCGATGCAGAACAGCGAAACGACGAAGCTGGCCGCCAGCGCGCGCGGCAGTTTCAAGTGCTTGAGGCCCTGGTCATACGCGTAGTACAGCGCCGTGAAGGTGGAATTCATCGGGCCGCCCTGGGTCAGCACATCGACTTCCTGGTAAGCCTTCAGGGCCGCCAGCACGGACAGGATGGAGCACAGCATGATGGTGGGGCGCAGCATCGGCACGGTGATCTTCCAGAAACGCTGCCAGCGGTTGGCGCCATCGAGCATGGCCGCTTCCTGCATGTCCGACGGGATCGATTGCAGGGCCGCCAGATACATCACCATGTACCAGCCCAGGCCGCGCCACAGGGTGACGAACATCACGGCAAACAGGGCCAGGCTGTCGTTCGACAGCCAGCCCACGGGCGCGTTCACCAGCTTCAAGGTCATCATCACGTAGTTCAGTGCGCCCTGTTCGTGGAACATGAAGCCCCACATGATGCCGACTACGGAAACGGTGGTCACCACGGGCACGTAGAAGGCGGCGCGGAACAGGCGGATGCCGGGCAGGCGGTTGTTGACCAGCACGGCCAGCACGATGGCGCCCACCTGTACGAAGGGCACCATCAGCAAAAACATCAGCGAGTTTTTCAGGCCCGAGACGAACATCTCGTTGTTGAAGATGTAGCGGAAGTTATCGAGGCCGACGAAGCGCGTCTCGCGTATCAGGCTGTAATCGGTGAAGGCCAGCACGGAGCCGTAGCCGACGGGCCAGAAGGAAAAGGCGGCCAGCAGCAGCAGGGCGGGGGTGAGAAAAAGCCAGGCTTGCACGGTATGGCGGTGGGTAAGTTTCATGGCGTCCTCAGTGGCGCGGCAGGGTGGCCAGCTTGCGGTTCCAGATGGCGACGGCCTGGTCCAGCGCCTGCTTCACATCCTGCTTGCCCGTCACGCCCGCCTCGACGGCTTTCACCAGCGAACGGCGCAACTCGTCGTAGTCGTCGATGCCGGCCACGTACAGGGTGCGCGAGTGGCCCATCGACAGGGCGCCGGCGGCCACCGCCTTTTCGGCCGCACCCGCGTTCTGCGGCGTGGCGAGGAAGAACGGGTCGGCCGCCGCTTTCACCGTGGTGGGGAAGACGCTGGCCTGCTTGGCGAAGGCCAGCTGGTTCTCGTCGTTCGTCAGGAAGCGCGCGAACTTGCCGACCGATGGCAGCTGGCGCGCCGGCACGCCTTTCGGAATGGCGAAGTGCACCAGCCAGCCGCCGTCGGCGATGCCGGTCGGGCCCAGCGGCGCGGGCGCCACGTCGGTGATGGCGTAGATGTCTTTCGCATCGCCGCGGATGCGCTGCATGGCCGTGGGCGGCGCCAGCAGCATGCCCAGGCGGCCGCCCTTGTAGGCGTCGATCACGGCGGGGAAATTGTCTTCGGCGAACAGGCTTTCCTTCAGCAGGCCGCCCACTTTATAGGTGTCGGCCAGTTTCTGCACCAGCGCCACGTGCTGCGGCGAATTGAAGACGGCGCGGTTGTCGCTAATCACGGCCAGGCCCTGCTGCATGAACAGGCCATCGATCTTCGACAGGGCGGGGGCGATGCCGGCCTTGCCCGTGCGTTGCGCGATCTGCCGCGCGTACGCCAGTTGTTCATCGAGGCTGGCGGGGCCGCGCGTGAGTCCCGCCTGCCTGAAAATGGCGGTATTGAAGGCGATCACCGCGACATTGCTGTACATGGGGAAGCCGTAGGTGCGGCCCTTGAAGCGCAAGTCGTCCAGGGCGCTGGGAATGTAGCTGGCGCGCGCTTCCTTGATCAGGCCATCGACGGGCGTGAGCAAGCCGTCGCGCGCAAATTCGTCGGCCCAGGGCACGTTCAGGCTGACCAGCGCGGGCGGCGTGCCGGCCACGATGCGCGTGACCAGCTTGGTCTGGATGACGTCCCACGGGAAGTCGATCCATTCGATCTTGACGTCGGGATTCTGCGCCTCATAGCGCGCCACCACCGCATTGAAATACGGCGTGAACTTGGGCTTCATGCTGAAGGTCCAGAATTCGATTTTCTCGGCAGCCCATGCCTGCGGCGCGAGCAGGCCCGCGCAGGCAACAACCGCCAACAGTCTCTTGATCGTCATTTTTATCCTGGAGCGTGGCGCTCCAATGTCCATGAGTCCGCGGCGCGGGTACATGCCCTTGCCGTCGCTTATATTCGGGTGCTTCTGCCGGCAGCCCCGCCCCGTGCCGGGGGCGGGTTGCCGGGTACTGCTTAATTGGTTTTCGTGACCTTGCTCAGGTGACGCGGTGCATCCGGGTCCATGCCGCGCGCGGCCGACAGTTTCGCCGCCATCACGTAGAAGGACTGGATGGCGACGATCGGATCGAGATCCGGCGTGGCCGCCACGGGCAGGGTCAGGTCGCGCTCGGCCACATCGCTTGGCGCCGCCAGCAAGACCTTGGCGCCACGGCCGCGCATCTCCGTTGCCAGCTGCAGCAGGCCGGCTTGCGTCGGGCCGCGCGTGGCGAAAATCAGCAGCGGGTAACCGTCTTCGATCAGGGCCATCGGGCCGTGCTTGATTTCGGCGCCGCTGAAGGCTTCCGCCTGCAGGGCCGAGGTTTCCTTGAATTTCAGCGCCGCTTCCAGCGCCACGGGGAAGCTGATGCCGCGTCCCACTACCATGATGTTGCGGGCCGGAGCCAGCACGTCGATGGCGGGCGACCAGTCGACGCGGGTCGCTTCGAGCAGCGCTTCAGGCAGCGCTTCCAGGCCGGCCTGCAGTTCAGGGTCGTTCTGCCACTGGGCCACCATGCGCGCGCCGGCGACCAGGCTGGTGATGAAGCTCTTCGTCGCGGCGACGCTTTGTTCCTTGCCGGCGCGCAGGGGCATGGCCCATTCGGCGGCGTGCGCCAGCGGCGACTCGATATCGTTGACCAGGGCCACGGTGGTGGCGCCGCCGTCGCGGAAGTAGCGGATCGGCTCGACCACGTCAGGGCTCTGGCCCGATTGCGAGATCGAGATGGCCAGCGTGTCGCGCGTCACCAGCGGCGACTTGTTCAGGGTCACCAGCGACATCGGCAGGGATGCGACGACACGGCCCAGGCGCGCCATGATCAGGTAGGCGACGTAGTTGCAGGCGTGGTCCGAGCTGCCGCGCGCGATGGTCAGCGCGGTCGAGAACGAGGTGCTCCTCAATTTGCGGCCCAGTTCCGCGTAGCGTTCCGTGTCGCTGGCCAGTTGCAGGGCGACGCATTCGGCGGCGGAAATGGCTTCTTTAAGCATCATTGAGGTCACAGATTTCTCCTTCTATATACACAGCTTTGAGTTTGAGATCGCGATCGAGTACCACCAGATCGGCGTAAGTACCGGGGGCCAGCCGGCCGCGTTCTTCCAGGCCCAGGTAATCGGCGGCGTTGGTCGACACGCGCTTGGACGCGTCGGCCAGGTCCAGTCCCAGTCCCACCAAGTTGCGCAGCGCCTGGTCCAGGGTCAGGGTGCTGCCCGCCAGCGTGCCGTCGGGCAGACGCACGCCGCCCATGCATTTCTGCACGGCGTGGCGGCCCAGCATGTATTCGCCGTCCGGCATGCCGGTGGCTGCGGTCGAATCGGTGACGCAGTACAGGCGCGGGATGGCGCGCAGGGCCACCTTGATGGCGCCCGGATGCACATGCAGCAGGTCGGGGATCAGTTCGGCGTATTCGGCGTGCGCCAGGGCGGCGCCGACCATGCCAGGCTCGCGGTGGTGCAGGCCGCTCATGGCGTTGAACAGATGCGTGAAACCCATGGCGCCGTGTTCCAGCGCGGCCACGCCGTCTTCATAGGAACCGAGCGTGTGGCCGATCTGCACGCGCACGCCGGCATCGGCCAGGGCGCGCACCAGGTCCAGGTGGCCGGCGATTTCCGGCGCGACGGTAATGACGCGCAGCTTGGCCAGGGTTTGCAGGCGTTCGATTTCGGCCAGGTTGGCGGCGCGCGCATAGTTCGGCTGCGCCCCCAGCTTGCCGGAATTGATGTACGGACCTTCCAGGTGGGCGCCCAGCACGCGCGCCGTGTTCGGGCGGCGGTGGTTGGCGGCGATGCCGATGGCCGTCAGGGCCATGTCGATATCTTCCGGCGGCGCCGTCATGGTGGTGGCCAGCAGGCTGGTGGTGCCGTGGCGCGCATGGATGGCCGCGATGGTGTAGACGGCTTCGCCGCCTTCCATGATGTCCTTGCCGGCGCCGCCGTGCACGTGCAGGTCGATAAAGCCCGGCAAAATATAGTCGTCGCTGTTGCCCGACGGGTGAAGGGATTCGCCCGTGATGCTGTCGACGCGCTCGCCGAAGGCGATGGCGCCGTGGATCCAGCCGCCGGGGGTAAGGATATTGCCTTTGATAGTGCTGCTCATCTGCGCGACTCCGCTACGAATTCATAATAATCACTGCGGCAATACGAGTGGGTCAGTTCCACCGCTGCGCCGTTGTCGAGATAACTGACACGGGTGATGTGCAGCATGGCTTCACCCGTCTTGATGTTGGCCAGCTTGGCCTGTTCCGCCGTGGCGTTGACGGCGCGGATATGCTGCAGCGCGCGCATCGGGATGGTGCCGCGCGACTCCAGGTAGCCGTACAGCGAATCGGTCACCTGCTGCGGGTCCGGCATGTAGAGCGCGGGGATGGTGGTCGTTTCGATCGCCATCACCACTTCGTCGGCCGTGCGCAGGCGGCGCAAGCGCGCCACCGGCATGTGCGGCGACAATCCCAGCGACAGCAGCTCCAGCGGCGCGGCCGAGCCGATATCGCGCTGCAGCCAGCGCGAGCCGGCGGTAAATCCCCGTTGGCGCAACTCTTCCGAAAAGCTCGTCAGGCGCGACAGCGGCTGTTCCAGCTTGGGCGTGATGTAGGTGCCCGAGCCGCGCTTGCGCGTCAGCATGCCCCGGTCGCACAGCATGTCGATGGCCTTGCGCGCCGTGACGCGCGAAATTTCCAGGATGTCCGACAGCACGCGCTCGGAAGGCAAGGCCTGGTTGGCGCGCCAGTCGCCGCTGGCGATGCCGTCCGACAGCATGTTCGCCAGTTGCATGTAGAGCGGCGTGTCGCTGGCCGGATTGGGTTTGAAGGCGGACAGTTTGGCCAGCATGGTCATTGCTCCTGCAAGTACTTGCGTATCAGGCGCAGGCCGCCTGCGGCCGAGTCGCCCTGTGCCGGCACGACCAGTTGCAATAAGTCCGCCGGCAGGTAGCTCGACAAGGGCGCCGCCAGGCCGCCGCACAGGGCCACGGGCAAGGTGCCAGCCGGATCGAGCGCCCTGGCGATGAGGGCGATCTGCTGCCCCGCATCCGTCAGGATGGTGCGCGCCACCGCATTGCTGGCCGCGTGTTCGAGCACCAGCCGCGCCAGTTGCGCGAAATTGGTCTGGCTGGCGGCGGCCAGCCACACCTGCATGGCATCGCGCTGGCCGCCGCAGGCATCGATGATGGCCGTGGCGAAGGCGCTGCCGGGCACGCGCCCGTCGACCACCTGCTGCGCGTGGTTGATGGCGCGCATGCCGATCCAGGCGCCGCCCGCCTCGTCGCCCGAGGGGAAGCCCCAGCCGCCCACTTCATGGCGGCTGCCGTCCGCGTGCAGCACTTCGCCCACGCTGCCCGTGCCGATGGCAACGATGGCGCCCGGCTGGCCCGCGTGCGCGCCCAGCAGGGTGGTCAGGGCATCGGATTCGAGTGCCACAAAGTCATAGCCGGGATTGTGTTCGACGAAGCTGGCGGCCCACTGCTTGTTGTGCACGCCGGCCAGGCCCAGGCCGATGGCCATGCGCTGCAGCGGCGGCTGTTCCAGGCCGGCGGCGCGGAAGGCCAGGGTGACGGCATGCGCCACGGAAGTCCAGGCCCGTTCGATGCCCAGTCCCAGGCCGGAAGGGCCGCTTTGTCCCTGCGCCAGTTCCTGGCCGTCGAGGCGCGCCAGGCGTACGCGGGTTCCGCTGCCCCCGCCGTCGACGCCGATTATGTATTCGATCATGTTGTGCAGTCCCGCGTTTGGTTGAATGCGCCTGTCTCGGTTCTTTTATTTGTCGGGCGGCGAAAAAGCTGAAGGCACTATATTGTCGCCCAGATGGCTTGTCAACAGGTATTTAAGTGGTATTAACAAATGCGTTGCGCGATGGCGCGCCATGCCCGAGGGTGTTATTGCAAGTGATTGTTAATAAAGGAGTTTTTGTGCGTCGTGAATGGTATTGAAATTGGCCTTGTTTAATGCCAATTTTTTCAGACTGGTCTGTGCCGCGCGCTGCAGTATTGCTTGGCAAGGGACGCCATGAAGAGTAAAGTCCGCCTTTTACACCTGAGTTGGAAGAGCATGATGAACGACAAGGCAGCAAAGAGCGAGTACTGGGACGACTGGCAGCAAGAGGCGCTGGCCGCCGGCGTGTCGGCGCCGCTGGCCGCGCTGGGCATGGAAATGATGCGCACGCACCGCAAGAATCGCTGGCCGAAGGATTTCCTGGGCCGCGAAAGCGATGGCCCGGTCATGATCGAAATGTGCCTGGAAGACGAGGCGGAAACGGAATTGTTCTTTATCGAGAACCTGTATCCCTACGATGCGGCGCTGATCGAAAAGACGCGCCGCCGCCTGTGCCTGCACTGATAGTGCGCTGACGTGTGAATGGAACGGCCGCCTTGCGCGGCCGTTTTCACGTCAGGTACTGAATTTTTCGCTGCTGGGGCGCGCGCGCATGCGCAGGCTCAGCAGCAAGATGGCGACCAGCAGCAGCGAATGGGTGCCCGGTTCATGCGGGCCAGAGGCGTGCCGGCTGGCGTTCGGTGACTGGAAGCTGGCCAACTGCATGGCCAGGGTGGCGGGCGCTGCCTGGTAGGCGGCCACTTGAATCGGCGGCGTGTCTGCCGCATGCATGTTGCCAGCGGCCCAGAGTGACAGGGCCGCGCCCAGCAAGATCATCTTTCTCATCATATTGTCTGTTTCCGCCGAGGGCTGTAAGTCGATGACACATGGTCCCGCCGTATGCCGGCCCATGTCCTGTCCCCAGTTGGTATGCTTTCCGGCGCTGCTCATGCCGCACCGAAATGATATCTATTTATAAATTTCGTGTATTAAAACATAATAAAATAGAAATGCAAACGTCTTTTTGCAAATAAGTGCATGCGCTGCCTGTGCTTGCCGGGCGGGATTCATTGCATGGGGGAAATGACGTGGCATTTTCATGGGGGAGTGTCATAATGGCCCAGGCATTTCCGCCCAGGCATGGAGTAGATGATGAGCAAGGCACAGGACAGCAAGAAGGAAGCCAAGAAGGAACCGGCCAAGACCATGAAGGAAAAGAAGGAAGCCAAGAAGGTCAAGAAAGAAGAGCGCAAGCACTGATCATGCGCGTGCACCGTGCATTGATGCGCCCGTGGCGTGCGCCGGCCCTGCTGGCGGCGTTCGCCTTGCTGGCCATTGGCGTGCCCGTGTCCGGCGTGCTGGCGCAGCAAAAGCCGCCGCCGTCCACGTTCGGGCAAGTGGTGGGCAATGCCGTGCTGTGCATCGACCAGATCGACAACAAGGCCTTCTATGCCTATTTGCTGACGGCCTTCGGCCCGGCCTACAAGCATGAAGGGGGCGCCTACTGGTTCCGCACGGACGCCACCTTGTGGGGCGCGCCGATTACCGACGTGATCGTCAGCGACGACACCAGCCCCCTCGTCTTCATGGGCGTTGTGGCGGACTCGACGCCGGAAAAGCTGGAACCCGCCATCCGCGGCGCCTCGGGCCTGCGTTTCAATAAACTCGACAATTCCGCCTTTCCTGTCCGTGGTTCCGTGCCTGGCAGTAAAATCGTCTACTTCCGTAGCAAGGCGAAAGTGTATTGCGCCAAATACAAGCCGTTGCCGCCCGCCCGCACCCGATGAGGGATTCGGCTTGGCGCCGCGCATTTTGATCGTTTCATCCGCAGGGTCTCCATGTACACGCATTATTTCCAGCTCAAGCAATCGCCGTTCTCGATCGCCCCCGATCCGCGCTACCTGTTCATGAGCGAACGCCACCGCGAAGCGCTGGCGCACCTGCTGTATGGCGTGGGCAGCGGCGGCGGCTTCGTGCTGCTGACGGGAGAAATCGGCGCCGGCAAGACCACCGTGTGCCGTTGCTTCATGGAGCAGATTCCGGAAAACTGCCAGCTCGCGTATATCTTCAATCCGAAACTGTCCGTCGAGGAATTGCTGCTGTCGATCTGCGAGGAATTCCGCATCGCCGTGGCGCCCGGCGTGGCCAGCGTGAAAGGCTATGTTGACGCCATCAATGCGCACCTGCTGGCCAGCCATGCGCAGGGCAAGAACAATGTGCTGATCATCGACGAGGCGCAAAACCTGTCCGCCGCCGTGCTGGAGCAGTTGCGTTTGCTGACCAACCTGGAGACGAGCGAGCGCAAGCTGCTGCAGATCATCCTCATCGGCCAGCCGGAATTGCGCGCCATGCTGGCCCGGCCGGAACTGGAGCAGCTGGCGCAGCGCGTGATCGCCCGCTATCACCTGGGGTCGCTGACGGCGGACGAGACGGCCAATTATATCCGCCACCGCCTGGCCGTGGCGGGTAGCACGGCGCAGACGCCGTTCGCGCCACGCCTGATGGCGCCCATCCATGCCATGAGTCACGGCGTGCCGCGCCGCATCAACCTGCTGTGCGACCGCGCGTTGCTGGGCGCCTACGTGGAAAACCAGCCGCAGGTGACGCGCCAGATCCTGCGCCGTGCCGCCGAGGAAGTGTTTGCGGAAGAGGGCAAGCCGGCTGCCGGACGGGGCCTGCGCTGGGTCCACGTGACGGGCGGCGTGCTGGTCGGCGCCGTGGTCACGGCCGCGCTGGCCTGGCATTTCATGCCGCGCCCGTCCGCTGTGCCCGCTGTACCTGCCGTGGCAGCCTCTGCGCCGGCCGCATCCAGCGTGGTGGTTGCCGCAGCATCCGCATCCGCGCCCGCGCCCGTCAGCGTGCCGGACCGCAACGCCGTGCTGCGCCAGCTGGCCAGCCTGTGGGGCGAGCAGTTACCGGTCGGCGACGCTTGCCAGGCGGGCGCCCGCGCCGGCCTGCGCTGCCTGCACAGCCGGGGCGGCATCGCCGAACTGCGCGTGCTGGACCGTCCCGCCATGCTGGCCTTGCGCGGTGCGGAGGGTGTGGAACAGCTGGCGCTGCTGACGCGCTTGCAGGACGAGACCGCCACACTGATGCTCGATGGCAAACAGCAAAGCCTGCCGCTGGCCCAGTTGGCGCAGCGCAGCGATGGCAGTTTCACGACCTTCTGGCGCGCCCCGCGCAACTGGCGCGACGAAGTGCCGCTGGGCGCCCGCGGCGCCGACGTGGACTGGCTGGCGCAGCGCCTGGCGCAACAGCAGGGCTTGCCGGCGCCGGCCGCCAATCTGCCGCTTGATGCCGAGATGCAAGGCCTGTTGCGTGCCTTCCAGCAGCGCCAGAACCTGCGGGCCGATGGCCTGGCAGGCCCGAAAACATTCATACGCCTGATGCAGCTGGGTGACAATTCGGAGCCGCGCCTGAGCAGCGCAGCTCCTGCCGTGGCGGCGCCCGCTGCGACGGCGCTGGTGGCGGGGAAATAAGATGTCCTACATACTTGAAGCACTGAAAAAATCGCAAGCCGAGCGCCAGCTGGGCGAGTTGCCGTCGATCCACGCACCGCAGGTGCAGCTGCACGACACCGCTGCGTCCGGCGTGGCGCGGCGCGCGCCCGTCTGGCTGGCGCTGGGCGGCGTGACGGTGGCCGTGGCTGCCGCACTGCTGCTGTGGCAGCCTTGGCAGGCAGCGGCCAACGTGCCTGCGGCGATTCCTGTCGTTCCAGCCGTGCTGGCCCAGTCCGTGCCCGCGCCGGTGCCGGCAGCGCCGCCACCAGCGGCTCCCGCGCTTGCGCCAGTTCCCGTCGCGCAAGTCCCCCCCGTGCCGGCGGCGGTCACCGCCGCCCCCGTGCACCATGCCAGACCTGTGCCGGAGCCGAAACAAGAGTCGCCAGGGGAGGCGGCTCCGCCTGTCTCCGCTCCCGCTGCGGCGCCGGCCATGCCCGCGCCCGCGCCTTCAGCCGAAGAGACCGTACCCGGCATGCGCGACTTGCCAGAGCCGATACAGCGGCAAATCCCCCCGGTCGCCATCGGCGGCTATATCTACTCGAAGAATCCGGCCGACCGCCTGTTGTTGATCGACAAGGTACTGCGCCACGAAGGCGAGGAGCTGGCGCCCGGCCTGGTGCTGGAAAAGTTGCAGCCGAAGGCAGCCATCTTCAGTTTCAAGGGCTACCGCTACCGCGTGCCGTATTGAGCTGTTGCGCATCAAGACCGGACCGCCAACGCTGAACCATACTGGCCAGGCCTGGTCGAACCAGGGTCGCTGCGACCGTGTGCGCGGCCGGGGGAGTTCCGATGATTGCTGCCGCAGCTGGTGAGGGTGTCCTTGATGTGGGTGTGCCTGGAAACCTGGCGCGCATCGACCATATCGTCGTGCTGATGATGGAAAACCGCTCGTTTGACCACATGGTCGGCTACCTGAGCCTGGAAGGCGGGCGCACCGATATCGATGGCTTGCAGGCCAGCCATGCCAACGTGCATGCGGGCGTGACCTACCCCGTGCACCATTTGCGGCGCACGGCCTTCGGGCCGCAGCAAGATCCGTCGCATACGGGCCTGTCGGTGGCGCAGCAATTGCAAAACAATAACGGCGGCTTTGTCGACGACTATGCGCAAACGCATCCGGGCGACCCCGATATCGACCTGGTGATGGGTTATTACAATGCGGCCGACTTGCCCATGTACGATTTCCTGGCGCAGCAGTTCTGCGTCTGCGACCGCTGCTACAGTTCCGTGCCGGGGGCTACCTGGCCCAACCGCCTGTATGCGCTCAGCGGCAAGGCGGCCGGCAGCAAGGACAGCAAGCGCGTGCCCCTGTATGCGAACAAGTCCTTCGTGCGCCACCTCGAGCGTGCCCAGGTCAGCTGGAAATTTTATTCTGCCTGGAAGCCCTGGAGCCTGGCGCTGACGGACGACCATTACCGCTCGTCCGAATGGTACGAACCGTTCGGCTCCAGCGCGCGCCGCTATGGCTTCATCGGCGATGCGCTGGCGGGTGCCTTGCCCTCGGTCAGCTGGATCGATCCGCATTTCTTTGAGAATGACGACCATCCGCCGGCCGATATCCGCGCCGGCCAGGCGCTCGTGGCGCAGGTCTACCAGGCCCTGTCGCGCGGTCCCGACTGGGCGCGCACCTTGCTGATCCTCAGCTATGACGAACACGGCGGCTTTTTCGACCATGTGCCGCCTGGCCCCGCCATCGACGACGACCCCGCGTTTCGCCGCTACGGTGTGCGCGTGCCCATGCTGCTGGTGTCGCCGCTGATCGCGCCGGGCAGCGTCAGCCACGAAGTGGTCGACCACACGTCGATCGTCAAGACCATCCTGCAGCGCTTTTGCCGCGCCGCCGATGGCTCCTTGCCCCAGATGGGCGCGCGCGTGGCGGCCGCCAGTGGTCTGGGGAACGTGCTGACCCTGGCGCAGCCGCGCACGGCGCCTGCCGTGCCCGCCGTCGTGCTGGCGCAGCGCGCCGCATGGGAGGCGGATGTGCGGGCGCAGGATTTCATGCCGCTGGCGCCCGCCTGCCCGTCTGATGGCGAGGTGGCCGCCGCTGCCGCTGCCCCGTCTCAATCCGATGCCGAGGCGGGCGCGATCGCCGCCCACCGGCAATTGGCGCGCATGGCCAGGAATGCGCAGGCGGTGAAAAATCAAACGGCGAATAAAACGGCGGGCAGGACGGCGGACAGGCGCCGGCGGCAGGGCGGCAAGCCGGCGTCCGCCGGCGCCGGGAATGGCGGGAAATCCACAGGCGCTTGACCTGGGCGATGAGGCGGGCAATGCGCGGCGCCTGCGCCAGGCGGTGGCGCCCGTGGGGCTGCGTATAATCATTCCTTCTCAATCAAGGAGTGACCATGCACGATGCGATGCCCGCACACCCGGTACTTGGTGTGATCGGCCGTTCCGGTAGCGGCAAGACGACCCTGCTGGAATTTGTGGTGAAGGAACTGGCGGCGCGCGGCTTGCGCGTCAACCTGGTCAAGCACAGCCACCATGACCTGGCGCTGGAGCCGCCGCAAAAGGACAGCGCCCGCCTGCGCCTGGCCGGTGCGGCGGAAGTGCTGGTGGCGTCGCCGTACCGCTTTGCCATCGTGCATGAGCTGCGCGGCGCGCCGGAACCGAGCCTGGCGCAGCAATTGTCCCGCATGGGGCCGGCAGATCTGACCCTGGTCGAAGGTTTCAAGACGGACCCCATCCCCAAGCTGGAAGTGTTCCGCCCGGAAGTGGGGCAAGCGCCCCTGTATCCGCACGATCCGCATGTGGTCGCCGTCGCGTCCGACAGCCCGGCGCCGGCCGATTTGCGCGAGGGCGTAGCATGGCTGGACTTGAATGCGCGCGAGCACGTGCTGGCCTGGCTGCTGCACAGACTGGAAAAATAAGCTAAAGGTTTGCCGGCGGCATCCGTTAACAAGGGTAGAACCTCATTGGAGAAACGTATGGACGTCGGAAGCATTGCTCAACTGTCAACCACGATGGCGGAGACAGGCACGCGGCAAGCCGTCGGCTTGACTGTCCTCAAAAAAGCCCAGGATATCCAAAGCTCGACCGCCACGGCCTTGCTGGCAGCGCTGCCACCGGTACAGTCGGCGCCGAGCCTGCCGGCCCACCTCGGTAACCGCATCAACACGACAGCCTGAGCGCAGTCCCGCGGCGCCAGTCTGGCGCTCGCCATCGCTATGCCCACACCACCGTCATTGACGGTGGCGAGTGGGCGTTTTTGTCTGTCTTCCTGCCTTCCCTTCCTTCCTGTAAAATTGACTAATTGACCATGGTTCGCCATGGCGCGGCCGATTCAGTAAAATGATGTCCACCACCTCGCGTTGCCCATGGCGCAGCCCGGGGCGCGCCATCACTTTGACCCATGCAAGAGGAATCACCATGAACAAACGTCAAGCTCTCATCGCTGCCGCCCTCGCGGGCATCTGCGTCGGCACCACCATCAACGCGGCCGCACACGATAGTCCCGCCCCTGGCGACAAGGAAAAATGCTATGGCGTGGCCAAGGCGGGGCAGAACGATTGCGCCTCGTCCGATGGCGCGCATTCCTGCGCCGGCCAGGCGGAAGCGGACAACCTGCCCACGGAATGGACGTATGTTGCCAAGGGCACGTGCGAACAGGCGGGCGGTTCCGTCAAGCCCATCAAGGCCGGCAAGGCTGCCAAGCCGGCCACGCAACCGTAAGCGTCCGCCGCCTGCCCATGCCGCCGACCATCCAGGCCCTTGCCGGCGTCGGCCTGCGCGCCGTGCACTACCGCGACTTCCTGGCGCGCCGGCCCAAGGTGGGCTGGCTGGAAGTACACACTGAAAATTATCTGCAGCCGTCGGGCTGGGATCATCATGTGCTGCAGACCCTGCGCCAGGATTACCCGATCAGCCTGCATGGCGTGGGCCTGGGCCTGGGTTCCGCGCGCGGTTTTTCCGAGGCGCACCTGCAGCGCGTGCGCGCCGTGGCCGAGCGCATCGAGCCCGCCCTCGTGTCGGAACACCTGTGCTGGGGCGCCGTGGCGCAGCGGCAACTCAACGATCTGTTGCCGCTGGCCTTGAATGGCGCCGCCCTCGATTTGCTGTGCGCCAGAGTGGGGCGGGTGCAGGATGTGCTGAAAAGGCCGATCTTGCTGGAGAATGTCTCCACTTACCTGCGTTTTGCCGACGATGCCATGAGCGAGGCGCAATTCCTGGCGGAACTGGCGCGCCGCAGCGGCTGCGGGCTGCTGCTCGATATCAATAACTTGTATGTGAACCAGTGCAACCACGGCGAAGACGCCTTGACGGCCATGCAGTCCATTGCGCCGGGCAGCGTGGGTGAGCTGCACCTGGGCGGCCACCTGCTGACGCCGCACGCCGTGGTCGATCACCATGGCGCCGCCGTGGCCGATCCCGTCTGGGGCTTGTATGCGGCCGCCTTGCTGCGCTTTGGCGCCGTGCCTACCCTGGTCGAATGGGATACGGATCTACCGCCGCTGGATATCCTGCTGGGCGAGGCGGACAAGGCGCAGGCCATGCTGGCGCGGCATGTGCCGCAGACGCCATGGCAGGGAGCGGCGCTGCCGTCCTCGCCAGCGCCAGTGCCGCTTGACGCGCTGGCGGCTGGCCAGCAAGCGTTTTCCGCAGCCTTGCTGGATACGGCGGCAGCCTTGCCGCCGTTCGCGGGAGACGCGGTGCCACAGCGTTTTTCACTGTACCGCGGCAGCTTGGGCGCCAACTGGCGCCGCACCCTGAGCCAGGTCTACCCCGTCGTGCTGGCGCTGGTGGGGGAGGAATTCTTTGGTGGCCTGGCGCACGCGTATGGCCGGAAGATGCCATCCGATAGCGCTGATTTGAATCAGTTTGGCGCCCGTTTCGCCGATTTTCTCGCTGTGTTCCCGCCCGTGGCGGAGTTGCCCTATCTGCCGGACATGGCGCGCCTGGAATGGGCCTTGCACCTGGCACATTACGCAGCCGATGCGCAGGGCCTGGCGCCAGAGGCGCTGGCCGCCCTGCATCCCGATCAACTGGAAGCGCACTGTTTTACCTTGCATCCCGCTTGCGTTTTGCTGGCGTCCGGCTGGCAGGTGGCGGCCCTATGGCAGGCGCATCAGGATGGTGAAGGGCAGGGGATGTTTCCGCAAGAGATGCAGGTGGCCAGCTACGCGCTGGTATGCCGGACGCGCTGGAAGGCGCAAGTGCTGGTACTGGATGCAGCCGCGCATGCGGCATTGCTGGCCTTGCAGCAGGGGCAGACCTTTGGTGCTGCGCTCGATGCAGCGTTCGAGCTGGATCCGGCATTTGACCTGGCCGCATACTTGCGCCAGTGGCTGGCGAATGCGGTATTGACGACCTGACGGTTTAGTGCGCCTATCAAAACCTACTACGCGTCGTAATTTGCGGTCTGCGATGCTCACTGTACCTTCGTACAGTTGCGCTTCTCAACCACAACTTCCTTCCGCTCGCTACGGTTTTGTCAGGCGTTGTTATTCGAAGGCCCGCAGCACGCGCGCTTCGCCCGTCTGATCGCGGTACAGGGTATTCGCGGCCAGAGTGGCGTCCATCATGCGCGTCACTTGCTCTTCTTCAAAGCGGGCCAGCTCGGCTGTGGCCGCGACGAGGGCCAGTTCCAGCCTGGCGCGCGCCCCCTGGTACAGGCTGCTGGTGTATTTGTCTGTGTTACGCAGCAATTCTTCCGCGTTTTCTATTACCTGGCGCAAGTCGCCGATCAGGCGTTCCTGGCTGCGCGTACCTTGTTCGGGATGGTCCATGGCGCTTCCCTTCTGCAATCGATATTTATCTGGCAATAACGACATGTTGCAGCTTGATCCAGGCAGCCGGCTGGCAGCGGTGATGGCTGGAAGCATGGGGCTGCTTTCGCGCCCCATGCCGGCATCAAGCAGGGCCGACGACCGTGATACGGATATCGCCCACGCTGACGACTTGGCCGGCGCGGATCTTGGCGGTCTTGCGCAATTCCTTCTTGCCATCGACCTTCACCACGCCGCTATCGACCATGACCTTGCCTGCGCCACCGCTGTCGCACAGGCCGACCAGCTTCAACAGCTGGTTCAGCTCGACGAACTCGGATGTTAAATCAAAGCTTACTTTTTGCATTGTATCCCTTATTGCAATGATGTGTTTTAAACACTTGATGACGACCTCAACTAATCCCTAGTTTACCTGAAGCCGCCAGCAATGCAGGGTGCAGCCTCAGCTTTTGTTGGGACGCGTCATCTCCAGGGGCACGATCCAGGCACTGAATTGCTCTTCCGTCACAAAGCCCAGGGCCAGCGCCGCTTCCTTCAGGGTCGTGCCTTCATGCTGGGCCTGCTTGGCGATTTGCGCCGCCTTGTCGTAGCCGATGTGCGGCGCCAGCGCCGTGACCAGCATCAAGGAACGCTCCATCAGTTCGGCGATGCGTTCGCGGTTCGGCGCGATGCCGTGGGCGCAATGCTCGTCGAAGCTGCGCATGCCGTCGCCCAGCAGGCGCGCGCTTTGCAGAAAGTTGTGCGCAATCAAGGGTTTGAAGACATTCAGCTCGAAATTGCCCGAGGCGCCACCCACCGTGATGGCGACGTCGTTGCCGAAGACCTGGCAGCACAGCATGGTCAGCGCTTCGCACTGGGTAGGGTTGACCTTGCCCGGCATGATGGAGCTGCCCGGCTCATTTTCGGGGATGGTGATTTCGC
This sequence comes from Janthinobacterium sp. BJB446, assembly GCF_002735655.1. Lineage (NCBI taxonomy): Bacteria > Pseudomonadati > Pseudomonadota > Betaproteobacteria > Burkholderiales > Oxalobacteraceae > Janthinobacterium > Janthinobacterium sp. BJB446. Next base: position 261,655 of record NZ_PDZK01000003.1, on the reverse strand, counting down.
CCAGGCCGGAACGGGGACCGGAGGCCATCCAGCGCACGTCGTTGGCGATTTTCATCAGGGCCGTGGCCAGGGTTTTCAGTGCGCCATGGGCGGCGACGAGGGCATCGTGGGCGGCCAGGGCGGCGAACTTGTTGCTGGCCGTCTCGAACGGCTGGCCCGTCAGGCGCGCCAGCTCGGCCGCGATGCGGCCGGCAAATTCCACGTGGGCATTCAAGCCCGTGCCCACGGCCGTGCCGCCGGCGGCCAGTTGCAGCAGCGGTGGCAACGATGCCGTGATGATGTGCTCGGCAAAGTCCAGCTGTGCCACGTAGCCGGAAAATTCCTGGCCCAGGGTCAACGGCGTCGCATCCTGCAAATGGGTGCGGCCGATCTTGACGATGTCGGTAAATTCTGTGGCTTTCGCATCCAGGGTGGCGCGCAGCTGGCGCAGCGGCGGCAAGACCGTGTTGGCAACGGCCAGGGCGGCGGCCACGTGGATGGCGGTCGGAAAGATATCGTTCGAGGACTGGCCCAGGTTGACGTCGTCGTTCGGGTGCAGCAGACGCTCGGCGCCCCGCAAGCCGCCGATCAGCTCGGAACCGCGGTTGGCCAGCACTTCGTTCATGTTCATATTGCTTTGCGTGCCAGAACCCGTCTGCCAGACGGCCAGCGGGAATTCTGCGTCGTGCTTGCCGGCCAGCACTTCGTCGGCCGCTTGCGTGATGGCCACGGCTTTCTTGCCATCTAGTAATCCCAAGTCCAGGTTGACGTGGGCGGCCGCGCGCTTGACGGTGGCCAGGGCGGCGATCAGTTCGGGCGGCATCTTTTCCGTGGAAATGTGGAAGTGCTCGAGCGAGCGCTGCGTTTGCGCTCCCCACAGCCGGTCGGCGGGTACGTCGATCGGGCCGAAACTGTCGCGTTCGATTCTGCTACTCATGACATCCCTTTCATCGATAGAGGTGGATCGAGTGTACTCCAGGCGCAAAAAAGGCACAGGATGATGCTGTAATGCATCATTTTTACCCTGGCCTATCTATATTTTTGCGTTTTCCTGCCGTTAAAGACAGGCGAGTTCCCCTTATTTATCCTGTTATCAAAGTGATCAGTCCATGCAGAGCAGCAGCCTTCCCCGTTGGTCCCTGATCGCGTGCGCCGCCGCCAGCCTGGCCTTGCCGCCCGTCATGGCGGCCGAACTGGGCGAGATGGCGGTGCTGTCGCATGTGGGCCAGCCTCTGCTGGCCGAAATCGAACTGACGGCCCTGGCACCCGAGGAAGCCAATGGCGTGGCCGTGCGCCTGGCTTCGCCCGATGTGTACCGCGGCGGCGGCATCGGCATGGATCCGGCCCTGCAAACATTGACGATCAGTCCGCTGGAACGCGGCGGGCGCCACTATGTGCGCGTGAGTACCCGGCAAGCGATCCAGGCGGGCCATGTGCATCTGTATTTGTTGCTGGGCAGTGGCAATGGCGCCGTCGTGCGCCTGGGCACCGTGTGGCTGACGGCGGCCCCGCCTGCTGCCGCTGCCGTCAGTGCGCCAGTCCGGCCCGCGATTCCGTTGCCTGCGCCCGTATCCGCACCATTGCCACGGGCTGCGGCCGGCGCGCCGTCGCCCGATGCCGCCGCGCTGGCGGCCCGCGCGCGCGCCGAGGGCCTCGTGCGCCCGGCGCGCGTGTTCGTGCCGCCGCCGGCTGCGCCCGCGCCGGCTGTACCCGCGCTGCGTCCGGCGCCGTTGCGCCGCGCGACGGCGCCCGTCGCCGCCTGCGCGCCGCAGGCCAATGTGGAGCAGGCGCAGGCGTGCGTGGCGCTGGATGAGAAAAACGCGGCTTTGAATGAGAAGCTCGGCGAATTGGAAGGCAAGCTCGGCGCCTTGCAAAAGGCGCTGGCTCAGCCTGCCACCGCTGCCGCTGCCGCCGTCGCTGCGCCTGCTGCCGCGCCGGCCGAGGCACGGGTGCCGCATGCCAAGCCCAAGCCCCTGGTGCCGCCAGCGGGCGAGAAGGCGGCGGGTGGCAATGGCTTGCTGTGGCTCGGCATCGGCACTCTGGTCTTCCTGTTGCTGACGGCGGTCATCGTGTATGTCGCGCGCAAGCGCAAGCAGGCGGCCGGGCCGGGCGCGCCGTCGAAATACTGGGTCTTGCTGCGCAAGCCCTTCAGCCGCAAGAAGAAGGATGTGCCCGTGCTGACGGAAGCGGTGGAAGGCGGGGTAGGGGCCGAGCCGGAACCGGAGCCGTTTTCGCGTTAACGCGATGCAAGGCGGCACGACAATTTGATATAAAAAAAGATATTGAAAAAATACATGGAAACGCTTGCCAATCGCGTTGCTTATTTCTTAAAGATGGTGATATGATTAATTCAGTGGACTTGCTCTACGATAAAACAGCCCCAGCCTGGCGCAGTCACCAACGATAGTGTGGCGCGGCAAACAGGTGTAGCGTTGCATAAACGCCTGGGTCTGGAAGCGGTTTGCGATGCCGACGATGTGCTCGCGAACGCCGGATGCAACCGGCAGCGAGGCGACGCCAGGAGATACCTGGGGCTCGCCTTCCAAATCCCCCCGCCTTGCCTGGTGCCGCAGATGGCGCGCTCCCTGGCACGGAGGCAGACGCAAAAAAAGCACCCGCAGGTGCTTTTGTCGTTTCTGGCGCGGCAAGTTTCTTACATGTGGGCGCGCGAACCTTGCATGGCGCTCGGCAGCTGCGTCATCCACGGTTCCGTGATGCTGCGGATTTCGCGGTCATTTGCCAGGATTTGCTTGAGCAAGTCGATCTTGCGCAGGCGCGAGGCGCCGGCCAGGGCGGGTACCTTGCCTGTCATGGTCGCGCTGGCGGCGCTGGCGCACTGGTTTTCCAGGGTATCCAAGCCATCCCAGTCGCTCGAACGTGCGGCCACGACCATTTTATTGGTCATTCCTGCAATATTTTCATACATCGAGAGAACGTCGTTGGAGGTCATGAGCACACCCGTAACTAGTGAATGGATTACCGCTTGTCTAGATTAACGGCAGCTGCAACGGGAACTTGAGGGTGTTTTTGAAAAAAAATGAAAATAATTTAGATGATTGCTTGCCTGCCGCCGGAATCGCCTCCCAAGCCGCATGCCTGCTGGCGTCGTGGTGACCGGGGAATGTGTTGCGGCGCTTCAAAACGCGTTATGATTTTGCATACTACTGTCGTTACTTTGCCTGAAAGGATCACCATGCGCGTTGTCACTGCTGCCGCTTCCTCTTTCCCTGCTTCCTGGCGCAAGCGCGCCATGGCGCTGGCCCTGTCCGGCATCGCCCTGGCCGGGGGTGTCGTCCACGCGCATGGCCAGGAGGCGGCCGCCAGTCCTGCCGCCGCGATGGCGGCACCCACGGCTGTCTTGCCCGGCGACGATTTCTACGATTACGTGAATGGCGACTGGCTGCGCGGCACGGAGATTCCCGCCGACCGCAGCAGCTGGGGCTCGTTCGCCATCCTCGCCAATGCGACCAACGAGCGCATCATCGCCCTCGTCGAAGGCCTGGCGGCGGCGCCGCAGGCGGATGCATCGGCGCGCCAGGTCAGCGATTTCTACCGTTCCTGGATGGATGAGTCAGCTATCGAAGCGAAAGGCTGGGCGCCGATCAAGCCGCTGCTGAAGAAGATCGATGGCATACGCGACCAGGCAGGGCTGGCCCGCGCGCTGGGCGAGAGCTTGCGCGCCGATGTTGACCCGCTCAATGCCACCAATTTTTATACGGAAAACCTGTTCGGCCTGTGGGTGGCGCAAGATTTGAACGACACCACGCGCAACGTGGCCTATCTGCTGCAAGGTGGACTGGGCTTGCCCGACCGCGCGTTCTACCAGGGGGAAAGCGCCCGCATGCAGGGCTTGCGCGCGGGCTACCAGGCGCATATTGCCGCCATGCTCAAGCAGGCCGGCTACCGCGATGCGCCGGCCCGTGCCGCGCGCGTGTTTGCGCTGGAGCAGCAAATTGCCGCCAGCCACGCCAGCCGCGAAGATTCGGCCGATGTCGCCAAGGGCAATAACGCGTGGCGTGCAGCCGACTTCGCCAGCAAGGCGCCGGGCCTGGACTGGAAGGCCTTCTTCCAGGCGGCGGGCCTGGGCAAGCAGACGGATTTCATCGTTTGGCACCCGACGGCCATGACGGGCAGCGCGGCGCTGGTGGCGAGCGTGCCGTTGGCCACATGGAAGGATTTCCTCGCCTTCCACGCGATCAACCATTTCAGCACGACCTTGCCGAAGGCCGCCGCCGACCAGCGCTTTGCCTTCTACGGCAGCGCCCTGAGCGGCACGCCGCAGCAGTCGCCGCGCAGCAAGCGCGCGCTGGCGGCAACCAACGCGGCCCTCAGCGACGCCGTCGGCAAGCTGTACGTGGAGCGCTATTTCCCGCCTGAATCGAAAGCCCGCGTGCAAGACATGGTGACGAATATCGTCGCCGCCTTCTCGCGTCGCATCGACAAGCTGGACTGGATGGCGCCGGCCACCAAGGCGCAGGCGCAGGAAAAACTCAAGACCCTGTACGTGGGCGTCGGCTATCCGGAACGCTGGGACAACTATGCGGGCTTGCGCGTGGTGCGCGGCGATGCGCTGGGTAATGTGCAGCGGGCGGAACAGTTCCACTACCGGCAGGAGCTGGCCAAGCTGGGCCAGTCGCCTGACCGCAAGGCCTGGGCCATGCCGGCACAGCTGGTCAATGCCGTCAACCTGCCGCTGCAAAATGCGCTGAACTTTCCGGCCGCCATCCTGCAGCCGCCATTCTTCGACCCCCAGGCATCCGATGCGGCCAACTATGGCGGCATCGGCGCCACCATCGGCCACGAGATCAGCCACAGCTTCGATGACCAGGGCGCCCAGTTCGACGCCCAGGGCAAGTTGCGCGACTGGTGGACGCCAGCCGACCTGGCGCATTTCCAGACCGCATCCAAGCAATTGGTGGCGCAGTTCGCGGCCTACAAGCCGTTTCCCGACCTGGCCGTGAATGGCCAGCTGACCCTGAGCGAAAACCTGGCCGACCTGGCCGGCGTGGCGGCCGCGCATGACGCGTTCAGCTTGTCGCAGCAGGGCAAGCCGGCGCAGGCGGATGCGGACCGCGATTTCTTCACGGGTTATGGCGTCAGCTGGCGCAGCAAGGCGCGCGAAGCGGCGGCGCGCCAGCAGATCCTCACGGATGGCCATGCGCCGGCGCAATACCGGGCCGCCACCGTGCGCAACCTCGACGCCTGGTACCCGGCCTTCGACGTCCAGCCGGGGCAGCAGCTGTATCTGGCGCCGGAACAGCGCGTGCGCGTCTGGTAGTTATAAAGCGGTGCCAGCGCGCAGTGCCCTGGCACCGTAAAATGGCGGCACATATCGACAGGACCGCCATGAAGCCAACCCCACCGCAAGACCCCATCCACGCCATCACCGGGCGCACCCTGGCTCATTACGACGCCAGCGCCGAGCAGTTTTTCGAAGGCACGCGCGACCACGACGTCAGCCAGAACATCGCCGCGCTGCTGGGGGCCATCGGCAAGCCGGCACCGCTGGATATTCTCGACCTGGGCTGCGGCCCTGGCCGCGATCTGAAAGCGTTCACGGCCATGGGCCACCATGCCACCGGCGTCGATGGCTGTCCCCGCTTCGTCGAGATGGCGCGCGTCTACAGCGGCTGCACTGTCTGGCAGCAGGATTTCATCGACCTCGATCTGCCCGCCGCGCACTTCGACGGCGTGTTCGCGAATGCCGTGCTGTTCCACGTGCCCAGCGCCGCCTTGCCCGGCGTGCTGCGCGCTTTGTACGCGTGCCTGAAGCACGGTGGCGTGCTGTTCAGCTCGAACCCGCGCGGGCAGAACCAGGAAGGCTGGAATGGCGCGCGCTATGGCAGCTATCACGACGAAGCGACGTGGGCCACCTACGTGCAGGCGGCCGGTTTTACCTTGGTCGAGCAGTACTACCGCCCGCCCGGCTTGCCGCGCGACCAGCAGCCGTGGCTGGCTACCGTCTGGCGCAAGCCTGTGTGATCGCCGATATTGGCGCAAATTGAGCATGTGTTAGGAACCGTACAGAGCCTTTGATCCCCCTTGCGTACTATGGATACATCGACACGCAGCAAGCAGTTTGCAACAGCGTGTGAGCCGCAGTACCGGCCCTTCGGGGCCGGACAACAGATGTACCAACTACAGTGAGGATCCATCATGAACAAAGATCAAGTCGAAGGTAAACTGAAGGAAGTCGGCGGTAAAATCCAGGAAGCCGCTGGCAAAGTCGTCGGCAGCGAAGAACAGCAAGCCAAGGGCCTGGCAAACCAGGTCGAAGGCAAAGTGCAGAAGAAGGTTGGCGATGTGAAAGACGCGGTGGAAACCGTTACGCGCAAACCTTAAGCTGACGCACGCTCAATAAAAAAACCGCCGCCTGTCGCGAGACAGGCGGCGGTTTTTATTTGTGGGCACGTTTTACTTCGCTACGCCCAGGTTCTGCTTGAAGAACATCTCGATTTTCTTGTACACGTGGCGCTGGCCCGCGCGCGACGAGATGCCGTGCTTGGCGCCCGGATACGTCATCAGGTCGAACTGCACGCCGCGGTTCACCAGCGCGTCGATCAATCGCGTGCTGTTGCTGAACAGGACGTTGTCGTCGGCCATGCCGTGCACCAGCAGCAGCGGCGACTTCAGGCCGTCGAGGTGGGCGAACACGGTACTGGCCTTGTAGCCATCGACGTTTTCCTTCGGCATGCCGAGGAATTGCTCCGTGTAGTGGGTGTCGTACAGCGACCAGTCGGTGACGGGCGCCACCGATACGCCCATGGCGATCTTGTCGGACGCGGCCGACAGCAAGCGCAGGGTCATGAAGCCGCCATAGCTCCAGCCGAACACGCCGATGCGTTTCGCGTCCACGAAGCTTTGCTTGCCCAGCCAGTCGATGCCGACCAGCTGGTCCGCCACTTCCGCTGCGCCCAGGTTGTGATAGATGGCGTCCGTGAACGCGCGCTCGCGGCGCGACGAACCGCGGTTATCGAGGCGGAAGACGACAAAGCCCTGCTGCGCCATGTACTGGTCGAAGTTGTTGCCCCAGCGGCGAGCCACGTGCTGCGAGTGCGGGCCGCCATACGTCGACAGGTAGACGGGGTAGCGTTTGCTTGCGTCGAAGTTCGACGGCTTGACGATGGAGTAATACAGCGTCTGGCCATCGTTGGCTTTCAGGGTGCCGTACTCCGTCGGCAGGTGATCCGCCTTGTATTTCGCGTATGGGTGGCTGGCGTTCAGCGCGTTTTCTTCCAGCCAGCCCACCATGGCGCCGTCCGGGCGGCGGATGCTCACTTGCGGCGGCGTGGCCGGGTCGGAATACGTGTCGACAAACACTTCGCCATTGCGCGAGAACGTCGTGTCGTGCCAGCCATCGGCTTTCGTCACGCGCTGCGGCTTGTCGGCCGTGCTGCCATCCAGGGCCAGCGCGTAGGTCTGCTTGTCGATCACCGCGTCGCGGTTCGACGAGACGAACACCTTGCCCGTCTTCTGGTTCACGGCCAGCACGCTGTCGATGCCCCATGCGCCGGAAGTGACCGGGTGCAGCAGCTTGCCGCCCATGTCGTACAAATACAGATGGTTGCGGCCCGTGCGTTCGGACGACCAGAGGAAGGTGCCGTTCGACAGGAAGCGCAGGTCGTCATGGATGCTGACCCAGGTCTTCGACGTTTCCGTCAGCAGGGTGCGCTGCGCCAACGTGGCTGCATCAACTGCCACCAGGTCGAGGGTCTTCTGGTCGCGCGACTGGCGCTGGTACACGAGCGACTTGCTGTCCGCGCTCCAGTCGGCGCGCACCAGGTAGATGTCCGGGTTCGTGCCCAGGTCCACCTGGCGCTGCGCGCCCGTTTCCGGCGAGACGATCAGCAGTTGCACCAGCACGTTCGGGTCGCCGGCAGCCGGGTAGCGCTGCTCGACGACGTCGGTGCGGTCGGCGAAGATTTCGAAGCGGCGCACGACGGGCACCGGGGCTTCGTCATAGCGCTTATACGCGATGGCGGAATCGTCGGGGGCCCAGTAGTAGCCGGTACGCTGGCCCATTTCTTCCTGCGCCACGAATTCGGCCTCGCCGTTGCGGATAGTGCCCTTGCCGTCCGTCGTCAGCTGGCGTTCCTTGTTTGTCTTGAGGTCGATGACATAGATGTTCTGGTCGCGCACGAACGACACATAGCGGCCTTTCGGCGAGATTTTCGGATCGAGCACATTGCCCTTGGCGACCAGGCGCGCCTTGTCCGGATGGGCCGCATCGACCAGGTACAGATTGCCGGCCAGCGGCACCAGCAGCTGCTTGCCATCGGGCGACCAGCTGTAGCTGAGAATGCCGTTCAGGCTGGCCGTGCGCTCGCGTTCGCGGCGCGCCTGCTCTTCGGGCGAAATCGTTTCATTCGGCACCAGCGCCTTGGAGTCGACCAGGCGGTGCGTGCTCTTGTCCTTCAGCTTGAATTCCCACAGGTCGAGCTGGAACTGGTTGTCGGCGCGGCCGCGCAGGAACGTGACGCGCTCGCCATCGGGCGAGACCTTCAGGTAGCGCACGCCGGGGCCGGCCAGCGCCGGATCGGCGTGGATGCGTTCCAGGGTCAGCTTTTCAGCCGATGCGGGAACGCTGGCCATCGCGGCCAGAAAACAAAGAATAAAACGCATGGATGTCTCGGTAGTTGGAGGAATGAATGGCTCTGCATGCAAAAGGCGCGCTTGAGCGTTGCCTAAGCGTAAGACGATACCAGAGCGTGCCTGTTTATGCGATAGCTCCGGCCACGGAATAAGGCGTTCCTGGCCGTATTTCCTTCGATGGAAATATCCGATCGCCACTCATTCCATGGCGCTTTGCCTGGTCAGGCCAATATCGACCCTGCGACCACAGTCAGGCATGCGCCGCCTATCCAGGCGTGGCCATCGCGGAAATTGACGGACACGCGGCCGTCGCGCTGAAGGCAGGTACCCTGGCGCACGCGGTAGTCGGCGCCCGCCAGCAGGTGCGCGATGCAGGCGTTGGCGCTGCCCGTGACGGGATCCTCGACCAGTGCGCCGTGCTCGCTGAGCAGAGCGCGCACTTCGTAATCGGCCGGCCCGCCGGCGCCGTGCGCGCCGTAGAGGGCTAGTCCGTCAGCGCTTGACGCGGCCAGCAATGCCGTCAGTGCCGCGATGTCGGCATGGACGGCCAGGCAGGCCGCGGCTTCCGGCAGCGGCACGCACAGCCAGCGGATGCCCATGTCGACGATGGTGCCGCCAGCGGCCGCCGCATCGCCCAGCGCCGTCTGCAGCAGCGGCAGCAGCGCGGGGGCGAGCGCGCGCGCGGTGCAGGGCGGCGCCTGGAACGCCAGCATGCCGCCGGCGCCGCGTTCTATCTGCACCAGGCCGACGCCGCATTCCTGCACGATGCGCGCGCCCTTGGGCTGCATGCCCGCATCGAGCAGGGCATGCGCCGTGCCCAGGGTCGGGTGGCCGGCGAACGGGAATTCCATCTCGGGCGAAAAGATCCGCACGCGGTAATCGGCGGCGGGATCGCGCGGCGCCAGCACGAAGGTGGTTTCCGACAGGCCCGTCCAGCGCGCGATCGCCTGCATCTGCGCGTCATCGAGGCCATTCGCGTCGAGCACCACGGCCAGCGGATTGCCCAGGAAGGGCACCGCGCTGAAGACATCGACTTGCCTGAAGGGGCGTTGTTGCGGCATGGTGGCTTCCTCGCTGGCTTATCGGGCGGCGCGCAGGCGCTGCAGCGACAAGCGGTTCAAATACCAGGTCAGCAGCACGGCCGCCACCGTCAGGCCCGTGACGAGGCCGATCCAGAAACCGGCGGCGCCCATCGGCTCGGCCGGCGACCAGATGAAGCCGGACGGCGCGAGGCCCAGCACGTAGCCGATCGGCAGCGAGAAGCCCCAGAACGCCAGCAACTGGATCAGCATCGGCTGGCGCGTCACCTTGTAGCCGCGGATGGCGCAGGAAGTGGCCACCTGCGTCGCGTCGGACAGCTGGAACAGGGCGGCGAACAGCAGCAGCTGCGCGCACAGGGCCTGCACCTGCGGGTCGGACGTGTAGGCTTGCGCGATCTGGTGGCGGAAGATGGTGATGACGGCAGCCGAAACGATGGCCGCCGTCAGCGACATGGCCACGCCCACCCACGAAATGAAGCGCGCGCGGCGCAGATTGGCTTCGCCCACGGCGTGGCCCACGCGCGTGACCAGCGCGATGCCGAACGTGAGCGGCACCATGAAGACGACGGACGAGAAATTCAGGGCGATTTGGTGCGCCGACACCTGGATCACGCCGAAGCGCGCCACCAGCAGGCTGATGACGCCAAAGGCGCTGACCTCGGCAAAGTAGGTCACGCCGATGGGCAGGCCCAGGCGCAGCATGGGGCCGATGGACGACAGCTGCGGCCATTCCCAGTGCGTGAACGGATACGTGGCGCGGTAGGCGGGCGCGATCCTGATCCAGGCCAGCATGGCCAGCAGCATCATCCATACGCAGCAGGTGGTGGCCACGGCGCAGCCCACGCCGCCCATCTTCGGCATGCCCCAGTGGCCGTAGATCAGCAGGTAGTTGACGAGGATATTGAGGCCCAGTGCGGCCAGCGCGATGACCATCACGGGCTTGGTCTGGTTGATGCTGGTGCTGTAGCCGTACAGGGCGCGGTAGGCGGCGAACGGCGGCAGCGCGCAGCTGATGATATGCACGAACAGCTTGGCCTTGGCCGCGACGGCGGGTTCCAGCATCAGGTGGTCGAATACCAGCGCCGCCATGTTCGTCAGCAAACAAGCCACGAGGCCCACGAGCAGCGCCTTCCACAGCGACTGGCGCACGATGTGCGGCACCCGGTCGTGCCGCGCGGCGCCGATTTCATGCGCCACCAGGGTATTGATCGCCATCATGATGCCGCTCACGGTGACGAGCACGATGGACCAGATGGCCGCGCCCAGCGACACGGCGGCCAGTTCCTCGGGATTCGTATGGCCCGTCATCGCCACGTCGGCCGCGCCCATGCCGACGGTGGCCAGCTGGCCGATCAGGATGGGCCAGGCCAGCTTCCACAGAGACGAGACTTCAGTGCGGATGGCGGGCAGGGTGAACGAGGTAGTGTGTGGCATGGGCGGCAAGCTTGACTAAACACAAGATTCTACCGGCATTCGCCGTGCTTGTCCGCCGCCGCTCCCGGGAGATGCCCGGAGGGGCGCCGGGCGCGGTAATCATTTGTTACAGCTAAGTGGGCCGGTCGCGGATAGACTGCGTGCTCTATTTGGCAAAATGACCAAATAGTCAACCGCAGTACCCTGACTATGGAGTAAGACCATGTTGAAGAAAGCCTTGAATTGCGCCCTGTTGCTGGGCGCCGCCATGACGGCCGAACTGGCCGGCGCCGGCGAACTGACTCTGTATTCGCGCGACGATTATCACGGCCGCTCGCAGACCGTGCGCGACGCCGTCGCCGACCTGGAAGATGTGCGTTTCAACGACACGACGCAAAGCATCCGCGTGCGCTCGGGCCGCTGGGAAGCATGCGAGGAAGCCGATTTCCGCGGCGCCTGCTTCCTGCTGGAGGCGGGCGAGTATCCCTCGCTCGATGGCCGCGCCAACAAAATCACCTCGCTGCGCGAAGTGCGCGGCGGCTGGGGTGGTCATCCGGGCCGCGATCGCGACGGTGATCGTGACCGTGACCGTGGGCGCGACTGGGACGGCCGCCGGGACCGCGACCGTGAGCACGGCCATTTGCCAGGGCGCTCGCTGGGCGGCGAACTGACCTTCTATACGCGCGACGATTTCGCCGGCCGCAGTTTGACCGTGCGCAACGCCTCGGCCGATTTGCGCGAGCGCGATTTCAACGATACGGTGCAAAGCGTGCGCGTGCGCTCCGGCTATTGGGAAGTGTGCGAGGACGTGGATTTCCGCGGCCGTTGCCGGACACTGGTCCCCGGTGAATACGCGAGCCTGGAGCGCATGAGCAACCGCATCTCGTCCGTGCGCGAAGTGCGCTGACGCCAAGCGGGCAGGAACGGCCGGTCCCTGCCGGGGCCGGTTATTGCTTTTGGTAACAATTTATTGTGCTTTTCCCATACTTTGTTACACCGTTTTTTTCTGCGGATGGTTACACTGGCATCAGTTGTCATGTCGATCACTGATTGACCTTTACCGGTACTGGAGACCACCCGATGAATCGTCCGCTGAGTCTTGCGCTGCTGTGTGCCAGTGCGCTGTTAGCCCATGTGTCGGCGCACGCCGCTGAAATCAGCTTGTACACCGATGATAATTTCAAGGGCCGCATGGTGGTCTTGCGCGACACGACGGACGATTTGTCGCGCATGAATTTCAATGACAAGGTGTCGAGCATCAAGGTTGCTTCGGGCCGCTGGGAGGTGTGCGCGCATGCCAACTTCAAGGGCGCATGCAAGACGTTCGAGCGCGGCGATTACCCTTCCATGCCCGGCATGAACGACAAGATTTCCTCGGTGCGCCTGGCGGACGGCAGCGGCGGCGGCAGCCGGCCCGAAACGCCATCCGCGCCGTCGCCATCCTCGCCAGAAGTGTCGCCGTCGCCAGAAACGTCGCGGCCACCGCCAGAGCGAGAACGCGAGCGCGGTGCGGCGCTGCAAGTGTTTGATACCTCGGCGCAGCGCGGTGCCTCGGTCGACATCAATAGCGACCGCGACGACTTTGTCGATATCGGCTTCAATGACCGCTCCGCCAGCATTCGCGTGCGCCACGGTTACTGGCAACTGTGCAGTGACTCCAATTTCCATGGCAGCTGCCGAGTGTATGCCCCGGGCAGCTACGAGTTGCCACGCAATCTGCAAGGCAAGACGTCATCGGCACGCCTGGTTGACCCGCGCGAGGAAAACCAGCCGGCCAGCGAAGACCCGATGCTGCTGCTGTACCCGCGCTCTCATATGGGGGGACGCGGCCTGCCGGTGAATCGCGATGTGAGCGATCTGGTACGCATGAACTTCAACGACCAGACCAATTCCATCGTGATCAATGCCGGCGACTGGGAAGTGTGCGCCGATGCGCATTACGGTGGCCGCTGCGAGATCCTCGAGCCCGGTATCTACAATACGCTCGATGCACTCGACGGCCGCATTTCCTCGCTGCGCCGCCTGCGTTGACACGGCACCGCAATGCATGAAGAATAACGATTAATTAACTGGAGTTGAGAATGATATCCCCTAGCCTGAAACTGGCGCTGTTTTCCAGCGCCGTCCTGTTCACCCACCTGGGCGCCCATGCGGGCGAGATCACCCTGTTCGAGGACGACAATTTCCGTGGCCGCGCGGTGACCCTGCGCGAAACGACGGATAACCTGTCGCCCCAGGGCTTCAACGACAAGGCGTCCAGCATCATGGTGCGTTCGGGTACCTGGGATGTGTGCACGGACTCCGGCTTTCGCGGCAATTGCCGCAGCCTGGGGCCAGGCGAATACCGCTCATTGCCAGGCATGAACGACGCCATCACCTCGGTGCGCGAAACGGGGCGCGGCGATGGCTACAATCCGGGACGCCCGGGCCGCGACCCAGACCGTGGCCATGGCGGCTATGGCCGTGGCGGCAGCCTGGAAGTGTATTCGGGCGCCGGCCAGAATGGCGGCTCGGCGCGCCTGAACCGCGATACGGACGATTTCGTCAGCATCGGTTTCAACGACCGCACCACCAGCATCGTCATCTATAACGGCTACTGGCAGCTGTGCAGCGACTCGAACTACCAGGGCACTTGCCGCATTTTCGGCCCCGGCCGTCACGACGACCTGGGGCGCGGCCTTGAGGGGCGCGTCTCCTCGGCGCGCATGGTCGACGAGCGCGAAGCGCGCCGCCAGCAGCAGTATGAGCGGCCGCAGTACGAGCAGCAGTATCCGCAATACCAGCAGCCGCAGTACCAGCAGCGCGGCGCCGTCCTGCTGTTCCCCGAGGTGGGCATGCGCGGCGAACCGCTGGCGCTGGACCGCAATGCGGAAGATCTGGTGCGCTTCAATTTCAATGACCGCGCCTCGTCCATCGTCGTCAATGAGGGCCAGTGGGAAGTGTGCAGCGATTCGAATTTCCGTGGCCGCTGCGAAGTGATCGGGCCGGGCGAATATGGACGCCTGAACGCCATGGAAAACCAGATTTCCTCGCTGCGCCGCGTGCGCTGATCGCTTCCTGACGCCGTGCTGACAGGCCGCCTGCCGGGAATGCCCCGCCAGGCGGCTTTTACATTCCCAGCCGTGTGCTGACATTTGCTTGCCCTTTGTTACACTCGCCGCCTGCCGCCTGGACTACACTGGCGAAAATGCCTCAGTATTGGAGTTGTCATGGTTCGATCTTTCCGCCCCGCGCTGTTGTGCGCCGCCACCTTCCTCGCCCCCCTTGCCGCATCCGCGGGCGAAATCACCCTGTTCGAGGACGCCGGTTTCCGCGGCCGTCCCGTCACCCTGCGTTCCGATGCGGGAGATTTGTCGCGCATGGGCTTTAACGACAAGACCTCCAGCGTGATCGTGCGCTCGGGCACCTGGGAAGTGTGCAAGGACGCCAATTACCGGGGCAGCTGCCGCACCCTGGGGCCGGGCCGCTACAGCAGCATGCCGGGCATGAACGACGCCATCTCTTCGGTGCGCGAAGCGGGCCGCCCGGGCCATGGCGGCGGTGACCACCGTCCCTACCCGCCGCGCCCTCCGCGTCCGGAGCCGGAGCGCCCTTATCCCGGCCATCCAGGTTATCCCGGCCACGGCGGCGGCCACCGTCCCGACATGAATGGCGCCGTGCTGATGTTCCCTGACGCCGGCATGCGCGGACGGCCCGTGCGCCTGGACCGCGAAGTGCATGACTTGAACCGCTATGGCTTCAACGACCGCGCCGAATCGATCGTCGTCAATTACGGCCGGTGGGAGTTCTGCGTCGATGCCAATTTCCGTGGCCGCTGCGTGGTGATGGGGCCAGGCAGCTATGGCCGCCTGCATGGAGGCCTGGACCGCCGCATTTCCTCGGTGCGCCGCGTGCGCTAGGCATTTTCCGCTGCCATTTTCACCGCCCGCGCGCCCCGTGCCCCGCGGGCGGTGTTGTATTGTGCGCACGCGCTGTCGGCGCCAATTCGTGTACTCTTCCCATAGGCAGTTCAACCATGGGGAGCAAGCACGGTGGAATACAAGGACTACTACAAGGAGCTGGGCGTCGAGAAGACGGCGACCGAGGCCGAGATCAAGAAGGCGTACCGCAAGCTGGTGCGCAAATACCATCCCGACGTGAGCAAGGAACCGGACGCCGACAAGCGCACCAAGGCCCTGAACGAGGCCTACGGCGTGCTGGGCGACGCGGAAAAGCGCGCCGCCTACGATGAACTGGGCCGCAGCGCGCAGGGCCATCCCAAGGGAGAGCCGTTCCGGCCGCCGCCGGACTGGGGTTCGGGCTACGAATCGTCGGGCGCCGACGACAGCGATTTCTTTGCCGACCTGTTCGCCCACGTGGGCGGACGGCGCCGCGCCAACAGCACCTTCCAGATGCAGGGCGAGGACAGCCACGCGGCCATCACCATCGACCTGCAGGACAGCTACCAGGGCGCCAAGCGCCACATCGTCATGCGCGTGCCCGAAGCGGATGCGCAAGGCCACGTGGTAACGCGCGAGCGTACCCTGGAAGTGACGATACCGAAAGGCGTCACGGAAGGACAGCAGCTGCGCATGAAAGGGCAGGGCAATCCCGGCAGTGGCGGCGCTCCCGCCGGTGATTGGTACCTGGAGATCCGCTTCCGGCCCGATGCGCGCTACAAGGTGGAAGGACGCGACGTGTTCGAGACGGTGCCCGTCACGCCATGGGAAGCGGCGCTGGGCGGCGAGATCGACGTGCCCACGCCATCTGGCACGGTGTCCGTCAGCGTGCCGCCCAATTCGCAGACGGGGCGCAAGCTGCGCCTGAAAGGGCGCGGCATTCCCGCCGCCCAGCCGGGCGACCTGTATCTGCTGCTGGAAGTGGTGCTGCCGCCGGCGAACGACGACAAGGCGCGGGAACTGTATGCAACCATGGCGCGCGAGATGGCTTTCAATCCGCGCCAGAAGCTGGGAGGGTAAATCATGACAAACAAGGTAATTGGCGAATTGCTCGAAGACCGTGCCCTGAGCCTGGAAGAACTGGCGCGCGCCTGCGCCGTGGAACCGGACTGGGTGGTGCAGCACGTGCAGACGGGCGTGCTGCTACAAAATGGCCCGCCGGCGGGGCAGCTGACGGCCTGGCGCTTCACCAGCCTGGACTTGGTGCGCGCGCGCCGCCTGCACGAAATCGAATCCGTGTTCGACGCGAACGCCGAACTGGCCGCGCTGGTGGTCGACCTGTCGGAAGAAGTGGCGCGTTTGCGCCGCCGCCTGCACGTGCTGGGCGTGGAGTAGTCCTTATGCAGGCTCGCCGTGCCGCTGCACGGTGAGCCTGCCGATATAGAATTGCCCATTGACGACGACCCGGTGCGGGATGCCGGCCACGTCGAAGCCGGGGCCGCCGTCTTCCATCCATTCCTGCGCCAGCGAGTCGAACTGCTGCGGCGTCATGCGCAGCATCTGCGCCGTGATGACGAAGCGCGCGCCAGGTTTTTGTTTGTTGACGAAGTCGTCGATGCCGGCCATGTGGTTCCTTATTAAAGTGTTACCCGCATCATACCTGTGTCAATTGTGAACTCACAACGCCTAACAAAACCGTAGCGAGCGGCAGCGATTTGTGGCTAAGAAGCGCAACCGTACTTTAGTACGGTGAGCATCGCAGGCCGCAAAGCGCGACGCGCAGTAGGTTTTGTTTGGCGTTTAAAACCCTTGGGCCAGCAGCGGCAACTGCTCCGCAAACCGCTCCGTCAGCCACTTGCCCGCCTGGCCCGGCGGCGTGTCGGCGCGCTGGATCAGGTAGATCGGGTAATTCTCGCCATTGTCGACGGCCAGCGGCAGGTGCACCAGGCGGCCTTCGGCCAGGTCTTCCCGCACCATCGCTTCGGGCATGTTGCCCCAGCCCAGGCCAGCGCGCAGCAGCGCGTGCTTGGAACCGAGGTCGCCCAGGCGCCAGTTGCGCAATCCCAGTACGCCAAAATCCTGGCCCTCCGTCAGCACGCTGCGGTCGCTGAGCACCAGTTGCACGTGTTCGCGCGCCACGCTGGAGGCAATCGGCCCTGCCTGCTGCGCCAGCGCGTGGCTGGGGGCGGCCACGGGAATCAGGCGCACGTGGCCGACGGCGAGGCGCTCGAAGACACTGGCCGTGGCCGTCATCCAGCCACCGAGGCCGATGTGGCAGCTGCCATCCATCACCAGCTGCGCCACGGCGCCCATGGCTTCGATGCGCAGGCGCAGGGCGACGGTGGGGAACTGCGCCTGGAACGCTTCCAGGACGCGCACCAGCACGCAGGTGGGAAACATCACGTCCACCACGACCGATACTTCCGCTTCCAGCCCGCCCGCCAGCGCCTTGGCGCGCGCGCGCATGCCGTCGACCTTCAGGGCCACGGCGCGCGCGTCGGCCAGCAGGGCCTTGCCCGCGTCAGTCAGGGTGGGTTTGCGCTTGCCGCGGTCGAGCAGCACCACATTCAGCTGTTCTTCCAGGTTGGCGATGGTGTAGCTGATCACCGATTGCGTGCGATGCAGCTGGCGCGCCGCGTGGGCGAAGCCGCCCGCGTCGATGACGGCGACAAACACGCGCAACTGGTCGAGCGAAGGCTGGCCCGGTTCTCTCATGGTGACTCCATATCTAAAAATTCGATGCTAATCATTTATATTTATACGGTTTCATCGATGGTAGACCCGAACTATGCTGTGTGCAAGGGCCGCGATGCGGCATTCCAGTCTACCGTTTTCGAAGGAGCATTTCATGAGCAAAGTCTTGTACATCAATAGCAGCGTGCGCAACAGCGGTTCCCTGTCGCGTCAATTGTCCGGCGAATTCGTCGCCAAACTGGCCGCGCAAGGCGCCAGCGTCGTTGAACGCGACCTGGCGGCGCAGCCCGTGCCGCACCTGACGGAAGAGGTGATGGGCGCCTTCTTCACGCCAGCCGACCAGCGCAGCGCGCAGGCGGCAGCGGCCGTGCAATTGTCCGATATCCTGGTCGATGAATTGCTGGCCGCCGACGTGCTGGTACTGGCCGCGCCCATGTACAACTTTTCCGTGCCGTCGACCCTGAAGGCGTGGATCGACCACGTGGCGCGCGCGGGACGCACGTTCCAGTACACGGCGACGGGCCCGGTCGGCCTGGCCACGGGCAAGAAAGCGGTGATTTTCACGGCCAGCGGCGGCGTCTACAGCGAAGGCCCGGGCGCCGCGTATGACTACCTGAGCACCTATCTGCGCACGGCGCTGGGCTTCATCGGCATCACGGATATCGAGTTCGTGCAAGCCGAAGGCGTGGCCATGGGCGAGGAAGCCGTCAGCAGCGCGATCGCCAAGGGCCGTGCCTCGATCGAGGCGCTGGCTGCCTGAGTTCGCTCTAGTTCCAAAGAGGGATTGCCAATCTGCCATGGTTGACATAAGCTTGCCAGCGGCACGCCCCGTGCCAGCCTGGCGAGCCGTTCGCCATGAAAGTCCCTCATGCACAAGTTGGCAAGCGCGGTATTGTTCGGATGTTCCTTGTTTTCAGCAGGCATGGCGCTGGCGCAGACCGCGCCCCCTGCGCCGCCTCACGCGGGGCGCCACGCCTCCACGCCCGAGGATATACGCGCCATCGAAAAAGTCGTCGCCGACTTCCAGGCGGCCTTGATCGCCAAGGATGTCAAGCTGCTGTCGTCGCTGCTGCTGCATACCAACATCCTGTTCGCCTCGCCGGCCGACGACGGTTTCATCAAGAAAATGCGCGACACGACGGACGTCCACTTCGACGGCGTCGGGGCGGCCGGCTATGTTGCATTCGCCAACTTCATCAAGCGCGAACCGCAGCGCACGGAAGAAAAATTCTACAACGTCAAGATCACCCAGGACCGCCATGTGGCGTGGGTCAACTTCGACTACGAATTCCTCGTCGGCGACAAATTGTCCAACTATGGCGTGGAAGCGTGGCAGATGGTCAAGCGCGATGGCGAATGGAAAATCCTCAGCGTCGTCTGGTCCATGCATCCCGCGGCCGAGGCGGGAAAATAGGCGCCAGACAGGCCGCGTCAGTCGCGCGGCAGTTCGCGAATTTCCACCGTTCCCCCTGCGTTCAGTACGGGGTTTCCGATTAACAATTTTTTTGCATCGTCTATACTTTCAGCTTGCACACGTAGATAGCCTGACAAGTGTGGCGTGACCGGCCTGGCTTGGCCGGACTGGTGCACGCAGATACCGGGTCCGATGGAGCTGCCACCGCAGAAGCGGCCACTGGCCCTGAGCATGGCGAAGTAGTCTTCCCAGGCTGAGGTGGCGACGTCCACCGGTGTTTCCGTGTCGTCGTGCATGAAGATAATGTAGTCATTCATCTTTTTCTCCTGTGCCGCGTTATAAAAAGAGAGCTGAATTGAGTATCCTGAGCAATCGCGAGCGCATGGTTTTACCCTCACCGCGTCAGTCCGTAGAGACAAGCTGTCCGGCCATGTCATTTTTGGAGCGAACATCGTGCCGATAAAGTATGTTGATTTTTATGAGGTGAATTACACGGCAGAGCGCTTGCCGGGCTGCAAGCTATGGGGCGCCTACGTCGCCATCTATGCCCCTTCGCCCAATCCCATGCACCGGATGAATCTGGTTCGCAAACGCCGGGTGTCGGCCGACCACCAGTTTACAACGGAAGCGGACGCCATGGCCGAAGCGGGCGAGGTGGCCGTCAAGCTGGTCGAGCGGCGCCAGCGCCGTTACGTCTTCCATCCCTGAATCGTCGCGTGGCTTGTTTCGGCGCAAGTTATTGCGAGTGAGCACAGTCCTGGCGTAGCCGGTGCAGGCGCGCCGGCGAAGTTGCCCGTATCATGCGAACTATTGCCACGCCAGAGGACCGCCATGAAACGCCAGTTGCACCTGCTTGTCATTGATCCGCAAAACGATTTTTGCGACTTGCCCGCCGCCTGGCTGCCGCCAGATACGGCACCGGCGCTGGCCGTGCCCGGCGCCCACGCCGACATGCTGCGCGTGGCGCAACTGATCCGCGAAGGGGGCAGCGGCCTGACGCAGATCAGCGTGACCCTCGATGCGCACCATCGCTACGACATTGCCCACCCCGCCTTCTGGCGCACGGGCGATGGCGGCGCCGTGCCGCCGTTTACGCAGATCAGCGCGCAGCAGGTGCGCGACCGCCTGTTCCTGCCCGCCGCCAGCGGCACCTTGCCGCGCGCGCTGGCTTACCTCGATGCCTTGCAGCAAGCGGGACGCTATCAATTGATGGTGTGGCCCGTGCATTGCGAGATCGGCAGCTGGGGCCAGAATATCCATGCGGCCGTGCGCGCCGCCTACAACGCCTGGGAAGTGGATCACCTGCGAGTGGTGGCCAAGCTGAGCAAGGGTTCCAACCCATGGACCGAGCATTACTCGGCCGTCATGGCGGAAGTGCCTGATCCTCAGGATGCGGCTACCCAGCTGAACCTGGATTTCCTTGCAACCTTGTTGCCGGCGCAGCAGATTTATGTCACCGGCGAGGCGGGCAGCCATTGCGTGAAAGCCAGCACCGAGCACATCGCCGATTACCTGGAAGCGCAGCAAGGCAAGCCGGCCCTGTCGCGCCTGGTATTGCTGACGGACTGCATGAGCCCCGTCACGGGTTTTGCATCGCAGCAGCGCGACTTCCTTGCCGCCATGCATGCGCGCGGCGCGCGGCTGGCCACCTCCGCCGACGTCTTGCCCGAATTGTTGGCCAACGCGGCTGCCTGAGCCATTATTAATCGTGCCCTGCTGAAATGCTTGCGGTGGCGTACTATTCTGGCTTCAGGAAGTTGGAGAAAACACACATGACCCCGATAGTGCGCAGTTTGCTGGAAACCGATCTGTATAAATTTACAATGTGGCAAGCATTGCTGCACGGTCATCCGAATACCCATACCGAATACGAATTTGTCTGCCGCAACGCCACCGCTTTTCCCCTGGCCGAACTGAAGGGCGAACTGGAGGAACAGCTCGACCATTTATGCTCGATGTCGTTTGCCGACGACGAGCTGGCCTATCTGCGCACCCTGCGCTTCATGAAGAGCGATTTCGTCGACTTCCTGACGGTGTTCCGCTTCCAGCGCAAATTCATCGACGTCAGCACGGATGGCGACACCCTGCTCGTGCATGCGGCCGGGCCGCAGGTGCACGTGATGGGCTTCGAGATTTTCGTGCTGTACATCATCAACGAACTGTATTTCCGCCGCTTCGACCTCGATGCGGCCATGCGCGAAGGGCGCCACCGCCTGGGCTTGAAAGTGGCGGCCGTCAAGGAGTTCGGCAAGCTGCCGCGGCGCAAGCATCCGTTCGAGTTTTCCGACTTCGGCGTGCGCCGGCGCTTTTCCGGCGCCTGGCATGACGAGGTGGTGCAACGGCTGGCGCGCGAGGTGCCCGAATATTTCAAGGGCACGTCGAATGTCTACCTGGCGAAAAAGCTGGGCATCGTGCCGATCGGCACCATGGCGCATGAATACATGCAATCGTTCCAGTCCTTCGGCGTGCGCCTGCGCGACTTCCAGAAGGCGGCACTGGAAGACTGGGTACAGGAATACCGGGGCGACCTGGGCATCGCCCTGACGGACGTGGTCGGCATGGATGCCTTTTTGGCTGACTTCGACCTGTATTTCGCCAAGCTGTTCGACGGCTTGCGCCACGATTCGGGCGACCCCGTCGAGTGGGGCGAGAAGGCGCTGGCCCATTACGCGGCCCTGCGCATCGACGCCAATACCAAGCGCCTCGTGTTTTCCGACGGCCTGGACCTGGACAAGGCGTTTGCGCTGTACCAGCACTTCGCCGACCGCATCATGACGGGCTTTGGCATCGGCACCAATCTCACCAACGATGTCGGTTTGACGCCGCTCAACATCGTCATGAAACTGGTGCGCTGCAATGGCCAGTCCGTGGCGAAACTGTCGGATTCGCCGGGCAAGACCCTGTGCAAGGATGAAACCTTCCTCGCGTATTTACGGCAAGTGTTTCACCACCCGGCAGTGTAGGTGCCTGGCTAGAAGCCCGTCACTACCGTGTTCATGTGCTCGACCTGGGGCGGGGCGGCAAAGAATTCACCGACCAGGCCGCGCCATGCCTGGAAGTCGTCGCTGCCGCGGAAATGCACGGTATGGTCTTCCAGGGTCGTCCAGCCCACCACCAGGCGGTAGGCATCGCCGTTTTCGATCGAGCGCTCCAGGCGCATCGATTCGCAGCCGCGTGCGCGCTGGAACAGGGGGATGGCTTTCGTCACGGCCGCTTCGAAGGCAGCATGCGTGGCCGATTTGATCTGGATGTGGGCAATTTCAAAAATCATGGCAAGTTCCACTGAGGAATGAAGGAATGCTGATCTTGCCATAATTTCGCCGCGCAGGGGGAGGACGTCAGCCTGCAAGCGCCTGTGCGCTTGCGCGCTGGCCGCCCGCGTGGCTGGCCGTGCGCTGGTCGATATCGCAGCCGTGATGCGCCTGCACGATGGCGTGCGCCCGTTCCCGTTCCTGCGGGGTGCCGATGGCCACGACGAGGCGGAACATGCCGCGCCATGCGGCCTTGCCCTGTATGGGGACGGTGGGGACGGCCTCGTCGTCGACCGTGTCGAGCTGCACGGCGTATGCGGGGAACCCGTCGCCGAGCAGGGCGCTGCGGGCCTGCTGCGCATCGGCAAAATGGTCGAAGATACGGATCAGGGCAGATGGGGCAAGGGAGTGCGTGGCGGTGCTCATGGTCTGGCTCCCGGAAGGTGTCGTTTGAATTTGACCGGCGAGCCTGTAAAAAATTCTGCCTCAGCCTGTAAAATCCTCCATCAAGGCGCAAAAGTTTGATAAATATCCAGTATGGCTGCCAAGTCGCGCTAAGATACGCCTTGCGGTGCGTCCTGCAGGCAGGGATGCGGGATCAATCTTTCATAGGAGAACCAAATGGCAGCGAAGAAAATTCTGTTTTTGACCGGCGATTTTGCAGAAGATTATGAAACGATGGTGCCCTTCCAGGCCCTGCTGATGCTCGGCCATACCGTGCATGCCGTCTGTCCCGGCAAGAAAAGCGGCGAGACGATCAAGACGGCCATCCACGATTTCGAGGGCGACCAGACATATACAGAAAAGCCGGGCCATTTGTTCACCCTGAACGCCAGCTTCGACGAGATCGACCCGGCCCACTATGACGCCGTGATGATCGCCGGCGGCCGCGCCCCCGAATATCTGCGCCTGAACGAGAAAGTCATCGCCGCCGTGCGCCATTTCGCCGAAGCGGGCAAGCCTGTCGCGGCCGTGTGCCACGGCGCGCAATTGCTGGCCGCCGCCGACGTCATCCGCGGCAAGCGCATTTCCGCCTATCCCGCCTGCGCGCCGGAAGTGAAACTGGCGGGCGGCACGTATGCCGACATCGCCGTCACGGACGCCGTCACGGATGGCCAGTTCGTCACGGCCCCCGCCTGGCCTGCGCATCCGGCCTGGCTGGCGCAGTTCGTCAAGCTGCTCGGTACCGAGATCCGTTTGTAACCTTTACCAGCCCGGCAGGCCGCAGCGCTTGCCGGGCGCACCACTTTTCAGATTCGAGTTCTTCATGCATGCGCTGCGCAGTCAATCTTCCCGCAAAAAACTTCCAGCCTCGCGCTGGCGCCAGCGCCGCCTGGCGCAAGCCGCATCGGGCCTGAGCGCCGCGCAGGAACGCCAGCTGGCCACCCTGCACGAGATTTCCACCTTGCTGGCGGGGCAGCACGCCATCGATGCGCTGTGCCGTGGCTTCTTGCGCCACGTGATGCAGTTCGCGCAGGCCGAAGGGGGCACCGTGCGCATCCTCGACCCGCAGCACGATACCGTGCATATCATCGTGCACGAGGGCATTTCCGATGCCATGGTGGAAGAGGAACACTGCATTCGCAACAACGATTGCCTGTGCGGCGCGGCCGTGGCGCAGGGCGTGATCCAGATCCGCGACTTCCGCCAGGTCGATGCGCTGCAGCGCTACCGTTGCCAGGACGAAGGCTTTATCGCCATCGCCGTCTTTCCCATCCTCGCGCGCGAGCAGGTGGTGGGCAGTTTTTCGCTGCACTTTGCGCAGCCGCAAGCCGTGCAGGCGCAGCAGCAGGGCTGGCTGGAAACCCTGGGCCAGAGCCTGGGCATCGCCATTGAAAACCAGCGCCTGATTGCGCGCGAAAAGGAATTTGCCGTGGCGCGCGAACGCAGCCTGCTGGCCGAAGGCTTGCATGACAGCATCGCGCAAAGCCTCAATTTCATCAGCCTGCAAGTGCAGATGCTTGACGATTCCGTGCGCCGGGGCCAGCTCGACGAAGCGGCCGAAGTGTTGCCGCTGATGCGCATGGGCGTCGAGCAAAGCTACCAGGACGTGCGCGAATTGCTGGTCAATTTCCGCACGCGCTGGCATGGCAGCGACCTCGAAAGCAAGCTCACGGAAGTGCTGGCCAAGTTCGAGCTGCAGACGGGCGTCACGGGAACCCTGGAGATGAGCGGCAATGGCGCGCCGCTGGCGCCGGAACAGCAGTTGCAGATCCTGTTCATCGTGCAGGAAGCGCTGTCGAATATCCGCAAGCACGCGCAAGCGGGCAGCGTGACGCTGCGCGTGGAAAACGGGCGCGATTTTGCGCTGCAGGTGCGCGACGATGGCGAAGGCTTTGCCGCCAACCTGCGCGACAAGAAAACGGAATTGCAGATCGGTTTGCGTATCATGCAGGAACGGGCCGAGCGGCTCGGTGCGCACTTTGCCATCGACAGCCGGCCCGGCGCTGGCACGACGATCTCGCTGGCCTTGCCGGCAGCCCGGCGCCAGGCCGCGTAACAGATGACTTATCCCTATCAGGCAACAAACATAGTGAACGCACCAATCAAAATCCTGCTGGTCGATGACCACACCTTGCTGCGCAGCGGCGTCAAGCTGCTGTTGCAGCGCAATCCTCAATTCCAGGTGGTGGGCGAGGCTTCGAACGGGCTGGACGGCGTGCGCCTGACGGCCGAACTGCGGCCCGACGTGGTGCTGATGGACTTGAACATGCCCGGCGTGTCCGGCGTCGAGGCGCTGGAGCTGATCTTGCAGGACCTGCCGCAGATGATCGTGCTGATGCTGACCGTGTCGGAAAACGCGGCCGACCTGGGCGCGGCCCTGCGCGCTGGCGCACGCGGCTACTTGCTGAAAAATATCGAAGCCGAGCAGCTGGGCCAGGCCATTTGCCGCGCCGCCGCCGGCGAATCCGTGATTGCCGACGCCATGACGGCCAAGCTCGTGTCGCAGTTCCGCGCGGGACAGAATGCGCCCCAGGCCGACTATGACAAACTGACGCCGCGCGAACGGGAAGCCATGGCCTGCCTGGCGCAAGGACTGAGCAACAAGGAAATCGCGCGCCAGCTGGACGTGGCCGAAAGCACGGTGAAAATCCACGTGCAAAACATCCTCAAAAAGCTTAAGCTCAGCAGCCGCGTGCAGATCGCCGTCTACGCCGTCGAGCGCGAATTGAGTAAATAAAGATCAAACAACGCGCAAATAGTGCGCAAGGAATCCGCGATTGTTTGATCTGCATGGCGTTCTGGCCTAGACAACCCTAGTTCCTTTGACGTATGGTCTTGACCGTGCCTGCGCATTACACTCTTAGTCATTCGCTAATCTAATAAGAGAGTGTCATGCATAAGGTCAACGTCGATGGCTTGCTATCGAGCCAGGCTCTGTTCCGCCATATTTCCCCTTCGCAATTAGAGCAATTGCGCCAGGATGTCGTGCGCGTCGAAGTGGAAAAAGGCAAAGTGCTGTTCCGCAAGGGTGAAGTGGCGGAAGGCGCCTATGTGGTGGTCTTCGGCCTCGTCAAGCTGAGCGTGTTTTCCATGGAAGGCACGGACAAGGTACTGGAATTGATCCGTCCAGGCCAGAGTTTCGGCGAAGCTATGATTTTCCTCGATGAACCGTACCCATTCTGCGCCGAAGCGCTCGAGCACTGCCTGCTGTTGCGCATCCCGCCGCACGCGCTGCTGCGCCTGCTGGACCAGTCGCCACGCATCGCGCGCCAGATGATGAACAGCCTGTCGCACCACCTGATGGGTTTTATCCGCAACGTGGAGCGCTGCTCCGTGCAGAACGCCACCCAGCGCGTGGTCGAGTACCTGCTGCAAGCGTCGGACCAGCAGCGTTCGAACGAGGTCAAGCTGGACCTGAAGAAAAGTTTACTGGCATCGTTCCTGAACCTGGCGCCCGCCACCCTGTCGCGCGTGCTGCACCAGTTGACGGACTTGCACCTGATTAAAGTCAGCGGTTCGCTGATCCAGATCCAGCCGGACGCCTTGAAAACCTACCGCCATGGTTCTACCGCGGCCATGCTGAATTAAGCATCTAAGCTTTTTCAGCAGGCAAGGTCAGTCGCCAGAACAGCAGGGCGAGCAAGCTGACCGCCGCGCCCAGCGCGCATACCCCATGCCAGCCCGCCAGCGCATACACGCTGGTGGCGGCAATCGCACCGACTCCGCTTCCCACCGCATAAAACAGCATGTAGCACGCCACCAGGCGGCTGTGCGCGTCGCTGTCCTGCCTGAAAATCAGGCTCTGGTTCGTCACGTGGATGGCCTGGCCCGCCAGGTCCAGCGCGATGACGCCAACGATCAAGGGCCATAGGGCTGCGCCCGCAAAGCTCAGCGGCAGCCACGCGGCCAGCAGCAGCAACAGGGCCGCACCCGTCGTCCACTGCGCGCGTCCACCGTCGGCCAGCGCCCCGGCGCGCGCCGCGCCCAGCGCGCCGATCACGCCCACCAGGCCAAACGCGCCGATGGCCGCATGCGAATAGCCTTGCGCCGTCAACGGCAGCACCAGGGCGCTCCAGAAAATATTGAAAACGGCAAACATCAGCAGGGCCAGCATGCCCCTTACGCGCAGCACCTTGTGGTGCAGCAGCATGTCCAGCATCGAGGCGAGCAGGGCACCGTAGCCCAGCCGTCGATTGGCCGGCTGCGCCGGCGGCAGCTTGCGCCACAGCAGCAACAGCAGGGCGCAAGCGATGGCCGCCGAAACAAAATACACGGCGCGCCAGTCGGCGAGATCGGCCACCACGCCGGACAGGGTGCGCGCCAGCAGCAAGCCGATCACCACGCCGCCCTGCGCCATGCCGACGACTCTGCCCCGCTCATGGCTGGCTGCCGCGCTGGCCGCATAGGCGATCAAGCCCTGCGTCATGGCCGTGCCCAGCAGACCCACCAGCAGCATGCCGCCCAGCAAACCGGCCGTAGAACGGGCGCAGCCCAGCGCCGCCAAGGTCATGGCCAGCAAACCCAGCTGGAACAGGGTCAGGCGGCGCCGGTTCAGCATGTCGCCCAGCGGCACCAGCAAGAGCAGGGCCAGCGCGCAGCCGAGCTGCGTGGCCGTGACGACCATGCCGCTGGCAGCGTCCGTCATGCCGAATTCGTGCGCCAGCGTGGCGAGTAAAGGCTGGGCGTAATACACATTAGCCACGCTGAGGCCGGCCGCCGTGGCAAATAGCCAGACGAGGGAAGGGGGAAGTGCTGTCGTGATGGGTGGGGTGGTATCGCGCATGGGCTTGTATGTAAGTGGTTTCAAATTAAAACTAGTTGGAGTCTACGCCGAGAAGTTTTAAAATGCAACCAGTCAATCCTGGAGAATGCCCGTGGCCAAGCGCAAGAGCCTGAAAACCGACCCCTGTCCCGTGGCGCGCGCGCTTGACGCGATCGGCGAGCGCTGGTCGCTGCTGATCGTGCGCGACGCCTTCGACGGCATGCGCCGCTTTGGCGAATTCCAGAAAAGCCTGGGCGTGGCAAAGAACATCCTGGCCGACCGCCTGCATACCCTGGTGGAAGAGGGTATCTTTACGGTCGCCCCCGCCTCGGACGGCACGGCGTACCAGGAATACGTGCTGACGGCCAAGGGGCTGGCGCTGTTTCCCGTCGTCGTCGGCTTGCGCCAGTGGAGCGAGGCGCACTTGTTCGAGGCGGGCGAGGCGCATTCCACCTTGCTGCAACGCGGTTCAGGCTTGCCCGTGCGCCGCATGGATGTGCTGGCAGCGGATGGGCACGTGTTGCAGGCGGGCGACACGGTCGTGCACAAGGTGTTGCCGCAATGACGCGCGTGGCCGTGCTGGGCGGGGGGATCACGGGCGTGACGACGGCGTATGCGCTGGCGAAACGGGGCGTGGACGTGACCCTGATCGAGCGCCACCGCTATGCCGCCATGGAAACGTCATACGCGAACGGCGGGCAATTGTCGGCCTCGCATGCGGAAGTGTGGAACCACAAGGCAACGATACTCAACGCCTTGAAATGGATGGCGCGGCGCGATGCGCCGCTGCTGCTGCATCCATGGCCCAGCTGGCACAAGCTGAGCTGGTTTGCGGAGTTTCTTGCCGCCATGCCCGCCTACGAGCGCAACACCATCGCCACGGCGCGCATGGCGATCGCCGCGCGCGAACATTTGTTTGCGTGGGCGAAAGAGGAAAATATAGCTTTCGATCACCGCCGCGCCGGCATCCTGCATGTGTACCGGGAGCGTGCCGGCTTCGAGCGGGCGGCAGGCGTGTCGCGCCTGCTGGCACAGGGCGGACTGGAGCGGCGCGCCGTCACGCGGCAGGAAATGCGCGCCATCGAGCCGACCTTGCAGGGCGAGTTTTACGGCGGCTATTACACGGACAGCGATTCCACGGGCGACATCCACAAGTTCACCAGCGGCCTGGCCGACGCCTGCGTGCGCCGTGGCGTGGCTTGCCGCTACGGTGCACAGGTCACGGCGCTGGCGCGCGAACACGGCAAGGTGCGCATTAGCGTGGGAGACGGCGCGGGCGAGGACAGCACCCTGTTCGACGCCGTCGTGATCTGCGCGGGCACGGCCAGCCGCACCCTGGCCGCATCGCTGGGCGACCATGTGAATGTGTATCCCGTGAAAGGGTACTCGATTACCGTGCAGCTCGATGACCTTGCCAGCCGCGCGGCGGCGCCCAAGGTCAGCCTGCTCGATGATGCCACCAAGCTGGTCAGCAGCCGCCTCGGCGAAGACCGGCTCAGAGTGGCGGGCACGGCCGAATTCAACGGCATCAACCACGATATCCGCGCCGACCGCATCCGGCCACTGCTGCAGTGGGTGGAGCAGTGCTTTCCGGGCATCAATACGCGCAAGGTGATCCCGTGGGCGGGCTTGCGTCCCATGCTGCCGGACATGCTGCCGAAAGTGGGGCCGGGCAAGGCGCCGGGCGTGTACTACAACACGGGCCACGGCCACCTGGGCTGGACCCTGGCGGCGGCCACGGCGGAGATGGTGGCGCAGCAAGTGGCTGCCGTGGCGCGGGATTGAGCCATGCCAACGATCGCCATCCTGATCTTTCCCGGCGTGCAGGCGCTCGACGTCAGCGGGCCCATGGACGTGTTTGCCGAGGCGAACAGCTTTCTGCCGCCAGAACGGCAATACCGGATCGAGGTGCTGGGCACGCAGGAAGGCTTGCTGCGCTGCTCCAACGGGCTGTGCCTGGCCGCGCACCGGCATTATGCGCAGGCGCACGACGCCTATGACCTGTTGCTGGTGGCGGGCGGCCCCGGCTTGCCGGCGCAACCGGTTGACGCGGACCTGAGCGCCTGGCTGGCCAGTGCCGCCGGCAAGGCGCGCCGCCACGGTTCCATCTGCAATGGCGCGTTTTTGCTGGGCCATGCGGGCTTGCTCGATGGTAAAAAAGTGGCCACGCACTGGAACGATGCGGCCGCGCTGGCCGCGCGTTTTCCGCTGGCGCAGGTCGATGCGGACAGCATCTATGTGCATGACGGCAATCTGGTCAGCTCGGCGGGCGTAACGGCCGGCATCGACCTGTCGCTCTCCTTGCTGGCCGAAGCAGGCGGGGTGGGCGGGGCGCAGCTTGCGCTGCAGGTGGCGCGCCGCCTGGTGGTGTACACGCAGCGCCAGGGCGGGCAGTCGCAGTTCAGTCCGTATCTGACGCCCGTGGTGGATGCGGCTTCTCCCGTGGCGCAGGCGCAGCAATACGTGCTGGCGCACTTGGGCGAAGCGCTCGACGTGGACACCCTGGCGCGGCTGGTGGCCATGAGTCCCCGCAACTTTGCCCGCGTCTTCGTGCGCGAGCTGGGTGTGACGCCAGCCCAGTTCATCGAAAGCGCCCGGCTCGATGCGGCGCGCGCCCTGCTCGAAGCGAGTAGCGATCCGCTGAAAACCGTCGCCTGGCGCTGCGGCTTCGGCACGGCCGATCAGTTGCGCACGGTGTTCCTGCGGCGCCTGGGCGTATCGGCCAAGCAATACCGGCAACATTTTTCCAGTTACCGGCAAGGATGACATCGCGCATGGCAGGAATCCCCGCCATGCTGTCCGGAAAGCGCGGCAGCCGGCACCCCCGCTGCGCCGGGCGCAAACCTATACTTTTCCTGCTGGCGCGCCACTTCGGCCGCGCCCTTGAGGAAAGTCAAACATGCACACGACACTGGACGCCGAGCGGGTCGGCCCCGCCTATACCGAGGACGGCATGCTGCTGGCGCGCCGCAAGACGCGCGAGGCGATTGCCGCCATCGCCGCGCGGATCCGCCCCGGCATGCTGGAAGAAGACGCCGTCGCCATGGCGAAGCAGGTGCTGCCGGACATGGGGCTTGCGCTGAGCTGGCATCCCACGCGCGTGCGCTTCGGGCGCAATACCACGAAACCGATGAAACGCGCCTCCGAGCCCGGCGTGATCCTGCAAGAGAGCGACATTTTCTTCCTCGATATCGCACCGCGTGTGCAGGCGTGGGAAGGCGATGGCGGCGCCACGTTTACGGTGGGCGCCAGCGAACAGCAGGCGGACTATG
Organism: Janthinobacterium sp. BJB446; assembly: GCF_002735655.1. Classification (NCBI taxonomy): domain Bacteria; kingdom Pseudomonadati; phylum Pseudomonadota; class Betaproteobacteria; order Burkholderiales; family Oxalobacteraceae; genus Janthinobacterium; species Janthinobacterium sp. BJB446. The sequence goes on along the minus strand of NZ_PDZK01000003.1, from coordinate 230,916 downwards.
CCCGCTGCGCGCGCGATGCGGAATGCCTGTTCCACCAGGTGCGCGCCGTGTGGCAGCGCGACAGGCTGACGGGGCAAGCCCTGTATGCCTACGCAGAAGAGGAAGCGCGCAAGCTGGGCTGGGAATTGAACTTTGACCTGGGCGGCCACCGCGTGTCCGACTTCCCGCACGCGACGATCTACGCGGGCGCGTTGGCCGACGCGGATTTTTCGCCGTCACCGATGCGCTGGATCCTGGAAATCCATCTGCGCCATCCGACCTTGCCGTATGGCGCTTTCTTCGAGGACATGCTGCTCGACGACAGCTACTATGCTTAGTTCTTCGGCAGCAGATCGCTGAGCGCGGCGCGGCCCTTGACGGTGAGGAAGGGGCCGACCTTGCCGTAGGGAAGTAAAAAATCGTTTTCACAGCCGCTGCCATTTGAGTCTTCCCAGAAGGACACACCTTCGGGTTTCAATGACAGGTGGAAGCGGCCACGGCCGTCGTAATCCGTGCCCTTGCACTCGGCGTCGATCGTCACATTCTTGAAGAGGGCCTGGCGCAGGCGGTCGGGCAATTCGGCCTTGTCGTCGCCATCGCTGGCGCTGGCGCCAAACCAGTTCCACACGTCCGTTTCCTGGCCCGTTTTCACGTCCCAGGTACGGAACCTGATGGAGATGCCGCTGGCGCCATAGCCGGCCGGCCAGCGGTAGAACTTGACCGTCACCCAGCGCGGCGACCAGTAGGTGGGTTCCGCATACACTTCGTCTTCCGTCGTGAAACCGTTGCGGCCCAGGTATTCGCGGCGCGTGGCATAGAAGTCGGCCAGGTCTTTCTTGTTTTTTGCCAGCACGGCGCGCAGCTGCGTATTGATTTTCGCCACGCCATCGCCGGGCGCGATCAATTCCACAGTGATGGTGTCGCCGATTTGCAGGTTGCGGTATTGCTTGCCTTCGAAGGCGATCGGTTTGCTCACCTTGGTGCCGGGAAACGCTTCCAGCGCCAGGTTGTAGGCATCGCTGGCGCAGGATGGGTGTTCGCGGTCGCCCGCCGCTTCCAGCAGGGTCAAGGCCAGGGGCAGGGTCTTGCCGCTTTGCGGCTCCGTCCATGTGCCGGTAACCTTGCCGTCTTGCGGCGCGTCCAGGCTCCACGTGCCCGTCGTGTCGCCCTTGGCGTTGAGTTCCTGCCACAGCGCCTTGCCGTTCGGCTTGGACAGCATGATCGGCGTCTTGTAGCGCGTGTAGTAATAGTTGCCGCTGCGATCAGACCCTTGCGTGGGGCTGGGCTGGTTGAAGCAGGCCACGATACTGGCCTTGCCCACAGTGCCCTGCCACACCCCTTGCACGGGCGGCTCGGCAGCCATGGCGGCATGCAGGGCGGGCAGGGTCAGGCAAGCAAACAGAAAGCGGCGCATCGGTTTTTCCTCTCGTGGGCGAAGGCCGATTCTACATGGCCCCGCCCACGAGATGCCACACGTCAACTTAAGCGCCCGGGCGCTCCTGCGCCACCACGGCCATCGCCGCGCCCAGATATTGCAGCATGGCCCCGTCGACAAAGCTGCCTTCCATCAGACGCGGTTCCTGCTGGTGCGCCTGGCGGAATTTCAGCTGCGTGGCCGGGTTCGTGCCTGCGTACGAGCGGAACAGGTCCAGCCACTGCCGCGCCAGCTGCAGCACGGCCGGGTCGGTGGGCGGCGTGCGCTCATCCATGGCGGCGCGCACGGCGGCGATCAGGGCCGGCCACTCGCCCGAGCGCTTGCCGTAGTTGGCCACCAGGTGTGCGTATTCCTGCTCGTCGAGGAAAGGCCGGTACAGCGCCATGCGCGAGGCATTGAAGGCGGCGAGGATGAACTGCATCAGTTGCGCATCGATGCTGGTCGTGGCCTGCATGATGGGCTCCTGCGCGTGCATGTCGTTCAGGCGCGCGAACAGGCCCGGATGGGCGCCCGTGTCGCGCACCAGCTTGACCATCCATTCCGTGGCCAGCGCCTGCGCCGGCGCATCGCCGGGGCTGGCGCCTGCCTCCATGGCGGCGCGCACCCGCGCCACCAGTACTTTCCATTCCTCTTCCACGGCCGCATCGGACAGCAGCGGCAGTTGTTGCAGTTCTTCGTGACTAAAGTATTTGTCGTACATGGTCATCAACTCCATAGTGGTGAGCCACTCGGCCAGTTCCGGCGCCTGTCCCTGCGCCAGTTGCGCCTGCAAGCTGCACAGGCGTTCGCGCAAGGTGGAAGCCTGCGCGATCTGGTGTTCCAGCATGGCGATCTGCTGCGCCACGATGGTATGCAAAGGAAGATCCGGGCCGGCGAGGGCGTTGGCGATATCGGCCAGCGACAGCCCGAACTTGCGCAGCGCCATGATCCGGTGCAGCCGGTCCATGTCGCCGTGCTGGTACAGGCGGTAGCCAGCTTGCGTGCGCGCCGAAGGCGAGAGCAGGCCGATGCTGTCGTAGTGGTGCAGGGTGCGGATAGTCAGGCCCGTGAGCCTGGCCAGTTCCCCGATTTTCAACAGCATCGCCTTCTCCTTGTCTCCAGTGCGTGCAACCACGATGGCGCCTGACGTAACGTCAGGGTCAAGCAGAAATGTAGCAGAGGAACTGAAAAAGCCGATAAAAGAATCCGTTGACCTTCATTTTTTTGTACGGTATATTTATAAAACCGAACGACGACTGCAGCATGAACGGCGCGTTCGAGCCACATGGAATGACGAATGGATCGTTGTGCGGCGCAGCAAGAAGCGCCCTTGGCAGGACTGGAAAGACAATCCGCACAGACGGATTTTTTTCACAGTTGGTTTGTACGTTAAATATAATATGCCACCGGCAAGATCCGGGCGGCGAGAGGGACGACCATGATGAAAAGTATCGTTTGCTATACGCCCGGCAGTTTGCGCATGGAGCAGCGCCCCGTGCCCGTGCCCGGCGAGGGCGAAGTGCTGCTGCGCATACGCCGCGTCGGCATCTGCGGCACCGACATGCATATCTTCCGCGGCACCCAGCCTTTCCTCAGCTACCCGCGCGTGATGGGGCATGAACTGTCCGGCCATATCGACAGCGCGCCAGCCGGCTCGCGCCTGGCCGTGGGCGATCAGGTCTACGTGATGCCCTATCTGTCGTGCGGCAGCTGCGTGGCCTGCCGCCAGGGCAAGACTAACTGCTGCACCCGCATCGAAGTGCTGGGCGTGCACCGCGACGGCGGCATGACCGAATACCTGGCGCTGCCAGAGCGCTTTGTCTTCAAGACGGAGGGCATCTCGCTCGACGACGCGGCCATGATCGAATTTCTCGCCATCGGCGCGCACGCCGTCAAGCGCGGCGCGATCGATGCCGGCAAGCGCGTGCTGGTAGTGGGCGCCGGCCCGATCGGCATGGCCGTGATGCTGTTCGCATCGTTGAAGGGCGCCGACGTGACGGTGCTCGATGGCCGCACCGACCGTCTGCAGTTCTGCCGCGACGCGCTGGGCATCGCCCGCACGGTGGCGCTGGGCGAGGGCGACAAGGAGCAGCTGCTGGACGCCACCGGCGGCGAATTCTTCGACGTGGTGTTTGACGCCACCGGCAATATCGCCGCCATGGAGCGGGGCCTGGACTTTGTCGCCCATGGCGGGTCCTATGTGCTGGTGTCCATCGTGCGCGACCGCCTGTCCTTTTCCGACCCTGAATTCCACAAGCGCGAAACGACCTTGCTGGGCAGCCGCAACGCCACCGTCGACGATTTCGAGGAAGTGGTGGCGGCCATGAAGGCGGGGAAGGTACCCACCGCGCTGCTCAATACCCACCGCACCACGCTCGACGAATTTACCGGCGTGCTCGATCGCTGGATGCAGCCGGAAGCGGGCGTCATCAAGGCCATCGTCGAGGTCTGAGATGAGCGACATCAACCCGATACTTCAATTTGGCACCAGCCGCTTCCTGCAGGCGCACGCCGACCTGTTCGTCAGCGAAGCGGCCAAGACAGGCGAGGCGCTGGGCAATATCACCATCGTACAGACCACGCACAGCGCGCAGGGCGCGGCGAGGGTGGCGGCGTTTCGCCGCAGCGACGGCTACCCCGTGCGCATCCGCGGCTGGCAGGACGGCGCGCAAGTCGATGAAGAGCGCCGTGCCGACGCCGTCACGCAGGCGTGGCAAGCCGGCAGCGACTGGCGGCAGGTGCGCGATGCGGCCGTGGCCGCGCGCGTGATTATCTCGAATACGGGCGACACGGGCTATCAGCTCGATGACGCCGACCACGCGGGCATGCTCGACGGCGCGGCCGTTCCCGCCAGCTTTCCCGCCAAGCTGCTGGTGCTGCTGCACGGGCGCTTCCTGGCCGGCGCCGCGCCCATCTCGATTTTTCCGTGCGAACTGGTGGCCGACAACGGCCATGTACTGCGCCAGGTGATCGTGACATTGGCGCGGCAGTGGGGTTGCGCTGCCGCGTTCATCGGCTACCTGGAAACGGGCTGCCTGTGGATCAATTCCCTGGTCGACCGCATCGTTTCCGAACCGATCGAACCGATAGGCGCGGTGGCCGAGCCCTATGCCCTGTGGGCCATCGAGGCGCAGGAAGGCATGCTGCTGCCGTGCAGCCACCCGCAAGTGGTGGTGACGGGCAGCCTGCGCGAATATGAACAGCGCAAGCTGTTTTTGCTCAACCTGGGCCACACCTATCTGGCGCAGCTGTGGATGGAGCGGGGCAGCCCGGCCGGCATGACGGTGCGCGAGGCGATGGACGACGGCGCCATGCGCGCCGCGCTGGAAGCGGTATGGCACGAGGAAGTGCTGCCCGTGTTTGCCGCCATGGGGGCACAGCACGGTGACGCCGCGCTGGCCTACGTGGCGCAGGTCAGGGAGCGCTTCGGCAATCCCTTCCTCGCACACCGCCTGGCCGACATCGCCCAGCACCACGCCGGCAAGATCGCGCGCCGCATGGCGCCCGTGGCATCGCTGGCGCGGCAGCTCTGTCCCTCCCTGGCGCAGCCGCGCCTGCGCGCCATGCTGGCGCCGGGAGCGCTGCCATGAGCGCCCCGGTCAACGCAGTTGTTTCTTTTTCGGCATGCCGATCCAATCCGATATCGACTAAAATGGCCCACTCATCCACTTTCCCCTTCGCTGGCATAGCGCGTTCATTCATCCATGTCCAAACCCGCCACCGTCTTCAAGCGCAGTACCAATCTGCTGTTGCAATTTCTCGCCGAGAATGCCGCAGTGGGCGAGATGCTGCCGACGGAGCAGTTCCTGACCACCATCTGCCAGGGCAGCCGCACGGCGATCCGCAGCGCGATCGCCTACCTGTCGACGCGGCGGCTGATCGCCAGCCCGGCGGACCGGCGCTTGCTGAGGAAGCCCATACCGGGCGACTACTTCGATATCTCCGAATTGCAGTCGGGGGCGGAGCGCATCCAGCAAGTGCTGATGGAGCGCGTGTACCAGCGCGACATGCCGCCCGGCGCGGAATTCTCGGAAGCGGAGCTGGCGCGCGAGGCGGGCGCCAGTACCGTCAGCGTGCGCGAATTCCTGATCGGCTTTTCGCGCTTCGGCCTGATCGAAAAGAAACCGCGCGGCGGCTGGCGCCTGTGCGCGTTCGACCGCTCGTTCGCCACCGAACTGGCGGACATGCGGCGCATGTTCGAGATGGCGGCCGTGGAGCAGTTTGCGCACCTGCCGCACGGCGATCCGGCGTATGCGGAACTGGCGCGGCTGATCAAGCAGCACGAGAAGCTGGCGGCCAGGATCGACACGCGCCACAACGCGTTTCCGGCGCTGGACCGCGAGTTCCACACCTTTCTGATCGGCTTGCTGAACAACCGCTTCGCGCAGGGCTTCTACGATATCGTCTCGTTTGTCTTCCACTACCACTACCAGTGGGACAAGGGCGAGGAAAAAGGCCGCAACCAGTACGCGGTGCAGGAGCACCTGGCGATCCTGCGCGCGTTGGCGGAGCACGACATACCGAAGGCGCTCGAGGGCATGCGCTCGCACCTGGATTCCTCGCGCCGCACCATGCTGTCCTCGATCGGCACGCGCGAAAAACTGAGCCAGCCGGACGCCTAGCCATCCTTGCCGGGGAGGGGGCGCCATGAGCCTTGCTTCCCAGCCTGCCAGCCTGCTGCTGATGTCGCCCGAGGATAACTGCCTGATCGCCAGGACGGCATTGGCCTGCGGCGACGTCGTCGCCATCGATGGCTTGCCCGTCACCCTGGCGCAAAACATCCACATCGGCCACAAGGTGGCGCGCCGCGCGCTGGCCGTGGGCGACAAGGTGCTGCGCTACGGCGCCCTGATCGGCAGCATCACGGCCCCCGTCGCCATCGGTGAGCATATCCACACCCACAACCTGGCAAGCGATTACATCCCCACGTTTACCCTGGGCCAGGACGGCCACCATTTCCTGGACAAGGACGACCAAGCATGAACGCTCCCGTAACGACACCGGCCCTGTCGGGCTATCTGCGCGCCGATGGCCGCAAGGGCATCCGCAATATCGTGGTGGTGGCCTATATGGTCGAATGCGCGCACCACGTGGCGCGCCTGATGGTCAACGCCTTTCCCGGCCAGCCCGTGCACCTGATCGGCTTTACGGGCTGCTTCCCCAATGAATACGCGGACCAGGTGATGCGCCGCCTGCTGACGCATCCGAACGTGGGCGCCGTGCTGCTGGTGTCCCTGGGCTGCGAAGGCTTCAACAAATATGGCCTCTCCAGCGCCGTGGCCGACAGCGACCGCCCCGTGCATACGATTACCATCCAGGAAAACAGCGGCACGCGCCCCAGCGTGAGCAGCGGCGTCGAGTGGATCAGCTGGGCCCTCGAGCACCTGGCGCAGCAGGAGCGCGTGCCGATGGGGATCGATGAACTGGTGGTGGCCACCATCTGCGGCGGCTCCGACAGCACCAGCGGCATCAGCGCCAACCCGGCCGTCGGCGTGGCGTTCGACACGCTGATCGCGGCCGGCAGCCCCTGCATCTTCGAGGAGACGGGTGAACTGGTCGGCTGCGAATACCACATGCAGCGGCGCGCCGTCAGCCCGGACCTGGGCAACGCCATCGTCGACACCGTGGCCAAGGCGGCCCGCTACTACACCATCATGGGCCATGGCAGCTTCTCGCCGGGGAATGCCGATGGCGGCCTCACCACGCAGGAAGAAAAGTCGCTGGGCGCCTACGCCAAGAGCGGTTCCTCGCCCATCGTCGGCATTCTGAAACCGGGCGATCAGCCGGCCGGCGGCGGCCTGTACCTGCTCGACGTGGTGCCGGACGGCGAGCCGCGCTTCGGTTTCCCTAACGTGTCGGACAACGCGGAAATCGTCGAACTCATTTCCTGCGGCGCCCACATCACCTTGTTCACGACGGGCCGCGGCTCCGTGGTGGGCTCGGCGATTTCGCCCGTCATCAAGGTGTGCGCCAATCCGCAGACCTTCGAGCGCCTGGCCGACGACATGGATATCAACGCCGGCAAGATCCTCACGGGCGAGGCCACGCTGGAAGAAGTGGGCGCGGAGATCGTCGCCGCCGTGCTGAACGTGGCCAATGGAGCACTGAGCCGCTCGGAAGACCTGGGCCACCAGGAATTCGTGCTGACCTATAAACAATTCGAGGCGGTGGGGCCAGGCTGCTTCCCGCTGCGCGCAGCATGAGGGCCGCGGCGATGGATGTCATGGATACCACGCGACGCCGTACCTTGCCGCGCGGCGGCCTCTCGCTGCCCTGCATCGGCATGGGCTGCGCGCCGCTGGGCGGCCTGTACCAGCCGGTCAGCGACGCGCAGGCGCGCGCCACCCTCGATGGTGCCTGGGATGCCGGCGTGCGTTTCTTCGACACGGCGCCGTTCTACGGCTACACCCGGTCCGAACACCGTCTCGGCGCGGCGCTGCGCGGGCGGCCCCGCGATCATTTTGTTGTCAGCACCAAGGTGGGACGGTTGATGCGGCCCGACGCCTCCGTGCGCCCAGGCGATGACGGTTTTGCCGCGCCGCTGCCGTTCCGCCCCCATTACGACTACACGTATGACGGCGTGCTGCGTTCGCACGACGACAGCCTGCAGCGGCTGGGGCTCGATCGCATCGACATCCTGTTCGTGCACGATATCGGCAAGGCCACGCATGGCGAACGCGATCAGCACTACTGGCGCCAGCTGACGTCCGGCGGCGGCTTTCGCGCCCTCGATGAACTGCGCGCCAGCGGCCAGGTGAAAGCCGTGGGCCTCGGTGTCAACGAATGCGAGATCGTGCTGCGCGCGATGGTGGAATTCGCCCTCGATTGCACCCTGCTGGCCGGCCGCTACACCTTGCTGGAACAGGCCTCGCTGTCGCCATTGCTGGACGCCTGCGTGGAGCGCGGCAACGCCATCGTGATCGGCGGCCCGTTCAACTCGGGCGTGCTGGCCGGGAACGGCAAATTCAATTACGCCGATGCGCCGGCCGCGATACTCAAGCGCGTGGCGCGCCTGGACGCCGTCTGCCGTGACTTTGGCGTGCCTTTGCAAGCTGCCGCGCTGCAGTTTCCGCTCGCCCATCCCGCCGTCGCTTCCTGCATCCCGGGCGGCCAGGACCTGGCGCAGCTGCGGCAAAATCTGGACTGGTTCGCCACGCCGCTGCCCGACGCCCTGTGGCTGGCGCTGCGGGACGCGGACTTGCTCGATGCGCGCGCGCCGCTGCCTGCGGGAGTGGCCGCATGATGCGCATCGACGCCCACCAGCACTTCTGGCAGCTGGCCGCGCGTGCCGGCAGCTGGCCGCCGCCATCCCTGGCCGCCATCCACCGCGATTTTGCGCCCGCCGACCTGGCGCCCCTGCTGGCTGCGCATGGCATCGCCGGCACAGTGCTGGTGCAGTCGCTGCCGTCCGAAGACGATACGCACTGGCTGCTGGCGCTCTCCGAAGAAAGCAGCTTTATCCGCGCCGTCGTGGGCTGGACGGAGCTGCCGGCGCCCGACGCGCCGGCCAATATCGCCCGCCTGGCGTCGCACGGCAAGCTCAAAGGCTTGCGTCCCATGCTGCAGGATCTCGATGACGATGCATGGATCGCCGATCCCGCGCTGACGCCAGCTTTGAACGCCATGGTGGAACACGGTTTGCGGCTGGACGCGCTGGTGCTGCCGCGCCACCTGCCCGCGCTGCTGCAATGCGCGCGCGACTATCCGCGGCTTCCCATCGTGATCGACCATGCGGCCAAGCCGCCGATAGCCGATGCCGCCTTCGGCACCTGGCGCGAAGACATGGCGCAGCTGGCCGCGCTGCCGAACGTGCATTGCAAGCTGTCCGGGCTGGTGACGGAAGCGCGGCCCGGCTGGTGCGTGGACGATTTGCATCCCTATGCCGCACATGTGCTGCAAGTATTCGGCCCCCGGCGCGTGATCTGGGGCAGCGACTGGCCCGTGGTGGACCTGGCCGGCGGCTATGCGGCGTGGCTGGCCGCCAGCGAAGCGCTGCTGGCGCATCTGGGGCAAGCGGACAGGAACGATATCTTCGGCCTCAACGCACAGCGCTTTTACGGTATCAACGAGGAAACGCCATGAAAAGAATGGGCATGGTCATCGGCATCGCGCCGGAGCGTATCGCCGAATACAAAACCCTGCACGCCGCCGTCTGGCCGCAGGTGCTGGCCAAACTGGCAGCCGCGCATGTCAGCAATTATTCGATCTTCCTGCGCCAGCCGGAAAACCTGCTGTTCGGTTACTGGGAATACCACGGCGAGGACTTCGAAGCCGACATAGCGGCCATCGCCGCCGACCCCGAAACGCAGCGCTGGTGGACCTTTTGCGCCCCTTGCCAGCAGCCGCTGGCCTCGCGCGCCGAGGGCGAGCACTGGGCGATGATGGAACAGGTTTTTCATATGGATTAGTCGTAGGCCCCAAAGCGAAGACTGGGGGGCAGACCCTGAGGGGCTGACCCCGGCAGTTCAGGTGTTGGGGTAATAAATATAAAACAAAGGAGACAACATGACCGCCAGACTACAAGGCAAAATCGCCCTGCTCACCGCCGCCGGCCAGGGCATCGGCCGCGCCACGGCCGAAGCGTTCGTGCGCGAAGGCGCCACCGTGATCGCCACCGATATCAACCAGTCCCAGCTCGACGCGCTGAAGGAGGCGACTGGTTGCGCCATCCGCCGGCTCGACGTGACCGATGGCGCGGCGATCGCCGCGCTGGCCGACGAGATCGGCTCCGTCGATATCCTGTTCAACTGCGCCGGCTTCGTCGACGGCGGCACCATCCTCGACTGCGACGATGCGGCCTGGGACCGTTCCTTCGACATCAACGCCCGCTCCATGTACCGGCTGATGCGCGCCGTGCTGCCCGGCATGCTGGCCAGGGGCGCCGGCTCCATCGTCAATATGTCGTCCGTGGCGTCCAGCGTGAAGGGCGCGCCGAACCGCTTTATCTACGGTACCTCGAAGGCGGCCGTGGTAGGCATGACGAAATCGGTGGCGGCGGACTTTGTCACGCGCGGCATCCGCTGCAATGCGATCTGCCCCGGTACCATCGAGTCGCCTTCGCTGAAGGAACGCATTGCCGCGCAGGCGGCAGCGACGGGCGTGAGCATCGATGAAGTGCAAGCCGCTTTCGTGGCACGCCAGCCGATGGGAAGAGTGGGCAGGGCAGAGGAAATCGCCGCCCTGGCCGTCTACCTGGCTTCCGATGAATCCGCCTTTACCACCGGCATGGTCCATGTGATCGACGGTGGCTGGTCAAATTAATCACTACAACGAAAGAACCACATGAAACTGATGCGTTATGGCGCCAAGGGCGCTGAAAAACCTGCCTTGATCGATGCTGACGGCGCCGTGCGCGACCTCTCCGGCGTGCTGTCGGATATCACGGGCGCGACCCTGGGCAAGGATGGCCTGGCGACCCTGGCCGCCATCGATATCGCCAGCCTGCCGGTGGTGGACCATCCCGGCCGCATCGCGCCGCCGTGGAAAGGCGTGGGCAAATTTTTGTGCGTGGGCTTGAACTATGCCGACCATGCCGCCGAATCGGGCATGGCTGTGCCGGCCGAACCGGTGCTGTTCATGAAAGCCACCAGCGCCATCATCGGCGCCAACGATGCCGTGGTGATGCCGCAGGACTCGAAGAAAAGCGACTGGGAAGTGGAACTGGGCGTGGTGATTGGCACCACCGCGCGCTATGTGAGTGAAGACGATGCACTGTCGCACGTGGCCGGTTACTGCGTCGTCAATGACTTGTCCGAACGCGAGTATCAACTGGAGCGCGGCGGCCAGTGGGACAAGGGCAAGGGCTGCGATACCTTCGGCCCGATCGGCCCCTGGCTGGTGACGGCCGACGAAGTGGCGGACCCGCAAAACCTGGGCCTGTGGCTGGAAGTCAACGGCAAGCGTGTCCAGGACGGCAATACCAAAACGATGGTCTTCGGCGTGGCCAATCTGGTCAGCTATATCAGCCGCTTCATGACCCTGTACCCGGGCGACATCATCAGCACCGGCACGCCACCGGGCGTGGGCATGGGCCAGAAACCGTCGGCCGTGTACCTGAAGCCGGGCGACACCATGCGCCTGGGGATCAACGGCCTCGGTGAGCAGCACCAGACCGTGCATGCCTGGAATCCGCAACTGATCGACAGTTAATGAAGTAGCAGACCGGCGTGCCGCCAAGGTGCTCAGACATCGGCGCACCGGCCTATGGCAGTGGAGTGGAGGAGACACACCATGAATGAATCCGAAGAGATACTGGCGCTGAACAAGGTCAGCAAGCGCTTTCCCGGCGTGCTGGCGCTCGACAACGTCAGTTTCAGCCTGCGCAAGGGCGAGGCGCATGCGCTGTGCGGCGAAAACGGCGCCGGCAAGTCCACCCTGATGAAGGTGATGAGCGGCGTGTACCAGGCCGACGAGGGGGAACTGGTCTACAAGGGCAAGGTATGCAGTTTTGCCTGCAGCGTGGATGCGGAGGCGGCCGGCATCGCCATCATCCACCAGGAACTGAATTTGATTCCGCACCTGAGCGTGGCGGAGAATATTTTCCTCGCGCGCGAACCGGTGCGCGGCATCTTCATCGACCGCAAAAAAATGCGTGCCGACGCGCAGGCGTTGCTGGACCGTTTAAAGCTGCGCATCGACCCGCGCCAGCTGGTCAAGAACCTGTCCTGCGCGCAGCAGCAGATGGTGGAAATCGCCAAGGCCCTGTCGCTCAATACGGAAGTGCTGATCATGGACGAGCCCACGTCGTCGCTGACGGAAAGCGAGACGGGCCAGCTGTTCGACATCATCAATGAACTCAAGCGCAACGGCGTGAGCGTGGTCTACATCTCGCACCGCCTGGAAGAGATGCAGCACATCATCGACAGGGTGACGGTGCTGCGCGACGGGAAATTCGTCTGCACCGACGATTTTGCCGCCACGAGCCTGGACGCCATCGTGGCCAAGATGGTGGGCCGCACCCTCGATGAAAAATTTCCCGATCGCGTCTCGACACCGACCGCTGACGTGCTGCTGCGCGTGACCGATTTGCACCGCAAGGATGTCTTCGGCCCGCTGAGCTTTGATTTGCGGCGCGGCGAGATCCTCGGCTTTTCCGGCCTGATGGGCGCGGGGCGCACGGAAGTGGCGCGCGCCATCTTCGGCGCCGATCCGCTGACCAGCGGCGCGATCCACCTGGGCGACATGGCGGTGACGATCACCAGCCCCATCGACGCCATCGGACACGGCATCGCCTACCTGTCGGAAGACCGCAAGAGCCACGGCCTGGCGATCCGCATGTCGGTGGCGGCCAACCTCACCCTGACCAATGTATCGGGGCTGGCGAACCGTTTCGGCTTCATCGATTTCGCCAGGGAAGAAGCGGTGGCGCAGCAGTACATCGCGGCGCTGGGCATCAAGACGCCGACCTCGAAACAGATCGCGCGCAACCTCTCGGGCGGCAACCAGCAAAAGATCGTCATCAGCAAATGGCTGTACCGCGAATCGAAAATCATCTTCTTCGACGAACCCACGCGCGGCATCGACGTGGGGGCCAAATTCGCCATCTACCAGCTGCTCGACAAGCTTGCATCGGAAGGCATCGGCGTGGTGCTGATCACGTCCGAGCTGCCCGAGATCATGGGCATGACGGACCGGGTGGCCGTGTTCCATGAAGGGCGCATCAGCGGCATCGTCAATACGCGCGAGTCGTCGCAGGAAGAGATCATGCAACTGGCGTCGGGGCGCGTAGCCAGTCCCGCACCTGGCCAGGCGGCAGCCCATTAAAAACAGAAAGCTTAAAAAAATGAATAAAGAACTGATACAAAAATTTGCCGCGCTGGGCAGCCTGTCGCTGTTGCTGCTGGTGTTTTCCCTGACCAGCAACGCCTTTTTCTCCGTCAGCAACGGCATGAGCGTGGCCTTGCAGGTGACGTCGATCGCCTACCTGGGCATTGCCGCCACCTGCGTCATCATCACGGGCGGCATCGACCTGAGTTCCGGCTCCGTGTTGGCGCTGGCCGGCGTGGCCGCCGCGCTGCTCGTCAAGAGCGGCGTACCCGTGCCGCTCGCCATGCTGGGCGGCGTCGTGGTGGGCGCCATGTGCGGCGCCGTCAACGGCTTTTGCATCACGCAATTGAAACTGCCTCCCTTCATCGCCACCCTGGGCATGATGCTGATCGCCCGTGGCCTGGCGCTGCAGGTGACGGGCGCGCGCGCCATTTCCGGCCTCGGCGACTCGTTCGGCGAACTGGGCAACGGCGTGCTGTGGCGCATCGAGCGCGACACGGGCGGCACCTTTCCCGAAGTCGTCTTCCCTGGCATTCCGTATCCGGTGGTGCTGATGGTGGTGATCGCCGTGGCCGTGTCCATCATGCTCAGCCGCACCACCTTTGGCCGGCATATCTATGCCGTCGGTTCGAATGCGGAAGCGGCGCGCCTGTCGGGCGTGAAGGTGGGGCGGGTGACCCTGCTGGTGTACACCTTGTCCGGTGCCTTGTCGGGCCTGACGGGCTGCGTGCTGATGTCGCGCCTGGTGACTGCGCAGCCGAACGAGGGTGTGATGTACGAACTCGATGCGATCGCCAGCGCCGTGATCGGCGGCGCCTCGCTGATCGGCGGCATCGGCACCATTTCCGGCACCGTCATCGGCTCCTTCGTCATCGGCATCCTGCGCAACGGATTGAACATGAACGGGGTATCGAGCTTTATCCAGCAAATCATTATCGGACTGGTCATCTTGCTGACCGTCTGGATCGATCAGAAGCGCAACCGCGCCTGAGGCAGTGCAGCAACGCAGTCTTACCTATAAATCTATAATTAAATGAGGACGACAATGAAAACCATCCAAGCCTTCAACACCATCCTGTTCGGTCTGTCGACCGCAGTATTTGCCCTGAGCTCCAGCGCCGCCTTCGCCGCCTCGGGCGAGATCGCCGTGATCGTCAAGACCACCAATTCCAACTACTGGCAAAACGTCAAGAAGGGCGCCACGGCCAGCGCCGCCGATGCCAAGGGTTACAGCCTGACCTTCCAGGGGCCGGCCTCGGAATCGGCCATCGCCGACCAGGTCAGCATGGTGGAAAACGCCGTCACGCGCAAAGTGGCCGGCATCGTGCTGGCCGCGTCCGACCCGGACGCGCTGGTGCCGGCCCTGAAGAAGGCGTGGGAAGCGAAGATTCCCGTGGTGCTGATCGATTCGCTGGTGGCCGACAGCGGCAAGCGCTATTACCAGTCCTTCCTCTCGACCGACAATGAAGCGGCCGGCGAGCAAAGCGCCAAGGCCCTCATTTCGCAGGTCGGCAAGACGGGCAAGATCGCCGTGATGTCGTATGTGGCGGGCGCCGGTTCCGAAACGGGCAGGGTGGGCGGCTTCAAGCGCTATATCGAAAAGAACTCGCAGCTGCAGATCGTCGGCACGTATTACTCGCAGTCGCAGATGGCCACGGCGCTGAACCAGACGACCGACGTGCTGGCCTCGAATCCTGACTTGAAGGGCATCTTCGGCGCCAATGAACCGACGGCCGTGGGCATGGGCCGCGCCATCGCGCAGGCGGGCAAGGCCGGCAAGGTGATCGCCGTGGGCTTCGACGGCAATGAAGACCTGAAAAACTTCGTCAAGGACGGCACCCTGTATGCGACCGCCGTGCAAGGCTCGTACTCGATGGGCGCGCTGGGCGTGAAAACCCTCGTCAGCCTGATCGAAGGCAAGAAGGTCGCGCCGTTCGTCAACACGGGCGTGGTGATCGTCACCAAGGCCAATGTCGAACTGCCGGAAGCGAAGAACGTGTTGTACTGATTTTTCACGTCTTCAGATCCTCAGATCGTCAGGCGCTGGCGCAACTCCTGCAGCAGGGTGCCCGTCTTCGGCGTCAACTGGCGCGCCAGCGGCCATGCCAGATACAACGGCAGGCCTGGCGTGGCCAGCTGCGGCAGCACGGCGACGATGGCGCCTGACGCCAGGTGTTCTTCCACCAGCCACGTGGCCAGCTGCGCCACGCCCAGGCCCGCCAGCACGGCGGACGTGCGCGCCTCGGCGTCGCCCACCGTCATGCGCGGCGCGGCCACGCGGTATTCCAGCTGGCCGCCCTTGTCCTCATCCGGGAACAGCCACGGCATGGGCGAGCCGTCGCCACGGCCATAGGCGATGCAGTCATGCCGCTCCAGTTCCGCGATGGAGGCGGGCGTGCCGCGCCGCGCCAGGTAGGCGGGCGCCGCGCACAGGATCAGGCGTTCCGCCCCCAGCTGCATCTGGCCCAGCGCGGCGGGCCAGTGCGATGGCGCGCCGATGCGCACGGCGATATCGATGCGCTCTTCGAACAGGTCGACGAAGCGGTCGCTGAAGGCGATCGATGGCTGCAGCCCGGGATACTGCGCGCACAGGGCCAGCAGCGCCGGCATGACGCGCAGGCGGCCGTACGAGGCGGGCACGCCGATGCGCACCTTGCCTGCCAGTTCCGTCGCGTGTTCGGCCAGGACGTCTTCCGCATCGGCCAGTTCCTGCAGCACGCGCTTGCAGGTGGCGTAGTAGGCGCGGCCCGCCTCGCTCAATTTCAGGCGGCGCGTGCTGCGCTCGAACAGGATCACGCCCAGCCGCTCCTCCAGCCGCGCCACGCTCTTGCTGACGGCTGAACTGCTCAGGTGCAGCTGCTCGGCCGCCCTCGTAAAGCTGCCAGCATCCGCCGTGGCGAGAAAGGGCGTGATGCCCTTCAAATGTTCCGATGAAAACATGATTGAGGAATTTTATTCACGAATAGGGTGAAATACTATCGCGGATAAGAATTTCTGTCCGATATATCATGGTTTTTTTACACAGGCATGGGAGTACGCATGAACAAGCACGCATTGATTATCGGCGCCAGCGGCGTTATCGGCAGCAGCCTGGCCACGCATTTGCTGGCGCAGGGCTGGCAGGTGACGGGCGTCTCGCGCGGCCGCACGCCAGTCCCCGCAGGCTGCGCATGCTTGCCGCTCGATGCCACGGATGGCGCGGCGGTAAGCGCCGCCCTGGCGGGCCTGGACGCCAGCCACGTCTTTTTCACGGCCTGGGCACGCCAGGCAAACGAGCAGGAAAACATCCGCGTCAATGGCGCCATGGTGGCCAATGTGCTGGCTGCCCTGGGCCCCACTGGCCACTTGCGCCATGCGGCGCTGGTGACGGGTCTCAAGCATTACCTGGGACCGTTCGATGCCTATGGCAAGGGCAGCGTTCCCGTCACGCCGTTCCGTGAAGAGCAGGGTCGCCAGGACGTTGACAATTTTTACTATGAGCAGGAAGACCGGCTGTTCGACGCGGCCGCGCAGTACGGTTTTACGTGGAGCGTGCACCGCCCGCACACCATCATCGGCTATGCGCTGGGCAATGCCATGAACATGGGCCTCACCCTGGCCGTGTATGCGAATCTGTGCAAGGCCGGCGGCCAGCCCTTCGTCTTTCCCGGCTCAAGCGCACAATGGCACGGCTTGTCCGACATGACGGACGCGGGCCAGATCGCGCGCCACCTGGCATGGGCGGCCGACAGTCCCTCCGCGCGCAACGAAGACTTCAATATCGTCAATGGCGATGTATTCCGCTGGAAGTGGCTGTGGCCGCGCCTGGCCGCTTACTTTGGCGTCGAGGCGGCGGACTTGCCCGGGACGATGGCGCCGCTGGCCGGGCGCATGCAGGATGCGCCCGCGCAGTGGCGCGCCATCGCGCAGCAGCACGGCCTGGTGGAAGCCGACATCAGCCGCCTCGCTTCCTGGTGGCATACGGATGCCGACCTGGGACGGCCGATGGAAGTGATGACGGACATGGGCAAGAGCCGCAAGGCGGGTTTTCTCGATTACCAGGATACGCAGGATGCCTTCATCGCCCTGTTCGAGCGCCTGAAGGCGGAGCGCGTCATTCCGCGCTGACCTGCTCCGCTGCGGCCGGTGGCGCGGCTGCCGCTGCCGCCGCTGCCGCCGCATTACTCTTGTGCTGCTGTGCCCGCTGCCACTCAAGCCCTGGGCGGTCGACGCGAAATTGCAGCAGCCGTCCCTGCACCACTTCCGTCACGTACGCCGTGCGGCCATCGGGGCCGCCGAAGGTGATGTTGCTGGGCTTGGCGCCGGGCACGCTGATCTCGCGCAGGATGCGTCCCTGTGGCGACAGTTTCACCACGCTGCCCTTGCCATAGCGTGTCACGTACAGATTGCCGTCGACATCCACGCGCATGCCATCCGTGCCGAAATCGTCGAACTTGATCAGCAGGCGCTTGCCGCTCAGGCTGCCGTCCGCGCCGATGTCATACATCCAGATATTGCGCTGCACGCTTTCATTCACATACAAAATCTTGCCGTCGGGGCTGACCTCGATGCCATTGGCCGTACCCATGGTGTCGAGCGCCAGGGTCACCGTGCCATCGGCCGCGATGCGCCACACGCGGCCCGTGTTTTCTTTCCAGTTCGGGTCGCTCGCATACAGCACGTCGTCCTGCGTGATGGCGATATCGTTCGGCTGCGTCATGCGCGGTTCGCGCGCGTGGATGGTCAGCGCGCGCGTGGCCGGGTCGACCAGGTAGATCGTGTGTTCCATGTAGTCGGCCAAATACATCTGCCCGCGGCTGCCGAAGCGGATGCCGTTGGCGATGCTGGTGCCGGGCAGGCTCAGGTACACCTCGCCCATGCCGCCGGGGCTGACCTTGCCGATCGTTTGCTGGCGCGCAAAGTTGACGGCATAGATATTGCCATCCGCATCCACGGCCGGGCCTTCGATGCCCTTGGTGAAGGAATGCGCGGGCGTGAGGGTGGTGGCGAGAAACAGCGTTTCGTGCGCGGGCGGGCTGGCGCAGGCGGACAGGTTGGCCAGCGCGGCGGCCAGCACGGCCGTGCGCAGCGACGGCAGGGCGTATCGGGAATGGAGCATCGAGTGTTCTCTGTATGGCAAAGGTGGCGTATGTTACCCGACGCGCGCCGACGCAGGCGCCGGGCTAGGTTGCCACCTAGGCCGCTACCACGACGAGGTCGGGGAAGTCGTCCTGCCAGCCGTCCCATTCATCTTGCAGATGGGCATGCATGCCGGCGCGCTCTGGCGCCTGATCAAAGGTGTCGGCGCTGGCCAGCAGGAAGTGGGCGATAGCGCGCAGGGTGGCCGGGTCGGCCTGTATGGTGACGTCGGAACAGCGTTTGGGGCGTTCTGCGGCCTCGTCCTGCAGATAGCAGTGCAGCGATAAATGTGTGGTCATGGGTATCAATTGTTGATGTAGGCGCCCAGCATGGCGTGTGCGTTCAGTGCGGCGCGGGCGGCGTCCAGTTCCTCGTTCGATAAAAACCAGTGGATCCGCCCATGCTTCTCTTCGCTGCGGCCATGGGCTTGCATGCTCTGGCGCAATGCCTGCAGTCTTGGCGGCGGCAGCGCAGCCAGTTTTCCGTGGTTGAAGATATTGACGGGATATACATCGCGCAGGTGCGAAGCTTGCAACCCGCGCCGCTTGATGGCGGCCCAGTTGTTGGCCGGGCAAGGAGTGCCAAAGGTCATCGGATGGGCTGCATCGAGCTGCCGGTAACCGCGTGCGTAGCCGGTGCCGTAGCCCAGGGTTTCACTATAGCCGTACACATACTCGCAATGATTCAGCAAGCCGGGTATGCTTGCCGCGCCGTCGAACAGCTGTTGCAACGGCAGCTTGCTGGCGCGCATCGCCAGCAGCAGCGAAACTGTCGGCTCATACACGGCGAGCGCGTCGCAGTTCGTGACCTCGTCGGCCTCGTCGGGTGGCAAGATCCGAGGTGAAAACAACTCGATGCTGCTGGTATCGGGCGCCAACAGGGTTTTCTCGTAGTTTCGCTGCGAAAACTTGACGACCTTACCGCTCTTGCTGCCGTAGCGCTCGACGGGTTCGCCGATGTGCGCGAACCAGGCGAACAGCTGCGCGCTGGCCGCGGCGGGAATGAAGGGACTATCCTTGGTGAATTCGCCGACGAGGAAATGGTATTGGTCCATAGGGCAATGCGCGGGAGGGTATCGAAGCACATATTTTTGCACGGGATGCCAAACGCTGCCAATGCGTGCGTGCGGGCCATATCAAGCGGCCTGATGCGTATGTATTTGATTTAAATGAAATTCGGGCCGCATTGCGGTTACACTAAGTCTGGCTATACTGCAATGACAGCCGTGGTTCTGGTTCACGGCGGCGCTGGCAATCCCACGGAGGCCTCATGTCTTATGCGAATCCCACCACCCATAACGGGTTCCTGATCTCGGCCTACGCCTGCGAACTGCCCGAGGGGTGCTGGCAGGGACAGTTGGTGCTGAGCAAGTGCGGCTTTGAAGATGTCCGGCAAGCCAATCTGGAAAATCGCGATACGCAGCACGAAGCGGAGCAATCTGCCCTGGCCATGGGCTGGCAGCTGGCCAATTACGTGCTACCCCTGCGCACTGTTGACGATAAGTAATCTAATGCTTTCATTTAGTAAGGGAAATAGAGTATCGTGTTCGGATAGAAAGCAATACACCGTATGCAGCAATAGAGCTGGCGTGCGCGGCGATGTCTGAGTGAACGCCGCGGAACGAAGAGTTGTCCTTGAGGCCGGCCCCCACAGGCCGTACACCGTCACCATGCACCACACAGCACTCTCGCCGGATCCTGAGGATGCGCCCGCCCAGCAGTTGCCCTCTGAGCACAATCTGCATGCCTTGCATAGCCGTGAGGTCAAGCTGCTGCGCGAGACGATCAATCAATTGTTGATCATGGCCAAGATGCAGGTGCAGGAAAAGGATAAATCCGACGCCTTCGGCCTGTTGATCATGCAGTTGCGCGAAGCCAATCAAAACCTCGTGCTGGCAACGTTTGGCGCGCAGGACATGCAAGCGTCCGCCGAGGCGACGACCTTGCGCCAGACGGAATTCCTGGCCATGCTCGCGCATGAGTTGCGCAATCCCCTCCAGCCACTGGCGATGGCCAATGACTTGCTGGCCAAGAAGGTCGACCTCGATCCCCAACTGGCGCACGTGCATGGCGTGATCGGCCGCCAGGTGGCGCACATGGCGCGGCTGATCGACGACTTGCTCGATGCTTCGCGCGTCAGCAGCGGGAAGATTACCTTGCAGCTGGCGCCCATCCTGCTGAGCGACATCCTCGCCAGCGCCATGGAAGTTGGCCAGGCCAGCATCAGCCAACGCCAGCAAGTGCTGACGTGAGCCTGCCGGACGAACCGCTGGTGATCGAAGGGGACCTGGTACGTCTGACACAGGTGTTTGCCAACTTGCTCATCAATGCCAGCAAATTCACGCACGAGTTTGGCCACATCGACATCGTCGTCAGGCGCCACGATAATCTGGTGGAAATTGCCGTCACCGACGATGGCGCCGGTATCGCCCTCGATATCCAGCCCTTCATTTTTGACCTGTTTACGCAGGGATTCCGCTCGCTGGAACGGGCGCAGGGCGGCCTGGGTATCGGCCTGTCGCTGGTGCGGATCATTACCCAGCTGCATGGGGGAACCGTGGACGTGTTCAGCGCAGGGGTCGGCTTCGGCAGCCAGTTTGTCTTGCAGCTGCCCCTGTCGTCGCTGGCGCCACCGTCGCAGGACTTGCAAGTGGAGCATGCGGCGCATGCATCGCCACGCCGCATATTGTTGATCGAGGATAATACCGATGCGGCGGAACTGCTGGCGCTGCTGCTGACGCAGGATGGCCACCATGTCGATGTGCGCAATGACGGCCCCAGTGGCTTGCGCGCCGCGCTCGATGCGCCCTACGATGTGATCGTATGCGATATCGGCTTGCCGGGCATGGATGGCTTTCAAGTGATCAGCTCTGCACGCGCGGCCCTGCCGCCGCCGCTGCCGTGCTTTGTCGCCGCGTCCGGATACAGCCAGCTTGGCGAGTTCGACCGTGCCGGCCAGGCAGGGTTTGACCATTACCTGGTAAAACCCATCAATATCGACGCCTTGTCGAAAATAATCACGGCAAAGGTTCCCCGCTGACGGGCGAAGGAGTCCCGATGCTTTTTTTTAACATGGTCCATGCACCGAAAACCGCAGAGAAAAGATCCGATTATGGCCACAGTCCATGAACAGCGGCAGCGCAGGATAGAGCACGCGCTGTTACGCGACCCAGGTGCGGTGGTAGACGTCAGTATTCGCCTTTGGGAGCAGCTGGCCACTGAGTTGAATCAGATCATTGGTGAGCGGGGCGTGGAGTCGATGTATGCCCGCAGCCTGCACCAGAGTCAGAAACAGTTCAACTGGCTGACGCCCCATCCGCCGCAAGCGCTGGAAGCTGCCATGAGAGCCTTGCGCGCCAGCTTGCAGGGACAGGCAGAGACCGCCGCCTGCGCGGCGAGCACGGCGATGATGATGCACTTCATCAACACCCTTATTTTATTAATTGGCGAACTCTTAACGAATAGCATCCTCCTCAAGGCCTGGGGTGATGACGTTGTGAATAATGCTGGAACGGAGCCGAACGAATGAACAAAGTCACCATCCAACGCCTGGCCACTGGCGTGCCGGGGCTGGACGAACTGCTGGGCGGCGGAATACCGGAGTTTTCCTTCAATCTGGTAGCGGGCACGCCCGGCAGCGGCAAGACGACGCTGGCGCACCAGATCATGTTTTCCCTCGCCGCGCCGGAGCGCAAGGCGCTGTTTTTCACGGTCCTGGGCGAACCACCGCTGAAGATGCTGCGCTATCAGCAGCAGTTTCCTTTCTTCGATGTGGACAAGATCAACCAGTCGATCAAGTTCGTCAATCTGTCGGCTGACTTGCTGGAGGGCGATTTCGACCGCGTGCTGGCGCGCATCGCCGAAGAGGTCGAGGCGTTCTCGCCCAGCCTCGTCTTCGTCGACTCCTTCCGTTCCGTGGTGCAGTCGGCAAAGTCCATGGACACGGGCGCTGCCGGCCTGCAGAATTTTGTGCAGCAGCTGGGCGCGCAAATGACCAGCTGGCTGGCCACGACTTTCCTGATCGGCGAATACCTGGCGCCCGAGGCTGAGTCCAGCGCCGTGTTCACGGTCGCCGATGGCATCCTGTGGCTGTCGCAGCTCGTGCACCGCGACGCCATGGTGCGCAAGATCCAGGTGGTCAAGATGCGCGGCCAGTCACAAAGCCTGGGCGCGCATACCTTCCGCATCAATGACGATGGCGTGGAAATCTTTTCCCGCGCCGTGCTGAAGGCCAGTGGCACGGGAAAGGTCAGCATTTCCGGTAATGAGCGCCTGTCGCTGGGCGTGCCGGAGCTCGACCAGATGATGGGGGGCGGCTTGCCGGCCGGCTATTCGCTGCTGCTGGTGGGACCGTCAGGTTCCGGCAAGACCGTGCTGGCCACCCAATTTCTCGCGGAAGGCGTGCGTTGCGGCGAGCCCGGCGTGATCGCCGCCTTCGAGAAAAGCCCGAACCAGCTGCTCAGCCATCAGTTGAATGCCCTCGTCGATTCCGGCCAGATCGGCGTGATCAACACGCGTACGCTCGACCTGTCGCTCGATGAAATCCTGCACGACCTGCTGAGCATGATCACGCGCATGAAGGCCAAGCGCGTGGTCATCGACTCGCTGTCCGGCTTTGAAATGGCGCTGGCGTCCATGTTCCGCGAGGATTTCCGCGAATCGCTGTACCGCCTGGTGGCGGCTTTGACGGACATGGGCGTGTCCGTGCTGATGACGGCCGAGCTGGAAGACCAGTACACCATGCTGCGGTTCAGCTCCTATGGCAACGCCTTCCTGGCCGACGCCATCGTCATGCAGCGCTACATCGAACTCGAAGGCCAGTTCAAGCGCGTCGTATCGGTGGTGAAGGTGCGCGGAAGCGGCCACAGCAAGGATATCCGCTTCTACGATATCGACGCCGGGGGCTTGAAGATCGGCGCTACCCTCAGCCAGTACCAGGGCATCCTGTCGGGCGAGCCTTACCGGGCTTAGGCGATGAGGCGTATGATGGAAGTGCGGCCATGCGGGTGATGGCCGTGCGCACAGGGGAGCAATGCGTCTTCTGTGTTTCCGAGCCGATCAAGAGGAGATATGATGGACAAAGCCGAATTCATCCTGGCCGCGAAAGCCATGGAAACGCTGGAGATGTATCAGACCTTCTATGGCCATTCGCAGGAATACCAGGCGCACCAGCAGGAAGTATTGAAACTGCTGCGCCACAAGGGGGCCTCCCTGCTGGTGTCGGAACATGGTCCGGCCAAGTTTTTATTGGCGTTTGCCGATGCGCTGGAAGCGGCCAGCTTGCCGGGCGAGTATGTGCCGCTCAGCCGCAGATAGGATAGGCCCGTCCCGGCAGAAGGGGGCAGCAAGGAAAGCAGCCCTCTGCCGGTTTAGCCCCTAGCCGCCGTTCCCCCTGTCGTTCAGCGACACCCTGGGCAGGCGCACGGTAAACACCGTGCCGCATTCCAGGCTGGACTCGGCGCCGATGGTGCCGCCGTGCGCGCTGGCGATTTCACGCGCGATAAACAGACCCAGCCCGATGCTGGTGGCATTCGGCGCTTTGTGTTCGTCGGAAATGGCCAGTTGCACCAGGGGATCGAAAATGCTCTTCAGCGAGGCTTCCGGGATCTGGCGGCCGAAATTCTTGACTTGCACCACGGTCGTATCGGCATCGCCGCAGGCTGTGATGGTCACTGGCTGGTCGTCGGTGCGATATTGCGCAGCATTGTTGAGCAAATTGGAAAACAGCTGGGCCAGGCGGGGCGCATCGAAGTCGCCGATCATCTCACCCGTGGTATTCAGTTCAAACTTGCATTCCGGGTGAGCCGCCGAGGCATCCTCGACGGCTGTCTTGCAGATTTCCCCCAGGTCGCCCAAGGTGGGTGAAACGGGCATGTGGCCCCCCAGCTGCGTCCTGGCGAATTCCAGCAGGTCGTTCACCATGGTTGTCATGGTCGCTGCACTGCGGGCAACCCGTGCGCCGATCTGCACCGTGGAAGACGAGGTCGCGCTCGGCCGGCTTAGCAGCGCACCAGCCATCGTCATGGTGCTCAGCGGACTGCGCAGATCGTGGCTGAGGATGGCGAGAAAAGTATTGCGGGTGCGGTCGCTCTGCTGCGAATAGCGTATGGCCGATTCCTGCAGCGCCTGGTCTATCGCTTCATTGAAGCGCAAGATGTCGTCCGTTGCCGTTTTCGACGTCACCGACACCTGTGCCATCCACAGCCGCAGAACGCTGGCCCGCATCGCGCGAAATTCCGCCGTCAGCTGCGGCAGCGTGAAGCCGATCTGCTGGCGCAGCGAGCCATGCGTGGCGGCTGCCGTTTCCTTGCCCGTGATTTCCGATACGCCCGTGGTCGATTTTTTCTTTCGCTGCGCCGCGTTCTCGATGACGTCCATGTCACGCACGATGGTTTGCAGCATCTGCTTGGCATGATCGCGTAATTCTGCCTTCGAGATGGCGGCGCCAGGAATGGGGAGCGACCTGGCGAACAGTTCCCACTCTTCCAGGATCGGCTCCAGATGGCCGGTAATAAAGCGTGATAGTTTCACGGTGGACCAATGCGTTGATGGAAGAGGGGCCAGTGTACGCCGTTGCGGCGGGGGATGGGGGATTGCGCATCCTTGTCCTTCGCTCCCGGTGGCGCGGGTGCCGGCTTTGTCCATGTACAATCGGCAACATCCGGATCGACGTATCCGCCCCTTCATTGCGGAGTACGCCTGAGCGTGACACAAACATTGCAAACCTGGCTGCTGGCCTGGCGGGAAGCCTTCACCTGCATCGGCTTGGGATTGCGTGATGCGCGTCATGCGGGGCTATGGTGGCGCTCCGCGCTGTGGTGCATGGCCGTCGTGGCCCTGTGGCTGGGACTGTATGGGTACTTCGGCCGCTTCTTTGTCGAGCTGAGCGCCATGCTGGCGCTGGTGTCGGTTACCGGCTTGCTGGGGCTGGGCGTGATGGATGGCGTCGGGACACTGGCCAATGGGCCTGCCACGCTTTCGCAGATGGGCAATATCGCCGGCGGCCTGGGTAGTGCCGCCAAGGCCATGCTGTCGATCGGCCAGATCGCCTTGGCCTTGCTGGCGCTGGCTGCCTTTTTCTATGTGATGGTTTTTATCGTCGGCGCCATCGGCACGGCGCGCTTGCCGCTGCGCTGGCTGTTGCTGGAGCGCGCCAAGGCTGTGGCGGCGCGCCGCTATGCAGCGTGGCAAGCACCGGCCGGCCTGGAGCTGTCCGCCGCGCGTCCCGCCTGGCGGCGTCGCCTGTTGCTGCTGCTTTCCCTGCTGATCCCCGTGTGGGCCATGTGCGTGCTGATCCCGTACTTGCTGGCCTGGAAGTCCAGATGATCTACGGCGCGGCAGCTGAAGAGGTGCTCGGCGCGGAACAGCAAGCGGCGTTGCGCCGCGAACAGCGCCCGGCGATTTTTGCCCTGGGACTGTTGCTGTGCTTGCTGATGCTCGTGCCGGTCCTCAATTTATTGTTGCCAGCCGTGCTGTGCACCAGCGTTTGCCATTTGCAGCGCCGCGGCTGGCGCGCAACGGGGTCACCGATCAACGTGGAATGAAAAGAGTGAACATGAGTGAAAACGCAAGACGCGCCACCCTGGAGCGCGCGATTGAAATCGCCGCCGCCACCCATGCCGGCCAGACGGACAAGGGCGGCGCGCCGTACATCCTCCACCCCTTGCGCGTCATGCTGCGCGTCGCCCCCGGCGCCCAGCAGATTGTCGCCGTGCTGCATGATGTGGTGGAAGACAGCGACGGCAAAGTCACCTTCGACGACCTGGCGCGCGAAGGATTTTCCCGGGAAGTCATCGACGGCGTGCGCGCCGTGACCAAGATCGAAGGCGAGTCCTACGAAGCGTTCATCGCCCGCGCGGCCTTGAACCCCGTCGGCAAGGCCGTCAAGCTGGCTGATCTGGCCGAGAATAGCGACTTGTCGAGGATAGAGAATCCGACGCAGAAGGATTTGGAGCGGGTGGCAAAGTATCGGAGGGCTATTCAGCAGCTCATATCGCAGCAATGATTCTTTCATGCCGAGAGCGTATCCGAGTGGCTCCGCCTCCTGGGATCACGGGGTACGGGCAAGAGCCTTGCGGATGGCCTGCTCGACGGGGCGGTCTATCAGCGCCAGGACGATAACCACGACAGCGGTAACAATCAGTCCCTCCAGTAAAGCTGGATCAGGGAAAAGTTGCTGATTGGCGATAGGAGCGGGCGCTGTTGCACGCTTCCAGAGAAGCAGCACCAGGGCGGCGCCAGCGGCGAGCAGCATGGCCGGTCGACGATGCTGCAAGCGGGCGATTTGCCCCATCAGCAGCAGCGCGATACCCCACGCAAAAGGATAGAAGCCGTGATCG
Source organism: Janthinobacterium sp. BJB446 (assembly GCF_002735655.1). Taxonomy (NCBI): domain Bacteria; kingdom Pseudomonadati; phylum Pseudomonadota; class Betaproteobacteria; order Burkholderiales; family Oxalobacteraceae; genus Janthinobacterium; species Janthinobacterium sp. BJB446. The sequence continues at coordinate 204,301 of NZ_PDZK01000003.1, read as the reverse complement.
AACAAGATCATGCGCTCATCATGGTATGCGCCGGTGTACCAGGCAAAACGGGAGAAGCCGAAAAGACCAGAAGCGACGAGGGCCACAGCCAGCACGAGAAAACTGGAGGAAAGCAGGCGAGCAATTTTCATGGTTGGGATTTCTTTGCCAATGCTTCGAGATCGCGTTCGGCCAGATGGCGCTTCTGCTTGGTGACTTGGATAATCTTGCCTTTGCTGAAGATAACTCGCTGGCCATGCCTGTAATCCTGCTCGCTATTTTTTTCGCCGCCGCCATTGATGTTCGGGTTGGCCTGGTCGGCGTGACCGATAACAACGGACGCGGACTTGAGTCTAGATTTTTAGTGTTAGTAAATATAGCATATTTATTAATTGTATTAGCGTTAAGCTGGTGCCCGGGCATGGCTGGTTTTAATTCTGGGGGGAGCCGCCGCGCTGCAGCGCATTAGGCGTCTTGAAATTTTTGCTGGCAAAGTGCAGACAATTAACCGGCCAAGAGCGGATGTGGAATAAGCTTGCGCTGCTTCTTGCATTCCGTTACGGGCAAGAATACAAGTTGTTTAATTCAGGGCGTGCAGTCGCCCATTTCTAAATATGGAATCAATCACAGTGATGGCAGAAAAGTGGAAGAACCAAGAGGTGCGAAGCTACAATGGCCTCGTGTGCACCAACGGTGATATCTACGAAGTACACGAAACCTGGATGGCCAAAGTACATGAAGAACAGGAGCTTGGCAGTTGGCTCAATGTCGCGATTCTGGCGCAAGAAGAGCTGTATGGTGGACAGTACATAGTCAAGTGCGGAGAGGCTATGGAACACGGCTCAATCGGCGTAGTCGTTTTGGAATCGCTGCAAAATCATGAACCTGTTTGGACGTTTGTTTCGGATCAATCCAATCCATTTGATCAAATAACAATCAAGGCTGGCTGGGTTGTGGTGCTGTCAACGTCAGGTACCGTATTTCGGTTTGGTACTCCAATAAGGGAGGCAAGGCTTCTGCTTGCGAGTACTTCGACCCATGGCGCTAAGGACGGGAATTTGTAAAGTGAACGCTGCGCCTCCGCTCTCTGGCCGCACGGGTTCCGTAGTGCAGACTCAAGCCGGCGATGTAGTGGCAAGCGATAATTGGCTGCTGGATTTAAGCCCTCGATCTTTTAATCTCTGGGCCCGCTGGCTCAACTACAAGTCAGGTTGCGACATGGAGCATTCGGTTTCACGGTTGATAATTGCGGCTGGTGTGGCGTGTTTATTCATGGGCATGGCCGCTATTCAACAAATGCGGCTGAATCGTCCCATCGGTAAAGTAAAATATTTTCTGCTTAAATTAGCGGTGTTAGTCTGGCTGGTGAGTGGACTATTTGTCGGAACGCTCTACAGTCACGGAGTCGATGTGGCGTGGTACATTTTTGGTGTCGCCGTTAGCCTGGCCGGATGTGTTGTTGCAGGCATTGTGGTGTTTGCCTGGCCGTTTTTCACAGGGCGCAAGCCGGACAGTTAATATACTTTATGAAGTTGCATTACTTACGGATTTAGTTGCAGACCGACATCTTTACGATATATGTAATCCGATTCTATGAACCAAATTCTTGGCTTTACCTCACTAATTGGCTTTGCAACCGCACTGATTGTGCACATTGCGGCATTGATGGGAGTCAATGTATCTGATAATTTTCCTGCGATCTGGTGGCTGCACGGCGGCATTTTCCTTGTGTTCATTCCGTTTGTCTTCTCCAGTCGAAAGTCACTCGGCCCCAAACCAACGTTCGCTGAACTACGCGCAGCTTTTCCGAAGTGGGTGGTCGGACTGGGACTCTGTATAGCTGCTTACGCATTGGTGAATTTTGCACTCTTCATGATGAACGCGGCGGGCGGTAATCCTTCGATCGTTGACGGGAAATTTGTGCTATTGAACCGTGGAAATTTCATTCGCGAACTGACCGCCGTGGAGTATTCCACTTTCAAGGTAAATCAAGTGCGAGGTTTCTCCGGCCACTGGCTAGTGTTCTACTTTGTGCCATTTGCGTATTTCATGTTCCATAAGAGATCTGAACCGTTCAATTCGACGCCTTCGGTGCGGCTGCATTGATGCATGAGGTTTTGCTGTCCAAGTGGCCGTATTCCGCAATACTGATGGCGGTAACGACGCTGAAACTGTTGCAGTCCAGGCAGCATCAATCGTCATGACCCAAAAACACAATGAGACTGGGCTGCCGAGGTCGCTGTTATGAAACCCGGCCTGCTCGGACGCTCCATGTCCGCCGTGGGGCGGAAGCGGACGGAGCCCATTAGCGCTGCGAATCGCCACCAGTAGCCTAAGGCCGCGATTCTCAGCGCGGGAATTTATACCGTACCAGGAGCGTAGGTCCTTTGCCGCCGGGTGGCGTCAACAGTATCTCGTCACCCGGCTGCATCTCTTCATACATTACCGTGCAACAGGTCGGCATCGAGTGGCCGCGCGCCGGATAAACGCCAACGTCGGTGTGCAGGTTCGCAGCGCGTACGTCCACGCTGGACTTGCCGGCCTTTCCTTCATCTTGCAGCAGCTTGCGCAGTGCGGTGACGAAGTCCCCTTTGCTGAGCCTGGCAGGCGCTTGGGTTGCTTGCGGGCGAGCGTTTGTGTCGTTTTTCATGGCAGTTTTCTTCAGTGAGTACATTCCCGCCACTATATCATTGGCCCCTGATGTTGCAGGACAGACAGCCGCCAGATTTAATCAGTAAAGACCGAACACAATTTCCGCTGTTGATCCGGCCGCCTGATTTGCAGCCGGCATCCAACGCCCAGAGCACATAGAGGGGCAGGTCCTTCATTCGTACACGGCCTGAGCAGTTGATGTTGTTGCTAGGAAATCGCCTGCGGCGCAAGAGCTAGTCAGAGGAATCGGAGAGGGTTGCGCTTGCAAGCGCAACCCGGTTTTGCGGCGCCGAGCTGCGCTCGCCGAAGTCCCGCAAAACCCCCGCGCCCGTACCGGACGCGGATTCCATGCCCGCATTCTGCACGCATGGAATAAATAAAAAGGGCCTCCCCGCCAAAACGGGGAAGCCCTTTTATTTATTCAGTGGTGGAGACGGCGGGAATCGAACCCGCGTCCGCAAGCACTCTACAGACAGTTCTACATACTTAGCACTATCATTTAATTTAACTCAGCCAGCACGGATGTGCACGTTATGGGCAAGCGAGTTACCTATTATTTAGTCGGACGCTAAGTAACCCAGCATACGACGAGTCCCTGTAAATGACTCTAGAGCTTTTGACGGCCCACCCCAGGGACGAGGTGTTCTAGAGCTAACAGCGATTAAGCTGCCAGTGCGTACGAGTTATCGTTTGCAGTTAAGTTTTTTCAGGTTGTATTTACGAGGTAGCCCGCCCTCGGTATGCCCTGCGCTGCTTTGCAACCCACGTCGAAACCAGGTCGTCCCCACAGAACCTTCATTGTAGCGCAATCTGCCCACTCTTGCATGATGCATTCGCTTGCCGGCGTGCCAGATCAAGCGCAGGCCATTTATGCCGCCAGCTGCCGCGCCTGCGCCGCCTTCACCACGGCGCTGACCAGCTCGAGCAAGGCTTGCGGCGTGTCCAGCAAATGGTCGGCGTTCCAGTGCTGCGGCTCGACGGGGCCGCAGTAGCCCCAGGCGCAGGCGACCGTGCGCATGCCGGCGGCGCGGCCGGCCTGGATGTCGCGCAGGTCGTCGCCCACGTACCAGCAGTCTTCCGGCACCAACTCCAGGCGGCGCGCCGCTTCCAGCAGGGGGGCAGGGTGTGGTTTCGGGTGCGCCATGGTGTCGCCCGAGATCACGCAGCCGGCGGCGCCCAGGCCGATCTGGCCGACCAGCGGCTCGGTGAAGCGGGCGGCCTTGTTGGTGACCACGCCCCAGGCCAGGCCCAGGGCTTGCAGGCCTTCCAGCAGGGCGGGGATGCCGTCGAATAAGCGGCTTTCCACGGCCAGGGCCGCTTCGTAATTGTTCAGGAAGCCGTCTTTCAGGGCTTCGTAGCCGCTTTCGCCCGGTTGGACGCCATATGACGCGCCTATCATGCCGCGCGCGCCGGCCGAGGCCGTGGGGCGCAGGATGTCATACGGGGTCGGCGCCAGGCCGGCGCGCGCGCGCAGCAGGTTGATGGCCGCTGCCAGGTCGGGCGCGGTGTCGGCCAGGGTGCCGTCGAGGTCGAACAGGATGGCGCGCGGTGCTGGCAGATGGTCTGTGATCATGGCGGGCAAAGTGTGTCAAGTGGGAATGAAAAATGGCGGCCGCAGCCGCCTTGTATTGTGCGTGATGGTTACAGCGGCCGGGTGCAGGCCACCAGGTAATTGACGCTGGTATCGCTATTAAGTGAGTAAATCTTGGTCAATGGATTGTAGCCCATGCCGCGCATGCTGTTGACGTCCAGTCCGGCGCTGCGCAGGTATTGCGACAGTTCCGCCGGGGTGATGAATTTGTCATAGTCGTGCGTGCCTTTCGGCAACAGACGCAGCAGATATTCGGCGCCCAGGATGGCGAACAGATACGCTTTCGGGTTGCGGTTCAGGGTCGACAGGAACACGTGGCCGCCCGGTTTCACCAGTGCGGCGCAGGCCTTGACGATGGCGGCGGGGTCCGGCACGTGCTCGAGCATTTCCATGCAGGTCACGACGTCGTACTGGCCCGGCTCTTCCTCGGCCATGGCTTCGGCGGCGATCAGCTTGTAGCGCACCTTGGCGCCCGATTCCAGGCTGTGCAGGTCGGCAACTTTCAATGCCTTGTCGGACAGGTCGATGCCCGTCACGTCGGCGCCCTTGCGGGCCATCGATTCGGCCAGGATGCCGCCGCCGCAGCCGATGTCGATCACGCGCTTGCCGGCCAGCGGCACTTTCGCGTTGATCCATTCCAGGCGCAGGGGGTTAATTTCGTGCAGGGGACGAAACTCGGAAGTGGGGTCCCACCAGCGGTGGGCCAGCTCACTGAATTTTTGGATTTCAAGAGGGTCGGCGTTCATAGGTCGAATAATAGCGGCAATTTTACAATTGGGCAGCCACGGACGAAAAAAAACCCCGCCGTAGCGGGGTTTTTCATGCTGTTCTTGACTTGCGCGATGACTTGCGGCAAGTCCAGGGGATCAGCTATTACTTGTTGCGGGTACCAACAACTTCGATTTCCACGCGACGGTTTTTCGCACGGCCTTCGGCAGTTTTGTTATCAGCAACAGGTTGTTTCTCGCCTTTGCCTTCGGTGTACACGCGGTTGCTTTCAACGCCTTTGGTGACCAGGTAGGCTTTGACAGCATCAGCACGACGTACCGACAGTTTTTGGTTGTAAGCATCGGTGCCGACGGAGTCGGTGTGACCCACAGCGATGATGACTTCCAGGTTGATGCCGCCCAGTTGTGCGGACAGCTCGTCCAGCTTGGCTTTGCCTTCTGGCTTCAGCGTAGCTTTGTCGAAATCGAAGAATGCATCAGCGGCGAAGCTGACTTTTTCCGAGGTAGGAGCAACGACGACTGGCACTGGCACGACAGGTGCTGGTGCTGGAGCAGGTACGACTGGTGCTGGAGGAGCCACGCATTTGCCGTCTTGCAGGGTTTCTGGCTCTACGCACAGTGGTACGTCGCAACCTGGCACTGCGTCAGCAGGTGTCCAGTAGCCGGTACGCCAGCACAGGCCGAATGGGTCACGCACGATTACGCCGCGGGCATCTTGCACGTAAGCGCTTTTTGGGCTTGGTGCTTTGATGTCAGTGGTAACTGGCGCGAATGGTGGGGAGGTTGGGGTTTGGGCCGAAGCCGAGCCAGCAATCACTGCGGATGCAGCGAAAAACAGCGTTACAAATTTATTCATTCTTTTTTCCTTTCGGGGGGTGATATCCGCAGAACAACACTGCGCTACTGGTGCTACGTGCCAAGATTTTATCATGTAGACCATATGCGCTCGTTTCAGATTGCGAAACTAGCAATTAACTTCCCAGTCATTTTGCCACACGCATCAGGGGCACACGACCGTGGTTAAATCAAAGCTTGCCCGATTTTAGACCGTGCGTTGTTTTTGCGCAACGAAAATGCCCATTTGTAACGCGCCTGTAACAATTGATCGCTTTTTTTGCCTCTTTTAAGGGCAGGTATCTTGAACTGATATTGCCATTGTGCATTATCGACAGGTCAACGTGCACGTCCCCGGTGCAAACTGCCAATCTTGTTGGTATGGCCAATTTGTACAGGTAGCTGGGCGCGCATGCTAAAATCGTGCGCTTGACTGTTAAGAGTGTCGAGCAAATGCCCACGGCGGCACTGCATGGCCAGGACGTACCCTTGCGGTACCCGTACTGGCCGTGCCGCCAGCCCGCCGATTTGTCTGGCACTCTGCGACATGGAAGCCGGGCCGCGCCAGCAGCGCGCGGCGCGGCGTCCACGACGACAGCCACCCAGGATATGCAGTATTGCGTCATACATTGCGTAACAGATAAGTTAACCACAGCCTGAGATCAGTCGAACCGCCAATGGATCAATTCGCAAAAGAAACAATTCCTATTTCCCTCGAAGAAGAGATGCGCAAGAGCTACCTCGATTACGCCATGAGCGTGATCGTCGGTCGCGCCTTGCCCGATGCGCGCGATGGCTTGAAGCCAGTGCACCGCCGCGTCTTGTTCGCGATGCATGAAATGAATAACGTGTGGAACCGCCCTTACGTCAAGTGCGCCCGCGTGGTCGGCGAAACCATGGGTAAATACCATCCCCACGGCGATGCCTCGATCTACGACACGCTGGTGCGCATGGCGCAAGATTTTTCGCTGCGCTACATGCTCGTCGATGGCCAGGGCAACTTCGGTTCCGTCGACGGCGACGGCGCCGCGGCGATGCGTTACACCGAGTGCCGCCTGGACAAGATCGCCGGCGAACTGCTGGCCGATATCGACAAGGATACCGTCGACTTCCAGCCCAACTACGATGGCAAGGAAAAGGAACCGACGGTCTTGCCGACGCGTATCCCGAACCTGCTGATCAATGGCTCGTCCGGTATCGCCGTCGGCATGGCGACGAACATTCCGCCACACAACATCACCGAAGTCATCGACGGCGCGCTGCACGTGCTGCGGAACCCCGATTGCACGATCGATGAATTGATCGAGCTGATCCCTGCGCCGGACTTCCCGACGGCCGGCATCATCTATGGCGTGTCCGGCGTGCGCGACGGCTACCGCACGGGCCGCGGCCGCGTGGTCATGCGCGCCAAGACCCACTTCGAAGAATACGGCAAGGATGGCGGCCGCATCGCCATCATCGTCGACGAACTGCCATTCCAGGTCAACAAGAAGTCCTTGCTGGAACGCATCGCTGAAAACGTGCGCGACAAGAAGCTCGACGGCATTTCCGACATCCGCGACGAATCCGACAAGTCGGGCATGCGCGTGGTGATCGAGCTGAAACGGGGCGAAGTGCCGGAAGTGGTGCTGAACAATCTGTACAAGCAGACCCAGTTGCAAGATACCTTCGGCATGAACATGGTGGCCCTGGTCGATGGACAGCCGAAGCTGCTGAACCTCAAGCAGATGCTGCAGTGCTTCCTGTCGCACCGCCGCGAAGTGGTGACGCGCCGTACCGTGTTCGAACTGCGCAAGGCGCGCGAACGCGGCCACGTGCTCGAAGGCCTGGCTGTCGCGCTGGCCAACATCGATGACTTCATCGCCATCATCAAGGCCGCGCCGACGCCGCCGATCGCCAAGGTCGAGCTGATGGCCAAGGCATGGGATTCGTCCGTCGTGCGCGAAATGCTGGCCCGCACGGGCGACGGCACGACGCCAGGCGGCATCGATGCCTACCGTCCGGAAAACCTGCCGAAACACTATGGCATGCAAACGGATGGCCTGTACAAGCTGTCGGACGACCAGACGCAGGAAATTCTGCAGATGCGCCTGCAGCGCCTGACCGGCCTGGAGCAGGACAAGATCGTCAACGAGTACAAGGACGTGATGGAGCATATCGCCGACTTGCTCGACATCCTGGCCAAGCCTGAACGCGTGACCGTCATCATCACCGATGAAATGACGGCGGCGAAGAACGAATACGGCATTGGCAACAAGGACGCGCGCCGCTCGCAGATCGAGTTGAACGCGACCGACCTGGAAACGGAAGACCTGATCACGCCGCAGGACATGGTCGTGACCCTGTCGCACACCGGCTACATGAAGGCCCAGCCGATCACCGAATACCGCGCGCAGAAGCGCGGTGGCCGCGGCAAGCAGGCCATGGCGACGAAAGAGGAAGACTGGATCGACCAGCTGTTCATCGCCAACACGCACGACTACATCCTGTGCTTCTCGGATCGTGGCCGCATGTACTGGCTGAAGGTGTGGGAAGTGCCGCAAGGCTCGCGCAATTCGCGCGGCAAGCCGATCGTCAACATGTTCCCGCTGCAGGACAACGAAAAGATCACCGTGATCCTGCCGCTGTCGGGCGAGAACCGCACGTTCCCGGAAGACCATTACGTCTTCATGTCGACCAGCCTCGGTACCGTCAAGAAAACGCCGCTGAAGGACTTCAGCAATCCACGCAAGGCCGGCATCATCGCGGTCGACCTGGACGACGGCGACTTCCTGATCGGCGCGGCGCTGACCGACGGCCAGCACGACGTGATGCTGTTCTCCGATTCGGGCAAGGCAGTGCGCTTCGATGAAAACGATGTGCGTCCGATGGGCCGTACGGCGCGCGGCGTGCGCGGCATGAACCTGGAAGAAGGCCAGCACGTGATCGCCCTGCTGGTGGCCGAGAACGAGCAGCAATCGGTGCTGACGGCAACGGAAAACGGCTACGGCAAGCGTACGCCGATCACCGAGTACACGCGCCATGGCCGTGGCACGAAAGGCATGATCGCCATCCAGACCAGCGAGCGCAACGGTAAAGTGGTTGCCGCGACCCTGGTCGATACCAGCGATGAAATCATGCTGATCACCACCGGTGGCGTATTGATCCGCACCCGCGTGTCGGAAATCCGCGAGATGGGCCGCGCGACGCAGGGCGTGACCCTGATCGCCGTGGAAGACGGCACCAAGCTGTCCGGCCTGCAGCGCGTGGTGGAAACGGATATCGACGAAGTCGAACTGACGACGGAGGCGGGCACGGAGGCCGCGCCGGCGGCGGCCGATCCGGTCGATCCGGCCCAGCCGGAGTAAGATGATTGGGGCTCTTTCGGGAGCCCCAATTGCTATTGGCGCGCCAGTTGCGGCGCCAGCCTGCGTGTCCCATTTGTTCCCCGCTTTTATAAAGTCCCGCATGCCATGAGAAAAATCGTTGCCACCTTCTTTGCCGCGTTTTCGCTGGCCTTCCTTGCGACCCTGCCGGCCCTGGCCCAGAGCACGCAAGCCACGCCTTCGCGCCAGGCGGCGCCCAGCCCCGCCATGAAAGTGGCCGTGCGGCGCATGCTCGACGCGATGCAGTTCCCGCAACTGACGCGCAATATCTTCGACCAGATGCTGCAATCGGTGCCCGCCATGATCCGCCAGTCAGCGCAGCAGCAAATCAACGGCAACCCGAAGATGGACGAGCAGCGCAAGGCGCGCGCGCTGGCCAGCGCCGAAGAGGAAATTCCCCTGGCCATCGCCACCCTGACGCAGGTGCTGGCCGACCCGACCCTGATCGATGAACTGGGCGATGAAATGGTGCCCCTGTACGCGCGCTTTTACACGGTGCCGGAAGTCGAGCAGCTGGCGGCCTTCTACAAGACGCCGCTGGGCCGCAAGATGCTGGCCACCATGCCGCAACTGTCCGCCGAATCGATGGCCATCAGCCAGCGCGTGCTGATCCCCCGCGTGAACGCCGTGCTTGACCAGGTCATGCGGGCGGCCACGCAGTCGCCCCAATAATTTCATTTTACTAAGGACCGTATCGTGACCCATATCTACAACTTCTCCGCCGGCCCCGCCGTCCTGCCCAAGGAAGTGCTGGCGCAAGCGGCCGCCGAGATGCAGGACTGGCATGGCAGCGGCATGTCGGTGATGGAAATGAGCCACCGTGGTCCCGAATTCATTTCCATCTACAAGCAGGCAGTGGCCGACCTGCGCGAGCTGCTGGCCGTGCCCGCGAACTACAAAATCCTGTTCCTGCAGGGCGGTGGACTGGGCGAGAACGCCATCATCCCGATGAACCTGGCGGGCCTGGCCGCGCAGCAGCCGGCCACCGTGGACTTCGTGCACACGGGTTCGTGGTCGGGCAAGTCGATCCAGGAAGCGGCCAAGTATGCGAACGTCAACGTGGCCGCGTCGTCCAAGGCTGCCCGTTTCACGGGCGTGCCGCCAGTCTCCGAATGGAAGCTGACGCCAGGCGCCGCCTACCTGCACATCTGCACCAATGAAACCATCGACGGTGTGGAATTCCAGCAGGCGCCAGACGTGCCGGCAGGGACCACCATCGTGGCAGACATGTCCTCGCACATTCTGTCGCGCGTGATCGACGTGTCGCAATACGGCGTCATCTTCGGCGGCGCGCAGAAAAATATCGGCCCGGCCGGCCTGACCCTGGTCATCGTGCGCGAAGACTTGCTGGGCAAGGCCTTGCCGATCTGCCCGTCGGCCTTCGACTGGACCATCGTTGCCGAACATGAGTCGATGTACAACACGCCGCCCACCTACGGCATCTATATCGCCGGCCTGGTTTTCCAGTGGCTCAAACGCCAGGGTGGCGTTGCAGCCATGGAACAGCGTAATATTGAGAAAGCGGCGCTGCTGTACGCGGCGCTCGATGCGGACGACTTCTACCAGAACCGGGTCGACCCCGCATACCGCTCGCGCATGACCATCCCGTTCTATCTGCGCGACGAAAGTCTGAACGATGCATTCCTGGCCGGCGCCAAGCAGCGCGGCCTGCTGCAACTGAAGGGCCACAAGTCCGTCGGCGGCATGCGTGCATCGATCTATAACGCGATGCCGATCGAGGGCGTGCAAGCCCTGGTCAACTATTTGAACGAGTTTGCCGGACGCTGAGTCGCCTAGACGACCGCGCCGGCCCGCCGCCGGCGCAGGCCGCGCGGCCATGATTGAAGTACAGCTGACGAAACAAACCACCATGACCGATAAATTGAAACCGCTGCGCGAACAGATCGATGCGATCGACGCGCAAATCCTCGAGCTGCTGAACCGCCGCGCGCAAATCGCCCAGCAAGTGGGCCATGTGAAGGCCGAGACGCAGGCGCCCGTGTTCCGTCCCGAGCGCGAGGCGCAGGTGCTGCGCGGCGTGGCTGAGCGTAATCCCGGCCCCATGGGCGACCGCGAAGTACAGACCATCTTCCGCGAAATCATGTCGTCCTGCCGCTCGCTGGAAAAGCGGGTCACCGTGGCGTATCTGGGCCCGGCCGGCACCTTCAGCGAACAGGCCGTGTATCAGCAGTTCGGCAGCGCCGTCGAAGGCTTGCCGTGCGCATCCATCGATGAAGTGTTCCGTTCCGCCGAAGCGGGAACGGCGGACTTCGGCGTGGTGCCGATCGAGAATTCCTCGGAAGGCGCCGTCAACCGCACCCTGGACATGATGCTGCAGACGAGCCTCATCATCAGCGGCGAGGTGGCGATCGCCGTGCACCACAGCCTGATGACGAAGAGTGGCAACATGGACGGCGTCACGTCCATCTGCGCCCATTCGCAGGCGCTGGCGCAGTGCCAGGTGTGGCTGAACCAGAACTACCCGCACATCGCGCGCCATGCCGTGGCATCGAACGCCGAGGCGGCCCGCATGGCCGGCGAAGACGGCACGGTGGCCGCGATTGCCAGCGAACTGGCCGGCGCGCAGTACAAGCTGGGCGTGGTCAAGGGCCATATCCAGGACGACCCGCACAACCGCACGCGCTTTGCCGTCGTCGGTACCCTGCAGACCGCGCCGTCGGGCAAGGACCAGACGTCGCTGGTGCTGGCCGTGCCGAACAAGGCGGGCGCCGTGTACCAGTTGCTGGCGCCCCTGGCGAAACACGGCGTGTCGATGACGCGCTTCGAGTCGCGCCCGGCGCGCATGGGCAGCTGGGAGTATTATTTCTATGTCGATGTGGAAGGCCACGTGCACGACGCGGCCGTCGCCCAGGCGCTGGCCGAGTTACAGGGAAATGCGGCGTTTTTCAAGGTGCTGGGGTCGTATCCTGTCAGCCTGTGAAACTGTAGCTATTCTTACAATCACCCACTTTTTTAAAGAACACCATGTCTAAAAATATCGGTCCAGAATACGTCCGCGCCATCGCCCCTTACCAGAGCGGCAAACCGATCGCGGAAGTCGCGCGCGAATTCGGCCTCGACGAGGCAGCCATCGTCAAGCTGGCGTCGAATGAAAACCCGTACGGCATGCCGGAATCGGCCAAGCAGGCGATGATCGCCGCCATCGATGACCTGGGCCGCTACCCGGACGCCAACGGCTTTGACTTGAAAGCCGTGCTGTCGAAGCGCTATGACGTGCCGGCCGACTGGATCACCCTGGGCAATGGCAGCAACGACATCCTGGAAATCGCCGCGCACGCCTTCGTGCAGCATGGCGAATCCGTCGTGTACTCGCAGTATTCGTTCGCCGTGTACGCGCTGGCCACGCAAGGCCTGGGCGCGCGCCACATCGTCGTCCCGGCGCAAGCCTACGGCCATGACCTGGACGCCATGGCGGCGGCGATTGCCGACGACACGCGTCTGGTTTTCATCGCCAACCCGAATAACCCGACCGGCACCTTCCTGACGGCGGCGCAGCTCGAGGCCTTCCTGCAGAAAGTGCCGGCGCATGTGGTCGTCGTGCTGGACGAGGCCTACAACGAATTCCTGTCGGCCGACGACCAGTACGAGTCGACGGCGTGGGTGCGCCAGTATCCGAACCTGGTGGTCTCGCGCACCCTGTCGAAGGCCTACGGCCTGGCCGGCCTGCGCATCGGCTTCGCCATCGCCCAGCCTGTGCTGACGGACCTGATGAACCGCATCCGCCAGCCGTTCAACGTCAACTCGCTGGCGCAGGCGGCTGCGATTGCCGCCTTGAACGACAAGGACTTCCTCGAGCAAAGCGCGCGCAACAACGCGGCCGGCTACCAGCAGTTTACGGAAGCGTTTACGCAACTGGGCCTGGAATACGTGCCGTCGCATGGCAATTTCGTGCTGGTCAAGGTGGGCGACGACGATGGCGCCGGCGCGCGCGTGAACCTGGCGCTGCTCAAGCAGGGCGTGATCGTGCGTCCCGTGGGCAGCTATGGCTTGCCGCAATGGCTGCGCATTTCCATCGGCCTGCCGCAGGAAAACGCCATCTTCATCGCCGCGCTGACGAAAGCGCTGGCCTGACGATATGACGACGCCTGCACTGAACAAGGTAGTCATCTTTGGCGTAGGCCTGATCGGCGGTTCGTTCGCGCGCGCGCTGAAACATGCGGGCGTGGCGGCCACCGTGGTCGGCATGGGCCGCTCGCAGGCGTCGATGGTGCGCGCGCTCGAACTGGGCATCATCGATGAAATCGGCGGCGACATGGCGCAAGCCTTGCATGGCGCCGATCTGGTGCTGCTGGCCGCGCCCGTGGCGCAAACGGGCGCCATCCTGGCAGCCATCGCGCCACACCTGCAGCCGGGCACCATCGTCACCGATGCGGGCAGCACGAAGAGCGACGTGGTGGCGGCCGCGCGCGCGGCGCTGGGTGGAAAAGTCGGGCAATTCGTGCCCGGCCACCCGATCGCGGGGCGCGAGACGAATGGCCCCGACGCGGCCATCATCGATCTGTATCAGGGCAAGAAAGTGGTGCTCACGCCGCTGGCGGAAAACGCCGCGGCTGACGTGGCCCGCGTGGCGGCCGCGTGGCGCGCCTGCGGCGCCATCCTGCACACTTTGAGCCCCGAAGAACATGACAAGGTGTTTGCCGCCGTCAGCCATCTGCCGCATCTGCTGGCCTTTGCGCTGGTCGACGACATCGCCAACAAACCGCACGCGGGCCTGCTGTTCCAATACGCGGCCAGCGGCTTTCGCGACTTTACGCGCATCGCTGGCTCATCGCCGGAAATGTGGCGCGACATCAGCCTGGCCAACCAGCCGGCGCTGCTGCACGAACTGGATGCCTACCTGGCGCAGTTGACGACCTTGCGCGCCCATCTGGCCGCGAATGACGGCGCCGCCATCGAAGGCGTGTATGCGAACGCCCAGCACGCGCGGCAGCAATGGATCGAGGCGATTGAAACGGCGGAAGTGCCAGCCTTGCCCTCACGATAAATACTCAAGGATTCCAGCATGACCCAGACCAAGCACTACCCCCACCATATCGATTTGAAGCCGGTGATGCATGCCGAAGGCACGGTGCGCTTGCCCGGCTCGAAAAGCATTTCCAATCGCGTGCTGCTGCTGGCCGCGCTGGCCAAGGGCACGACGAAGATCGTCGACTTGCTCGCCTCCGACGACACCTTCGTCATGCTGACGGCATTGACGTCGCTGGGCGTGAAATGGACGCAGGACGAGCTGACGGGCGATCCGGCCACGGCGCATCAGATCCACCACGTGGAAGGCTGCGGCGGCGTGTTCCCGCACCACGAGGCGGACCTGTTCATGGGGAACGCCGGCACGGCGATCCGCCCGCTGACGGCGGCGCTGGCCGTGATCGGCGGCGACTATACCCTGCATGGCGTGTCGCGCATGCACGAGCGCCCCATCGGCGACCTGGTCGACGCGCTGAACGCCGTCGGCACGCAGATCGAATACACGGGCGAGCAGGGCTTCCCGCCGCTGCGCATCCGCCGTGGCCACATCCACGCGCAGCGCATCGCCGTGCGCGGCAACGTGTCGAGCCAGTTTTTGACGGCCTTGCTGATGGTGGCGCCGCTGATGGCGCGCGACCATGCTGTCACCATCGATGTGACGGGCGAGCTGATTTCGAAGCCGTACATCGAGATCACGCTGAACCTGATGCGCCGTTTCGGCGTGATGGTCGAGCATGACGGCTGGCAGTCGTTCACCGTGCAGCCGGGCCAGCAATATCAAAGCCCGGGCACGATCCACGTGGAAGGCGATGCGTCGTCGGCCTCGTATTTCCTGGCGGCCGGCGCCATCGGCGGCGGTCCCGTGCGCGTGGAAGGCGTGGGGCGCGACAGCATCCAGGGCGACGTGCGCTTCGTCGAAGCCTTGCAGCAGATGGGCGCGACCATCACCATGGGCGAGAACTGGATCGAAGCCCGTTCGAACGGCGTATTGAAAGCCGTCGACATGGATTTCAACCATATTCCCGACGCGGCCATGACGATCGCCGTGGCCGCCCTGTACGCGGACGGCACCAGCACTTTGCGCAATATCGCCAGCTGGAGGGTCAAGGAAACGGACCGCCTGGCCGCCATGGCAACGGAATTGCGTAAACTCGGCGCGGAAGTGGAAGAGGGCGCCGATTACCTGCGCGTGACGCCGCCGGCCGAGATTCTTGCCGCCACCATCGACACGTATGACGACCACCGCATGGCCATGTGCTTCTCGCTCGCCTCGCTGGACGGCGCCGCGCGCCGCGGCAATGAGATGCGCATCAATGACCCGAAATGCGTGGCCAAGACCTTCCCCGAGTATTTCGCCGCGTTTGCGGGGATTGCAAAAGACACCCTGATTTAATTGATTGCTCATACTATGCCGACCTCCCACATCCCAGTCATCGCCATCGACGGCCCCACCGCTTCCGGCAAGGGCACGGTGGCGCACCGCGTGGCCGACAAGCTGGGCTTTCATTACCTGGACTCGGGCGCGCTGTACCGCCTGACGGCCTTGAGCGCGCTGCGCCGCGGCACGGACTTGCGCGACGAGCACGCGCTGGCCAAGCTGGCCGAACACTTGCCCTGCCATTTTGCGGGTGGCGAGATCCTGCTGGCGCATGAAAACGTCACCGAGCAGATCCGTGCCGAAGAGGTGGGCAATACGGCGTCGAAGATTGCCGTATTGCCAACGGTGCGCCATGCCCTCGTGGGCTTGCAGCTGGGCTTTCGCAAGACGCCGGGCCTGGTGGCCGACGGGCGCGACATGGGCACGGTGATCTTCCCGCATGCGCAATTGAAGGTCTTCCTGACGGCCAGCGTCGAGGCGCGCGCGCAACGGCGCTACAAGCAATTGATAGACAAGGGTTTTTCTGCTAATATGGAAGACCTTCTGATGGATTTGCAGGCGCGGGACGAACGTGATACTCACCGTGCGATTGCGCCGCTGGTCCCCGCGGAAGGGGCGCATGTCCTCGATACCTCGGCCATGACAGCGGATGAAGCTGTCGAAACCGTGTTGAAATGGTATGCCGCAGTTGCAAAATAAGCAGCAAAATAGCGTGTATTGATGTGTAGTGCGTGCTATGTGGTGCCCGTTGACGGCTCCTGGCCTGTCCGGGTGTGTCAAAAACCTAACCCAGTTTAAGTCGCATCGTGCGATCTCTGCTGGATAACCTGTGTGAACCCTATGTCTACTGTTACAACTAACGAATCTACCGGTATGGAAAGTTTTGCTGCGCTCTTCGAGGAATCGTTGTCGCGTCAAGATATGCGCTCCGGCGAAGTTATTTCCGCTGAAGTCGTGCGCCTCGACCACAATTTCGTGATCGTGAACGCCGGCCTCAAATCCGAAGCATTCATCCCTGTCGAAGAATTCAAGAACGACCACGGCGAACTGGAAGTCAAAGTTGGTGACTTCGTTTCCGTGGCGATCGAATCGCTGGAAAACGGTTTCGGCGATACCATCCTGTCGCGCGATAAAGCCAAGCGTCTGGCTTCGTGGCTGGCTCTGGAAAAAGCGATGGAATCGGGCGAAATCGTCGTCGGTACCGTCAATGGTAAAGTCAAAGGCGGTCTGACCGTGTTGACCAACGGCATCCGCGCATTCCTGCCGGGCTCGCTGGTTGATACCCGTCCTGTCAAAGACACCACCCCATTCGAAGGCAAAACCCTCGAATTCAAAGTGATCAAGCTGGATCGCAAGCGTAACAACGTGGTTCTGTCCCGCCGCGCCGTCATCGAAGCTTCGATGGGCGAAGAGCGTCAGAAACTGATGGAAACGCTGAAAGAAGGTACGGTCGTGACCGGCGTCGTCAAAAATATCACCGACTACGGCGCGTTCGTGGATCTGGGCGGTATCGATGGCCTGCTGCACATCACCGACCTGGCATGGCGCCGTGTACGTCACCCGTCGGAAGTACTGACGGTTGGCCAGGAAATCACCGCCAAAGTCCTGAAATACGATCAAGAGAAAAACCGTGTTTCGCTGGGCGTGAAACAACTGGGCGACGATCCTTGGACCGGTCTGTCCCGTCGTTACCCACAAAGCACCCGTCTGTTCGGTAAAGTAACGAACCTGACCGACTACGGCGCGTTCGTTGAAGTGGAACAGGGTATCGAAGGTCTGGTACACGTTTCCGAAATGGACTGGACGAACAAAAACGTTGCTCCTAACAAAGTTGTCCAGCTGGGCGACGAAGTAGAAGTAATGGTTCTGGAAATCGACGAAGAGCGTCGTCGTATTTCGCTGGGCATGAAACAGTGCAAAGCCAATCCATGGGACGACTTCGGTGTTACCCATAAGAAAGGTGACAAAGTCCGCGGCGCGATCAAATCGATCACCGACTTCGGCGTGTTCATCGGCCTGGCCGGCAACATCGACGGTCTGGTGCACCTGTCCGACCTGTCCTGGACCGAAACCGGCGAAGAAGCCGTGCGTCGCTTCAAGAAAGGTGACGAACTGGAAGCCATCGTTCTGGCCATCGACGTTGAGCGCGAGCGCGTTTCCCTGGGCGTCAAGCAACTGGAAGGTGACCCATTCAACAACTTCGCAGCCATGAACGACAAAGGCTCGCTGGTAACCGGTACCGTTAAATCGGTTGAGCCTAAAGGCGCCGTGATCCAACTGTCCGAAGAAGTTGAAGGCTACCTGCGCGCTTCCGAAATCTCGCGCGACCGCGTTGAAGATGCCGGTACGCACCTGAAAGTCGGCGACACCGTCGAAGCAATGGTGTTGAACATCGACCGCAAAGCCCGTGGTATCCAACTGTCGATCAAAGCGAAAGACAACGTTGAAACCCAGGAAGCTATGCAAAAAATGGCAGCTACCGACAACAACGCAGCTTCGGGCACCACCAGCCTGGGCGCCTTGTTGAAAGCTAAGTTCGATAACAAGAACTAAGACTGCGGATACGGCAGATGACAAAGTCCGAGCTGATCAACCGCCTCGCTGAGCGTTATTCTCAGCTGGTGGCGAAAGATGCGGAGTATGCCGTCAAGACCATTCTCGATGCGATGACCAACGCCCTGGCGACTGGTCAGCGTATCGAGATCCGCGGTTTTGGCAGTTTTGCCCTGAACAGCAGGCCCCCGCGCATCGGCCGCAACCCGAAGTCCGGCGACAAGGTGATGGTTCCCGAAAAACGGGTACCCCACTTCAAGCCGGGCAAACAGTTGCGCGAGCGGGTGGACGCGATGGTCGGGCAACCGATTATCGAGGATTAATCGTCTGCTGGAAGGCGACATAGAAAGCGGCGTCCTTGGATGCCGCTTTTTTTTGTTAATATGCTGAGAATGCCTGACATCAGCTGCTGCGCGTCGCGCTTTGCGGCCTGCGATGCTCACCGTACTTCAGTACGGTTGCGCTTCTCGGACCAAAGGGGGCGCCGAGCCTCGCTGACGCTCGCTACGGTTTGATCAGCGCTCTACGTTTGTGTCATGTGGCACGGGCATTTTTTTTGTTCACTCTGGACCTATCGATGAAAATCATCTCCACCATCGTTGGCTGTGTTCTTTTCGTCCTGTTCTTCAGTTTTGCGCTGAAGAATGCGCAGGTTGTCGACTTGCATGTATTCCTCAATTATGAAATTCGCGGCCCCCTGGTCCTGATGCTGCTGGGCTTTTTTGTCGCTGGCGCCAGCCTGGGTGTACTGGCCCTGACGCCGACCGTGTTCCGTCACCGCCGCGAAGCGACCAAGCAAAAAACCACCATTGCCGCGCTGCAGACCGTTGGCGTGGCCAGCAATGTCCAGCCGCAACCGGACAGCGTGAGCGCGCAGTAAGCGGCGCCATCGCTCCTATCTCTCTTACTCGAATAAAAACAATCGCATGGATTTTGAACTCTGGTGGCTCTTGGGTATCCCGGTGTTTTTCGCGCTGGGCTGGATTGCCGCGCGTGTGGACATTCATCAACTGGTGTCCGAATCGCGCAGCCTGCCGCGCAATTACTTCAAGGGCTTGAATTTCCTGCTCAATGAACAGCATGACAAGGCCATCGATGCCTTCATCGAAGTCGTCAAGCTGGACCCGGAATCGGCCGATATGCACTTTGCGCTGGGCAATCTGTTCCGCCGCCGCGGCGAAACGGAGCGCGCCATCCGCGTGCACCAGAATTTGCTGGCGCGCCCGGACCTGCCGCTGGAACAGCAGGGCCATGCCGCCTATGAGCTGGGCATGGACTACCTGAAGGCAGGCTTGCTGGACCGCGCGGAAGAAACCTTCAACAGCCTGGTCGACACGCAATATGCGGCCCAGGCGCGCCGCGCGCTGCTGGAAATCTACCAGCGCGAAAAGGAATGGCCACGCGCCATCGAAGCGGCCGTGGGCTTGCAGGAATCGGGCGCCGGCGCGCGCCAGAAGGAAATCGCCCAGTTCTATTGCGAACTGGCGCATGATGCCCTCGTGCACATGAAGCCGGACGACGCCATGCCGCTGCTGGAAAAAGCCTTGCAGACGGACCGCAAGAGCGTGCGTGCCACCATCCTGACGGGCGACGTGCTGCTGGCGCGCGGCGACGTGGAAGGTGCGCTGACCACCTGGCGCCGCGTGGAGCAGCAAAGCGTGCCGCACGTGGCCCTGGTGGCGCAGCGCCTGATGGACGGGTATACCAAGGTCGGCCGTGCGCAGGAAGGCGTCAACCTGCTGCGCTCCTACCTGGAAGAGGCGTCGTCGATCGACCTGATCGAAGTCGTCTTCAAGGCCGTCATCGAGCTCGACGGCGTGGAAGCGGCGAAGCAGCTGGTCAGCGCCGAGCTGCGCCGCACGCCGACCCTGCTGGGCCTGGATAAACTGCTGGAAGCGCGCATGATGGATGCGCCGGCCGCCATCTGGTCCGAGCTGTCGATGGTGAAAAACCTCGTGCACGGCTACACGCAGAAGCTGGCCCGCTACCAGTGCAGCCACTGCGGCTTCAAGGCGCGCCAGTTCTACTGGCACTGCCCTGGCTGCAACAAGTGGGAGACTTACCCACCACGCCGCACAGAAGAACTCAATGTCATGAACTGATTCGTACACGTCACCTTGCCCTGAGCAATGTGGCGTGTACTTCTATGTAAGACCTGCTTTTTATCCATACGGTACATCCATGAAAATCACCATTATCGGCACCGGCTATGTTGGCCTCGTGACCGGCGCCTGCCTGGCGGAGCTGGGCAACGACGTCTTTTGCCTCGACCTGGACGCACAGAAGGTCGCCTTGCTCAACAGCGGCGGCATCCCCATCCATGAACCTGGTTTGGAAGAAGTCGTGGCGCGCAACCGCGCCGCCGGCCGCATGACCTTTTCCACCGACGTCGAGGCTGCTGCCGCGCACGGCGTGATGCAATTCATCGCCGTCGGCACGCCGCCCGATGAAGACGGCTCGGCCGACCTGCAATACGTGCTGGCGGCCGCGCGCGGCATCGGCAAGTACATGACGGACTTCAAGGTCATCGTCGACAAGTCGACCGTGCCCGTGGGCACAGCTGAAAAAGTGCGCGCCGCCATCCAGGGCGAACTCGATGCGCGGGGCGTGGCCGCCACGTTCTCGGTGGCGTCGAACCCGGAATTCCTCAAGGAAGGCGCTGCTGTCGAAGATTTCATGCGCCCCGACCGCATCGTCATCGGTGTCGATGCGACGCCGGACGGCGAGCGCGCGCGCGAATTGCTGAAAAGCCTGTATGCGCCGTTCAACCGCAACCACGAGCGCACCTACTGGATGGATGTGCGCTCGGCTGAATTCACGAAGTATGCGGCCAATGCCATGCTGGCCACGCGCATCTCGTTCATGAATGAATTGGCGAACCTGGCCGACAAGGTGGGCGTCGATATCGAGGCCGTGCGCCACGGCATCGGTTCCGACCCGCGCATCGGCCACAGCTTCCTGTACGCCGGCTGCGGCTATGGCGGTTCCTGTTTCCCGAAAGACGTGCAGGCGCTCGAGCGCACGGCGCGCGGCCATGGACAGGAACTGCTGATCCTGCGCGCCGTCGAAGCCGTCAACGACCAGCAGAAGCAGGTGCTGGGCCGCAAAGTGGTCACTCGCTTCGGCGCCGACCTGACGGGCCGGCATTTCGCCGTGTGGGGCCTGGCCTTCAAACCGAATACGGACGACATGCGCGAAGCGTCGGCCCGTGTCTTGCTGGCGGACTTGCTGGGACGCGGCGCCACCGTGGCCGTGTATGACCCCGTCGCCATGGCCGAGGCACGCCGCGTGCTGCAGCTGGACTTGACGCCGGAGCAACTGGCCAAGGTGCGCTTTGCCGACAGTCCGAAGGATGCGTTGCAGGACGCCGATGCGCTGGTCATCGTGACCGAATGGAAAGCCTTCCGCAGCCCCGATTTCGAGCAGATCAAGGCGCGCCTGAAGCAGGCAGTGATCTTTGACGGGCGCAACCTGTTCGAGCCGGCCGTCATGGCCGAGAATGGCATCGAATACCACGGGATCGGTCGCTCGATCCTGACGCGCGCATGAGCGCCCAAGAGGTGGTCGCCTTGACGGCGCCGGCCGCATTGGCCCAGGTACGCCTGCTGGTGGTGGGCGATGTGATGCTGGACCGCTACTGGTTCGGCGATGTCAGCCGCATCTCGCCGGAAGCGCCCGTGCCCATCGTGCGCATCGAGAAGCGCGAAGAGCGCCTGGGCGGGGCGGCCAACGTGGCGCGCAACGCGGCCGCGCTGGGCGCGAAGACGAGCTTGCTGGGCGTGGTGGGCGACGACGAGGCCGGCAGCCAGGTCGAGCGCCTGCTCGAAGGCGGCGGCATCCACAGCTATCTGCAGCGCGATGCGGCCATTTCCACCATCATCAAGCTGCGCGTGATCGGCCGCCAGCAGCAGATGCTGCGCATCGACTTCGAAGATGCGCCCAGCGATACGGTGCTGCGCGACAAACTGGCGCAGTTTAATGCCCTCTTGCCGCACTACGATGTGGTGGTCCTGTCCGATTACGCCAAAGGCAGCCTGATGAACGTGGCCGAGATGATCAAGGCGGCGAGAAAGGCCGGCAAGATCGTCATGGTCGACCCGAAAGGCGATGATTTCAGCCGCTATTCGGGTGCGTCAGTGCTCACTCCGAACAAGTCGGAATTGCGCCGCGTGATCGGCAGCTGGAACACGGAAGAGCAACTCACGGAGCGCGCGCAGCAGATGCGCGCGCAACTGGGCCTGGACGCCTTGCTGCTGACGCGCTCGGAAGAGGGCATGAGTCTGTACACGGCCGATGAGGTGGTGCACATGCCCACCGATGCGCGCGAAGTGTTCGATGTCTCGGGCGCCGGCGACACGGTGATCGCCACCATGGCGGCCATGCTGGGCGCCGGCATGAGCCTGGGCGACGCCGTGCGCACGGCCAACCGCGCCGGCGGCATCGTCGTCGGCAAGCTGGGCACGGCCACCGTCACCCGAGAAGAGCTGTTCCCGCAGTAAATATGCTGTATCACCTGCGCCGGCCTGTTTGATCTGGCGCAGGTTTCCCCGCCGTTTCGCTGTCCTGTCTTGTCAACCGTATCACGCCACAGCCGTTAAAGCCGTTAAGGCGCTGTTCCTCCTTTGCGTTCGAGTCATCTTGAAACCACATTACGGAGAGATACCCATGTTCAAAAAAATACTGCTGGCCATCGCCACCCTGATCGCGACGATGGGCTTTGCCTTTGCCCAGGTCGATGTCAACAAGGCGGATCAGGCGGCACTCGACAGCGTCAAGGGCATCGGCCCCGTCACGTCGAAAGCCATCATCGATGAACGCGCCAAGGGCGGCGCCTTCAAGGATTGGGCTGATTTCGAAGCACGCGTGAAGGGCATCGGCCCGAAAAGTTCCGTGAAGCTGTCGGAAGCGGGCTTGCAGGTGAATGGCCAGGCCAAGTCCGGCGCGCCAGCGGCGCCCGCTCCGGCGGCGAAAGCTGCCCCGGCAAAAAAGGACGCTGCTGTGAAGGAAGTTGCAGCGAAAGAAGCCGCACCGAAGCCAGCTGCTGCGACCGACACCGCTGCGGCGCCAGCCAAGACAGCTGCTGAAACGAGGAAGGAAGCTGCTGCTGCCAAGAAAGAAGCCAAGGCCGCCGCCGCTGCCGCGAAAAAAGAAGCCGCCGCCAAGGTAGTGCCTGCAGCAGCCGTTGCTCCTGCAGCTGCAGCGGCCGATGCCGTCCCCGTGAAAACGGCTGCCGAAACGAAGAAGGAAGCCGCGGCCGCGAAGAAAGCGGCAACGGCCGCCAAGAAAGAAGCCAAGGCTGCGGAAGCGGCTGCGAAGAAGGAAGCCAAACTGGCTGCTGCCGACGCGAAGAAGGCCGAAGCCGAGAAAAAGTAAGCGTGTCGTTGTGAAGCGTGTTGCGTGGTGGTGCCGCGCAGCACGAGAAGAAAACCCCGCGTGGTACCGGCCGCGCGGGGTTTTTTTTATTCCGCAGCCTGGACTTCCGGCTTGCCAGTGCGCCGGAATGGCGCAGCCAGTTGCCCCGCCAGCGTCTGCGGCATGGCGGCCTCGATGCCGCAGGCGGCCGGCCAGGCGCGCGGTAGGTGATATGTGCCGAACAGCCGGTCCAGCACGGGTAAGGTAGAGGCGTAGTTGCGGTTGATGTGCTCGAATTTGCTGTGATGCCAGTGGTGGAAGGCGGGCGTGGTCACCAGCCATTCCAGCGGGCCGAAGCGCCAGCGCAGGTTGGCGTGGATGAAGAAGCCCCATACGGTGCCGATCAGTAACAGCAGCACGGGGGCGGCGCTGCCTGCCGCACTTGGGCCGGCCAGGCCCAGCAGATACAGGGGTGTCAGGCCGAACAGGCGCGTGACGACCATGTCGACTGGATGGGTGCGCGTATTGGCGAGGAAATACAGCTGTTCCGTGCTGTGGTGCACGGCATGGTAGCGCCACAGCCATGGAATTTCATGGCTGAGCCGATGGCCCCAGTAAGTGCCGACTTCGCCGATCAGCAAGCCCAGCAGTATCTTGCCCCACAGGGGCAGGGCAGACAGGGCGGCGGGGATGGCATCCGGCAGCAAGCGCTGGCCAGCGATGGCGATCAGGGCCAGCGGCGCGGCCAGCAAGGCGGCCGGCAGCAGACTGCTGATGAAATAAAAGCCCAGGTCGCTGAACAGTTCCGTGCGGGAACGCCCCGCGTGACGCTCGCCAAAGAAGCGCTCGAGCGGCACGAAAATCACGACCAGGAGCACCAGCCACAGGACCAGGCGCAGCACATCGATGGCGATGCCGGGCAAGTGGGTTTGCAAGGTATGCAGCAGGCTCATTTCATTCCATCAGATAAGAACAAAAAAAATCCGGACAGAGCTGGGCTGGTCCGGATTCTGTTATGCGCGCTGGCGGCTCAGACTGCAACAACAGCCTTGCGGCGGCGCGCCATGAAGCCCAGCAAGCCCAGTCCACCGATCAGCATGCCCCAGGTCGATGGTTCCGGCACGGCCGACACCAGCGATACGCCATCGAGCAGCATGAACGGTGGCGCGCCCGTCGGGCTGCCCTTGGCCATGAACGACAGCAATTCGCTGCTGTTCGTGGCCGTGAAGGTCATGCTGGCCTGGTGCCAGCCCGTGAAGCCCTGGCTGACATTGGCCAGCGATGCCGTCTGCTGCTTGCTGCTGCCCAGCGCAACGTCCCAGTAATTGACGAGGTTATCGCCGCGGAAGCCCACTTGCTGGCCCGCGCCATACGAAAAACTCAGGGTGTAGGCATGGCCGGCCACCAGGCCGCTGACCAGCTGCGTGACGGGACCAGGGAAATAATCCCAGTCGGCAGCCAGCACATTGCCGCCCGTGGGGCTGACACCCAGGCCGTTTTTCGGTCCCGCGCCGCTATACGAATTCGGGCCCCACAAGGCCAGCGCCGTCGCGGCGTTGGTGTCGTCGATGTTGTTACCGTTCAAGACGAAGTTATAGCCCTTGCTGGACCAGTCGCTCAGGTAGGTGCGGTCCGCGCGGGCGTAGCTGCCTTCGTTCAGCTGTTTCGAGGTGCCGTTGCTGGTCAGTTCGAAATCGCCATTCTTGACCAGGTTGGTTGTGGCGGCCTGGGCAGCAGTGACGCACAGGGAAGCGGCGGCCAGCGCCAGCAAGATAGATGTTTTACGCATGATAAAGCTCCAAAAGTGACAGGGTAGTGTTGCAGTCTGTCGGCGAGCTTTTGGCCAACGTTGGATTCAATCGCGGAAGGGCGAGAAAGGTATTGCGGAGACAGCGGTGGTGTCTCGTTGAAGCGATTATAGCAGCGTTTGGTAAAACGGCATCTAACATGTTTTGAAAACAACAAATATTTTTAGATGGCAATCTTGCCAGGATTAAAGTTTTTACATGCCATGCGCGCCTACAGCTGCGACTCGATCGGCAGCCAGCGCATTACGCACACCAGCATGCGGCGCCAGATGCCTGCTTCCGGGTCGTGCGTCCACACCTTGGCTGGCTCTTCTGTGGCGTCGGACCAGCGCAGGGCTCCGTTGTCGAGGAGCAAACGATAGCTGGTGTCGCTAGCCGTCGAGTGCAGGAACAGCGTGCGCATGTCGGTCGCCAGTGCGGGGTCGTTGAACAGCACGCCCATCTCCGTATTGAGCTGGGCCGAGCGGGGATCGAGGTTGAAGGAGCCGACGAAGCCCCGCTGGCCGTCGACCACCACGGCCTTGGTATGCAGGCTGGCGCGGCTCGAACCCATCAGGCTGATGCGCTTGCGGTGCAGGGTCTTCAATTCATACAGCTCGATGCCGCCACCCAGCAGCTCCTGGCGGTAGCGCGCATAACCCGCATGCACGAGGGCCACGTCGGTGGCGGCCAGCGAGTTGGTCAGTACTTGGACCTTGACGCCGGCCGCGACTTTTTCGGCCAGGGTCTGCGTCAGCGCCGTGCCGGGCACAAAATAAGGCGAGGTCAGCAGCGCTTCTTCGCGCGCGTCCGTCAGCAGGGGCAGCAAACTGTGCATGAGCCAGTGCTCGCTGCGTTGCAAACTGGCCACGGGCGCGGCTTTTTCCGGCGGGTCCGACAGCACTTGCACTTGCCCGCTCCAGTGCAGGCGTATCCGGCCGTCGAGGTGGGCTTGCAGCTGGCCCGTATCCGTCAGCTGCCGCAGGTAGGGCGAGGCGCCCAGTTCGCCCGTGAGCGCGTCGAGGCGGGCACGCACAGCCTGCAATTCCGGCGCGCCGGCGTTCTTATCGGCGTGCAAGGCGCTGATGGGAATGACGGCGCGGCTGTTCCAGAAGCGGTCGAAGATATCGCTCGTCTGCCGCACGGCGGGGCCCACCAGCAGCAAGTCGGCATCCTGGAAATTGACTTGCTCGGCGGCATCAAAGTATTCATCGCCGATATTGCGCCCGCCGACGAGGGCCACCCTGCCATCGACGATCCATGCCTTGTTGTGCATGCGCCGGTTCAGGCTGACGGCGCGCAAGGCCATTTCCACGGCGCGCAACCAGATGCCGTCGCGGTTGCGGCCCGGGTTAAACATGCGCACGTCGATCAGCGGGTGGCTGTCGAGCGCGAGGATGGCGGCGTCCTGGCCCCGCGCATTGATATCGTCGAGCAACACGCGCACGCGCACGCCGCGGTCGGCTGCGCGTAGCAGTTCGCGCACCAGCAACCGTCCCGTGACGTCGTTATGCCAGATGTAGTACTGCAGGTCGAGGCTGCGTCCCGCTTCGCGCGCGCTCAGGGCGCGCAGGGCGAAGGCTTCCAGATTGTCGTCGATCAGGGCCGTGCCGCTGTGGCCCGGGCGTTGCGCCAGTTGCGGCGCCAGCACCCGGTCGAGCAGGGTGGCATCTGCCGCCACGGGCAAGGCCGTGCCAGGCGCGCCCAGCGACCGCTCGGCGAAACGCCCATAGCTGTACAGGGCGGCGATGCTGAGCACGGCAAACAAGGTGGCCAGCAGCAGCAATTTGACGAGCATGCGGCGCACCGTCAGCGGGCCGCGGACATGCTGCGGCGCGAGGAAAGCTTGGCGGTGTGGGGCATGCGGACTCTTTCAGCTGGATGGCAACAGCCGATTGTAGCAGTTTCTACAATGCACGATTTTCAGGCTGAGCCCGCCGGCAGCCGCGCCAGGAAGCCGTGAATCTGCGACACCACGGCCGCCCCTTCGCCGACGGCGGCGGCCACGCGCTTGGTCGAGCCGGCCCGCACGTCGCCGATGGCGAACACGCCCGGCACGCTCGTTTCCAGCGCTGCCCGGTCCGGCAAATCGGGGGGATACACCACGTCGCCGTGGCCATGGGCGCGGCATTCGGCGCGCGTGACGTCGAAGCCCGTGCGGATGAAACCCTGTTCGTCGACGGCCACGGCGCAGTCGTGCAGCCAGTCCGTGTTCGGATCGGCGCCGACGAAGAGAAACACGCGGCGCACGGCGCAATCGGCTTCCTCGCCCGTGCGGTTGTTGCGCCAGCGCACCTCCGTCAAGCCATCGTCGTCGCCTTCGAGGGCGATGATTTCCGTGTGCGTATGCAGGGTGATGTTGGGCGTGGCGGCGATGCGCTCGATCAGGTAGCTCGACATGCTGGCCGCCAGCCCTTCGCCGCGGATCACCATGTGGACCTTGGCGGCGTGGCCGGAGAGAAACACGGCCGCCTGGCCGGCCGAATTGCCGCCGCCGACCAGGATGATCTCTTCCTGCCGGCACAGCTTGGCTTCGATGGGCGAGGCCCAGTAATACACGCCCCGTCCCTCATACGTTTTCAGGTTCGCCAGCGAGGGACGGCGGTAGCGCGCGCCGCAGGACAGCACCACCGTGCGGGCGCGCACCTGCGTGCCGTCGCACAGATTGACGCGCAGCGGCCAGGTGTCGCAGAGCAAGTTGGCGGCGCTGGCCGGAGTGGCGATCTCGACGCCGAATTTTTGCGCCTGCACGTAGGCGCGTCCTGCCAGCGCACGGCCGGAAATACCGGTAGGAAAGCCCAGGTAATTTTCGATGCGCGCGCTGGCGCCCGCCTGGCCGCCATACGCGCGCTGTTCCAGGGCCAGCACGCTCAAGCCTTCGGATGCCGCATACACGGCCGTGGCCAGGCCGGCAGGACCGGCGCCCACCACCAGCACGTCAAAAATCTTGTCGCCGGACAAATCGGGCAGCATGCCCAGGCAGCGTCCCAGTTCCGCATTGCCGGGATTCTTCATGATCTTGCCATCAGGACAGACCACCAGCGGCCATTCCTGCGGCGTGGGCTGGTAGCGCTCGGCCAGCGCGGCGGCGGCCGCATCGGTGGCCGGGTCGAGTACTGTGTGCGGATGGCCATTGCTCGATAAAAAGCTTTGCAGATGGAACAGATTGCCATTGCCGCGCGGTCCCACCAGCACGGGGCCGCCCGAATTGGACTCGATCAGCGCCACGCGGCGCAGGATCAGGGCGCGCACGATGCGTTCGCCCATCTCCGCCTCGGCCACGATCAGCGCGCGCAAGGATTCCGAACTGATGTCGAGCAATTCCACCGCGCCCACGGCGCTGCCGTTGACGAGGGTAGGGCGGCCGGACAATTGCGCCACCTCGGCAATGAAGTGGCCGACACCCACTTCGCGCAGCTGCGACGCCTGCCCCAGCACCTCGTGGCGCTTGATGCTGACCCGCCCCGACAGTATCACCAGCATGCCGAAACTGCTGCTGCCCGCCTCGAACAGCGTATCGCCATCGGCAAAGTGTTGCCGCGTGCCATAGCGCTGCAAGCGCTGCAGTTCGGGCGCATTGAAGACGGGCGAGATCTGGTGGCTGCGGCCCTGCAAGTCGAGCGTGGCGAACTGGACGGGATCGTCCTGCGTCGTTTCGGGAATGAATTCGGGTGTGCTGCTGGCCATGGCGAGTCCGTTCGAAGACTGAATAAGCAAATAACAAAAATAACTAACAGTGACGAGTCTAGCGCATGCGGCGCGCGCCTGCCGCAATATCCCTGGCGCACGCCCGGAAATGGCGGCGCGGCAGGCGTCATGCGGCATGTGGCGGCGCAGCCGGACGCGCCCGCAGGCCCGGATGCCGGCGCCGATGAGCGATACACCGTCCAGCATCTCATATTAGAATGGGTCTTTGTTGAATCCACTCAAACAGACACGATGGCTTACAAGACACTTGAAGATACGATAGGCAATACCCCGCTGGTGCAACTGACGCGCTTGCCGGGTGCCGATGCGCTTGCGCGCAACAACGTCATCCTTGGCAAGCTGGAGGGTAATAATCCGGCCGGCTCCGTAAAGGACCGCGCTGCCATGTCCATGCTCAAGCGCGCCGAAGAGCGCGGCGTCATCAAGCCGGGCGATACCCTGATCGAGGCGACCAGCGGCAATACGGGCATCGCACTGGCCATGGCCGCCGCCTTGCGCGGCTACAAGATGCTGCTCTTGATGCCGGATAACCTCAGCGTGGAGCGCCGCCAGAGCATGGCTGCCTACGGCGCCGACATTTTATTGACGCCGAGGACGGGCGGCATGGAATATGCACGCGACCTGGCCGAGCAGATGCAGAAGGATGGCCGCGGCGTGATCCTCGACCAGTTTGCCAACGAAGACAATTCGCGCGCCCACTATGAAAGCACGGGACCGGAAATCTGGCGCGACACGGAAGGCCGGATCACGCATTTCGTCAGCGCCATGGGCACGACGGGAACCATCATGGGCGTGTCGCGCTATTTGAAAGAGCAGAATCCCGCCATCCAGATCATCGGCGCCCAGCCCGAGGAAGGTTCGCAGATTCCCGGCATCCGCAAATGGCCGGAAGCATACTTGCCGAAGATCTACGACAAGTCGCGCGTCGACCAGGTGGAATACGTGAGCCAGGGCGTGGCCGAGCGCATGGCGCGCAGCCTGGCCGCGGAAGAGGGCTTGTTCTGCGGCATCTCGGCAGCCGGCGCCTGCGAAATCGCGCTGCGCATCTCGCAAACGGTGGAAAACGCGACGATCGTGTTTGTCGTCTGCGACCGTGGCGACCGCTATCTGTCCACAGGTGTTTTCCCTGCGTAATGGTGTAATTGAATTGATATCGGCCAGAACGGCCTGAGAACTGCTGGAAATACCCCCTCCCCATGGCGGGGAGGGAAAACCTGCGAAACTGGCAGGATCAGCCTTGTGGAGTTTCGCCTTCTTTTGGCTTGAATTGCTTGTCGCTGATGCGGAATTTGTTGCGGCGGTCACCCATCAGGTAACGCAGGTCGCGGATGCTCAGGTCGCTGACTTCGTGCATGCGGATCAGCAGCGATGCGCCGACCGGCAGGCGGTGGTGGCGGATTTTGCTGATGACTGGTGGCGCTACTTCCAGCGCGCGGGACAGAGCTGCATCGTTTTTCAGGCGCAGGTTTTCGATCAGGGTATCGAGCAATCTGTTTGGGTTGTATTGAAGCAGATCGTCGGAGTCCGAATCGCTGTTCATATCAATGCCGACTTGGTTTGTCATGATGTTATTGTTCCTTCTGTAGTTGCACTGCAAAGTAAAAAACACTCGGAGCTCGCTCTTGCTGCGTTCATGTTCATTCTTTACTAAAAGGAACGAATTCACACACGGTACGATCCGGGATACAGTTTTTCATGATATATACACAATTGTACAACAGGATTCAATTTCAGGCGGGAAAGCCCGATAATCTTGCCTGGTACAGAATCGGTGTTGTCTAGTTGCAACACCTATTTATTCTTTATTATGCTCTATGATAGAACAAAAATTGTACTTTGACAAAAGTTAAGTATAAAACCATTTCCGTATTCCGTGCCGCACAAAGGCTGGCGAGCAAGGCTGGCACATGTTATCGGCCCTTACCATAGACCTGTTTTCTGGTCGCTTCAATATCGCTTACGCTTTCTTACAAGTAATATTATAACTTTACACTGACTTTCGGTTAGCGTGCGCGCACTTGACTGATGGCCTTGCCCAAGTCAATCACTGACATGGCATAAAAATAACTTCTGTTGTACTGAGTTATAGCAAAGAAGTTATTGGTTGCCAAGTGATACTCAGTTGCTTCTGAACCATTTTGCAAGTCGATCAAGCCAAACAACATGTTCTGGGGCGTGGACGGGGCGGCACTCACGCCAGCTTCCTGCAATTCCGCCAGCCGGTACTTCGCCTGCAAGCCTTGGCCGATGAACTTTTCCCACGCGCGGCTGGCCGAAACGGCGACGGGATACGTGCTGATGGCCGGATCGTCGCGCCGCCAGCCGTGTTCGACGAGGAAATGCGCGACGCTGCCGATGGCGTCGGCCGTCGAATTGCGCAGGTCGATGTGACTATCGCCATCGAAGTCCACCGCATATTTCATGATGCTGCTAGGCATGAACTGGGGCAGGCCGATGGCGCCCGCATACGAACCGAGCAGGGTCAAGGGATCGATGCCATCCTTGCGCGCGTACAGCAGCGCGTTTTCCAGTTCTCCCTTGAAAAACTCCATGCGCGCGGCCCGCGTCGGGCTTTCCGGATAGGAAAACGCCAGGGTGGTCAGCGCGTCGAGCACGCGGAAGCGGCCCGTATTGCGTCCGTACACGGTTTCCACGCCGATGATGCCGACGATGATCTCGGCCGGCACGCCATATTCGCGTTCGGCGCGCGCCAGCGCTTCCGCGTTCTCTTCCCAGAATTTCACGCCCGCATTGATGCGCACCGGCTCGATGAAGCGGGCGCTGTACGCTTGCCAGTTCTTAGGCTTGCCCGGCGGGGCTGGCTTCATCAGTTGCACGGTCGACTCGACATAGCGCACCTTGCCGATCAGGGTATCGAGTTCGGCGCGTTCAAAGCCGTGCTTGGCGGACATGTCGTCGAGGAAGGCGCGTACTTCTTTCCAATTGGCATAGTCGACAAATTCGCCTTCGAAGTCGAATTTCGCCGGTGCTTTCTTCGCCGCCGGTTTGCCGGCCACCTTCTTGATGGGCTGGGCCTTGGCCGCGCGCACGGCACGTGCGCGGTCGGCAGCGGAAATGTTGCTGTTTTCGCCAGCGTGCGCGGTGGACAGGCACAGGGGAAGGGAGAGGAGCAGGGACAGGGCGGAGTATTTGATCGGTAACAAGGAGCGTCTCATCGGCATTGGGTTAACAGGCGGCGCAAGCTGCGCCGCGCGCGGAGTTGTTCGTTTGGGTTGGCATTACCATACTTCATCGCGGCATAGATTGCCAGAAACTGTGCGATGGCGGCGTGCGCCTCTTGTGTGGCCTTGCCCGCGGCCAGCCGGGCAGCATAACCGTGCGGGCCTTCATGCGGCGCACGGCTGTAGCCGCGCCGCGCCTGCTGGTGGCAAAATTGCGCGTACAGGATGTCGAGCGGATCGCCTTGCCGGGCTTGCCACCACCAGACCAGTACGCCCGCGAGGGCGCACAGCAGGGCCAATACGGCACAAGCGAGTGCCAGCTTTTTCGCTGGCACGTTTTTCAAGCCATCGAGGATGGCGCGCTGGCGTTGCGGCGAGGTGTCGAGCACCCAGCTGCTCCAGGCGTGCTCGGCTTGCTGCCATTGCTGGCGCCACGCGGCGACCGCCCCGTGCGCGCCGCCATCGAGGCCGGCCAGGGCGCGCCATGCCGTCAGCGGCGACGGGGCCGGCGGCAGGGCGGCATCAAGGTTGCGCTCCGTGCGCAGGGGCGCGACGGCGCTGGTGGGATCGATGCGCACCCAGCCCCGGCCCGCCAGCCACACTTCGCTCCAGGCATGGGCGTCTGACTGGCGCACGCTCAAGCTGTTGCCTGTCCCGTTGCGCAGGCCGCCCTGGTAGCCCGTGACGACGCGCGCGGGTATGCCCATGGCACGCATCAGCACGACAAAGCTGCCGGCGTAATGTTCGCAAAAGCCCGCCTGCGTGGTGAACAGGAAGTCATCGACGCCATGCTTGCCCAGCAGCGGTGGCTGCAAGGTGTAGCGGAAGGGCGCGCGGCGGAAGTGCTGCAACACGGCAGCGATGGCGTCGGCGGGCGCCAGCGCCTGCGCGCCATGGCCGCGCAATGCGCGGGCCCAGGCCACGCTGCGCGGATTGCTGCCAGCAGGCAAGGCTAGCCATGGCTGTTGCTGCGCGACCGACAAGCCTGCCTGCAGCCGGTAGCTGGGCTGGGAACTGGCGCGGTAACGCACGGTCGAAGTAATGGGTTGTACGGTCAGCACTTCCAGCGCGGACGACACGACGTAGGGATTGCCGGGCAAGCGCTCGATGCTGCGCGGCACATCGAGCGCGAAGATGCGCCGCTGGCCGCTCGCTTGCAACGTCACTTCGTACTGGCTGGGCTGGCCTTCCAGCGCGATGTCTATCCGGCTGTCGCCGGCAGGCGTGCGCCGGCCGGTGCCCCTGCGCGTCCAGGTGGCGCCATCGTAGTCGCCCAGCACCACGCCGCGCCAATACAACTGGTTTTGCGGCGGGATAGCTGTGCTGAAATCGGCAGTGAAGACGGGTTCGCTTGACAGGGCCAGCGAGGCGATGGCGCCCGGCTGCATGCTGTCGGACAAGCCTGTGCGCGCTTGCGCGCCTTCTTGTGCCGTCCCCCACAGGGGGCCGTCGATGCGTGGCACGGCAAGAAACATCACGGCCGACAGGGGAATGGCCAGCGCCAGCATGCGTCCCAGCAAGCCTAGCCTTTGCGCCAGGCGCGGTTGCACGGCGCCGTACTGGGCCGACAACAGGCAGGCCAGCAAGACGATGACGGTGGCCAGCATCCAGGCGGCGCTGAGGATGCCTTGCGCATGAAAGAAGTTTGCCAGCAGGAGGAAAAAACCGAGGAAGACAAAGACGAAGATGTCGCGCCGGCCATGCATTTCCAGCGATTTCAAGGCCAGCAGCAGGACCAGCATGGCCACGCCCGCATCGCGTCCCAGCAGCGTGCCATAGCTGGCGTAGACGGCGGCGATGCCCAGCAAAGCCAGCGGCGCGAGCACGGCTAGCTGCGGTTGGCGCCGGCCCCGCACGGTGATGATGGCGCGCCACAGCAGCGGCGCGGCAGCGGCGGCCGACAGCCACGGGGGCAGGTGCAGCGCGTGCGGCGCCAGCACCATGGCGGCGGCCAGCAACAGCAGCAGGATGTCGGCCTTGTCACGCGGCAAGTTGGCCAGCCATTGCCTCATGCCATGGCCTCATCCTGTGGCAAATCGTGCGGCACATCATGCAGGGCCAGCGCGCGCAGGCAGGCGTCGCGCTGGCTGGCGCCCAAGGCAGGCGCCAGAGTCAGCGTGCCCAGGTGCAAACCATACGGCAAGCCTGTGCGTTCCGCCTGCAGCACCCAGGCGGCCAGGCGCGACAGGCGCGCTTCCGGCGCCAGCGCGTGCAGGGCGGCATGATCGAACACGATGCTGCCACGGGCTGCGCCCGACTGTGCGTCGGCGGCAGGCTGGAATTGCTTGCTGAATAAATGCTCGCCATCATGCCGGGCGATCTGGCGCCAGGCCAGGCGGTGCAAGGGATCGCCGGGCTGGTAGGCGTGCACGCCCGCCAGTTCCAGGGCGCCGCCGGAGGAGCGTGATTGTTGTGTTTGCTGCGCCTGTTGCACCGTGCCGGCCGGCACGGGCAGCGGCGGCGCGTTCTGCTCGGGCTGCGGATATACGAGCAAGCGCGCTTCGGGTTGCCAATGGCACCAGGCAATAAACAGGCCCAGCGGGAAACTGCCGGACAGGCGCATGGAGGGCGCATCGAGCCAGCCGCGTTGCCGCGCCGCCACGACGATGCTGACGGCCGTTTCCCCGTGCGCGGCGATATCTGCCTGGCCGGGCGCTGCAGTGGAATTGATCACGGCCAGCCGGATCGCATGGCGCGGGCGCGTGCTGCGGTTGATCAGGCGCAAGGTGAACGTGGCCTGGCTGCCCGCGAACACGGGCTCACCCGGCGTGGCGGCCAGCGCCAGGCCCGCCAGGTTGCGGCTGGCAAACAGCATGTCGGCGATGGCGCAGGCGGCCGCGAAATACGTCAGCGCGTAGCCCAGGCCCAGATGGTAATTGACGGCGGCGATCCACAGCGCCAGCAGCAGCGCGGCAAAGGCCAGGCCCGCGCGCGAGGGACGGATGTGCACGCGCTGCGCGCCCAGCCAGGGGCGCGCCGGCAGCCATCGGATATTGCGCAGGCGCACGGCTGTCAGACGGGTGTCGCCAGCAGCAATTGCTGCAGCAGGCTGCGGCTGTCCGTGGACCCTTGCGCGGCATGCAGGCGGTGGGCGCAGACGGGAATGAGTACGGCTTGCACATCGTCGGGCGTGACGTAGTCGCGTCCGGCCAAGGCGGCCCAGGCGCGCGCCGCCTGCAGCAAGGCCAGCGCGGCGCGCGGGCTCAGGCCATCGGCAAACACGCCCGGCGCACGGGTGGCATGCACGAGGGCCAGCACGTAGTCGACGACGGCAGGCGAGGCGTGGATGGCGCGCAGGTCCGCTTGCGCCTGCAGCAATTCTTCCGCGTTCATCACGGCCGGCAAGGTTTGCAGCATGGCGCGGCGGTCGGCGCCCAGCAGCAGTTCCCGTTCGGCGGCCGCATCGGGGTAGCCCAGGGTGACGCACATGAGAAAACGGTCGAGCTGCGACTCGGGCAGGGGGAAGGTGCCCAGCTGGTGCGCGCAGTTTTGCGTGGCGATGACGAAAAAGGGCTGCGGCAGGGCGCGCGTGAGGCCATCGAGACTCACTTGCCGCTCTTCCATCGCTTCGAGCAAGCCCGATTGCGTCTTCGGCGTGGCGCGGTTGATCTCGTCGGCCAGCAGCACCTGGGTAAACAGGGGGCCAGGGTGGAAGATGAAGCTGCCACTGCCCCGGTCATACACGCTCATGCCGGCCACGTCGGCAGGCAACAGGTCGCTGGTAAATTGCTGGCGCTTCCATTGCAGGCCCAGCGAGATGGCCAGCGCGTGGGCCAGGGTCGTCTTGCCCACGCCGGGCACGTCTTCGATCAGCAGGTGGCCGCCTGCCAGCACGCAGGCGAGGGCCTGGCGGATCTGCAAGTGTTTGCCGACGAGAACTTCGCCGATCTGCCGTGCGGCCTGGTGTATTTTCGAAAACATGCTATTTCTATCACAGTAAGACGGATTATTTAATTTACAATCGCTTTGGCCAGGTCAAGCCGTGCCGCCCGCCCGTGCCGCGCACGTGGTAGATTAGTGCAGCGGCGGCACAGACCAGCCAGTGATTTTATGCGAGAACGCGCAGGGCGAACAGGAATGCCATGCAGTGTTCCAGTATGCACAGAGAATGGACAGAGACAGAGGTAACCAGTACAGCGCATGAGCACAGCCATTTATACCCATCCCGATTGCCAGCGCCATGAAATGGGCGACTGGCATCCCGAATCGCCGGCCCGCTTGCAGGCCATCAACGATCAATTGATCCTGGCGCATATCAGCGACCTGGTCGAGCACCGCGACGGCGTGCGTGCGCAATTGTCCGATATCGAGCGCAACCACAGCGCCACGGCCATCGGCCTCGTGCGCGACAACGTGCCGCCGGCGGGCGACTATTACCCGCTCGACGGCGACACCCTGCTCAACGCGCACAGCTACGACGCGGCGCTCGCGGCGGCAGGCTCGGCCGTGGCAGCCACGGATGCCGTCATCGACGGCGAGATCAGCAACGCCTTTTGCGCGATCCGCCCGCCTGGCCACCATGCGCGTCCCAGCGAACCCATGGGTTTTTGCCTGTTCAATAATATCGCCATCGCCGCCAAGCATGCGCTCGACGTGCGCGGGCTGGAACGGGTCGCCATCGTCGACTTCGATGTGCACCATGGCAATGGTACGGCCGAGTCCGTGGCGCACGACCCGCGCATCCTGATGGTCAGCTTTTTCCAGCACCCGTTCTATCCGTACAGCGACGTGGAATCGTATACGGACACGCGCGTCAACGTGCCCGTGCCGGCCCGCTCGAAAGGCGATGCCGTGCGCCAGCTGGTGCTCGACCATTGGTTGCCCGCGCTGCACCGGCAGCAGCCGCAGATGATTTTCATTTCCGCCGGTTTCGATGCCCACCGCGAAGACGACGTGGGCGGCATGGGCCTGGTGGAGGCCGACTACACGTGGATGACGCAGCAAATGATGGCCGTGGCCAGGCAGTATGGCAAGGGCCGCATCGTCAGCTGCCTGGAAGGGGGATACAACCTGTCGTCCCTGGGCCGCAGCGTGGCCGCGCATGTGAAGGCGCTGGCGGAGCTGTAAGGGGGCAGGGTTACTACAGCAAGGTGGGCCGGCTGCGGGAATTCGTGTGGCGGTGCGTCTGGTAGTCGAGCGCGTCGCCAGCCATGAAGCGGCGCCAGGCTTGCGTGTAGACGAGCGATGATTTATCCGCGTCGAAGCTGTCGAGCTGCAACATGTCGCGGTGGTGCTTGATTTCATTGACCAGCTGGTCATACAGCACTTGCAAGCCATAGCTGTCGGCGCTCTGGCGCTTCAACCGCTCTTCCAGCTGCGCCACTTGTCCCTGCAATTGCCGGCATTCTTTCTTCCAGTCATTGCGCGGCACGCGCTTGGGCGCCGTGCCCGTGTGTTCCATCATCATATCGAACTATCCCCATCGCATATTTCCCTGGCGGGAGCCAGCCTGGAAATAATTGCTTTTCATTTAAGAGGCGATATTAGAGCATACTTTTTTGTTTCTTTCAGTAAATATAAGAATCCATGTGGAAATAATTGACCTGGCTTTCCGGGCGCGCCTTACTGGCGCTGCGCCGCCTGCAAGGGCGCAGCCGGGGCGGCTCCGGCCATTTTGCCGTCGTCGGCGTAGGTCAGGGTCAGCAGGGTATTGTCGTCCCAATTCACGTCATGCAGCGGCGGCACATAGCGCTGCCGGTCTTCCGTGACGCGGATGTCCAGCGTGCGTTCGCCCGAGCGCGCCTGCACGGCAAGCAGCTTGCGGGCCACGGGAAACGGCACGTGGATCAGCGACGAGTGGCACGGTCCGCCCGCCAGGCGGAACAGGTTGCGCCGGACAAAGGACAATTCATCCTGCTCGACGGCCCAGCGGATTTCACATTCCAGGCGCAGGTCGCCCAGGCGGCGCACATTCTGTGGCAGGCCCGGCGTGTGGATGTCGGCGCGCCAGCGCAAGGTGTCGCGCTTCTTGTTGCTGATCAAGTCGGCATTCGCATCGTAGGCGGTCTTGTCGCGCGACAAGGTGAAGCCGCCGTCCGCCGCCAGCGGCACGGGGATCGACAGATTATCGGCCGACAGGTGCAGGGTCACGCCATCGAGCCTGGCCTGGGGCGTGGCGGGAATCAGCATGAAGCGCAGCGGCGCGCCCGGCGCCAGGCGCTGGTGGTCGGCATACGCATCGAGCCCCTTGAGCATGGTGCGGTAGGGACGCAGGTCGGGATCGCGCGTGCTTTGCACGTCGACGATCTGCTGCATTTCCTGGTTCGCCGCGTCGCCTGGTGCCGCCGGTTTTTCCTGGGCCATGGCAGGCAGCAGGCAGGCGTAAAGGGAGGCGAGGAGGCAAAAGCGGGAAAAGTGCATGGAATGCGTGTCAGGTTAAGCGTGCGATGGGGAACCGGCCAGGCTGGACGGACTGCGAATCTTATCATTCATGTAACTGCCAAATTATCACCAATTGTCTCGTTCGTGTCGCACGGCTGGCGCTGGCGGCGGAAAATGGGACGTCGTGGCGGCAACCACGTAAAATAGCGGATTGACCGAACGATTTTGAAAGCAAGAGCATGGCGATACAATGGTACCCAGGACACATGAACGCGGCCCGCAAGAAAGCGGCCGAGACCATGGAAAACACCGATCTGGTGATTGAAGTGGTGGACGCGCGCCTGCCGGCAGCCAGCTGCAATCCCATGGTGGACGAGCTGCGCCTGTTCCGCCAGCGCCCTTGCCTGAAAATCCTCAACAAGACCGACCTGGCCGATCCTGCCGCCACTGCCGCCTGGGTAGCGTATTTCAATGCCCAGGAAGGCGTGACCGCATATGCGATGACGACCAAGAAGCCGGGCGACGTGGCGCGCATTCCGGACCTGGCCAAATCGCTGGCGCCGCACCGCGGCGTGCCGACGAAGCCGCTGCGCATCATGATCATGGGCATCCCCAACGTGGGCAAATCGACCCTGATGAACGCGCTGCTGAAAAAGCGCGTGGCCAAGGTGGGCGACGAGCCGGCCGTCACCAAAATGCAGCAAAAGCTGTACCTGGACAAGAACACGATTTTGGTCGACACGCCCGGCATGCTGTGGCCAAAGATCGCCATCCCCAGCGACGGCCTGATGCTGGCGGCCAGCCACGCGATCGGCTCGAACGCGCTGATCGAAGAGGAAGTGGCCGTATTCCTGGCCGAGGAATTGCTCAAGCGCTACCCGGACTTGCTGGCAACCCGCTACGGCACCAAGGTCGATGAAGTCGACGCCATCGGCGTGGTCGAAGGCATCGCCGCCAAGCGCGGTTTCCGCATCAAGGGCGGCGACTACGATTTCGAGAAAGCGTCGCACACCCTGCTGCTCGACTACCGTAGCGGCATCCTCGGACGCATTTCGCTGGAAACGCCGGACACGCGCGCGGCCCTGCTGGCCCAGCACGCGGCCGAGATGGCGGAAAAAGCGGCCAAGGCAGCGGAGATCGCCGCCGAGAAGGCGAAGAATGCGGCGCGCGGCAAGCGCGGCACGTAAGTAAAAAAGCCGCTAGTTAGCGGCTTTTTTTTTAACCCAATAGCGACGACTGGGGTCGGACCCTGAGGGACTCGGCGTCCCCGTCCGACCCCGGCATTTCCGCGTTCGGGTTTCATTGGGCTGCGTTGCCAAACCTGAAACTGGTCACCGCCAGCGCCCCAAAGAAATCCTCCTCGTGGTACACCACCTGCGCCGCTTCCTGCTCGGCTGCGCCCAGCGCCACCATCAGCGGCAGCAGATGGTCTTCCTGCGGATGGGCCTGGCGCGCGCCCGGCGCCTGGTCCCAGGCCAGCAACTGCGCCAGCCTTTGTTCTGGCGGCAAGGCCATGGCCTGACGCAACCAGGCGTCGAACTGGTGCGAGGCGACGGCGCCCGCCTGGCCGAACTGGCGCAGGTTATGGTAAGACAGGCCGCTGCCGAGTATCAGCACGCCTTGCCGGCGCAGGCTGGCCAGCGCGCGGCCCACCTCGATGTGCGTGAGCGGGTCGTAGCCGTGTTTCAGCGACAGCTGCACCAGCGGCATGTCGGCCTGCGGGTAGATGGGGAACAGGGCGCTGAAGGTGCCGTGGTCGAAACCCCGCTCGTGGTCGAGGCGCGCCGGATGGCCAGCCGCGTCGAGCAACTGTTTGACCTGCGCCGCCAGTTCCGGTGCGCCGGGCGCCGGGTACTGGATCTGGTACGTATGCGGCGGAAAGCCCGAATAATCGTAGATCATGCCCGGCCGTGGGCTGGCCGAGACGAGAAATTGCGGCCCTTCCCAGTGTGCCGTGACCACCAGCACGGCTGTCGGCCGCGCGCCGATCTGGCGCGGAATATCCTGCAACGATGCTTCCAGCACGTCGTAGCGGCCGCCGAACTGGTCTTTCATGAACGGCCACGGGCCGCCGCCGTGCGACAGGAAATACGTGGGGAAGGTGTGCTCTTGCATGGCGGCTCCTGGGGGAATGGCTAACGATGGGACCATGATAGTCATGCGCAGTCAGTTGATCAAGATCGCTATTATTGATATATCATTTCCAATTTGTTGATGATTGGATAGTCATGGATACCTTGCGCAGCATGCGCGTGTTTCGCGCCGTCGTGGAGCTCGACAGTTTTGTGCGCGCCAGCGAGCGCCTCGATCTGTCGCCGGCCATGGTCAGCAAGCATGTGATGCACCTGGAGCGCCATCTGGGCGCGCGCCTGCTGAACCGCAGCAGCCGCCACCTGAGCCTGACGGAAATCGGCAAGGTGTATTTCGAACAGTGCCGCGACATGCTCGACAATCTCGACGAGGTGGAAGCGACGGTCGGCCGCACGACGGTGGTGCCGCGCGGCATGCTGCGTCTGAGCGCCCCCGTCTGGTTCGCCAACGCCATCTTTACGCGCACCCTGGCCGCCTACCGCGAACGCTTTCCGGAAGTCACGTTCGACATTGACCTCAGCGGCCGCGTGGTGAACCTGGTGGAAGAAGGTTTCGACCTGGCCCTGCGCGTGAGCCAGGCGCCGTCGCCGGCCCTGATCGCGCGGCCCATCGGCAGCATCGAATTCCACCTGGTGGCCGCGCCCGCCTACCTGGCGCGCGCGGGCCACCCGCACCTGCCGCAGGACCTGGCGCGGCACGCCATGATCAGCTATTCCTTGTTGGCAAACGGCAATGAACTGGCCTTCGACGGGGCACAGGGGCGCGAGACGGTGAAGTTCTCGCCCGTCCTGCAATGCAATAACGAAAGCCTGCTGCACGCGGCCGCGCTCGACGGCATGGGCATCGCGCTGCTGCCGTCGTGGCAGACGGATGCGGACCTGGCGGCGGGGCGGCTGGTGCGCCTCTTCGATGATTTCAAGCTGGCGGGCGGCAGCGTGTATGCCGTCTACACGAGCCGCCGCTACCTGTCGTCGAAGGTGCGTACCTTCATCGACTTTCTCGCCGATGAAGGGCGCCTGGGGAGTTGATTACGCGAGCGAGCGCTTGACGTCGATCAGCGCGAACAGGCGCGCGCTGCGCATCCATGCCAGCACCAGCGCCGCCAGCTGCGTCACCAAGAAGCCGGCCACGATGGCCAGCGGGCCGGGCGCCGCCAGGTTCAGGCGCGCCACGCCCAGCAGCGCATACAGCGCCAGTCCCAGCACGGTGATGACGAGGTAGATGGCCAGGCTGGCCAGCGGACGCCGGCGCAGCATGCCGAGGCCCCGCCACCATGCCTTGACGGCCGAGGTGCGGCGACGGTCGACGGCCAGGGCCGCGCGGCCGGCGTCGAGCGTGGCGCAGGCCAGCAGGAACAGCAAACCCGTCAACAGCAAGGCCAGGTGACGGGCCAGGTCCGCATCGGCTTCCAGGATGGCTTTCGCCGCGTGCTTGTCGGCCAGTTTCAGCGCGCCGGCGCCGATCGTCAGCGCCAGGCCCAGCGGCACGATGCTCCACAGCAGCATGCGCAGCATGCGGCCGTATTCGCTGAAGGCGCCCGTCAGCAGGGGACCGAAGCCGGGTGGCGCAGGCGCGCGCGCGGCCGTCACCACCAGGCCGCTCAGCAGCGGCGACAGCAGCAAGGCCAGCACGATGCCCGTGATGGCGGCCTGGCTGATGGCGGCGCCGTTGCGTCCCGCATTGGCCACCAGGTCGGCCAGGGTCATCAGGTCGAGCCTGTGCGCCAGGGCCGCCGCATGCACGGCGTTATCGAGGCTGGCGCTCAAGGTGCGCCAGAGGGGAATGACGGCAAGGATGGGGGGGATCAGCAGCAGGCCGGTCCACAGCAGCAGCAAGCGCCATTGCAGGGCGGCGCGGCTGGCGCGCGTGGTCAGGGTCAGGCCGCTGGCCCGTGTCGTGGAAGTGGCGCTCATACGATGGCAATCAGGGAAAGGAGGTATTGGAAGGCGGCCGCAAGGTCGAAGCTCCAGCGCTGCGAGGCGGATTTGTCTGCCTTCAGGGTGCGGCTGTCATCGAGCTTGTTGACGTCGAGATAGTGCACGCGGTCGGGGTCCAGTTCGGCCGAGACGGCCTTCACGGGCTTGCTCCAGGTGTAGCGCTGCCACAGCTGCTCGTTATCCCACACCACGCGTTCGGAGCTGCCGTCGGCGAATTTCACCAGCAGCACCTGCGGCACGGGCGCGCCGCGG
This sequence comes from Janthinobacterium sp. BJB446, assembly GCF_002735655.1. Taxonomy (NCBI): domain Bacteria; kingdom Pseudomonadati; phylum Pseudomonadota; class Betaproteobacteria; order Burkholderiales; family Oxalobacteraceae; genus Janthinobacterium; species Janthinobacterium sp. BJB446. The sequence continues at coordinate 161,605 of NZ_PDZK01000003.1, read as the reverse complement.
CGGCGCAGGACCACGCTGGTCAGGTAGGGATACGGTCCCGTGCCCGGCTTGGCGTCCGGATGCGCCTTGTCCCACGCATCGCGTACCTTTTTTTCCTCTTTTTCCAGCGCTTCGGCCGTATGCTCCACGCGTTTGCCGTTCACCAGCGCCATGCCGGCCAGCGGCGTCTGCTCTTCGCTGGTGAAGGTGCCGATGCGGTCGTCGATATTCGCGCTGGCATAGACTTGCTGCGCGAAGACCTGTTCCACGATGCGCCGCTGGCCCGTCGCCTCGGCCAGCGTTTCGCGCAGGTCGGCCACGCTCGGGTGGCGGAATTTCCACTGTTCGTAGTAGGCCTTGAAGCCCCGTTCCATGGCTTCGCTGCCGATGCGCGCTTCCAGGTCGCGCATGGTGATGGCCGTGCGGCTGTAGACGGGCCCCACGCCCTGCAGGCGGTCCCACGCATTCTGGCCCAGCGGATCTGCCGCATCCTGGCGCGGTGCGGCCATGCGCTCGAATTCGAAGACCTTGAAGACGGGATCGAAACCCAGGCGCTTGAGCAGGGGCGTGGTGGCGTGGATGTGCTGGCCGCGCGCGCGCAGCATGCGCTGGTCCCAGTACTCGTTCAAGCCTTCGTCGAGGAGGGGTTCCTCGAACTCGTTCGACGCCAGGATGCCGTAGAAATAGCCATGGCCGAATTCATGGATGGTGACGAAATCGAGGCCGAATTCGGGTATGGTCTTCGGCTGCAGGTTGGCGTAGCTCGAGGCCGTGATGAAGGTCGGATATTCCATGCCGCCCGCTTCGGCCGCATTGAACGGCGGGATCACCACCGTCAGGGTCTTGTACGGATACGGGCCCAGGGTGCGCGAGAAATACGTGAGCGAATCCTTGGCCGCCTGCAGCGCCGGCGCCGCGTTCGATGCGTATTCGGGCGGGTACAGCACCTTGATGGCCACCGGCGGACTGCCGGGGCCGCTCCAGCTGCCCGTCAGTGGCTGCGCGCTGCGCTTGTCGGCCGTCCAGGCGAAATCGTGCACGTCGCCCTGCACATAGTGATGCGTGAGCATGCCGTTCTTTTCCTGCGGCGCGCCTTGCAGCTCGCCCGTGGCGCCCACCGTGTACTCCTTGGGCACGGTCAGCTTCACGTCATAGTTGCCGAAATCGGCGTAGAACTCCGAATTGAGGTGGAATTCATGCGCATTCCAGCGCGGTGCGGTGGCGCCACGTTCGCCGGGCAATTCCAGCACCGCGATCTTGGGGAACCACTGCCCCACCAGGTGGAAGCTGCCGAAATAGCCGGTGCGCGCGATGACGCGCGGCAGCTGGTCGAAGAAGCGGATGTCGAGCGTCGTCTCGGCGCCCGGCGCGACGGCCTGCGGCAAGTCGACGCGCACCACGGTGCGGTCGGTGGCCGGGCCGTTGTCGGGCTGGACGAAATGCCAGGGCGCCTTGGCGCCGTTCTGCGTCATACTGCGCAGTTCGATGTAGCCCCACTCGCCGTCGCGCGTGTCGACGCCCGAGCGGAAGCCCGTATCGAGCTTGCGCTTCTCGGTGAAGAAGGTCGAATGCTCGCCTTCGAACGCGTTCAGGTACAGGTGCAGGTAGACGCTGCTGACGGCTTGTGCGCTGCGGTTGCGCCAGCGTAGTTTCTGCTGGCCGTCGATGGTGTGCTTGACGGGATCGAGCGTCGCTTCGATCTGATAATCGACCACGCGGTCCGACAGGGTCGCTTGCGCGCCCGTGCGCGCACCGCCCCAGGCGTTGCTGGCGCTGGGCGTGCTGACGGCCGACGCGTGCGGCGACGCCAGGGCGATGCCGTCGGCGGACGGCGCCAGCGGCGTGGGCGCGCTGGCCGGCTTGCCTTGGCCCGGCTGGGCGAACAGGTCGGCCTGCAGGGCCAGGCCGGCCAGCAGCAGGGCGGCGATGGAGAGGGCTTTGAGCTTGCCCGAGATGGGGAAAAAACCAATGCTGCGGCGCGTGCCGCGGGGACTTGGCGGCCCCTGGCGCGTTGTGCTACGACTTTCCATGCGTGACTCCCACAGTGACTTCTTATTGTTGATTTTTAAATGCAGTCGGCTGCGCCCAGGATCGCCGGGCGCAGCTTAATATACCTACAAAAATGCCAAATCACCAATAAAATATTGGCATAAGGAAAGTACCATCGGGCCGGCGCTTGCGGCGCCGCGCGCCGTGCGTATAATGATTCGCTTTTGCCGTCCCCCCGTCCCACCAGCGTGCGTCCGCGCCGCGATGACGCCTCAAGCCTGCCGCCATGATGCCTGCCCCTCCCGTCCTGACCATTGCCGCGCGCGCCTTGCTGCTGTGCGCCCTGGCCATGCCGGCGTGCGCGCAGGATGGCGTGGATGGCGGCGCGGCCGGCGTCACGCATGGCGACTTGTCCGCCGAGCTGGCGCAGGGCGGCCAGCACAGCGTGCGCGGCGCCTTGTCGCGCGAGCAGGGCGGCATGACGCTCGATGTGGCCATGGACGGACTGCGCAATGGCAATTACCGCGATGGCAGCGTGTTTCACCAGCGCGGCTTCAACGGCGGCGCGGAATGGAAGGTGCGGCAGGGCCGCTTCGGCTTCAGCGCCGACCAGCTGAACCAGGACACCAGCTATCCCGCGCCCGAGGCGCCGTTCCTGGCCATGCTGGCGGCCCGCCCGGAAGACCTGTACCGCTATGAAGTGCGGCGCGCCAGCGCCTTCGTGCAGCGCTATGTGGGCAGTTTCGAGCTGGGCGTGGAACTGTCGCAGCGGGAAAAGCGCGCCACGGCCCACTATGCGGGCGAGGAGGGCAGCAGCGAATCGAGATACAGCAGCCGCCGCCGGCAGCTGGCGCCGCGCCTGCGCCATTACGGCAAGGTGGGCGGCGTGGGCACGGATACGGAAGTGGGCCTGGACCTGATGCAGTGGCAGCGGCGCTCGGGCAGCGATGGCGATGGGCAGCGCCGCCAGTATTCGCGCGCGCTGCTGCTGCGCGAGGAGCTGGCCTTCGGTGGCCTGTATGCGCCGCGCCTGTTGCTGGGACTGCGGCATGAACAGTTCCAGCTCGATCCTGCCGACATGCCCGCCGGCGGCAGCGACTGGGAAAACCAGAATGCCTGGGACGTGCAGGGCAGCCTGCAATTGCGCCCTCAACTGAGCGTGTACGCCAAGGCCGCGCGCAGCTACCGCATCGACGACGATGGCTATACCCGCGCCGGCTACCGCCCCCTGGCGGGACAGCTGCGGCGCGAAATGGAAGTGGGCGCCACCTTCGGCGACGCGGCGCGCAGCGCTTCCGTGCGCGTGTTCAGCGAGCGCCTGAGCAACCAGATCGTTTTCGACCAGAGCCTGGGCCAGCTGGGCTTTGCGGGCAACCTCGACCCCTCGCGCCGCGACGGCATCGCCATCGAGGCCAGCATGGCGCTGGCGCGCGACTGGCGCCTCGACGGGCAACTGCGGCAAGTGCATGCGCGCTATGACGATTACGCCTATGACGGCCCGGATATCGCCCTCGTGCCGAAAACCCTGGCCAGCCTGCGCCTGTACTGGACAGGGCAGGCCGGCGCCAGTGCCGACATGGGCGTGCAATGGCTGCGCGCGCTGCGCTACGGTCCCGATTTCGCCAACAGCTGCCTGGCGCAAGTGCCCGCGTTTGGCACCGTGGACGGGCGCTATGTGCGCAAGCTGGGCGCCTGGGAGCTGGAACTGGCCGGCAGCAACCTGGCCAACCGCCGCCATTACGGCGATGCGCCCGGCTGCCGCTCCAGCATTTATCTCAAGGATGCGCGCCAGCTGCGCGTGTCGGCGCGCTACCATTTTTGAGGCGCGGGCGCGGCGGGGCTTAAATGCGGCTTAAGCGGGCGCAAACCGGGGCGATAAAGACGGTTTTTTTCCGCCCGGGCTTCATCGCCCGGCGCAAAAAGTGGTAATCTCGCCCCGTTCACGACCATTTATGATGAAGGATTATTATGCGTTTTCTGCGTTTCTTGCGTCCCCTGCTTGCCGCCGTCACCCTGGTGGCGGCCACCGGCGGCGCCATGGCGGCCGATACCGGCTTTACCACGCTCCCGACGCCAGTGCGCACGGACACGGGCAAGAAGGTGGAAGTGGTCGAGTACTTCATGTATTCCTGCCCGCATTGCTACGCGCTCGATCCGCTGATGCACGACTGGGTCAAGAAGCAGGGCGACAAGATCGCCTTCCGCCGCATCCACCTGGCCTTCAATGGCCCGAAGGATCCGCAGGCGCACGCCTATGCCACCCTGGAAGCGATGGGCCAGCTGGACCAGTTCCACGACAAGATCTTCCGCGCCATCCACGTCGAGCGCAACCGCCTGAACCGCGATGACGCGATCCTCGACCTGCTGGTCAAGAACGGCATCGACAAGGCGAAATACCTGGACATGTTCAATTCCTTCGGCGTGCAGACCAAGCTGAAACGCAATGAACAGCTGATCACCGCCAGCAAGATCGACAGCGCGCCGACCATCGTCATCGATGGCCGTTTCGTGACGTCGCCGGCGCAGCTGTCGCGTCCGGGGCAGTCCGAGCCGCAGACCCAGACAGCGACCCTGCGCGTGATGGATGAACTGGTGGCGCGCGTGCTGAAAGAGCGCGCCCCGGCGCCAGCGAAGAAGTAAGCGGAGCGCATCATGAAACAGCTGCCCTGGACCTTGTGCGCACTGGCTCTTGCCCTCGTGGCGTGGCTGGCGATTGCCGTCGTCAGCGTGGAAAACCAGCGCAATGCGCTGGTCACCAAGGTGTGCGTGGACCCCGCGTTCAAGAACGAGGTCGACGCGAAATGCCTGGCGTCCGTGCAGTCGCGCGAGCACTGGTGGCAGCACTTGACTTACGCCATGACGCACTTCAGGAACTGAAGGTGTTTGCATACAGAACCCGCCATGCGCGGGTTTTTTTTCGTCCGCGTATGATGGAACCACAACTATCGAGGAGGAACGATGAAGGAAGTGATCTTGATTACCGGTAGCAGCCGCGGCATCGGCGCGGCGACGGCACAGTTGGCGGCGCGCCAGGGCTATGCCGTGTGCATCAATTATGTGCGCGATGCGCAGGCGGCCGACGCGCTGTGCGCGCGCATCGTGGCCGATGGGGGCGAAGCCATCGCCGTGCAGGCCGACGTCAGCGACGCGCAAGACGTGGAACGGCTGTTTGCGGAAGTCGATGCGCGCCTGGGGACGCTCACGGCGCTGGTCAACAATGTGGGCGTGCTGGAGCAGAAATGCCGGCTGGCCGATATCTCCGTGCAGCGCCTGGAACGCGTGCTGCGCACCAACGTGATCAGTTATTTCCTGTGCTGCCAGCAGGCCGTGCGGCGCATGTCGACGGCCAACGGCGGGCAGGGCGGGCGCATCGTGAATGTCTCGTCGGCAGCCGCGCGCCTCGGCTCCCCGGGCGAATACATCGATTACGCGGCCTCGAAAGGCGCCGTCGATACCCTGACCCTCGGCCTGGCGAAGGAAGTGGCGGCCGAGGGCATCCGCGTCAACGGCGTGCGGCCTGGCATCATCTATACGGAGATCCACGCTTCCGGCGGCGAACCGGGACGGGTGGCGCGCCTGGCGTCCGGCGTGCCGATGCAGCGGGGCGGCCAGCCGGAAGAAATCGCCGACGCCATCCTGTACCTGTTGGGCCCGGGCGCCAGCTATGTGACGGGCAGCATCCTCGACGTGGCGGGCGGGCGCTGATTTTCCACGCATTTTCAACTCATTCTCAACTACTGCAATCAAGTGATTCAAGCGCGGGGCCAATTATCAAATAGGGCAAGCGAGTCCAGAATGGCGGGGTGCCATTGCAGCAGGCACACCGATCAACCCACCTGGATTCATTATGCCCGCACCTGTTCTTGCCCCCGCCATCCTGGCCCTTTCTCTGCTGGCCGCCGCGCCCGCCCAATCCGCCACGCACCTGCCCATGCCGGCCCACCTGGCCGGCGCCGCTTCCACCGACAAGGTGGTACTGGCGGCGCGCCGCTATGCCGCGTTCTGGCAAAGCGGCGATCCGGCCCTGGCGCGCCAGGCGCTGGCCGACGATTTTATTGACCGCAGCTTGCCCGCCGGGCGTGCGCAGGGATTGGCCGGTCCGCTGCAGGCATCTGACGTGTTTCATGCGGCCGTGCCGGATTTGCAGGTGGCCATCGAGGAGATGCTGGTGGCCGGCGACCGGGTCAGCCTGCGCCTGCATTTCACGGGGCGCTTCACGGGCGTCTTCCCCACGCCGCAGGGACCCTTGCAGGGACAGGGGCAAACCATCGATTTCCATGCCTTCGATCTGTACCAGGTCAATGCGCAGGGCCGCATCAGCGACAACTGGCACCTGGAAGATAATCTGACCCTGCTGCGCCAGCTGGGAGTGCTGGCGCCTTGATGACGGCCCGTTAGCCTTGCGCCGGCAGGGCCGCGAACTGCTGCAGCAGGAATTCGATCAGCAGGGCCACGCGCGGCGGCTGGAAGCGGCTGCGCCGGTACAGCAGGTTCAGGGGAACGCTGTCGCCGAAGTAATCGTCGAGCACCGTCTGCAGGCGTCCGGCGGACAGGTCGCCGCCGATGTCGAGCAGGGATTTGTAGGCATAGCCATGGCCGGCCACGGCCCAGCGGCGGATGATTTCGCCGTCGTTGCTGTGCCAGGCGCCCTGCGGGCGCAGGCTATGGCGCTTGCCATCCTCGCGGTAGCGCCACTCCTGCGGCGCGCCGTCACCCGCCGTGAGCACGAGTGTCGGCAGCATCGCCAGGGCGCGCGGCGTGGCCGGCAGGCCCACTTTGGCGGCCAGCGCGGGCGCCACGCACACGACGCGCCGGCCAGGGTGCAGCAAACGCGCCACCATGTCGCTGTCGGGCAGCTCGCCATAGCGGATGGCCAGGTCGATGTCGTCCTGCAGCAGCCTGGCCGTGGCGTCCGTCAAGGTCAGCGCATGGCGCACCTGCGGGTGCTGGGCGGCAAAACGGTCGAGCATGGGCAGCAGCAGCTGGCGGCCGATGTCGGACGGCGCCGAGATGCGCACCACGCCGCGCACGCCGGCGCCGCCTGCGTGCAAGCCGTCTTCGGCCTGCGCCAGCAAGTCCAGTGCCTGCTCGCTGTAATGGCGGTAGTGCAAACCCTCTTCCGTCAGGCGCAGCTGGCGCGTGGTGCGCTCGAACAGAGTGACACCCAGCGCCGTTTCCAGGCGCGCGATGGCGGCGCTGGCGGCGGCCGGCGACAGGCCGTGCTTGCGGCCCGCTGCGGAAAAACTGCCCAGCACCGCGGCGTCGAGGAACAGGGCGATTTCCGCCAGGCGCCCGGCGCCGCCGCTGCGGATCATGCCGGGTGCGCGGCCGCGGGCTTCGGCGCCGGCGCAGAATGGGGCGTGATCACCACGGTGCAAGTGGTGCCGGCCACCAGCAATTGCCCTTTCGGCTGCTCGTCGATGTGGATGCGCACGGGCACGCGCTGCGCCAGGCGCACCCAGTTGAAGGTGGGATTGACGTCGGCCAGCAGTTCGCGGCCCGTGGCGGCGTCGCGGTCGGTGATGCCGCGCGCGATGCTTTCGATATGGCCATGCAGGGTGCCGCCGCTCATCAGATTCATTTCCGCCTTGTCGTCCTGCGCCAGCATGCCCAGCTTGGTCTCTTCGAAATAGCCGACGACGTAGTACGAGGCGCTGTCGATGACGGCCAGCTTGGCCGCGCCGACGGCGGCGAAATCGCCCTTGTGCACGTTCAGGTTCGTCACGTAGCCGCTGACGGGGGCGCGCACGGTGGTGCGTTCCAGGTTCAATTGCGCCAGCGCGCGCGCGGCCACGGCGGCCTGCACCTGCGACGAGGCCGAGCTGGCGGCAAAGGCCGCGCTTTCGCGGCTTTCCGTCGAGATGATGCTGGCGTCAAGGCCTGCACGGCGCTGGGCTTCCTTGCCACGGCGGCCCTGTTCCGTCCTTTGCGCGGCCAGTACGGCGTCGGCCTGCGCCAGTGCGCTCGTGTAGCGTTCCTTGTCGACGACGAACAGCACGTCGCCTTTTTGCACCACCTGGTTGTCGCGCACCAGCACGTCCGTGACGGTGCCGGCCACGTCGGCGCTGATGTTGACGATGTCGGCCTTGATGCGTCCGTCGCGCGTCCACGGCGACTCCATGTAGCGGTCCCAGACGGTCTTGCCTATCCACAGCGCGGCGGCCAGGAGCAGCAAGGTGATTGCATAGCGGGTCAGTTTGCTTACCATGTCGGCAGCCTTTCCTTGATGGGGTTGAACAGTTTTTTTTATTTGTAAAGCGACAAAGCCAGCGCGCCAAAGATGGCGATGAAAATGCACAGCCGCGCCAGCGACGGGTGCCACACCATGCGGTACACGCCCAGCCAGCCCAGCAGGCGGTCGAGCAGGGTTTGCAGGCCGATGCTGAGGATGAACAGGGGCAGCAGGGTAGGAATCAGAATTCCGAACAGGGCGAATTCACGCGGCATGGTGGTCTCCGGCGCCAGGCGCCATATGGTCGAGTAATGAGGTATAGATCGAATGCAGGTCGGCCAATGCCGTGTGCAGGCGCAGGTCTTGCTCCTGCTTGCGTTCTGGTGTCGCACCGGCTTCCGTCTGGGCCGCGCGCACCACGGCGCCCGCCTGCAGGGTGGCTGCCAGCGCCGCCTGCAGTGCCGTGTCGCTGCGCGTGCGCAGCCAGGCGGCGATGTGGTCCACGCACTGCTGCAGCGCGTGGCGCGTGGCGCCTGGCCGGGCCGTCGCGATCAGTTCGCGCAATTCGATCACCGAGTGGCCGATTTCCAGCAAGGTCAAGGCCTGGCGCACGACGGCGCGCGCAGCCTCGCCCGGCGCCGGTCCGGCCGCCGCATTGAGCTGGCTGAGCAAGTCGCGCACGCGGTTGTCGAAACGGTGTTTCACGCGCCGCGCGGGCGCCGTGCACGCATGCAGCGCTTCGCGCCACAGGGCACGGCCGATGTGGTCCTTGTGGCCCATCGTGTGCTCGGGCAGCAGCACGGCAAACACGAGGGCCGCCAGCATCAGGCCCACGATCAGGGCCATGCCCGTGTTCAAGAAGGCCGCGCCATCGACATGCATCAGATTCGTCGGCGCCATCTGCGTGATGAAGGTCGACACGCCCAGGCCCACGCCCAGCTTGGCGGGATTCGTCATCAGGTACAGGCCGACGGCGAGGAAGGGAGCAAAACTCAGTACCAGCATGGGGAAACCGTCGCCATGCACCAGCACGAAGTACACGCAGACGAGCGACAGCGGCATGGCGATGAGGAAGCCCGCCAGCACCTGGCGGATCATCATGATGGGGCGCGGCGAGGACGAGGCCAGCGCGCAGAACACGGCCGCCATCAGCATCGCCGTGCTGGCGTAGGGCCAGGCGAGGAAGTAGGCGCCCAGCGCCAGCAGGGCCAGGCTGATGGCCGCGCGCGCGCCGCTGGCGATCACCAGCGCGGGCGGCGTCTTCGGCGCATACGCCTGCGGCGTGCTGATTTCCAGGGGCGTGTCGTGGGCCAGGCTGAAATACACTTCGTGAAAGCGGCTCATGTCGCGCGCGAAGCGCTCCAGCAGTTCGCATACGGTGTCGAAATCGATGCGCTGCGCATGCGCGATGGTCGCGCCGTCGATATCCGAGCGGGCCTGCGCCAGGGCCGTCTGCAGATGCAGCTGCATGGTGTCGAGCGAGTCTTGCGAAGGCGTCGCCTGCAGCGCTTCGGCGACGATGGCGTACAGGGGCGCGCAGGCCTGCATGACTTGGGTTTCGCCATCGCGCTGCAGGCGGTCGAACAGGCGGTGAAAGGTGTAGAAAGTGGTCAGCGCCGTCATGAAGGTGGCGTTGAAGGCGTGCAGCTTGCGGTTTTGCGCGCGCACGTGGCTGACCTTGCTGGTGACTTCGAACAGGGCGGCCGAGCGGCCCAGTTCCAGCGCCGCGACGTCGGCGGCAAACTGCAAATGCGTCAGTTCCACCTGCGCTGGCGTGAGTTTTTGCTGCAGCACGTCCTGGCAAAAGGTGAGGAATTTGCCGTAGCGCGCCTGCACCGTGCGCATCACCTGCGTGCCCTGGTGGCGCGGCAGCAGTACGCTGGAGACGGCCGCCGAGCAGATGATGCCCAGGCTCACCTCGGCCACGCGCGTGACGGCCAGCGCGAACACCTGCATCGGTTGCTCGATGGCGGGCAAGACGATCATGCAGGCCGTGTAGCCAGCCAGCACGTACACATACGATTGCGCATTGCGGTGCAGGGCCGAGCCGCTCGTGCACAGGCCCACCCACAGGGCCAGGCCGGCGAACAGCAGCACGGGCTGCTGCGGGAACAGGCCGATCAGGGTCAGCGCGGCCGTGCAGCCGAGCAGGGTGCCGCACAGGCGGTAAAAGCTTTTTTCCAGCACCATGCCGCTGCTGGGCAGGGCCAGGATGATGGTGGTGGTCATCGCCGTGCTGGGCGAATCGAGGCCCAGGCGGTAGGCCAGCCACAGGGCGCAGAAGGACGCGATGAGGGTCTTGCCGACGTAGATCCAGCGTTCGCCTTCCGTTGCGCGCCAGTCCTGCAGCGCCAGCGCCAGCCAGTGGGCCGCCCGGGTCAGGGGGCCGTGTGTGAATTTGGTTGCTGTGGCTGGCGTCATCGATAGGCTATCAGTTCTGGTTGTTGAGATTGTTCAGGTTGCGCAACTGGCGCATGTACAGCTTGTCGAGCACTTGCAGCTCTTCGTCCGTGAACCCTTCATACAGGGCCGAGGTTTCCTGGTACACATCGGGCAGTGCCGTTTCGATCAGTGCGCGGCCCTTGTCGGTCAGCGAGATCATCACCGAGCGACGGTCGCCGGGACGCGTGCCGCGGTGGATCAGGCCGCGCGTTTCCAGGTCGTTGCACACGCGCGTCAGGTTGGCCGGCTTTTCATGGCAGGCCATGCCCAGGGTGCAGGCGTTCGAGGTTTCGTCGTCCGTGCCGTACAGCACGGCCAGCACCATGTAGCTGGCATCGACCAGGTCGTGCTTTTTCAGCGCCGCGTTGGTCAGGTCCTTCATGCCTTTTTGAATGTGGTACGTCATGCGCAACAGGCGCATCAGTTCCATGGGGAAGCCTGGCATGCGCGTGCGGATGTTTTGCAGCCGCTTGGAGGTGGCGTCAAAAGCGGTCATGTCATATTCCTTCATGTGTGAATAAAGTTCCGATTGTATCTTGTTGGGCTAGGGCAATGCCAGGATTGCAAGCTCAGATGCCGCCTCCCAGTGCATTCATCAAGGAAACGTACAGATCGAGCTCGCGTGCCCCATTCTGCGCCTGCTGCTGTTCTTCCGCCAGCAGCGCCACTTGCGTGTTGAGCATGTTGACGGCGTCGCTCATGCCTGCCTTGTAAGCCTTCTCCGCCAGGTCGCGCGCGCGCTGCGCCGTGGCCAGCGCCTGCACGGTCAGCTGGTGCTGTTTGGCCAGCGACTGGGCGCGGGTGACGGCGTTGGCCACGTCCGACATGGCGTTGATGACGGTGGCGTTGTATTGCTCCACGGCGCCGTCGTACACGGCCGTCTGGCTGCCTAGCTGGGCGCGCAGGCGGGCGCCGGCGAAGATGGGCAGGCTCAGTGCGGGCGAGGCGCCGCGCACCTGCGAATTGGCGTCGAGAAAGTGACTGAAGCCGAAGGCCTGGAAGCCGGCAAAGGCCACCAGGTTGACGTTCGGGTAGAACTCGGCCTTGGCGGCGTCGATGCGCTGTGCCGCCGCTTCCACTCTCCAGCGCTGGGCGGCGATGTCGGGACGGCGGCCGATCAGGTCGGCCGGCAGGGCGGCGGGAATGGCCAGCGGCTGGTCCAGGCGCAGCACGGGGCGGCTCAAGGCCGCGCCCGCTGCCGGGCCCTTGCCCGCCAGGGCCGCCAGCTGGTTGCGCAGCAGGGCCAGCGATTCGGCCGACTGTTCCAGCTGGCGGCGTCCCGCCGGCAAGGTGGTTTCGATCTGCGCCACGTCGATGTCCGTGCCGATGCCGGCGGCCTTGCGCTGGCGCGTGATGTCGAGGATGCGGGCGCGCTGCGCCAGGCTGCGTTCGATCACGTCCTGCAGCTGGAATTCATACGACAGCTGGATGTAGGTGCGCACCAGCGCCGTTTCCAGGGCCAGGCGCGCCATCTGCGATTCGGCCGACGCCATCTGCACGTCGCCCAGGGCGGCGGACAGGGCGGCGCGGTTGCGGCCCCACAGGTCCAGGTCGTACGAGGCCGTGACGGTGGCCTGGTTGCGCCAGGCGTAGTTGCCGGCCAGCGGCGCCGGGGTGCTGCCGTGCTGCGAATACAGCTCGCGGTTGATGGAGACATTCGCGTCCGCCTGCGGACGGGTCTTGTCCTCGGCCGCGCCGGCCAGCGCCTCGGCCTGGCGCACGCGCGCCTGGGCGCCGCGCAGGGTGGGACTGTCGGCCAGCGCCTGCTCCATCAGGCGGTTCAATTGGGGATCGTGCAAGTCTTGCCACCATTGCGTGCGCGGCCATTGGATGGCGGCGCTGGCGGCGGCATCCATGGCCTGGCTCGCTTGCAGCTTGTTGGCGTCGAGCATGGCCGATTGTGGCGCGATATGGCCCATGTCGGCGCAAGCGCTCAAGGCAAGGATCAGGCTGGCGGCAAGCAAACGGCGGTGCAGGGACATGCAGGAACTCCGGAAGGTGGGGTTGGGGTGATGCTGACAGCTCGCCGCGGTGAGCGCCGGGAGTGGCCCGGGTGCTGCGCCGCAACTGAGGTGTGTTACTGACTGACTGAAACCGGCTGACTGGTTTCTTATTTCACGACGTGTTTTGCCGTTTGCGCGACATCAAAGTCCGCTTCCGTTTGCGGGATCAGGCCAGCCTTGCGGGCGGCGTAGAACTCGGCCATGACTTGTTCGCGCGTCACGTTGCTGGCGGCGGTGGCCGGCGTTTTCGGGTAGTCGACTTCGCTGGTGGCGATTTCGCCGGCGTTGCGGGCACGGATGTATTCGGCTGTGACGTCGGCGCGTGTGAGTTGCTGGCTGGCAGCGACTGGCGCGGCGCTTTGGGCGAAAGCCGACGTGGCGGTGGTGATGGCAAACAATGCTGCGATGAGTGATTTGGCTTGCATGATAAGACTCCAAAATGTGCATGATGGCTGGGTGGATGGGCCGGATCGCCACGTACCGGTCGGTTCGGCGGCAGGGCGCTGGTGGGCGCCGTGCCGCCGATGAAGCAGTTTCTGGATGAGAAGATGCTTACTTGAATTAACTATAGCAATGAATAGTACATTTGTGAAGTAATTTATGAAAATATTTGTGCGCCGCCGCATTTTCCGCAGGGAAAATGCCTTGCAGGCGTGCGCCGCTGGCCAGGCCAGGGGAGTAAGCTGGTTTTTTTATCAAGGGGAGCCAGCCATGAGCAGCAGTTCACTCGATCCGGACAATTTGCCCGTCACGCCCGACCGTATCCTGGGCAGCGGCCATGGCAAGGGCGCGCTTGGGCCCAGCGACAGTTCCGACAGCGGCAGCGACATGCAGGGCGTGCCGGGCCAGGACCCGGAAGCGCTCGAGAACGACAGCGATGCGGCCGGCACGGGAGAGCGGGCTGGCGTGGAGCCGCAGAATACGGCGCCCGATGGCGGCGATATCGACGTCGACCATGTGGAAAGCGTGGCGCCCGTGCGGCCGGTAGAGGAGGAGGGCGAGGGCGAACCCGGCGGTCCGCGGGGGGCTGCGCCGCGCCCCTGACGGCTGCTGGCGGCACGGTCGCCACGAATTACTGTCTCTCCTGCGCCATCAGCGTAAAATGCGGTCAAGGCGGCGTGCGCGCCGCCATGGCCAGCCGGCCGGCACAGGATAGGATGTCAGAGGATGCAAACGCAGATGTCGGAAGAGAAAGAAAAAGACTTGATGTCGATGTACCGCGAGACGCGGCCGCGCGAGTTTTTTGGCGAAAAAAGTAACACCAATCACCTGGCCTGGAGTTTGCTGGTGGTCTTGCTGGCGTTGGCGTTCTGGCTTGTCGTGGCCCTGGCGGCGGCGGAAAACCAGCGTTATGCCCTGGAAACGAAGGCTTGCCAGGATCACGTGTTCCCCACGGAAATCGACACGTCTTGCCTGAAGCAGGTCAAGTCGCGCGATCACTGGTGGCAGCACGTGGGCCACGCGCTGGTGCGCATGGGCGCCTGACCTTGGCGCGATCTGGCTGAACCTGGCGGCGGCGGGGGCCGCTGCGGTGATGGAGCGATAGTGCGGGAGGCGCCATGCCACGCGATCATTCGCGCGAGCAGCCGCAATGGCTGCTGGCGCGCCACAGTGCCTTGACGGCGCGCCAGCTGCTGCGCGCCTATGGCTTGCTATGCCTGTTTTCCCTCGTGATAGCCGCCGCCTTTGCGCTGCGCGGCCTCTGGTACATTCCCGTCTTTTCGTTCGCCGAGCTGGGCCTGGTGGCCATTGCACTGCTGCATTATCTGCGCCATGCGCGCGACTATGAACACATCGCCTTGCGCGACGGCGAGCTGATCATTGAACAGGTCAGCGCCGGGCGCTGCCGGCGCCACCACTTTTCGCCGTGGCGCACGCGCATCGCCATGCCGCAAGGGCCACGTCAGTTGATACGCATCCAGGATGTCGGCCAGGCTGGCGCGCATGTGGACGTGGGCGTGTTCGCCACGCCCGAACGGCGCCGGCAAGTGGCGCAGGAACTGCTGGCCCTGCTGCCACCGCCAGCGTAATCGCCTTACACGGCCCGCGACGGGCCTTCCCACAGATTGATATGGCCTTCGCGCGCCTGCACGTCGATGGCGGCCAGCTCGTCGGCCGTGAATGACAATTGCTGCAGCGCTGCCACGTTTTCGCGGATTTGCGCGCTGCTGCTGGCGCCGATCAGGGTCGAGGTGACGCGGGGATCGCGCAATACCCAGGCCAGCGCCATCTGCGCCAGGGTTTGCCCCCGCTGCGCGGCGATCTGGTTCAGCGCGCGCACGCGGGCCAGGTTTTCCGCGCTCAGGTGCTTTTGCAGCAGCGAACCGCCGCCGGGGCGGTTGACGCGGGCATCCTGCGGCACGCCATCGAGGTATTTGTCGCTGAGCAGCCCCTGCGCCAGCGCCGTGAACGTGATGCAACCCATGCCTTGCTCCTGCAGGGTGTCGAGCAAGCCGTCTTCCTCGATCCAGCGGTTGAGCATATTGTAGGCCGGCTGGTGGATCAGACACGGCACTTTCCACTCTTTCAGCAGGGCGGCCGCCTCGGCCGTCTTTTGCGGAGAATACGATGACAGGCCCACGTACAGCGCCTTGCCCTGCTGCACGGCAGTGGCCAGCGCGCCCATGGTTTCTTCCAGCGGCGTGTCGGCGTCGTAGCGGTGCGAGTAAAAGATGTCGACGTAGTCGAGGCCCAGGCGCTGCAAGCTCTGGTCCAAGCTGGCCAGCACATATTTGCGCGAACCGCCGCCCTGGCCGTACGGGCCCGGCCACATGTCCCAGCCTGCCTTGGTGGAAATGATCAGTTCATCGCGGTATGGTAAAAAATCGTCGCGCAGCAGCTTGCCGAAATTGCTTTCCGCGCTGCCATATGGCGGGCCATAGTTATTCGCCAGGTCGAAATGCGTGATGCCCAGGTCAAACGCCGTGCGCAGCATGTCGCGCTGGGAAGCGAGGCTGTTGCTGTCGCCAAAGTTGTGCCACAGTCCCAGCGACAGCAGCGGCAGTTTCAGCCCGCTGCGCCCGCAGGTGCGGTATTGCATGCTGTCGTAGCGGTTCTCGGCGGCGTGGTAGGTCATGGCATCTCCTGGTTGAATGAAGTGCTTATTTTCGCGCAAAATCAAGGTCTGCGTGCGTGCGGCTTGCGCGCGAAGGGACGCGCCTTACAATAAGCGTTGAGAAGTCTCGCAAGGAGCGGTCATGGAAATCGAATTGAAATTGTTGCTGGCGCAGGAAGATGTATTGCGTTTGCGCGCGCACCCGCTGCTGGCGCAGTCTGCGCAAGGCGAGCCGCAGCTGCTGCAGATGCACGATATCTATGTCGATACGCCCGATTTGCAGCTGTGCCGCCAGCAGGCGGGCTTGCGCGTGCGCCAGGTGGACGGGCGCTGGGTGCAAACCCTGAAGGCGGGCGGCACTGTCAGCGGCGGCTTGCACAGCCGCCACGAGTGGGAATGCGAAGTTCCCGGGCCGCAACCGGACCTTGCCGCGCTCGATGCGGCCATCGGCCGCAAGCAGCCTATCCGCACGCTGCTGCGCCAGGACGCCATCCGCGACGCCTTGCAGCCCGTGTTTACCACGCGTATCGAGCGCACCGTATGGCAGTTGCGCACGCCGCAGGGCGACCAGATCGAATGCGTGCTGGACCAGGGTGTCATTGAAAGCGGCGCGGATGGGGCGGATGGCGCCGTTCGCAGCGTGCCCGTCAGCGAGATCGAACTGGAGTTGAAGCAGGGGCAGGCGGCCAGCCTGTTCGACGTGGCGCTGGCCCTGCTGCAGGACGTGCCGCTGCAGCTGGGCCACATGAGCAAGGCGGAACGCGGTTACCGGCTGGCGGCATCCTATCCCTTGCAAGCCGTCAAGGCGCAGCCCCTGGCGCTGGACGGGGCCATGTCCGTGGAGCAGGTATTCCTGGCCATCGCCGGCAATTGCCTGGAGCAAGTCAGCGGCAACCAGGATGGCGTGGCGGCGGGCGAGGACGTGGAAAGCGTGCACCAGATGCGCGTGGGCCTGCGCCGCTTGCGCTCGGCGCTGGGCATGTTCAAGTCCCTGCTGGCGCTGCCGGACGCCTTGAAGGGCGAACTCGGCTGGCTGGGCGGCGCGCTGGGTGAGGCGCGCGATTGGGATGTGTTGGCTGGCAATACCCTGGCGCAGCTCGATGGCGAGGCGGCCGCGGATGCGGCGGCGCTGACAGAGGCGGCGCACGCGCAGGCGCGGCTCAAGCACGTGCAAGCGGCCCAGGCCGTCACCTCGGCGCGCTACACGGCCTGCATGCTGGGTTTGCAGCGCTGGCTGCAAGCGTGCGCCTGGCG
The DNA here is from genome assembly GCF_002735655.1 of Janthinobacterium sp. BJB446. Lineage (NCBI taxonomy): Bacteria > Pseudomonadati > Pseudomonadota > Betaproteobacteria > Burkholderiales > Oxalobacteraceae > Janthinobacterium > Janthinobacterium sp. BJB446. The sequence continues at coordinate 144,711 of NZ_PDZK01000003.1, read as the reverse complement.
AGACAATTGCTCCGCGCGCCAATTGCGGCGCCTGGACGCGCACGTCTCGCCGTTTGCCCGCGCGACCCTGCGCAAGGACCAGCGTCGCCTGATGAAGCGCGGCAAGCGCCTGATGCATGCCACGCCGCAGCAGCGCCATCGGGTACGCATCGCGGCCAAGAAGACGCGGTATGCGACGGAATTCTTTGCCTCGCTGTTTGCCGCGCGCACCGTGCAGCCGTATGTGGGGCGGCTGTCGCTGCTGCAGGATGAACTGGGTTGGCTCAACGATGTGCAGGTGGCGGACCGGCTGCTGCAGCAATTGCCCGAGGTTCAGACTGGCCAGGCTGACCATTCCGCTCAGTCGGCCCAGTCCGCCCGGGATGGCTTGCGGCTGCACGCGGCCTTCGTGCGCGGCTATCTGGCGGCGCGCGCGCAGGCGCAGGGCAGCGATGGCCGCATGCACAAGGCCTGGCGGCGCTTCAAGGCGGCCCGCTTGCCGGCCTGAGCCCGCTCTTGCCGCAGTATCAGGCCAGGCCAAGCCAGACCAGGCGCGGCTAGGCCAGCGGGCGCTGCAACCGGCGTTCGAGGATGGCCAGCGGCGATTTGTGCGGGGCGGCCATGGCGTGCACCGGCAGCAGCCAGGTTTGCTCCAGCGCATGCTGTCCCCGCAGGGCCGCGTGCGATACGGCGTCACTGAAGACGATCCACGTCTGGCCCGGCGCGAACGCATGGGTGTGCTGTTCCACCTGCGCCTGGTAGCCCAGGTCGGCCTTCATGGCGTCGTGCAGCTGCAGCATGTAGTGGTCGTAGGCCGTGCGCCGCGACTTGGTGATGCCCAGCCATTGCAGCAAGGCCGCCAGCACGGGTTGCGGACGCTTCGCGACGGGTAAAAAATGCTGCGCCACCTGCTCGAATGGCGCGCCCAGTTTCCAGACGCGGGGTGCGTCGCGCGGATGGATGTTGGTGAAGACGCGCAGGATGCGCCGGCCCTGCGTGGGCGAGGAGGGAAAGCTGTCGACATGCAGGCGCGTATCGTCCTTGCGCCAGGAACTCGCCCGGCCGGCGATTTCCACGGGGCGAAAGCTGCCCTTGCCTTGCTGAAGATGCGAGGAATAGCCAGGCAGCAAGCCGCCCAGCAAGCGCTGCGTGTGCCGCGCGTAGCGCTGCATCAGCGCGGCCAGCAGGGCCGCATCGCAGGCATCGCCGTGGCCGCGCACGCCGCGCGCCGGTTCCCAGCTGATATTCTTGGCGCTGCTGGCGTTACCCACCGCGCCGTTCAGCAGCGCATGCTCTTCCTGTCGCAGGGAGAAACCCAGGCGGGGCAACAGCAGCACTTGCCCATCTTCGAGTGCCTGCAGCGCCGCCGCCTGCTGCACGGCGCTGCCGCTGGCGTCCCACTGGTTCAGGGAAATGTCGATGAGTTTGCTCATGGCACAAACGGGGAAGACATCGGAGCGGCCAGTATGGGCGCCTGCCGCCCTCTCCTGTTTGCGCTAGCGCAGGTTCAGCTCACAGTTTGCTGTTCTGGCAGCCGGCGCTCACGCATTCGCGCACGCGGTCTTGCAGGAATTGCGCGCGTTCGATGGTGGTGCGCGTGGCGCAATCGAGGTTCACATAGAAGCCCGAGCCATCCTTTTTCGAGCATCGCTCGTTGCGCTCGCTGATCCAGGAAAGCTGGCCCGATTTCAGCTTTTGCTTGCCGCCGGCATCGAGCTGGGAGCTAAGTTTCTTGTAGTTGGCGTTGAGTTCCTTGTCCGCTTCCTGGTACACCTTGTTGAGGCAATACAGGCCATCGAAGTCATTGCGCGGCGTGTCGCAGGCCGAGTTGGCGAAGGCAGAGCCGGAGGCGCAGAGCAATAGGGCGAGCAGGCATTTTTTCATGGAGTGCTTTCAGAAAGTGGTGTGGCAGGATAGGCGAGCACGGCAGCGCTCTTGCGCATCGTACAACATTTTCCATCCGGGCCGCAGACGCTTGCGGGCGCGCCCGCAAGCGTGCCGTCAATAGGCCAGGCGGCCCGGCACGCTCACTTCGATCTGTGTGCCGGCGCCGGGCCGGCTGTCGATGCGCAGGCTGGCCCCGATGGCGGCGGCGCGCTCGCGCATGCCGACCAGGCCCCAGTGGCCGGGCCGCTGGCCCGCCTGCGCCACGGCGTCATCGAGGCCGCAGCCGTCGTCGCGCACGCGCAGGGTGAATGCCTGCTCCGCATAGTCGAGTTCCAGCACGATGTTTGCCGCCTCGGCGTAGCGCGAGGCGTTGAACAGCGCTTCGCGCGCGATGGCATAGATTTCGTCATGCACGCGCGGCTGCAGGCGCCGGCAGGTGCCGCTGACATGCACCGTGAAGGCGTGCGCGCGGTGCTCGGCCAGGCCCTTGCCGAATTGCTGCAGCGCCAGCCGCAGTTCGTCGGGTTCGGCCGAGGCGCGCAAGTCCATGATCTGGTCGCGGCCTTCGATCAGCAGCTGGTCCGCCAGGTTGAGGGTGCCATCGAGGCGCGCCCGTTCGCGCGTGCCCTTGGGCAGCATGTCCGCATGCGCATGGAACGACAGGATCAGGCCTTGCACGCTTTGCAGCAGCGTGTCGTGCAGCGAACGGGCGATGCGCGAGCGCTCGGCCAGGCGCTCCTGCAAGCGTTCCTGCAACCGTTCCTGCATATTGCGCGTCAGGTGGCGGATGCGCAGCACGTAGCCGCCATACAGCAGCAGCGCGGCGCCCAGCGCCAGCAGCACCACGAACCACGGCGTTTGCACGAAGGTGGGCGCGATGACGATGTCGAGCCCTGTTCCCTGCGTGTTCCACACGCCGTCTTCGTTGGCGGCCGTGACGTCGAAGCGGTAGCTGCCGGGGGCAAGGTTGGTGTAGTAGGCCTCGCGGCGTCCCACCGCCTCCTGCCAGCCCGTGTCCACGCCTGCCAGCCGGTAGCGCAGGCGCACGCGTTCCGGCATCGACAGGCTCAGGGCCGTGAAGCCGATCTGCAGGGTCTTGCTGCCTTGCGGCAGGTGCTGCGGCTTGCCATCGTCTAGGGCGTAACGCACGCCATCGGCCAGCAAGCTGTGGATCTGCACGGGCGGCGCCAGGGCGTTGCGGCGGATGTGCAGCGGGTCGAGCATGGCGATGGTGGCCGAGGTGGAGAACCACAGCTTGCCATCGGGCGCATGGATCAGCGACGGCACGGGGCGCAGTTGCGAGGCATGGCCCTGCAAGCCGTCAAGCGCGTCGAAGCGCTCCGAGGTAACAGCGCTGCCGTCCCGCATCCACGCGGCCAGGCTGGCGGCAGCGATATGGTCGATGCCGTCCGCGCCATGCAGCCACAGGTCGCCGTCCGGCAGGCGCACGATGCCCGATACGCCGCGAAACGCCGCCCCTTGCGCACCGCGCAAGGTGTGGAAGCGGCCGGCGCGGTACAGGGCCACGCCGTTTTCGCCGCCGGCCCACATCGCCTCGCCATCGCGGTACAGCTGCAGCACGGTGCCCACCTGCAAGCCCTCGGGCGCGCCGAGCCGCCTGACGGCGCCCGTACGCTGGCCATCGGCCACCAGGCTGAGCGTATTGTCGGCATGGCCCAGCCAGACGGTGCCGGCGCCATCCATCGCCATGGCCGTGGTCAGCACCGCCGGCAGGCCGGACAGGCCGCCGTCGGCGATCCATTTTCCTTCGCTCAGGCGAAACAGGCCGCCGCCGGAAAACGAGGCCCACAGGGCGCCTGAGCGGTCCTGCTGCAGCGCCTGCGGATCGAGTCCCAGCACGGGCGGCACCACGCGCGTCATGGCGCCGTTGCGCGCGCGATGGTGCAGCTCCTGCTCGTTGCCCAGCCACAGCGTGCCGTCGGGCGCCCAGTGGCTGGCCGCCAGCGCCCCTTTCAGTATCACTTTCTTCACCCCGTCGGCGGTAAAGCTGCGCACGTCGCCCACGTAGTCGCCGATCCACACGTCGCCATCGGGCCCCGGCAGCATGCCGGGATGGTCGAAGGGCACGGCAACGGCCAGGGTCTTCAGGCGGTTCGGCCGCAGCCGGTCCAGGCCCGTCGAGGTGCCGAACCACAGATTGCCTTCGCGGTCTTGGAACGACGTTTGCGGCAGCGGGCCGCTGATGCCGTTCTGGCGCGTCAGGCGCTGGGCCGGCAGGCTGGGGCCGGAAGGATCGAACTTGCGCTCAATGCCATCGGGCTGCATCAGCCACATGGTGCCGGCGCGGTCGAAGCGGATGCCGTTGCCCGTGGCGTCGGGCCGGATGGGCGCGTCGCCGCGCGGCGCGCTGGTGCGCACGCGATAGTAATTGCTTTGCGCGTCCACAGCCCAGATGGCGCCATCGGGCGCTTCATCCATGCTGGTGAGCATGGTGCGCGGCCAGGCATGGGAAAAGCGCGTCTCGCCCGGCCTGCGGAAAAAGACGCCGTGCATGGTGCCCATCCACTGCGTGCCATCGCGCCCGAACAGGATCTGGTACACGCGCTTGTCGGGCAGGCCCACGTTGGCGGCTTGCGCGACGAAACGGTCGGCGCCCGGCGCCAGGCGCGCCGCGCCATCGCGCGTGCCGACCCAGATGGCGCCGTCGGGCGCTGCCTCGATATGGAACACGGCGCCCGGCGGCAAGCCGTCCGCTTCCCCGTACGTGCGCGCGCCACCCTGGCGAAAGACGCTGACGCCGCCGAGGCGGTAGCCGACCCAGACGGCGCCGTCAGGCGGCGTGGCCAGGCCCAGCACATTGCTCGACGGCAGGCGGTGGCCGTACACGCTGTCGACGCGGTCGAAGCGCACGCCATCGTAGCGGTACAAACCGGTGGCCGTGGCGATCCACAGCCAGCCATCCTTGCCCTGGGCGAATTTCAGTACGTCGACGGGCGCGCCTTGCAGGGCGCCCCAGGCGTTGTGGGTGTAGTCGGACAACAGGGGCGATGGGGCGGCCGCGCACGCGTGCAGGTGGCACGCCAGCAGGGGCAAAATCAACAGGCGGCGCAGCAGGCGAGCGGACATCGGGGCAGGGCGGGGTGGGAAGATGCTGATTGTAGCGCAGCGCCTCGCCTTTCAGCAGGCAAAAAAAAGCCCGCGCGGGGCGGCGCAGGCTTTTTCTCCTTACGTTGACAGGAACTGCTTACGCGAAGTTCTTGGCAACGAAGTCCCAGTTGACCAGGCCCCAGAACGTTTCCACGTACTTGGCGCGCAGGTTGCGGTAGTCGATGTAGTAGGCGTGTTCCCACACGTCGCAGGTCAGCAGCGGCTTGTCGCCGGTGGTCAGCGGGCAGCCGGCGTTCGAGGTGTTGACGATGTCGACGGAGCCGTCGGCTTTTTGCACCAGCCAGGTCCAGCCCGAACCGAAGTTGCCCACGCACGACTTGGTGAATTCTTCCTTGAACTTGTCGAACGACGACCATTTGGCGTTGATCGCGTCAGCCACGGCACCCGCAGGAGCGCCGCCGCCGGCCGGCTTCATGCCGTTCCAGTAGAAGGTGTGGTTCCATACTTGCGCTGCATTGTTGAAGATGCCGCCCGACGATTTCTTGATGATCTCTTCCAGCGACAGGTTCTCGAACTCGGTACCCTTGATCAGGTTGTTCAAGTTGGTGACATACGCCTGGTGATGCTTGGCATAGTGGTATTCCAGGGTTTCTTTCGAAATATGCGGCGCCAGAGCGTCCATTTCATACGGCAGTGGTGGCAGAGTATGTTCCATGTGATGTCCCTTTGTGGTGAATGTTCGGAGTCTTCCAGCCTGTGGCCGGAGGGTTGAGCCAAGCTTGCTTGAAGCAGGCATTCTTGCTGAACGAGCCACTATTGTAAAGCGGATGCGCCATTGCTGCAGATTCCCGCATGCGTTGCGGATACTGGTAGCGTATTGATTCTCGTTCAGGAAAATAATGGTATATGGTGAAGCGTCAGCACCTTGAGAAACCGTAGCGAGCAAGCCCGATATCGGGTTGAGTAGCGCAGCTGTACAAAAAGTACAGCGAGCAACGCCGACCCGAGAGTGGGCTGCGCAGTAGGTTTATCATGGTGCAATCCTTAGCGGATGCGGCGAGTGGTTTCCCGCACGATCAGTTCCAGCGGCGGGATGGCGGCCTGCACGGCTTCGCCATTGATCAGGCCCAGCAGCGCTTCCGTGGCGATGCGGCCGATGTCGTACAGGGGCTGATGGATGGTGGTGAGCGGCGGCGTCGTGTAGGACGAGCCGGGCAAGTCATCGAAGCCGACGAGCGAGATATCGTCGGGCACGCGGATGCCCTTGCGGTACAGGCACAGGCGCACGCCGTAGGCGGACAGGTCGTTGGCGGCGAAGACGGCGCTGAACTGCTGCTGCGTATCGAACAAATGGTTCATGGCCAGCATTCCGCTTGCTTCGTGGAAATCGCCTTCCACCATCAGCTTCGGGTCGATGGCGATGTCCGCTTCGCGCAGTGCGCGCTGGTAGCCCGTCAGGCGCTCGGCCGCATCCGTGTTGTTGGCGGGGCCGGCCACGAAGGCGATGCGCCGGTGGCCCAGTTCCACCAGGTGGCGCACGGCCAGGTAGGCGCCGTATTCGTTGTCGAGCTTGAAGCCGATGGCGCTTTTCGTGGCCAGCAGGCGGCCCGTCGAGACGATGGGCCGCTGCTGCGAGAAATCGAGCACGCTCTCGTCCGAAATGCGCCCCGACAGCAAAATGATGCCGTCCACCTTTCTTGCCAGCAGCAGGCGGATGCGGTCCGCCTCTTCCTGCGCATTCCAGTGTCCGCTGACGATGACGGACGCATAGCCCGTGTCCTTCAAGCCATCGTCCACGCCGCGCAGGCTTTCGTCGAAGAAGGGGCTGGAAATGTCCTGCACCACGATGCCGATGGTCATCGAGCGGCCTTTTTTCAGCCCCTGCGCCATCTGGTTCGGCGCGAATTTCATGTGGGCAATCGCCGCCAGCACGGCGTCGCGCTTGTCGTCGGAGACCCTGGCCGTGCCATTCAGGATGCGCGAGACGGTGCTGGGCGACACGCCGGCCTGGCGTGCCACGTCGAGCAGGGTGGAAGGGGGAGCAGCGTGGGCGCTATCGTTCAAGGTGATTCCTGGGTATCAAGATGGCTGGTTCTCAGTGTTCTGAAAACCTTTTCAACGGAAGATTACCATAAATGCCCGCAGGGCCGTGGATCGGCGTAGGTCGGGTTAGCCCGCAGGGCGTAAGCCGACATATTGTTGGCCGTGCACGTCGGGTTACGCGCTTGCGCGCTAATCCGACCGACGATTGAAAACGTTTTCACAAAAAACAACGGCAGCGCAAATGACGAATTTTTACGCTTTTTCATAGGAGAAAACGCGCCACGGCGTGCCGCTTGCCATGCTGCCTTCAATAAAAATGACAACTTTTTCGGTTGACTTGATTTTCTTTGCGGTGTTAAATGGATACATGTTGTGAAAACGTTTTCAAGATAGAAGACGCTCAATAAACGGAGATGAAATAATGAAGTCAAGCATCCTTGGCGCCGCCCCGCTGGCAGCGCTGACCCTGGCCGCCAGTGTGGCCGCCGCGCCCGCAGCTGTTCCGCCGACTGCAGCCCTGCCGACGCTGGCCCCGGCCACGATTACCGTCGCCTCGTTCCCCGACCTGGACCGCGCCGTCAAGACGGCCTTGCCCCTGTGGGAAAAACTGTACCCGCAAGTGAAGGTCAAGCTGGTCAGCCTGCAGATCGACGACCACCATAACTCGATGACGACGGCGCTGGCGGCCGGCGCGCGCCTGCCCGACGTGATGGCCATCGACTTCCGCTATGTCGGCAGCTTCGCCGAATCGAAGGGCATGGAAGATTTGCTGCAAGCGCCATACGGGGCAGGGCAGTACCGCGCCCAGTTCGTGCCGTTCACCTTTGTGCAGGCGACCAGTTCGCGCGGCACCCTGGGCGCCATGCCGGCCGACCTGGGACCGGGCACCCTGTTCTACCGCAAGGACCTGATGGACAAGGCGGGCATCAAGGAAACCGACCTGACGCAATCGTGGGAGTCGTATATCGCCGCCGGCAAGAAACTCAAGGCCGCCACCGGCACCTATCTGCTGGCCGGCGCCAGCGACCTGGCCGACATCTATATCCGCGCCAATTTGAAAGATGGCGAAGGCATTTACTTTGGCGACAAGGGCCAGGTGCTGGTCGACTCGCCCCGCTTCGTGAAGGCGTTCGAGCTGGCCAAGGCGGCACGGGTGGCCGGCATCGATGCGCGCACCGTGGCCTGGACGGGCGAGTGGGCCGAAGGCTTCAAACGCGACAAGGTGGCCAGCCAGATGATGGGATCGTGGCTCAGCGGCCACCTGGCCAAGTGGCTGGCGCCGGCTTCGTCCGGCCAGTGGCGCGCGGCGAACTTGCCGGCCGGCGCGCTGGCGTCGTACGGCGGCTCCTTCTACGGCATTCCGAAAAAGGCGGCGAATAAAACCCAGGCCTGGGAATTCATCAAGTTCATGACCGTCAACAAGGATATCCAGCTGCATTCCCTGAAAGAGATCGGCGCCTTTCCGGCCCTCAAGGCAGCCTATGCGGACCCGATGATGGACGAGCCGCAGGCGTATTTCGGCGGCCAGAAGACGCGCCTGCTGGCGCGCGATACGGCGGCGAAGATCCCCGTCATCCGCGTCGACAAGTTCGACGCCGTGGCGCGCGACATCGTCAACATGGAACTGGAAAGCGTGCTGGCGCAAAACAAGGATATCAAGACGGCCCTGGCCGACGCCAAGGCCCTGATCACCCACCGCGCGCGGCGCTAGGAGCAGCATGACTACCTCCATGCCTTGTACCGAGGGCGCGCCCGCTGCTGCGGCAGCGCGGCCCGCCAGGAAACGCTTCAACATGAAGCAGTGGGCGCCGTACATCTTCATCAGCCCCTTCTTCATCCTGTTCGCCGTCTTCAGCCTGTTCCCGCTGCTGTTTTCCATCTATTTGTCGTTCAACCAGTGGGAAGCGGCCAGCGGCGTGGAAGCCATGCAGTGGGTGGGCCTGGACAACTACAAGTATGCCTTGAGCGACCCGTGGTTCCTGCGCTCGCTGGGCAATACCGTGTGGCTGGCGCTGGCCTCGGGCGTGCCGCAGCACCTGGTGGCCATTCCGCTGGCGGCCTTCATCCACAACAGCTTCAAGCGCTCGCGCAACCTGGTGATCGGCATCTATTTTTTACCGTTCATCACTTCCAGCGTGGCCATCGCCATGGTCTTCAATACTCTGTTCTCGCGCGACTATGGGCAGATCAATGTACTGATCCAATGGTGCGCCAGCCTGCCGCTGGTGGGCGGCCTGTTCCCGGCAGAATCGATCGACTGGCTGGGCAGCTCGCTGTTCATCAAGCCGGCCGTCGCCTTCGTGATTTTCTGGCGCTACCTTGGCTGGAACCTGGTGTTGTACCTGTCCGCGCTGCAGGTGATCCCGAAGGATCTGTACGAAGCAGCCACCATCGACGGCGCCTCGAAACGCCAGCAATTCTGGTACATCACCCTGCCGCAGCTGCGCCCCATGATCTACCTGGCCGTGACCCTCACCATCATGGGCAACCTGCAGCTGTTCGAGGAGCCGTTCGTGCTGGTGGCCGAATCGAGCGGCGTGAGCCAATCCGTGATGACGACGGCCATCTTCGTCTACAAGACGGCGTTTTCCTCGGGCGACTTCGGCACGGCGTCGGCCATTTCCTGGCTGCTGTTCCTCATCATCGCCAGCACCACCTGGGTGAATAACCGCATCTTCAGCCGCAACGAGCGTAGAGAAGGCAAGGAGGCCAAATGAGCGCATTGACAAACCGCCGCGCCAGCGCGGCCAGCACCCGCTGGACAGCCTACGCCATGGTGGCCATCGGCGCCCTGATCATGGTCGCGCCGTTCTACTTCATGTTCGTCTTCGCCACGCACACGAGCGCCGAGATCTACAGCCTGCCGCCGCCGCGCTGGTTCGGCACGGCCCTGCTCAACAACATCGAGCTGCTGCAGGAGCGGCTGCCATTCTGGCGCAATATCGGCATCAGCCTGTACGTGGCCCTGATGACGACGGCGCTGACCCTGTTCTTTTGCTCGCTGGGCGGCTATGCGTTCGCCATGTACGAGTTCCGCTTCAAGCGGCCCTTGTTTACCCTGGTGATGGCGTCGATGATCATCCCGTCGTTCATGAACATGATCCCCACCTTCATGCTGATGGATTTCCTCGGCTGGCTGGACCAGCCGCGCGCCCTGTACGTGCCGGGAGCGGCCGGCGCACTGGGGATTTTCCTCATGCGCCAGTACATCGGCACGGCGATACCGAAGGACCTGATCGAGGCGGCGCGCATCGATGGCTGCGGCGAGTTCGCCATCTACTGGCGGGTCGTGCTGCCGCTGATCGGCCCCGCCATGGGCACTCTGGGCCTGATCACCTTCATCAACTCGTGGAACAATTTCATCACGCCGCTGGTCGTCATGCGCTCGGTCGAGAACTACACGATCCCGCTGGCCCTGCGCAGCATGCAGGCGCCGAACAACACGGAGTGGGGCGCGCTGATGACGGGCGCCGCCATTGCCGTGCTGCCGCTGCTGCTGATGTTTTTTGTTGCCTCCAAGCGCCTGATCGAAGGGCTGACCCAGGGCGCCGTCAAAGGCTAGCACTTTTTTAATCCACTCACACTGATACCACCACCATGCATAACGACGATATTGACAGCAACTTTCCCGCCACCTTCACCTGGGGCGTGGCCACCAGCGCCTATCAGATCGAGGGCGCCGCCGCCATCGACGGCCGCGGCCCGTCCATCTGGGATACCTTCAGCCACACGGATGGCAAGATCATCGACGGCAGCAATGGCGACGTGGCCTGCGACCACTATCACCGCTATGCCGAGGACGTGGAGCTGATCGCCAGCCTGGGCGTGAACGCCTACCGCTTTTCCATGTCCTGGTCGCGCGTGCAGCCGGCCGGTTCCGGCGCCTGGAACGAAGCGGGCTTCGACTTCTATGCGCGCCTGCTCGACGCCCTGGCCGCCAAGGGACTCGACGCCCATTTGACCCTGTACCACTGGGACTTGCCGCAAGCCTTGCAGGACGAGGGCGGCTGGCTCAATCGCGCCACCTGCTACCACTTCGCCGCCTATGCGGCCGAGGTGGCGCGCCGCTTCGGCCACAAGGTCGCCAGCATCGCCACCCATAACGAACCGTGGTGCACGGCCGTGCTGGGCCACGGCACGGGCCAGTTCGCCCCGGGCATGGCCGATCCGGCCGCCGCCGTGCAAGTGTCGCACCACTTGCTGCTGTCCCACGGCCTGGCCATGCAAGCCATGCGCACGGTGAATGCGCCGGCGAAGCTGGGCATCGTGCTCAATCAGTGGACGGCCACGCCGGCCACCGACAGCGCCCAGGACCGCGAACTGGCCGAACTCGAATATGCACGCTCGGTGCAGTGGTATATGGACGCCATCTTCAAGGGCCGCTACCCGTCCCTGGCCCTGAAACACGCCGACGCTTCTGCTTTATCCATCTTTGAAAACGATTTCATGGATATTAAACAGCCTATCGATTTCCTTGGCGTGAACTACTACACGCGCGCTTTCATGAGCGCCGAGACGCCGCCGCGCAAGCCCGACTGCAAGCTCGGGGTCAACGACATGGGCTGGGAAACCTATCCGCAAGGCTTGACGGAGCTGCTCGTGGGCCTGCACCGCGAATACCGGCTGCCGCCCGTCTACATCACGGAAAACGGAATGGCGGTTGCCGACAAGCCCGTCGACGGCAAGATCCACGATGAGGCGCGCATCGAGTACGTGCAGCTGCACCTGGACGCCTTGCGCGCCGTGATCGCGCAGGGCATCGACGTGCGCGGCTATTTCTACTGGAGCCTGATGGATAACTTCGAGTGGAACTCCGGCTACGCCAAGCGCTTCGGCATGCTGTACGTCGATTACGCCACGCAGCAGCGCAGTTTCAAGGACAGCGCCCTGTGGTACCGCGACTTCATCGCCGCGCAGCGCGCCGCGCATGCCGATGCGGCCGTCCTGGCCGGGGAGCACTGACATGGCCGCCATTTCCCTGCGCGGCATCCGCAAGACCTACGGCGACGGCCCGGAAATCGTCAAGGGCCTGGACCTTGATATCCATGACGGCGAATTCATGGTCTTCGTGGGACCGTCCGGCTGCGGCAAGTCGACCCTGCTGCGCATGATCGCGGGACTGGAAGACATCAGCGCGGGCCAGCTGCGCATCGGCGACCTGCTGGCCAACGACGTGGCGCCGGCGGAGCGGGGCATCGCCATGGTCTTCCAGAGCTACGCCCTGTATCCGCACATGACGGCGCGCGACAACATGGGTTTTGCCTTGAAACTGGCAGGCAAGGGGGAAGCCGAAGTGCGCGCTGCCGTCGGCAAGGTGGCCGAGATTTTGCAGATCACGCACCTGCTCGACCGCAAACCCAAGGCATTGTCCGGCGGCGAACGCCAGCGCGTGGCCATCGGCCGCTCCATCGTGCGCCAGCCCAAGGTATTCCTGTTTGACGAGCCGCTGTCCAACCTCGATGCCTCGCTGCGCGTGCAGACGCGCATCGAGCTGGCCAAGCTGCACCAGGAACTGGGCACCACGATGATCTACGTGACGCACGACCAGGTCGAGGCCATGACCCTCGGCGACAGGGTCGCCGTCTTCCACGGCGGTCACCTGGAGCAGGTGGGCGCGCCCTTGGACCTGTACCGCCATCCGGCCAGCCAGTTCGTGGCCGGCTTCATCGGCGCGCTGCGCATGAATTTTTTGCCGTGCGCCGCCGTCCCGGCGCTGGCCAGCCAGCTTGGTGGCGAGGCGGGCATGCTGGTCGGCATACGTCCGGAACACCTGCGCCTGGTGCCGCGCGAGGAGGGCTACGGCGCCACCGTCACCCTGATCGAGCAGCTGGGCGATGCGCAAATCATCCACGCGACGCTCGATGGCTGTATTGACGGCGGCCCGCACGCGGTGGCCATCAAGCTGCACGGCGAGGCGCGCCACGCGCTGGCGCAGGGCAGCGCCATCGGCTTTGCGCCGGAAGAAGGCCATGCCTTTCTATTCGACACGGCCGGGCGCGCCGTGGCTACCCATTGACCCCGCACGGAGGCGACATGACTTCAGATTGACACCCAAAAAATGTGCAGCAGTAGCCAAAGAGCTATGTGATCATCATTCAACCAGCGGTACAGGAGACAACAACAATGCAACAGCTTAAACGCAATACCATCGCCCTCAGCCTGGCGCATGCGACCTTCGCCCAGTTCATCTTGCTGGGCAGCGGCGCCGCCATGGCCCAGGACACTGCGGCCGCGGACGCGGCAAAACCGGCCTCAGAACAGATGGACCGCATCGTCGTCACGGCCACGCGCCGCAATACCTTCGTGCAGGAGACGCCGCTGGCCGTCACCGCCTTCAACCAGGACACCCTGCAAAACAACCAAGTCAAGGATCTGGCGTCGCTGGCGACCATGGTGCCCAGCCTCGTCGTCGAGCAGCATGGCGACTCGGGCGGCGTGCACGTCTACATGCGCGGCGTCGGCTCGGCCAACCACACGGAGCTGGGCGACCCGGCCGTCGCCTTTTATGTCGACGGTGTGTATTCGCCGCGTCCGCAGGGCGCCACGGCGCTGATGTATGACCTGTCGCACGTCGAGGTGGCGCGCGGACCGCAGGGCACCCTGAACGGCCGCAATTCCACGGCAGGTGCCGTCAACCTCGTGTCGGCCGCGCCAAGCACGGCCAAGTTCATGGGCTCGGCCGGCATCACGGTGGGCGACAAGCGCCATTTGCAGACGCAGGGCATGATCAATATCCCGTTTTCCGACGACGTGGCGCTGCGCATCGCCGCCATCAAGGATAGCCACGACGGCACGGTGGATTTCCGCCGCGGCTCGAACGTCATGCCGGGCACGGCCAAGTATGGCGCCGGCGACCAGATGGGCGTGCGCGCCTCGCTGCTGTGGAAGTTCACGCCGCAACTGCGCGGCACGTTCATCGCCGACTACTTCCTCGACCAGGGCGCCGGCAACGTCTACCTGGCGGCCGAACCGAAACGGGGCGAGAAGCTGCGCTCGGCCCTGATCGACACGCCGGGCACGCTGGACCAGTCGATCCTGACCTACAAGGGCAAGCTCAATTACAAGCCGACCGATGCGCTGGACTTCACCTACCTGGGCAGCTGGAGCCGCTACAAGCGCCAGAACAGCAACGATGCCGATGCGGGCCTGTTCCCCGGCTTCAAGTCGGAAAACCGCACCGACTGGGCGCAGTTCGACAGCTATTCGCACGAGCTGCAGGCGCGCTCGGACGACGATGCGCCGTTCCAGTGGGTGGCCGGCCTGTTCCTGTTCAATGAAAAGAACAAGGTGCGCTTCGATATCGACCGCAGCCAGATTTCGCAGGCCGCCGTGCAGCAGGATATCGCCAACGGCGCCGTGATCTTCGTGCAGCCGACCGTGGGCCAGTATGCCTCGGCCATGTCCTTCATCCAGGGCGACCGCCAGCTCAAATCAAAGGCCGTGTTCGGCCAGGTCAGTCAGCAGTTGACGGACCAGATCAAGCTGACGGCCGGCGCGCGCTACACGAAAGACCATAAATTCGACGTCGGTGGCAAGAACTGGGCTTGCCCGAACTGGCCTGCCAACACGCCGCTGGGCACCACCGTGCTCACGCCCGATCAACTGGCGCAGCTGGTCACGCCGGGCACGGGCCTGGCCAACACGCACAATATCGGTCCTGGCGGCGCCATCACGGCGGCCACCTGCGGCAATACGCCGGGTGACAATACGGCCGACCTGAAATACGGCCAGGCCACCTGGCTGGGCCGCATCGAGTACAAGCTGCGCTCCGATATCCTGCTGTTCGGCTCCGTGACGACGGGCTTCCATTCGCCTGCCATCGGCGACGGCGGCGCCACCACCAAGCCGGAAAAGCTGACCAGCTATGAAATCGGCTTCAAGTCCGACCTGCTGAACCGCGAACTGACGCTGAACCTCGATGCCTTCCTGATGAAGTACAAGGACAAGCTCGAATCGCAGGTGGTCAACAGCGTGCTGGCCAACTTCAATGCGGCCGGCGCCACCGTCAAGGGCCTGGAAGCGGAATGGGTGTGGCGGCCAACGAAGGTCGACCGTCTGACGGGCAACGCCACCTGGCTGAAAGCCGTGTATGACGACTTCATGTCGTGCGACGTCGATGCGGCGCGCGCGAATGGCCAGTCCTGCGGTTCGACGGCGCCATTGGTGAACGTGGGCGGCAGCACCATGAAGCATGCGCCGAAGTTTTCCACGACCGTCCAGTACGAGCATGATTTCAATGTCGCCGGCGGCCAGCTCACGCCGCGCGCCTCGGTGCATTATGAAACCATGTCGTATGTGGGCGCGGGCGCGTTCAACGGCGACGTGCCGGGCCATGCCGGCGTCAAGCGCCAGGAAGCCTACACGACCCTGGACCTGAGCCTGCGCTTCCAGCCGGCGAACAAGGCCTATACGGTGGAAGCGTTCGTGCAGAACGCTACGGACAAGGCGGTCAAGCTTGACGTCAATGAAATCTGCACGGACGTCGGCATGCCATGCCAGCCCACGCAGCAGATATACGGCGCCTTCTACAACGCGCCGCGCACCTTTGGCGCGCGCGTGTCGATGAAGTTCTGATGGCGTAGGGTGAAAGAGCAGTCGCAGTAGCAGTCCACTCAGTAGGGTAGGTGTTGGGCCGGGGAGCTTCCCCGGCCTTTTTTATTCCAGCGTTTATTCCAAACTCGCTTGCACGCTGGCGATGCCGATCTGCGCGCTGCCTTCGGCCAGGCGCACATTGACGTTCTGGCGCGCCTGCAGTTGCGCCGGTGAGCGGACGATATTTCCCTTTTCATCGCGCAGGATGGCGTAGCCGCGTTCCAGGGTGCGCTGGGGATTCAACAGCTCCAGCTGCGCCGCCAGGCCGTCGAGGCGGTGGCGCCGCTGTCCCAGCTGTTGCGCCATGGCCGCGCCGCCGCGCCGCTGCATTTCTTCCAGGCGCGCGCGCGGCGCCGCGACGTCGGGCCGCAAGGCCGCCCAGCGCGCACGCAGGCGTTCGAGTGCGTACTGCGACTGGTTCACGGGCGCGCGCGCCGCATGCGTCATGGCCGTCGACAGGGCCAGCAGCTGCAAACGCTGCTGCTGCAGCTGCGCCTTCGGGTTGAGCAGGCGGCGGCTGTGGCGGTCCAGGGTCTGCGCCGCATCGTCGAGGCTGCGGCGCATGGCGCGGCGCAGGTCGGCCGCATCGGCGCGCAGGGAAGCCATCCAGTCGGCGCGCGGCGTGGCCGCCAGTTCGGCCGCCGCCGTCGGCGTGGCAGCGCGCAGGTCGGCCGCGAAGTCGGCGATGGTGAAATCCGTCTCGTGTCCCACGCCGCTGATCACGGGCATGGAACAATCGGCAATCGCGTGGGCCACGGCTTCATCGTTGAACGACCACAAATCTTCGATACTGCCGCCGCCACGGCACACCAGCAGCACGTCGCACTCGGCCCTTGTGGATGCCGTGCGGATGGCGTGCGCGATCTTTTCCGGCGCCTGCTGCCCCTGGACGGGCGTGGGGTAGAGGATGATGGAGACGTGCGGCGCGCGGCGCTTGAGCGCGATCAGCACGTCGCGCAGGGCGGCCGCCTGCGGGCTGGTGACGATGCCGATGCTGCGCGCGAACATGGGGATGGCGCGCTTGCGTTCCTGGTCGAACAGTCCCTGCGCGGCCAGCTTTTCCTTCAGGCGCTGGAACGCTTCATACAGCGCCCCCACGCCGGCGCGGCGGATGGCTTCCACGTTGATCTGGTAATCGCCGCGCGCGCCGTACAGGGTGACGAGGGCGCGCACTTCCACCTTGTCGCCTTCGCGCGGCGTGAAGCCGGCAAACTGGGCGCGGCCGCGGAACATCACGGCGCGCACCTGGGCGCCATCATCTTTTAATGTGAAATACCAGTGGCCGGACGCGGCGCGCGTGAAGTTGGAAATCTCGCCGGCGATCCATGTCAGGGGAAACGAGCGCTCGAGCAGGCGCGCGACGGCCTGGTTCAGGGCGCTGACGGTCAGCACGGGCGGGGCGGCAAAGCCGCTGTCAGTTGGAGTATCGGTCATCATCTGGTGCTATGGGGGAGGGAACTGTCCACATATTATCGGCGAGGTCATGCTTATGTCATATATCGTGCAAAACAACAAGTTCTATTTCTAAGTATTTGATTTCATGATGAATTCCTGTATGCCTGATTTGCGTGCACAGGGAAAAAAACCTTTAATATCAAGCACATCAGTAAAGCCCCTGCCACTTACGCACAAAGTTATCCACAGAAAGTGTGCGGAACTTTTTGCCTTGGACAAACGTTGCCTGACAAGCCAGCATTGAGCGATAAAAGTGCCGTGCTACATTTTTGCGCACGGAAATAAAGTGTATAGGAATCAAGCGCTTAGTATGCCATGCATGGCCTTGCGCACAATCTTATCCACAAAAAATGTGCAGAACTCTGGCACAGCGCCTGATTTATCCACCGGAACGCCCATGGCATGGCTTGCCTGAATTTTGCGCAGCATAAAAATAGCCATATAAATCAAGGGTATAGCATCACGCCGTACGCCTTGCTCACAATCTTATCCACAGAATGTGTGCAAAACTGCATAAACCGTTTCGCCTTTTCACCTGCTTTTCCACTGCACGACCAGAGCATTCCACTGCCTCATTTTTCAGCATTGAAAAAAACTCCTTTAAAATCAATGCTCTTACATGGAGTCAATCCGCTTGCTCACAATCTTATCCACACTTTATGTGTGGAACTGCCTTCACGCTTAAAAACTGCCGTGTTGAAGTGAAATCGGACGCCGAAAACCCTGCTTTTCAGGCCGTGCTACATTTTTATGCATGGCAATAAAAACGATATAAATCAATGTACTTGGCGCCTATCTTTGAGCTTGCGCACAATCTTGTCCACAGATTGTGTGCAGAACTTTTACGGCCACTATGCCGCGTATCGCACACCCGCTGCCACTTTTTTACTCATTGATTTAATTTCCTTTAAAATCAATGGCTTAATTGAATTCCCGGGCTTTGCGCACAATCTTGTCCACAGTAAATGTGCAGAACTCTTCAGGTGTTGATTTATTGATATTGACTACTGCCGTTAAGCTGCTATGCCTGTATTTTGCGCAGTTCTATAATCTGCATATAAATCAATGACTTGCCTGATGGACTTCATGCTTGCTCACAATCTTATCCACATAAAATGTGCAAAACCGGGCGCCGGCGGTGGGCGTCCACTGCGCCGTGTGGACAACTGCGATGCGGGCGCCACTTGCCGCCGGCGCGGCAACGCGCTACATTGCGCCATTCCTGCGCGGACGTACAATCGGTCTTCGGCGCTCGGTACAATACAGGCTGTTCGGGCGGTCCATCGCCTTCCCTTTTCCAGGAGTTTCTTTTGCTCGCTATATTTCAAGCCGCTGGCTGGCCCATCTGGCTGTTGTTGATCGCTTCCATCGTCGCCCTGGCCCTGATCATCGAGCGCCTGCTGTATTTGCGCCGCGTCAAGATCCTGCCCCGCAAGCTGTTTGATGAAGTGGTGCAGGTGTATCGTAGCGGCAATATCACGCCGGACACGGTGGCCAAGCTGGAAGACAACTCGCCGCTGGGCGTGGTGCTGGCCGCCGCCCTGCGCAATGTCGACGCGCCACGCGAGGTGATGAAGGAATCGATCGAAGAGGCGGGCAGCGGCGTGGCCCACACGCTGGAGCGTTTCCTGACGACCCTGGGCACCATCGCCACCCTGGCCCCACTGATGGGCCTGTTTGGCACGGTGGTGGGCATGATCGAAATCTTCGGCTCGCAAAACGCCAGCGGCTCCAATCCCGCACAGTTGGCCCACGGCATCTCGGTGGCCCTGTATAACACGGGCTTTGGCCTGGCCATCGCCATGCCGACCCTGGTCTTCTACCGCCATTTCCGCGCCCTCGTCGACAGCTTCGTCATTGACATGGAGCAGCAAGCGGTCAAGTTCGTCGACATCGTCCACAGTGGCCGCAAATGAACTTCCGCAAAGGCAAGGGGCGTGAAGACCCCGAAATCAACCTGATCCCGTTCATCGACGTGCTGCTGGTGATCCTGATCTTCCTCATGGTCAGCACTACCTACAGCAAGTTTACGGAGCTGCAGATCACCTTGCCGACGGCCGACGCCGAGCAAGCCAAGGACAAGCCGCAGCAGATCGACGTCACCATCGATGCCAAGGGCAATTACACGGTCAACCGCGAGCCCGTCTCGTTCCGCGACGTGGCCGGCCTGGCCGACGCCCTGCAAAGCGCGGCCAAGGCAGCCAATGGCGGCAAGGCACCCGCGCAGACGCCCGTGGTGGTGGTCAACGCCGACCAGTTCGCCATGCACCAGATGGTCATCCACGTGATGGAAGCGGCGCGCCTGGCCGGCTATGAAAAGCTGACGTTTGCGGCGCAGGCGGGTGGCAAGTAAGGCCAACCTCCAACCCCAACCGAAGTGCCGGGGTCGGACCCTCAGGGTCCGACCCCAGGTGTCGATTTTGGGTTCCAATTTTAGTTGACACGCATGCCCACATCCTCTCCCGCCAAGCTTGAAACCACTCTTACCCGCGCCTGGCTGACGCGCGGTCCGCTGGCGTGCGCGCTGTGGCCCGTGTCCCTGCTGTTCGGCGCCCTGAGCGCCGTGCGGCGCGGCCTGTATCGGGCCAACCTCCTGAAATCCGCGCGCCTGCCCGTGCCCGTCGTCGTCGTCGGCAATATTTTTATCGGCGGCACGGGCAAGACGCCGCTGACGATCTGGCTGGTGCAAGCCTTGCGCGAAGCGGGCATGCGGCCGGGCGTCATTTCGCGCGGCCATGGCAGCGCCGACCGCTTGCCGCGCGCCGTCAGCGCCGCCTCCACGCCGCAGCAGGTGGGCGATGAGCCGCTGCTGATCTTCCAGCGCGGCGGCTGCCCCGTGATGGTGGGGCGCGACCGCGCGCAAGCGGGCAGGGCGCTGCTGGCCGCACACCCGGACGTCGACGTGCTGGTGACGGACGACGGCTTGCAGCATTACGCCTTGCAGCGCGACGTGGAAATCGTGCTGTTCGACGGCCGCGGCGCAGGCAATGGCTGGCTGCTGCCGGCGGGGCCTTTGCGCGAATCGCCGCGCCGCCGGCGCGATGTGACGGTGATCAATGCGCCCGAGCTGGCGCCGGCACTGGTAGCCAGGGCCGCGCCGCAGGGCGGGCTGGTGGTGCAGATGCTGTTGGCCGGTGGCGTGGCCGAGCGCCTGCTCGACCGCGGCGAGCGCATGCCTTTGGCGACCCTGGCGGCTGGCGGCCAGCGCATCGTGGCGGCGGCCGGCATCGGCAACCCCCAGCGTTTCTTTGCCATGCTGCGCGGGGCCGGATTGGACTTCATGGAATTGCCTCTGCCCGACCATCACGACTTCCTCGACCAGCCATTTGCGGCGCTCGACACGGATGTGATCTTGATCACCGAGAAGGATGCAGTAAAATGTGCGCAAATTGAACATCTTAAAGATGACCCGAGACTGTGGGTCGTCCCCGTCAGTGCGCGCATCGATAGCGCGCTGGCCCAACAAATTGTGGAGAAATGTCGTGGACGCTCGACTGCTTGATATCCTGGTCTGCCCTGTTTGCAAGGGTCCGCTTGAACACGATAAGAAGGCGCAGGAACTGATTTGCCGCGCCGACCGCCTGGCCTATCCGATCCGCGATGGCATCCCCATCATGTGGGCGGACGAAGCGCGCACCCTGCAAGACGCAGTGGAATAACGATGGCGTTCATCGTCATCATCCCGGCCCGCCTGGCCTCGACGCGCCTGCCGGGCAAGCCGCTGGCTGACCTGGGCGGCAAGCCCATGGTGGTGCGCGTGGCCGAGCAGGCAGCCTTGTCTGGCGCCGCGCGCGTCATCGTCGCCACCGACCATGACAGCATCCGCGCCGCCTGCGCCGCGCATGGCGTGGAAGTGTGCATGACGCGCAGCGACCATCCGTCGGGCACGGACCGCATCGCCGAAGTGGCGCGCACGCTCGATTTGCCGTTGGACGCCATCGTCGTCAATCTGCAGGGCGACGAACCCCTGATCGATCCGGGCCTGCTGGCCGCCTGCGCGGCGCAGATCAGCGCTGCCGTCCCCATGGCCACCTGCGCCCATCCGCTGCACGATGTGCAGGATGCGTTCAACCCGAACGTGGTGAAGGTCGTGCTGGACAAGAATGGCCGCGCCTTGTATTTCTCGCGCGCCACCATCCCGTGGCACCGCGACGGTTTCGCGCAATCGAAAGACAGCCTGCCGGCTGGCTACGTGCCGCTGCGCCATATCGGCCTGTATGCGTACAGCAATGCGTTCTTGCAAGAATATCCGCAATTGTCCGCTTCGCCGCTGGAAGCCATCGAGGCGCTGGAGCAGTTACGCGTGCTGTGGCACGGTGTGGCCATCGCCGTGCATGTCACGGACTCGGCGCCAGCCGCCGGTGTCGACACGCCGGAAGATCTTGCCAGGGTCCAGGCGCACTACCGTCACGCCACCTGAGAAAACGTCCATGGCTGCGTTGCCCCGCCTTGCCGTACATGCGTACTGTCTGCGGCGGGGCGCCTTGCCCTGAACGTTTTTCAGGCGCCGTGTGTGCGCGTGAAAAATTTTATGCGGGGCTTGCCACAAAAAACCACATTTTGAAACGTGCGTCGCGCGAATTGCTGGCTTTGATCAATCAGGGCATAGCAATTCGATAGCAAACTGGCGTTCCGGGGTTTTTTTGTGGTAAGTTTCGTAGGGAAAGATAGCCTTAGCAACACCATCTAAAAATAATTACACATACCACCATCCAAAATCTGTTTTTTAGGAACTTTTCAATGCGTCTGATACTTTTAGGAGCACCCGGTGCCGGCAAGGGCACCCAAGCTAATTTCATCAAAGAAAAATACAACATTCCACAAATCTCCACGGGCGACATGCTGCGCGCGGCGATCAAGGAAGGCACGGAACTGGGCCTGGCTGCGAAAAAAGTCATGGATGCGGGCGGCCTCGTGTCGGACGACATCATGATCGGCCTGGTCAAGAACCGCCTGCAGGAAGCCGATTGCGCCAATGGCTACCTGTTTGACGGCTTCCCGCGCACCATCGCGCAAGCGGACGCCATGAAAGATGCCGGCATCAATGTCGACTACGTGCTGGAAATTGACGTGCCTGACGCGTCGATCATCGAGCGCATGGATGGCCGCCGCAGCCACCCGGGTTCGGGCCGCGTCTACCACGTCAAATTCAATCCGCCCAAGGTCGACGGCATCGACGACATCACCGGCGAACCGCTGATCCAGCGCGACGACGACAAGGCGGAAACGGTCAAGAAGCGCCTGGACGTGTACCACAACCAGACCAAGGTCTTGCTGGGCTACTACAATGACTGGGCCAAGTCCGGCCTGCCAGGCGCACCGAAATACCGCCGCATCGCCGGCGTCGGCCCGGTCGAGCAAATCCGCGACAGCGCATTTGCCGCCCTGGCGGAATAAGCAGTATTGAAAAGCGGACCTGAGTGTCCGCTTTTTTTGTGCCCGCTTTTCAGCAGCGGTGCCACATCGTTTTCGTAGTTCAGGTTTTTTGCAGGTCGTGTTTTCCTGGCTGCGCGTGCCTACCCGGTGCGGTCTGCAGCTGTTGGCAATGACGTCGGATAAAAACAGAAGGGGACGATATGGCAGCCAGTTTGTGGTTTGCGGTAGCCTGCGGCGTGGTCGCAGTCATTTACGGTTTGGTGTCGCGCAGCTGGATCCTGAGGCAGGATCCCGGCAACGCGCGCATGCAGGAAATCGCCCTGGCTATCCAGCAGGGCGCGGCCGCCTATTTGGCGCGCCAGTACCGCACCATCGCCATCGTCGGCGTGGTGCTCCTGATCGCCATCTATGCGCTGCTTGGCCTGCATACGGCGCTGGGTTTCCTGATCGGCGCCGTGCTGTCGGGCGCCTGCGGCTTCATCGGCATGAATGTCTCCGTGCGGGCCAATGTGCGCACGGCGCAGGCGGCCACACTGGGCATCAACCAGGCGCTGAACGTGGCCTTCAAGGGCGGCGCGATCACGGGCATGCTGGTGGTGGGACTGGGCTTGCTGGGCGTGACCCTGTTCTACTGGCTGCTGGTGACGACGGGCGCGCCCGGCCTGACCCAGCACGACCTGATCAAGCCCCTGATCGGCCTGGCCTTCGGCGCCTCGCTCATTTCCATCTTCGCGCGTCTGGGCGGCGGCATCTTCACCAAGGGCGCCGACGTGGGCGCGGACCTGGTGGGCAAGGTGGAGGCGGGCATACCAGAGGATGATCCGCGCAACCCCGCCGTCATCGCCGACAACGTGGGCGACAACGTGGGCGACTGCGCCGGCATGGCGGCCGACCTGTTCGAAACCTATGTCGTGACCCTGATCGCCACCATGCTGCTGGGCGCACTGCTGATGGCCGAGGCCAGCGGCACGGCCATCCTCTATCCGCTGCTGCTGGGCGCCGTCTCCATCCTCGCCTCCATCGTCGGCTGCTCGATGGTGAAGACCAAGCCGGGCGCGAAAATCATGTCGGCCCTGTACACGGGCCTGTGGTGGGCCGCCGGCCTGTCGCTGGTCGGCTTTGCCGTCGTCACGTGGCTGCTGTGGCCCGATGACGCCATGCGCTACAAGATGCTGGGCGCCACCGTCGTCGGCATCGTCCTCACGGGCCTGATGGTGTACATCACCGAGTACTACACGGGCACGGACTTCAAGCCCGTGCGCCACATCGCCGAAGCGTCGACGACGGGCCACGGCACGAATATCATCGCCGGCCTGGGCGTGTCGATGAAATCCACGGCCTACCCGGTGCTGGCCGTCTGCGTCGCCATTCTCGTTTCATATCAATTGGCCGGGCTGTACGGCATCGCCATTGCCGCTACTGCCATGCTGTCGATGGCGGGCATCATCGTCGCGCTCGACGCATATGGCCCCATCACGGATAACGCGGGCGGCATCGCCGAGATGTCGGGCCTGCCCGACTCCGTGCGCGCCATCACCGATCCGCTCGACGCCGTCGGCAACACGACCAAGGCCGTCACCAAGGGCTATGCCATCGGCTCGGCCGGGCTGGCCGCGCTGGTGCTGTTTGCCGACTACACGCATGCGCTCGAATCGGTGGGCCAGCACATCACCTTTGATCTGTCGAACCCCATGGTCATCGTTGGCCTCTTCATCGGCGGGCTGATACCGTATCTGTTCGGCGCCATGGCGATGGAAGCCGTGGGCCGCGCGGCCGGCGCCGTGGTGGTGGAAGTGCGGCGCCAGTTCCGCGACATCAAGGGCATCATGGAAGGCACGGCGCGGCCCGAATACGACAAGGCCGTCGACATGCTGACGGCGTCGGCCATCCGTGAAATGATCATCCCCTCGCTGCTGCCCGTGGTGGTGCCCATCGTGGTGGGCATGCTGCTGGGGCCTGCGGCGCTCGGTGGCTTGCTGATGGGGACGATCGTCACGGGGCTGTTCGTGGCCATTTCCATGACGACGGGCGGCGGCGCCTGGGACAATGCGAAGAAATACATCGAGGATGGCCATTTCGGCGGCAAGGGTTCCGATGCGCACAAGGCGGCCGTCACGGGCGACACGGTGGGCGATCCGTACAAGGATACGGCCGGTCCGGCAGTCAATCCCTTGATCAAGATCATCAATATCGTGGCCCTGCTGCTGGTGCCGCTGCTGCCGGCCACGGGCTGGCTGGCGGTCAAGGCGCCGGCACCCATCCACGCGCCCGTGCCGCCCATCCTGGCGCCGGCGACACCGGCGCAGGTCTTGCCGGCGCAGTAAGGCAGCGCACTCACGCTCGACAGCCCCACAGCCAGCGGGGCTGTTTTTCTGTGCACACGCGAAACTTTCCTGCCATCCGTATCCCTCGCGTATCAACGGTGAGCATTTGTTACCCTGCCTTTGACTTCCGGCCGCAGCGACCAATAATGGAGTGATAGTCACCGTTGATGGTGCATGGCGGGAGGATGTCATGGACAGCAAGTACAAGAGACGTGGCGTGGGGCTGGTGCTGCTGGTGGTGGGACTGGCGCTCAGCGGCGCCGCCGCGGCCGGGCCTGGCGGACACGGTGGACGGGGCGGGCATGGCGCGCACATCGGGCACGGCCAATTCCATGGCCACCATGGTCATCACGGCCACTTTCACGGCCGCCCGCAGGTGGGCGTATGGATGGGATCGTCGTGGGGCTATGGGCCGGGCTGGTATGGCGACCCGTGGTATGGCTATCCCTACCGTTATCCGTATGGCCGCACGCTCATCGTGCCGCTGCCGCCCGTGTATATCGAGCAGGGCGGCGTACCGACGGCGCAGAGGTGGTATTACTGCGCGCGGCCGCAGGGCTATTATCCGTATGTGAAAAATTGCCTGACGCCATGGCGCGCAGTGACGTCCTTGGGCGGACGCTGAGACGCGGGAGGTCGACATGAACAGGAACGGGTGGTGAAGGGCGGCGCCCATGCTGGCAGCGTGCCGGCCAACGCCGGCACGCTGCCGCTATCAAGTCTTACAGCCAGGCCTTAAAAACGCGACGTCAGGCCGACGAACATGCGGCGTCCCGGCACGTAATAGTCGACCAGTCCATCGGCCATGGGGCCTTTCTTGAACAGGTTCTGCACGCCGCCACGCACGGTCCACTGTGGCGTGACCTTGTACGACACGACGGTGTCGACGATGGTGTAGGCTTTTTCGGCCAGCTTGCCGGCATCGAGTTCCTTGCCCGTGTACTGGGCCGATACTTCGCCGAACAGCTGGTCGTTGACTTGCCAGCCCAGCGCCGAGTACCACGACAGTTTTGGCGTGGACAGCAGGTTGGCGCCCGTGGTCAGGTTCTTCGCTTCCGCCATGTAGGTGACATTGTTACGCCAGTTCAGGTTTTTCGTCAGCGGGATGGTGGCCGTCGCTTCCAGGCCGCTGGTGCGCGCCTTCTGGATATTCGTCATCTTGGTCCACCAGCGTTTCTGGTAAAAGCCCAGCGGCGCATAGTCGATCTTGTTCTTGAAATCCGTGTGGAAGTAAGTCAGGCCTACATCCCAGCCATTCTGTTCCCACGCCACGCCGATCTCGCCGGCCGTGCTCGTTTCCGGCTTCAAGTCCGCATTGCCAGCCATGTAGCAGGAGCCGGTGATGTAGCCCAGCGGTTTCAGGCTGCCGCAACCGCGTCCGCCCGAGTTGGTCGCTGCCGCCGGCGAGTTTTCCTTCAGGCTCGGGGCGCGGAAGCCTTGCGAAATGCCGCCCTTGATGGTCCAGGCCGGGGCAGGGTGGTACACCAGGTACAGGCGCGGGCTGTAGTGGTTGCCGAACTTGCTGTGGTGGTCGAGGCGCAGGCCAGCCGTGGCCGTCAGGTTTTCGCGCAGGAACAGCTGGTCTTCCGCAAACAGGGCCGAGGTGGTGCCCGACAGGGTCGCGCCGCTTACGGGATTGCCCAGGTAATCGGTGGGCACGGTGCCGATGGTGTCCGTGTTCGTCAGCTCCTGGTGCTTCCACTGGCCGCCCATCACCAGCATTTGCTCGATGCCGCCCCAGCCGACCCGTTTTTCCAGGCTGGCGTCCAGGGTGCTGTCCTTGGATTTCGCCACCGTGCCGACGACTTCGTTGTCGAAATCGTTGTGGTACAGATTGACCGTCGCCTTGCCGAAGTCCCAGCGGCCTTCGTAGCCGAGGCTGACGCTCTTGCGTATCAGTTTGTTGGCGCCCCAGCTGTAGACCAGCGGCTCGCCATCCGCATCATGCGCGCTCGAATCGCTGGCTTCCTGCCTGCCATAGCTGGCGTCCAGCGACAGGTTCTGTTTCTTGTCCAGCGCCCAGCTCAGCTGACCCGAGACAGTCTGGTTGCGTTCGCCGCCCATGCCACCCGCTTTGTCGAATTTTTTATCGGCGTTCTGGCGCGACTGGCTCACGCCCAGGCGCATGCCGACCGTGTCCGAGAGGGGGCCGGCCAGGTTTACGCCCAGCTGGTGCGCCGTGCCGCGGTCGCTGTCCTGCGGCTGCGTGTAGTTGGCCGTGGCCGAACCGTTCCATTTGCCCGGCACCTTGCGCGTGATGATATTGATCACGCCGCCCATGGCGTCCGATCCGTACAACGAGGACATGGGGCCACGCACCACTTCGATACGCTCGATCATGTCGGGCGAGATCCAGTTCAAGTCCTGGCGGCCCAGGTCGGGACGGTAAGCCGTGTCGGCCGAGCTGCCCACGCGCTTGCCATCGACCAGGATCAGCGTGTATTTATCGGGCAAGCCGCGCAGCTTGATCTTCGACGCCTCGCCTTCAGGGCTGGTGCCGCCCGTCACGCCGGGGATACGGCGCAGCAGCGTGTTCAAGTCATACACGGGCTGGCGTTCGATTTCCTCGCGCGTGATGACGCTGATACTGGCCGGCGCATCCTTGATATCGATGGCCGTGCCCGACGCGGTGACGACCACCGTATTCATGGTGGGATCGGCGGCCACATTGCCTTCGGCCCAGGCATTGCTGACGGCCAGCGACAGCAGGCAGGGCAGGAGCAGGGCGGCGGAATGAATGGAGCGGGCGGGAGTGGCGACGGGGGCTACGAAGACGGAACTACGCTGGGTCATGATGAACTTTCCGGATATTGTTATTTCCTGGCTGCCTTCCGGGTGGCTCGGGTATAAATGAGTGAAAAGATAATAAATTGCGCTCTCACTCCACTAATGAGAATAAGAATCGTTCTTATTGTAATGCCATGCTGGCAAGAAAGAAAGTACTGAAAGGAAATAAAACACCGTTACCGGACGCGCATCGGCGGTGTGCGGCACCAGCAAGCGTGAGTAATTGTTACCTTGCTGGCATCTGGCGCGGCCTGTGCCAATAATGAAAAGCGGGCGATGGAAGCGTTGGGAGAGGGCATGAAGCGGATGACAAAAAGCATAGTGGTGCTGGCTTGCGGCATGTCGGTATCGGCTGGCGGTCATGCCTGGGCGCAGCAGCAGGCGTCCGAGTCCTTGCCCGTGTGCCAGCTCGACCCGCGCGACAGCGGCAAGCTGGCGGTGGAACCATGCCGCCCGGCGCCGCCCGTGCAGCCGCGCCGTTCCGTGGCGCAGGTGATCGGCCGCATGCCGCCGCAATCCGTGCCGCCCGTCGTGCCCATGGCGCCCCTGTCGCCCAGCCCGGCCGTACCGATGCCGCGCGCGCCGCAGCCCATCGGTGCATGCGATACGGGCGGTTGCCGCGACTCTGCCGGCGCGCGCTACAACGGCGCGGGCAATGCCACGCTCGATGCCAACGGGCGCATCTGCCACCGCAACGGCGCTTTCATCCAGTGTTTTTAGCCCTTCCATACGCCAGCGCTGCAAGTTTTCGCTCGGTGCCCGCAAAAATGGCTACAATTGTCGCCGACATTACGTTTACGTAAACGTAATAGCGCGTAATAGCGCGTAACGATGGCATCGTGCATCCACCATCAGGCGCCGGGAACACGGCCCTTATCACTCAGGAGATTTCATGCAGATTCAGGACAATGTATTCATCATCACGGGCGGCGCATCGGGCCTGGGCGCGGCCACGGCGCGCATGCTGACGGCAGCCGGCGGCAAGGTCGTGCTGGCCGACGTGCAGACGGAGGCGGGCCAGGCGCTGGCCGCGGAGTTGAACGGCGTGTTCGTGCAGTGCGACGTGACGTCGGAAGAAGACGGCCTGGCCGTGGTGGCCGCCGCAACCCAACTGGGTACCTTGCGCGGCCTGGTCAACTGCGCCGGCGTGGCGCCGGCCGTGAAAACCGTGGGCAAGGATGGCCCGCATCCGCTGGCCCTGTTCCAGAAGGTCGTCAACATCAACCTGGTGGGTACCTTCAATATGTGCCGCCTGGCGGCCGACGCCATGGCCAAGCAGGATGCCACCGTTGAAGGCGAGCGCGGCGTCATCATCAACACGGCTTCCGTGGCGGCCTACGATGGCCAGATCGGCCAGGCCGCGTATGCGTCGTCGAAGGCGGCCGTGGTGGGACTGACCCTGCCGATGGCGCGCGACCTGTCGCGCAACGGCATCCGCGTGATGACGGTGGCGCCCGGCATTTTCGAAACGCCGATGCTGCTCGGCATGCCGGCCGAAGTGCAGGATGCGCTGGGCAAGATGGTGCCGTTCCCTTCGCGCCTGGGCAAGCCCGGCGAGTACGCGCAACTGGTGAAAGCCATCGTGGAAAACGTCATGCTCAATGGCGAGACGATTCGTTTGGACGGCGCGATCCGCATGCAACCGAAATAAGCCTGGCGTGATTTGATGTAGGATACCCCCGTATGGGGCGTACAGCCTTGCCTGGCTGTGCGCCCTTTTTTTATCGGAGAATCCATGATCACATTGAAGCCGCTGGCGCTGAGCCTGACCTTGCTGGGAGCCCTGGCTGCCAGTCCCGTATTTGCCGAGGTGCCGCAAAAGGCGCCGGAAATCGCCACCGCGTATGCGGAAAAATCGGGTTGGGCAGCGCAGAAATTCATGGTCGCCGCCGCCAATCCGCTGGCCGCCGATGCCGGCTACCAGATGCTGAAAAAGGGCGGCAGCGCCATCGACGCGGCCATCGCCACGCAGTTGGTCCTGACCCTGGTCGAACCGCAGTCGTCGGGTATCGGCGGCGGCGCCTTCCTGCTGTATTCCACGGCCAAGGGCGTGCAGGCGTTCGACGGACGCGAAACGGCCCCTGCTAGCGCCGATGAGCACCTGTTCCAGAATGCGGACGGCAGCCCCGTCTCGCGCGCCACGGGCGTGGTGGGCGGGCGTTCCGTGGGCGCGCCGGGCGTGCTGCGCATGCTGGAACTGGCGCACAAGGAACACGGCAAGCTGCCGTGGGCGACCCTGTTCGGCCCCGCCATCAAGCTGGCGCACGGCGGCTTTCCCGTCAGCCAGCGCCTCAACGGCCTGTTGAATTGGGACCAGGCCCTGAAGCGCGACCCTGTCGCCGCCGCCTATTTCTATGACAAAGAGGGCAAGGCCTGGCCCGTCGGCCACGTGCTGAAAAACCCGCAGCTGGCGCGCACCCTGCGCGAGATCGCCCGTGGCGGCGCCGACGCTTTTTACCAGGGCCGCATCGCGCGCGACATCGCCGCCAAGGTGGCGGCGCATCCGACCAATCCGGGCAAGCTGACGGCGCAAGATATCGCCGGCTACGGGGCCAAGGTGCGTGAACCCGTCTGCAGCGACTACAAGGCATGGACCGTGTGCGGCATGCCGCCGCCATCGTCGGGCGGCATCGCCATCGCGCAGATGCTGGGCATGCTGGAAGTGAAGGATATCCGGCCGTATGCGCCCGTCGACGGCGTGCTCGATGCGCAAGCGATCCACCTGTTCTCGGAAGCGGGGCGCCTGGCCTACGCGGACCGCAACCGCTACGTGGCCGACACGGACTTCGTGCCGCTGCCGGGCAACGGTATCGCCTCGATGCTCGATAAAGCCTATCTGGCGCAGCGCGCCTCGCTGATCGGCGACAAATCCATGGGCAAGGCCATTCCCGGCACGCCGCCCGGCATGCAGGTGGCGTGGGGCATGGACAACGCCTTGCAGCGCCCGTCGACCTCGCACCTGGTGGCCGTGGACGCCTTCGGCGGCGGCCTGTCGATGACCACCAGCGTGGAAGACGCGTTCGGCTCGCGCCAGATGGTCGACGGCTTTTTGCTGAATAACCAGCTGACGGATTTCTCGTTCGATTCGCGCGACGCGGATGGCCCGATTGCCAACCGGGTCGAGGCGGGCAAGCGTCCGCGCAGCGCCATGTCGCCCACCCTCGTGTTCGAGAAGGGCACGCACAAGCTGGTGCTGGCGACGGGTTCGCCCGGCGGCTCGTCCATCATCAATTATGTCGCCAAGGTCCTGGTCGGCACCATGGACTGGGGCATGAACGTGCAGCAGGCGATCAACCTGCCGAACTTTGGCAGCCGCAACGGCCCGACGGAACTGGAAAAGGGCCGCGCGCCTGCCGCGCAAGTCGAGGCGCTGCAAGCCATGGGCCACGAAGTGCGCGTCATCGAACAGAATTCCGGCTTGCAGGGCATCATGCGCCTGAATGCGCATGGCAAGGATTTCTGGTTTGGCGGCGCGGACCCACGCAGGGAAGGCATGGTGCGCGGCGACTGAAATTTCCACAAAGTATCAAGACCCTGCTAATCTGCCGGCATGGGAATGCAAAATAAAACAGGCTTGATACTGACGGGAGGAGGCGCCCGTGCCGCCTACCAGGTGGGCGTGCTGCAGGCGATTTCAGCGATTCTGTGGGAAGCGGGCTGGGCGCCGGCGCGCAACCCGTTCGACATCATCTGCGGCACCTCGGCCGGCGCCATCAACGCCACGGCGCTGGCCTGCCGCGCGGATAACTTCGGCGAAGGCGTGCAAAAGCTGCTCGACGTGTGGCAGCATATCGAAGTCGAGCAAGTGTATCGGGCCGATTCACTGGGCGTGATCCGCTCGGGCGCGCGCTGGCTGTCGCTGCTGTCGTTCGGCTGGCTGCTGCGCCAGTGGCATGCGTCGCCGCCCAGTTCCCTGCTCGACAATACCCCGCTGGTCAGCCTGCTGCACCGCATGCTCGACTTGCCGCGCCTGGACGCGGCCCTGGCTGACGGCTTGCTGCATGCGCTGGCCGTGACGGCATCGTCGTATTCGGGCAGCCGCCACATGACGTTTTACCAGACGGCCGAGGATATCGCGCCGTGGGTGCGCACGCAGCGCCTGGCCCTGCCGGACCAGATCGGCGTGGAGCACTTGCTTGCCTCGGCCGCGATCCCCTTCATCTTTCCTGCCGTGCCCCTGTATGTGGGCGGCCAGCGCGAGTACTGCGGCGATGGCTCCATGCGCCAGCTGGCGCCGATCTCGCCGGCGATCCACCTGGGCGCGAACAAGGTGCTGGTGGTGGGCGCGGGGCGCATGACGGAACCGGCGCCCGCCGCGTCCGAGGCGGCGCGCTACCCGAGCCTGGCGCAGATCGCCGGCCATGCGCTGTCGTCGATCTTCCTCGATGGCCTGGCCGTCGACATCGAGCGCCTGAACCGCATCAACCTGACCCTGTCGATGCTGCCGCCCGAATTGCTGGGCAAGACGGCCTTGCGGCCCGTGGAATTGCTGGTCATCGCGCCGTCCGAACGGCTCGACGCCATCGCCAGCCGGCATATCGGCAGTCTGCCGCGTCCCATCCGCACCATGTTGTCGGGCATCGGCGCGGCGGAAGCGCGCGGCGCGGCGCTGGCATCGTATTTATTGTTCGAATCGACGTATACTAACGAGCTGATCCGTCTTGGACAGCGCGATACGCAAGCCCGCAAGGATGATGTCCTGGCGTTCTTTGGTTCCTGAGACGGCCCTTGGAGCGGCGTGCGGGTTTTTCGCGTTTTTTTTGACAGGACGATTGTGCTGGTATTTCGACGTGTTTACGATGTTGCCTTACTATTAATTCTGCTGCTGGGCGGCCCGGCCGCGGCGGCGCCTGCGCCCACCCTGCGTTTCGACCAGCTCAGCGTCGACCAGGGCCTGGCGCAGGAATCGGTGCTGGCCATCGCCCAGGACCGGCAGGGCTATATGTGGTTCGGCAGCCAGTCTGGCTTGAGCCGCTACGATGGCTACCGCATGGTCGTCTACAAGAATATCGAAGGCGACAAGACCAGCCTGGCCGACAACTGGGTGGGCGAACTGCATGTCGACAGCCAGGGCCAGCTGTGGGTGGGTACCGACAATGGCCTGGACCGCTTCGATGCCGCCAGCCAGACCTTCATCCATTACGTCCCGGCGGAAAAGAGCAAGCGCGGCAACGGCAACCGGCATATCCACGCCATTCTCGAAGATGGCGCGCGCGGCTTCTGGATCGCCACCTCGGACGGCTTGCAGCATTTCGATCCCGCCACGGGCGTCTTCCGTACCTGGCACCATGAAGAGGGAAACCCGCACAGCCTGGGCGACAATGAAATCAAGGCGCTGGCGCTGGACGCGCAGCAGCGCCTGTGGATCGGCACGGTAACGGGCCTGGACATGCTGGCACCGGGCAGCGAGCGCTTCGAGCATTTTGCCGTCGACACGGAGCCCGGCTCGAAGTACAACGTGATCCAGTCGCTGCTGATCGACCGCCAGCAGAACCTGTGGATCGGCACCATGGCCGGCGCCGAGCGCTGGCGCCTGGGCGCCGCCGGCCAGCCGCCGCAGGCAAGAGTGCGCTTCGGTGAGAAAAATGGCTTTTCCGCCATCCGCGTCGCCAGCCTGTACCAGGATGTCGACGCCACTGTCTGGCTGGGCAGCAATGCCGATGGCCTGTTCCGCTGGCTGCCCGAGAGCGACACCTTCCTGCAGTACCGGCATCAGACGGGCGACAAATTCAGCGTCGCCGACAACCAGCTGTCGTCGCTGTACCGCGACCGCGCCGGCACCTTCTGGGTCGGCTCCTGGTACAACGGCGTGAGCCGGGTCGACCTGGGCAGCGGCGGCTTTTCGCGCATGGCGCGCGCGCCCGGCGATGTGGGCGCGCTGGCGGACAAGAAAGTGCGCGCCGTGGCCGACGCGGGCAATGGCAAGCTGTGGCTGGCCACCAAGGGCGGCCTGAAACTGTATGACACGCGCGACGGCAGCTCGCGCCTGTTCGACCTGCGCAGTTCTCCCGGCATGTCGCGCGACGAACAGGTCACCACCCTGTACAAGGCGCCGGACGGCACCCTGTGGGTGGGCGGCTCGACGGGCTTGCACCGCTTCGATCCGGCACTGGGGCGCTTCTTCACCATGCGCTTTGCCGCCGGCGACCCGAACAGCGACACCATCCGCAATATCGTGAGCGACCGCAGCGGCATGCTGTGGGTCTCGACGCGGGGCGGCGTGCACCGCTTCGACCCCGTCACCAAGCGCTTCACCACCTACCGCCACGACCCGGCCAACCCGAACAGCCTGTCCGACAACATGGTGCGGCCCGTGCTGGAAGATGGCAAGGGGCGCCTGTGGATCGGTTCCTTCCACGGTCTGGACTTGCTGGACCGCGCCAGCGGCCACTTCCGCCATTTCCGCCACGATCCGCAAAACCCGCATAGCCTGAGCCACGATGAAGTGCATTTCCTGCACGAAGACAAGCGCGGCGTGTTGTGGGTGGGCACGGCCAATGGCTTGAACCGCATGGACGTCGATGCCAAGGGCGAGATCCGTTTCCGGCGCTTCCTGCGCAAGGATGGCATGGCCGACGACGCCGTCGCCAGCATCCTCGGCGACGACAACGAGCAGCTGTGGCTGAGCACGAATAGCGGCATCACGCGGCTCGACATGCGCAGCGGCCTGTTTCGCAACTACGACAGCGCCGATGGCACGGTGGAAGGCTCGTACTTCGATGGCGCGGCCTTGCGCGCGTCGGACGGGACCATGTATTTCGGCGGCTTCAACGGCATGACGGCGTTCGTGCCGCAGGATATCCACGACAACCGCGTGCCGCCGCTGGTGGCCATCACGGAACTGCAGATCTTCAACAAGCCGGTGGCTATCGGTCGCGGCGAGTTCGCGCACGTGCTCAAGGCGGCCATCGACCACACGCGCAACCTCGTGCTGACCAGCCGCGAAAGCGTCTTTTCGCTGGAATTTGCGGCCCTGCATTTCGCCGCGCCCCAGCGCAACATGTTCGCCTACCGGCTCGAAGGCTTCGACCAGGACTGGGTCATGACGGATGCGGGGCGGCGCTTTGCCACCTATACCAACCTCGATGCCGGCAACTACGTGTTTCGCGTCAAGGCGGCCAACAAGGACGGCGTCTGGAACGAGAGCGGCGCCACCCTGGCCATCACGATCCTGCCGCCGTTCTGGAAAACCTGGTGGTTCCGCACCCTGATGGCGGTGCTGCTGCTGGGCGCCATCTATGGCGCTTACCGCCAGCGCGTGCGCGCGCTGCGGCATCAACAGAATGAACTGGAAAAGCAGGTCAGCGAACGCACGGCCGAGTTGCAGAGCAAGGAAATCGAAGTGCTGGCCCAGTCGGAAAAGCTGGCGCAAGTGAACAGCAGCCTGACGAAAAACGAGGAAAGCCTGCGCCAGGCCAAGCGCAAGGCCGAGGATGCGACGCGCCAGAAGTCGGAATTTTTGGCCAACATGAGCCACGAGATGCGCACGCCGCTGGCCGGCGTGATCGGCATGCTGGGCTTTGCCCTGCGCGACGAGCAGCTGCACGACGCCACGCGCGAGCAGATCCTGCGCGGCCAGGCCAACGCCCAGTCGCTGCTGGTGATCATCAATGACTTGCTCGATTTTTCCAAGATCGAGGCGGGCAAGCTGAGCATCGAAAACATCGACTTCGCGCTCGGCGCGGCGATCGAGACGGTCGTCAGCCTGTTCGAGGAGCAGGCGGCCGCGCGCAGCATCGGTTTCTCCATCGACTTCGCGCCCGACCTGCCGCCCTTCGTGGTGGGCGACCCGACCCGCTTGCGCCAGGTGCTGGTCAACCTGGTCGGCAATGCCTTCAAGTTCACCCAGCGCGGCGGCGTCAGCGTGTGCGTCGAGCGCGCCGGCGTGGCCAGCGGCAGCGGCGGACGCAAGGTCAACCTGATCCGCTTCACCGTCAGCGACAGCGGCATCGGCATCGATGCGGAAGCCATGGCGCGGCTGTTCCAGAAGTTCGAGCAGGCCGACGCCAGCACCACGCGGCGCTACGGCGGCACGGGACTGGGCCTGGCGATCTGCCGCCAGCTGGTCGAACTGATGGATGGCGAGATCGAGGTGGCCAGCACGCCGGGGCAGGGCAGCACGTTTGCCTTCACCTTGCCGCTGGCCGATGGCGTGGCACCGCCGCTGGTGCCGCAGGTGGCACTGGCGCCGCACAGCCACCAGCTGCGCGTGCTGTGCGCGGAAGACTTCCCCACCAACCAGATCATCATCCGCGTCATGCTCGAAGAGCTGGGGCACCGGGTCGACGTGGTCGCCAACGGCGTGCTGGCGGTGGCGGCCTGCGTGCATACGCGCTATGACCTGATCCTGATGGACGGGCGCATGCCGGAGATGGATGGGGCGACGGCGACGCGCCTGATCCGCGTGGGCGGCTGGCCGGACCAGCCCGTGCGCGACCAGGAACTGATGATCGTGGCCCTGACGGCGAATGCCAGCGAAGAAGACCGCAGCCGCTATCTCGGCGTCGGCATGGATGATTTCCTCAGCAAGCCCGTGGACGAGGCGGCGCTGCATGGCTTGCTGGCGCGCGCCATCGAGCGCCAGCTGCAGCGCGGTTTCATGTTGCCGCGCATGCCATCGAACGTGCCGCGCGGCGCGGCGCGGGGGCAGGCCGAACTCGATGCCCTGTTCGGCATCGCGCCGGCGATTCCCGTTCCGGCGCCGTCCCAGTCCATCCGCAGCGGCGAACTGCAACGGCGCATCCGCGTCGCCTTCGTCGCCGACCTGGAGGGACGCCTGCGTGAACTCGATGCCGCGCTGGCGGCGCAGGACAAGGAAAACGCCGGGCGCCTGCTGCACGGCTTGAAGGGCAGCGCCGCCTATCTCGATGAAACGCAGCTGCACATGCTGTGCACGGAAATGGAGGAAGCGGCGGACGGCGGGCGCTGGACGCAAGTGGCCGTGCATTTGCCGCAATTGCGCGCACTGTTGGCGCAAATAGCCGTTTCGGGCAAGGAAATGTAAAATAGGCAATGTCGGCCATCGAGCGCGCGGCGAAACTGGGTAGAATACGGCCAGGCACCTTGACGCTGCCGCCAATGGAGAAAGCAATGAAAGTACTGGTGGTTGACGATGATGTCGTGTCGCGCATGGTATTGATGCATTTGATCGACAGTTGCGGCGTGCACGATATCGTGGAAGCCGAAGATGGCGCGGCCGCGTGGGAGCAGCTCGAAGGCGGCTTGCGTCCGTCGCTGTGCTTCTGCGATTTGCGCATGCCGCGCCTGTCCGGCATGGAGCTGCTGCAGAAAATCCGCTCCGACAGCGCGCTCGATGCCATGCCGCTGGTGCTGGTATCGTCGGCCAATGACCATGACACGGTGCGTGACGCCGTGCAGGCAGGTGCTGCCGGCTATATCGTCAAGCCTTTCCAGCCGGAGCAGGTGCGCCAGCATATCGACGCCTGCTTCGACGTCTCGGCCTTGCCGGCCGAGGCGCCGCGCGACACGCTGCAGCGGCTGGGCATCGACAGCGAACGCCTGCTGGCGTATCTGACGGGCTTCCAGGGGCAGATAGTCGCCGCCGGCGAACAGGTCGACGCCTTGCTGGCACGCGGCGAACCGGCCCAGGCGCGCCAGCAGCTCGAACGGCTGCACCTCGGTTGCCGTACCCTCGGCTTGCATGGCGCGGAAGCGGGCATGATGGCCCTGCTGCAGGCCTCGGTGCTCGATGGCGACCAGATACAAGCGGCCCTGGCCGCGCTGGCCCGCAGCGTGGCGCAGCAGGCGCGTTTGCTGCGGCAGCAGGACGGCGTCGACTGAAATTGCTGTTTTCCGCTTGCTGGAAAAATACTTTAGGTTTAAAGTATCTGCTTCCGGGCCTTGTGCACGCGCCCGCTATCAGCCAGGATGAGCATGAGCAGCGACCCTTCGCCTACCACCGCATCTCCCCAGGACGACTTTGCCCACACGCACTTGCCGCCGCGCGAACTCTGGCCGCAGCTGTGCCTGGACTTGTCCGAGCTGCAGTATCCGCCGCGTCTCAATTGCGTCGCCGCGCTGCTCGATGTGGCCGTGGCCAGCGGCGGTGGCGAGCGCACCGCCATCCTTGCCGACGGCCAGCGCTGGACCTATGCGCAGCTGGCGCGGCAGGTCGACCGCATCGCCCACGTGCTGCGCAGCGACCTGCATCTGATCCCCGGCAACCGCGTGCTGCTGCGCGGCGCGAATACGCCCATGATGGCCGCCTGCCTGCTGGCCGTGCTGAAAGCCGGCTGCATCGCCGTGCCCACCATGCCGCTGCTGCGCGCGCGCGAACTGTCCGCCATCCTGGCCAAGGCGGAAGTAAACGCCGTGCTGTGCGCGCAGGGCTTGCGCGCGGAACTTGACGCACTGGCGTCCCTGCCGCCCATGCTGTGCTTTGGCGCCGACGACACGGAACTGGAGCAGCGCATGGCGGCCCACGATGCGCCATTTGCCGCATGCGACACGGCGGCCGACGACGTCTGCCTGATCAGCTTTACCTCGGGCACGACGGGCGTCCCCAAAGGCACCATGCACATGCACCGCGACCTGCTGGCCATCTGCGACTGCTTTCCCCGCTCCATGCTGCAGGTGCGCGCCGACGATATCTTCATCGGCACGCCGCCGCTGGCGTTCACCTTTGGCCTCGGCGGCTTGCTGCTGTTCCCCCTGCGCTTTGGCGCGGCCACCGTGCTGCTGGAAAAACTCACGCCCGACGGCCTGCTGCGCGCCATCGGCGCCTATCAAGCCACGATCTGCTTCACGGCGCCTACCTTTTACCGCCAGATGGCGCCCCTGGCGGCCAGCCACGACGTGCGCAGCCTGCGCCTGTCCGTGTCGGCCGGCGAGGCGCTGCCGCTGGCCACGCGCGACGCCTGGCAGGCGGCGACGGGCCTGGCCATGACGGACGGCATCGGCGCCACCGAGATGCTGCATATCTTCATTTCCGCCACGGGCGAGGGCATCCGCCGCGGCGCCATCGGCAAGGCGATTCCCGGCTACCAGGCGTGCATCGTCGATGACGCCGGCGTGCCGCAGCCGCCCGGCGTGACGGGCCGCCTGGCCGTGAAAGGCCCCACCGGTTGCCGCTACCTGTCCGACCCGCGCCAGCGCGAGTATGTGCAGAATGGCTGGAACCTGACGGGCGACACCTTCGAGATGGATGCCGACGGCTATTTCTATTACCGCTCGCGCAGCGACGACATGATCGTCTCGGCCGGCTACAACATCGCCGGTCCGGAAGTGGAAGAGGCGCTGCTGCGCCATCCGGCCGTGGCCGAATGCGGCGTGGTCGGGCGCGCCGATGCCGAGCGTGGCCAGATCGTCGAGGCGCACATCGTGCTGAAGGATGGCTGCCAGGCCAGCGACCTGCTGGCAGCCGAACTGCAGGACTTCGTGCGCCAGCAGATCGCCCCGTATAAATATCCGCGCGCCATCCGTTTCCTGCCTTCCCTGCCGCGCACGGAAACGGGCAAGCTGCAGCGCTTCAAACTTCGCACGGACACTCCATGAATATTGTCTGCATCGGCGGCGGTCCCGCCGGCCTGTATTTCAGCCTGCTCATGAAAAAGCAGAATCCGGATCACCGCATCACCGTCATCGAGCGCAACCGCCCGTACGACACGTTTGGCTGGGGCGTGGTGTTTTCCGACCAGACGCTGGGCAACCTGGCCAATGCGGACGAGCCGACTGCGCGCGCCATCCTGCAGGCGTTCAACCACTGGGACGATATCGAGATCCACTTCAAGGGCGAGACCGTGCGTTCCGGCGGCCATGGCTTTTGCGGCATCGGCCGCAAGCGCCTGCTCAATATTCTGCAGGCGCGCTGCGAGGAACTCGGCGTGCAGCTGGTATTCGAGACGGAGGTGCAGGACGACCAGGCCATCGCGCGCCAGTACGGCGCCGACCTGGTGATCGCCAGCGACGGCTTGAACAGCCGCATCCGCACGCGCTATGCGGCCAGCTACCAGCCGGAAATCGAGCAGCGCCATTGCCGCTTCGTCTGGCTGGGCACGCGCAAGAAATTCGAAGCGTTCACGTTTGCCTTCCGCCAGACGCCACACGGCTGGTTTCAGGCGCATATCTACCAGTATGACGGCGAGACCTCGACCTTCATCGTCGAAACG
The DNA here is from genome assembly GCF_002735655.1 of Janthinobacterium sp. BJB446. Lineage (NCBI taxonomy): Bacteria > Pseudomonadati > Pseudomonadota > Betaproteobacteria > Burkholderiales > Oxalobacteraceae > Janthinobacterium > Janthinobacterium sp. BJB446. The sequence continues at coordinate 105,071 of NZ_PDZK01000003.1, read as the reverse complement.
CCGGAGCACGTGTGGCGGGCGGCCGGCCTGAATGCCATGAGCCAGGAAGAAGGCATCGCCTTTTGCGAAGCCCTGTTCGCCGAGGAACTCGACGGCCATGGCCTGCTGAGCAATTCGCCGCACTTGCGCGGTTCGGCCCAGTGGATCACTTTCCCGCGCATCGTCTGCCGGCAATGGGTGCATGTACAGGACGGCGTGCCCGTCGTGCTGATGGGCGATGCGGCCCACACGGCCCATTATTCCATCGGCTCGGGCACCAAGCTGGCGCTGGAAGACGCCATCGAGCTGGCGCGCTGCTTCGATCAGCATGCCGAGACGGCTGCGGCGCTGGCCGCCTACCAGCAGTTGCGCGCCATCGAGGTGCTGAAAATCCAGAGTGCGGCGCGCAATTCCATGGAGTGGTTTGAAAACGTCGAGCGCTACAGCGCCATGGAAGCGCCGCAGTTCGCCTATTCCATGCTCACGCGCAGCCAGCGCATTTCGCATGAAAACCTGCGCCTGCGCGACCCTGCCTACGTGGCCGGCTATGAACAATGGCTGGCGCGGCGCGCGGGCGAGCAGGCTGGCGTGGAGATGCGGGACGAGGCTTTGCCGCCCATGCTCACGCCCTTCCGCCTGCGCGGCGTGCTGCTGAAAAACCGCATCGCTGTCTCGCCGATGGCGCAGTACAGCGCCGTCGATGGCGTGGCGGGCGACTACCATCTGATGCACCTGGGCGCGCGCGCCATGGGCGGCGCGGGGCTCGTGTTTGCCGAGATGACGTGCGTGTCGGCCGATGCGCGCATCACGCCCGCTTGTCCCGGCATGTACAGCGAAGCGCATACGCAAGCCTGGCGCCGCATCGTCGATTTCGTGCATGCGAACAGCGATGCGAAGATCGCCCTGCAGCTGGGCCACGCGGGGCCGAAAGGCTCGACGCGGCCCATGTGGGATGGCATCGATCTGCCCTTGAAAGAGGATAACTGGACGCTGCTGGCGGCATCGGAACAGCAGTATCTGGCGGGCGTGTCGCAGGTGGCTCGGGCGGCCACGGAAAGCGACCTGGCGCGCATCGAGCAGGATTTCGTGCGCGCCACCCTGGCTGCGGCCGTCGCCGGTTTCGACTGGCTGGAACTGCATTGCGCGCATGGCTATTTGCTGTCGAGTTTTATCTCGCCGCTGACCAACCGCCGCGCGGACGAATATGGCGGCAGCCTGGAAAACCGCTGCCGCTATCCGCTGCGCGTGTTCCGCGCCATGCGCGCCGCCTGGCCGCAGGATAAACCCATGAGCGTGCGCATCTCGGCCCACGACTGGGTCGAAGGCGGCATCACGCCCGACGATGCGGTACTGATCGCCCGCCTGTTCAAGCAGGCAGGCGCCGACCTGATCGACTGTTCCTCGGGCCAGGTCAGCAAGCTCGAACAGCCCGTGTACGGGCGCATGTTCCAGGCGCCGTTTGCCGACCGCGTGCGCAACGAGGCGGGCATCGCCAGCATGGCCGTCGGCTCGATCTTCGAAGCGGACCACGCCAACAGCATCATCGCCGCAGGGCGCGCCGACCTGTGCGCCGTGGGCCGGCCGCACCTGGCCAACCCCGCCTGGACCTTGACGGAAATGGCGCGCATCGGCTACGGCGGCGCTGGCGCCGGAGCGGCTTGGCCGAAACAGTACCGGCCAGGCCAGCAGCAGCTGGAACGCAATCTGCAGCGCGAGCGCCAGCTGGCCGCCGCCAGCACGGGCCTTACCCCGCAACAGGTGGCCGCGCGGCTGCTGGAAGGATGACATGAAGACGCAAGCGATAATCGACAAGCATGCGCTGGTGACGGGCGCTGGCAGCGGCATCGGCCTGGCTTGCGCGGCCGCCTTGCTGGACGCGGGCGCCAGGGTGACCCTGGCCGGGCGCGATGGCGCGCGGCTGGCGCGCGCGCGCATGCAGCTGGAAGAGGCGGGCCATGCGGGCAGGGTCGCCATCTGCGTGCTTGACGTGGCCGTGGAAGCGTCCGTGCAGGCGGGCTTCGCGCAGGCTGCCGCGCATTTCGGCCGCATCGATATCTTGATCAATAACGCGGGCCAGGCGCATGCGGCGCCCTTCGGCAAGACGGACGCGGCCATCTGGCAGCAGATGCTGGCCGTGAATCTGACGGGCGTGTTCCACTGCTGCCAGGCGGCCATGCCGGCCATGCTGGAAGCGGGCTGGGGGCGCATCGTCAACGTGGCGTCGACGGCGGGCTTGAAAGGCTATCGCTATGTCAGCGCCTATGTCGCCGCCAAGCATGGCGTGATCGGCCTGACGCGCGCCCTGGCGCTGGAAGTGGCGCCGCGCGGCGTCACCGTCAATGCCGTCTGCCCCGGCTACACGGAAACGGACATGGTGGCGCAGGCCGTGCAAAACATCGTGCGCAAGACGGGGCGCGGCGAAGACGCGGCGCGCGCGGAACTGGCGGCCGGCAATCCGCAGCAGCGGCTGGTGCAGCCACGGGAAGTGGCTGATGCGGTAGCGTGGCTCTGCCTGCCCGCGTCGGCCGCCATGAATGGACAATCGATCGCCGTCGCCGGCGGCGAAGTCATGTAACTGAATGAAGACCATGGATAAAGAAACCGAGAACGTACCGGAAGAACCCGTGCTGGACCTGGCGAGCCGGCTGACGCAGGACCACCACCAGTCGCTCAAGCTTTGGCTGCGCATGCTCTCGTGCACGGTCAAGATTGAAAACGAGGTGCGCACGCGCTTGCGCGCCACTTTTGGCATCACCTTGCCCCGTTTCGACTTGATGGCGCAGCTCGAACGCTTTCCCGATGGCTTGCGCATGGGCGAACTGTCCAAGCGCATGATGGTCACGGGCGGCAATGTCACGGGCATCACCGACCAGCTGGAGCAGGAAAAACTGGTGGCGCGCGTGGTCGATCCGAAGGATCGCCGCTCGTACAGCGTCAAGCTGACGCCGGCCGGCCGGCGCGCTTTCGATGAGATGGCGCGCGTGCACGAAGGCTGGATCGCGGAACTGCTGCACGGCGTGACGCCGGACGACAAAAACCAATTGATCGACCTGCTGTCGCACATGAAGCAGCAGTTGAATAACACCCCCTAAAGGACTGAACATGCGCCATCTACCCGGCCAGCCGCAAGACCTGCCAGGCAACCGCGCCAGCCTGGCCAGCTACGCCGCGCGGCATTTCCTGTTTTCCGTCGACGCAGGCGTCGCCACTTTGACCCTGCACCGGCCCGAGCGCAAGAATCCGCTCACTTTTGACTCATATGCGGAACTGCGCGAGCTGTTTCGCGCGCTGGCGCATGCGGACGACGTCAAGGCCGTGGTGATTACGGGCAGCGGCGACAATTTCTGCTCCGGCGGCGACGTGCACGACATCATCGGCCCCCTGACGCAACTCGACATGCCCGGCCTGCTGGCGTTTACCCGCATGACGGGCGACGTGGTGAAAGCCATGCGCGCCTGCCCGCAACCCATCGTCGCCGCCATCGACGGCATTTGCGCGGGCGCCGGCGCCATGCTGGCGCTGGCTTCCGATATCCGCATCGGCACGGCGCGCAGCAAGACGGCCTTCTTGTTCACCCGCGTGGGTCTGGCCGGCTGCGACATGGGCGCCTGCGCCTTGCTGCCGCGCGTGATCGGCCAGGGCCGCGCCGCCGAGCTGCTGTATACGGGGCGCTCCTTGCCAGGGGCGGAGGCCGAACGCTGGGGCTGGCTCAACCGCCTGGTCGAGCCGGAAGAACTGGCGCAGGCGGCGCAGCTGTTCGCCGCCGGCCTGGCCAGCGGTCCCACGTTCGCGCACGGCATGACGAAAAAAATGCTGCAGCAGGAATGGAACATGGGTGTCGATGAAGCCATCGAAGCGGAAGCGCAGGCGCAAGCCATTTGCATGGCCACCAACGATTTCCACCGCGCCTATCACGCCTTCGTGGCGAAAGAAACACCGCAATTCGAGGGCGATTAAGATGCAACATACACGCGATACGACTTACCTGGACTGGCCGTTTTTCGAAGCGCGCCATGCAGAACTGGAACGTGAACTCGATGCCTGGGCGACGCAGCACCTGGACGACGCGCACGGCGCCGACGTCGATGCGGCTTGTCGCGCGCTGGTGGCGCAATTGGGGCAGGGCGGCTGGCTGGCCCATGCCACGGGTATCGACGGCAAGATCGATACGCGCGCCATTTGCCTGATGCGCGAAACCCTGGCGCGCCATAACGGCCTGGCCGATTTCGCCTTTGCCATGCAGGGACTCGGTTCGGGCGCCATCGGCCTGTTCGGCAGCGCCGAGAACAAGGCGCGCTATTTGCCGGACGTGGCCAGCGGCAAGCGCATCGCCGCCTTTGCCCTGTCCGAGCCGCAGGCCGGCTCCGACGTGGCGGCCATGGCGTGCGCGGCGCGCCGCGATGGCGACGAGTATGTGCTCGATGGCGAAAAGACGTGGATATCGAACGGCGGCATCGCCGACTTTTACGTGGTGTTCGCTCGCACGGGGGAGGCGCCGGGCGCGCGCGGCATCAGCGCCTTCATCGTCGATGCCGACAATCCCGGGCTGGAAATCGCCGAGCGCATCGCCGTCATTGCGCCGCATCCGCTGGCGCGCCTGCGCTTTGCCAATTGCCGCGTGCCCGTGTCGCAGCGCCTGGGAGAGGCGGGGCAGGGCTTCAAGGTGGCGATGGCGACACTCGACGTGTTCCGCACCTCGGTCGCCGCCGCGGCGCTGGGCTTTGCGCGGCGCGCCTTCGATGAAGCGCTGCGCCACGCGACAAAGCGCCAGATGTTTGGCCAGACCCTGGCGGACTTTCAGCTGACGCAGGCAAAATTGGCGCAGATGGCCACCGGCATCGACGCGGCCGCGCTGCTCACCTACCGCGCCGCCTGGCAGCGCGACCAGGGCCGCAAGGTGACGAAGGAGGCGGCCATGGCCAAGCTGACGGCCACGGAAACGGCGCAGCAGGTGATCGACGCGGCCGTGCAACTGTTTGGCGGCATGGGCGTGGTCAGCGGGCATCCGGTCGAGCGCCTGTACCGCGAAATCCGCGCCTTGCGCATCTACGAGGGCGCCAGCGAAGTACAGCAATTGATCATCGCGCGCGAACTGCTGCGCGAGGCAGCGGACGCATGAAGCGCATGAACAACGAGGAAAACAATATGCAAGTGTTACAACCGCCGGGATGGGCCAGGCCGCGCGGCTATGCGAATGGCATTGCCGCCAGCGGGCGCACGGTGTACGTCAGCGGCATGATAGGCTGGGATGCGCAGGGCCAGTTCCACACGGACGATTTTGCGGCACAGGTGCGCCAGGCCTTGCAGAATATCGTCGCCGTGCTGGCCGAGGCGGGCGCCTTGCCCGAGCACATCGTGCGCATGAACTGGTATGTACTGGACAAGAAGGAATATGTGGCGGCATATCCACAAATCGGCCTTGCCTACCGCGAGCTGATCGGCAAGCATTTTCCGGCCATGACGGCGGTGCAGGTGGCGGGACTGATCGAAGACAGGGCGAAGGTCGAGATCGAAGTGACGGCGGTGTTGCCTGACTGAATTTCTGCTATGAAATATTGCGTATCGGCATCTAAATAATAAATATAAAAACATTATCTATCGTGTTATATTTGGCAACCGGAACATAGACCGGTTTTAAATACTGACAGTCGAGGTAGAGGATGCGCAATAATTTTAGAACGGCAAGAAGTGTGGTGCTGGCCGTGGCCAGTATGGGTTTTTGCCTGGGCGCGCAGGCGGGGCCCGGTACATCGCTACTGTCCCCCGGCTATCAGGCGCAACTGGAAACCTGGCTCGGTGAAGGCAATCTGGCGCTGACGAACATTTACAGCAAGGCAGCGGGCGACACTTCGCTGGACTTTCACAAGGCATCCGATGGCAAGGGACGCACCTTTTCCATCATGGAGGCCACGAATTCATCGGGCAAGACGTGGCTGGTGGGCGGCTACAATCCACAGAGCTGGAGCTCCACCGATGGCATGCATGTCACCATGGAAGACAGCCAACGCACGGCCTTCCTGTTCAATCTGACGGCCGGCTTCAGGCTGCAGCAACTGCCGCAGTATTTCAACGGTGACGGTATCGGCAAGGACCAGACCTACAATCAGTCCAATTATGGCCCGACATTTGGCTACGGGCATGATTTGTATGTGCCGCAAGACCTCACGCATGGCGGCAGTTCTTTCTTGTATACCTATAACTACCCTGGGCAGTCATTGACAGGCCTCAGTTTGCTCGATGGCTCCACGTGGCATGGCAACGATGTGACCTTCGGCGCCATCCAGGTATTTGCCATCAGCGCCGTACCGGAGCCGGCCACCTATGGACTGCTTCTGGCCGGATTGCTTGTGTTGCTGGTGCGCCAGCGCGGCAGGGCTACGGCACGCGTTGCCTGAAGTGGCACCGCCCGCTTGCCAGGCTGTTAATGGCAGGCGCTTGCCTGTATAATGCCGCTGCGCGTGTCGCCATCGTACAATGGATAGTACAAGGTCCTCCTAAGACTTAAATGCAGGTTCGATTCCTGCTGGCGACACCACATTCCACGCAACGCGCGCCGGTGGCCTGAGTTTATGCTGGCCGCAATGCACTGGTGGTGCCGAGTTGTCGGTACAATGCGTGCTTCATTCATCTAATCGGCGGCTGTTTGGCGCACCACGCGGTGCGCGCGAGGCGGCGCCCGAGCACTCTTACTCATTATGGCTGTCATTTCTCTTTCATCGGCGCAACTTGCGTTCGGTCACGTCGCGCTGCTCGATCACGCGGAATTTTCACTGGAAACCTCGGAGCGGGTCGGCTTGATCGGCCGCAACGGCACGGGTAAATCGTCGCTGTTGAAGGTTATTTCGGGCAAGTTCAAGCTCGATGACGGCTTGTTGGTGATGCAGCAAGGCATCAAGATCGCCTATGTGGAGCAGGAACCGCAATTCGACCCGGACATGTCCGTGTTCGACGCCGTCGCTTCCGGCATGGGCGAGTCGCAGGCGTGGCTGAAGGAATACGATGCGCTGACGGGCCAGTTTGGCCAGGGCAATGACGACGAACTGATGGAACGCATGCACGACATCCAGGTCAAGCTCGATGCGGCCGATGCGTGGAGCTTGCCGAACAAGGTGGAAACCGTGCTCGACCGTTTGAACCTGACGGGCGACATGCTGATGAAAACCCTGTCCGGCGGGATGCAAAAGCGCGTGGCGCTGGCGCGCGCGCTGGTCTCGGCGCCCGACGTGCTGCTGCTCGATGAGCCGACCAACCATCTGGACTTCAGCTCCATCCTGTGGCTGGAAGGCTTGTTGCGCGACTTCAAGGGTAGCGTGCTGTTCATTACCCATGACCGCTCCTTCCTCGACAATGTTGCCACGCGCATCATCGAGCTCGACCGCGGCCGTTTGCTGTCGTACCCGGGCAACTTCACGGCTTACCAGACCCGCAAGGCGGAGCAGCTGGAAATCGAGGAAGTGGAAAATGCCAAGTTCGACAAGTTCCTGGCGCAGGAAGAAGTGTGGATACGCAAGGGCGTCAAGGCCCGCCGCGTGCGCGACGAAGGCCGCGTGCGCCGCCTGGAAGCACTGCGTCTGACGCGCAATGCGCGCCGCGAACAGCAGGGACAGGTCAAGCTGGACGTATCTGCCGGCGAACGCTCGGGCAAGATCGTGGCGGACCTGGAAAACGTCTCGAAGATCTATGGCGACAAGGTCATCGTCAAGGATTTCAGCGCCACCATCCTGCGCGGCGACAAGGTCGGCCTGATCGGTGCCAACGGCGCCGGCAAGACCACCTTGCTGAAGATGATCCTGGGCCAGGAAGAGTCGGACACGGGCACCATCCGCCTGGGCACCAAGCTGCAAGTGGCGTACTTCGACCAGATGCGCACGCAGCTGAACGAAGAGGCAAACCTGATGGAAACCATCGCGCCAGGCAGCGACTGGGTCGAGATCAATGGCCAGCGCCGTCACGTGATGACCTACCTGAACGATTTCCTGTTCGCGCCGGAGCGTGCCCGTTCGCCCGTCAAGTCGCTGTCCGGTGGCGAGCGCAACCGTTTGCTGCTGGCGCGCCTGTTCGCCAAGCCGGCCAACGTGCTGGTGCTCGATGAGCCGACCAATGACTTGGATATCGATACCCTGGAGTTGCTGGAAGAGTTGCTGGAAGAATACACGGGCACTGTTTTCCTTGTCAGCCATGACCGCACCTTCCTCGACAACGTGGTCACGCAAGTGATCGTTGCCGAAGGCGAGGGCAAGTGGCGCGAATTCGTCGGCGGCTACACGGACTGGGAGCGCGTGCGCACCTTGCCGATCGCCACGGCGCCCGCCAGCAAGCCGGCCGTGAAGGTCGAGGCTGCCGCGCCGGCCGCCAAGCAGAAAAAGCTCAGCTACAAGGAACAGCGCGAGCTGGAAGAGTTGCCGAAACTGATTGCCAAGCTGGAAGACGAGCAATCGGTGCTGGCCGCCGAGCTGTCGCACCCGGACTTCTACAAGAAGACGCCGGCCGAAGGCAAGCGCCTGAATGCGCGCGTGGCCGAGATCGAAGGCGAACTGCTGGAAGCGCTGGAAAAGTGGGAGCAGATCGAGGCGCGCGCCAACGGTTGATTGTTTTCCACCTCTCCTGTTGTAATTAAGTTAGGATTATTTGCCACGGCAACGGTTCAGCTTGATATAATTATATAATTATATTTTTTACATCGGGGGATGCATGTTTGTTATTAAAAGCACGCGCTCCGGACCACGGCGTCCGGCGCGTGGTTCCGCCTCCGGTGCGCATCAGTATGTTTGACCGCGCCGCCTTGCCCCGGGTAGCGCCATTCCTCGCCTACCTTTCCTTCATCTTCATCGCCGACATGCTGGGCCGGCTCGGCTTTGCCGCGCAGGACCTGCGCTGGCTGTATGCCGTCAAGATCGGCGTCGTACTGGGCATGCTGCTGTACTGGCGCCGCAGCTATACGGAATTGGCCAGGGTGCCATTGGGCGCGCGCGCGCTGGCCGTGGCGCTGGTGACCGGCATTGTTGTTTTCCTGCTGTGGATCAACCTCGATGCGGGCTGGATGACGATCGGCAGTGCCGACGGCTTCGATCCGCGCAATGACGGCCGGATCGAGTGGAGCCTGGTGGCCGTGCGCATCGCCGGCGCCGCCCTGGTGGTGCCCGTGATGGAGGAGCTGTTCTGGCGTTCCTTCCTGCTGCGCTGGATCGATGCCCCTGATTTCCTGAAATTCCAGCCACGCCTGGCCAGTGCCAAGGCGTTTGTCATCAGCGTCGTGTTGTTTGGCTTTGAACATAATTTGTGGCTGGCGGGCATTGTTGCCGGTGCCGCCTATACACTGCTTTATATGCGCAGTCAGTCATTGTGGTCGCCCATCCTGGCGCACGGCGTCACGAATGGCGTACTGGGTCTCTGGATTGTTTCCGGTGGATACTGGACTTACTGGTAATATTGCCAATCAACTGTTTGCTCTATCAAAGAGAATACCTATGTTGAATTCCCCGCAAAAAAAAGATGTCGATGACAGTTACCGTCTTGCTGCTGCATCACGCCGTTTTCCGGCTGCATCAGCATTGCGTGCCGGTTGTTTATTGTTGCTGGGAAGCATGGCCAGCCCGGCTGCTCTTGCCTCATGGAGCGACACGATTTTCCCATTCCTGGCCACGTCATATTCGTATGATGACAACCTTTTGCGTCTTGACGACAACACGCCTGGCTACACTGGGCCCCGTTCCGATACTTCGCGCCAGATCCAGGCCGGCTTTCTGTTCAACCGGCCGATCGGACGCCAGGTGCTGAGCGGACAAGCCAAGTGGTCGCGGGTATCGTTCCAGCATTTCGATGATTTGAACTATAACGGCAAGGATTTGCAGGCCGACCTGGAGTGGCATATTGGCAATCACCTGGATGGCCATGCGGGAGCGACCTATTCGGAGACCCTGACGCCATTCAGCGACTTTCAAACCACAGGTACGGATCGCAATATGCGTACGCGGCACAGGACCTACCTCGACGGCGGCTGGCTGTTTCATCCGAGCTGGCGCCTGCGCGGTGGCGTCAGCCGCGAGCGCTATTACTATGACCTTTCACGCCTCAGTTATGCGAATCGCGTCGAGGATGCGAGCGAACTGGGGCTCGATTACCTGGCTTCGAGCGGCAGCAAGATCGGGGTGCAGCTGCGGCACTTGAAGGGCAATTATCCGAATCGTCTGGCCGGTTCGCAATTTAGCCTGGTGGATGGTTATACCCAGGACGAGGTGAAGGCGAATATCTACTGGCGCTACAGCCAGGTGACGCAGGTGCAGTTGCTCGCCGGCTGGGTCCGGCGCGGCTATGCCTCCTTTTCGGGACGTGATTCGAAAGGCGCGAACGGACGCCTGATCGTCAATTGGGCACCGCTGGGGAAAGTGCGCTTTACGGGCAACTTATGGCACGAATTTGGCGCGGTGGAAAGCGCGCTGGTATCGAGCAGCCTGAATAACGGCGCCAGCGTGGCCGCTGCATGGGATATTTCGTCGAAGGTGCGCATGGATGCCGAAGTGCGGCGCCAGAAACGCGATTTTTCCGCTGCCAGCGGGCTGGTCTTTCCTGCCGATGTCACGGACTCCACACATACGGAGTCGCTGGGGCTGACCTATGCGCCGCGGCCGAATATCCAGCTGGGCTTGAATGCCTTCCGCGATACCCGCAAGGGCGCCCCTATTATTAATACAGGCAGCTACCGCGCCAAAGGCGTTTCCTTCAGCGCCAGTGTTCAGTTCTGAGTGTAATATGACGGTTAATGATATACCCCTGATCTCGTTTTTCCAGCGCATACTCGACCCATTGATCATCATGGGCACGCTGTATCTGCTGTCCGCCTTGTCAGGTTCGCCATTTACCGGTTACTCGCTGGTACTGATGATCCTGGCGTTCTTTATTTCATCATCAGTATTCCAGTATGTCGATCCCTATCGTACCTGGCGCAGCGGTCGCATGCTGGCCTATGCCCGTGATATCTTCGTCAGCTGGGGCATCACGGCCCTGATCCTGGTATTCCTGGGTTCGGCGACGGGACTGGCGTTTCACTATGACCGCGAGCTGGTGTTGGCCTGGTTCATGCTGACGCCATTCATATTGCTGCTCAGTCATCTTGCCGCACGGCGCATGGTGGCCGACCCCGGGCGCGACAGCGAAGTGCGTTCGGTCGTCATCATCGGCGCCAATGACGCCAGCCTGAAGTTTGCCGCGACCGTGGAGCGCAACCCGAATCTGTTCATGAGCGTGCGGGGCTTTTTTGACGACCGTACGGATGACCGCTGGCCGGAGACGATGCGCGAACCGATGCTGGGCAAGATGGCCGATATTGCCGCCTATGTGCGCGAACACAATATCAAGATGATATTCATCAGCCAGCCCATTTCGGCCCAGCCGCGCATCCGCAAGATGCTCGATGAGTTGCAGGATACGACGGCTTCCGTGTACTTCTTGCCCGATATCTATATCTTCGACCTGATGCAGGCGCGCTTCGATAATGTGGGCGGCATGCCGGTGATCGCCATCCGCGAATCGCCGTTCACGGGCTTTAACAGCATGGTCAAGCGCGGCAGCGACATCGTGCTGGGCCTGCTGATCCAGATCATGCTGCTGCCCGTTATGCTGGTCATCGCCATCGCCGTCAAGTCGACGTCGAAGGGGCCGGTGATCTTCCGCCAGCGCCGCTACGGCCTGTATGGGGAGGAAATTATTGTGTATAAATTCCGCTCGATGACGGTGAGCGAGGATGGCGACAAGGTGGTGCAGGCAACCAAGAACGACCAGCGCGTGACGCGCGTGGGCGGCTTCCTGCGCCGCAGTTCGCTCGATGAGCTGCCGCAGTTCATTAACGTGCTGCAGGGACGGATGAGCATTGTCGGGCCCCGTCCGCACGCGGTGGCGCACAACGAGCAGTACCGCAAGCTGATCAAGGGCTACATGCTGCGCCACAAGGTCAAGCCGGGCATTACCGGCTGGGCGCAGGTGAATGGCTTGCGCGGCGAGACGGAGACGCTCGACAAGATGGAGGCGCGCATTCATTTCGACCTCGACTATCTGCGCAACTGGTCGCTGTGGCTGGACTTGTGGATCATTTTGCGTACCGTCAAGGTGGTGCTGAAGCGCGACAACGCGCATTGAACGTGGACCGATGGCGGGCCGCCACACCAGGCTTGAATATTTTTTGCGGAGAATTAATACGCGTTAAAATGGCGCAATCATGCAAGATGTCCAATAGCCGGTTCCTGGAGCCGGCCGAACAGTGATTCGACGAGCCAGACGATCCTATGAGGCAAGCACGGCGACATGATGTGCACGGTGACATGCTCCGCCTGCCTGGCGGCGGGCCAGCTTGTGCCCCGTGGCATGCCCGCTGTCGCCTCGCCCGGCCCGCATGGCGCACGGCGGCTGTTCAATTGATACTGTTCCCAAAGCACCGGCCCCATCCCTGCCGCTTTCCCATGCTGGCCAGCCTTCCATTATTGTGCGGCGTCATGCAAGTGCCCGTCGCTGTGCGAGAAATATTGCCTTGTGAAAACTATTTATTGAGGCTTGGCGATTGCAAGGATTGTGTTTCTGATGAAACAGTTGTTTTTAAGACCTTTTAATAGTTTTTTAAGCAAATAGTTTCCTAGCAAGCTAGTACACTGTGTATCATATTTATAATATTGACAATCATGTGGTCGCAAGCCCATAATTTCAATCGAAATCTGTTTTTTTGACAATGTTTTGTTGTTAAGTGAGTTATCATCACGCTCACAAAGCTGTCAGCGGATTTCCTTACCTGAACTGAAGGAGTCATTTTGAACCAAGCGCAAATCGCCCGTGTGCCCTCGAGCAAATCCGCCACGCATTCCCGCCTGCTGTGCGCAGGCCTGGTAGTACTGGCCGTCGCAGGATTGTCTGCTTGTGGCGATAAAGAAAAAAAGGCCGGCCAGGCGCTGGCGAGTGTGAATGGGGAAGAAATCACCGTCCTTCAGCTCAATGAAGAAATGCAGCGCGCCAATGTGCAGGCTGCGCAACAGGAAGCGGCCAGCAAGCAGTTGCTGGAATCGCTGATCGACCGCCAACTGCTGCAGAATGAGGCGGCCAAGGACAAGACGGACCGCGATCCCAAGGTGGTGCAGGCGATCGAACGCGCCAAGGCACTGATCGTCGCGCAAGCCTACATGCAAAAACGCATCGGTACGATCGCCCGCCCCACCAAGCAGGAAGTGGAAGAGTATTTCCAGAAGAACCCGCAATTTTTCACCGAACGCAAGCAGTTCGACATGCGCGAACTGATCATTGCCAGTGCCGACATGAACGACCAGTTGAAGGCGGCCATGGACAGCGCCAAGACACTCGACGACGTAGCGGCCTGGCTTGAGACAAACAAGGTCAAGTTTGCCCGTACCCAGCTCTCGCGCACCAGCGCCGACCTGGCGCCGGAGCTGAGCGCGAAATTGCTGTCGATGCCGAAGGGCCAGTTGTTCATCATCCGCGAGGGCGACCGTACCTTGCTCATTTCCCTGGCCGATATCCGCGACAATCCTGTGACCCTGGCACAAGCCGCACCGCAAATTGAACAATTTTTGTTCAACAAGAAAAACAAGGATGCAGCCGATGCTGAACTGAAACGTTTGCGTGCCGCCGCCAAGATCGAGTACCTGAACAAGAATGGCGCCTCGGCATCGGCAGTGGCCAGTGCGCCGGCTGCGGCACCGGCCGTTGCGACGCCTGTCGCGCCAGCACCAAGCGTACCGGTGGCGCCGGCGGCACCGGCACCGAGTTCTTCGGAATCGAATGATCGTGGCGTTGCTGGCTTGAAATAAGCCGCAGCATTTTAAGTTAAGCAACTCATTATGGATTGAACGAATCATGAAACGACTTGTCATGTGGTGCCTGACCCTGTTGCTGGCCATTGGTACGGGGGTTGCCAGTGCCGCCGATGTACAGCTGGGTGCGGGCGATGTATTGAAAATTTCCGTGTATGGCAGTCCTGACCTGGCGCTGGAGACGCGCATCAGCGAAGCTGGTCAGATCACCTTCCCGTTGGTTGGCAACGTGGCGCTCGGCGGCTTGTCGGTTTCCGCGGCAGAAAAGAAACTGGGCGGCTTGCTTGAAAGCGGCGGTTTCCTGCGCAAGGCACAGGTCAACATTATCGTGACTTCGCTGCAAAGCCAGCAGGTGTCGGTGCTGGGCCAGGTGAACCGTCCGGGACGCTATCCGATCGAAGGGCGCCGCAGCGTGATGGATATGCTGGCCATGGCTGGCGGCGTCAGCGCCGATGGCGGTGATTCGATCAACCTGATCCGCAAACGCGATGGCAAGACCAGCCGGGAAGTGATCGATATCGTGGAAATGGTGCGCAGCGCCGATTTGAACCGAGACCTTGATGTGGCTGGCAACGACGTGATTTTTGTCGAGCGTGCGCCACGCTTTTATATTTATGGCGAAGTCCAGCGTCCTGGCCCATTCCGCCTGGAGCGTTCGATGACCGTGTTGCAGGGTTTGTCCGCAGGGGGTGGCTTGACGCAGCGGGGCACGGAACGCGGCATCCGCATCAAGCGCCGCGATGCGGAAGGCAAACTGCAGATTCTTGAAGCCAAGCATGACGATATGCTGCAGGTCGATGATGTCGTGTATGTCAAAGAGAGCTTGTTCTAGTCTTGAACGGGGCCGGCGCCTCGTTCTTATCATTCAGTATTGAAGGTTCCAACATGAATTTCTCTCAATTTTTGCTGATTTTGCAAGCGCGCAAGAAGATTATTTTCTTGACCTTGATCATCACCGTGCTCGCCACGCTGTCTGTCAGCCTGTTATTGCCGAAGAGCTATAAAGCCACCAGTTCCCTGGTCATGAACTACAAGGGAGTCGATCCTGTCACGGGCCTGGCCATGCCTGGACAATTGTTGCCTGGATACATGGCCACGCAGATCGATATCATCAGCAGCAAGAATGTGGCTTTGCGCGTGGTCGATCACCTGGGCCTGGCCAATAGTCCGGCCGTCATCGAGCAATTCAATGCGGCGACAGAAGGCAAGGGAACGGTCCGTGACTGGCTGGCCAATCTCTTGCTGAAAAAACTGGAAATCGTGCCATCGCGCGAAAGCAGCGTGGTCGACATCAGCTTCAAGGGGTCCGATCCGCAATTCGTGGCAGCCGTGGCCAATGCCTTTTCCGACGAATATCAGAAAGTCAGCATCCAGCTGAAAGTGGAGCCGATGAAAAAGGCGGCCAGTTATTTCGATGAGCAAACCAAGATGCTGCGCGATAACGTGGAAAAGGCGCAAAACCGCCTCTCCAAGTATCAGCAGGAAAACGGTATCGTCAGCGTCGACAACCGTCTCGACGTGGAATCGAATCGCTTGAATGATCTGTCCGCACAGCTGGTGATGGCACAGGGCCAGTTGATGGAGGCAAATTCGCGCCAGCGCATGGCTACTGGCGGCAATGGCGGCGAATCGCCGGACGTGGCGTCGAATCCCCTGATTCAAAGCTTGAAAATGGGGCTTGGCAATGCCGAAGCCAAGCTGGCCGAACTGGGACAGCGTCTTGACAAGAATCATCCACAGTACCAGAGCGCGAAGGCCGAAGCGGACAAGCTGCGTGCCGATCTGCGCGAACAGCTGCGCGTCGCCTCGAATAGCGTAGGCAATGCGGCGCAGATCCAGCAGCAGCGCGAAGCTTCGGTACGCGCGGCGCTGGCGGCGCAAAAGTCGAAGGTGCTGGAACTGAACCGTACCCGCGATGAGATGGGCGTGCTGCAAAAGGATGTGGAAAGCGCCCAGCGCGCCTTCGACGTGACATCGCAACGCTTCTCGCAAACCAAGATCGAAGGCCAGTCCGACCAGTCCGACATTGCCGTGCTGAACCCTGCGGTGCCACCGATCGAACCGTCCAGCCCGCGCGTGCTGATGAATACCTTGTTGTCCATCGTCCTGGGAACGTTCCTGGGTATCGGCCTGGGCCTGTTGATTGAAATGCTGGACCGCCGCGTGCGTTCCGACCATGATCTGGCTGACTTGCTGCAAGTGCCAGTACTGGGCATGGTCGACTGGAAAGCCGCACCGCGCCGTCGCAAGGGCTTGCATCGTCTTCTGCCGGCCCGCCGCCTGAGTGCCAATTAATTGATGGAATTGAATATGAACTTTCCCGCGCATCCTGTTTCGAAACCGTCACCCCTGCGGGGCGGCGACTCCAGCATCGGCGCCCTGTTGCTGGCCTCGGGCAAAATCACCCCGGAAAATGCCGAACGCGTGCTGCGCATGCAGAAGGAGCTCGGCATCCGTTTTGGCGAAGCGGCCTTGCGTCTCGGCTTGATCAGCGAAGCTGACATCCAGCACGTGCTGGCGCGACAATTCGACTATCCGTATCTGCAGGAAGGCGAGGGCAAGTTTGCCAGCGAGCTGGTGGCGGCGTATCAGCCTTTCAGCCCGCAAATGGAAACCTTGCGCGCCGTGCGCAGCCAGTTGATGCTGCGCTGGTTTTCGCTGGGGCGCAAGGCGCTCGTCGTGGCCAGCGTCGATAGCGGCGATGGCGCCAGCCTGTTCGCCGCCAACCTGGCCGTGGTGTTTTCGCAGCTCGGTGAAAGCACCTTGCTGGTCGATGCCAATCTGCGCAAGCCGCGCCAGCATGAGATTTTCGCGCTGGAAGAGCGCCAGGGTCTCTCCGATGTCCTGGCCGGGCGCGCCCAGCAGGACGCCATTTCCGTCATCGATTCCTTCGTCGATCTGTCCGTGCTGGGTGCGGGTACCTTGCCGCCGAATCCACAGGAGCTGCTGAGTCGTCCTGCCTTTGGCGTGCTCAATACGCAGCTGGAAGAGCGCTACGATGTCGTGCTGTATGACGTGGCGTCCGTGTCGTCGGGATCCGATGCGTTCGTGATGGGTGCCCGCGTCGGTGGCGTGTTGCTGGTCGTGCGCAAGAACAAGACGCGCCTGGCCGATATCGACGCCATGCGCGAGCAGCTGCAGCGCAGCGGTTCGGAAGTGGTTGGTTCCGTACTGGTCGATTACTGACATGGCCACGCTCGCACAGTCGCGACCAGCCGCCTCGCTGGACTGGAAACAGTTGCTGCTGCACTGGTGGCCTATGCTGCTGGGCTTGCTGGCCATGTACGTGCCCACCTTCCACGACCTGGCCTTTGGCCTGTGGTCCACGGAGAGTTACGCGCACGGTCCGATCATTCTGCTGCTCGCCTTGTGGCTGCTAGGGCGGCAATGGCCGGCCATGCTTGCCGCTGCGGGTGGCACGGGCGGCTCGGCTGCCGGTTGGCCGCTGGCCATACTGGCATTGCTGTTCTATGTAATGGGGCGTTCGCAGAGTATCCAGAGCATGGAACTGGCTTCCTTCATCATGATGCTGGCGGCCCTGCTGCTGCTGTTCTTTGGCGCGCGCGCCTTGAAAACGCAGTGGTTCCCCTTCTTTTTCATGCTGTTCATGATTCCCTTGCCAGGCGCTATTGTCAGCGCGCTGACGATGCCGATGAAAATGGCCGTATCGTATGTCACCGAGCACCTGCTTTTCTGGGCTGGCTATCCGATCGCGCGCAGCGGCGTCATCTTGCAGATCGGCCAGTACCAGCTGCTCGTGGCCGATGCCTGCGCTGGCTTGCAGACGCTGCTGACCCTGGAATCGCTGGGCCTGTTCTACATGAATGTGGTGCGCCATACGTCGGCATTTCGCAATGTCATGCTGGCCATCCTGATCGTGCCGATTTCGTTTACCGCCAACGTGGTGCGCGTCATCGTGCTGACATTGATTACCTATTACTTTGGCGATGCCGCCGGCCAGGGCTTCCTGCACGGTTTTGCCGGCATGGTGTTGTTCATCAGCGCCCTGATCCTGATCATTTCCATTGATTCGCTGTTGCAATGGTTCGTGAATATGCGCCAGCGCCGTCACAAGGGGGCAGTATGAAACCATCGCGACTTTCCATGTTTGTGCTGAGCTGCATGATGGTGCTCGCCTCCCTGGCTGCGGCGTATGCCAAGCCGACCATCCGCCTGGCCGAAACCATGCCGATGCCGGCGCTCGAGAAAATCGTCCCCAGCCAGTTTGGCGTATGGCATGAGGAAAAGACGTCTATCGGCGCCGTGATCGACCCGCAAATTCAGGCAGAACTCAAGCGCATCTACACGCAGATCCTGTCGCGCACCTATGTCAATGACCGGGGCGAACGCATCATGCTGTCGATTGCCTACGGCAAGGACCAGAGCGACACCACGCAAGTGCACTATCCGGAAATCTGCTATCCGGCACAGGGCTTCCAGATCGGTGCCACGCGGGAGGAGATTCTGTCGACGCGCCAGGGCGATATCCCCTTGAAGCGACTGGAGACGAGCATGGAAAACCAGCGCTACGAGCCTGTGACGTACTGGACGACGGTGGGCGATGTGGTGGTGACGAACCGCACGGACAAGAAACTGGTGGAAATGCGCTACGGTTTCAAGGGACAGATTCCCGATGGCCTGCTGTTCCGCGTGTCGTCGATCGACCGCGACACGGCTGCCGCTTTCCGCCTGCAGGACGACTTCGTCAAAGCTATGCAGGTGGCGCTCGACCCCGCCAGCAAGCTTCGCCTGATGGGCATACACGGCTAGACACACGGTGCGCGCCGCACCATGTGCTGTTTCACTTACCTAGAAAAACATGACTCTTGCAGCAAAGACACTCGGCGCGGTGAAAAGTAACTACGCAGGCACTCTGATCCGCGTGCTGGCGCAATTCGGTGCACAAGTCGTCATCATGCGCGAACTGGGACCGGAACTGGTGGGAACGTTCGGCTATGCACTGCTGGTGTTCGGCGTGCTGGCGCTGGTGATCGACCAGGGTTTTGGCTGGGCATTGATGCAGGGTGATTTTTCGGAAGAGGAACTGCGCGTGGTATTGTCCCGGTTAATGCTGGGTTCGGTATTCGGCATGCTGTTCGTTTTCGGCATGTCCTATCCGCTTGCCATCTGGCTGGACAATCCGCTGGCTGGCACCTTGTTCCGCTATTCGGCGCCCTCGTATCTGGTTATTGCCGTGTATGGCATTTCTCAGGCCCGGCTACGCGCCGAGTTGCGTTTTCGTGAAATCCAGTATGCCACCACCGGCGCTTACCTGATCGCCTATCCCGTCGTTGGCGTCGGCATGGCCATGGCCGGAGCCGGTGTATGGGCGCTGCTGGCGGCCTGGTATGCGCAGGCGATATTGCAGTTTGCCCTCAGCTATTACTTTAGTCCGCATCCTTTGGTATTCGGCAATCCGTTTCACTCCTGCAAGGCCGCAGCACTGGGCCGCCAGGTGGCTGGCATCAATGTGTTGAATTGGGCCGTGGACAATGCCAGCGGCGTCTTCACCGGTGCGCTGGGACCGCAGGCACTGGGTAATTTCAATGCCGCGTCGATGCTCTCGCGTACGCCGGCCATGCAGTTGGCGCAGACCATGCAAACCGTGTTGTTTTCCACTGCGTCCGCGCTGGCGGGAGACCTGGCACGCATACGCCAGCTTTACCTGAGCGCGCTGGCATCGATTGCCATCCTGGTAGTGCCATCGTATGCGTATGCGCTGACGCATGCCGATTTCCTCGTGCATCTGGTGTTTGGCGAGAAATGGCTGCAGGCCGCGTCCTTGTTTGCCGCCATGACGGTCGGCATGGTGGCGCTGGCCATGAGCACCCTGTCTGGCGCGGTATTGACGGCGACGGGCGGGCAAGGCACGGTGCTGCGCTCGCAGGCTTATTGCCTGGCCTTGATGTTGGCCGGACTGTACTTCGCCGTGCATGTGGAGCTGGTTTATGTGGGCATCGTGATCAGCATCGCTTATACGGTGCGCCTGCTGCTGCAGATGCGAACCATCGCCGTCAGTGCCCGGCTTGCCGGGGCCGACTTCGGCAATGTGCTGCGCGGCCCGCTCGTGCTGGGCATGCTCTGGTCCTTGCCCCTGGTGTCATGGCTGGCGCCGGGGCATCCGGGCCTGCTTGCCGAGCTGCTGGAACTGGGGGGCAAGCTGATCTTGAGCCTGTGCGTGTGCAAGCTGTTCCCGAGCTTCTTCTTCTGCCCTGCGCTGATGTATGTTTTGCAACGTTTTGGCCCCGGACGCCGTCTGGCGAGTGCCTTGGGCCTGTGAGAAATTGATGAAAAAAAATAGTATGAAAGCGAGCTAAGGGCTATCCATGGAAGAGTTAATCATCTATTTTCTGTTGCCTCTGGGCGCCTTGCTCTTTGCTTTGCTGGCGATTGGCGGCGCCGTTTTCGTGGCCGGCATTGCCGCACGCTGGCGCGGTTGGGCATTTGCGACGGTCTTGTTGCTGACGGTGGCCGCCAGCATCAGCAGCATCGTCCTGTCGTTCCGCAAGCTGACCCTGAGCGAGCAGGGACTGATGAACATGAGCGACGGCGATGGCGCCTCGGGCCTGTTGTCCAAGCTGATCCTGATGGCCGTGATCGGCAGCTCCTTCGCCCTGTGCCTGGCATGGTTGTTCGATTTCAACAAGAAGCTGCGCCAGCACTCGCGCTTTACGCGCCGTGACATGTGCGCGCCCAACGATATCGTGATCGCCTTCATGGTGTTTTATGTGGCGTTCAGCATCGTGCCCATCTTTATGGGCCAGCGTTATTACTTCCACGTGTCGCTGATCTATCCCTTTTTTGTCTACCTTGCCATGTTCCTGTATCTGCAGGTATCGGACATCGATCCTGTGCGGGTTTCAAAGTATTGCCTGGGAGCCCTGGTGTTCGGTAGCCTGGTCGCGGCCATCGTCACGCCCAGCGCCGCTTTCCAGCCTGGCTACAATGGCTTGATTCCAGGCTTCAACCTGCGTTTATGGGGCGTGACGGCGCACGCCAATGCGCTGGGCGCGGTCGCCTGCGCGTTTTTCCTGATGGAGATGGCCGAGCCAGAAAAGAAACGCTGGCTACATTTCGGTATTCTTTTTGCGGCAGGGCTGACGATGATCATGTCGCAGTCCAAGACGTCGATCCTGACGGCTTTCATGGGTGGCATGATGATCACCTGCATGCAGATATGGAACTACCTGAGGACGCAAACCCGCGGCTACAACCGCAACAGTTCGGCCTTTCTGGCCGTGCTGCTGATGGGCTTTTGCTTCGTGATCGTCATGGTGGGTATCTGGATCATGTTTTCTGACGTGAATTTATTAACGATGATCGAGAGCAAGCTCGACTCGCGCGCGGTGGGTGATCTCAGTACGGGCACGGGCCGGCTGTGGATCTGGTCCGCAGCCATCAAGGGCGGGATGGAAAATCCCTTGTTTGGCCAGGGAGCATCGTTCTGGAACCTGGAAAACCGCCTGCGCCTGGGGCTGAGCGGCGCGGTTTCCGCGCATAACTTGTACTTGCAGGTGTTCAGCCGTTCGGGGCTGATCGGACTGGCATCCCTGCTGGCCTTTCTGTTTTTCCTGGTCCGCTATGCGATGCGCGCCTCGAAGGCCACCAATGGCGCCAGCCTGGTGATGCTTGCCGTGCTGCTGGTGCGTTCGATGACGGAAGTGCCGATCGCGCCGAACGGGATACTGGGCGCCGAGTTTTTCGGCACCATGGCGTATATTTTTTACATCATTGACCGCGGGGCGCGGCCGCTGAGCAAGCGTAATGTCATTGAGAAAAAACAGCCGGCATACTTTGCCAACGGGCGTTTCAGGGGGCCGGCATGAGTTGCCTTGTTGTTTCTTCTTGCCAACGGACGGCGCGTGAACGGACCGGGGAGGCGCCATGCTGACCATTTACCGGATTGCGCACTTGCTCGCGTGGGCCCGCATTCCCCTGTTGCCGCGCCTTCTCTATATGTTCAACCGTATCGTGTTTTCGATCGTGCTGCCGCCGACCAGTATCGTCGGCCGCGATGTGCTGTTCGGTTATAGCGGACTGGGCATCGTGGTGCATGCCCGCTGCAAGATTGGCGACCGCGTCAATATCGGCCCGCATGTGACGCTCGGTGGACGGGCCGGATTGAACGGGGTGCCGGAAATCGGCGACGATGTGCTCATCGGTAGCGGTGCCAAGATTCTTGGCCCCGTGCATATCGGCAATGGCGCGCGCATAGGCGCCAACGCCGTCGTGCTGCACGACGTGCCTGCAGGCGCCACGGCCGTTGGCATTCCTGCACGTATACGCGGTGGCCAGGCCGGCGGGCCGCTATCGACAGATGGACTGGACAGCTCTACACAGGTGGATAATGAAGTTAGCGATCTTAATTAAGACATACAACGAAGCGCATAATATCGAACGCTGCCTCAACGCCGTGTTTGATGCCATTGCCGGGATTGCCGGGGGCGTGGAGGTGCTGGTCGCCGATTCGTTGTCGACCGATGCCACCGTCGCCCTTGCACGGGCTTATCCTGTGAAGATCGTCCAGTTGACGCTGCCCGCCGATCGCGGCTGCGGCGCCGGGGTGCAGCTTGGTTATCAGCATACGCGCGCCCAGTTCGTGTATCTGCTTGACGGCGACATGGAACTGCAGGGCGACTTTTTGAAGCAGGCGCTGGCGCTCATCGAAAACGACGCGACGCTGGGTGGCATTTCCGGCGTATTACGCGACCGGCACATCAATAATCGGTTTGACCGGCACCGGCTGAAAAACAAGCCCGCCGCGCGCGCCGGCGACGTCGAGTGGCTGGCGGGTGGCGGACTGTATCGCCGTGCGGCGCTGGACGAGGCCGGAGGATATGCGGGAAACCGCAACCTGAAGGCATATGAGGAGGCGGAACTAGGCTTGCGCCTGGGCAGTCACGGCTGGCGCATGCTGCGGCTCGACACGGTGGCGGTGTATCATACGGGACATGCCGAATCGACTGGCGCGCTGATCTGGCGCCAATGGCGTAGCAGACGCATGGATGCTGGCGGCGTGCTGCTCAAGTCAGCCTTGGGACGGCCTTGGTGCTGGCGTGTGATGCGCATGTGCTTGCATCCGCTGGCGGTGCTGTGTTTCTGGACGCTGGTGCTCGGTGCCGCGCTGCTGGCCCCCGACTGGCGTCTGCCTGCGGCATGCCTGGGGCTGGGGGGGCTGGCGGCATTGGCCCTGTGCGTCAAGAAGCGCAGTGTCAATGATGCCGGTTTTTCTATTTTGCTGTGGCATCTTTCTGCCGCAGGCCTGGTAAGGGGTTTCGTTACGGCCAGGTTGCGCTCGCCGTGCGAGGCGATTCCCAGTCAGATCCTGTCCGAGAATACGGCGGTATAGGCCGGTGCAGTTTGGCACCATGGTAAATGTGGTACACGTATTAAAGACACCGAATGAAGAAAAATGTAAAAAAAGAGCTGTTTTATGGCCTTCGTTCGCTGCTGCGCGATAATTTTCTGAGCCGGCATCTGCTGGCACGCCTGCGCCGCAATGCGCAGCTCGACCAGGCGGGCATGGACCGTTTGCAGTTGAACTTGCTGCACGCAACCTTGCAATGCGCGATCGACAAGCTGCCGTATTACGCGCACATTGACAAGCATTTTCCCGTAGGCGACACGCTGCAAGTGTTGCGCCGGGACTTTCCCATCATCGACAAGAGTACCTTGCTCGCCAACCGCCAGCGTTTGTATCCGAACGGTGGCAAGACCAAGCCCTGGTACAGTGTCGGCAAAACCAGCGGCACCACGGGCACGCCACTGACGATCTTCCGCAGCCCGCTTTCCGTGCTGTACGAAATGGCTTTTGTGTGGAGGCACTGGGAATGTAGCGGTTTTCGCCGCGGTGCGCGCAGCGCCGTGCTGCGCGGCGACGTTGTCGTGCCGCAGTCGCGCGAGGCGCCGCCATTCTGGTTTTATAACCGCCATGACAAACAGTTGATGATCTCCTCGCGTCACCTGAAGGAAGGCTATATGGCAGCGATTTGCGATCAGCTCGACGCTTACGCGCCGGCCATGCTGCAAGCCTATCCATCCACGGCCTTCACCCTGGCCAGCTACCTGCAGCGCCAGCAGCGCTTCCTGTCCATTCCGCTGGTCTTTACCAGTTCCGAGCCTTTATATCCGCATCAGCGCGCGCTGATCGAGGAGCGTTTCCGTGCGCGGGTCAGCGATATGTATGGCATGGCCGAACGAGTGGCGTTTGCCAGCGCCTGTGAATTTGGCGCCATGCATGTAAATGCCGATTATGCATATGTGGAAATTGTTGATGACGATGGCCAGTCGACGACGGATTTCGGTTTTGTCGTCGGTACGACGCTGCATAACCACGTCATGCCATTGGTGCGCTACCGTTTGTCGGACCGTGCGCGCTGGAAGACGGGTGCTTGCGCCTGCGGCCGGCCATTCCCAGTGCTGGAAGAAATCAGCGGCAAGTACGAGGATGCGATTTTTGGCGGCGATGGTCAACCCGTCAGCCCATCCGTGCTGACCTTCGCCTTCAAGGGCGTCGAACATATCCTCAAGTCGCAGGTGGCGCAGGTGGCGCAGGACCGCTGGCAAATCCGCATCGTACCCGCCCCCGCGTTCTCCAAAGTGCAGGAACTTGCGCTCATCGAGAATATTCGACAATTGGTAGATAAGGATATCATGGTCGAAATTGTATTAACGTCGGATATCCCCAACACATCTTCTGTTAAGTTCCGCTGGGTCGTGAATGAGCATAAAAAAAATAAATGAAAATGCGTATAATAAAATGCTAGGCGTCAACTCCAATTGAGGCCTGTCCAGGTCTCTAAATCTCGCGTTGAATCACAAATATTTTTGCGCTGCAAAATGGTTTATCTTGCCAGCCTTGTCACACCTATTTTTCAAGATCGGTTCCGATCTTATTGCCGTTGCCTCGGAGGCTAAATTATGAAATTCTTTCCCGTGAAGCTGCCAATATTGCTGGCAGCTGGTGTGTTGTCGGTCGCAGGGCCGGCGCATGCCGACTGGGTGCAGTCCGTCGACCCAGTCGTGGTGGCGCCAGCACCAACAAACCTGCAGATTCAAGCGCAAAATCCCCCCACCTTTACCTGGTCGCGCCATGTGTCGGCGCCGGCATCTTATACGGTGGAAGTCAAATCGGCCACCGGCGCGGTGAGTACCTATACGACGACCCGTAACTGGTTGTTGCCCAGCCAGCTATTGCCAGTCGGTAGTTATTCCTGGCGCGTGCGCCCCACGCCGACCGTGGAATGGTCCGATTACCGCAACTTCACGATCACGACGGCTTCGGCGCCGTTCGTTGTGCCGGAGAATGCGGACTTGCGCGCGCGCATCGCTAAAATGCCGAGGCCGCGCAGTTTGCAGGGCCTGCCTTTATATAGTGCCTGGAGCGCGCCGCTGAAGGCCGAGCGCAATGCCGCCATGCTCAAGATGCGTTCCGAGGTCGACTGGGTGACAGTCAAGCCTGGCGCTGGAGTTCTGGATTCGAACTGGACACTGCAGACGGGTTCCGTGTTGACGGCTGCCAACGTTGCGCAGACGGCTAATATCCGTGCTCTGGTATCGGCGAATGGACGCCAACTGGAGGGCGCTTCGCTGCTGTACCGCCTGACCGGCGAGCAGAAGTACCTGACCGAGGCGATCTACCGCGGCGATATGCTGGCCGCGCTCAATCCATATGGTCCGACCAGCTATGTCAACCAGGACCAGGGCACGCGCGTCATCGCGCTGACGCTGATCAAGGCCATCGATACGCTGGGCAGTGCCATCGACGGTACCCGCCGCGCTGCGTGGCTCAATGTCGTGCGTTTGCGCACCAACGATATCTACGCCGATCTGGCCGGTAGCAATGGCCGCATGGATCAATATCCGTTCGACTCCCATGGTGGCACGAACCTGGGTTTCCTTGCCCTCATCGCCACCTTGTCGCTCGGTGAAATCAAGGAAGCCGATACCTGGTTTGACTTTTCCTTCCGCGCCTACGCGGCGGCATTCAGCGCCTGGAGCGGTCCGGAAGGCGGCTTTGCGAATGGCACGGCGTATGCGCAGTACACGGCGGACCTCGCCTTGCAGGTATGGCAGCCGCTGGCCAGCGCTTCCGGCATCGATATGTTCGGCAAGCCATGGTCGAAGGGTTTCGTGCGCTACTTCATGCACTTCGTGCCGCCTGGTACGCCGCGCCACTTGTTTGGCGATGAGGCGGAAGTCGTACCCACCTTCGCGGTACTGAAGGCCTTCGTGTCGCATTATGCGAGTCCCGAGGCGGCGTGGTATTTCCGCGCGCTGCCTGTGGAGATGGACGCGCTGACCCTGCTGCAGGCGCCGTATCCGCTGCCCGTCTCGTCGGTCAGCACGCCGCTGCCTCCGGAGAATGCCCGTTTGTACCCCAGCATAGGCTGGGCTGCCATGCACAGCAGCATGGCCGACAACGGACGGACCTCGCTGTATTTCAAATCGAGTCCGTACGGCTCGTATAACCACAGCCATGGCGAGCAGAACAGCATTGTCCTGGTACGCAACGGCGTCGCGCTGCTGGGGCAGTCTGGTTACTCCGACTATTATGGTTCACCGCTGGCCAGCACATGGTATCGCCAGACGCGGGCGCACAATGCCGTCACCTTCGATGGCGGCCTGGGTCAAGCCATCGATGGCTATACACCGCAGGGCTACACGAGGACCAAAGCCTATGGCGGCAAGATCACGGCCTTCTCGACCACACCTCAGCTCGATTATGTGGAAGGCGATGCTACGCCGGCGTACAGCGGCGCCCTGACGCAGGCCGTGCGCAAGGTCTGGTATTTGCGCGGTGCCAATGCGGCGGTGGTCGTCGACGTCCTGGCGTCGGCCACGCCGCGCAAGTTTGAATGGAATTTCCATTCCTATGCACCGATGCAGACGGGCGAGAATGGCAAGGTGGTTGTCGCCAAAGATGGACAAATGGTGTGCCTGATTCCCGTGTCGACGGGTATGCCGATTGCTTTCGAGAAGCGCACCGGCCCTCCGCCAAAAGTAGGCACGGTGGAAGACCACGGCGCGTTTGTGAATACCGTGCTGCAACCCAAGGCCGAGTTTGTGGTCGTGCTCGATGTCGGCTGCAGCAATCCGGCACCCGTGTTCGATCCTGTCGCGCGCACCCTGAAGGTTGGGGCACAGACGGTCACGATACCGAAATGACTGCCTGCCCGGCAGCCGGATCAGTTCGCATCGGAAAGCTCGATGTGGGATTGGTTTAGACGCTGCAGGCAATGGTTGAGCAAGTTGTGGACGCGTTTTTTTGCCGACCCCCTGACGCTCTCCTGATATGAAATGACCTCTCCGCGCAGCGCTGGCGGAGAGGTTTTTTTTTGCCGGAGGCGGTCGATACCTGTTGGCAAACCGATGTTGAGAGAAAGAGACAAATTTCCATGCGTCATGATTTATGCTTGGTGCATGGTTTTCCAGATGCGCACAGACAAGAAAAGTGCCGTGCTGCGGTTGACAATTGTGGTAATGAATGCAATGATTGTGTTGTTTTAACATTATTTTTTTGTTAGTCGTATTGCACGTGCACAAAGTGTTTTCTGCAATGTCTTCAATGAATCTGATCTGGGAGATGATCGATGGGTGAGTTACTGGTCACGGTGGGCTGGCATGGGATGGCGGCGTGAGTGACGAAAGGCCGCAGGCATTGATGCTGGGCACCGCGCCGGAAGGCAAGGGTGGCGTGGCGGCCGTCGTTTGCGTCCTGCTGCGGGAGGGTTTCCTGGATGAGCATGCGGTACGCTATGTCGTGACGCATGCCGAAGTGCCGGCGATGGACAAGCTTGCCCTTGCCTTCAACGCATTGCGCCAGTTGCTCGCGGTGCGCCTGACCGGGGTGAAGCCGCTCGTGCATGCGCATTGTTCGTCGCGCGCCAGTTTCTACCGCAAATCCGTCCTGCTGGCGCTGGCCCGCGGCATGGGATGCAAAACCATCTTTCACTTGCACGGTGGCGAGTTCCGCCAGTTCACCATGGATGAGGTGGGTCCCGTGGGCCGTTGGTGGATCCGCCACACCCTGGAAAAAAGTTCGGCCGTGATCGGCCTGTCGCCATCCTGGGCCGAGTTTCTGCAGACTTTCGCGCCGCGCGCGGCCGTGCTGGTCGTGGCCAATTCGGTCAAGTTGGCCACCTTGCCCCCCGTGCTGCCGGAAGAGGAGGGGCGCCTGTTGTTCCTCGGCCGCGTCGAAAAGAAAAAAGGGGTGTTTGAACTGATCGAAGCCGTGGCCAGCCTGAGCGCACAATTTCCCCACCTGCGCCTGGTCATGGGCGGCGAGGGCGCACTGGCCGAGGTCCGTGCGCGTGCTGCTGAACTGGGTATTGCCGACCGGCTTGAATTGCTCGGATGGATAGATCCAGATCAGAAAGCCGCGGAAATGGAACGTGCGAGCATCTTCGTGCTGCCTTCTTATCATGAAGGTTTGCCCATGGCCATGCTCGAGGCCATGGCGGCCCAAAAGGCGGTGGTGGTGACGACCGTCGGCGGCATCCCCGAAGCGGTGCAGGACGGCATCAATGGCTTGCTGATCGAGCCGGAGAGTGTCGCGAGCCTGGCTGGTGCATTGCAGCGTTTGCTTGCCGACAAGCCATTGCGCGAGCGCCTGGCGGCGGCGGGGCGGGCCACGATCGAGCAGCGTTTCGATACTGAACTGATGCTCGACAAGCTGGCGACGCTTTACGCGCGCCTCGAGGGAGCGGGACGATGAGTGTGGCGACGAGCGTGGTGCGCGCGCGGACCAGTCGCCTGGGCTGGCTATGGAACCGGCTGCGCTGCATGCCGCCAGGCGAGCCTTTGTATCGCCTGCGCCAGGTGTGGCAGTCGCGGCTGTTGCGCCATGGCTTGCTGAGCACGGCCGTCCCGGCGCCGCTGGTGCAAACCGGCACCGCCTCGCCGTATGCTGCACCACGGCTGGCGGACGCGGCACTGTATCTGCGCGAAGCCGACGCGATCATGGCGGGTGACGTGGTACTCTTTGCCACGGCGCATTTCCAGGTGGGCGCATCGCCGCGCTGGAATACCGATCCCCTGACGGGGGTGGCCGGACCTGCCAGTTTCAGCCTTGCGCTCGACATTACCGACCGTAGCAGCGTGGGCGATATCAAGCACGTGTGGGAGCTGAACCGTCATCTGCATCTGGTGCGGCTGGCACAGGCCTGGGCGCTGAGCGGCGACGCGCGCTACCGCGATGCGCTGGCGGGGCAGCTGGACTCCTGGCTGGAGCAATGCCCGCCGTTGACAGGGCCGAACTGGACCAGCTCACTGGAACTGGGCATCCGCCTGATTAACTGGAGCCTGATCTGGCACATCATGGGGGGCGGCAACGGTGCCCTGTTCACGGGAGAAGCCGGGGCGCGGCGGCGATCGCGCTGGCTGGACAGCATTTTTTCCCACTGCCAGTTTATCCAGCGTCATCTGTCGCGCCACTCGTCGGCAAACAATCATCTGATCGGTGAATTGGCCGGCCTGTATGTTGCGGCGCAGACCTGGCCGTGCTGGCAGCACAGTGTGGCCTGGCGCGATCAGGCGGCGCGCGAATTGGAGCAGCAAGCGCAGTTGCAGCATTCAGCCGATGGCGTCAACCGCGAGCAGGCATTTGCCTATCAGGTATTCGCCGCCGAATTCCTGCTGCTGGCGGGCTTGAGCGGTGCGCGCGCCAAAACGCCGTTCAGCGACGCTTACTGGCAGGTACTGCAGCGGGCCACACATTTCCTGCGTGCCGTGCGTGATGTCGGCGGCCATGTGCCAATGGTGGGCGACGCCGATGACGGCATCGTCTTTCGCCTGGAGCCCGGTACGATGGGCGACCGGCCGGCAATGCTGCTGGCGCTGGCCGATGTACTGTGGGGAGGGCAGGCGCCATCGCAGTGTGGCGCGACGGCGCAATGGTTGCTTGGCGGCACGGAGTTGCCAGCCGTGCCTGCCGTGGATGGACGGGCCAGCGACTGGAATTTTGCCGATGGCGGTTACCTGCTGTTCGGTAACGATTTCGGTCTACCCACAGAAATCAAGGGCATGCTCGATTGCGGTCCGCTCGGCTACCTGGGCATCGCGGCGCATGGGCATGCCGACGCGCTGGCGCTGACCCTGTCGATTGGCGGCGAAGAGTGCCTGGTCGATCCCGGTACCTACTCGTATTGGCAGGATATGAAGTGGCGCGATTATTTCCGCGGCACTTCCGCGCACAACACCTTGCGGGTCGATGGTCTGGACCAGTCCGTCAGCGGCGGCCGCTTCATGTGGTTGCGCAAGGCGGCGAGCAGCGTGCTGCAGATGCCGCAGGATCCCGCGCAGTTTGTCTTTCGCGGTGCGCATGATGGCTATTTGCGCCTGACCGACCCCGTGCGCCATGTGCGCAGCGTGCAATTCGATGCGGCAACACGGCGCTTGAGCGTGCAGGATTGCGCCGAGGCACGCCAGGCGCACCGCCTGGAACAGTTCTGGCATTTTGCGCCCGACCTGTCGGTGGCGCTGGACGGCGAGGTGCTGGTGGTGAGCGGCGCGCGTTTCCGCCTGGAAGGCCGTTTTACCGGCAGCCAGCTGCGTTTGCAGTTGTCCAGCGCCAGAGAGCAGCCGCCGCTGGGCTGGTATTCGCTCCACTACGAAGTCAAAGTTGCCTGTACGACCTTGTGCGTCACTGCCGAGGGCAGCGATATCGCGGCAGAATTTACGATGGCATTATTTTAGACCTTATTAACGTTGAAAGAACATTCGATGCCTACCCTCTATCTGGTTGCCGGAGCGCGTCCCAACTTCATGAAAATCGCACCGATCGTGCGCGCCTTGCAAGCCCACGGCGGGCTTGGATTCAAGATCATTCATACCGGCCAGCACTATGATCGCGAAATGAACGACGTCTTCTTCGAAGAGCTGGGTATCCCCCAGCCCGACGTCTTCATGGGCGCCGGCGGCGGCAGCCATGCGCAGCAGACTGCCAAGATCATGCTGGCCTTCGAAGAGCTGTGCCTGGCCGAGCGTCCCGACGCCGTGCTGGTGGTGGGCGATGTGAATTCCACGCTGGCCTGTTCCATCGTTGCCAAGAAACTCAATATTCCCGTTGCCCATGTCGAAGCCGGTTTGCGCAGCGGCGACATGACCATGCCGGAGGAGATCAACCGCCTTGTCACCGACAGTATCAGCGACTGGTTTTTCGTCACGGAACCCAGCGCGCTGGAACACCTGCGGCGCGAAGGCAAGCCGGAAGCGGCCGTGCACTACGTGGGCCACGTGATGGTGGACAACGTGCTGTATCAGGCCGACAAGCTCGGTGCCGGCGTCGTCACCGAAGGCGAGGGGGCGCTTTTCAAGGCGGCCCATACGGGCGCGGGACAGCGCTACGGCGTGGTCACCCTGCACCGGCCCAGTAACGTGGACAACGCGGACATGATGCAATCGATCGGCGGCGCGCTGCGCACGATCGCGCAGGACTTGCCGCTGATTTTCCCTGTGCATCCGCGCACGCGCGCCAACCTGGACAAGTTCGGCATCGACCTCGGGCCGAACGTGACCCTGGTGGGACCGCAGGGATACATGGCCTTCCTGAATCTGTGGAAGGATGCTTGCGTAGTGCTGACCGACAGCGGCGGCTTGCAGGAGGAAACCACGGCGCTGGGCGTGCCGTGCCTGACGATCCGCGAAAACACGGAGCGTCCCGTCACTGTCGATGAAGGTAGCAATGTACTGGTAGGAACGGATCCGCAGCGCATCGTGGCCGAGGCCGGCAAAATACTGCGCGGCGAAGGCAAGCGCGGGCAGCGTCCGCACCTGTGGGACGGCAAGGCTGCCGAACGTATCGTGGCCGTGCTGGCCGCGCAGCTGTCATGAGCGCCCGTATCACGATGATGGGCTGTCAGATTGATAATCTGACGATGGAAGAAACCCTGCAAAAAGTCGAGGGATTCATCCAGTCCGGCCATCCCCATCAGCATGTGGTGGTCAATGTGGACAAGCTGGTCAAGGCGGAACGCGATGCCGAATTGCGGCGCATCATCAATGACTGCGCGCTGATCAATGCCGATGGCATGCCGGTCGTGTGGGCGTCGCGCCTGCTGGGCAAGCCGCTCAAGGAGCGCGTCGCGGGCGTCGATTTGTTCGAGGCGCTGATGCGCCGCAGCGCCGACAAGCAGTGGCGCGTGTATCTGCTGGGCGCGCGCGAGGAGGTCGTCAGCGAGGTCAAGCGTCTGTACGAGCTGAAGTATCCGGGATTGACCGTGGCCGGCTACCGTAATGGCTACTGGAGTGCGGAGGAGGAGCCTGGCGTCGTCGCGCAGATCACGGAGGCGCGCGCCGACCTGCTGTTTGTCGCCATCAGTTCACCCAAGAAGGAACACTTCCTGGGACAGTACCAGGGGCAGATGAAAATCCCGTTCGCCATGGGCGTGGGCGGCACCTTCGACGTTGCCGTCGGCCGCGTCAAGCGTGCGCCCGTGTGGATGCAGAAATCGGGTCTGGAATGGTTTTATCGTTTTTTACAGGAACCGCGCCGCATGTTCCGGCGCTACTTTATCGAGGACATGGGCTTTATCCGCCTGTTCTTCAAGGAAGCGCTGCGCCGCTAGGCGCCATCGCCGAATTACGGTTTCCACCTTTTAGATTGAAAGTATTGTTATGACTACTATTGCCGTGATTGGCCTCGGTTATGTCGGTTTGCCCCTCGTTGCCGAATTCGGCAAGCAGGCGCGCACCATCGGCTTTGATATTGTGCAAAGCAAGGTTGACAGCTGCCTGCGGGGCGTCGATCCATCGCGCGAGCTGAGCGACGAGCAGATGGCCGCCGCCGTGCATGCCGAATACTCGTCCGACCCCGCCATTCTGGCGCAGGCCGACATCATCATCGTCGCCGTGCCGACGCCGGTCGACGTGGCCCACAGCCCCGACTTCGGCCCCCTGATCGGCGCCAGCAAGAGCGTCGGCCAGCACATGAAGAAGGGCGCCATCGTCGTCTACGAGTCGACCGTATACCCGGGCGCGACGGAGGAAATCTGTATTCCCGTGCTGGAACAGGCGTCGGGCAAGCAGTGGAAGCGCGATTTCTTCGTCGGCTATTCTCCGGAGCGCATCAACCCGGGCGACCGCAAACATATGCTGACGAACGTGGTGAAAGTGGTCTCGGGCGACACGCCGCAAACGCTGGAAACGGTGGCCGCCATGTACGAATCCATCGTCGAGCCGGGCGTGCACCGTTGCTCCAGCATCAAGGCGGCGGAAGCGTGCAAGGTGATTGAAAATACCCAGCGCGACCTGAACATTGCGCTGATGAACGAACTGGCGATCATCTTCGACAAGATCGGCATCGATACTTCCGAAGTCTTGACGGCGGCCGGCACGAAGTGGAACTTCCTGAAGTTCAGCCCAGGTCTGGTGGGCGGGCATTGCATCGGCGTCGATCCGTATTACCTCACGCACAAGGCCGAGACGCTGGGCTACCATCCTCAGGTCATCCTGGCCGGCCGTCGCATCAATGACGGCATGGGCAAGTACATCGCCGAGCAGACCATCAAGAACATGATTGCCGCCGGCAGCTATATCAAGGGCGCGCGCGTGAATGTGCTGGGCTTGACGTTCAAGGAAGATTGCGCCGACCTGCGCAATTCCAAGGTGGGCGACGTCATTAACGAACTCAAGACCTATGGCGTGGAAGTGTTCGTGCACGATCCGTATGCCGATGCGGAGGAGGCCATGCACGAGTATGGCGTGCGCCTGTTTGCGTGGGATGAGTTGCCGCGCGCCGATGCCATCGTCGCTGCCGTGTCGCACCGCGCGCTGACGTCGCTGCCCGTGGAAGACTTCCAGCAAAAACTGATCAAGGGCGGCTGTTTCATCGATGTGAAGGCGTGTTTTGACGAGGCGGCATTGCGCGCCGTGGGGATCAAGGTCTGGCGCTTGTAACAGCCGCTGGGCGGCACGGCGGGACAGGCGGCCACGCTTGTCCCGTTAATGTGCTCCTCTTTTGCACTGTATCAATTTCCTCTCTGGCATAGTCCCCTACACTGGGCCTGGCCATCTTCCTGGGGCGCCGACGGCGCCTTATCGAACTATCCTTCAGACAGGCAGCGGCGCCGCGACCGGAGTGCCGGACCGCCGATGGAAGCGTGCGCCATTGAGTCGACAGGAGCCCGACATGAAAATCTACCCAGTGATCCTGTCGGGAGGTGCCGGCAGCCGCCTGTGGCCCTTGTCGCGCCAGGCGTTGCCCAAGCAATTGTTGCCGCTGCTTTCGCAGCAGACCCTGCTGCAGGAAGCCGTGCTGCGCGTGCGCGGGCTGGGTCATGCCGCGCTCGAGGCCATGCCGCCGCTGCTGGTGTGCGGCAATGAGCACCGCTTCATGGTGGCGGAGCAGTTGCGCCAGATCGGCGTGGCGCCGCTGGCCATCGTCCTGGAGCCGCTGGGACGCAATACGGCGCCGGCAGTGGCGGTGGCCGCGCAATATCTGCTGACGCTCGATGCCGAGGCGGTCATGCTCGTCCTGCCTGCCGACCACTGCATCGCCGACGTACCGGCGTTTCACCGGGTGGTCGGGCAAGCGGCTGCGCTGGCCGGGGCCGGCGAGCTTGCCACCTTTGGCATCGTTCCTACCACTGCGGAAACGGCTTACGGCTATATCCTTTCCGGCGCACTGCTGGCCGGTTCGCCGCAGGGCCGCGAAGTTGAGCGTTTCGTGGAAAAACCGGACTTGGCGACGGCGCGTGGCTTCCTCGCCGACGGCCGTTATCTGTGGAATAGCGGCATGTTCATGTTCCGCGCCGCAAGTTACCTGCGCGAGTTGCAGCAATTCGAACCGGCCATGCACGTGGCATGCGCCGCTGCGGTGGCCGACGGTTGCCGCGACCTCGATTTTTTTCGCCTGGCAGCGGATGTTTTTTCGTCCTGCCGCAGCGTCTCGATCGACCATGCTGTGATGGAGCACACGCGCCGCGCCGTGGTGCTTCCCGCCGCCATGGGCTGGAGCGATATCGGTTCCTGGTCCGGCTTGTGGGACGTGTTGCCAGGCGATGAGCAGGGCAATGTCGTGCGTGGCGATGTCTATCTGGACGGCGCCCGCAACTGCATGATACGGGCGGAAAGCCGCATCGTGGCCGTGTTGGGCGCACAGGACCTGGTGATCGTGGAGACGGACGATGCCGTCCTGGTGGCGCGGCGCGATCAGGTGCAGCGCGTGCGGCAAGTGGTTGAACACCTGGAGCGCCATGGGCGCACCGAGCACGTGCAGCATCGGCTCGTGTACCGTCCCTGGGGCAGCTATGAAGGCATCGACGTGGGCGAGCGTTTCCAGGTCAAGCGCATCGTCGTCAATCCAGGTGGGAAACTATCGCTGCAGATGCACCATCACCGTTCTGAACACTGGGTGGTCGTGCGCGGCACGGCGCGCGTCACATGCGGCGAGACGGTGCGCCTGCTGACAGAGAATGAATCGACATATATTCCGCTCGGCATGATCCACCGGCTGGAAAATCCTGGCAAGCTGCCGCTGCACCTGATCGAGGTGCAGACGGGCGCTTACCTGGGAGAGGACGATATCGTGCGCCATGCGGATGCGTATCAGCGCGCCTGAGATGCGGGCGTACCGAGCGGCGCCGCATTCATGACGTCGGGAACGCAGTCGCTGGCGATGATCTTGCCGGGATTGCCCGCGACGATGGAGGCGGGCGGCACGTCGGCCACGACCACGGTGCCGCCTGCGACGCGGCTGCCCTGTCCGATGGTGATCGCGCCGGTAATGATGGCATGGGGGCCGACCCAGACGCCGTCCTCCAATGTCGGATAGGCGCTGCTGCGCTGGTCCGGGGCGGTGATGCTATCGCGCCGGCCCAGGGTCGCGCCGTGCAGCAGGGTGACATTGCTGCCGATGACGGCGCCAGGCGAAATGACGGTGCCCCAGCCATGCGTCAGGGCGAAACCGGGACCGACCCGGGTTTGCCAGGAAAAGTCGATACCCGCGCGGCGGGTGGCGCTGCGATGCAGCAGCTTGCAAAACGGTAGCAGATATTTCCAGGGAGCGGAGGCGTCGCGCGCGGCCTGGCACAGGCGCATGGTGACGATCGCGCGGAAGGGACGGCTGCCGACAGCCCCTTTCAGCGTCAGGCGCCAACCACTGCGCCCGTATAACCGGAATGTGTCCGCATGCAATGCCGTCCAGGTGGACATATGACTTCCTTTTCTTGAGATGATCCGTCAATATGATAAAACTTTGCTAATTATAACTGCTGCATGTGCCTGCCCTGGTGGCTGACGGGCGATAGTTTCTATCTCTTATTTTGATGCTATAAAGAAACTTTTCATTAAAAAATAAATAACTTAAAAAGTTACTTTATGCTATTATCCTTGCTGGTTTGATTATATAAATTCATGTGGCCGCGTTGCGGCCACAATTTTGCTTGGTGGAGTCGCATGAAGAACAATACCCGCTCTATTCTGGCTGTCCTGGCTTTTGCCGGTTCGGCCCTGCTGTCCCAGGCGGCCACTGCGGCTGTCGACATCAGTTCCCTGCCGAAAGCCGTCAAGCTGGAGAGCGGCGGTTCGCTGACATTTGGCGACAAGTTCAAGAACAATCAACAGGGCAGCTTTTTCAATGATGTGTTTACGTTTAACGTGACGCAGCCCAGCGCGCTCAACGTGGTCCTGACTTCGCAAAGCACCAGCGCCCTGACCGGCTTGAATTTGACGGGCTTTGGCTTGTACAGCAGCGTCGGCAACACCTTGCTGCAGGGCGGTACCCAGGAGCTGAGCGGCGCGACCGACAAATGGAGCCTGTCGTTCGCGAACCTGGCCGCCGGTGCGTACTATATGAAGGTCAGCGGCGATATCGTCTTCAGCACCGGCGCCACGTTCAGCGGCAATGGCAACCTGGTATCGGCCGTGCCCGAGCCTGGAACCTATGCGATGCTGCTTGCCGGCCTGGGCTTGCTGGGGTTTGTCGTCCGCCGCCGTCAGAAATCCGCCTGAACACGACTCGCTGTCGTGACGCTATAGTCCCTTTCCCGCGGCGCGCTTGCGTTGACCGCCGTTATCTTGGTGAAAAGTATGCATAAAATATTGAAATCCCTGTTCATGACGTTCGTGCTCTCCGCTGCCAGCGTGGGCGCCCACGCCGCTCCCGTCGACCTGAGCCATGCGCCGGTCGACCTGACGCAGGACTTGATCGACTATTCCAGCGGTGAACTGTTTGGTTCCTTCCGCCTGGGCGCCGGCCAGCTTGCTGGCGCCGGGAATAATTTTTTCAGCGACAAATTCCTCTTCACGCTGACGGGCATCCATGATTTCAGCGGGCTGGCAACTTCGCTCAAGCCAAGCGCCAATTCCGGCCTGACCCTGACGGGATTTAGCCTGAGCAATACCAGTGGCGTAGTGCTGCAGGGCGCGCTCGATCTGCTGAATTTCACGGCGCAGGACCAAGCCTGGGTGCTGAACAGCGGCAAGACGCCTTTGCTTGAGGGAACCTATTTCCTGCAAGTTGACGGCTATGTCGCTTCCGCAACGGGTGGTAGCTACAGCGGCAATATCTCGGCCAGTGCCGTGCCGGAAGCTGAAACCTACGCCATGCTGCTTGCCGGCCTGGGATTGATGGGCTTTGTGGCGCGCCGGCGCAAGCTGCAAGCCTGAGCGCGCGCTGGCATTATCAGCAGCAATAAGAAACGGAAGCCTTGGCTTCCGTTTTTTGTTTGCCGCGTTGCGGCACTATTTCCAGCGCTATAATTGGCCGTCAAGCTCCGACTGCCATGCTGCGGTCGTTTCGATTCATCTTTCTGGCAGCCATCCATTGCATACTCCACTACGTTTTTTGCCCGTGTTGCTGGCGGCTTTCTCCTTAGTGCCACAAGCTGGCGCGGCGCCAGGATTGCAGCCCGCGCACCTGGCGGTCATCATCAATGATGCGGAACCGAATAGCGTGGAGGTCGGCGAGTACTACCGCCAGTCGCACGACATTCCGCTTGCCAACGTCGTGCATGTGAATATTCCAAACCGGCCACGAAAGCTTAGCGCCGAACAATTTTCCCAGCTTAAGGAGCGCATCGAGGCGCAGCTCAAGCCCGAGATCCAGGCCGTGCTGATGGTCTGGAGCGCCCCCTATGCGGTCGAGTGCAATTCGATCACCTCCGCATTTACCCTGGGATATGACATGGCGCAGTGCGTCAAGACGTGCGACCCGGGCAAGCCCAGCATCTATTTCAACAGCAACGTGGACCGGCCCATGACCCAGATGGGCATGCGCCTGTCCATGCTGTTGCCTGTCGATTCCGTGGATGATGCCAAGGCCGTCATCAAGCGCGGCACGGCCAGCGGGTTTGCCGTGCCGGCCGCCGGCGCCTATTATTTGACTACCAGCGACGCCGCGCGCAATAGCCGCGCGGCATTCTTTCCGCCGACCGGCATGGTGCGTCAGCGCAAGCTGACCATTACGAATGTGCATGCCAACAGCATTGAAAGTGTCCAGAACATCATGGTGTACCAGACCGGCGTGGCCAATGTGGCCAAGCTGGACACGCTGCGATTTTTGCCGGGGGCGCTGGCCGATCACCTGACGTCATTCGGTGGCGATTTGCAGGGCACAGGGCAGATGAGCAGCCAGCGCTGGCTGGAAGCTGGCGCGACGGCCAGTTACGGTACTGTGAGTGAGCCGTGCAATTATTGGCAGAAATTCCCCAATCCTACCGTGCTCCTGCGCCGCTACCTGAACGGCATGACGGCGCTGGAAGCGTACTGGGGGAGTGTGCTGTGGCCGGCGCAGGGGCTGTTTATCGGCGACCCGCTGGCCGCGCCGTACATGGCTTACCGGCGCTGAGCGCTGACCTGGCGGTGCGCCAGACGCCGGGGAGGATAGCTTAAGCGGCTTTGGCGCTCCGCTTTCTGCGCGCCGCGAATGCCACCAGGCCGAGGCCGGCGATTAGCATGGCGTAGGTTTCCGGCTCAGGCACGACGGCGATAGGCGGCCTGGGAACGCCGATGCCGCTATTGCCGCTGTCGATCCCGCCTGTCGCCCCGCCGCCACCCACGCTGGAGCCGCCAGCCGGCGAGCCGGTGCCGCGCGAGGCGGACGTGATCAGCGGTGCATAGGTATCGGTGCCGGTGGCGCCATGGTAGGCGCGCCCCGGTCCACGGTAGCCGGCGCCGCCATCGATCGGCGGGAACTCCTGGCTGGTAACGAAATCGCGGGTGCCAAACTGATAGCTTCCCGTGTCGCGCGCCGGACGCGCACGCGTGCCGCCCGCCGTATCGCCCGCATCGGCAAACTGATTGCCCAGACGGTGGCCGCCGCCGCCAAATTGCGGGTTGCGCAATTCCTGATCCGAAGCGCCGCTGCCGAATTCCGGCGGCGTGCTGGTGCCGTCGTTGATGCGTGCGCCGAAGCCGATGAAACCATCGACGAGGCTGCAAGCGCTGTACGTGCTATCGAGGTCGGCGTCCTTCGCCTTGCCGCCTGCGTTGCTGGCGGCTCCCGTGGCCTGGCAGCGTTTATCGTCGCCGCTGGCACGCTGCGCATCATTTTGCGCTTGTGCCGTGCTAGCCGCCAGCAATAACACGCTGCAGGCGAACAAGGATGCGAACTTGGATGGGGGGGCTGGTTTTAACATTACTTACCTCTTGGAAATGCATTCTGAGCGCGGCGCATATCGCCAGGCGCTGAGGATGTAATTGGTGCCTACGCTAGCTGTGCAACATTGTTTGTGCACGGCAGGATGGCAGATGAAGAGCCGGGCATGTATGGGGCCCGCTCAATCCATTTGTATTGCAAGGTTCTTAAAGTTGCCAATGGCTTATCAAGAACAAAACTTATTTGCCTGAAATATATCATATTTTTCACATTGGCGCTTTCTTTGCGTAAATGGAAAGCATTGTTTGTTGTTTGAAAGATACTTATTTTGATGCGTCTGGAAAGAAAATTACTCCATTCGGCTTAATTAAATGTCATCAAGTCGTCATCCCGGGCCTTTAATATGCAAATAACAAGTCTGAAATACTTTTGTTAATTGTGGCGCGCCGGCCGATCATGCGGGACCGGCGTCATTTATTTACCGACCGGGATCCTCATGCACACCTCGTTTTCCCCCTTGCGCACGCCGTTGCGCCTGACCGTCATGGCCTCCCTGCTGGCCAGCCTGTCCGTGCCGGCCCTGGCTGCTTCCGATATCGTCATCAGCCAGGTGTATGGCGGGGGCGGCAATACGGGCGCGCTGTACCGCAACGATTTCATCGAACTGTTCAACCGCGGTGCCAGCCCCGTGAATGTGAGCAACTGGAGCGTGCAATACGCGTCCGCCGCCGGTTCCAGCTGGTCGGTGACGGCCTTGCCGGCTATCGAATTGCAACCTGGCCAGTATTTGCTGGTCCAGCAAGCCAAGGGCGCGGGCGGTACGCAGGACTTGCCTGCGCCGGATGCCACGGGCAGCCTGGCCATGTCCGGTACGGCGGGCAAGGTGTTGCTGAGCAATAGCAAGACGGCGCAAACGGGCACCAGCCCCACGGGCGCCGCCATCATCGAC
The DNA here is from genome assembly GCF_002735655.1 of Janthinobacterium sp. BJB446. Taxonomy (NCBI): domain Bacteria; kingdom Pseudomonadati; phylum Pseudomonadota; class Betaproteobacteria; order Burkholderiales; family Oxalobacteraceae; genus Janthinobacterium; species Janthinobacterium sp. BJB446. The sequence goes on along the minus strand of NZ_PDZK01000003.1, from coordinate 64,798 downwards.
CTGGTCGGTTTCGGCACGGCCAACGGCTTCGAAGGCGCCGTCGCGCCCGCGCCATCGAATACGCTGTCGATTGCGCGCGCGAATGGCGGCTGCGCCGACACGGACGATAACAGCGCCGACTTCGCCACCGGCAGCGTGACGCCGCGCAATACGGCTTCGCCATTGAATGCCTGCGGCGGCCCTGTCGTGCACCAGATCGTCACCAGCTGCCCAGCCAGCCTGGCCCTGGCCGTGGGCAATGGCGGCAGCGCCGTGCTGCGCGCATCCGACGTCGATGGCGTCGTGAATGCCGCCACCTTGAGCTCGCCGGCCGTGGCCGGCATCAGCCTGGCCAATTTCAGCGCGGCCGGCGTGGCAGGCGAGAGCGCCGTGGTCAGCCTGCTGGTAGCCGCCGGCGTGCCGGTGGGAAATTACCCTGTCATCGTGAATTTCAGCAACGACCAGCAGCAAAGCGCCAGTTGCAAGATCGATGTCGCCGTGCAAGGCCTGGCTGCCGTCAGCCACACGATTCCACAGATCCAGGGATCGGGCGCTGCCAGCCCCTACGCCAATTCCGTGCAGACGACGCAGGGCGTGGTCACCCTGAAAGTAGGCACCGGCTTCTTCATCCAGGACGCGGCCGGCGATGGCGACCCGTCGACCTCGGACGGCATCTTCGTGTACACGGGCGCGACGGCCACCACCGTGCAGCCGGGCGAGCTGGTGCGCGTGACGGGCACGGTGGTCGAATACACGCCGTCGGGCGCGAAGAATTCCTATACGGAATTCAAGGACGTGACGGCCATCCTCACGCAAAGCGCGGGCCACGCCATCGTGCCGACGAATGTGACCTTGCCGAACGAGAACCTGGCCGCCGTGGAAGGCATGCTGGTGCGCTTCACGCAGCCCTTGACCGTGTCGCAAAACGCCTACCTGGGCGCGCGCGGCGAGCTGACCCTGTCGGCGGGACGGCGCGAAGTGCCGACCAACCGTTATCCGGCCGGTTCCGCCGAGGCGCAAGCCTTGATCGCCGCCAATGCGAACAATCTGATCGTGCTCGATGATGGCATCTTTGTCGCACCGCCGACGATACCGTACATCGGCCAGGATGGCACCGTGCGCAGCGGCGACACGGTAGCCGACCTGACGGGCGTGGTGGACTTTGGCGCCATCGGCGGTGGCGGTGCCGCCTACAAACTGCAGCCGACGCAGGCGCCGCAATTTTCGCGCGACAACCCGCGCACGGGCAGCCCGGAACTGCCATCAGGCAACGTCAAGGTGGCCAGCGCGAACGTGCTGAACTTCTTTACGACCTTTACCAATGGCAATAACGTGTTTGGCCAGACGGGGCAGGGCTGCACCGTGGGCTCGTCTACCACCAAGAGCAATTGCCGCGGCGCCGACAACCTGGCCGAATTCGTGCGCCAGCGCGACAAGATCGTCGCCGAACTGAAAGCCATCGATGCGGACGTGGTGGGCTTGATGGAAATCCAGAACAATGGCGAAACGGCCGTCAGTTACCTGGTCGAGCAGCTCAACGCTGCCATCGGCGGCGTCACGTATGCCGTGGTGCCGAAGCCGGCCGCCACGGGTACGGACGCCATCCGCGTGGCCATGATCTACAAGCCGGCCAAGCTGGGCCTGGTAGGCGGCGCCTTGTCGGATGCCAACGCCATCAACAACCGTCCACCCATGGCACAGACCTTCCGCGCCGGCAATGGCGAGAAATTCTCGCTGGTCGTCAACCACCTGAAGTCGAAGGGCAGCTGCCCATCGAGCGGGCTGGACGCGGACCAGAACGATAGCCAGAGCTGCTGGAATGCCACCCGCGTGCAGCAAGCCCAGCGTCTGGTGGGCAGTTTCGTGCCGCAAGTGGCGGCCGCTGCCGGCGACGCGGACGTGCTGGTCATCGGCGACCTGAATTCGTATGGCGCGGAAGACCCGATCCAGGTCATCACGGGCGCTGGCTTCGTCAATGAACTCGAGCGTTTCGTGCGGCCGTCCGGCATGCCGTACTCGTATGTATTCGGCGGCCAGAGCGGCTACCTCGACCATGCGCTGGCCAGTGCGTCGCTGAGCCCGCAAGTGGCGGGCGTGGCCGAATGGCATGTGAATGCGGACGAGCCGGAAGTGATCGACTACAACATCGACTCGGCCAAGCCGCAAGACTTGTACAACGGCTTGCCTTACCGCGCCTCGGACCACGATCCCGTCGTCATCAGCCTGGACTTGCAGCCCGCTTACCGCGACATCACGGCCGGCGTGGCGCAAGCCAGTTCGGGGCTCGCGTACAACCGCGTGACGCAAAAATACACGGGCACCTTCTCGTTCACCAACACGGGCACGAGCGCCTTGAACGGCCCGTTCCAGGTGGTGTTCGGCGGCTTGCCTGCCGGCGTGGCCCTGGCCAATGCCACGGGCAGCCATGCGGGCGCCGCGTATGTCACGGTCAACGCGGCCAGCCTGGCGCCGGGCGCGACAGCCTCGTTTGCCGTCAGTTTCACCAATCCGTCGAAAGTGACGATCAATTATTCCGCCAGCATTTTCGCCGGCAACTTCTAAGGACACCATCATGTTGACAACGACACTTCATCCGGCCCTGCGCCGCGCCGTCCTGGCCGCCGTGCTGGCCGCCAGCTCCAGCCTGGCGCTGGCGGATCCGCTCGGCTACCGCGTGGAAATCGACACGAGCCAGTTCTCGGGCGCCGGTTTCCTCGACTTCGCCTTTATCGCCGGCAACAGCCCCGCGCCGGGCGCCAGCGCCGTGCTCAGCAATTTTTCGGGAGCGTTCGGCGGGCTGGCATCGCAGGAAGGCAATGTCAGCGGCAGCTTGCCCGGCACCTTGACCTTCGGCAATAGCGGCGCCTACAACGACTGGTTTCACAACGTGACCCTGGGCGGCAAGTTCGGTTTCAATATCGTCTTCGGCGGCGACTTCCTGAACACGGCCGGCAACGCGGGCACGACGTTTGGCGTGGGCTTGCTCGACTACACCGGCATGGCTTATCTGGGCAATGCGAACGGCAACCTCGTGCAATTCGAACTGACCCCGCTCAACGGCGGCTTGCCCGCAAGCATTGCGGGCAGTAGCTACGCCAGCATCGCGACGATCTCGGCCGTGCCGGAGGCGTCGGAATGGATGATGCTGACGGGCGGCCTGGCGCTGATCGGTTTTGCCCTGCGCCGCCGCCAGCCTGGCACACGGGCGTAGTCTTTCCAGCCTGGACACAGCGCGCCTGCGGGCCGCTGTGTTTTTTTTGTTTATTTATTTGAAATAGCTATAAATCAGGAAACTAAATTGTATTGGTCACCGTTTTACGCTTGATGCATAGTAAAAAACTTGTCGGGCAGTCTAGTATTTTCATGGGCGGCCGCCACTTTTTTGGAAGGATGCATCGATGCCTGGCCATATCCTGGTGCTGGACCCTGCGCCTGCCATGCAAGCGCTGCTGGCGCATAACTTCTCAGGCGCCGGCTACCGGGTCAGCTGCGCCCTGGATGCGCGCGGCGCGCTGGCGCTGCTGGCGGCCGGCCCGCCCGATGTACTGCTGCTGGAATGGGAGCTGCCGGATGCGTCCGGCATCGCGCTGCTGCGCCAGGTGCGCCAGGATGGCGTGCTGTGCGACTTGCCCATCATCATGGTCAGCGCGCGCAACAGCGAACAGGACAAGGTACTGGCGCTGGAAAGCGGCGCCGACGACTATCTGTGCAAGCCTTTCGGTCCCCGTGAAATGCTGGCCCGCGTGCACGCGCTGCTGCGCCGGCGCGCGCCATCGGCCTTGCGCGCAGGCACGGCAGCGCTGCGGCTCGACCCGCACACCCTGCGCGTGACGGCCGGTAACGTGCCCGTCAACCTGGGCCGTGTGGAATTCAAGCTGCTGCATTTCCTGATGAACCATCCGGGCAGGGTGCATAGCCGCGCGCAGTTGCTGGACCAGGTGTGGGGCCATGCAGCGTATCTCGATGAGCGCACGGTCGACGCCCACGTGGGGCGTTTGCGGCAGGCGCTGCAGCCGGGCGGCTGCGGCCACCGCATCGAAACCGTGCGCGGCAGCGGCTACCGCTATCTGGCGTTTGACGCCGCCGTGTGCGCATGATGCTGCTGACGGGGCGGGAGCAGGAATACCTGCTGCACGCCATCCTCGGCGCGCATGGCATCGCCGCGCCCGGCGATTTCTTTCTGTGGAGCCAGGGGCCGCTGCAAACGCTGTTACCGCACGACATATTAATGTGCGCGCAACTGGATGCCGATGGTGCCGTGCTGCGCAGCGAAGCCTGGCACAGCGCCGCGCCCGATCACGCGCTGCTGCGCGAGCGCCAGGGCCAACTGGCGCACCTTGCGCTGGCCTGGCGCGCGGGCGGCCAGGGGGCTGCCGTCATCGACGGCGTGCTGGTGCACGGCAGCGTGGGCGACGCCGGCGGCAGCTTTTTTGCCCTGTTCGCCGTGATGCCGGCGGACGCTTCGCGCCAGGCGTATGTGCTGGAACTTCTGTTGCCCTACCTGCACGTCCACTGGCTGGCGCTGCCAGGCGGCCAGCGCGCGCGCATGACGGGCCCGGCTGCCACGCGCGCGGCCAGTGCGCGCGAACTGGAAGTGCTGCATTGGGTGCGCGAAGGGAAAAGCAATGAGGAGGTGGGGGAAATTCTCGGTATCAGCGGCACTACCGTGAAAAGCCATTTGCAGCGTATCTACAAATTATTGGGCGTGAGCAATCGCATGCAAGCCGTGTCGCGCGGCATCGCGCTGCGCTTGCTCAGCCATTAGCGCTGGTCCTGCGGCCTGGCCTGCGGCTTGCCGCTGCCGCCGCCATCTTGCGTGTGTTCGATGCTGCCGGGCGAGACCCGTGCCACGTCCGGGCTCGCTTGCAGGCGCGCCACTTCGGCGCGTGTCAGCATGGCGGCAAAGCCATTGAAGGCCACCGTGTAGCGGTATTGCACTGGGGCATCGGGCACCAGCGCCAGCACGGCGCGCTGCTGCGCTTCCAACTGGGCCGTGTAGCGCCGCGCCGTGTCGCTGTCCGTATCGAGCCTATGCACGCCGTCCGCTTGCGAGGCCAGCGGCGGGGCGCGTAATTGCACCAGATAGGACAGTCGCGCCGCAGCGGCCTGCGCCGCGACAGGCAGTGCATGGAGGCTGGCCATGCCGGCCAGGATGGCAATGCTGAGGCGAAATGCGGACATGCAAACTCCTTTGCGCATGGCGGACGAGTTGCCCGTGCGCCGATTGTACGCGTGTTACGCATAAAAAACGCGCCCCGCAGGGCGCGTCGTGTTACCGCCTGGAGCGATACCGTTACAGCTTGGCGTCCGCCTTCACGTTGCGCTGGCTGGGGACGGCCAGAGGCAACGGGCTGTTGGTCTCCACCGACAGCACGGTGGTGGACGCTGCCGCGTTGTTGCCATCAAGGAAGACTACGCCGCCCAGGTAGCGCTTGCCCGTTTCCAGCCCCGACCAGCTGACGCCAGCCGTGGCGCTGCCGCCCACATACACCTTGGTAGGCAGGGTGGCTTTCAGGTTGCCGCCCTTGTCGGCTGTCGTGACGACGGCCGACGACAGGCCGAAGCCGGTCGACGCGCCATTCGCCAGTTCATAGCCGACCACGCACACCTTGTAGTTGCCTGCCGCCGGGGTGGTCACGGTGATCGCCTCGTTCGAGCCGGCCGTGGCCGAGGTGGCAACGGTCGCGCCAGCGCTGTTGAGCAGCAGCAGGTCGAGGTCATTGCCCGCGCCTTCGCTGGTGTCGCGGTCGAAGATTTCGAAGCGCGCCACGACGGTGCTGGCGGGAATGCTGACATTGACGACCCGCACGCCGCTGCCGCCCGCCTTGCACGCGTCGGCCATCTGCACCAGCGTTTCCACGCTGCCCGGCGCGGCCTGGCTGATGGTTTGCGCGCTGCGCGCCACTTCCTTCAGGCCGCCCGTCGCCGCGCCGACCTTGCCGGCAAAGCCGGTGGACAGGGTCAGCGAACGCAGGCCGCTGACCTTGTCGGCCTGCAGCAATGCCGGCGACTGCACCGCGCGGCCCGAGCGGGCCGTGACGGGGCTGCGTACCGTGTGCACGCCGTCGCTCCACACGAGGGCGCCATACTGCCAGACGTTGTCCGGCGCCGTGGTGCGCGTCAGGGTGACGGTGAAGGACTTGGTTTCGCCGGGCGCCAGCGCCAGGGTGGCAGGCGCCACCGCAACGCTGTAGCCGCTGAGCGAGGCGCTGGCCGTGTAGGTGGCGCTGCTGCTGCCCACGTTGGTGACGCGGCGCGTTACCGTTTGCGTGCCCAGCACGTTGCCGATGGTGATGGACGGCATGTTCAGGTTGTAGCCGGCCAGGGTGCCGCCCGCGCACTCGGCCGTCATGCCGACGCCGCACATGTATTTCTTGTAGTCGGCCAGGTTGGCGTCATACACGAGGCCGGGATCGGTCGCCTTGTTCGGCGTCACGTGGCCGGCGCCCTGGCCCCATGGCAGGATGCCGCGCGCGTCGCCTGCCTGGATGTCGGGCAAGGTGGTGCTGCCGGTCGTCATCAGGGCCGACTTGATGGCGGCCGGGCTCCAGTCCGGATGCTGCTGGCGCAGCAGGGCGGCCAGGCCTGCCACGTGCGGGCTGGCCATCGAGGTGCCTTGCAGGAAGATGTAGGCTTGCGCAGGAACCAGGCTGCCATCCTGCACGGCGTCGCGCTGGGCGCGCGACAGGGCAGGCGTGCCGCCGGCCAGGATGTCCACGCCAGGCGCGGTGACGTCCGGCTTGAGCAGGTTGGCGTCGTACAGGTTCGGGCCGCGCGACGAGAAGTCGGCCACCACGGGCGCGGCAGGGCCGTTGCCGTTGGTGACGAAGCGCGAGATGGCGGCCGTGGCCGTGCCCGTTTGCGCCTGTGCATTGATCAGCGCGCCATCGGCGGCGCTCACGTGCACGGCCGGCAGCACGTGCGGGTCGGACACCAAGCCCACGCCCGTGTCGACCAGCACCATGCCGGCGCCGCCCGCTTCGAGCACGGCGACGCCCTTGTCGGTGCGCGCCGTGGTGCCGCGCAGGCAGCTGACGACTTTGCCGGCGACCTTGGCCGGATCCAGCAGGGCCACGCCGCCGTTGTCGCCGGCGCGGTAGCACAGGGCCAGTTTTTGCGCATCGGCGCCGGCCAGGCCCGCGTCTTGCGCGCGGATCAGGGTGGTGGCCGGCAGCGGATTGTAGTTGAGCGAGGCGCCCGTGTAGCTGGCGCCGTTGCTCAAGGTCACCTTGGCCTGGTTGGCGCGGTTGTGCGTCGAGGCGGCCACCGTGGTGATCCATGGGCTGACGTGGGCCACGGTATTGGCCGGTCCCGCATTGCCGGCCGAAGCGGCAACGAAGACGCCCGCATTCGAAGCGTGCAAAAAGGCTTGCTCGACGGGATCGTTGACGGTGCCGCCGCCGCTGATCGAGTAATTGATGACGTGTACGCCATCCTGCACGGCTTTTTCAATCGCCGCCACGCTGTCGCCGCCGTAGCAGCCGTTCTTCGCGCCGGTCGGCTGGGTAGCCAGGTTGTACGACCAGCACACCTTGTAGACGGACAGGCGGGCGCGCGGCGCCACGCCGGAAATGGCGCCCAGCGGCGAGCCGTTGGCCGTGACGGGCACGCCCGCATTGCCGCCCGCGGTGGACGAGGTGTGCGTGCCGTGGCCGCCTTCGCCATTCGGGTCGCCGATGGAATCGCGCGGCGAGGTGAATTCGCTCCAGTGCTGGATCTTGTCCGTCTCGGTCAGGCGCACGGCATTGAAGTATTGCGCACCGAGCAGCTTGTTGTTGCAGTGGTCTTGCGTAAAGCCTTCGCCCGTCTGGCAGCTGCCTTTCCAGGCGGCCGGCGCGGCGCCGTAGGCCAGGGTGGCGTTCGGGTCGAAGGTCGGGGCGCCGTTGGCGTCGACCTTGTCCGCATACGACAGGTTTTCCGGCCACACGCCGCCATCGACGATGCCGATGATGATGTCTTCGCCCGCATGCTGCTTGCCGCCCAGCTGGCTCCACAGGCCGCCCGGCTGGTCCAGGCCCAGGAAGGTGGGCGTGTAGTTCGTCTGCAGGGCGCGCGGTTCGTCGGGGGCGATGCTGGCCACTTCGCCGCTCGCCTGCAGCTGGCGCACTTCGGCGTCGGTCAGCAGGGCGGAGAAGCCGTTGAGGACGATCTTGTACTGGTATTGCACGGGCGCGGCGGCGACGAGGGCCTGTACCCGAGCCTGTTTCTGTTCAAGGTAGTCGCCGTACAGCTGCACTTGTGTGCTGGCCAGGTCGAGGCGGCCGCCGGCGGCAGGCTGGGTGGCGCCCAGGCCTTCCACCGAGCCGGTGTAGGAAGCGATCGGTTTGTCGTTCAGTTGCACGATGTAGGGGCGGCGCAGGTCGTCGGCGTGGGCCTGGAAGCTGAGGCTGGCAAACAGGCTCAGCACGGCGAGCGAAATGGGACGCAAGGCGGGACGGAATGTCATGTAGGGTTTCCTGGTGACGGTAGCGGGAATCGAAAGGGATAAATCAGGCTTGCTGGCGGCGGCGCGCCGCGAAACCGATGCCTGCCAGGCCCAGCAGCATCATCGCGTAGGTCGATGGCTCCGGTACCGAGGCGACGATATTGTCGAGCGCAAACTGGCCCTTGTTGGTGCTGAAGGCGTTGCAATTGCCGGCCGTGTTGCAAGTGAAGCCGAAGAAGGCCAGCGAGGCGAATTGCTGGCTGCCGAAGCTGGCGCTGGTGTTGTAGCGTTGGAACTGGAAGTTGCCGCCGATGGGGCCGCCCAGCTGGTATGTTTCATACATGGAAGAGCCGTCCGCGTAGAAACCTTGCACGCGCAGCAGGCCGGCTACCGCCGGATAGGTGACGCCCTGCGCGTAGCCGATGAAGCTGGCGTCGAAACCCTGCAGGCTGACGCTGCCGCCCGGGTTTAGTGGGTCCAGGTAGATGATGCCGTCGTTGAGCGAGGCATAGTAATTGCTCGTATTGTTGGTCGGGCACGCCATGCCGCAGGCGGCCGGATCCGTGCCGTCGAACACGGCGCCGACCAGGTCGCCATAACTGGCGCCGGCGGCATTCGAAGCACCCGTCAGCAGGAATTTGCCGAATTCCAGGGAGTCGCCATGGCCGACGAACTGGCTATCCAGATTGTCAAAGTTGATCACGTCCGCGATGGCGGCGGGGGCCCAGGCGGCGGACAGGGCCAGGATGGCGGCGCCGGTCCACTGCTTGGCCGAGAAAGGACTTGCTGCGGAAGCTGCCTTCGAATGCACAATACGAGTCATGAATTTTCCCTTGGTGATTATGTAGGATGCAATATGTTTTGCGTCTGGGATGCTCTTTCCTGCGTGGACGGATAAGACCAATACGTAGAAAATTGATTTTTACTATAGCAAAAGAGGCAATTCCATTGTTTGATATTCTTGCAAATTTAATTTGAAAGTTACAAATAATGAATGAATAAAATTCATCACTTACTATGAATTGGTAACCAGTAGTAGATAGTTTCCGCATTGAAAATAGTTGAGTGATTGACCAGCCAGTCAAGCGCGCGCGTCGCCGTGGCGGTTTCGCGCACACTGGATGGTTTCCGCCGGAATTTGTTGTTCACAGTGCAAAGAAAAGATTGTATGAACCATAACCGGCATGGTAGGCTGATAAGCATCAGGCAAGCGCGTGTCGCCTGTGCGTGGCCATCCGCCGCGCGCAGCGACGCAATGTATTGAAGGTAGGCAATAAGGAGTTACCGGATGCATGCAGTACACAGGCAGAACCTTGCGGCAACGCGCCATGCGCGCGGCTTTACCTTGCTCGAATTGCTGGTCGTCATCGTGATCATCGGCTTGCTGGCGGCGTATGTCGGCCCCAAGTATTTCGCCCAGCTGGGCAAATCCGAAGTGACGGTGGCCAAGGCGCAGATCGAGGCGTTTGAAAAATCGCTCGACACCTACCGCCTCGACGTGGGGCGCTATCCCACCACGGAAGAAGGCCTGGCCGCGCTGCTGGTCGCACCGCCCGCCGCCGGCACGCGCTGGAATGGCCCCTACCTGAAAAAGGCCGTGCCGCTCGACCCGTGGGGCCATGCCTACCAATACCGCGCGCCCGGCAGCAAGGGCGAGTACGACATCGTCTCGATGGGCAAGGATGGCCAGCCGGGCGGCAGCGGCGAGAACGCCGACATCAGCTCGCAATAACGCCAGCGCCATTCTTTTTCCTACGGACAAGCCATCATGCAGTTCGAAGTACGCGCGCTTTCCACGGACCAGGCCGTAGCAACCTTGCATACGTGCGTGATCGACGGCCGCGACGAAGCCGACGCACGCCGCCAGGCCGAAGCGCGCGGCCTGTTTGTCAGCGCCATCCGCCCGTTGCGGGCCACGCCGTTCAGCGCGGCCGGGCGCCAGCGGGCGCGGGCCTTGCCACTGCTGCTGTTCAGCCAGGAATTGCTGGCGCTGCTGCAAGCGGGCCTGGGCATCGTCGAGGCGCTGGAAGCCTTGCTGGAAAAGGAAGCGTCGCCGGCCACGCGCAGCGTGCTCACGCGCCTGCTGGAAGGCTTGCGCGAAGGCAAGCGCTTTTCCGCCGTGCTGGCAGAGCAGGCGGAACTGTTCCCCCCTTTGTATATCGGCATCGTCAAGGCGGCCGAGGGCACGAGCGACTTGCCGCGCGCGCTGTCGCGCTATATCGACTACCAGCAGCGCATCGATACGGTGCGTGGCAAGATCGTCAGCGCCGCCATCTATCCCACCATCTTGCTGGCCGTGGGCGGCGGCGTCAGCGCCTTCCTGATCAGCTATGTGGTGCCCCGCTTCGCCGAGGTCTACCAGGGCGCAGGGCGCAACCTGCCGTGGATGTCGCAAGTCATGCTCAGCTGGGGCCAGTTCGTCACGCAGCATGGCGTGCTGTTGCTGCTTGGGCTGGCGATCGCCGGCAGCGCGGTGTTCATGGCCGTGCGGCGCGTGCTGCGCCATGGCGGCGTGGCGCGCCTGCTGGCGAAACTGCCTGGCATCGGCGAGCGCGTGCGCATCTATGAACTGTCGCGCCTGTACCTGACCCTTGGCATGCTGGCCGAGGGCGGTATCACCATCGTGCAGGCGATTTCCACCGTGCAAGCGATGGTCTCGCCGGGCATGCAGGCATCCTTGCAGGGCGCGCGCGGCGCCATCGAGGCGGGCCAGCCCCTGTCGTCCGCCTTCGAGCAGCATCAATTGACGACGCCGATTTCCCTGCGCATGCTGCGTGTGGGCGAGCGCACGGGCGACATGGGGCCCATGCTGACGCAGTCGGCCGCCTTCTACGACGGTGAAATCAGCCGCTGGATCGACCGCTTTACGCGTACTTTCGAACCCTTGCTGATGGCTGGCATCGGTCTGGTCGTGGGCGCCATCGTGATCCTGCTGTATATGCCCATCTTTGACCTTGCCGGCGATATTTCATGATGCAGACCGCTGCCGAATCCACCCTGGCCAGCGTCGCCATCGACGCCGCCCTGCTGCAGCGCGCCCGCGTCCTGAGCCGCCAATCGAAGCGCAGCCTGGTCGAGGAATTGCAGGAACTGAGCGGCATCGAGGCGCGCGCCGTGGTGCGCGAACTGGCGCGCCCGTTCGGCCTGGACGTGCTGGAAACGGCCGACATGCTGGCGTTTTCTCCCGCCTTCGATGTGCTGCCCCTGTCGCAGGCGCTGGCGCGCCACAGCGTGCTGCTGCGCGCCGCCGACGGCCAGCTGGTGGGCGTGATTGCCGACCCGTTCGATCTCGACCTGCAAACCTGGCTGAGTGCGCGCGCCGGGCAGGGCGCCTTGCACGTGCGTCTGGCGCTGCAGGCCGACATCGGCGCCTATCTGTCGAAGCAGGAAGAATCGGCGCGCGCCGTCGACAGCCTGCTGCCCGGCGCCGCCACGGATGCGCGGCGCGACGGCAAGACGGCGGCCGTGCTGTCGTTCGCCAGCGTGTCGGAAGCGGCCAGTCCCGCCGTCAAGCTGGTCAACTCGACCTTATATGACGCGCTGAAGGCGGGCGCTTCCGACATCCACCTGGAAAGCACGGCCGGCGGCCTGGCCGTCAAGTACCGCGTCGACGGCGTGCTCGATCACGCCACGTCCGTCAACGGCATCGAAGTGGCCGAGCACATCATCTCGCGCCTGAAAGTGCTGGCCGAACTCGATATCGCCGAGCGCCGCGTGCCGCAGGACGGCAGCTTCCGCGTCGAATCGGGCGGACGCGAAATCGATCTGCGCGTCTCCATCATGCCCAGCATCCATGGCGAGGATGCGGTCATCCGTATCCTCGACAAGCGCGCCATGATCGAGGCGTATGGGGCCCTGACCCTGGAAGCGCTGGGCTTTGACGCGTCATCGCTGGAAGCGTTGCGCGCGCTGGCGCAGGAAGCCTACGGCATGCTGCTCGTGACGGGACCGACCGGCTCCGGCAAGACGACGACCCTGTATGCGGCGCTGACGGAAATCCACAACGGGCGCGAAAAGATCATCACCATCGAAGACCCCGTCGAATACCAGCTGCCCGGCATTCTGCAGATACCCGTGAATGAAAAGAAGGGGCTGACGTTTGCCAAGGGCTTGCGCTCCATCCTGCGCCACGACCCCGACAAGATCATGGTGGGCGAGATCCGCGACCGCGAAACGGCGGAAATCGCCGTGCAGTCGGCCCTCACGGGCCACCTGGTGCTCACCACCGTGCATGCGAATAACGTCTTCGACGTGTTCGGCCGGTTTACCCACATGGGCATCGATCCGTATGCGTTCGTCTCGGCCCTGAACGGCATCTGGGCGCAACGGCTGATCCGCACCAACTGCCCCCATTGCGCCACCGACTACACGCCCGACGATGGTGAGCTGGCCAGCGTGGGCCTGGCGCGAGCCGACGTGGCGCAGTATCAATTCAAGCAGGGCAAGGGCTGCGGCGACTGCCGCGGCACGGGCTACAAGGGGCGCCGCTCGATTGCCGAAATCCTCGTGCTGACCGATGAAATCCGCGAACTGATCGTCGACAAGAAACCGATCCGGCAGATCAAGGCGGCCGCGTATGCGAACGGCACGCGCAGCCTGCGCCTGGCGGCGCTGGAACTGGTCAAGCGGGGCGCCACCACCATCACGGAAATCAAGAGGGTCACCCTGCATGCGTAGAGGTTTTGGACAAGGTTTGCGCCTGGGCGTGGCGGCGGGCAAGGTGAGCCTGTGGCGCAGCAGCCGCTGGCGCGCCCCTGCATGGATATTGCTGGGCGAAGCCGCATATGTGCCGGACGGCACGCTGCATGGCGACTTTGCCGCCCTGGGCCAGGCGTTGGAACAGATTCTGCCAGCCAGCCAATACGCCGGCTGGCCCCTGTCCGTGGTGCTCGACGATGGATTGGCGCGCCTGTGGCAAGTGGACATGCCGCAAGGCGCCGCGCGCCTGGCCGATATCGAGGCTGCCGCCGCGCTGCGCTTCCAGTCGCTGTATGGCGATGCGCCCGGCCTGTGGCACAGCAGCAGCGCCTGGGATGCGCGCGCGCCGTTCTTTTGCGCCGTGCCCCGTGCGCTGCTGGCGCAGCTGACGCGCGTGGCCGACGCACGCAAGCTGGCCCTGATTTTTATCGCACCGCAATTCGCGCGCCACTGGAACCGCTGGCACGGCGCGTTGAAGCCGGGCGCCTGGTTTGGCCAGCTGCAGGAAAACGTCCTGACCCTGGGCGTGCGGCACGATGGCCGCCTGCGCGCCGTGCGCGCGCTGCCCGTGCCCGCAGACGCCGGCCATGGCTGGCTGGCGCAGACCTTGGCGCGCGAGGCGCTGCTGCAAGGCGTGCCCGCGCCGGCGCTGCTGCAGCTGTGCGGCGCGCCGCCGCCCGCATGGCTGACACAGGCGAAAGCGTTCCACTGCCAGATTTTTTCCACGCCGGACGGCGACGGCGCCTTGTCGCCGGCCGCCCGGCTGGCCCGCAGCGGGGGCGTGGCATGACGCGCCTCGATATCGATTTCGCGCCGCCCAGCTGGCGCCGCAGCCTGCACCGCGTGCCCGCGTGGGCGTGGTGCATCGGCGCCGTGGGTGCGGCGCTGATCGCCACGGCGGCGTACAGCGGCAGCGCCGCGCTGCAGCGGCAGCAGGCAAGCGAGGCACATTGGCGGCTGGCGCAGCAGCGCGTCATGGCCGCCACGCAGGGACCGGTGGCTGCACCGCAAACACCCATCGCGCCGGCGCAGGCGGCGGCCGTGAATGCGGCCATCCTGCAACTGAATCTGCCGTGGCGCGACGTGCAGGATGCGCTGGCCAGCGCCACGCCACCCGCCATCGCGCTGCTGGCGCTGGAACCGGATGCGCGCAAGCGCGTGCTGAAGATCACGGCCGAGACGACCAGTAGCGACGCCATGGTCGCGTATGTGGCGCAACTGAAGCAGCAGGAGCTGTTCGGCACCCGCGTGCAGCTGCTGCGCCATGAAATCAACGCGCTCGATCCGAACAAACCCTTGCGCTTCCAGCTCGAAGCGCGCTGGGGCACGCCATGATGGCCATCGACATCAATAGCGTGCGCCTGCGCGTGCAACTGCTGCTGCGCCGCCTGGGCGCGCCTGCCTGCCTGGCCGTGGCCCTGCTCGCGCTGGGCTTGACCGCCTGGGCGTGGGCCTGGCAGCAGCGCGCCGTGGCGGCGCAACTGGAAGCGCGGCCCTTGCCGCAGCCATCGCTGGCCGCAGTCATCGCGGCGCCGCCGGCGACATCCAGCGAGAACCTGGCGCGCTTTTATGCCGCCCTGGGACAGCAGCGCCACGCGGAGCAGCAAGTCAAGCAGCTGTTCGACCTGGCCGCGAAAAACGGCTTGCTGCTGGCGCAGGGCGAATACAAGAGCGGCTACGACAAGGCCAGCAGGGTTGCCAGCTATCAGGTGACCTTGCCGCTGAAGGGCAGTTATGCGGCCGTGTGGCAGTTCGCGCTGCAAGCGCTGCGCGCCGTCCCCTTCGCCTCGCTCGACGAACTGAGTTTTCGCCGCGAGCAGATCGCCGATACGGAACTCGAAGCGCGCTTGCGCCTGACCTTTTATCTGACCGATACGCCTGGCGATGCGGGAGAGGCGCCATGACCCCGCGCCATTGGCTCATGCTGGCCGGCGTGCTGGGCGCGGGCGCCTTGCTGCTGTTCGGCGAGCGCCAGCCCGTGGCCGAGGTGGCCGAAGCGGTGGAGCGGGCCGTCGCGCCCGCGCGCCATGCGGCCGCCAAGCCGCCAGCCGCGCAGCCGGCCATCCTGGCCCTGCTGCCGCGCAGCGAAGTGGCGGGCGAGGATGGCGATACCTTTGCCGGCGCCGGCGCTGTCTTCCAGAGCCAGAACTGGAATCCGCCGCCGCCGAAAATGGTAGCCGTCGCGCCACCGCCGCCGCCACCGCCGATGGCGCCGCCGCTGCCCTTCGTCTACCTGGGCAAGGCGGCCGCCGATGGCGCCTGGGAAGTGTTTTTGTCGCGCGCCGACAAGACGTATATCGTGCGCGCCAACACCGTCATCGATGGCGCCTACAAGGTCGTGACGATTGCGCCGCCCGTCATGACGCTCACTTATCTGCCGTTGAACCAGGTTCAGCAGCTCAACATTGGAGTTTCCGAGTGATGTCTCGTTCCTTTTCATCGGCGCTGCTGCTCTTGCTGCTGTCCGGCTGCGCAGGGCAGCAAGCCTACCGCGACGGGCGCGAGCTGATTGCGCAAGATCAAATCCCGGCCGGCCTGCAAAAACTGCAGGAGGCGCTGCAGCAGGACCCCGGCAATGCGCAATACCGCAGCGCCTATCTGCAGGCGCGCGAACGGGCGACTGGCAGCCGCTTGCAGCAGGCCGAGCGCCAGGCGCAGGCAGGGCAGGGCGAGCTGGCGCGCGCCTCGTTCATGGGCGTGCTGGAAATCGATGCGCAGAACGAGCGTGCCAACAGCGGCTTGCGCGCGCTCGAACGCGAGCAGCGCCATGGCAAGCTGCTGGCCGAGGCGCAAAAGGATATCGAGGCCAAGCGCTACGACCCGGCGCGCCAGCGCCTGAATGCCATCCTCACGGAGCAGCCGAATCACGCCGGCGCGCGCGCGCTGCTGCGCGAGGTCGATGACAAAACGGCGCCGCCCGTCGTCGAATCGGGCCTGGCCAAATCGTACAAGCAGCCGATCACGATCGAGTTTCGCGAAGCGCCATTAAAACAGGTGTTCGAGCTGATCGCGCGCCGTTCCGGCCTCAATTTCGTCTTCGACAAGGACGTCAAGGCGGATGCGAAAACCTCGATCTTCCTGAAAAACAGCACGGTGGAGTCGGCCGTCTACTTCCTGCTGGTGACGAACCAGCTGGAACAGCAGGTGATGGATGCAAACACGATCTTGATCTACCCGAATGTGGCGGCAAAATTGAAGGAGTACCAGGAAGTGCTGGTGAAAACCTTCTTCCTGGCGAATGCGGACGCCAAGCAGGTGGCCAACACCCTCAAGACCATCTTGAAGACGCGCGACGTGGTGGCCGATGAAAAACTCAACCTCGTCATCGTGCGCGACACGCCGGAGGCGATCCGCCTGGCCGAGCGCCTGATCGCGCTGCAGGACGTGCCGGAGGCCGAGGTCGTGCTGGAACTGGAAATCCTCGAAGTCAAGCGCAGCCGCCTGATGGAACTGGGCGTGGTCTGGCCATCGAGCCTGACCCTGACGCCGCTCTCCACTTCGGGCGGCGCGGGCCTGACCATCAATGACTTGAATAACCTGAACCAGCGCACCATCGGCGTGAGCGACCTGTCCGTGACGGCGAACGCCAAGAAGACGGACGGCGACGCGAATATCCTGGCCAATCCGCGCATCCGCGTGCGCAACCGGGAAAAGGCGAAGTTCGTCATCGGCGACAGGGTGCCCGTGGTGACCACCACCATTTCGCCAGGCACGGGCGGCTTCGCTTCCGAGTCCATCAGTTACCTGGACGTGGGCTTGACGGTGAATGCCGAGCCGACCATTTATTTGAACAATGAAGTGGGTATCCGCATCTCGCTCGAAGTGAGCAACCTGGGCGCGGCCACCACCACCCGCAGCGGCTCGACCCTGTACCAGATCGGCACGCGCCAGGCGTCGACCATGCTGCAACTGAAGGATGGCGAAAACCAGGTGCTGGCGGGCCTGATCAACAATGAAGAGCGCAGTTCGGGCAACAAGGTGCCTGGCCTGGGCGACATACCCGTGCTGGGGCGCCTGTTCGGTAGCAGCAAGGACGACAGCCAGAAGACGGAAATCGTGCTGTCGATCACGCCGCACCTCGTGCGCACGGTGCAGCGTCCGGAAGCGAAGGAATCGGAATTCTCGGCCGGCACGGAAGGCAGCTTCCGCCGCCGGCCCGACATGGCGGCCAAGGCGCCCACGCAGATGCCGGGCACGGTGATCGTGCGTTCCGGCCCGTCGGCCGTCGGCATGCAGCCGGCGCCGGCGCAGCCGCTGATGGTGCCCGGCCAGGTGCCATCGGCCTTGCCGCAGAGCGTTCCGGCGCCGGAAGTGGCGCCGTCGCCCGAGCCGGCCGCCTCGCCCTTGCCGATATCGTCGGGCCAGCCCGTGCCGTTGCAGGCGGCGCCCTTGCCGCTGTCATCGAGCCAGCCGGTGCCGGTGGTGCCGCCGCCGCCCGTCAAATGAGACTGGCGCATGCGCAGGGTAGGCAGGGCGGCTTCACCCTGATCGAGCTGCTGGTGACCCTGGCCATCCTGGGCGTGCTGGCCACCCTGGTGATCCCCGTCACGCAGGTAACGGTGCAGCGGCGCCAGGAGCAGGAATTGCGGCGCGCGCTGCGCGAGATCCGCCAGGGGCTCGATGCCTATAAACGGGCCGGCGACGAGGGCCGTATCCTGCGCGCGCCAGACGCCAGCGGCTATCCGAAAAGCTTGGAACTGCTGGTCGAGGGCGTGCCTGACCAGCGCAACCCGAAGCGCAGCAAGCTGTTTTTCCTGCGCCGCGTGCCGCGCGACCCGTTCAACGCGGACGCTGGCCTGAGCGATGCGCAAACGTGGGGCAAGCGCAGCTACGCCAGCGAAGCGGCCGAACCACGCGAGGGCGACGATGTCTACGATGTGTATTGTACGTCCGGCAAAACGGGCTTGAACAACGTGCCTTACCGTATATGGTGAACCATGGCTGCTGAAAATATCCCACACCGCAGGCGCGGCTTTACCCTGATCGAATTGCTGGTGGTGCTCGGCATCGTGGCGCTGCTGCTGACCTTGGCCGTGCCCCGCTACTTTCCCAGCCTGGACAAGGCGAAGGAAACCGTGTTGGCGGACAACTTGCGCAACCTGCGCGCGACCATCGACCAGTTCCACGGCGATACGGGGCGCTATCCCGATACGCTGGAGCAGCTAGTGGAAAAGAAATATTTGCGGGCCATGCCCATCGATCCTATCACCGATAGCGACAGCAGCTGGCTCATCGTGCCGCCGCCCGACGACACGCCAGGCCAGGTGTATGACGTGAAAAGCGGCGCGCCCGGCAAGGACCGCAGCGGCACGCCGTTTGCCGACTGGTAGCGGCCATGCACCGTCCTGCGCGCCGCCAGCGTGGTTTTACCTACCTGGGCCTGATCATCCTGGTGGCTATCCTGGGCCTCGTGGGGGCGGCCGGATTGAAGATGGGTTCCTTGCTGCAGCGCCAAGCGACCGAGCAGGAGTTGCTCGACATCGGCGCGCAGTTTTCAGATGCCCTCTACAGCTATGCGGCCGCCACGCCGGCCGGCCAGCCGCAGCAACCTCCGACCTTGGCGGCCTTGCTGCGCGACCCCCGCTTTCCGCAACTACGCCGCCATTTGCGCAAGCTGTATGTGGACCCCATCACGGGACGCGCCGAGTGGGGCTTGCTGTACCAGCCCGGCAGCCAGGGCATCATCGGCGTACACAGCCTGTCGCAGGCGGCGCCATTAAAGGTTGGCAATTTCGAGGCCCGGTTTGCGGGCTTCGAAGGCAGGGCGCATTTCTCGGAGTGGCACTTCATGGTCGATGCACGGCTGTCATCCGTGCCGCCTGCGGGACCGGCAACTGTTCCGGCGGGTGATGAGGCCGGCATCATGCCCGCCTTGCCGGCGCCACCGTTGTTTTCCCGCCCTGTTACTCCATCGCAAGAACAGGCGCCACCAGAGCCAGTTGAGCCGCCTGAACCGCAAACTCCCGTTGAAAACCCTGCCGAATAGGCGTTTTCACTGTTAAACATGGGAAAAATTAGATGTATGCCCCGGTAACTATTTTTCCATAGAAATTCATAGATAGTGGCAAATAGTTCATTTCGAAAATAGTTATCCTGGATGAAACTTCGATAAAATATTTATAAGTAATTTGATGTGATTATGCTACCATCCTGTCTAGTACTTCCGGTACTAAAACTATTGGTGGCCTGCGCATTGCAGCCATAAATTACTTTTTAAGGGATAAACTATGAAATTGAAATTTATCGCTGCAGGCATTCTGGCAGCAGCATCGTTCAGCGCGTCGGCAGCAACCTACGACTTGGGCATCCTGGACCCAACCGGTTCGGACACCCTGTCGGCTTTCACGACCAAGTTCGCCATCAATTCGGAAATCAATGATTCGTGGACTTTCCAGTTGCTGGCCCCATCGTCGACCTCGTTCGGTGCATTGCAAACGTTCTCCGTTGCTAACGGCGCGATCAAGGATTTCGCCGCCAGCCTGGTCGGCTATGGCAGCCTGGACAAGAGCACGGCCAACGGCATCCAGAATCTGAGCTGGGCCGGTCAATTGGCTGCAGGCACGTACACGGTGCAAGTCACAGGCCTGACGCTGGTGAAAAATGTTCAGTACGTAGGCACGGTTTCGGCCCTGCCAGTACCAGAACCAGAAACCTATGGCATGCTGCTGGGCGGCCTGGCACTGGTCGGCGCCGTGGCACGCCGCCGCGCCAAGAAAGCTGCCTAAGCTTTCGCTGCAATGAAAAAAAACCCGCTTCGGCGGGTTTTTTTTCGTCTTTCGTCAGTATGGCGAGACGCCGCAACCACGTCCTGCACAATCCGGACAAGCTGCGCAGGACCAGGCGCCAAGTCGAAGACAGTACGCTAGTATGGCGAGACGCCGGCAACAACGTCCTGCACAGCTTGTCACGCGTGGCGCTTGAAGTCGCGGAAGCGGAAGCCAACTAAAAAGAGGGTGGCAAAGTACGCCACGCCGCACACGGCCACCACCAGGGCCAGCGCGCCGGCCCGCAGCAGCGGATGGGCTTGCATGGCGATCCAGTCGATGCGCATGGCGCCAACATACGCCACGCCGCCCATCACGATGAGTGCCGGCAGCAGGCGCAGGAAGAACTTGGCCCAGCCCGGCTTCGGCTGGTAGATGCCGCGCTTGCGCAAGCCCCAGTACAGGAAACTGGCGTTCAGGCAGGCACCCAGGCCGATCGACAGGGCCAGGCCGGCCACGGCGATGTAGGGCACGAACAGCAGATTCATCAGTTGCGTGGCGATCAGCACGCCGATGGCGATTTTCACGGGCGTGCGGATGTCCTGGCGCGCATAGAAGGCAGGCGCCAGGGTTTTCACGAGGATGATGCCGATCAGGCCCAGGCTGTAGGCCACCAGCGGCTGCGTCGACATGGTCACGGATTCGGCCGTGAACTTGCCGTAGTGGAAGAGGGTGGCGATCAGCGGCGTGGCCAGGGTCGCCATGCCGACGGCGGCGGGCAGGGCCAGCAGGAAAGTCAGGCGCAAGCCCCAGTCCAGCAGGGCCGAGTATTCCGTCTTGTCGCCATCCACATTCGCCTTCGACAGGCTGGGCAGCAAGATGGTGCCCAGGGCCACGCCCAGCATGGCGGTGGGAAACTCCATCAGGCGGTCCGCATAGGATAGCCAGGAAATGCTGCCCTCGGCCAGGCGCGATGCAATGCTGGTGTTGATCATCAGGCTGATCTGCGCTGCCGAGACGGCAAACACGGCTGGTCCCATCTTTTTCAGCACGCGGCGCACGCCGCCGTCGGACAGGCCGATGGCGGGGTTGATCGAGAGGCGCGGCAGCATGCCGATCTTGATCAGCGCAGGGATCTGGATGGCCACCTGCAGCAGGCCGCCGGCGAACACGGCAATGGCCATGGCGTAGATCGGCTGCTCCAGATGGGGCGCGAGGAACAGCGAGGCGGCGATGAACGACAGATTCAGCAGCACCGGCGTGAACGCGGGAATCTTGAATTCGCGCCAGGTATTCAGAATGCCGCCGGCCAGGGCCACGAAGGACATGCAAGTAATATAAGGGAACATCAAGCGCGTCATCCACACGGCCGCGTCAAAAGCGCCCGGGTCCTTGGACAGGCCGGTGGCGATGGCGTAGACGAACCACGGCGCGCCGACGATGCCGATGGCGGACACCAGCAGGGTGGCCCAGACGAGGGTGGTGGCCACATGGTCGGCCAGTTGCTTGCTGGCTTCCTGGCCATGTTGGTTCTTATATTCAGACAAGATCGGCACGAAGGCTTGCGAGAAGGCGCCCTCGGCAAACAGGCGGCGCAACAGGTTGGGGATGCGGAAGGCAACAATGAAGGCGTCCGTGTAGGCGCCGGCGCCAAAGGCGCGCGCGAACAGGCTTTCGCGCAATAATCCGGTTACACGGGACAGCATGGTCATGCTGGAAATGGCGGCGAGGGTTTTAAGCAAGTTCATGGGGCCAGATTATAGCCGGGCGCGGTACTGGCAAACGGTTAAAATATGGTAACAAGCGAGTAACAAGCGCCGCCGATTCGCCCTTGCCAGGCCCATTTTCAGGTGTTTTTACCGCGATACCCGGTTTTTTGATTTGCCCCCGCTTGAAAATATCGCTATAATCGAAGGCTGTACAGAATTCTGTTACGCAGACACTAATGTTTGACAGGCACTGGTTTGGCACACATGGTTCGGCAGACGCACAGAACGCACCGGTTGGCAAACACTAATGTTTGCAAACGCACTTTGACCCTGTTTTAGGAAATTCCATGGCAAATACCGCACAAGCGCGCAAACGCGCTCGTCAAGCAGTTAAGCAAAACGCACACAATTCGTCCCAACGTTCGACCTTGCGCACGGCTATCAAAGCTGCTCGCAAAGCGATCCAGGGCGGCGACAAGGCAGCTGCTGCTGCAATCTTCCAAGCATCCGTGTCGACCATCGACCGTATCGCTGACAAGAAGATCATCCACAAAAACAAGGCAGCTCGCCATAAGAGCCGTCTGGCAGCTGCTTTGAAAGCACTGTCCGCTTAATATTCGCCAGCAGGCAAGCCACCATGGTGGCCTTGTCTGTGCCGGTACGCTGGCACTGGTTGAAAAGCAAAAACCCGCAGATTCATTCTGGCGGGTTTTTTCGCGTTTTTTCGCGTTTTTTCGCGTTTTTTCGCGTTTTTTCGCGTTTTTTTCACCTTTTTTGCGGCCGCGCCCGCCAGCGGCAGGCCGCGGCCGCGCCGGCCTAGCGTGCCGCCGGCAAGTTGCCGATGTTCATGCCCGGCTTGATATTCTTTTGCTTGAACCAGCCCAGGTGCATTTCCAGCGCATAGCGCACGGGCACGGTCCTGGTGGAGCAATGGCTGTCGAGCGTGTGCGGCTGCATGTCTTCGATATTGACGATCTTGCCGCCGGCATCGATAAAGGCCACGGACAGGGGCAGCGGCGTGTTCTTCATCCACATGCATTGGGTCGATGGGTTGCCAAAGACGAACAGCATGCCCGCATTGGCCGGCATCTTTTCACGGTACATCAAACCCTGTTCGCGCTGCTCTTCCGTGGCGGCCACTTCTGCCTGGATCAAATGCATGCCAGCCGACAGTTGCAAGCTCTTTGTCTGCGCTTGAGCAATGCTGGCGCACGCCAGCAGGGCGATCGACAGGCGGAGACGGCGTAGGGAATTTTTCATGGGGCGGGACGGTGGCTGCGAAGCGGCGATTAAGCCATGCTGGTGGCCGCCTGGTCAAGCGTGCTGCCGGGCCGCGCCGAAAGCGTGGGGTTACAGCAACATGCTGCCGTAACCCCGGGAACCGCGTTTATTTCACGGGCTTGCCTTCAGCGGCCGGCTGTTTGGTCTTGCGCGCCTGGGGAATCAGGCGCGGCGCATCCGTTGCGGCCGAGGCCTTGGTCGATGCACCTGAGCGCGCCGCATCCGTCGCGGCCGAAGCGTTGACGGTGGCCGATGCCGGCGGCACCGGCTTGGTGGCGTCGGTGGCGGCCGAGGCATGGCTGGCAGCCGATGCGGGCGGCGGCTTGACGGCATCGGTCGCGGCGGAAGCATGCACCTGGGCGCCCGATTGCGCCAGTGCGGCGCCGGCAAGCAGGGAAGCGGCCAGGGCCAGTATTACTTTTGTCATCATCTTTCCTTTTCGGTCATGTTGAGGTCAGATGATTTTAATGCATTATCTAAAAATAAATAGTGCTTATTGGCAAAATTCGGTACGGAAGGCGTTTTTTCTTGTCCGGCTCACGTTTTCCCAATGTTCTCGGCCGGCACCTCGCACCATTCTCCGGGCAGCAAGGGATGGCTGGCCAGCGAGAATGGGCCGATGGCGCTGCGCACCAGGCGCAGGGTGGGCAGGCCGACGGCAGCCGTCATGCGCCGCACTTGCCGGTTTTTTCCTTCTTTCAAGGTGATTGCCAGCCATGAGGTCGGCTTGTCGGCGCGTGCGCGGATGGGCGGATTGCGCGGCCACAGCCAGTCCGGCTCGGCGATGCGCACGGCCTTGCATGGCTTGGTGATGAAGTCGCCCAGGTCCAGCGGTGCCTGCAGGCGCGCCAGGCTGGCCGCATCGGGCACGCCATCGACCTGCACCAGGTAGGTTTTCGCTTCCTTGCGGTCCGGGTGGCTGATTTCGTGCTGCAGGCGGCCGTCGTCCGTCAGTAGCAGCAAGCCTTCGCTGTCGGCGTCGAGCCGGCCGGCCGGGTAGATGCCGGGGATGCTCAGATGGTCGGCCAGGGTGGCTCGGCCATCCTGCGGAGAGAACTGGCACAGGACCTGGAATGGTTTATTGAAGAGGATGAGTGGCATGCTGGTAGAAGAATTGATGTAAGCGATGGTGGCTGCTGGTTGGCGCCGCAAAAGCGTGGCGCCCTGTAGGATACTGGTGCATAATGTGGATGTTAGTCTTATGTCTTATAGAAGACATGGACGGTATGGCAATGAGATTCTTTGGCGCCGCAGATGGCCCGGGTGTTCTTTCCCTGCTAAAGTGCGTTGTTGCCGCCATGTTCGCACTTGTTTTTGTAAACTCTGCAACCGCAGAGCGCGTCGCCGGCCTGCATTGCCCGCCAGCGGTGTGTCCCACTTCGGAGATCACGATGTATCAACATATCACTGTACCTGCTGACGGCCAAAAAATCACCGTCAACGCCGATTTTTCGCTGAATGTACCAGATAATCCCATCGTTCC
Source organism: Janthinobacterium sp. BJB446 (assembly GCF_002735655.1). Taxonomy (NCBI): domain Bacteria; kingdom Pseudomonadati; phylum Pseudomonadota; class Betaproteobacteria; order Burkholderiales; family Oxalobacteraceae; genus Janthinobacterium; species Janthinobacterium sp. BJB446. The sequence continues at coordinate 40,519 of NZ_PDZK01000003.1, read as the reverse complement.
CTTCATTGAAGGCGATGGCACGGGCATCGATATCAGCCCGGTCATGATCAAGGTGATCGATGCCGCCGTGGCCAAGGCCTATGGCGGCGCGCGCAAGATCAGCTGGATGGAAATCTATGCGGGCGAAAAATCGACGAATGTGTACGGCCCCGATGTGTGGCTGCCGGAAGAAACTTTGGCCGTGCTGAAAGATTACGTGGTTTCCATCAAGGGCCCGCTGACCACGCCCGTCGGCGGCGGCATCCGCTCGCTGAACGTGGCCCTGCGCCAGCAGCTCGATCTGTACGTCTGCCTGCGCCCCGTGCGCTACTTCACGGGCGTGCCATCGCCCGTGAAAGAGCCGGAAAAGACGGACATGGTGATTTTCCGCGAAAACTCGGAAGATATCTACGCCGGCATCGAATACCAGCAAGGCTCCCCCGAGGCCAAGAAATTGATGGATTTCCTCGTCAATGAAATGGGCGTGACGAAAATCCGCTTCCCGGCCACGTCGGGCCTGGGCATCAAGCCCGTGTCCATCGAAGGCACGCAGCGCCTGGTGCGCAAGGCCATTCAGTATGCGATCGACAATGACAAGCCATCCGTGACGATTGTGCATAAAGGCAACATCATGAAGTACACGGAAGGCGGCTTCCGCGACTGGGCGTATGCGCTGGCGCAAAAGGAATTCGGTGCCGAGCTGATCGATGGCGGCCCATGGTGCAAGTTCAAGAATCCGAAGACGGGTCGCGACATCATCGTCAAGGATTCCATCGCTGACGCGTTCCTGCAACAGATCTTGCTGCGTCCGGCCGAATACAGCGTCATCGCCACCCTGAATTTGAACGGCGACTACATTTCCGACGCGCTGGCGGCGCAAGTGGGCGGCATCGGCATCGCGCCGGGCGCCAACCTGTCCGATTCCGTCGCCATGTTCGAAGCGACGCACGGCACGGCGCCCAAGTATGCGGGCAAGGATTACGTGAACCCCGGTTCGTTGATTTTGTCGGCGGAAATGATGCTGCGCCACATGGGCTGGCTGGAAGCGGCCGACCTGGTGATTTCTTCGATGCAAAAATCGATCGCTTCGAAACGCGTCACCTATGACTTTGCCCGCCTGATGGAAGGCGCCACGCAAGTGTCGTGCTCCGGCTTCGGCGAAGTGATGATCGAGCACATGTAACTGGAGGGGCAGGGTGCAGCACACCCTGCGGACGAAAAAAAACCCCGTCAGGAGACGGGGTTTTTCACATCTGAGGGCCGGCGATGCTTAGGCTGCTTGGATGTTGGAAGCTTGCTTGCCTTTAGGGCCTTGCGTGACTTCGAATTGAACTTTTTGACCTTCTTTGAGGGTCTTGAAACCGTTCATGTTGATTGCGGAGAAATGAGCAAACAAATCTTCGCCGCCATCATCTGGAGTGATGAAGCCAAAACCTTTGGAATCATTGAACCACTTAACTGTACCTGTTGCCATAAAAAGAACTTTCAAAATTAAAACAAATCACACGAGCCATAAAAGCAAGAAGCTTCTTGCCCCCTCCTCGACGTCTCACTTCTTATCAAGCTGTACATTACTGCAACAGTCGATACAGCATTGTTGGCGGAATAAATAATGAAGTCAAGCGCTTTTCCATCGATATTGCCAAATTCTTCACGACAACCAAAAAAGCAACTCTTGATTTTGACGGCAAGGTCGCCATCTGCGCAGTATTAAGAAAACGCGTAAGATTGAAAACAATTGGAAAGGCGTAGATATTGCGCATGACAACCACTGTGAAAGCATTAGAATAAGCGTATGGCAACCAAGCACGACACAGAAACCCTGCTGGAGCGGCAAGTGCTGAAGCCGCCACCGCTCTACCAGGTAGCCTTGCTCAATGACGACTACACCCCGATGGAATTTGTGGTGGCCATCATTCAGGAGTATTTCAACAAGGACCGTGAAACGGCGACGCAAATCATGCTCAGTGTTCATCGCTACGGCAAAGGAGTGTGCGGCGTGTTCTCTAAAGATATAGCGTGTACCAAAGTGGAGTTCGTTTTAACGCATGCGCGCAAGGCGGGGCATCCCCTGCAGTGCGTGATGGAGGAAGTATGATTGCGCAGGAATTAGAAGTAAGTTTGCACATGGCGTTTGTCGAAGCTCGGCAGGCACGGCACGAATTCATCACGGTTGAGCATTTACTGCTGGCACTGCTGGACAATCCCTCCGCTGCCGAGGTGTTGCGTGCCTGCGCGGTCAATATAGAAGACCTGCGCAAGACCCTCACCAATTTCATCGGCGATAACACGCCGACCGTGCCTGGCACGGGCGAAGTCGACACACAGCCGACGCTTGGTTTCCAGCGCGTGATCCAGCGCGCCATCATGCATGTCCAGTCCGCCTCGAATGGCAAGAAGGAAGTCACGGGCGCCAATGTGCTGGTGGCCATCTTCGGCGAAAAGGATTCGCATGCGGTCTACTACCTGCACCAGCAGGGCGTGACGCGCCTGGACGTGGTCAATTTCATTTCGCACGGCGTGCGCAAGGACCAGTCGACGGAAAGCGCGAAAGCCTCCGAAGGGGTGGAAGAAGCGCCTGTCGATGGCCAGCCGAAGGAAAGCCCGCTCGACCAGTTCACGCAAAACCTGAACAAGGCCGCTGCCGAAGGCAAGATCGACCCGCTGATCGGGCGCGAGGAAGAGGTCGACCGCGTGATCCAGATCCTGTGCCGCCGCCGCAAGAACAATCCGCTGCTGGTCGGCGAGGCGGGCGTGGGCAAGACGGCCATCGCCGAAGGCCTCGCTTACCGCATCACGCAAAGCGATGTGCCGGAAATCCTGCAGAATGCCGTCGTGTATTCGCTGGACATGGGCGCCTTGCTGGCTGGTACCAAATACCGCGGTGACTTCGAACAGCGCCTGAAAGCCGTGCTCAAGCAATTGAAGGACAATCCGAACGGCATCCTGTTCATCGACGAAATCCACACCATCATCGGTGCGGGTTCGGCGTCGGGCGGCACGCTGGACGCGTCCAACCTGCTGAAACCGGCACTGGCCAACGGTCAATTGAAGTGCATCGGCGCGACCACGTACACGGAATTCCGCGGCGTGTTCGAGAAAGACCATGCGCTCTCCCGCCGTTTCCAGAAAGTGGACGTCAACGAGCCGACCGTCGAGCAAACCGTGCAGATCCTGCGCGGTTTGAAATCGCGCTTCGAAGAGCACCATGGCGTGAAATACTCGGCCTCGGCCCTGTCGACGGCGGCCGAACTGGCGGCGCGCTTCATCAACGACCGCCATCTGCCCGACAAGGCGATCGACGTCATTGATGAAGCGGGCGCGGCACAGCGCATCCTGCCGAAGTCGAAACAGAAGAAAACCATCGGCAAGGCCGAGATCGAGGACATCATCGCCAAGATCGCGCGCATTCCGCCGCAAACGGTCAACCAGGACGACCGCAGCAAGCTGCAGACGATCGACCGCGACCTGCGCAATGTCGTGTTCGGGCAAGATCCCGCCATCGACGCGCTGGCGTCGGCCATCAAGATGGCTCGTGCCGGCCTGGGCAAGACAGACAAGCCGATCGGTTCCTTCCTGTTCTCCGGTCCGACGGGCGTGGGCAAGACCGAGGTGGCGAAACAGCTGGCCTTCATCCTCGGTATCGAGCTGATCCGTTTCGACATGTCGGAATACATGGAACGCCACGCCGTCAGCCGTTTGATCGGCGCGCCACCGGGCTATGTTGGTTTCGACCAGGGCGGCTTGCTGACGGAAGCGATCACCAAGAAGCCGCATGCGGTCTTGCTGCTCGATGAAATTGAAAAAGCCCATCCGGACATTTTCAATATCCTGCTGCAAGTGATGGATCACGGTACTTTGACGGACAACAATGGCCGCAAAGCCGATTTCCGCAACGTGATCATCATCATGACGACGAATGCGGGCGCGGAAAGCTTGCAAAAGACGTCGATCGGCTTCACGAATTCGAAGCAGGCTGGCGACGAGATGGCCGACATCAAGCGCATGTTCACGCCGGAGTTCCGCAACCGTATCGACGCGACCATCAGCTTCCGCGCGCTGGATCAGGAAATCATCCTGCGCGTGGTCGACAAGTTCCTGATGCAGCTGGAAGAGCAGTTGCACGAGAAAAAGGTCGAAGCCGTGTTTACCGAGAAGCTGCGTGCCTTCCTCGGCAAGAAAGGTTTCGATCCGCTCATGGGCGCGCGTCCGATGGCGCGTTTGATCCAGGACATGATCCGCAAGGCCCTGGCCGACGAACTGCTGTTCGGCCGCCTGGTGACGGGCGGACGGGTCACCGTCGACCTCGACGACAAGGACCAGGTCTTGCTGGAATTCCCGGAACCGCCAGACGCGGCGCCGACGGCAGCACCGGAAACGGTGGAAGTGGAATAAGCTTCCTGCTGTCAATAAAAACCCGCCCACGCAAGTGGCGCGGGTTTTTTTACGTTTTTGTGGGCAATAAAGAAGGTTTTAAGAAGGTTTTCTTTGGTCATAGTTATGCCAGAATTGCTGTCCGGTATCGACATGATGTCCATGCCACCTGACCGCTATCTGGATGCTCATATGAAAATTTCCCGCAATCTTAGCTTGCTCCTGTTGTCCGCCGGCCTGCTGGGCAACGCCACCGCTGCCTCTTCTCCTGCCAGCAGCTATTTCCGCTTTCCTGCCGTGCGCGGCGATACCGTGGTGTTTACCGCCGAAGGCGACTTGTGGAAAAGCAGCGTGCGCGGTGGCGCCGCGCAGCGCCTGACCACGCATCCCGGCTATGAAACGAACGCGGCGATTTCGCACGATGGCCAATGGATTGCCTTTTCCGCCGCCTATGAAGGGGCGCAGGAAGCGTATGTGATGCCGCTGGCAGGCGGCTTGCCGCGGCGTATTTCGTATGACAACGGCGGCGTGCTGGTCCTGGGCTGGACGGCGCAGGGCGAGGTGCTGGTCAGCACGCAAAACACGGATGGTCCCGCTTCGCGCCGCATCGTCGCCGCCATCGACCCCGTGAAACAGACGCGCCGCGTGTTTCCCGTGGCCGATGCCAACGACGCCGTGCTCGACGATGCAGGCAAGACGCTGTTCTTCACGCGTTTCGGCCTGGCCATGACCAACGACAATGTGCGCAATTACCGGGGTGGCGCGCATGCCACCCTGTGGCGCTATGAGCTGGGCGGCAAGGGCGAGGCCGTGCGCATGCATGCGGAACCTGCTGTATTGGCTGGCAACAACAAGCGTCCCATGTGGTGGCAAGGCCGCGTTTACTATATTAGCGACGCGGGCGGCAGCGACAATCTGTGGAGCATGCTGCCGGACGGTTCCGACCGCCGCGCATTGACGACGCACAAGCAATGGGACGTGCGTAATGCTTCCTTGGGCGATGGCAAGATTGTGTATCAATTGGGCGCGGACCTGCAGGTGCTGGACCTGGCGGCAGGGACGGACTCATCGCCATTGCCGATCAGCCTCGTATCCGACTTCGACCAGCAGCGCGCGCGCCAGATCCGCTCGCCGCTGGACACCTTGAGCAATGTGCAGCTGTCCGGCAAGGATGAGCGCATCATCCTGACGGCTCGCGGACGCGTCAGCATCGCCGGTACGGGCAGCATGCGCCGCGTCGATATCGCCATTCCCGAAGGGGCGCGGGCGCGCGACGCCGTCTTTTCCAGCGACGAAAAATCCGTCTTCGCCATCGTCGACACGAGCGGAGAGAATGAAATCTGGAAGTACGCCGCCGATGGCTCGGGCAAGGGCGAGCAGCTGACGACGCAGGGAGATAACCACCGCTGGAAACTGTACCCGTCGCCGGACGGGCGCTGGCTGGCCCACACGGACAAGAAGGGTCGTTTCTGGCTGCTGGACCTGGCGACCAGGGGCAACCAGCTGATCGACGACGCGGGCAAGGCGGGCGTGGACAAGCACGACGAAGTGCAATGGTCGCCCGACAGCCGCAACCTGGCCATCGTGCGCGTGGCCAGCAATGAGCAGCGCGAGCAGATCGGCCTGTACAACCTCGCGTCGAAACAGCTGCAGTTCGTCACCAGCGACCGCTATACCTCCGGTTCCCCCGTGTTCTCGCCCGACGGGCGATGGTTGTACTTCATGTCGGCGCGCAATTTCCAGCTGGCCAATGGTTCGCCGTGGGGCGACCGCAACATGGGCCCCGTGTTCGACAAGCGTATCGGCGTATATGCGCTGGCGCTGCAGCCGGGCAACCGTTTCCCGTTCCAGCCCGACGATGAACTGAGTCGCCCTGGCGTCAAGCCGGCCGAGACGGACGATGAGAAGGCGGCCGAACTGGCGGCGGAAAAGGCGTTGGAAAAGGCTGGCGGCAAGGGGGCCGTGAAAAAGGCGCCGGCCGCCTTGCCGGCCATCGTCAGCCAGGGCCTGGCCGAGCGCCTGTATGAAGTGCCGCTGGCGGCGGGCAATTACAGCGCGCTGGCCGCCGATGACAAGCGCCTGTATTTCCTCGAACGGGACAGCGGCGAGAACAAGTCCAGCCTGAAGACTTTGGCGATTGGCAATACCGGTTCCAAGCCGGAACTGCTGGTGGCCAACGTGCGTGAATTCGACCTGGCGCAGGATAAAAAGCATTTGTACTACCGCACGGCGGCAGCTACGGGACCGGGCGAGATGCTGGTGATCGAGGCGGGCGCCAAGCTGCCGTCCGACCTGTCGAAAGCCAAGGTCAAGGTTGACGACTGGACGTTTGTGTCGAATCCGCGCCTGGAATGGAAGCAGATGTTCAACGATGCCTGGCGCTTGCACCGCGACTTCCTGTACGACGCGAAGATGCGCGGCGTGAACTGGAAGGCGGCGCGCGACAAATATGCGCCGCTGGTCGAGCGGGTCACGGACCGCGCCGAACTCAATGATCTACTCGGCATGATGGTGGCCGAAGTGGGCGCGCTGCATTCGCAGATCCGTCCCGGCGAATTGCGCCGCACGGAGCAGGAAGGCACGCCTGCGGGCCTGGGCGCCGTGCTGGCGCGGACAAACGACGGTTATCGGGTCGAGCATGTCTACCGCAGCGAAGCGGAATTGCCCTCGGCGCGCGCGCCGCTGTCGCGCCCCGACGTGGATGTGAAGGCGGGCGACGTGATCACGGCCGTCAACGGCAAGGACGTGCTGGCCGCGCGCGATATCAGCGACCTGCTGCTGAACCAGGCCGACAAGCAGGTCTTGTTGCAGGTCAAACGGGGGAATGGCAAGGGCGCGCCGCGCGCCGTCATCGTCACGCCCGTCAACATGGCGAAACAGACGGCGCTGCGCTATGGCGACTGGGAATTGAGCCGCGCCGAGCAGGTGGCGGCCGCTTCGCAGGGGCGCATCGGCTACCTGCACCTGCGCGCCATGGGCCCGAATGACATCGCCTCGTTCGCGCGCGATTTTTACGCCAATATCAACCGCGAAGGTCTGATCATCGACGTGCGGCGCAACAACGGCGGCAATATCGACAGCTGGATCATTGAAAAACTGCTGCGCAAGGCCTGGGCCTACTGGGCGCCGCCGGGCGTGCAGCCATCGTCGAACATGCAGAACACCTTCCGCGGCCACCTGGTGGTGCTGGTCGATGAACTCACGTATTCCGATGGCGAGACCTTTGCCGCCGGCGTCAAGGCCCTGGGCCTGGCGCCACTGGTGGGCAAGCGCACGGCCGGCGCCGGCGTCTGGCTCAGCGACAATACGCGCCTGGCGGATAACGGCATGGCGCGCGTGGCGGAAAACGGCCAGTTCGGCATCGATGGCCAGTGGCTGATCGAAGGCGTGGGCGTGGTGCCGGACGTGGAGGTGGAAAACCCGCCGCACGCCACCTTCAATGGCGCCGACCGCCAGCTGGAAGTGGCGCTCGACATGCTGGCGAAAAAGCTCAAGGAGCAGCCGCGCCCCGCATTCCAGGCGCAGCCGATCCCCGCGCTGAAATAGCCCCGCTACAGGCCGCAGGCGGCCTTGAACTGTTGCGCGCGGCGGCGCGAGACCTCGACCACGCTGCCATCCAGCAGGTGCAGGTCGAGGCCATCGGCGCCGTTCGGTGACAGCTGCGCCACCTGCGCCAGGTTGACGATCTGGCGCCGGTTGGCGCGCAGGAACAGGGCGGGATCGAGTTTTTCTTCCAGCTGGTTCAGGGTGCGCAGCATCAGCGGACGCTGCACGCCGAAATGCACGCGCGTGTAGTTGCCTTCCGATTCCAGCAGGCGGATATCGTCAAACGCCACAAACCAGCAGCGTTCCCCATCCTTGATGAAGACCTTGCGCGGCGCAGGCGGCGGCACGGCTTGCGCCCGCGCTCCGGCACGCGCCAGCGCCGTGGCCAGGCGCGCCGCCTGCACGGGTTTTTGCAGGTAGTCGAGGGCGCTGACCTCGAATGCCTGCAGCGCGTACTGGTCGAAGGCCGTGCAAAAGATGACGTCGGGCGCATCGTCCAGCGCGGCCAGCAGGTCGAAGCCGGAGCCGCCCGGCATCTGCACGTCGAGCAGCAGCAGGTCGGGGCGCAGCTTACCGATCTGCGTGATGGCGTCGGCCGCGCTGGCCGCCTCGCCCACGATTTCCACGGCACCTTGCTGCACATGCGGCGCCAGCAGGCGCCGCAGCTCGGCGCGCGCCAGGCGCTCGTCATCGATCAGCAGTATCTTGAGCGGCTGGCCGTTCATGCCAGTTCCGACAAGTGGATGGTGGCGTGTACCCAGCCCGCCTGTTCGCACAGTTCCAGGCTGGCGCGCTCGCCGCAGGCCAGCTGCAGGCGCTGGCGCGCATTGCGCAGGCCGATGCCGGTGGAGCCGGACGCGCTGCGCAGCCTGCCCGTGTTGGCCACCTCGATCTGCAGCGTATCCATGCCAGCGCCGCGCCGCGCCGCGATGCGGATGTCGCCGCCATCGGCACTCGCTTCGACGCCATATTTGACGGCATTTTCCACCAGCGTTTGCAGGGCCATGGGCGGCACGCGCACGAGCTCCAAGCCGGGGGCGATGTCGAAGCTGACGCGCAGGCGTTCCTCGAAGCGACTCTGTTCGATGGCCAGGTAGGCGCGCACGGCCTCCAGTTCTGCCGCCAGCGGCACGGTGGCGTGCTGGCTGGACTGCAGCGCATGGCGCATCAGGTTGGCCAGCTGGTCGATCATGTGCGCGGCCGCTTCGCGGTCTTCGAAGATCAGCGCGCGCACGCTATTGAGGCTGTTGAAGAAAAAATGCGGATTGACTTGCGCCTGCAGGGCACGCAACTGGGCATCCTTGGCCAGCACTTCCAGGCGCAGCGCCTCGGCCTCGAAACGGCTGGCGCGGCGCAGCGACAGCGCGGTGAAGTAGAACACCGTCCAGGTCAGGAATACCCCGAACCAGAACAGCAGCGCGCCGGGCAGCCAGGCGATGCCGCGGATGGTATCCGGTGGATACATGACGTGGAAGGCGGCCGTCACGCTGGCCGTCTGGATGGCGGCCAGCACGATCAGCGACGGTACGATGCGTCGCCAGCGCAAGCCGTTCACCGCCCAGCCGCGCCGGCGCAGGACGCCATGCCACAGGTGCGACAGCAGCAGCCCGCCCAGCGAGCCCCAGCTGGCAATGGTCACGACGATGCGCAGCTGCGTGGAGCCGCCATACACGCTGTTGAACAGGGTGAGCGCGCCCCAGCCGACCAGCTGGAAGGTCCAGTACCAGTTGATCCTGGCCAGCGGCGGCGGCCGATGCAAGGGTGCGTTCATCGCCTAGTCCAGGAACTGTTCGATGCGCGCCTGCATCCAGTCCGGCTGGTCGTACATGATGAAGTGGCGTGCCGTGTCGGCCAGCGCGACTTTTACGCCGGGCAGCTGGGCATACTGCTGCTGGAAGGTCGCTTCGATGGCGGCGCGCGGCGCATAGTCCTTGTAGGCGATCCAGGTACCCAGCACCAGGGTTGGCGATTTTATTTTCGCCACGTCCTGGCGCAGGTCGCTGGCCACCAGGGTGCCCATGGCCTTGATCACCGTCTCGCGGTCCGAGCGCTGGCCCCAGCCGATGATGCGCTCCACGTCGGCCGGCGCGCTGGCCATGCTGCTTACCGTGCGGCGCTGGCTGGCGGCGTAGGTGGCGCCATCCTGCGCGCGCATGGCCGATTGCATCTGCGCAGCCATGGCTTGCAGCTGCGGCGGCGTGATGGAGGGCAGCTGCGTCGCGCCCAGCGCCGGCAGCGAGTCGACGATCACCAGCTTGCCCGTTTGGTCAGGATGGTCGATGGCCATTTTCAACGCCAGGAAGCCGCCCAGGCTATGCCCGATGATGGCCGGCTGGCCCAGTTTTTGGGTGCCGATGTAGTCGGCCAGTTGTTGCTCGGCCTGCGCCAGCAGGTCGCCCTCGATGGGCGCCACGCCGGCAAAGCCGGCCAGTGTCAGCACGTGGCATTGGCGTGCGGCTTGCGGGCCGCACAGGCGCGCCACCGTGCCTTGCCAGACTTCGCCGGAAGACGCCAGGCCGGGAATCAGGACCAGGGGACGGCCTTGTCCTGTGACCTCGACCTTGAATGCCGCGGGCGCGGCGGCCTGGCTGGCGCCTGCCAGCAGCGCGGTACTGAGTAAGATCAATGTTTGCAGTGTTCGTTTCATGGGGTGTTCCTCCTTGACGACCATGCTAGCGGCGCAGGGGCGCGGCTGCCAGCGCTGCGGGATGAGCGGCGCCAGGGCGGGATGAGTGGTTCAGATCCACGCATCCTGGTCCTGGCAGTGCTCCGGGAGGTAGGTCAGGTACTGCACCATGCGCGGCGCCGGGCCGCGGTTGGGCGTGGCGCAATGGGGCAGGGCCTGGTGCCAGATGATGAAATCGCCGGCCATGCCTTCGACGGGCACGGGCCGCAAGTCCTCGACGGCCCATTCGCGCGGCTGGCGGCCCGGCGGTACTTGCCGCAGCCAGCCGGCCATGTGGTGCTGGAAGCCGGGCACGCAGTGAAAGGCGCCGTGCTGCGCCGGACAGTCGCTCAGGTACAGCATGCCTTGCAGCTTGAAGGGAACCGGCTGTTGCAGGCTGACGTCCCAGTGCAGGGCGCTGCCAAGGAAACGGTGCTGCGGCGTTTCCGGCGGATTGAAGCTCACCTTGTCGATGCTGGCGTAGATGCCGGTGCCGGCGCCGATGCCGGTGTCATATAGCTGCTGACAGGCGTGGCGTATGTGCGCGCAGTGGCGGTTTTCCTCGAGGGCCGGATGGTCGGAAAACTGCAGCATCAGGCCCCGCTTGCCCGGGTGCGGCCGGTACCACGATGCCATATCATCGGGGCTGGCGCCCAGGTATTCCCATATCGCCGTTTGTGCGGCGACGCACTGCGCGCGCGGCACGGCGCCGCGCAGCACCAGGTAGCCGTGCTCATCGAAATGGCGCAGTTCGGCGGCCGACAGCACGTCCTGATGCGCGCTGGCGGCGTGCGCCGGGCGGACGCGCGTGCGGCCGGCCAGCCACGCCTGGAAGGCTTCCAGCGTAGGGCGTTGCTGGAACAGGAACTGCATGGCGTCTTCCATAAAAATGCCGCGCGCATACAGCGCCTTGATGTCCCGGTGGTCGCGCGCCAGTCCCTGGCTGCCGGCCGCGCCGCCGTGTCCCGTGCAGCGTTGCCATAATTCGTGCAAGTGAGGCCAGTCGTCCATGGTGTCTTTTGTCTGGTTGAAGAAATCAGCCGGTGCGCAGGCGGCGCCACAGGGTGGTGCGGCTGATGCCGAGGTAGTGGGCGGCGGCGTCGCGGCGTCCGCCAAAGCGCGCCAGCACGGCGCTGGCGCTTTCGTCTTCCGGGCGCGGCGCGATGGCGGCGGCCGGCGCCGGCAGCGGCACCGGCGTGCCGGCAGCATTGGCCAGTTCCGGCGCCACGCCCAGCACGAAGGCGGGCGTCAGCGCCTGCAGCGGTTCGGCGGCCAGGAACAGGGCCAGGCGCTCGGCCAGGTTGCGCAGTTCGCGCACGTTGCCGGGCCAGTCGTAGCGGCGCAGCAGCGGCGCGCAAGCCTGGATTTCCGCATGCAGGTTGGGGTGCGGACGGGCGCCCAGCGCGGCCAGCGCGTTTTTCAGCGACCACTCGGCCAGGCCGGGAATGTCGCTGGCGCGTTCGCGCAATGCGGGCAAATGCAGGCGCAGCACGGCCAGGCGGTAGAACAGGTCGGCGCGGAAGCGTCCTTCGCGGATGCGCTGTTCCAGGTCGCAATGCGTGGCGCTGATGATGCGTACATTGATGGCGATGGGCCGCGTGCCGCCCACGCGCACCACTTCGCGCTCTTCCAGTACGCGCAGCAATCGCGTTTGCAGGGCCAGCGGCATTTCGCCGATTTCGTCGAGGAACAGGGTGCCGTGGTTGGCCGCCTCGAACAAGCCCGCATGGCCGCCCCTGCGTGCACCCGTGAAGGCCCCATCCTCGTGGCCGAACAGTTCCGATTCCAGCAGGGATTCGGCGATGGCGCCGCAGTTGATGGCGATGAAGGGGCGGTTCGCGCCCAGGCTGCGCGGGCTTTCGCGATGGATCGCCTGCGCCACCAGTTCCTTGCCGCTGCCCGTTTCTCCCTGGATCAGCACCGTTGCCGGCGAGCGCGCATACAGCACCACCGACTGGCGCAGCGCTTCCATCGCTTCCGACTCGCCGCGCAGATCGTGCAGGCCGTGCCGCGCGCGCAGGGTGTCGGCCACTACCGTGCGGCGTCCCCGGTTCGATTCGATCTGGGTCAGGCGCGCCAGTTCCAGCGCATCGTCGAAGGCGCGCCGGATGGCCGTGGCCGAATACACGAAGACGGCGGCCAGTCCCGCCTCTTCGGCCAGGTCGGTGACGAGGCCCGCGCCGACGACGGCTTTGACGCCGGCCGCCTTCAGTTCATTGATCTGCGCGCGCGCGTCTTCCTCGGTGGCATAGGTACGCTGAAAGATCTGGAAGCCGAAGGTGGCGGCAAATTCCGCCAGTTCCGGCATCGGGTCCTGGTAGGTGACGACGCCGATGTGCGGCGAGATGCGCCGCGCGCGCGCCAGCGCCTGCATCACGTCGTAGCCGCTGGCCTTGGCGATGATGACGGGTACCGACAGCCTGCCTTTCAGGTAGGCGCCGTTCGAACCGGCCGCGATGACGGCGTCGCAGCGCTCCGTGGCCATGCGTTCGCGGATGTGGCGCACGGCGTCGTCGAAGCCCAGGTTGATCGGTTCGATCGTCGCCAGGTCGTCGTATTCGAGCGTGATGTCGCGGAACAGGTCGAACAGGCGCGAGACGGAGACGGTCCAGATGACGGGTTTGTCGCGGTGGTCGAGCGGAGGTTGGGGAGGGCGGCGCATGCTTTATTCTAAACGATTTGTTTCATTTTTCAGCCATGCAACGGCGTTGCAACGGGCGTGTTGCAAGTGGTCTGTGGTGTTTCAGATATTGCCAATAAGGAATATGAAAAAACCCCGGGAAACTGGTTTATGATCTAGCAGCACCATGATGCTTGGAAGAATATTTGCCCAGGCGCATGTTTATCTTGTCCTTAACCATCCCATGGTGTCCATGAACCGCGTACCGACCAGTCCCGATTTCATCGCCGATGCCTTGCAACTGATCGCCTTGCCGGCCTGCGCCTGCGATGCCTGCGGCATGGTGGTGGCCGCGAATGGCGCCTTGCAGGCCCTGCTGGGGCGGGATATGGCGGGCCGGTTGCTGGCCGACTGCTTTACGGACGCTTACCGCGCGTCGAGCACCAGCATGCTGCGCGGTACGCTTGGCGCGGCCGGGCGCGAGCGGCACTGGGACAGCAGCCTGGAAGGGGAGGCGGGCGCCATCGCCGTGCAGGTCTGGTCGCGGCCCTTGCTGGTGGACGATGGCTTGCCCGGTGCGACTCTCGTGTTTGCCGACATCAGCGTGCAGCAGCGCGACCAGCAAGCCTTGCGCAAGACCTTGCTTGAGCAGCAGGCGATCCTGGAAAGCGCGGCCGTCGGCATCGTCTTTTCCAAGGGCGGCTTCATCGAGGAGTGCAATATCCGCGCCGCCGAGATGCTCGGCTACGCGCGTCACCAGCTGACGGGCATGCCGGGCGCAGTGCTGTACCGCTCCGCCGAGCATTGCCGCGCCCTGGGGCTGGAAGCGGCGCCGCTGCTGTCGAAGGGCAAGCCGTACCGCACGGAACTGGAATTGCGGCGTCAGGATGGCACCCTGTTCTGGAGTCGCCTGCACGGGCGCGCCGTCGATCCCCTCAATACGCATGACGGCACGGTCTGGATCATCGAAGACATCAGCGACCACCGGCGCGATGAAGACCAGCTGCGGCGCGCCATGCTGGAAATGCAGGCGGTGATGGATAACGCGCCCTTGGCCATCGGTTTTCAGCGCGACAAGGGCGTGCTGCGCTATAACCGGCGCTTCGCCGAATGCTTCGGTTTTGACGGCGACAGCGGCGTGGGCCTGGCCGTCGCCGACCTGTATCCGTCGCGCGCGGCGTATGACAATGTCGTGCGCCAGGCCGCACCGCTGCTGCGGCGCGGCTTGCCGTTCCAGGGCGAGATGGAGATGCGCCGCCGCGACGGCTCCACGTTCTGGGCGCTGGCGTATGGCTATGTGCTGAATCCCGAGAGCCAGTCCGACCGCGCGCTGCGCGACACGATCTGGCTGTTCGACGACCGCAGCGCGCAGAAGGCGGCCGAGGAGGCGACGCGCCAGCTGATGCTCGAGCAGCAGGCTATCCTCGACAATGCCTCCGTCGGCATCCTGTTTTCCCGTTCGCGCCTGATCCTGCGCTGCAATCCCCGTTTCGCCGAAATGTTCGGCTACGCGCAGGAGGAGATGACGGGCCTGCCCGCCGCTGAACTGTTTCCGTCGCCCGCCGCCTACGAGGAGTTTGGCGTGCAGGCCACGCCGCTGCTGGGACAGGGCTTGCCTTACGAGCAGGATGAATCGCTGTTCCGCCGCCGCGACGGCAGCCTGTTCTGGTGCCGCATCCGCGCCAAGGCCGTCGACCAGACGCACAGCGAGCAGGGCGCCATCTGGATACTGGAAGACATCACGGCCAGCCGCCAGACGCAGATGGAAGTGGCGGCCATCATGACGAATGCCTCGGTGAGCATCCTGTATACCAAGAACCGCCTGATCACGCGCTATAACCTGGGCTTTGCCGCGATGTTCGGCTATAGCGGCGACGAGGCGCTGGGCTTGCCCGGGCGCGCGCTGTACGTGTCGCAGCAATCGTACGAGCTGCTGGGCGCGGCGGCCTTCCCCTTCCTGTCGGTGGCCAAGCCCTTCCAGACGGAAGTGGAAATGATGCGCCGCGACGGCAGCACCTTGTGGGCGCAGCTGATCGCCTATGTCGTCAATCCGGACGATCCCGCCGCCGGCACCATCTGGATCATCGAGGACCGCACGGAAGCCAAGCGCGCCGAAGAATCCCTGCGCAACGCGCTGCTGGAAAATCAGGCCATCCTGGACAGCGCCGTGCTGGGCATCTCGGTGATAGAGGGCGGCTACAATTTGCGTGCCAACAGCAAGATGGAAGAGCTGTTCGGCTATGGACCGGGTGAAATAAACGGCCTGTCGGTGCAGGCCCTGTATCCGGACATGGCCGCGTGGAAGGTGGCGCGCGGCGAGACGGCGCGCGATTTCGATGCGGGACGCGTGCACATGTCGGAATACCAGCTGGTGCGCAAGGATGGCAGCCGCTTCTGGGCGCGCCTGTCCGGCCGGCCGTTCGACCTGGCGCATGCGCATGGCCGTTCCGTGTGGCTGGTCGACGACGTGACGGCGCGCCGCGAGGCGGCCGAGGCGGTGCGCCGCGCGCGCGACGAGCTGGAATTGCGCGTGCAGGAACGCACGGCCGAACTGGCCGGCGCCAACCTGCTGTTACAGGGCGAGATCGTCGAGCGGCGCCAGGCCGAGGCGCGGGTGCACCACATGGCCTATCACGACAACCTGACAGGCTTGCCGAACCGCGCGTTGCTGTCGGACAGGCTGGAACGGGCCATGCTGGCCTCGCAGCGTTCCGGGCGCAAGCTGGCCGTGATGTTCATCGACCTGGACCGCTTCAAGACCATCAACGATTCGCTGGGCCACATGACGGGCGACCTGCTGCTCAAGGAAGTGGCCGCCCGGCTGTGCGGCGCCGTGCGCGCCAGCGACACGGTGGCGCGCCTGGGCGGCGACGAATTCGTCGTGCTGGTGCCGGGCATCCGCGGCAGCGACGAAGCGGCGCGCGTGGCCGAGAAGATCATCGAAGCGCTGACACCCGCCTTTCCGCTCGACGGCCATGTGCTGCACGTGACGCCGTCGATTGGCATCTGCCTGTATCCGGACGATGGCGGCGACGTCGACGCCCTGATGCGCCATGCGGATGCGGCCATGTACCACGCCAAGGGCAATGGCCGCAATAACTACCAGTTCTTCACGCAGACGATGAACCAGGCGGCGGCCTTGCACTTCGACCTGGAAAGCAGCTTGCGCACGGCGTTGGCGCTGCAGCAGTTCGAACTGTTTTACCAGCCCGTCATCGATATCGCCACGCGCCGGCTGCACGGCATGGAAGTGCTGCTGCGCTGGCGCCGCCCGGGCCACGGCCTGGTGCTGCCGGACCGCTTCATTCCCATCATGGAGGAAAACGGCCTGATCGTGCCGGTGGGCGAATGGGTGATGCGCCAGGCCTGCGAGCAAAGCATGGCCTGGCAGCGCCAGGGCTTGCAGCCCGTGCCCTTGGCGGTGAATCTGTCGCCGCGCCAGTTCATGCACAAGGGCCTGGTGGCGGCGATTGGCGCCGTGGTGCGGGAAACGGGCATCGACCCGGCGCTGCTGGAATTCGAGATCACCGAGACGGCGCTGATGCAGCACGGCGAGCATACGCTGGAGATTTTGCGCCAGATCAATGGCATGGGCTTGCGCCTGTCGATCGACGATTTCGGCACCGGCTATTCCAGCCTGGCCTACCTGAAGCGCTTCCCCGTGAAGAAGGTCAAGATCGATCGCGCCTTCATCAAGGATCTGGAGCACAGCGGGGAAGACCGCGCCATCGTGGCGGCCATCATCGCGCTGGCCGACAGCCTGCAATTGTCGGCCGTGGCCGAGGGCGTGGAGACGGAAGAGCAGTTCGCCCTGCTGCAGGCGAACGGCTGCCGCTATGCGCAGGGCTATCTGTTTTCCGCGCCAGTGCCTGCCGTGAACGCGCAGGCCTTGCTGGAGCGGATAGCCGTTAGCTAGTCAATCGTCGCCACGACTGGCGCATGGTCGGACGGCTGTTCCCACTTGCGGGGCGAGTGCTCCACTGTCGATGATGCGCGCCCTGTCTAGTCGATGGTGGCCACGACGGGTGCATGGTCGGACGGCTGTTCCCACTTGCGGGGCACGCGGTCGATGACGCACGCCGTGCAGCGGGCGGCGAGGGCGGGCGAGAGCAGGATGTGGTCGATGCGCAGGCCCTTGTTCAGGCGGAAGCCCAACTGGCGGTAATCCCACCAGCTGAACGATTTGTCCGCCTGCTCGAACAGGCGGAAGGCATCCGTCAGGCCGATGTCGAACAGGCGCTGCAGGGCGGCGCGTTCCTTGTCCGACACCAGTACCTGGCCTTCCCAGGCGACAGGGTCGTGCACGTCGCGGTCGTCGGGCGCGATATTGTAGTCGCCGACGACGGCCAGTTGCGGGTGCTGCTGCGCTTCTTCGGCCAGCCAGTCGTGCAGGGCGGCCAGCCAGCCCAGCTTGTATTCGTACTTGTCCGAGTCGACGCTCTGGCCGTTCGGCACGTAGGCGCAGACGACGCGCACGCCACCGATGGTGGCGGCCAGGATGCGCTGCTGCGCATCTTCATAGCGCGGGTTGTTCTTCACCACGTCGGTGATCGGCAGCTTCGACAGGATGGCCACGCCGTTATACGTTTTCTGGCCGCTGAAGACCACCTGGTAGCCGGCCGCCTCGATCTCGGCGACGGGGAACTTGTCGTCCGTCAGTTTGGTCTCTTGCAGGCAGAGTATGTCGACCGGGTTGTCTGTCAGCCACTGCAGCACTTGCGGCAGGCGCACTTTGAGCGAGTTGACGTTCCAGGTGGCGAGTTTCATGGGAAAAATCCTTGCTTGAATGGGTATCGTTAGGCGCGAATCTTACCGCATGCGTGTCGATGACGTCTTGCGCCGCTTGCCGGGTAGGAGCTTTATTTGCTGGCAGGGAAAAAGAGTACAAATAAAGTATTTATACTTAACCAATCGTGGCGCATGAATATTATGTTTTTGTGTATCATTGATCAACCCCTATGTTTGATTTGGCATAAGTGGCTGGCGTGGCAGGATGCGTCTCGCTGATTAACGCGACAAAGGTGTAAAGTTTCTCGCTAAAACGCGATAAAAACTACTAAAATGGCACCGTGTAACAACTGTGTCACACAGCTTTGTTACGGCCAAGTTGGCAACCAGACAGGAAGCAGTTGTAATTAGTTGTAATTGCTATTCCGATTACATGACCACTGTGCCGGGGACGGAGTGTCAATTCCGTCCCTGGCGCCGCCAGACTTGTTATATAAATTGCAGTACTATATCTATGAGACTGTTTTGCGACATCAATAGATGGTACTATTTTGAAATGTTGCAGTTTTAATAGTGAGACTTGCGCGTAGCATTTGCAAAGGAAGAAAATGCGAACTGCATTTGAAGCGTGGGCGCAGCGTGACGGCCACATTGTGCGGCGAAGAGAAGACAAACCGGATGAGTACCTGATTTTCGAGACCCAGCGCCGCTGGGTTATCTGGCAGGCTGCTCTGACGCATGGCAAGACGGCTGCCAAGCCGCGCGTGAGCGCTGCCGAAAAGGCGGCGAAAGCCCAGCGCGCGCTGGAAATGTCTTCCGATGAAGCGACCGTGCGCAACAAGGTGCTCAATGAAGTGCTCGACGCCTTCAGCGGCGCCGATGGCGCGGCCGGCATGGAAGGCATACTGAAAGTGATCCAGGGCCTGAAGCAGAAGCAGAAGGCGCTGGCCGACGACAAGAGCGAAGATTCAACGGCTTGAGGGGACGGCGATGCGTTATCGGCACTACAAGGGCGGCATTTACGAACTGGTGTGCGAAGCCACGCTGGAAGCGGATCTGACGCCGATGATCGTCTATCGCGCCGCCGACGGTTCCATCTGGACCCGGCCGAAGGACGTATTCTTTCAACTGATCGAAGTCGAAGGCGTCATGGTCCAGCGTTTCGCTCCCATCAACTGATGGCCGCCTGCGTGCGTGCCCGGGATACTCTTCATGCGTAAATTGCTGCCTGCCGCTCTGGTGCTGTGCTTTGCCTGCGCCGCGGCGCACGCCGAAACCATCGGCTCGGTCGACACGGTGTTCAAACTGATCGGCCCTGACCACAAGATCGTCGTCGAAGCGTATGACGACCCGCACGTCGCCGGCGTCAGCTGCTATCTGTCGCGCGCCAAGACGGGCGGCATCAAGGGCGCCGTCGGCCTGGCCGAAGACAAGGCCGATGCGGCCGTGGCGTGCCGCCAGGTGGGGCCGCTGCAATTCAAGGGCAAGCTGCCACGCCAGGAAGAAGTGTTTACCGAGCGTGCCTCGATCTTCTTCAAGCATGTGCGCGTCGTGCGCATGGTCGACAGCAAGCGCAATGCGCTGGTCTACCTCGTGTATTCCGACCGCCTGATCGACGGCAGTCCGAAAAACAGCGTCACCGCCGTCGCCGTGCCCGGCGACCAGCCGATTCCCGTCCGTTAAGCGAGCTTCCCATGCGCGTGCCATCGTCTGCCGCCCTTGCCGCCAGGACGCTGCTGCTGTTTGGCCTGGGCGGCTGCGCCACCCTGACTGGCAACACCGAGCAGATGGTGCTGGTGCAAACCATCCAGGATAACCGCGAACTGACTGGCGCCGGCTGCATCCTCAGCAACGACGTGGGCAAGTGGTTCGTCACCACGCCCGGGCGCATCACCATCCGCAAGAGCCAGGAACCGTTGAAGGTCGACTGCCGCAAGCACGGTTCGCCCGCCATCGCGACGGACGACCATATCGACCCCAAGCTCAATGGCAGCGTCTGGGGCAATGTCATCCTGACCCTGGGCGTCGGCTATTTCGTCGACCGCAACACGGGCGCCGGCTTTGACTACCCATCCATTTTGACCATCGTCATGCAGGACCCCGCGCGCCTGGCGCCGCCGCCCGCGCCCGTCGCCGCGAAGCCGCAGCCGGCCGCCGTGCCGGAAACGGTGGTGCAGCCGAAGGTGGCGCCGTCGCCCTTGCCCAATCCCGTCGTCTACTGATTCAACTGCACATAAAAAAAGCCGCCAGGGTCAGTGACCGTGGCGGCTGTATTCTTGCGTAACGACGCCTGACAAAACCGTAGCGAGCGGGAGCTAGTGGTGGCCGAGAAGCGCAGCTGTACTTTATGTACAGCGAGCATCGCCGGCCGCCAATGGCCCCGCGCAGTAGGTTTGGTCTGGCGTTCTCTTACACGCGGTTGATCAGGAACGTGGTGAGCAAAGGCACCGGACGGCCGGTCGCGCCTTTTGCGCCGCCCGATTTCCATGCCGTGCCGGCGATGTCCAGATGCGCCCAGGTGTACTTCTTGGTGAAGTTTTCCAGGAAGGCCGCTGCCGTCACCGAACCGCCGCCTGGCGTGCCGATGTTGGCCAGGTCGGCGAAGTTCGACTTCAGCTGCTCGTTGTACGCCTCTTCGATCGGCATGCGCCATGCCGTGTCGCTCGACTGTTTGCCCGCTGCCAGCAATTCATTGGCCAGCTGGTCATGCGCCGCATCGCTGCGCGTAAACAGGCCGCTGTTGTGGTGGCCCAGGGCCACGACGCAAGCGCCCGTCAGGGTGGCGATATCGACCACGGCTGCCGGCTTGAAGCGTTCGGCGTAGGTCAGCGCGTCGCACAGCACCAGACGGCCTTCGGCGTCCGTGTTCAGCACTTCGATGGTCAGGCCGTTCATGGAAGTGACGATGTCGCCCGGCTTGGTGGCACGGCCCGACGGCATGTTTTCGCACGCGGCGATGATGCCGATGACGTTCAGCTTCAGGTTCATTTCGCCGATGGCGCGGAAGGTGCCCAGGACGGAGGCGGCGCCGCACATGTCGTACTTCATTTCATCCATGCCAGGACCGGCCTTGATCGAAATGCCGCCCGTGTCGAAGGTGATACCCTTGCCAACCAGGACGACTGGCGCATCCTTGGCCTTGCCGCCCATGTGTTTCAGGACGATGAACTTCGGCGGCTGCTCGCTGCCGTTGGTGACGGACAGGAAGCTGCCCATTTTCAGCGCTTCGAGCTGTTTGCGGTCCAGCACTTCGACTTCGAACTTGTAATCCTTGGCCAGCTGCTTGGCCGTGTTGGCCAGGTAGGTCGGATTGGCGATGTTTGCCGGCAGGTCGCCCAGGTTGCGCGTCAGGTCGGAACCGTTGGCGATGGCGATGGCTTGCGCCAGCGCGCCGCGCGTGGCGGCCGTTGCAGGAGCAGCCAGGACGATCTTGCGCACGCCTGCTGGCGCCGGATCTTTTTTGCTTTTTTGCGAGTCGCAGCGGTATTGGCTGTCATGTGCGGCTTGCACCACGCAACGGATTGCCCAATTTAAGTCGCGCTCTTTCACTTCAGCCAGCGGTAATGCGATAATGGCGTCCGCAGCGCCCAGCGAGCCGAAGGCCTTCAGTGCGGCTTGTACGCCGGTCGTGAAGCTTTTTTCGCTGACAGTGTCATCGCTGCCCATGCCTACCAGCAGAACACGTTCGGCGGCGACGCCATCGACTGCGCGCAGCAGCAAGGTGCTGCCAGGCTTGCCGCTGATGTCGCCGGACTTCAGCGCAGCCGAAATCGCACCCTTGCTGTCCAGCGATTTTGCCGCTGGCGACAGTTTTTTGTTTTCGAATACCGCAACCGCGATGCATCCGCTTTTGGCCGTGCCGAGGGTGCTCTTGGTATCGAATGCTTTTATGCTAAAGTCCATTTGGTTCTCCGTTTTCATTTACTAGTAACGTGTTACTCAACTAACTGATCCGAATTATAAACTCCGAATGATCTTTCAACGCGCCCTTCGACGTGAATTGGCTAGTGCCGCCGGGGCCACCTTCACAGTTTTGTTCAGCATCCTGCTCACCTGGATGCTGATCGGTATTCTCGGCAAGGCGGCGGGCGGCAAGATTGCGTCGTCCGACGTCATGTCGCTGATGGTTTTTTCCGCCCTGATGCAGCTGCCCACCATCATCATCCTCACCGGATTCATTTCGGTGCTGATGGTCGTCACCCGCAGCTACAAGGAGTCGGAGATGGTGGTGTGGTTCGCCTCCGGCCTGAGCCTGTCGCGCTGGATCTGGCCCGTGCTCAGCTTCGGCCTGCCGCTGGTGCTGGCCACCGGCATCCTGAGCCTGTACGCCACGCCGTGGGCGCAAAAGAAAAGCGATGAATATGTGGCGCGCTTTGAAAAGCGCGAAGACCTGCAGAAAGTCACGCCGGGCCAGTTCCGCGAATCGGCCGGCAGCAACCGCATCTTCTTCGTCGAGGGCGTCAGCGGCGAGAAGACGGTGGTGCAAAACGTCTTCGTCAATACCGTCGATGAAAAAGGCAGCGCCGTCGTCGTCGTCGCCAAGGAAGGCGTGATCAATACCGACGCCAAGGGTGAACGCTTCCTGGTGCTCAAGAGCGGCCGCCGCTATCAGGGCGTGCCGACGCAGGCGGACTTCCAGACCATGGAGTTCGAACAGTACATCATGCGCATCGAGAGCAAGCAGCAGGAACTGGGCGCGGAACTGGGCGTGCGCGCCATGAGCACCATGGCGCTCATCGCCGATCCGAATCCGTATACCATGGCCGAATTGCTGTGGCGTGTCAGCGCGCCCCTGATCGGCCTGATGCTGATCCTGCTGGCCATTCCGCTGGGCTTTGTCAATCCGCGTGCAGGCAGTTCGACCAACCTGATCATCGCCCTGCTGATTTTCTTTACGTACAGCAACCTGATCAAGGTCATCGAAGCGAGCGTGAAACAGGGCCGCCTGACCTTTGGCCTGGCCTGGTGGCCGCTGCACCTGCTGGCGGCGCTGGCCGTGGTGGCGCTGTTTGCGTGGCGCCTGAATGTGAACCACCGCTATCATCCGCTGGTCCTGCTGGCGGCTTTCAAGCGCGCGCGCCGCGCCGGCAATACAAGTAAAGCGGCATCGAAATGAAGATTTTACAGCGCTATTTTGCGGTCTCGATATTCCAGGCGGTGCTGTTCGTGCTGCTGGCCTTCCTGGCACTGCAAGCCTTCATCGACCTGACGGGCGAGTTGCCCAAGGTGGGCCGCAACGGCTACACCATCCAGTATGCCTTCCTGTACGTGCTGGTGCTGGTGCCGGGGCACGTGTACGAGGTGATGCCGATCGCGGCGCTGATCGGCACGATCTATACGATGGCGCAGTTTGCCGCCAGTTCCGAATTTACCATCATGCGCGCATCGAGCATGTCGACGGCGATGGCGGCCGGTTTCCTGTTCCGCATCGGTATCGTCTTCGTCGTCATCACCTTCATCTTCGGCGAGTTGATCACGCCGCGCACGGAACCGCTGGCCGAACGCCTCAAGCTGACCTCGCGCGGCGCGGCCGTGTCGAGCGAATTTCGCTCGGGCCTGTGGACCAAGGACATGGTCAAGAGCGATGGCCTGACGGGCACCGTCACCGGTTCGCGCTTTTTCAATGTCGGCGAAGCGCGTCCGGACGGCCAGCTGAAAAACGTCAAGCTGTATGAATTCGACACCGATATGCGTTTGCGCACCCTGACCGTGGCCAAGGGCGCGACGTATCGGGGCAACAATATCTGGCGCCTGACCGATGTGACGGAAACCTCGTTCTCGAACAGCGCGGCCACGTCGCCCGGCTTCGAGCCGAAGCTGTCGAACTACTATGGGCAGGAAACGAGCCTGGTGCACACGGTGCAAAGCGCCAGCAAGGACATGACGTCGGAAGTGACGCCGAAGATCCTGACGGTGTCGGCTTCCGATCCCGAGCGCATGTCGGCCAGCGAACTGGCCGTGTACACGCGCCACCTGGCCGAGAACAAGCAGGAAACCGAGCGTTTCCGCATCGCCTTCTGGAAAAAGCTGATCGATCCGCTGGCCATTTTCGTGTTGATGGCGCTGGCGCTGCCGTTCGCCTACATGCATACGCGCAGCGGCGGCATCAGCCTGAAGATCTTCATCGGCATCATGATCGGCGTGAGCTTCATGCTGGTCAACACCCTGTTCTCGCATCTGGGGCTGCTCAGCACCTGGCCGGCCTTCCTGACGGCGGTGGCGCCGAGCGCGCTGTATCTGCTGCTGGCGCTGGGCGCCCTGTGGTGGGTGGAGCGGCACTGATGGAGACGAACGCGGAACAGGCGCTGATCCTGTTTGCCCATGGCGCGCGCGCCGCATCGTGGGCCGCGCCCTTCGAGCGCCTGCGCGACCTGACCCAGGCGCGCATGCCCGGCACCGGCGTGCACCTGGCTTTCCTTGAACTGATGACGCCACGCCTGCCCGAGTTGGTAGCGACCCTGCTGGCCAAGCTGCCCGCCGGCGCCACCCTGGACGTCACCGTGGTGCCCGTGTTCCTGGGGCAGGGCGGGCATGTGCTGCGCGACTTGCCGCTATTGCTGGAAGAATTGCGCCAGCGGCATCCTGCACTGCGCCTGAAGGTGGTCGAGGCGGTCGGCGAGAACGCCAGCGTGCTCGCCGCCATCGCCGATTACTGCGTGGCGGCGCCAGGCTCCAGCACTCTCCCTTGAGCGGCATCGACATCGTCTACCTGTGGGTTGACGGCACCGATCCCGCCTGGCGCGCGCGCTGGCAGCACGCGTATGCCGCCTGGGCGCAGGCGCATCCCGGCCAGCTGGCCCTGCACGGCAACGTGGCGGGGCGCTACCGTGACAACGGCGAGCTGCGCTACAACCTGCGCGCGCTCGAGCGCTTCTTCCCCGGCCACGGCCATGTCTACCTGCTGACGGACCGGCAAGTGCCGGAGTGGCTGCGCGCCTCACCGCGCCTGACGGTGATCGACCATGCGAGCCTGATGCCCGCTGCCGCCTTGCCCGTGTTCGATTCCGGCCATATCGAATCGTATCTGCACCATATCCCGGGCCTGTCCGAGCGCTTCCTGTATCTGAACGACGACGTATTTTTTGGCGCGCCGTTCGAGCCCGCATTCTGGTTTGGGGAGGAAGGGGACGGGCGTTTGAGTGTTTTCACGGAGAGTGCGCTGCACGAAGACATGCAGGGCTTGCGCGCCGACGTGGCGGCGCCTGTCAATTGCGCCACCTTGTCGCGGCAATGGCTGTCGGCGCAGTATGCAGCTTACCAGCATGAACCGCGCCTGTATGCGCACGCGCCGCGGCCCATGCTGAAAAGCGCGCTGCATGCACTGGAAGGGCTGGCGCCGGCCATGTTTGCCGGCGTGCGCGCGACGGTGTTTCGCTCGTGGCAGGTGCCGGCGTTGCTGCCCGACCTGGTGCCGCGCTGGATGGTGCATCAGGGGATTGCGCGGTCGCGCATGCTCGACCCGCTGCATATCGCCAGCGGCGATGTGGCGGCGCCGCAGCAGCTTGAGGAGCTGGCGGCGCGTTTTGGCAGCTTGCCGTTTTTCTGTATCAACGATACCTGCGACGAGGCCGAGGATGACGACCCGCGCCTGCTGCGCGTGGCCGCGACCTTGCAGCGGCTGCTGCCGCTGCCATCTTCATTTGAGGGCGGTTAAGCCGATTTCTTCTTTGGCGCCAGGCTGATGCGGGCGGCGGCCGAACTGTCGGACAGCGAAGCGAGGAACAGCAGCAGATAGGCGCCCAGTTCGAAGACTTCCTCGCCCAGCAGCGCGTAGGCGTCCGGCATGCCATGGAAGACCTTCTTGTCGAAGGGCCAGCCGGCGACCATCAGCAAGCCGCCGATGGCCGTCAGGATGGTGATGCGCATGCTGAAAATCAGGCCGGCATGGGCAAACACCTTGCGGGCACGCGGCGCGAAAAAGATCAGGATGCGTATCAGGATCAGCAATTCCAGCACGCGCAGGGCTTTTTCCAGCTGGGCCCAGACGGGCGCCGTGCCGAACTGGTCGATATCGAGTTCGCGCAGCAGGAAGCCGAACAGCAGGGCGCACAAGCCTGCATGCATGAGAAAGCGCAGCGACTGGCGGTCAGTCTCTTGCCAGGCGCGCACGCCGTGCACGGTGCAAGCCAGGGCCAGGAACAGCGCTTGCAGCCATTCCAGCAAATGGTTTTCGTCGTCGATATTCGGGAACACCGTCCACAGGGCGATAGAGGCGAGCATGCTTAACAGCACAGCACTGGCGACGCCGACATTGCTGCGGCTGAGCGAAGTCAGGGCTTCGCGCATGGAGGTGAAATTCATGTGTGGTCGTAAGGCTAAAGTTGCGCGGCGCGGTATTGCAGCCTGCGGGCGCAGCTTTTTTCGGGGAGGTTGCCAGTGGTTCCGTCAGCCGGGAGACCGCATGGCAAGCGCTATGGCGGGGCGAAGCGTGAATTTATTGCTATCACGCAACAACTTCTCGAGAAAAGATGCGTCCGCATCGTATCATGTTTCCTCTGAAGACGTCGATTACTGACTTTAAAGTCGGTAAAATACGGTGTGTTTATTCAAGCATGGCGGGCCAGCATGGCGGCTGCTTCTTCGGTGCTCTGGTGCGCGCGCGCGGCCATGGCGTCGCCCAGCATCACCAGCACGGGACCGTGGGTGTCGCCCAGGCCATGCGCCAGGGCGCTCAGCGGCAGGCGTACGATGCGCTGGTCCGGGCGGCTGCAGTTTTCAATCACTACCACCGGGGTGTCGGCACGGCGGCCCTGCGCCAGCAGGCGCTGTGCCGTGGCGATGGCTTCACGGCCGCCCATGTATTGCACCAGGGTGTCGCAGTCGGGAATGCGCGTCTGGTCCGGTTCGCCCGGCGCCGTGCTGGACGTGAAAAAGGCCACGCTGCGCGACACGCCCCGCTTGGTCAGCGGCTGCTGTGTGGCGGCCGCTGCCGCCAGTGCCGTGGTAATGCCGGGCACCACTTCCACCGCGATGCCCGCCTCTTCCAGCGCGCGCAATTCCTCGTCGGCGCGCCCGAACAGCATGGGGTCGCCCCCTTTCAGGCGCACGACGACGGCGTGCTTGCGTGCATGGTCGACCAGTTGCTTGTTGATGAAGGCCTGCGCCGTCGACAACTGGCCGCAGCGCTTGCCTACGAGGATTTTCTTCGCCTGCGGGCACAACTCCAGCATCTCTTCGGTGACCAGCGCGTCGTGCAGCACGACGTCCGCTTGCGCCAGCAGGCGCGCGCCGCGCAAGGTCATCAGATCTTGCGCGCCGGGGCCGGCGCCGACCAGGTAAACCTTGCCGGGGAGAGATGGGGAGCTGTTCATGTGGCTGCCTTTCCTGGACGATGCAGAGTTAGAGTCGAACCATGCCGGCCGCGACCGTCTGGTGGGTGACTTCATCGATCAGGATGAAGGCACCGGTGGCGCGGATATCGGCATACGCGTCGGCCGCCAGCGCCTGCTGCACATTCAGGCTGATGCGGGCGATATCGTTGAGCTTCAAGCCTTCGGCCGGATGGCGCTGCTGCGTATTGATGTCGAGGATCGATTCGATCGCCGTCACTTTTGCCGCCGTCTGTTTCGTGCCGTGCTTGATCCAGTACTTGCGGCGCAGGTCCAGCGCGTCCTCCGACAGCCAGCACACGTCGGCCACCACCTGTTTCAGCAGGGTGGCAGGACGCTCGCTGCTTGCCAGCAAGTCGCCGCGCGAGATATCGAGGTATTCATTGAGCAGCAGGGTCACGGACTGGCCCACCACGGCCGTCGACAGCGAACCGTCCAGGGTGACGATATCCTTGACTGTTGCCGTCTGGCCCGATGGCTGCACCACCAGGGTGTCGCCGACGCTGACCTTGCCCGCTTCGATGCGGCCCATGTAGCCGCGGAAGTCGTTCGCTTCGTGGCCATTGTGGCGCGCCACCAACTGCACCGGGAAGCGGAATGGCGTGTCGTGCGATTCATCGTAGACGGACAGCGATTCGAGCAGCTCGATCAGGGTCGGGCCCGTGTACCAGCCCAGCTTGTCGCCGCGTTCGACGACGTTGTCGCCAGTGAGTGCCGACAGGGGAATCGGCGTGATGTCCTTCAAACCCAGCGACTGGGCAAATTCGCGGTAGGCGGCCACGATGCGCTTGTACACCGTTTCATCGTAGTCGACGAGGTCCATCTTGTTGACGGCCACGACCACGTGCTCGATCTGCAGCAAGTGCGCGATGGTCGAATGGCGCTTGGTCTGGATCAACAATTCCACGCTGCCATCGTCGCCCAGTTTTACCTTCGACACGTCGATCAGGATGATGACGGCATCGGCGGTGGAAGCGCCCGTGACCATGTTGCGCGTGTATTGTTCGTGGCCCGGGGTGTCGGCGATGATGAATTTGCGTTTCGGCGTGGCAAAGTAACGGTAGGCCACGTCGATGGTGATGCCTTGCTCGCGTTCCGCTTCCAGGCCGTCCGTCAGCAGGGACAGGTCGACCGTGTCGCCCACCGTGCGCTTGTGCTTGGAGCGCGACATGGCGTCGAGCTGGTCGGCGAAGATGCCCTTGCTGTCGAACAGCAAACGGCCGATCAGGGTGCTCTTGCCGTCATCGACGGAACCGGCCGTGATGAAGCGCAACATGCCGCGCTCCAGGCTGTCGGTGAGGTTGGTGTTCTGGATTGCTGCGTTCATTAGAAGTACCCTGCTTTCTTGCGTTTTTCCATCGAGGCTTCGGAAGTCTGGTCATCCATACGGGTGGCCCCCCGTTCCGTGATTTGCGTGATTGCCGTTTCGGCGATGATGGCGTCGACCGTCGCCGCATCCGAGGAGACAGGGCAGGTGCACGAGATATCGCCCACCGTGCGGAAGCGCACGACTTGCGTTTCCACCGTTTCGCCTTCGCGTGGCGGCGTCAGGTCCGTCAGCGGCACCAGCAAGCCGTTGCGCGGGATCACCTGGCGCTCGTGCGCGAAGTAGATCGGTGGCAATTCCAGTTGCTCGCGGGCGATGTATTGCCACACGTCCAGCTCCGTCCAGTTCGAGATGGGAAACACGCGCATGTTTTCACCGGGATGCACGCGGGTGTTATACAGGTCCCACAGTTCCGGACGCTGGGCTTTCGGGTCCCAGGCGCCGAATTCGTCGCGGAACGAGAAGATGCGTTCCTTGGCGCGGGCCTTTTCTTCATCGCGGCGGGCGCCGCCGATGCAGGCGTCAAAGCCGTGTTCGGCGATGGTTTCCAGCAAGGTGACGGCTTGCGCCGCATTGCGCGAATCCGTGGCCGGGTTGCGCAGACGCACGGTGCCGCGCTTGATCGAGTCTTCCACGGAGCCGACGATCAGGCGTTCGCCCAGTTCCGCCACCTTTTTATCACGGAAAGTAATGACTTCCGGGAAGTTGTGGCCCGTGTCGATATGCACGAGGGGAAATGGGAACTTGCCCGGGCGGAAGGCTTTCTCGGCCAAACGCAAGAGGACGACGGAATCCTTGCCACCGGAAAACAGCAGCGCAGGATTGGCCGATTCGGCCGCCACTTCGCGCATGATGTGGATGGCTTCCGATTCAAGGCTGTCGAGGTGACGCTGGTTCAAAATATTGCTCATATGGGTGCTTTCTTATTCTGCTGAGTCTGTTGTGTCTGTTCAGGCTGCCACGGATTTGATGCGTATCAATTTGCCGTCCACCATGTGCAGGCCGCATTCCTTGGAGTCCGGGTTTTCCCACCACCAGCGTCCGGCGCGCACATCTTCGCCCGGCTGGACGGCCCGCGTACAGGGTTCGCAGCCGATCGACGGGTAGCCCTGGTCGTGCAGCGCATTGTAGGGCACGTCGTTGGCGCGGATGTATGCCCACACGTCTTCTTCCGACCAGTCGGCCAGCGGATTGAATTTCGTCATCGCGTGCGCCGCGTCGTCTTCCTGCACGTGCAATTCGGCGCGCGTGGTGGACTGCGCACGGCGTTGTCCCGTCACCCAGGCCTTGTTGCCGGCCAGCGCGCGCCCCAGCGGTTCGACCTTGCGGATGCGGCAGCATTCGCGGCGCATCTCGACGCTGTTATAAAAGGCGTTCAGGCCGTTCTGTTCCACGTAGGCAGCCACCGCTTCCGGCTGCGGGCGGTACAAGGTGATGTCGTGGTCGTAACGGGTCTTGACCTTGTCGAGCACGGCCAGGGTTTCCTGGTGCAGCCGGCCCGTTTCCAGGGAAAAGATGCCAATTGGCAGCTTCGCCTTGAGAATCATGTCGGTCAGCACCATGTCTTCGGCTGCCAGGCTGGACGCGAACACGGCCGGCGAAAAATCCGCGGCGATGCGTGTCAGCGTTTGCTCGGTGGCGTCAATCAAAGAAGTCAAATTGCTCATGATGGGCCCTCAGATGCCGGCCGCGTTGTCGAGGTCAGGATTCTGGCCTTCGCGCTGGTGGCGACGGAACAGCGGTGATTTTTGATCCCACGAAGCCTGGTAGGTTTCCGAAAAGACCGACAAACCTTTCAGGGCGTCGTGGATGCTGCGGTCGGGCCGGGTGGCATAAGCGTCAAAGCCTACCCTGTGCATGGAAAACAGCTGATCGCGCAGCACGTCGCCGATGGCGCGCAACTCACCCTGGAAACCCAGACGGGCGCGCAGGTTGAAGGCGATCGAATAGCCTCGGCCATCCGTGAATTTCGGGAAGTCCACGCCGATCACGGGCAGTTGCGCCACGTCGGCCGCCAGTTCTTCCGGGCGCTCGTCGCTGGCCAGCCATACGCCGATATCGGGCAGGCGGGCGGCCAGGGTCTCGCGCTGGGCTTGCCATACGAGCAGGGGCACGATGACCTTGCCGGCAGGCACGACGACCGTTTCCGGCATGTCGTTTTCATCGAGGCGCAGCAAGCCCCAGGTATTTGGCACCACGGCGGCATTCTTGATGATTTCTTCGCGTACTTCAAACATATTCGTCCTCTCCCACCAGGTTGCCGACCGTGATCGGCGTTGCATATACGTGTTCCTTGAACGGCGCCACGCCCAGGCGCTGGGCCGTATCGACGAAGCGCTCGCCTTCGTGGCGGTCGCGCACATAGACGTGCAGCAGGCGGCCGATGACTTCAGGCATCTGCAGGGAAGAGAACGATGGTCCGATGATCTTGCCGATGGCCGCGTTGTTGCCTTGTGCGCCGCCAATCGACACTTGATACCATTCGCTGCCATCCTTGTCGACGCCGAGGATGCCGATGCTGCCCACGTGATGATGGCCGCAGGCATTGATGCAGCCGGAAATATTCAGTTCGATCTCGCCGATGTCGTGCTGGAAGTCGATGCTGTCGAAGCGTTCGGCAATGGCGGCCGCGATCGGCAGCGACTTGGCGTTGGCCAGCGAGCAGAAATCGCCACCGGGGCAGCAGATCATGTCCGTCAGCAAGCCGATGTTCGGCGTGGCCAGGCCATGCGCCTTGGCTTCCTGCCACAGTTTGAACAGTTTCGACTGCTCCACGTCGGCCAGCACCAGGTTTTGTTCGTGGGTCACGCGCAGTTCGCCAAAGCTGTAGCGGTCGGAGAGATCCGCCACGAAGTCGATCTGCTCGGCCGTCGCATCGCCTGGCGGCACACCCGTTTTCTTCAGCGACAGTACCACGGCCACGTAGCCGGGACGCTGGTGCGGCTTGACGTTGCGCGCCAGCCAGTTCACATACGCCTTGTTGTCCGCGTGCTCCGCCTTGTAGTCGAGTTCCGGCAGGACAAGGTAGGCGGGTGGATTGAAGAAGTCCGCCACGCGCTGCATTTCCTCGGCCGTCAAGGTTTCCGGACCATCTTTCAAGTCGACCCACTCTGCTTCCACCTGGCGCGTGAATTCCTCCACGCCGATGGCTTTCAACAGGATCTTGATGCGCGCCTTGTATTTGTTGTCGCGGCGGCCGTGCAGGTTGTACACGCGCATGATGGCCTGGATATACGTCAGCAAGTGCTGCCACGGCAAGAATTCGCGCACGACGCTGCCCAGGATCGGCGTGCGGCCCATGCCGCCGCCGGCCATCACCTTGAAGCCCACTTCGCCAGCTTCGTTGCGCACGGCCGTCAAGCCGATATCGTGCACGGCGATGGCGGCACGGTCTTCTTCGGCGCCATTGATGGCGACCTTGAATTTACGCGGCAGGGCGATGAACTCGGGGTGGAAGGTGCTCCATTGGCGCAACACTTCCGCGTACGGGCGCGGATCGATGATTTCATCGGCGGCGACGCCGGCGAACGGGTCCGATGTTGTATTGCGGATACAGTTTCCGGAAGTCTGGATCGCGTGCATTTCCACCGATGCCAGGTCCGTCAGGATATCGGGGGTTTGCTCCAGCTCGATCCAGTTGAACTGGATATTCTGGCGCGTCGTGAAGTGGCCATAGCCGCGGTCGTACTTGCGCGCGATGTGCGCGAACATGCGCATCTGCTTCGACGACAGCAAGCCGTACGGCACGGCGATGCGCAGCATGTAGGCGTGGCGTTGCATGTACAGGCCGTTTTGCAGGCGCAGCGGAATGAACTCCTCTTCCGTCAGCTCATTGGCGATACGGCGCGCAACCTGGTCTCGGTACTGGGCGATGCGTTCTTTGATGATGAGGTGGTCGTACTGATCGTAGTGGTACATATCAATTCCTAAAAAAGCCGGGGTGCTGGAAGATTGCCTGGGATTATGTTCTTGATACTGCTCTTGTCACTTGTTCGGTAATTAATAGATTAGCTTCACTGCCACGCCGGTCAAGGTCATCGCCAGCAGCACTCGTAAAAACTTTTCCGGCACGGAGCGGGCGACCCAGGAACCGAGCGTGATGCCGGGCAGGGAGCCGACCAGCAAGGAGGCCAGCAATTCCCAGTGGATGGAGCCGAGCCACCAGTGGCCCAGGGCGGCGATGGCCGTCAGGGGCACGGCGTAGGCGATATCGGTGCCCGCCACTTCGGCTGAGCTCATGCGTGGATACAGCATCACCAGCAGGGTCGCGCCGATGGCGCCGGCGCCGATCGAGGACACCGTGACCAGCACGCCCAGCACGGCGCCGGAAATAATGGTCGCAGCGGCAAGCTTGTTACCTTGCAATTGTTTCTCGGGGTGTGCATTGATCCAGGCCAGCATGCGGCCCTTGAAAATCAGCGCCACGACGGTCAGCAGCACGGAGCCGGCGATCGAGTAACGGATGATCTGGCCGATTTCCGGCGACAGGGTGCCGAACGATTTCAGCGCCAGGGTCGCGATGACGGCGGCGGGCAGGGCGCCGATGCACAGGCGCTTGACGATATCCCAGCGGATGGTGCCGCGCAGGCGGTGCGTCAGGGTGCCGGCGCTCTTGGTGATCGAGGCGAACGCCAGGTCGGTGCCCACCGCCACGGAAGGCGGCACGCCAAACAGCAAGGTTAACAG
This sequence comes from Janthinobacterium sp. BJB446, assembly GCF_002735655.1. NCBI lineage: Bacteria > Pseudomonadati > Pseudomonadota > Betaproteobacteria > Burkholderiales > Oxalobacteraceae > Janthinobacterium > Janthinobacterium sp. BJB446. Next base: position 7,265 of record NZ_PDZK01000003.1, on the reverse strand, counting down.
CGGCGTCATCAGCGAACCGCCGCCCACGCCGGTCATTCCTACGAGTAATCCTACGGCAAATCCTGAGACTATATAAGACAAAGTCATGCTTGCACCCCCAAAGTACCCGCAATAGTAATAAACTTAGTGTTTATTCCAAACTACTAAGTACGCATTTGCTTATATGCGATATGCGTATATGCATGAACGTAAAATCATGGGTGGGGCGGAAACTCGGCAAATCACGGCAATCTAGGGCAAACCAGCAATGAATCTCCATCAATTGCGCTTCGTGCGCGAAGCGGTCCGGCAGAATTACAACCTGACGGACGCCGCCAAGGCCTTGTTTACGTCGCAACCGGGCGTATCGAAAGCCATCATCGAGCTGGAGGAAGAGCTGGGCGTGGATATTTTTACGCGCCACGGCAAGCGCATCCGCGGCTTGACGGAGCCGGGCCGCCTGGTGCTGGAGTCCGTCGAGCTGATCATGCAGGAAATCGACAGTATGAAGCGCATCGGCAAGGAATTCGCGGCGCAGGACAGCGGCAGCTTTACCATTGCCACCACGCATACGCAGGCGCGCTACACCTTGCCGAAGGTGGTGCAAGCCTTCATGTTGAAGTTTCCGAAGGTAAGATTGTCTTTGCTGCAAGGTAACCCGCGCCAGATCGCCGAAATGGTGCAGCGCGACCAGGCCGACCTGGCCATCGCCACGGAATCGATCGCCGCCATCGATGGCTTGATCACCTTGCCATGCTATCAGTGGGAGCACGTGGTGGTGGTGCCGGTCGACCATCCGCTGCTCAAGTCGAAGTCCGTGACCCTGGAAGAAATCGCCGCTTTCCCCCTGATTACCTATGACAGCGCGTTTGCCGGACGTAACAAGATCGACCACGCTTTCGTGCTGCGCGGCCTGAAGCCTGACATCTTGCTCGAAGCCATCGATGCGGATGTGATCAAGACTTATGTCGAGTTGGGCATGGGGATTGGTATCATAGCGGGTATGGCCTTCGATGCCGAGCGCGACAAAGGCTTGCGCGCCATCCCTGTCGGCCACCTGTTCGGCATGAATGTGTCGCGCGTGGCTGTCAAGCAAGGCGCGTATTTGCGCAGCTATATTTATACCTTTATCGAGTTGCTGACGCCGACCCTGAACCGCAAGCTCATCGAGCAGGCGATGAGCGGTGATAAAGAGCACTACGAACTATAACAATGCACGAAGTCGGCCGGGCGAGGTGCCTGGCCAAGATTATTTAAGAAGAGAAGAAACAATGATTACCGATCAGCTTGCCAAATATTACGCCACCATCGCGCAGCAGTACGAGCGCGTCTATGACAAGCCCGAACGCCAGGAAGACCTGGAAGTGTTGCGCGACAAGGTCGCCGACGTGCTGGAAGGCCACACCGTGCTGGAACTGGCTTGCGGTACCGGCTACTGGACGGAGGTGGTCGCCGAGTCGGCCGAGTCCGTCCTGGCCACCGATATCAACGATGAAATGCTGGCGCTGGCCCAGGCGCGCGGTTTGCCCGACAACGTCACCTTCGCCAAGCTCGACGCGTTCAACTTGCCGGACGACTTGCTGGGCAAGTTCACGGCCGTGTTTGCCGGTTTCTGGTGGTCGCACGTCAAGCGTGAAGACCAGGACAAATACCTGAAGCAATTGCGCAGCAAGCTGGGCAAGGACATCCTGCTGGTACTGATCGACAATTCCTATGTCGATGGCAGCAGCACCGTTATCGCGCGCACCGACCTGGAAGGCAATACCCACCAGTTCCGCACGACGGATGGGGGCGAGCGCTATGAAGTGCTGAAGAATTTCCCGTCGGATAGCCACCTGCGCAAGAAGTTTGCCCACTCGGCCCGCGAAATCCGCATGAAGCGCCTGGAATACTACTGGCTGCTGAGCTGCCGCCTGAAGTAAGGCCGGACTGCCGCCACAAGCCGCCCTCGGGCGGTTTTTTTTCGCCTGTTGTTTTTATCTGACAAGACATTGTGCTAAAAAACAACATCTTGTCGATGTCATATTGTTGAAGTATTTGGTGGGCATGATTCGGTTCAGCAGCTAAGCAGCAACATTCTTGTCCAACCTAATGTAGAGAATCTCAAGTGAAAAAAATTACTCTGGCAGCATTGATCATCGGCACCTTCGCAGCAGCTACGGCACAAGCACAATCGAACGTCACCGTGTACGGCCTGGTTGACCTCGGTATTGCCAAGACCACTGGCCAGCCGACGGTACAACGCGAAAACAATGCGTCGCGCCTCGGTTTCAAGGGTACGGAAGATCTGGGTGGCGGTCTGTCCGCAATTTTCAACCTGGAAAGTGAATTTCTGGCCGATACCGGCGCACAAAAAGGCGTGTTGTTCGACCGTCAAGCTTACGTGGGCTTGAAAGGCGCGTTTGGTACCGCCATCCTGGGCCGCACCAAGAACCTGGTCGATGGCACCATCGCCCGCGTCGATCCATTCAACACCTACGGCGTGGTCGGCAAGAACAATGAAACCCTGCTGCGTTCGGGCGTCGGCACATCGCGCGTCAACAACGCCGTGACCTATAACAGCCCAAGCTTTGAAGGTTTCGTGGGCAGCCTGCAATACGTGCTGAGCGAAGTCAACAGCGCTGACGCAGGCGTGATCGGCCTGGCAACCTACGACAATGGCCCGATCAGCTTGCACGCCGGCTACGAAAAAGCCGTGCAAGCAACGGCAACGGCCGCCAAGCCTGACCTGTGGTCCATCGGTGGCGGCTATAAATTCGGCCCAGCCAAGATCACGGCCGCCTACTCGAAAGGCGACACCAAAGTTGCCACGACCGGCGAATTCAAGTCCTACCTGATCGGCCTGAACTACACGGTTGGCGGCGGCGATGCCAAAGTGTCGTACGGCAAGCAAGAGCAAAGCAACAACAAGTTCAAGGATCAGGACACCATCAAGGAATTCGGCGTCGGCTACGACTACCACCTGTCGAAGCGCACCGACGTGTACGCTTACGCTGGCCGCGAGCGCGTCAAATCGCTGACTTCGTACCAGATCGGCCTGGCACACAAATTCTAAGCATCATTCGATGTGAGGAAGTGAAAGGCGCCTGCGGGCGCCTTTTTTATTGCATCGCCGCTGCTGCTGCCGCCTCCGCATGCATGGGCAGCGAGATGTCGATGCGCGTGCCGCCCAATTCGCTATCGGCGCCGATATGGATGCTGCCGTTCAAGCCCCACACCCGTTCGCGCATGCCCAGCAAGCCCAGGGCCGTGGCTTTTTCCAGGTCGTGCTCGGCAATGCCGCGGCCGTCATCCTGGATGGTGATGGCGAGCGAGGAATCGATGCGGTGCAGGGCGATGGTGATATGGCTGGCCTCGGCATGGCGTGCGATATTCGTCAGCGCTTCCTGCACGATGCGATAGATGGCCGTGCTGCGCGCATCGTCGAGCACGAGGTCGGCTTCGTCGGCCAGCAAGTCGAAATGGATGGCGCGGCGCAGCAGGAAGTCGTGCCGCAGTTTTTGTAGCGCAAAATATAAGCCCCCTTCATCGAGCGCGCGCGGACGCAGGTTGCTGGCGATGCGCCGCAGCGAGGTGATGGCCGTCACCAGCAAGCCGTCCATGCTGTGCAGCAGTGCTTGCAAAGATGCGGTGGTATCCGTGTGCTGGCGCACCAGGGTCAGGTCGACGCGCAAGGTGGCCAGCAACTGCCCCAGGTCATCATGCAGTTCGCGTGCGATATGCTTGCGCTCCTCTTCGCGGATGGATTGCAGCGCGCTCGACAATTCGCGCAGTTGCGAAAAGGAGCGGGCCAGCTGTTCATGCATTTGCTGGCGCGCACTGATATCGCGCACGATGATGGTAAACACGCTATGGCCGTCTTCCTGCATGGCCGAGAGCGAACCTTCGAGGGGAAACATGGCGCCATCGCTGCGCCGGCCCGTCAAGGTGTAATCGGTGGCGCGCCGGCCCGTCAGGCGCAGCTCCTGGCTGATGTCGCCAAACGGCGGATCGCCATCGTGCTTGCCCAGGCCGTCAAGGGTACGCAAGTCGCGCAGGATGTAGTGGCCCAGGCGCATGCCGCGCATGCCGTCCGGCGTGTCATCGAACAACCTGGCTGCCGCCGCGTTCGCATGCAGGATGATTTGCCCGCTGTCGATGCTGATGATGGCGTCGCTGGCGCTATCGATGATGGCCTGGCCACGCGCCTGCCGTTGCCGGAGGGCTTTCAGGGGAGGAAACAAGCACAGCAAAAGCGCTGCCGCCATGCCCAGCGGCAGGATGCGCAGCAGTGTGGAACTGCCTCGGTCAGGCATGGGGTTCTCCTTGCGAACGTGAACGAAGGCAAGACAGGAATGGCAGACAGGACTTTAGCCTATGCTTGTTGGCACGGCGCGGCTTGATGTGGCGCAGGAAGGGGAAAGAAGAGAGTGATGCGCCGCGCCGGCCTGGGCCGGGCGGCGGCGAGAGACTTACATTTGCTTGAACAGGTGCAGGAAGCTTCGGCTCACTTCGAGCTTGTCGGACTTGCCTTTGATGAGCACCAGGTGGCGGCCGCGGATGTCGCGCGTCACGCCTTCGATGGCATTCACGTTGACCAGTGTGGCGCGGTGGATTTGCCAGAACAGCGAAGGATCGAGCTCTTCGGCCAGGTCGCGCACGGGCTTGCGGATCAGCGCCTCATACTTGGCTGTCTGCACACAGGTGTATTTCTCGTCAGAACGGAAGAACAGAATTTCTTCCACGGGGATCATGCGCAAGTCCTGGCCGATGCTGGCCTGTATCCATTGCAGATACGTGGGCTTGGCCGTGATTTTCTCCGCCAGTTGCGACAGCATGGCCGTGACGCTGCTGTTGACGTCCAGGGCCGGCTTGTTCAAGTGGGTTTTCAGGCGCTCCACCGTGACCAGCAAGCGCTCATGCTCGGGCGGCTTGAGCACGTAGTCGACGGCGCCCCGCTCGAAGGCTTCGACGGCGTGGGTATCATAGGCCGTGACGAAGACGATGTGCGTCTTGCCGCCAATCACTTGCGCTGCTTCCATGCCTGTCTTGCCCGGCATGCGGATATCGAGGAAGGCAAAGTCCGGCTTGAGTTGCTCCACCAGTTCGATCGCTTCGTCGCCATTCTTGGCTTCGCCGATGATTTCCAGTTCAGGCCAGGCTTGGCCCAGGCGCAGGCGCAGCTGGTCGCGCATCAGTCTTTCGTCGTCGGCAATAATAGCGGTAGGCATAGGTCTCAAGTGTGAACGGGCGAAGATTGATTATTCAATGATTTAGCGTTTTTATCAACTACTCTGTCTTATTTGGACAATTGATATGGCACTTCAATCACGGCGCATACGCCGGACGGTTGATTTGGCGTAATGGTCAGGCTGCCCTGGTCGCCATGCAGCAGCTTCAGGCGCTCGCGGATGGTGGGCAAACCGAGTCCCGTGCCATCGCTGGGTACCACGCCAAAGCCCAGGCCATCATCGGTCACCGTGACGCGCAGCTTGCTGTGCGCCACTTCTGCCACGATGCGCAGGGTGCCGCCTTCCGGTTTGACTTCCAGGCCGTGTTTGATGGCATTCTCTACCATCGATTGCAGCATCATGGGCGGGAAGGCGGCGCTGCGCAGGCCGTCTGGAATCTGGAAATCGACGGTCAGGCGTTCTTCCATGCGCATTTTCAGCAGGTTCAAGTACGCTTGCACCATATCCGCTTCGCGGCCCAGGTTGGTAATCAGGGCGTTGTCGCGCATTTGCGGCAGCACGGCGCGCAGATACTGGATCAGGCTGCGCTGCATCTTCGCCGCGCGCGGCGGATCGACCTGGATCAGGTGTTCGACGGAGGCCAGTGTGTTGAACAGGAAGTGCGGCTCGACTTGCGCCTGCATCATCTGCATCTTCGCTTCGCTGAGCTGGCGCTGCATGGATTCGCGCTCGGCCGCTTCGTTTGCCGTGACGGTTTCCGCTTCCGCACGTTTCTTGCCGCCAACCAGGGCTTTCATGGCAAACAGGGCCAATACCAGCAAGGACACAAAGCTCTTGAACCAGGTTGATGCCTGCTGGTGATAGCGCGACACTTTTTGTTCTGCCGCATCATCGACCGCTTCTTCGATAGCATTCGACAACTCTTCGCCGATTTGCGGCGGCAATTCAATATGGACTTCTTCGCCCGAGGCATTCGTCGTTACTGGATAGCTGGGTTTGGCAGGGGCAGCCGGTGGTTCAGGCGGTTCGGGCGGCACGGCACCGGCTTGTGCGTCTGCCTCGGCGGCATCGGCTGGATCGGCCGAGCTGCTACGGCGGTTCTTGCTGTTGCGGGGATTGAAGTGAATGCCCGTATCGTCGATCAGGATATTGGTTTCACCCGAGCCCTTGCTGCTGCGTTTATGCGACTTGATGACCACTTCTTCGTCCGGGCTGGACGAGAACAGCTCATCTTGCAAAATGGAGCCGGCGATCAGTGCCAGTGCAGCGAACAGGAAGAATTTCCACCAGGACAGTTGGGTAACCCAGGTCGTCGTCGCGTCGAATGCCCGTTGCAACCAAGCGAGGATGGTTTTCAACAATTGGGGCAGGCTGGAAATCGGAAGCATGAGGGCACTTTCAAGTACAAGAGTTAATCGACGCAGCGGGCAAGTTTAACCCCTTGTTGAGTAGCGTCAGAGTCTGATGTTGCCACTGTGCCTAAAGACCACGAACTACGCCAGCCGATTGCGACAGGCTGCACAAAAAGGCGCTTGAAGTGAAGACTATGCTTGCTGGGCGGTGAGGGTGGAAAAATAGCGCTTGCGGGGTGTGCGGGGCAAGGCTATAATTCGCCCCCTCGCTGAACGACGCATGCAAATGCAGCGTAAAGTGAGAAAAAAGAAGGAGTTGACGGACGTAGCGAAATGCTTCATACTCTTCCTTCTTCGCAGCTGACAAACACAACGCTTTGTCGATAGCGCGAAAGCAGTAACCGAATACAGTTCTTTAACAATTAACAGTCGATAAGTGTGGGCATTTGATGTAAGTGCAGCGTCAATCTTCGGATTGGCGTCAAACTTAAAATATATCAAATGTTCACAAGAAATAATGAAATAGGCGCTACGAAAGTAGTGGCCTGTCAGTTTTTTGAGTGAGCAAATCTTTTGCAATGCAAAAGATTTGGATGGTAGTGATACTGTCCGACCTGTCAGAAATGACATTAAACAGAGATTAAACTGAAGAGTTTGATCCTGGCTCAGATTGAACGCTGGCGGCATGCCTTACACATGCAAGTCGAACGGCAGCACGGAGCTTGCTCTGGTGGCGAGTGGCGAACGGGTGAGTAATATATCG
>NZ_PDZK01000002.1:0-820064 GCF_002735655.1 Janthinobacterium sp. BJB446 | reverse complement strand
GTTATGCCTGATGACCATAGCAAGTTGGTCCCACCCCTTCCCATCCCGAACAGGACCGTGAAACAACTTTGCGCCGATGATAGTGCTGCAACCAGTGTGAAAGTAGGTTATCGTCAGGCTTGTTATTTGAAGCAACAGCCCCGGCTGTTGTTTCTTGAGAAAAACCCGATCAGCAATGGTCGGGTTTTTTTTCGCCTGGCGGTTTGTGATGGCGAACCCCAAACGAAGGCTGGGGGCAGACCCCCTCGCGCGTTGGCGTTGAATCTGGCGTTGGCGGTGTGGAGGGTCTGACCCCGGCGGTTCAGCAGGCGTAAAAAAGGCAGCGCTAAGCGCTGCCTTTGTCATGTATTACAACCATTAAAAATGGTAAGCGACTTTGACGTTCAGGTAATTGACGCCGCTATTTGGTTTCTTGTAGCCGCCGTTCGAGAAATGCTGGATCTTCGCAGCGACTTCCCATTTGTTATTGAAGACATAGCCGACGCCAATATGGTCGCCGAACTGGAAGTGGGTCGACAGGCGGTCATCATCGTTGTTGTACAGTTTCGACAGCATGTGCACGCCGATGCCGGCTTCCGCATAAAAACCCAGCTTATTCGTATTTTCAAAACGGAAAACGGGGGTAAAGCCCAGGTCCCACAGTTTTTGATGCTGGCCAGGGACATTCTGATAGCTCTTGGCATCCCAGCCGCCAATGCTGGCATCCCAGTAACCGCTCAGCTGCGTGCCATTCGATACGAACCAGGCCTTATCCCAGTTCGAGGTCACGCCGGCGCGTACCATTTGTACCTTCACGCCCTTGGCATATTCGCCGTAAACGGAGTCGATCAGTTTGCCGTCGGCGGCAAAGCCGGCATTGGCCGCCATCAGCGCGGTCACGGCGGCGATGGATTTGAGGAGATTCTTCTTGAAGAACATAGAGGCTTTCATCGTAAAATTGGCCGATAGGCTGTTGTCTTGTTTGCGCAGACGCAAGCTTGCTTTGCCTGCCGCTTTCGCCACTTGTTGATCTCAGGGGTTCAATTGACATTCTCTACAAAAATCGCATTTCTCGGTATCGGTCTGATGGGGGATCCGATGGTCCGGCGCCTGCTGCACGTTGGATATTCTGTCACAATTTGGAATCGCACGCACAGAAAGGCCCAAGTCCTGCGTGCGGCAGGCGCGCAGCCCGCCGTTTCCGTGGCTGAGGCGGTCAATGGCGCGGACGTGGTCATCTCGATGCTGGAAGCCGGTCCCATCGTGGCGCAGGTGCTGCAGGACGCGTTGCCGGCCCTGGCAACTGGGGCGCTATGGATAGATATGAGTTCCACCAAGCAATCAGAAGCCCAGCAATTTCATGCCATCTTGCACGCGGCAGGCCATGCCTTCATCGATGCGCCCGTGTCGGGCGGCGTCGGTGGGGCTCAGGCAGGCAACCTGGCCATCATGGCTGGCGCCAGCGCCGACGATTATGCGCGCGTGGAGCATATCTTGACGGCCATGGGGCGCCCGACCTTGGTGGGACCGGCCGGCAGTGGCCAGGTCGCCAAGTTGTGCAATCAGCTGATCGTCGGCGCCACCCTGAATATCGTGGCCGAGGCGTTGTTGCTGGCACAGGCGGCCGGCGCCGATGCGAGCGCCGTACGGGCAGCGATCCGTGGCGGTTTTGCCGAAAGCAAGATTTTAGAGGTGCATGGCCAGCGCATGCTGGAGCGCAATTTTGTTGCTGGCGGCCAAGTGAAGAGCCAGGTCAAGGATATGCACAATATCCTCGCGGCGGCCGAGGCTGCACACGTCACCTTGCCGGTGACGCAACTGGTGACGCAGCGCTATGAAAGCATCGCCGCCACCTACCCGACGGCGGACCATGCGGCAGCCTTGCTGGCCCTGGAAGCGTTGAATCCGGGGCAGCGCCTGGGCACCGGTCCGGATAAGCTGGGATAAATCAAGCGACGGGCAGGCTCGCTTCGGCCAGCTTGACCCAGAAACTGGCACCGATGGGCAGCAGCTTGTCGTTGAAGTCATAGCTGCCATTGTGCAAGACGCACGGACCCAGGCCATGGCCACCATCGCGGTGCTCGCCATCGCCATTGCCGATGAAGATGTAGCAGCCGGCCTTTTCTTGCAGAAAGAAAGCAAAATCTTCCGCGCCCATGGTCGGCTCGACATTCGCGTTGACCTTGTCCGCGCCCACCACGCTTTGCATGACTTCGACAGCAAACGCCGTTTCTTTCGCGTGGTTGACCAGCGGCGGATAGTTGCGCTTGAAGTGAAAGTCGACCTCCGCGCCAAAGGCGGCGGCCGTGTGCACGGCGATTTCTCGCATGCGCTCTTCGATCAAGTCCAGCACGGGCGTGGTGAAGGTGCGCACGGTGCCGACCAGGCTGGCGTCATCGGGAATCACATTGGTGGCGCTGCCCGCATGGATTTGCGTGATCGACAGCACGGCCGTGTCGAGCGGGCTCTTGTTGCGCGTGATGACGGTTTGCCAGCTTTGCGCGATTTGCACGGCCACCATGACGGGGTCGATACCCTTGTGGGGCTGGGCCGCATGGGCGCCCTTGCCTTTGACGGTGACGTGGAATTCATTGCTGGAGGCCATCATTGGCCCCTCTACCACGCTCAGGGTGCCCGTTTCGGCGCCTGGCCAGTTGTGCATGCCGTAGATGGCATCCATGGGGAAGCGGGTAAACAAGCCGTCTTCGATCATTTCGCGCGCGCCGGCGCCGCCTTCCTCAGCTGGCTGGAAGACGAGGTAGACCGTGCCATCGAAGTTGCGGTGTTGCGCCAGGTAATGGGCGGCGCCCAGCAGCATGGCCGTGTGGCCGTCATGGCCGCAGGCGTGCATCTTGCCCGGATGGCGTGAAGCATGCTCGAAGGTATTCATTTCCTGCATCGGCAAGGCATCCATATCGGCGCGCAAGCCGATGGCGCGTGTCGAAGTACCATTTTTGATGATACCGACCACGCCAGTGCGGCCCAGGCCGCGTACCACGGGAATGCCCCATTCCGTCAGTCTGGCGGCGACCACGTCCGAGGTGCGCTGTTCTTCGTAGCACAGCTCGGGATGCGCGTGCAGGTCGCGGCGGATACCTTGCAGCTCGGATTGAAACGCCAAGATCGGATCAACTAGTTTCATGGGACTCTCCTGTGGATGCTGGCACGCAGCAATGTATGGCGCGCCGGACCGCGCTCGTTTGATCAAAAACAGGCGCGGCTAATAGTGCATTGTAGCCCTTGTTTGCCGGGTAAATCCAGCGCACGGACGTGCTTGCCACGGCGCCAACAGCAAGCGCGCGGAATGGTTTACAGTATCGCCTTCCCCCAACGTTTTCGGATTGCCCCATGACCACCACCCAAGTGCGCGCCGCCTGCCCGCTCGATTGCCCCGATACCTGCGCCTTGCTGGTCACCGTGACCGATGGGGTGGCCACCGCCGTCAAGGGCGATCCCGACCATCCGACCACGGCTGGCGTGCTGTGCACGAAGGTGTCGCGCTTCACGGAGCGCACCTACCATGCGGACCGGCTGCTGCATCCGCTGCGCCGCGTGGGCAAGAAGGGGGAAGGCAAGTTCGAGCGCATCAGCTGGGAAGAGGCATTGCAGATCATCGCGGCGCGCTTGAAACCGATCGCCGCGCGCGATCCGCAGGCGATCTTGCCGTACAGCTACTGTGGCACCATGGGCCTGGTGCAGGGCGAATCGATGTCGTCGCGCTTCTTCAACCAGCTCGGCGCTTCCCTGCTGGACCGCACCATCTGTGCCTCGGCCGGTGCCACCGGTTACCGCTACACGGTGGGCGCCAGCATCGGCACGGACATGGAGCAGTTCCAGAACGCGAAATTGATCATTATCTGGGGCGGCAACCCGATCGCCTCGAACTTGCACCTCTGGATGCGCGCGCAAGAGGCCAAGCGCAATGGCGCCACCTTGATCGCCATCGACCCCTACCGTTCGCTGACGGCCGAAAAGTGCCACCAGCATATCGCCTTGCTGCCGGGGACCGATGCGGCCCTGGCGCTGGGCTTGATGCATGTGCTGATCACCGAAGATCTGATCGACCATGACTATATCGCGCAGTACACGATCGGCTATGCTGAACTGAAACAGCGGGCCCTGGAATGGCCGCCCGAGCGCGTGGCCGAGGTGTGCGGCATCACGGCCACTGAAGTGCTGGAACTGGCGCGCCTGTACGGCCAGGCATGCCGCTCTGGCGAGGGCGCCGCCATCCGTGCCAACTACGGCGTGCAGCGCGTGCATGGCGGCGGCATGGCCGTGCGCAATATCGCCTGCCTGCCCGCGCTGACGGGCGCCTGGCGCCATCCGGCCGGCGGTATGCAGCTGTCGAGCTCGGGTTCCTTCCCCGTCAACCGCAAGGCCCTGCAGCGCCCGGATTTATTGAAAGGCACGCCACGCACCATCAACATGAGCACCATCGGCGACGATTTATTGAAAGCAAGTTCCGCCGAGTTCGGTCCGCAAGTCGAAGCCGTGATCGTCTACAACTCGAACCCGCTGGCGGTGGCGCCCGATTCCTCGAAAGTGGCGCAGGGATTTGCCCGCGAGGATTTGTTTACGGTCGTGCTCGAACACTTCCAGACCGATACCGTCGATTACGCCGACATCGTGCTGCCTGCCACCACGCAGCTGGAACACGTCGATGCGCATTCCACCTACGGCCACCTGTACATGATGGCGAACAATGCGGCCGTCGCGCCGCTGGGCGAAGCGAAAGCGAATACGGAAATCTTCCGCTTGCTGGCACAGCACATGGGCTTTGATGACCCGTGCTTCCAGGAAAGCGACGATGCGCTGGCGGCCAAGGCGTTCGATGCGACGGATGCGCGCGCCGTGCATTTCGACTGGGAATCGCTGAAACGCACGGGCTGGCAAAAGCTGGCCATGGCCGAGGCGCCATTTGCCGAGGGCGGTTTCCCCACGCCATCGGGCAAGTGCGAGTTCTATTCCAGCGCCATGGCGCAGGCGGGACTCGATCCCTTGCCGGCGTATATCGCACCGCACGAATCGCAAGCCAGCAATCCTGCACTGGCGGCCCGTTATCCGCTGGCCATGATTTCCCCGCCGGCACGCAATTTCCTCAATTCCACGTTCGTCAACGTCAAAAGCCTGCGCGCGGCCGAAGGCGAGCCGCACCTCGATATCCACCCTGACGATTGCGCCGCGCGCGGCATCGCGGCCGGCGACATGGTGCGCATCTTCAATGACCGCGGCAGTTTTATTGCCAAGGCCAGGGTGACGGACAAGGCGAGACGGGGCCTGGTCGTGGGCTTGTCCGTGTGGTGGAAGAAACTCGCCAGCGACGGCAAGAATGCCAATGAAGTGACCAGCCAGCGCTTGACGGACATGGGCCGCGCGCCGACCTTCTACGATACGCTGGTCGAAGTGGAAAAGGCTGCCTGACATGGCGCCTTGGCCGGCCCGCTTGCTTGTCGGCACGGTGTGCCTGCTGCTGGGCGGCTGCACGCAGCTGCGCTACTACACGCAAGCGGCGCAGGGGCAATATGCCTTGTGGTCGGGCGCGCGGCCCATCGGCGACTGGCTCGACGACCCGACCACCGAGCCGCGCCTGAAAGTGCGTCTGGCCAAGGCGCAGCAAATTCGCCGCTTTGCCGTCAGCGAGCTGGACTTGCCCGACAATGGCAGCTACAAGAATTACGCCTCCCTGCGGCGCCCGTTCGTGCTGTGGAACGTGGTGGCCACGCCGGAACTGTCGCTGCAGCCGCTGCAATGGTGTTTTCCCATTGCCGGCTGCGTCAATTACCGCGGCTATTACAGCAAGGAGGAGGCGCTCGCGTATGCCGACGAACTGCGGGCCCAGCATTACGACGTGCAGGTGGGCGGCGTGCCCGCGTATTCCACCCTGGGCTGGTTCGACGATCCCCTGCTGTCGACCTTTATCAATTACAACGATGCGGAGCTGGCGCGCCTGATCTTCCATGAACTGGCGCACCAGGTGGTGTACGTGCCCGGTGATTCGGCCTTCAACGAGTCGTTTGCCAGTGCCGTGGAAGAGGCGGGCGTGCAGCGCTGGCTGGCGCGCGAGGGCAACGACGCCATGCGCGCGGCGTACGCCCAGTACGCCGCGCGGCGCCAGGATTTCCTGGCCCTGCTGCTGAAATACCGGGGTGAACTGGAGTCGGTGTATGCGAGCGACGCCAGCGATGCGGACAAGCGGGCGCGCAAGGCGCAGGTGTTTGCGGCATTGCAAGACGCGTATCAGGTAGTGAAGACAAACTGGGGTGGTTTTGCCGGTTACGACCGCTGGTTCGAGCAGCCATTGAGCAATGCGCACCTGGCATCCGTGTCTACCTACAATGAATTTTTGCCTGCCTTCAAAAAATTGCTGGAAGAAAAAAAGAACTTTCGTGCTTTTTATGCTGCAGTGCACACAATGGCCCAGATCAAGAAGCCTGAGCGCAGGCAGGCGCTGGAACAATTGTCCAGCCCCTGACCCGTAAAGATTGTCTCGCACGTCAGGGCAAACGATCCTGCAACAGTGTATTTGGCATGTTGCGTTGCAGCATAAAATACCCCTAGAGTTGCCGCTCGAATACTGTTGAAAGCGCTTGCATGGAAGCCCGGCGCCCGATAGCATCGCATTAGTAGCATAGAGCAATTGCTCGTCAGAATGCTCAAACTGACTGCAGGACGACAGAATCCGCAGCAATGATCCGCGCCGGCAGGGTGCGCCGGCTCCCCCACGATTGTTCGAGACAAGAGGCACAGGATGGACAAAATTTGGCTGAAGTCGTACCCGCCCGGCGTACCTGCCGACATCAATCCTGATCAATATCGTTCGCTGGTACATTTGCTGGAAGAAGCGTTTCAAAAATATGCGGATCGCAATGCCTATGTCTGCATGGACAAATTTCTCACCTATGCCGAACTCGACACCTATTCGCGCCAGCTGGGTGCCTGGCTGCAAAGCCGTGGCTTGAAGAAGGGCGCGCGTGTCGCTCTGATGATGCCAAACGTACTGCAGTATCCGGTGGCCATTGCCGCCGTCCTGCGCGCCGGCTACACGGTGGTCAACGTCAATCCGCTATATACGCCGCGCGAACTCGAACATCAGCTCAATGATTCGGGCAGCGAAGCCATCATCGTGCTGGAAAACTTTGCCCATACGTTAGAGCAAGTGCTGGGCAAGACGGCCGTCAAGCACATCGTCGTCGCCAGCATGGGCGAAATGCTGGGCGGCTTGAAGGGCATGATCGTCAATTTTGTCGTGCGTAACGTCAAGAAGATGGTGCCCGCGTACTCCTTGCCGAACGCCATGCGTTTCAAGCAGGCGCTGGCGCTGGGCAGCCGCATGAAACTCACGCCTGTCGAGCTGAGCATCAATGACGCTGCCTTCCTGCAATACACAGGCGGCACGACGGGCGTGTCGAAAGGCGCGACCTTGAGCCACCGCAATGTGATCGCCAACGTGCTGCAGAGCGAAGCGTGGTCGGGCGCGGCGCTCGACCAGAACAGCAAGGAGCAGCTGATCATCGTCTGCGCCTTGCCGCTGTACCATATCTTTGCCCTGACGGCGTGCGCCATGTGGGGCACGCGCGTGGGCGCGCTGAATATCCTGATCCCGAATCCGCGCGATATCCCGGGCCTGATCAAGGAGCTGGGCAAGTACAAATTCAACCTGCTGCCAGCGGTCAATACGCTGTATAACGCGCTGGTGAACCACCCTGATTTCGCCAAGCTTGATTTCTCGGGCTTGAAGATCGCCAATGGCGGCGGCATGGCAGTGCAGCAAGCCGTCAACGACAAGTGGCTGCAAGTGACGGGCGTGTCCATCATCGAAGGCTATGGCCTGTCGGAAACGTCGCCTGTCGCTACCTGCAACCGCGCTGACAGCACGGCGTTCTCCGGCACCATCGGCTTGCCGATTCCGTCGACCGATATCGCCATCCTCGACGATGACGGCAAGGAAGTGCCGCTGGGGCAGACGGGTGAAATCGCCATCCGCGGCCCGCAAGTGATGAGCGGCTACTGGAACCGTCCCGACGAAACGGCCAAGGTCATGACGCCTGATGGATACTTTAAATCCGGTGACGTGGGCATCATGGATGAGCGCGGCTACGTGAAGATCGTCGACCGCAAGAAAGACATGATCCTCGTCTCCGGCTTCAATGTGTATCCGAATGAAGTGGAAGCCGTCATCGCGGCCCATCCGGGCGTGCTCGAGTGCGCCTGCGTGGGCGTGCCGGACGAACACTCGGGCGAGGCCGTGAAAGTATTTGTCGTGCGTAAGGATCCGAACCTGACCCAGGCAGTGCTGGCCGCGTATTGCAAGGAACAATTCACAGGCTACAAGCGGCCGAAATACATCGAGTTCCGCGATGAGCTGCCGAAGACCAACGTCGGCAAGATTTTGCGTCGCGCCCTGCGTGACGAAACGAAGATAGCAACATAAACAGTGTGGGATGCGCCAGGAGGCGCATCCCTTTTACAGATAAAGATGAGGCGAGATGGACAAGATTTGGTTGAAGTCGTACCCGGACAGCGTTCCCGCAGAGATTGATTGCACGCAATACCGTTCCGTCACGCATTTGCTGGAAGAGTCGTTCCAGAAATATGCGGACCGCAACGCCTTCGTGTGCATGGATAAATTCCTTACCTATCGCGAGCTCGACAAGCTGTCGCTGCAGATGGGAGCCTGGCTGCAAAGCAAGGGCCTGAAGACGGGCGCGCGCGTGGCGATCATGCTGCCGAACGTGCTGCAGTATCCGGTGGCGATGGCGGCGATCCTGCGCGCCGGCTACACGGTGGTCAATGTCAATCCGCTGTACACGCCCCGTGAATTGCAGCATCAGCTGGTCGATTCGGGCAGCGAAGCGATCATCGTGCTGGAAAACTTCGCCACCACGGTCGAGCAGGTGCTGCCGCATACCCAGGTCAAGCATGTGATCGTCGCCACCATGGGCGACATGCTCGGTGGCTTGAAAGGCACCATCGTCAACTTCGTCGTGCGCAAGATCAAGAAAATGGTGCCCGCGTTTTCCTTGCCGGGCGCCATCAGCTTCAACAAGATGCTGACCGAAGGCGCACGTCTGAGCCTGACGCCGGTGCAGCAGGGGCATGACGATATCGTCTTCCTGCAATACACGGGCGGCACGACGGGCGTGTCGAAAGGCGCGATGTTGTTGCACCGTAACGTGATCGCCAACGTGCTGCAAAACGAGGCGTGGATTTCACCCGTGATGACCAAGGAAATGCGCGCCACCTCGATGGGATTCATGTGCGCCTTGCCCCTGTATCACATCTATTCGCTGACGGTCAGCGCCCTGATGGGCATGCGCGTGGGCGGCTTGAACGTGCTGATTCCCAACCCGCGCGACATCCCCGGTTTCGTCCAGGAATTGTCCAAGCACAAGATCGTCGTCTTCCCGGCCGTCAATACCTTGTACAACGCGCTGCTGAACAATGCCGACTTCGCCAAGCTCGATTTCTCCAGCTATAAAGTGTGCAATGGCGGCGGCATGGCCTTGCAGCGCAACGTGGCCGAGCGCTGGCTGAAGCTGACGGGTTGCCCGCTGATCGAAGGTTATGGCATGTCGGAAACTTCACCCGTGGTGACGGGCAACCGCGTCGATATCACGGAATTTACGGGCACCATCGGCTTGCCTTTCCCTTCGACGGAAGTGGCGATCCTGAACGATGATGGCGTGGAAGTGCCGCTGGGCGAGCCGGGCGAGATCGCCGTGCGCGGCCCGCAAGTGATGGCGGGCTACTGGCAGCGTCCGGACGAGACGGCCAAGTCGATGACGGCCGACGGTTTCTTCAAGACGGGCGACGTGGGTGTCATGGATGAGCGTGGCTATGTGAAGATCGTGGACCGCAAGAAAGACATGATCATCGTGTCCGGCTTCAATGTGTATCCGAACGAAGTGGAAGACGTGGTCGCTTCGTGCCCGGGCGTGCTCGAGTGCGCATGCATCGGCGTGCCGGATGCCAACGCGGGCGAAGCCGTGAAAGTGTTTGTCGTGCGCAAGGATCCAAACCTGACGGTGGAACAGATCCGCGAGCATTGCAAGCATGAATTGACGGCCTACAAGAAACCGAAATACATCGAGTTCCGCGATGAGTTGCCGAAGACCAATGTCGGCAAGATCTTGCGCCGTCAATTGCGCGATGAAAAGAAGGTTGCCTAGGCTTCAGCTTTGCAAGCCAGCCCTGCCGTCGCGCACGACAAAGCTGGCCAGTGTCGCGATGGCAGAGGTGCTGTCGCGCACGTTCTCCAGGCCCTGGAACAGGGTCGTGGTTTTCTCCGGCGTGATTTCCATCCACATATAGCCGCGCTTGTCGCTGCGTCCGTAACGGATGTGCGGGTTCATCGCCACGTACTGCTGCGTTCGCGCCTGCGGGCGGGAACTCGAGGTGATGGAGGTGCCGCAAAACTCCGTGGCCAGCACGGGATTGTCCTTGCCGGTGGGCCGCATGGCATTGCGGCTCAGTTCCGTGGCGTAAAAAGTGTGCACGTCGCCCGACAGCACCAGCGGGTTGCTGGCCTTGCTGCTGCGCAAGGCGTCGAGCAGGTGCTGGCGCGCCAGCGGATAGCCGTCCCAGCCATCGGTCCAGATGCGTTCGTCGCCGGGCCGCAGGATGGGCACCTGGCTCGATTGCGCCATCAGGGTTTGCTGGGCCAGGATATTCCAGCGCGCGGGAGAATCATCGAGGCCGGCTTGCAGCCAGCGCTGCTGTTCCTCGCCCAGCATGGTGCGCTGCGGTTTCAGCAGGTCGGGGCAGTTGCGCGTGGTGACGGAATTGGAGCCGCCGCGACCCGGTCTGGCGCACGCGTGATAGGCGCGGTATTGCCGGTCGTCCAGCACGTGAAAGCGCGCCAGCCTGCCCCAGTCATAGCGCTGGTAGATGCGCATGTCGACGAAGCCCCGCCGTCCCAGCGGCAGCAGCCGTAGCGGCATATGTTCATAAAACGCCTGGTAGGCGGCCGCGCGGCGCCGCAAAAAGGTGGGCGTGAGCAACTCGTCGCGGTCATTGCCGTAATCGTTGGCCACTTCATGGTCGTCCCAGGTGACGATCCATGGCGCGGCCAGGTGCGCGCCCTGCAAGTCGCGGTCGCTCTTGTATTGTGCGTAGCGGGCGCGGTAGTCGTCCAGGCTGAAACTTTCATGCGTGCGCACGGCCCGGCTCGGATGCTGCAACTGGTACGGACCCCATTCATAGATGTAATCGCCGAGGAATGCCACCAGGTCGGGCGCGGCCGCGGCGATGTGCCGGTGCGCCGCATACGCGCCGAATTCCCAGTGCTGGCACGAGGCGACGGCCAGTTTCAGCGAGGCGGGCAGGGTATCGGCGGCGGGCGCCGTGCGCGTGCGGCCCACGGGGCTGACGGCGTCGCCCAGCATGAAGCGGTACCAGTACCAGCGCCCGGGTGTCAAACCGCCGACGTCGACGTGCACGCTGTGCGCGAGGGCGGGTGTGGCTGTGGCCTGGCCCTTGGCGGCGATGCGGCGAAAACCTTCATCGTCAGCCACTTCCCAGCGCACGTTCAGGGCTATGGCGGGCGTGGCGGTCGCGTGCAGCGGGTCGTAGCAGATGCGTGTCCACAGCACGACGGCATCCGGCAAGGGCGAACCGGAAGCGACACCGAGCGCAAACGGGTAGCCGGCGCCATTCAGGCGCGTGGCGGCGCCCGCACTGGAACCGGACAGCACGCTGCCAGCGGCGGCCAGCGCACCGATGCGCGCGGCGCTCTGCAGAAAGATGCGGCGCTGGCTATCCATGCCGTCTGAAAATAAAACGTGGGATTAATGTAACAGCGACAATCAAGGCGACAGCAAGGTCTCGATGGGCGGCACCTTGCGCGGCTTGCGGTCGGAGTCCGTCGCCACGTAGATCAGGGTTGCTTCCGTGACTTTCACGATGCACGCCTGCAGGCGGTTGCGTTCGGCATACACCTCGACATTGACGGTGATCGAGGTATTGCCAACCTTGACGATGTCGGCGTAGAAGGAGAGCAGATCGCCGACGAAGACGGGGTTTTTGAAGACGAAGGAATTGACGGCAATGGTGGCGACGCGGCCGTTGGCGCGCCGCGTGGCCGGCAGGGAACCGGCGATATCGACCTGCGCCATGATCCAGCCGCCGAACACGTCGCCGTACACATTGGCGTCGGACGGCGCGGGCATCATGCGCAATTCCGGCATTTTTCCGGCGGGCAGGCCGGAGGCGAGGCAGTTGTCGGGGCGGTCGGGGGAGGTGCTCATCTTTTATTCTCATGAAAGGCTACAATTGCCCCGATTGAACCATAAAAAGCCGACCTTCGCCATGCGCCGTTCCCAGACTCCCCCTCCTCCCCGCTCGCCAGCTTCCGCCAGCCACAGCGATTTCGCCACCATCAAGACCTTGCTGCCGTATCTGTGGGTCTACAAATGGCGGGTGCTGCTGGCGCTGCTATGTCTGGTGGGCGCCAAGCTGGCCAACGTGGGCGTGCCCCTGATCCTGAAAAAACTCGTCGACGCCATGACGATCACGGCGGCCCATCCGCAGGCGCTGCTGGTGCTGCCCGTCGGCTTGCTGGTGGCATATGGCTTGCTGCGCCTGTCGACCACCCTGTTTACGGAATTGCGAGAATTCCTGTTTGCGCGGGTCACGCAACGGGCCGTGCGCACCATCGCGCTGCAAGTGTTCCGCCACCTGCATGCGCTGTCCCTGCGCTTTCACTTGAACCGCCAGACGGGCGGCATGACGCGCGACATCGAACGGGGCACGCGCAGCGTGGGCTCTCTCATTTCCTATACCTTGTTCAACATCTTGCCGACCCTGGTGGAAATCACCCTCGTGCTCGGCTACCTGGTCTTGCATTACGACATCTGGTTCACCGTCATCACGGCCGTGGCGCTGGTGTCGTATATCGCGTTTACCGTGCTGGTGACGAACTGGCGCACGCATTTCCGCCGCACCATGAACGACCTCGATTCAAAAGCCAATACCAAGGCCATCGATTCGCTGATCAACTATGAAACCGTGAAATACTTCGGCAACGAGGATTACGAAGCGAAGCGCTACGACGAAGGCTTGCAGCGCTATGAATCGGCGGCCGTGAAATCGCAGACTTCCCTGTCCCTGCTCAATACGGGCCAGTCCTTGATCATCGCCACAGCCGTCACCTTGATTTTATGGCGCGCCACGGTGGGCGTAATCGCCGGCACGATGACCCTGGGCGACCTGGTGCTGGTGAATGCCTTCATGATCCAGCTGTATATTCCTCTCAATTTTTTAGGGGTCATTTACCGCGAAATCAAGCAAAGCCTGGCCGACATGGAACGCCTGTTTTCCTTGCTGAATGAAAACCGCGAAATCGCCGACACGCCGGAAGCCAAGCCGCTCGTCACGCGGGGCGCAGCCGTGCGTTTTGACCATGTGGATTTCAGCTACGAAGCCAAGCGGCAAATCCTGTTCGACGTGGATTTCCAGATCCCCGCCGGTACTACCACGGCCGTGGTGGGGCATAGCGGCTCGGGCAAGTCGACCCTGTCGCGCTTGCTGTTCCGCTTCTATGAAGTCGATGGCGGCGGCATCACCATCGATGGCCAGGACTTGCGCGGCATCACGCAGGATTCCCTGCGCGCGGCCATCGGCATCGTGCCGCAGGACACGGTGCTGTTCAACGACACCATCGAATACAACATCGCCTATGGCAAGCCGGGCGCCAGCAAGGATGCCATCGTGGCGGCCGCCAAAGCGGCATCGATCCATGATTTTATTGAAAGCTTGCCAGATGGCTACAGCTCCATGGTGGGTGAGCGGGGCCTGAAACTGTCGGGCGGTGAAAAGCAGCGCGTGGCGATTGCCCGCACCTTGCTGAAAGACCCGGCTATTTTGATCTTCGATGAAGCCACCTCGGCGCTTGATTCGAAGGCCGAGCAGGCCATCCAGGCGCAGCTGAAGGACATCGCCAGGAACCGTACCACCCTGGTCATTGCGCACCGTTTGTCGACGGTGGCCGACGCCCAGCAAATCCTGGTGCTCGACCATGGCCGCATCGTCGAGCGGGGCACGCATCCGCAATTGCTGGCTGCGAATGGCTTGTATGCGCAGATGTGGCAACGCCAGCAGGCGAATATGGACGATGAGGCGCAAGAAGAGGAGTTGGCGGGGCTGGCGCCGGCAAAATAAATCGGGAAGGGGAAATCAGTAGGAAAAATGCTACAGCCGCGCTGATTCAGGCGCGCGTATAGCGCCTATTTGAGGGCAATCGCAGAAAACGGCTAGTCCAGCGCTGAAAATGAAATAAAATTAATTCCATTGGTGGCGTCTGCACCACAGTTGTTTCGTTCGGAGTCCATCCGGTTTGTCCGCCCAGGAGAATTTATGAAATTGACCAAAATCATCGCCACGCTGCTCAGCGTCGGTGTCATCAGCAGCATGTCGCCAGTCCAGGCTCAGGAATTGACCGGCACCTTGGCCAAGATCAAGAAAGCCGGTTCCGTCACCCTCGGTGTGCGCGACGGCTCCGTTCCCTTCTCCTATCTCGATGACAAACAGCAATACCAGGGTTATTCGATCGACCTGTGCATGAAAGTCGTCACGGCCCTGCAAAAGCACCTGGGCTTGAGCGAACTGAAAGTGGTGATGAGCCCCGTGACGTCGGCCAACCGCATCCCGCTGATGGCCAACGGCACCATCGACCTTGAATGCGGTTCGACGACGAACAACCTGGAGCGCCAGCAGCAGGTGGCATTCGCCCCTACCATGTTCGTCATCGGCAACCGCGTGCTGTCGAAAAAATCCTCGAACATCAAGACGCTGGAAGACTTGCGCGGCAAGACGCTGGTCGCCACGGCCGGCACGTCGACCATCAAGCAGATGACCATCCTGAACAAGGAAAAAAACCTGGGCATGACGATTGCCGTCGGCAAGGACCATCCTGAATCGTTCCTGATGCTGGAAACGGGCCGCGCGGTGGCCGAAGCCAACGACGATATCCTGCTGGCGTCGCAAGTGGCCAACTCGAAAAACCCGAACGACTACGAAATCACCAAGGAAGCGCTGTCGGTAGAGCCGTACGGCATCATGCTGCGCAAGGGCGATCCGGCCTTCAAGAAAGTGGTCGACGATGCGCTGATCCGCCTGTACAAGAGCGACGACATCAACCGCATTTACGCGAAATGGTTTACCTCGCCCATCCCGCCGAAAAACATCAACCTGAAATTCCCCATGCCGCCGCAATTGAAGGCCGTGTTTACCAATCCGACCGACTCCGGTGACCCGGCTGCCTATGCGGCCGTGCCCGAAGCGCAGAAGACTTCGGACAAACGGAAAAAGTAACAAGAGTGCGTAACAAATCGGGGGGCGCAAGCCTCCCGATTTATTTGCGGGACGGACGGCCGGCTGGCCGCTGTCCTCGGGCTGCATGCGAAGGATGATCATGAATTACAACTGGAATTGGCGCATTTTCTGGGAGATTTCTCCCGATGGCGTGGGCACGTATATGGACACCCTGTGGTCCGGCCTGATCTGGACCCTGGCCACGGCCGGTACGGCCTGGATCATGGCCCTGATCCTGGGCCTGGTGATCGGCACCGTCCGCACCCTGCCGAACAAATGGCTGGTGGGCGTGGCCAATGCCTACGTCGAATTGTTCCGCAACGTGCCGCTGCTGGTGCAGATGTTCCTCTGGTATTTCGTCATGCCGGAACTGCTGCCGCCCGACCTGGGCGCCTGGGTCAAGTCGCTGCCAAATGCGCCGTTCGTCACGGCCGTGCTGTGCCTGGGATTCTTTACTTCCTCGCGCGTGGCCGTGCAGGTCACGACGGGCATCGAGGCGCTGCCGCGCGGGCAGAAACTGGCCGGCACGGCGCTGGGCCTGACCCTGCCGCAAACCTACCGCTTCATTTTGCTGCCGATGGCCGCGCGCGTCATCATGCCACCGCTGACCAGCGAATTTTTGAACATCATCAAGAACAGTTCCGTGGCACTGACCATCGGCCTGATCGAACTGACGGCCAGCGCGCGCGCGATCCAGGAATTCTCGTTCCAGGTATTCGAAGCGTTTTCGGCCGCCACCATCATCTACGTCGTCGTCAACCTGCTGGTGGTGGTGCTGATGCACCTGATCGAAAAAAAGGTCGCCATCCCGGGCTTCATCGTCGCCGGCGCCAAGACGGGAGGACATTGATATGTTCGGTAACTTCGACTTCGATGTCATCTCCCGCTCATGGGTCTACCTGTTCCAAACCGGCATGGTGTTTACCCTGAAACTGACGGCGCTGTCCATGGTGGGCGGCATCGTGCTGGGCACCCTGCTGGCGCTGATGCGCCTGTCCGGCAGTCGCCTCATTTCGGGCGTGGCGTCGACCTACGTCAACCTGATACGCTCGATCCCGCTGGTGCTGGTGATTTTCTGGTTCTATTTCCTGGTGCCGTACATCGCCGCCTGGGTCATCGGCGCGAACGAGCCCGTGAAAGTGGGCGCGTTTTCCTCCGCGCTGATCACCTTCATCATGTTCGAGGCGGCCTATTATTGCGAGATCATGCGCAGCGGCATACAGTCGATCCCGCGCGGCCAGGTGTGGGCCGGCCAGGCACTGGGCATGAACTACTCGCAGACCATGGCTTTCATCGTGCTGCCGCAAGCCTTCCGCAACATGATTCCCGTGCTGCTGACGCAAACCATCGTGCTGTTTCAGGACGTGTCGCTCGTGTACGTGCTGTCGATCCCCGATTTCGTCGGCGCCGCCTCGAAGATCGCCCAGCGCGACGGCCGCCTGGTGGAGATGTATGTGTTTGTCGCCGTCGTGTACTTCGTGCTGTGCTATGCCTTGTCGTTCCTGGTAAAACGCCTGCAGAAACGCGTCGCCATCATTCGCTAACCGAAAAAGAAAGAACAAGATGATTGAACTCAATAACGTCAGCAAATGGTATGGCCAGTTCCAGGTACTGACCGACTGTACCACCAACGTCACCAAGGGCGACGTGATGGTCATTTGCGGCCCGTCCGGCTCCGGCAAGTCGACCCTGATCAAAACGGTCAATGGCCTCGAACCGATCCAGCAGGGGCAGATCATCGTCGATGGCATCACCGTCAACAATCCGAAAACGAATTTGTCGAAACTGCGCGCGCGCATCGGCATGGTGTTCCAGAATTTCGAGCTGTTCCCGCATTTGTCGATCCGCGAAAACCTCACCATCGGCCAGATCAAGGTGCTGGGCCGCAGCGCCGACGAAGCCAATGCCAAGGGCTTGCAATACCTGGACCGCGTGGGCCTGCTGTCGCAGCAGGACAAGTTCCCCGGCCAGTTGTCCGGTGGCCAGCAGCAGCGCGTGGCGATCGCCCGCGCGCTGTCGATGGACCCCATCGCCATGCTGTTCGACGAGCCGACTTCGGCGCTCGACCCGGAGATGATCAACGAAGTGCTCGACGTGATGGTGGGGCTGGCGCAGGAAGGCATGACGATGATGGTCGTCACCCATGAAATGGGCTTTGCAAAAAGAGTCGCCAACCGCATCGTCTTCATGGACCAGGGCAAGATCATCGAGGATTGCAGCAAGGATGACTTCTTCAACACGACGCGCTCGGACCGCGCGCGCGATTTCCTCGCCAAGATCATCCACTAATTTTCCATCACTTTGAAGTTGAGTACGAATGCCTGACATGAAACAAATAGCCGGCGCCATGCTGGCGCTGGGTCTGCTTGCCCATGCCCACGCGGCAGACAGGATCGCCGTCGACATCGCCCTGCGCGACGCCACCCTGATCGACGTTGCCGCCGGTAGCACCATCAGCGGCAAGACCGTGCTGCTCAAGGGCGACAGCATCGTTGCCGTCGTCGATGACGCGCAGCTGCGCAGCTACGCGCCGAAGCAGACTATCCGCCTGCCCGGCAAATACCTGATGCCGGGCCTGTGGGACACGCACGTGCATTTTGGCGGCGGCCCCGAGCTGATCGACGAGAACAAGCAGCTGCTGCCTTTGTACCTGGCGCATGGCATCACCACGGTGCGCGATTGCTCGGGCGACTTGCCCGACACGGTGCTGGCGTGGCGCCAGCAGATCAATGCGGGCCAGCTGCAAGGCCCGACGATTTTTACCTCTGGCGCGAAACTGGAAGGCATCAAGCCGCTGTGGAAGGGCACCATCGAAGTGGGCACGCCGCAGGAAGTCACGCGCGCGCTGGACGGCCTGCAGGCGCAGCAGGTGGACTTCGTGAAGATCACGGAAAATACCCTGAAACCGGAGCTGTACCTGGAAGCGCTGCGCCAGGCGCGCGAACGGGGCATGCGCACTTCGGGCCATATCCCCGTGCAGCTGACATTGGGGCAGATGGCCGATGCGGGCCTGGGCACGATCGAACATCAATCGTATTTGCTGCGCGCCACCACGCCGCGCGAGCAGGAGCTGACGGCCAAGGTGGCCGCCGGCGCGATGACGGGCAAGGAAGCCATGCGCGAGAGCTTGCAAAGCTACGACGAGCCGACGGCGCGCAAGGCCTTCAGCTACCTGGCTGCGCGCGGCACGGCCATCGTGCCGACCCTGTGGGGTTCGCGCGTGACGGCCTACCTGGACCGCGAAGACCACACGCACGATCCGGCCCTGCAATACATCGGCAAGGGCTTGCGCGCCACCTACGACTGGCGCGTGCAGCGCGCCGCCAAGGATGGCCCGGAAGCCATCGCCCAGCGCCATGCGCAGTTCGAGCAATCGGCCAAGCTGCTGCCGATTTTGCAGCAGCAGGGCATGAGCATCATCGCCGGCACCGATGCGGGATTCTTGAATTCCTTCGACTATCCTGGCCAGGCCCTGCACGATGAAATCGGCCTGTACGTGCAGTATGGACTGACCCCGCAGCAAGCCTTGCAGTCGGCCGTCATCAACGGACCCCGCTTCCTGGGCAAGCTGAATCGCTACGGCAGCGTGGCGGCCGGCAAGGCGGCCGACCTGCTGGTGCTCGACGCGAACCCGCTGCAGGACATCGGCGCCACGCGCCAGATCCGCCTGGTGGTCAGCCGCGGCCACGTGTACGACCGCGCCGCGCTGGACCGGATGCTGGCCGATATTCGCGCCTGGGTGGCCAAACAGGAGACGGCGCCGGCCAAGTCCTGATGTTCTTCGTTCTGATGCCGCAAGCGGCCGGGTGATACCGGCCGTTTTGTTGTCAGGCAGGCAGCAGGCGCAGGCGTCCATTGACTGCGAAGCCGCCCCGCGGCTGGTAAAATGGCGCTATCCGCAATGACCGCCTGAGAGCAGCCGCCATGTCCACACTCGATCACACCCCAGCCGCCGTTCCATCTTCCATCACCATCACCCGTCCTGACGACTGGCATTTGCACCTGCGCGACGGCGCCGTCATGGCCAGCGTGCTGCCGCACAGCGCGCGTCAGTTCGGCCGCGCCATCGTCATGCCGAACCTGAAACCGCCCGTCACCACCACGGCCGATGCTAGCGCCTACCGCGAGCGCATCCTGGCCGCCGTGCCGCAAGGCGTGAACTTCGATCCGCTGATGGTGCTGTACCTGACGAACAACACCTCGCCCGACGAAATCCGCCGCGCGCAAGATAGTGGCATCGTGCAGGCCGTCAAATTGTATCCGGCTGGCGCCACGACGAATTCCGACCTGGGCGTGACGGATTTGAAGAATTGCTACAAGGTGCTCGAAGTGATGCAGGAAGTGGGCATGCCCTTCCTCGTGCACGGCGAAGTGACGGACCCGGAAATCGACATTTTCGACCGCGAAGCCGTCTTCATCGAGCGCGTGATGCGTCCGCTGCGCAGCGCCTTCCCGGCCCTGTCCGTCGTGTTCGAGCACATCACCACCAAGGATGCGGCGCAGTACGTGGCCGAAGCGGAAGGCCCGATCGCCGCCACCATCACGGCGCACCATCTGCTGTACAACCGCAACGAGATTTTCAAGGGCGGCATCCGTCCCCATTACTACTGTCTGCCTATCCTCAAGCGCGAAGAGCATCGCCTGGCCCTGATGACGGCCGCCGCCAGCGGCGACGAGCGCTTCTTCCTCGGCACCGATTCGGCGCCGCACGCGCAAGGCGCCAAGGAAATGGCCTGTGGCTGCGCCGGCTGCTACACGGCCCTGCACGCAATGGAAATGTATGCGGAAGCGTTCGAGCGGGCCGGCGCGCTCGACAAGCTGGAAGCGTTTGCCAGCTTCCACGGCCCGGCTTTCTATGGCGTGCCGCGCAACACGGACACCATTACCCTGAAGCGCGAAAGCTGGACCTTGCCGGCGTCGCTGCCGCTGGGCGACAGCCACGTGATTCCGCTCAATGCGGGCGAGCAGATCAACTGGAAAATGGTGTAATCACTCCATGCTGCCATCGATAGACTGGAGCCGCCCCTGGTTTGCCACGGTGCTGCCGGCGCGACGGCAGCTGGACCTGCAGCGCGACACGGTGATCGCCGCGCTGAACGGACGGGCGAGGGCGCTGGACTTGCGCAATCCGTCCGGCTTGCCGCTGGCCTTCGTGCCACAAGCGGACCTGCCCGAAGGCGTGGCCTACGAGGAGTTCATCGGCGCGACGGGCGGCGTGCCCACGCGCGACAATCTGCACGATTTTTTCAACGCGCTCGTGTGGCTCACCTTCCCGCGCATCAAGCGGCAATTGAATGCGCTGCAGGCGGCGCAGATCGCCCTGTCCGGCGTCGGCAAATCGCGCGGTCCCGCGCGCGATGGCGCGACGATTTTTGACGAAAATTCCGCCTTGCTGGTGCTGCGCGACAGCGATGCGGGGCGCATGCTGGAAGCGGCGTTGCGCGGGCATGACTGGCGCAGCGCGTTTATCGCGCAGCGCGACAGGTTTGGCGCGGGCGGCGACGCCGATATCTGGCTGTTCGGCCATGCGCTGATGGAAAAACTGGTGGCGCCGCGCAAGGCCATCACGGCGCACACGCGCGTGATCTTCGCCGGCGACGCCTACTTTGCGCTCGACGATGCGGCACGGCGCGCCTGGCTCGACGAGCGGGTGGCGCAAGACCTGGCGCAACAAGGCCTCACCACGGCGGACTTCACGCCGCTGCCCGTGCTCGGTTTGCCCGGCTGGTGCGAAGGCCAGGACGACGACTTTTACAATGACGCGGCGGTGTTCCGCCCGAAGCGCAAGGTGGCTGGCGCAGAAAGAGATCAATAGCATGGAAAATACCGTCCGCTGGGGCATCCTCGGTACCGGAAAGATCGCCCGCGCGATGGCCAATGGCTTGCGCGATGCGCCCGGTGCGCAACTGGTGGCGGTCGCCTCGCGCAGCGAGGCTGGAGCACAGGCGTTTGGCGCCGAATTCGGCATCGCACACTGCCACGGCTCCTACCAGGCACTGGCCGACGACGCGGGTGTGGACGTGATCTACATCGCCACGCCGCACACCCTGCATGCGGAAAATGCCCTGATGTGCCTGGCCGCCGGCAAGCACGTCGTGTGCGAAAAACCATTCACCATGAACGCGCGCGAAGCGCAGGCCGTGGTCGATATGGCGCGCGACAAAAAACTGTTCTTGATGGAAGCCATGTGGAGCCGTTTCCTGCCCGCCGTGCAGGAAGCGCAGCGCATCATCGCCAGCGGCGAAATCGGCGTGCTGCAGCAGGTGCAGGCCGATATCGGCTTTGTCGCCAATTTCCCGCCCGAGCACCGCATGTTCAATCCCGCACTCGGCGGCGGCGCACTGCTCGACGTGGGCATCTACCCGCTGTCGATGGCAGCCTTCTTCCTCGGGCCCGTATCGCGGGTGCAGGCGCTGGCCGAGCTTGGCGCCACCGGCGTCGATGAGCAGGTGGTGTTTTCGCTGCGCCACGCGGGCGGCGGCACCTCGTCCTGCGCCTGCAGCCTGCGCGCGCAAACGCCGACGGAAATGACCATTTCCGGAAGCCTGGGCCGCATCCGCCTGCCCAACCGTTTTTACAAGCCCGATCATCTGATCGTCGAAGCAATGGATGGCGAACGCCGCGTCGTCGCCGCGCCGCACCTGGGCAATGGCTACGCGCACGAGGCCATCGAAGCGATGCGCTGCATCCGCGCCGGCCTGCTGGAAAGCCCTGTCATGCCGCACGCCGACAGCGTGGCGCTGATGCACAACCTTGACACCATGCGCGGCCAGATAGGCCTCGTCTACAGCGCCGACCAGGCGTCATCAGGAACTCCATGACATTGCACTCATCCCGTCCCAGCCTGAAAACTGTCCTCATCGCCAGCGGCGTCGTCCTGACCCTGGCGATGGGCGTGCGCCACGGCCTGGGCTTCTGGATGCAGCCGATCTCGCAAGCCAATGGCTGGACGCGCGAAACGTATTCGCTGGCGCTGGCCATGCAAAACCTGATGTGGGGCGTCTTCGGCCCGTTCGCCGGCATGGCGGCCGACCGTTTCGGCACCATGCGCGTCGTCATTATCGGTGCCATCAGCTACATGGCGGGCCTCGTGTGGATGGCGCTCGTGACGCAGCCGACCCTGTTCATCGTCGGCTCGGGCATCCTCATCGGCCTGGCGCTGGCCTGCACGGCCTTTGGCGCCATCAGCGGCATCATCGGCCGCAGCGCGCCGCCCGAGCAGCGCTCATGGGCCTTCGGCATTTCGTCGGCGGCCGGCTCGTTCGGCCAGTTCCTCATGATGCCGGTCGAGCAGCAACTGATTTCCGCCGTGGGCTGGCAAAACGCCTTTTATGTGCTGGCCGCGCTGGTGCTGCTGGCGATGATCCCGATGGCCTTCTATCTGCGCGAGCCGCCCGTCTCGCACGCCAGCGGCCCGCAGCAAAGCGTTGGCGCCGCCTTCAGCGAAGCCATCGCCAGCCGCTCGTTCTGGCTGCTGCTGGCAGGGTATTTTGTCTGTGGTTTCCAGCTGGTCTTCATCGGCGTGCACTTGCCGGCCTACCTGAAGGATCAGGGCCTGATGAATCCGAACATCGCCGTCACGGCGCTGGCGCTGATCGGCCTGTTCAACATCGTCGGCTCCTACTACGCGGGAAAATTCGGCGGGAAAATCGCCAAGCGCTATCTGCTGTCGGCCATCTACGTGACGCGCGCCGTGGTCATCACCATCTTCCTGCTGGCCCCATTGTCGGCGTGGTCCGTGTACCTGTTCGCCGCCGCCATGGGCGTGCTGTGGCTGTCGACCGTGCCGCTGACGAACGGCATCATCGCCGGGATCTTCGGCGTGAAGCACTTGTCGATGCTGGCCGGGATGGTGTTCTTCTCGCACCAGGTGGGCAGTTTCCTCGGTGCGTGGCTGGGCGGCTATCTGTACGAGCACCAGGGCAGTTACCACGTCGTGTGGATGATCACCATCGGCCTGGGCTTGCTGGCCGCGCTGATCAACCTGCCCATCGACGAGCGCGCCGTCAAGCGCGCGGCGGTGGCCGCATAATGGCCAGCTGGCGCACATGGCTGTGGCGCCTGTTGGGCGCCGCGCTGCTGGCCATCGTCTTCCTGGCCTATCTGCGGCCCGACTTCATGCTCGACCTGGCGAATCGCTTCTGGATGTGCATGTAGGATGCGCGGGCGCAAGGTAGATTGCGAAAAGCCGGATTATGCTGGAAGTCGGATTACGCTACGCTAATCCGACCTACCCGACCTGCCGCCGCATATGTGCGTAGGTCGGATTAGGCCGCAAGGCCGTAATCCGACAACATCGGGAACCAGGAAAAGCCATAGCGATTAGGCCGCAAGGCCGTAATCCGACAACACCCATGAAACTATGCGATACCGACGCGCATTCCAGCCAGGCGGCAGCTTTTTCTTCACGGTGGTGACGGCACACCGCCGGCCCGTCTTTGCGTCGGCAACTGCCGTGGATTTACTGCGGAATGCTGTCCGCGCCGTGCGTCAGCAGCGGCCATTCGATATCGACGCCATCGTCATTCTGCCCGATCATCTGCACTGCATCTGGACCTTGCCAGATAGTGATGCTGATTTCATGACGCGCTGGAGGCTGATCAAGACATGGTTCAGCAAGCACAGCGATATTGAAAATGTCTGGCAGCAGCGGTATTGGGAACACGTCTTGCGCGATGCGCGAGACTTTGCCAAGCATGTCGATTACATCCATTACAACCCTGTCAAGCATGGGCTTGTGAGCAAGGTCATGGATTGGCCGCATTCCAGTTTTCACCGGTACGTGGCGTTGGGATGGTGTGCCGCGGATTGGGGCGGGGATGGTGTGGACGTGGCCGGCGTTGGGCGGGAGTGAACGAAGCCAACAGTGTTGTCGGATTACGGCCTGCGGCCTAATCCGACCTACCGTTTGCGTATGTGCGTAGGCGTAGGTCGGATTAGCGCGCAGCGCGTAATCCGACAACACCCGATTTACACCTTCAGGAATTCCTCTTTCCCACCCAGCCAGCGCGCCAGGTGCGCTTCCACGGTGGTCGCGGCAGCCGCCGTGGTGGCATGCAGCAGGTCGTGCGCCACGTCGCGCGCCTGATCTACTAACCATTGATCCGTTTCCAGGTCGGCGAAGCGCAGCATGGCCTGGCCGGACTGGCGCGCGCCAAGGAATTCCCCGGGGCCGCGGATTTCCAGGTCGCGGCGGGCAATTTCAAAACCGTCCGTCGTTTCGCGCATGGTCATCAAACGCTGGCGCGCCACGCCGCCCAGGGGACCCTGATACAGCAGCAGGCAGACGCTGGCGGCCGAGCCGCGGCCCACGCGGCCGCGCAGCTGGTGCAGCTGCGACAAGCCAAAACGCTCGGCGTGCTCGATCACCATCAGCGAAGCGTTCGGCACGTCGACGCCCACCTCGATGACGGTGGTGGCCACCAGCACGTGGATATGGCCGGCAATGAAGGCGTCCATCACTTCCTGCTTTTCCGCCGGTTTCAAACGTCCGTGCACGAGGCCCACCTGCAGCGCGGGCAGGGCTTCGGCCAGCATCATGTAGGTGTCGGTGGCTGTCTGCAGCTGCAGTGCTTCCGATTCCTCGATCAGGGGGCAGACCCAGTACACCTGCCGGCCCTCCAAGGCGGCCGCATACACGCGGGCGATGACTTCATCGCGCCGGTTCTGGTCGATGGCGCGCGTGACGATAGGGCTGCGTCCCGGCGGCAGCTCGTCGATCACGGACACTTCCAGGTCGGCGTAATAGGTCATGGCCAGGGTGCGCGGGATGGGCGTGGCCGACATCATCAGCTGGTGCGGCACTGCCGCGCTGTCGCCCTTGTTGCGCAAGGTCAGGCGCTGGCCCACGCCGAAGCGGTGCTGCTCGTCGACGATGACCAGGCCCAGTTTGGCGAACAGCACATTGTCCTGGATCAGCGCATGCGTGCCGATCACCAGCTGCGCTTCGCCCGATTCGATCAGGGCCAGCGCCGCCGTCTTTTCCTTTTTCTTCAGGCTGCCCGTCAGCCAGGCCACCTTGACGCCCAGCGGCTCCATCCAGGCGGCGATCTTGCGGAAGTGCTGCTCGGCCAGAATCTCCGTGGGCGCCATCAGCGCTGCCTGGTAGCCGCTGTCGATGGCTTGCGTGGCGGACAACGCCGCCACCACCGTCTTGCCGCTGCCGACGTCCCCTTGCAGCAGCCGCTGCATGGGATACGGCTGGCGCAGGTCGGCGCGGATTTCAGCGAGCACGCGGGCCTGCGCGCCCGTCAGCTTGAAGGGCAGGGCGGCGCCAAAGGCATCCGACAGCGTGCCGACGATGGGCAGCGAGGCGGCGCCTTTCGAGCGGCGCGCGCGCTGGGCGCGTTTCAGCGACAGCTGCTGCGCCAGCAGCTCATCGAACTTCATGCGCACCCAGGCCGGGTGCGAGCGGTCCATCAGCGCGCTTTCATCGATGTCCTGCGGCGGATAGTGCAGCAGGTGCACGGCGGCCCGGAAAGGCGATAGCTGCATGTCGCGCAGCAGATGATCGGGCAAGGTATCCTGCCAGTCGATGCGGCGCATGGCGTCGGCGATTTCGCGCCGCAAGACGTGTTGCGACAGGCCTTCGCCGGACGGATACACGGGCGTCAGGGCCGTGGGCAGCGGTGCGCCCTCGTTGACCACCTTGTACGTCGGGTGCACCATCTCGGCGCCGAAGAAGCCGTGTTTGAGTTCGGCGCGCGCGCGTACCCGCGTGCCTTCGGCCAGCTGCTTGACCTGGCTGCCGTAGAAATTCATGAAGCGCAGCAGCAAATTGCCCGTTTCGTCGGCGATCGTCACCAGCAATTGCTTGCGCGGCTTGAAATTGACTTCGCACTTGGTGACGACGCCTTCCACTTGCCACGACTCGCCGCCGCGCAGGCAGGCGTCGCGTATCGTGTAGACCTTGGTTTCGTCCTCGTAGCGCATCGGCAGGTGCAGCACCAGGTCCATATCCGTGCGCAAGCCCAGTTTGGCCAGCCGGCTTTCCGTGCTGACCACTTTTTTGACGGCTTTCGGCTTCGCGGCCGGCTTGGCTGCGGGAGGAAGATCGGGCTTGGGTTCGGACATATCGGAGATTTTTGTGCCGCTAGCGTAAAATAGAGGGTTGTCCGGCACACCCTGTGCGTACCGCAGTTGTAAATTGTTGCGGCGGATTATTGTAATGCCTGTATAGGCGCACAGTATAGTGCCAGATGTTCCATTGCGCACTCCTAATCATTTTTGATGTACTTTTGAAGCAAAACGCATGTATTCGCTTTCCGATTTCGATTTTAATTTGCCGCAAGAAAACATTGCGCAAACTCCGTTGGCCGAGCGCAGCGCCTCGCGCCTGTTGCATCTGGACGGCGACGCTCTGGTCGACCGTCAATTCGCCGACATCGTCGGGCTGTTGCAGGCGGGCGACCTGCTGGTGATGAACGATACGCGCGTGCTCAAAGCGCGCTTCTTTGGCGTCAAGGAAAGCGGCGGCAAGATCGAGGCGCTCGTCGAGCGCGTGCTCGATGACCGCACCGTGCTGGCCCAGGTGCGCGCGTCGAAGTCGCCGCCGCCCGGCTGCCGCATCCGCCTGGCCGATGCCTTCGATGTGACGGTGGGCCAGCGCGCCGGCGAATTTTTTACTTTGCACTTCGAGGCCGACGTGTTCGAGCTGATCGAGGCGCATGGCCGCTTGCCGCTGCCGCCGTATATCGAACACGATGCGGACGAATTCGACGAGACGCGCTACCAGACCGTGTTCAACAAGGTCCCCGGCGCTGTCGCCGCGCCGACGGCCGGCCTGCATTTCGACCAGGCCCTGCTCGACCAGCTGAAGGACAAGGGCGTCAACTTTGCCTATGTGACCCTGCACGTGGGCGCCGGCACCTTCCAGCCCGTGCGCACCGAGGTGTTGGCCGAACACAAGATGCATACCGAGTGGTACACCATGCCGCAGGACACCGTCGACGCCGTGCGCGCCGCCCAACTTGCCGGGCGCGACGTGGTCGCCGTCGGCACGACCAGCCTGCGCGCGCTGGAGTCGGCCTCGCAAAGCGGCCAGCTGGTGGCGGGCAGCGCCGATACGGCCCTGTTCATCACGCCCGGTTATGCCTTCAAGACGGTGACGCGTTTGATCACCAACTTCCATTTGCCGAAATCGACCCTGCTGATGCTGGTGTCGGCCTTTGCCGGCTATGAGCCGATCCGCAGCGCCTATGCGCATGCGATCGCGCAGAACTACCGTTTCTTCAGCTATGGCGATGCGATGCTGCTCACCACGCAATCGCGCGCTGCGCTGAACCTTGATACTCCCGTGAAAGACTGACATGCTGGAATTTACATTACTCAAGACCGACACGAGCGGCCTGACCAAGGCACGCCGCGGCACCTTGAAACTCAACCACGGCGTCGTGCAGACGCCGATCTTCATGCCAGTGGGCACTTACGGCTCCGTAAAAGCCATGTCGCCGCTGGAACTCAACGAGATCGATGCGCAGATCATCCTGGGCAACACGTTTCACCTGTGGTTGCGTCCTGGCAACACCGTCATGGAGAAATTCGGCGGCTTGCATGGTTTCATGGGCTGGAACAAGCCGATCCTGACGGATTCGGGCGGCTTCCAGGTGTTTTCGCTGGGCGCCATGCGCAAGATCACGGAAGAGGGCGTGCATTTCAATTCGCCCATCAACGGCGATAAACTGTTCCTCTCGCCCGAAGTGTCGATGCAGGTGCAGCGCGTGCTGAATTCCGACATCGTCATGCAGTTCGACGAATGCACGCCGTACGAAATCCAGGGTCGCCCGGCCACCATCGAGGAAGCGGCCAAGTCCATGCGCATGTCGCTGCGCTGGGCGCAGCGCTCGAAGGACGAGTTCCACCGCGGTGAAAACCCGAATGCGCTGTTCGGCATCGTGCAGGGCGGCATGTTCGAGATGCTGCGCGACGAGTCCCTGGCCAAGCTGGAAGAGATCGATTTCCCCGGCATCGCCATCGGCGGCCTGTCCGTCGGCGAACCGAAGGAAGACATGATGCGCATGTTGGCCCACGTGGGCCCGCGCCTGCCGGCCAACAAGCCGCATTACCTGATGGGCGTGGGCACGCCGGAAGACCTGGTGGCGGGCGTGTCGAACGGCATCGACATGTTCGATTGCGTCATGCCGACGCGTAACGCCCGCAATGGCTGGCTGTTCACCCGTTTTGGCGACATCAAGATCAAGAACGCCAAGTA
This sequence comes from Janthinobacterium sp. BJB446, assembly GCF_002735655.1. Classification (NCBI taxonomy): domain Bacteria; kingdom Pseudomonadati; phylum Pseudomonadota; class Betaproteobacteria; order Burkholderiales; family Oxalobacteraceae; genus Janthinobacterium; species Janthinobacterium sp. BJB446. The sequence continues at coordinate 791,563 of NZ_PDZK01000002.1, read as the reverse complement.
CAAGGAAGACCAGGCGCCGCTCGACGAGACCTGCAGCTGCTACGCCTGCCGCAATTTCTCGCGCGCGTACTTGCACCATTTGCACCGCTCCAAGGAAATCCTCGGCGCGCGCCTCAATACCATCCACAACCTGCATTATTACCTGGACTTGATGCGCCAGATGCGCGAGGCGCTGGACGAAGACCGTTTCCACGCGTTTACCCTGCAATTCCATGCGGAACGCGCACGCGGAACTTAAGAAAAGCTTAGCTTGAGCTCTGGCGGCAGCATGGCTGGAAGTTTTGTGTATTGGTGCTTGGACTGGGGCGATAAAGCATTGCATAATGCTTTTTTAGCCCCATTTAAAGTTGCCATGGCTGCAATTCGGGTTATGACGTATAGCCAATGCTAGAATACAGCGCTATTTTTTCAAACTGATTAGAACTGGAGTCACCGTGTTTTTCATTTCCAACGCTTATGCGCAAGCCCCAACCGAAGCCCTGGGCCTCGGCGGCAACCTGACCAGCTTCCTGCCGCTGGTATTGATGTTCGTGGTCATGTATTTCCTGATGATCCGCCCACAGCAAAAACGCGCCAAAGAACAACGGGCGATGATGGACGCGCTGGCCAAGGGTGACGAAGTCGTCACCGCCGGCGGCATGCTGGGCCGTGTTGTCAAGGTAGTGGACGCTTACGTCACCATCGAAGTGGCGACCGGCACCGAAGTCACGGTGCAAAAGAGCTCCATTACCACCTTGCTGCCTAAAGGCACCCTGAAGGCACTGTAATTCCTCGCTGTCATTGCTTCGGCAATGATAGACCCGGGGCGGCTATCGGCCGCCCCTCGGGACGCCTCCGACGCTCAACACTGAACGCTGAATCACTATGAATCGCTATCCTGCCTGGAAATACATCATCATCGTCGTCGCCTTATTGCTGGGCGCACTCTATACGGCGCCCAATTATTTCGGTGAATCACCGGCGCTGCAAGTAACCAGCGGCAAGTCGACCGTCAAAGTGACGGGCGATCTGATGACGCAAGTCGAGCAAATATTGACGAAAGAGAACGTCAAGTCGGAAGGTGTCACCATGGATGGCGCCGGCAACCTGGCCTCCGTGCGCGTGCGTTTTGCCGATCCCGATACCCAGTTCAAGGCAAAGCTGGTGCTGGAAAAGGATCTCAATCCTGATTCCACCGATCCCGCGTTCATCGTGACGGTCAATCTGCAAGCCAATACGCCGATGTGGATGCAGAAACTGCATGCCTTGCCCATGTTCCTGGGCCTGGACTTGCGCGGTGGCGTGCACTTCCTCATGCAGGTCGATGCGAAAGCCGTACTGAACAAGAAAGTCCAGGGCGTCCAGTCCGCCGCGCGTAGCGTGTTGCGCGACAAGAATATCCGCCACGCCGGCATCGAGCGCGTGGGCGACAGCGTGCAGATCAACTTCCGCGACGCGGAAACACGCCTGAAGGCAAAGAATGTGTTGTCCGACCAGATGACGGAGCTGGCGTTCGCCGATGCGGGCGAAGGCAGCGACCTGAAACTGAACATCACCCTGAAGCCGGCCGCCCTGAAGGCAACCATCGACGAAGGCGTGAAGCAAAATATTTCCACCCTGTCCAAGCGCGTCAACGAGCTGGGCGTGGCCGAGCCGCTGATCCAGCAGCAAGGTCCTGACCGCATCGTGGTGCAATTGCCTGGAGTGCAGGACGTGGCCCGCGCAAAAGCCATCATCGGCCGCACGGCCACTCTGGAAGTGCGCCTGGTCGATGAAACCATCGTGCCTGGCACCGAACTGTCGAGCGCTATTCCATTCAACTCGGAACTGTTTACGGTTGGCAAGGGTGTTCCTGTCGTGCTGGCGAAAGACGTGATCCTGACGGGCGACTATATCTCCAGCGCCACGGCCAGTTTCGACCAGAACCAGCAGGCGGCCGTGTCGATCGACCTGAACGGCGACGGCGGCCGCAAGATGCGCGAAGCGACGCGCGAACGCGTGGGCAAGCGCATGGCCATCGTGCTGTTTGAAAAGGGCAAGCCGGAAGTGCTGTCGGTTGCCACCATCCAGCAGGAACTCGGTTCGCGCTTCCAGATCACCGGCATGGGCGGCGCGGAAAACGCGAATGAACTGGCGCTGCTGTTGCGCTCGGGCGCCCTGTCCGCACCGATGACCGTCATCGAAGAACGCACGATCGGACCGCAGCTGGGCGCGGAAAACATCGCCAAGGGCTTCCACTCGACCTTGTACGGCTTCATCGCCATCGCCATCTTCATGATCGCCTACTACATGCTGTTCGGCGCCTTCAGCGTGCTGGCCCTGGCCGCCAACCTGCTGTTGCTGATCGCTTTGCTGTCGATGATCCAGGTGACCCTGACCTTGCCAGGTATCGCCGCGATCGCGCTGGCGCTGGGTATGGCGATTGACGCCAACGTGCTGATCAATGAACGTATCCGCGAAGAGCTGCGCGCAGGCAATACGCCGCAAGCGGCGATCGCTGCCGGCTTCGACCGCGCCTGGGCCACGATTCTCGACTCGAACGTGACCACCCTGATCGTCGGCCTGGCACTGCTGGCCTTCGGCAGCGGTCCCGTGCGCGGCTTCGCTGTTGTGCATTGCCTGGGTATTCTGACCTCGATGTTCTCCTCCGTGTTCGTGTCGCGCGGCGTGGTCAACCTCTGGTATGGCCGCAAGAAAAAGCTGACGACCTTGTCGATCGGCACGGTGTGGGTGCCGGGCACCAGCAAATAAGCGACGGCCCAGCCTTACCCAATAGCGTCAACAGCGATAGCGTCCGGTGGCACAGCCGCCGGATGCACAGAATAGAACTCAGAGGATTTCATGGAATTTTTCCGGATTAAAAAAGATATTCCCTTCATGCGCCATGCGTTGATTTTCAACGTGATTTCGGCGGTGACCTTCCTTGCCGCCGTCTTCTTCCTGTTCCACAAGGGCTTGCACCTGTCCGTGGAATTCAAGGGCGGCACCGTGATGGAGGTGAAGTACCCGAAAGCGGCCAACCTTGAAGGCATACGCGGCACCCTGATCGGCCTGGGCTACGAAGAGCCGGGCGTGACCAGCTTCGATACGGCGCGCGACGTGATGATCCGCCTGCCGGTGGAAAAGGGCGTCAGCGCCGCGAACACGTCGCAGCGCGTGTTTGAAGCCTTGTGCAAGGCCGAGCAAGGCACGACCAAGGGCGTCGATACCGTCACCGAAAAGGGCGAGCACGTCATCAAGAGCGCCTGCATGGACGCGGCCGGCAGCGAATCGGTCGTCTTGCAGAAAGTCGAATTCGTCGGCCCGCAAGTGGGCGAGGAACTGAAGCAGAATGGCTTGAACGCGCTGGTGATGGTGATTCTGGGCGTGATGATCTACCTGGCCATCCGCTTCGAGTGGAAATACGCTGTCTCGGCCATTATCGCCAACTTGCATGACGTGGTAATCATCCTGGGCTTCTTCGCCTTCTTCCAGTGGGAATTCTCGCTGACGGTACTGGCGGCGATCCTGGCGGTGCTCGGCTACTCGGTCAACGAATCGGTGGTGATCTTTGACCGTATCCGCGAGAACTTCCGCAAGCAGCGCAAGGCAACCGTGCATGAAGTGATCGACAGCGCGATCACCAGCACCATTTCGCGTACCATCATCACCCACGGTTCCACCCAGATGATGGTGCTGTCGATGTTGGTCTTCGGCGGCCAGACCCTGCACCATTTCGCACTGGCGCTGACCATCGGTATCTGCTTTGGTATTTACTCGTCCGTGTTCGTCGCGGCCTCGATCGCCATGTGGCTGGGCGTCAAGCGCGAAGACTTGATCAAGCCGGTCAAGGAAAAAGACGAAACTGACGGCGCCGTGGTGTAAGCGCAGGTTTTTTTGCAGGTCGAATGAAGAACGATCACCGTTTGCGGTGGTCGTTTTTTTTATGGCGGATGATGATGAAGCGTTTTTTATGGGCAGGTGTGATGGCGGGCGTGACGGCGTTGGCCGGCGCCGCCGATTTCAGCCGTGGTGGCAGTGACAGCATCGCCATGCGCGGCCCGATTGCCGAGGGCGACGTGGACAAGCTGCGGCTGCTGGCCGCTCCGGGTATGACGCTGTTGCGCGTGAATAGCGACGCCGGCGATCCGCTGGCGGCGATGCAGCTGGGTCGCCTGGTGAGCCAGCTGCGGCTCGATATCGCCATCGACACCGTGTGCGCGGGCAGCTGCGCGCTGTATGTCTTCCCGGCCGCGCGCCGCAAGCACATTCCGGCCGATGCCGTGCTGGCGCTGCAGGAATCGGCCTTCCTGCGCGCGCAGGCGAACCGGGCGAACATGCGGCGCAGCCTGGTTGAAGCGGGCGTGGCGGCCGAGGACCTGGACAGCGAAACGGCCGTGCTGGCGTCTCAGTTGGCGCAGACGGCGGCGCTGGAGGCGGCATTTGCCGCGGAGCTGGGCATTGTCCCCGCCTTTTACCGCGACTTCCGGCAAGTGGCAATGCAGGCCGATAGCGTGCGCCTGCGCTTTCCCGACCAGGAGGCGGCCGTCTACTGGTGGCCTGCCGCCACCCGGCTGCAGCGCTGCTACGGCATCGCCGGTGTGGAAGAGGGGACGCGCGCGGCGCGCCTGGCGCCCGATGGTTATCTGTACGTGCCGGCCCTGTCGGCCCTCGTCATGGGCGACCAGGGCTTGCAGGCCTGTCCATGAGCCGCAGCGGCCGTCTGTTCCTGTTGATGGACGCGATGCGCGCCAGGCGCGTGCCCGTCACGGCGGCCCAGCTGGCGCAGCAGCTGGGTGTTTCCGAGCGCACGATCTACCGCGATATCCAGACCCTGGCCGAACTGGGCGCGCCCTTGCAGGGCGAAGCCGGCATCGGCTACGTGCTGCGCCGCGGCGCCTTCCTGCCGCCGCTGATGTTCGGCGCCGATGAACTGGAAGCGCTGGTGCTGGGCGCGCGCTGGGTGCGCCGGCAGGGCGATGCGGGCCTGGCGCAGGCGGCCAGCAATGCCCTGGCCAAGATCGCGGCCGCCTCGCCGCGCGATTTGCGCGACAGCATGGCCGAGACCAGCTTGTGGGTGCCGCTGGGACGCCCCGCCGATGGCACGCAGCCGGCCGACCGCTACGTGCAGCCCGTGCGCGAGGCGATCCGCTACGAACAGAAGCTCACGCTTGCCTATCAGGATGAGCATGGCAGCCCCACCTCGCGCACGGTGTGGCCGTTTGCCCTGGCCTTTTTCGAAGGCAAGCGCCTGCTGGCTGCCTGGTGCGAGCTGCGCGGCGACTACCGGCATTTCCGCATCGACCGCATCGCCAGCGTGCAGCAGCATGAGGAGCGCTATCCCACGCGGCGCCACGTGCTGCTGGAGGCCTGGCGCAAGGCGCATGATATCGATCCTGAATCCTGATTTGCGCTCCTGACAAAAACTGTCAGTGCCTGGGCCTACGATGGTGGCTTCTTCACTCACCGGAGCCATCCATCATGCGTCTGTACCACCACCCCATGTCCTCGAATGCCCGCCGTGCCCTGATGACGGCGATCCACCTCGGCTTGCCTCTGGAACTGGCGGAAGTCGACCTGATGAATGCGGACGACCGCCGCCGCCTGGCCGAGCTGAACCCGAACGGCAAGGTGCCCGTGCTGGCCGATGGCGCTTTCCTGCTGTGGGAATCGTGCGCCATCATGCAATACCTGGCCGAGCAGGTGCCGGGCCAGACGATTTATCCGCCGGCGCCGCAAGCCCGCGCCGACGTCAACCGCTGGCTGTTCTGGGCCGCGCAGCATTTCGCGCCTGCCATCAGCGTGCTGGCCTGGGAACGGGCCTGGAAAGGCATGACGGGCAATGGTCCGGCGGACCCGCTGGAAGAGGCGCGCGGCGAGCGCGACCTGCATGAATGCGCCGTGGTGCTGGATGCGCATCTGGCGGGGCGCAGCTGGGTCAGCGGAGACGATGTGACCCTGGCCGATTTCGCCGTGGCCGCGCCGCTGATGTACAGCGAGGCCGTGCGGCTGCCGCTGGCGCAGTATCAGCACATCCAGGCGTGGTTTGCCCGCGTGCGGCAGTTGCGCGCCTGGCAGGAAACGGAGGTGGAGCTCTTGCCGGGCTAATGTGCGCGCTAAGTGTGCCAGCGCACGGAGCTGGTGCGGCACAGCGCATAAGATAGGGCTGTCTCTTTCAGGACATCCCTAGCTTTGGACTTTACCCGCTTTCGAGCGGGTTTTTTTTGTCCGGCGTTGGAAGGTGGCTTGATAATTTGATACTTGCTGCACATATGGGGCCTATCCCACTGCTAGCAGGTAAGTCATGTTCATGCCACGCCATCCGCAACCCCTGTTGAGTACCAAGGCGGTTGCCACGCAAGTCGCCCAGCAAAAGCAGGGAACGCCGGCCATGGACAAGCATGTGCTGATCGTCGATACGCCCAAGCCGGCGGCACCTCCGCCAGCGAGCAAGAAGCCTGCAGCTTAGTGTACGAGCACCTTCAGCAGCGACTGCACTTCATCGTCCGATTCTTCCATGATGCTCGACAAGGTCGCATCGTCGCCGATCACGCAATCGATGCTGCCGGCGGCCCGGGCGGCGCGCACGGCGATGGCGGCCGGGCTTTCGTTGAGGGGCGAAGAGACGGGCGCCAGGTCATTCGCCAGCAGCAGGGTGTCGCCCAGTGATTCGGGCGGGATGGCGCGCAAGCCTTCCCACAGCGCATCGATGGCCCCCATCACTGCTTCCGGTACCTTCAATTTGGTCAGGACGCCATGGCCGATGGCCTGTTCGCCATGTTCGACCCAGTCCTCCGGTTCGCCGTCGAGGATGCCGGGGAATTCGGCCGCGCGCGACAGCAGATAAAACCCGCCCACTTCATGCATGATGCCGGCAAACAGGGCCGTATCAGGGTCCACCCTGGTGACGCGGCGGGCCAGCACTTGCGACAGGGCCGCCACGTGGGCCGTATGTTCCCACAGCTGGTTGGCCTTCGCTTGCAGCACGGGATCGGTGATGGTGCTGCCCAGCTGGCGCACGATCAGCGATGCCACCACCGACTGCAGGGTGCGTACGCCGAGCCGCTGCACGGCGTTGCGCACGCTGGTGATTTCATTGCCGGAACGGTTGAACGCCACGGAATTGGCGATGGCCACCGTGCGCGCGGCCAGCAGCGGGTCGGCCTGCACCAGCTTGGCGGCGGCCTCGATATGGCAGTCGGGATCGGCCAGCGCCTCTTGCAGCTTGAGCGAAGCGTCCACATTGGCAGGAAAGGTCAGCTCGCCACGAGCGGCTTGTGCGGCGATGCTTTTAAAGGCGTCGAGTCTGTTCATTGAAAAAATTATACTCGCAATATTTCCGTGCGGAACTTTTTAACCGTGATCTTTTCGCAAACAGCCGAGCAAAAGGCAAGCAAAGCCCCGTAAACGGAAAAAGGCATGCTCCTATATGGGGGGCATGCCTTTTTTCTAACGACAGCGTTCGTCACGGCGCTGGACACGACCATCGCGAGCGGATGGGATTTGTGGCTAAGAAGCGCAACCGTACTTTAGTACGGGGGCGCCGAGCCGGTGAGCATCGCCGGCCGCAAAGCGCACCGCGCAGCAGGTACTGTCAAGTGCTACTACAGAGATTCGCTGAAGATGGCGTCGCAGCCTTCAACGAGTTCATCGCTGTCTTCCAGCTCATCCGTCAAGCCCAGGTCGAACAATTCCTCGACGGCGTTCATGAAGCTGTTGTGCTTGGTGGCGCCGATCAGGCGGTAGATTTCGCCGTCTTCGTTGCGCACGCCGATGATCAGTTTTTCCTGGCGCACCAGTTCCGGCGTGCTGGCGTTGAGCAGCAGGTTGCCGATGATGTGTTTATCGAAATGAGCGGGTTTTTTGCCTTCGAGCAGTGAGGTTTTCAACTTGGTTTCCTTTGTCTTGTTTGAATGTCTGTGCTTGGTGAATGGTCAGCCGTGGCCGTTGGCGATGGCGTGTTTCAAGCCCGCCAGGGTGGTTTCCAGCCGCATGAAATCGTCTTCGGTATAGCCGTCGAACAGGCGCTGGCCCTGCCTTGTCAGCTTGGGGAACACGTCCTGGAACACCTGTTCACCCTCGCAGCTCAGGCGCACATAATAGGAACGCTTGTCGCGTGGACAACGTTCGCGTATCACCAGCCCCTTCTGTTCCAGCCGGTCCACCACGCCCGTCAAGGTACCCTTGGTAATCAGGGTTTTCTGGCCCAGTTCCTTGTAGGACATGCCGCAGGTGTTGCCGAGCGTGGCAATGATGTCGAATTGCGCATGCGTCAAGCCGTACTGGCGCACGAAGTCGCTAGAAAACCGCTCGAAGCCTTGCATGCATTCGGCCAGCAGCCGGATACTTTTTAAATATCGTTCACCCATGGGGGTGATTATATCCTTCCGCCCCGCTTTTTTCCGCCGCGTCAGGATGCGTCCTTGCATGAGGGGCTGGAGGGGGCGGAAGTCCGGTATCATGTGGGCAACTCAGCCCTTGCCCCTGGCCCGCCTCGCCGATGTCCTTCGCTAATCTTTCCCGTATCGGCCTCGACAAACCGCTGCGTTTGCTGCTGGTCCATGCCGGCGATGCCGAGTCGATCACCTGGTCCGGCCTGGTGCAGCCGCTGCGCCTGTGCGCGCGGGCGCTGGGGCCGGACGCCCTGCAACTGGAGGTGCGCACGCCGGAACAGGTGGCTGCGCAGGGCGGCAACTGGCATATCGCGCTGCTGGTGGCAGATGAAACGGAAGTGCCGCTGCGCGCCGAGCTGTGCCGGGCCGTGATCGAGCGCTGCCGCTCGGCCCCATTCTGGGGCGGCGTGGGCGCGGCCGTGCTGTGGCTGGCCGACGCGGGCGTCATGGATGGCGTGCGCATCGCCTTGCCGTGGGCCCTGTACGCGGATGCGGAAGCCAAGGCGGAACGGGCCATCCTGACGCCGCACCTGTTCGACATCGACGGCCCGCACATCACGTGTTGCGGCGGCGCTGCCAGCATCGACTTTTCACTGACCCTGATCGAAACCATCTTTGGCGCCGACGTGCAGGCGCTCGTCAAGGAAGCGTTGTGCGTGGACAAGGTGCGCGGCAAGGAAGAGCGCCAGCGCGTGGCCCTGCAGGCGCGCTTCGGCGTGCTGCAGCCGAAATTGTCCGAAGCGGTGACCTTGATGGAGGCCAATATCGAGGAACCGCTGTCGACCGACGACATTGCCAGCCTGGTGGGCCTGTCACGGCGCCAGCTCGAGCGGCTGTTCAAGCAATACCTGGGCAGCCTGCCGTCGCGTTACTACCTGGAATTGCGCCTGCAGCGCTCACGGCAACTATTGCTCGATACACATTATTCCATCGTGCAAGTAGGCCTGATGTGCGGCTTTTCTTCCGGCTCGCACTTTTCCACGGCCTTTGGCACCCTGTTTGGCAATACCCCGCGCGAAGAGCGGCAAAGAAAGCTCATGCCTCCGGCTTGATTCAGGCAAGCCCGTCGGTGATGAATTGTGAAAATCCTTGTCGCAGATTCAAAAGAGTTTTAGCATCCCGCTTTTTATAATGCAGTACACACGTAGCTGTCGTAGCTGCGGAGTACCTAACATATTGATGGGGAAATGCTATGAATGCCAAGCTTGATTCGACCGTAACGGCTCGTCCAGTCACCCGGGAAACCTTTGACCAGGTCCTCGTTCCTACCTACGCTCCCGCTGCCATGGTACCCGTGCGCGGTTCCGGACTGGACCTGTGGGACCAGTCAGGCAAGCATTACCTCGATTTCACCTCCGGCATCGCCGTCAACAGCCTGGGCCACTGCCATCCGGCTCTGGTCGACGTGCTGACCAAGCAAATCAATAATTTGTGGCATTTGGGCAACGGCTATACCAACGAGCCTGTCCTGCGCCTGGCGCTGGCCCTGACGGAAGCGACCTTCGCCGACCGCGCCTTCTTCTGCAACTCGGGCGCGGAAGCCAACGAAGCGGCCCTGAAACTGGCACGCAAGTACGCCCACACCAAGTTTGGCGCGCACAAGTCGCGCATCATCTCGTGCTTCAGCTCCTTCCACGGCCGTACCCTGTTTACGGTCTCCGTCGGCGGCCAGGCCAAGTACACGGAAGGCTTCGAGCCGCTGCCGCCATCGATCGACCATATCGCCTACAACGACATCGAAGCGGCGCGCGCCGCCATCGGCGATGACGTGTGCGCCGTGATCGTCGAGCCGGTACAAGGCGAAGGCGGCGTGGTGCCGGGTAATCCGGAATTCCTCAAGGAATTGCGCGCCCTGTGCGACAAGACCGGCGCCCTGTTGATTTTCGACGAAGTCCAGTGCGGCATGGGTCGCACTGGCGCGTTGTTCGCCTACATGGGCTACGGCGTCACGCCGGACATCCTGACGGCCGCCAAGGCGTTGGGCAACGGCTACCCGATCGGCGCGATGCTGACCACGAATGAACTGGCGCAGACCCTGGCCGTCGGCACCCACGGCACTACCTACGGCGGCAACCCGCTGGCCGCCACCGTGGCCTTGACCGTGCTGGAAACGATCAACACGCCGGCGTTCCTGGCGCGTGTGAAAGAAGCGAGCGTCAACACCATCGCCATGCTGCAAGGCTTGATCACGGATTATCCGCAAGTGTTCTCCGCCGTGCGCGGCAGCGGTTTGCTGCTGGGCCTGGTAGTCACCGATGCCTACAAAGGCCGCGCGAAAGACATCCAGAAAGCGGCCGAAGCGCAAGGCTTGATGGTGCTGATCGCCGGCATGGATGTGGTGCGCCTGGCGCCGGCCCTGATCGTCTCGGACGAGCAGATTGCCGAAGCGGGCCGTCTGCTGCGCGTGGCCATCGACGGCATGCTGAAAGCCTGAGGCTAGCCTCGCTCCCTGTTTGATCACCGGCCCGCCGCTTTGCTGCGGGCCGGCTTGGTTCTACCCCAGCATCGTCAGCATTGAAGGAGTACCCATGTATGTTGTCCGTCCGGTAGAAATTGCGGATATTGCAGCCCTCGAAGCGCTGGCCGCGGTAACCATGCCGGGTGTCCATACCCTGCCGAAGACGCGCGAAAAAATCGCCGCCTCCGTCGAGCGCTCCATCGCCTCGTTTGCCGCCCATGTCGACATCCCCAGCGAAGAGTCGTATCTCTTCGTGCTTGAATCCCTGCTCGACAAGAGCATCGCCGGCACGGCCGCCATCTTTGCCTCGGCCGGCTCGAACGGCACCTATTTTTCCTTCCGCAACGACGTCATCCAGCAAGTCTCGCGCGACCTGAACATCAGCCACAGCGTGCATGCGCTGACCCTGTGTTCCGAGTTGACGGCGTACTCGCAGCTGTCCGGTTTCTATGTGCGCAACATGGAGCAGGCGGGCCTGGAAGCGGCCCTGCTGTCGCGCGCGCGGCTGCTGTTCGCCGTGCTGGCGCCGCACCGCTTCGGCGACCGCTTCTTCGTGCCGCTGGCCGGCATCACGGACGCCAACGGTCAGTCGCCGTTCTGGGATGCGCTGGGCCGCAAGTTCTTCCAGATGGATTTCCTCGATGCCGAAAAAGTCATCGGCGGTGCGCGCAACCGCACCCTGATCGTCGAACTGATGCCGCACTACCCTGTCTACGTGCCGCTGCTGCCCGGCGATGCGCAGGCGGCCATGGGTCAGATCCACCCGAGCGGCGAACTGGCTTTCAATTTGCTGACGGAAGAAGGTTTTGAAGCCGACGATTACATCGACATCTTCGATGGCGGCCCGATCCTGCAGGCGCACAAGCATGCGCTGCGTTCGTTTACGGGCTCGCTCACGCGCCGCGTCGTCGCTGGCGTCACGCCCAGCCGCACGGGCCTGAAAGTCAATTATGCGGTCGCTTCCGGCGCCGAGCGCAATTTCCGCGCCGTCACCTTTGCCTGCGATGCGCTCGAAGCGCAGGACAGCATCGGCTTGCCGGCCGATCTGCTCGAGGCGCTGGCCGTGGCCGAAGGCGACAGCGTCATTTGCGTGCGTATCTAAGGGAGTTAATTTTATGCTAGTAGTACGCGCCATCAACGCCAATGACCTCGATGCCCTGTATGGCCTGGCCAGCCAGGTCGGCACCGGCATGACCACCCTCAAGCCGGACATGAAAATGCTGGGCGACCGCCTGGCCATCGCCTGCGCCTCGTTCGCCGAAACCATTCCACCCGAAAAACGCGACTACATGTTCGTCATGGAGGATACGGATACGGGCCGCCTGGCCGGCGTGTGCGCCATCAAGGGCGCCGTGGGCCTGGAAGAACCGTTCTATAACTACCGCATCGGCACCCTGGTCCATTCCAGCCGCGAGCTCGATGTGTTTACGCGCATGGAGACGCTGTACCTGTCGAACGACCTGACTGGCAGCACGGAACTGTGCTCGCTGTTTTTGCACCCCGATTACCGCAGCGGCAACAACGGCAAGCTGCTGTCGAAAAGCCGTTTCCTGTTCATCGCCCAGTTCCCGCAGCTGTTCACGGAAAAGCTGATCGCGGAAATGCGCGGCTACCAGGCGCCGGACGGCAGTTCGCCGTTCTACGAAGGCCTGGGCCGCCACTTCTTCAAGATGGATTTCCACCACGTCGACGACTTGACGAGCCTCGGTAAAAAATCGTTCATCGCCGAACTGATGCCGCGCCAGCCCATGTACGTGGCCTACCTGCCAGACGAGGCGCAGGAAGTCATCGGCAAGGTGCATCTGAGCACGGCGCCGGCGCGACGCCTGCTGGAACAGGAAGGCTTGCACTTCGAAGGCTATGTCGACATTTTCGACGCCGGTCCCGTGCTGCAGGCGCGCGTGTCCGAACTGCGCGCCATGCGCGACAGCATGCCGGCCGTGCTCGACGCCGAGGCGGCACCGGAAGCCTGTGGCGACGTTGCCCAGGCCGAACCTTACCTGGTGTCGAACACCGACCTGAAAGATTTCCGCATGATCGTCACCAGCGCCAATCCGCATAGCGGCAAGATCGCGCTCGACGACGATGAACTGCATCTGCTGCGCTGCCATCACGGCGACACCGTGCGCACCTTGTCACTCAACCCGAGGAAGCATCCCCATGTCTAAATCGTCGAACCTTAATTCATCTACCGCAGCATCGAACTTCATCAACGGCGCCTGGCTGCCAGGCACGGGCCGCGAACTGCTCACCATCGATCCGTCGAACGGCAAGCAGACCTGGGCCAGCCTGGAAGCGACGGAGCGGGAAGTCGAACAGGCTTGCCAGGCCGCCCGCGCCGCCTTTGAAGAGTGGGCCGACACACCCGTCGACGAACGCATCGCCATCTGCGTGCGCTTTCGCGAACTGTTGAAGGAACATGCGGAAGCGCTGGCGCTCTTGATCTCGGAAGAAGTGGGCAAGCCGTTGTGGGAGTCGCGCACGGAAGTGGCCACCATGGCCAACAAGATCGATATCTCGGTGCAGTCGTACAACGCGCGCACCGGTATCACGCAAAGCAAGATCGCCGATGGCGATGCCGTGCTGCGCCACCGTCCGCATGGCGTGTTCGGCGTCTTCGGCCCGTACAATTTCCCTGGCCACCTGCCGAATGGCCATATCGTGCCGGCCCTGATCGCCGGTAACACCATCGTCTTCAAGCCCAGCGAGTATGCGCCGCGCACGGCCATCAAAACCGTGCAGCTGTGGCAGCAGGCAGGCTTGCCAAATGGCGTGGTCAACCTCGTCAACGGCGGGCGCGACACGGGCGTGGCGCTGGGCGCCAATCCCCACCTCGACGGCGTGCTGTTTACGGGTTCCTGCCAGACGGGCATCAGCCTGCACCGCCAGTTCGGCGGCCAGCCGGGCAAGATGCTGGCGCTGGAAATGGGCGGCAACAATGCCCTGGTCGTATGGGACGTCAAGGATGTCGACGCGGCCGTACACCACGCGATCTTCTCCGCCTTTGTCTCGGCCGGCCAGCGCTGCACGTGCGCGCGCCGCCTGGTGGTGCAGGACAATGCTGCGGGGTCTGCCTTCGTCGCGCGCCTGGTGGAAGTAGCCGCGAAACTGGGCATCGGCGCCTCCGACGCCCAGCCGCAGCCGTTCATGGGTCCCGTGGTATCGAGTGCCGTGGCCGCGCGCCTGGTGCAGGCGCAGGCGGACATGGTCGCCAAGGGCGGCGCCACCTTGCTGCAGATGCGCCAGCTCAACCCGCAGGCGGGTTTTGTGACGGCAGGTATCGTCGACGTTACCGCTGCTACCGGCATCCCCGACGAAGAATGGTTCGGCCCCCTGCTGCAGGTGATCCGCGTGGCCGATTTCGATGCGGCCCTGAAGGTTGCCAACGCCACCGAATTCGGCCTGGCCGCGGCGCTCCTGTCGGACGATCCGGCCCTGTGGCAAACGTTCCAGACGCGTGCGCGCGCCGGCATCATCAACTGGAACCGTCCGACCACGGGCGCGGCCAGCACGGCGCCGTTCGGCGGCATCGGCAAGTCGGGCAACCACCGTCCGAGCGCCTATTACGCGGCCGATTACTGCGCCTACCCGGTCGCCTCGATCGAGAACAGCGCGCTGGAAATGCCGGCCAAGCTGTCGCCCGGCCTGAGTTTTTAAATTTTAAGGACATGCCTTCCATGCACAGCACGCGCGAATACAATTTTGACGGCCTGGTCGGGCCATCGCATAACTATGCCGGACTTTCGTTCGGCAACGTGGCCTCGTTCAGCAATGTGAAAAGCGCTTCGAATCCGAAGCAGGCCGCCTTGCAGGGCCTGGCCAAGATGCGCGCCCTGGCCGCGCGCGGCTTTGCGCAAGCCTTGCTGCCGCCGCAGGACCGGCCGAATTTCCGCCTGCTGCGCGCTATCGGTTTCACGGGCACGGACGCCGAAGTGCTGGCGCGCGCCTACAAGGAGTCGCCCGTCATCCTGGCCTGCGCGTATTCCGCCTCGCCCATGTGGACGGCGAACGCCGCCACGGTCAGTCCGTCGGCGGACACGCAGGATGGCCGCGTGCATTTCACGGCCGCCAACCTGAATAACAAGCTGCACCGCGCCTTCGAGCACGCGCAGTCGGCGCGCAGCCTGCGCGCCATTTTCAGCGACGACAAGCACTTCGCCGTGCACGATGCGCTGCCGTCGACGCCGGCCTTTGGCGACGAGGGCGCGGCCAACCACACGCGTTTGGGTGCAAGCCACGGCGCGCCATCCGTTGAATTGTTCGTGTATGGTCGGGTGGAGTTCGATCCTTCCGCGCCATCGCCGAAGCGCTATCCCGCGCGCCAGACCCTGGAAGCGTCGCAAGCCGTGGCGCGCCTGCATGGCCTCGATGCGAAACGCACCGTGTACGTGCAGCAGAATCCGGACGTGATCGACCAGGGCGTGTTCCATAACGACGTCATCGCCGTCGGCAATGGCAATGTGCTGTTCTATCACGAGCAGGCGTTTGCCGATGAGGAGGCAAGCCTGTCGCAGCTGCGCCGCGCCGTCGCCGCCACGGGCGCGCAACTGGATGCGCTGCGCGTGGACACGGGCCAGGTGCCGATCCAGGATGCGGTGACCAGCTATCTGTTCAACAGCCAGCTGCTGACGAAAGAGGGCGGCAAGATGGCGCTGGTGATACCCCAGGAATGCCAGGAAAACCGCGCCGTGTCGCGCTACCTGGAAGGCCTGGTGGCCAGCGGTGGACCCATCGATGAACTGATACATTTCGACCTGCGCCAGAGCATGCGCAACGGCGGCGGGCCCGCCTGCCTGCGTTTGCGCGTGGCCCTGACGGAAACCGAGGCGCGCGCCATGCACCAGGGCGTGATCATGACGGAAACGCTGTACCATCGGCTGGTGCAGTGGGTGGAAAAACACTACCGCGACCATCTGGAGCCGGGCGACCTGGCCGATCCGCAGCTGGCGCTGGAAGTGCATGCGGCGCTTGAAGAATTGACGATCATCCTCAACTTACCGGGATTGTACGACTTGTAGGCGATAGAAAACACACAGAAAAATCCGAGACAGACTATCCGCAACACAGAATTGGACGGGCGACCCCCGTCTCTTGACACCGCTGCCGCCCAGCCACAAGCCCGAACGACAGCGTTGGACATTCACATTACCGTAATGGAGATGCAAGATGAATCACACGCCACAAGATTTGCGTACACAAACGCTGGAGTTGATTAACGCGGCTGGCAATGCAGGCAAGGCGGCAGCGCCTGTCGTGCAACTGGTGCAGGCATGGCTCGACTCGCTCGACGCCGAAGACCTGGCCGATATCGCGCCCGACAGCCTGGCACCGGTGCTGGTTGACGGCTTCACGCAAGCGGCCAAGCGCACCGGCAGCGGCTGCCAGATCGCCACCCTGCGTTATGCGGATGGCCGTGGCGGCATGGCGAGCGCCTTGCTGATCCTGAACGAAGACATGCCTTACCTGGTCGACTCCATCGTCATGGCCATGCGCCGCCAGCACCTGGCAGTGCGCGGCGTGATGAACACCGTGCTGCCCGTGCGCCGCGCCGCTGACGGCAGCGTCGAAGCGGTGCGCCAGCCGGGCGACCCGCTCGAATCGTATGTGCTGGTGCTGCTCGACGAAGAGCTGGCGCCGGAAGCCCTGGCTGCGCTGGTCGCCGCCCTGGAGACGGTCGCGCGTGACGCCGCGGTGGTGCGCCGCGATAGCGCCGCCATGAGCGAGCGCCTGGCCGCTGTCGCCACGACTGCCGCCCAGCATGGCGAAGAAGGCGCGGAAGTTGCCGCCTTCCTGGAATGGGCACGCAGCGGTGGCTTTGAAGTGTTCGGCTACGCCTACTACCGCGTCAAGCCGGGTGTGCGCGAACTCGAACGCGACATCCCGAGCCGTGTCGGCGTGCTGCAGGATACGGCGCACCCCGTCTACGGCACCTGCCTGGCGAATATCCCGGGCGACTTCGACACCCTGGCCAAGCGCGACTCGGCGCTGTCCATCGTCAAGGCTGACGTGGCAGGCACTTTGCACCGCGACCAGCAGCTGGACTTCATCGGCGTGCGCGACATGGATGCGCAAGGCGCGATCCTGGGCGAGCATTGCTTCGTCGGCCTGTTCACCCGCGCCGGCAATTCCACTCCGCTGGCGGCACTACCGTTTGCGCGCGGCCGTGTGGCCAAGGTACTGAGCCTGGCCGGCGTGCGCCAGCAAGGCTTCCGTGCCGAGAAATTCCGCGAAATCCTCGAATCCCTGCCGCGCACGGAAGCGCTGGAAGCGGACCTCGACTGGCTGGCGCAAGTGTGCGGCGCCGTCGTCTCGCTGTACAAGCAGCCGCGCACCAAGGTCTTCGCGCGCCGCGACGTGTACGCGCGCCACCTGAACGTGCTGGTCTACCTGCCGCGCGAGCGCTACAGCGCCAGCGTCGCATCGAGCCTGGCAAAGGCCCTGCAAGCCAGTTCCGGCGCCACGCATGTGAGCACGCAGACCCTGGTGGCCGACGGCCCGCTGGCGCGCGTCTACCTGATCGCCCACGCCGCGCGCTACCCGCTGGATCTGGAAACGGACATCGAACAGCCGCTCCTGAGCGTGCTCGATGGCTGGCATAACGGCTTTGCCGCCGTGGCCGACGCCGTGCCCGACGTGGCCCTGCGCACCAGCCTGCGTAAACTCTGCGCTACCTTGCCGCTCGATTACGTGGCCGCCACCGCGCCGGCCGTCGCTTTCCGCGACCTCGACACCATCCTGCGCAACACCGATCCGGCGCACGTGGCGGTGCGCATCGAAACGGGCGCCGTTACGACGATCCGTTTGTACTCGGCCAACAAGGTGCCGCCGCTGTCGACCATCCTGCCGGCCCTGCACAATGCGGGCGTGGCGATCGACCGCGAACAGGCGTATTCGGTTTCGCTGTCCGACGGCACGCGTTATTTCGTCACCAGCCTGACGGTCGATGCCGCCAGCGCGGCGAAACTGGCGCAGCCATCGGTCGTCGCCGTGGCACAGGAACTGTTTGCCGCCCTGTTCAACGACACGGCCGAAGATGGCCGCCTGAATGGCCTCGTCATCGAAGGCGGCTTGTCGACGCGTGAAGTGCAACTGGTGCGCGCCTACACCAGCTACTGGCGCCAGACGGGCAGCCGCTTCTCGGTGCGCTACATTGCCGAAAGCCTGCGCAAGCAGCCGGCCCAGGTCAAAGCCCTGGTAGAGGCCTTCCTGCAGCGCTTCGATCCAGCGCTGTCCGACGCGCAGCACGCGGCCGCCCTGGAAAGCATCGCCGCCATCAAGGCCGGCCTGCCCTCCGTGAACCATGCCGATACCGAGGAAATTCTCGGCGCGCTGGCCGACCTGATGGCCGCCACCCTGCGCACCAGCTACTTCCAGAACAATCAAGCCGGCGACAAGATCATCTTCAAGTTTGACACCAGCAGCCTGGCGCTGGTGCCGGAACCGCGTCCTTACCGCGAGATTTTCGTCTTCTCGCGCCGCTTTGAAGGCGTGCACCTGCGCGGCGGCCCTGTCGCCCGTGGCGGCTTGCGCTGGTCCGATCGCATGGAAGACTACCGCACCGAAGTGCTGGGCCTCGTCAAGGCCCAGATGGTCAAAAACGCCGTCATCGTGCCGGCCGGCGCGAAGGGTGGTTTTGTCTGCAAGATGATGCCGAAGGACGCCGTGCGCGAAACCATCGCGGCCGAAGGCGAAGCCGTCTACCGCCTGTTCATTTCCAGCCTGCTGGAAGTGACGGACAACCGCTCGCTGGGCAATATCGTCCCGCCTGTCGATACCGTGTGCTTCGATGAAGCCGATCCATACCTGGTGGTCGCTGCCGACAAGGGCACGGCCACGTTCTCGGACATCGCCAACGGCATCGCCGTGCAGCGCGGTTTCTGGCTCGGCGACGCGTTCGCCTCGGGCGGCTCGAACGGCTACGACCACAAGAAGCTGGGCATCACCGCCAAGGGCGCATTCGAAGCCGTGAAGCGCCACTTCTATGAAATGGACCACGACCTCAATACCACCCCGATCACCATGGTCGGCGTGGGCGACATGTCGGGCGACGTGTTCGGCAACGGCGTATTGCTGTCGCGCCAGCTGAAACTGGTGGCCGCATTCGACCACCGCCACATCTTCCTCGACCCGACACCGGACGTCGCCGTCTCGTTCGAAGAACGCGCGCGCCTGTTCGCCTTGCCGCGCTCCTCGTGGGACGACTACAACAAGGACTTGATCTCGGCAGGCGGCGGCGTGTATCCGCGTTCAAGCCGCACCATCGAGCTGTCGCCGCAGATCCGCGCCGCGCTCGATATTCAAGAGACCTCGCTGGCGCCGGAAGAACTGATGCACCGCATCCTGAAGTCGCCCGTGGACCTGTTCTACAACGGCGGCATCGGCACCTACATCAAGGCTTCGACGGAGACGCACGCACAGGTGAAGGACCGCGCGAATGACCATATCCGCGTCAGCGGCAATGAGCTGCGCGTGAAGGTCGTGGCCGAAGGGGGGAATCTGGGTGCGACGCAGGCTGGCCGCATCGAATTCGCGCTGGCGGGCGGACGCATCTTTACCGATGCGATCGACAACTCGGCCGGCGTGGATTGCTCGGACCATGAAGTGAACGTGAAAATCTGGCTGGACGTGGAAGTCAATGCGGGCAAGCTGACGGAAGAGGAACGCAATCGCGAGCTGTATGCGATGACGGACGACGTCGAACGCCTGGTCTTGCGCGACAACACGCAGCAGACGCATTTGCTGGTACGCGAGTTGCAGGCGCAAAGCGAAAGCGCCGTGCAGGATGGCTATGCCGCCCTGATCGCCAGCCTGGAAGAAGAGGGCGCCCTGTCGCGCGAGCTGGAGCAGCTGCCATCGGTGGCCGAACTGGCACGCCGCAAGCTCGATAACCGTGGCTTGACCACGCCGGAACTGGCGGTGGTGATCGCCAACGTGAAGAACCGCTTCAAGCGCATCCTGTCCGCGCTGCCGTTGACGGATGAAACGTGGGCCGAGCCGGTGCTCAAGCCTTACTTCCCATCCTTGCTGGTGGAAACCCGTTCGGCGCTCGACCACCCGCTGGCCAACGCCATCCTGGCAACCGTGCTGGCCAATGAAGTGATCAACCGCTGCGGCCCGCTGATGATCCGCAACCTGGCGGCGGAGCATGGCGTGGACGAGTCCAGCGTGATCCTGGCCTGGGGCCAGGCCTGGGTGGCGCTGAACCTGGCGCCCGTGTTCGACGCGCTCGACGCCGATGCGCTGACGGTGCCGCGCGACGTGTCGATCAAGGTCGACGCGCAAACGCGCGTGCTGCAGCAAACGATGATCGCCGGTGTCCTGTCCGTGCCGACCGAGCAATTGCGCGGCGCCGGCCTGGCCGAACTCACGCGCCTGTTTGGTGCGGAATCGAAGCGCGAGCTGCTGAAAGCCGTCGGCATCAAGTCGGAAGCGGCGCTGGTGCCGGGCCTGACGCCGGCCTTCGTCCAGGCGTGGGATGCGGTCGATGCGCTGGAAGTCGTCGCCGGCTTCCTGTTCCCGGCCCTGTCCGTGCCGCGTCCTGCGGCGATGGACCTGGCCGCCTTCCTGCAAGTGGGCCTGGCCCTGCGCAGCCAGGCGGGCATCGACACCCTGGAACGTGGCCTGAAGCTGGCCGCGCAAGGCAAGTCGCAGGAACAGTTGCGCAACTACGCGCAGCAAGCCCTGCGCCGCACGCAACAGCGTCTGCTGACGCAGGTGCTGGCGCGCGCCGAGCAAGGCAATGCCGGCCAGGCCGTCGATGCCGTGACGGGCGCGCTTGGCCTGTCGGCCTATGTGGCGGCGACGGAACTGGAGCAAGCCATGCTGGACGTGTGGACCTTGTCGGAAGCCGTGAATAAAATCACGGCGAAATCCACAGCGGAAGCGGCGGTGTAATGACGCAAGAAGTACGACAAGCCGGACAGGGCGCTGGCGGCTTGCCGCCGGCCGTGCAGGCGCTGGCGCAGGCCGATTTCAGCGGCGTGGCGCAGTTGTTCGCCAACGCCGGTTTTACGGTGGCCTTGCCGGCGCCCGGCATGCTGCAGGTCGTCAAGCCGGGAGAAGGGCGCGCCAGCGTGGCCGTCTCGGTGGGCGTGCATGGCGACGAAACGGGGCCGATCGAAGTGCTGGCGCATCTGCTCGATGCGCTGTCGCGCGATGCATCGACGCTGGCCGTCGATCTGCTTGTCTGCGTGGGCAATGTCGATGCGATCCGGGCCGGCAAGCGTTTCATCGACGCCGACCTGAATCGCATGTTCCGCCCCGTGCGGGGAAGCCTGGCGCAAGCGGCGGAAAGCGCGCGCGCCGATGAAATGATCGCCGCCACGGCAGCGTTCTTTGAAGCGGCCGGTCCCGTGCGCTGGCACCTGGATTTGCACACGGCCATCCGGCCTTCCGTGTACCCCACGTTTGCCATCGTGCCCGACCTGGTGGCCGACGACGCCAAGGCGCAGCTGATATCCTGGCTGGGCCAGGCAGCCATCGGCGCCATCATCATGAACCCGCAATCGGCCGGCACCTACAGTTATTATTCGGCCGAGCATTTCGGCGCGGCCGCCAGCACGGTGGAACTGGGCCGCGTAGGCACCCTGGGGCAGAACGATCTGTCCCTGTTCGACGACGTGTCGCGGGCGCTGGACGGCTTGCTGCGCGGCTTGCCTGCGCAGCCGGTCAAGGCAGCGCCGCACGTGTTCAAGGTGGCGCAGGAAATCATCAAGCACAGCGATGAGTTCCGCATGGCGTTTGACCGCAGCACGCAAAATTTCACGTCCCTGCCGCAGCATGCCGTGATCGCCAGCGATGGCGAGCAGGTGTACACGGTGCAGCATGCGGAAGAACTGGTGGTGTTTCCGAACCCGGACGTGCGCGTGGGCTTGCGCGCGGGGCTGATGGTGGTGCGCGTCTTTTGATTGTCCAGTAATCGTCTAGCCTCACAGGCGCCAGCCGGGGAAACCCGCCTGGCGCTTTTTTCATGGTAAAAATGCCGCACGGAAATAATTATCCATTAGGCAATCAGTTGATTTAAAATATTTACCCTTTGCAATTTTTTGGACCGATCATGTTGAAACGCCTGCTGACAGCCCTGCTGTGCCTGACCATTTCCAGCCTGACGGCTGCCGCCCCCGCCGAAGAGAAGGCAGCCGCACCGGAAATGACGGCCGAGCAATTCCTTGCCCAGTTGCACCTGCAGCGCGGCAAGATCACTTTGCCAGGCGGCATCGCCACCCTGGATTTGCCCGCCAGCTTCCGTTACTTGTCGCCGGCGGACGCCGAGCGCGTGCTGGTCGATGCCTGGGGTAATCCGCCGGGCATGGAATCGCTGGGCATGATCGTGCCTGCCAAGACCAGCGTGCTCGAGCGCGACAGCTGGGGCGTGGTGGTGACGTATGAAAAGGAAGGGCATATCAAGGATGACGATGCGGACAGCATCAAGTACGACGAATTGCTCAAGGATATGCAGGCGTCCGTGCTGGAAAACAATGCGGAGCGCAAGAAGCAGGGTTATCCCGGCATCCATCTGATGGGCTGGGCGGAAAAACCCAGCTACGCCAAGGATACGCACAAGCTGTACTGGGCCAAGGATTTGATGGTCGATGGCGGCGAGCATTCGCTGAACTACAACGTGCGCGTGCTGGGCCGCGAAGGCGTGCTGAACCTGAACGCGATTGCCAGCATGCAGCAGATCGAGGCGATCAAGAAAGAGATGCAGCAAGTGACGGCGTTCACGGAATTTACCGACGGTAACCGCTACACGGATTTCGACAGCAAGACGGACAAGGTGGCTGAATATGGCCTGGCGGCGCTGGTGGCCGGCGGCGTGGCCAGCAAGCTGGGCTTGTTTGGCAAGCTGCTGGCGCTGCTGCTGGCCTTCAAGAAAGTGTTGCTGCTGGCGCTGGTGGGCGGCGGCGCGGCCATCGTCAAGTTTTTCGGCGGCAAGCGCAAGGAAAAGCAGGCGCCGCAGGCCGAACCTGCGGAACAGCCCGGCCATGCGCCGGATGGCAAGGTGAATCTGGAAAAGTAGAACGAACTGAGCTGATCCGTGCGTCGGCGCACATGCGCGCGCTGCCGGATAACAGCGCCTCGGGTACACTGGCTCATCGTTCACTATCAGGAGTTCGCCATGTCCGTGTCCATGTATCAGGCAACCATTCCCGTCTTCATCCGCGGCTTGCGGGTCGTTTCGTCCCTGCTGGAAAAAGCGCAAGCCCATGTGGAGGAAGATGGCATCGTGCCCGAGATTCTACTGGGCGCGCAGCTGGCGCCCGACATGCTGGACCTGACGGCGCAGGTGCAGCGCGCCAGCGATACGTCGAAGATGTCGGTCGAACGCCTGAGCGGTGTGCCGGCGCCGAAGTTCGAGGATAACGAGGCATCGTTCGAGCAGCTGCAAGAGCGCATTGCCAACACCATCGCCTATATCGACAGCGTGAATGCGGGCCAGATGGCGGGCAGCGCGCAGAAGGAAGTCGTGCTGAACTGGACGGACGAGGGAACGACATTCTCGGGCGACAATTACCTGCTCAGCTTTGCCTTGCCGAACTTCTATTTCCACGTTTCCATGGTCCACGCCATCCTGAGGAACAATGGCGTGGCCGTGGGCAAGCTCGACTATCTTGGCCCTTACGATTGACAGGCCTGAAAAACCGTCGCGAGCGGCGATGATTTGTGGCCGAGAAGCGCAACTGTGCTGAAGCACAGTGAGCATCGCAGGCCGCAAAGCGCGACGCGCAGCAGGTTTTTTATCGCTGTGGCTGCTGTTGGACCTGGTTCTGCACAGCATTGCCCAGCATGCCGCCGCCGATCACGCCGGCCACCGTCGCCAGTGCCTTGCCGCGGCCGCCACCGACCTGATTGCCGATCAAGCCGCCGATGACGGCGCCCGTGCCGATGCCCACGTAGTTGGGTTGTGCCGGTGCTGGCGCAGGCACTGGCTGCGGCTGGCGCACGGGTTCGCGGTAGGCTGTCTCGCGGTAGCCATCGTCATTGTAGGCAGGACGCGATTGCGCCACTTGCGTGTGGTGCACGACGCGCTTGCGCACGACAGGCGCCGGAGCTGGTGCCGGAGCCGCTTGCGCGACGACAGGCGCGGCTACCGGTGCAGTCACGGGAGCAGTCGCGGGCGCTGCCAGGGCAGCGGCGCTGGCCGGCGTCATGGCGGCCACGTCGGCAGGCACGTTCGCCCGCGAATTGGGCAGGATGCCGGCGATGGACGCCGCGCCCACCAGGCACAGGACCGTCACGGAAATGGCGGCGCCGGCCATCAAAGGGTGGATGCGGCTGGCGGTAGTCGTCGTGTTCATGTGTTCTCCTGGGGTGGCACTGCGGGTGTTATTGATGTGTCCAGATTAACGGTCTCCTCGCCGCAAGGCTAGACGGTGCGCTGTATCAAACGTAAGCAGGTGTAAGGCCCCGATCGCCAAAGCGCAGTAGAATCGGTGCTTCCCCTTTTCCGGAGTCCGCCATGAGCCAGCTATTCACGCCGTATGCACTGGGGCCGCTGCAGGTGGCCAACCGCATCGCCATCGCGCCCATGTGCCAGTACTCGGCCGACAACGGCAACGCCACCGACTGGCACATGATCCACCTGGGCCACCTGGCCCTGTCCGGTGCGGGCTTGCTGATGACGGAAGCGACGGCCGTCTCGCCCGAGGGACGCATCTCGGCCGAAGACCTGGGCCTGTGGTCGGACGCGAACCAGGCGGCGCTGGCCAAGGTGGTGCAGGCGATCCGCCGCCATTCTCCGATTCCGCTGGTGGTGCAACTGGGCCATGCTGGACGCAAGGCGTCGAGCCGCGCGCCGTGGCAGGGCGGCGCCTGCGTGCACCTGGCCGAGGGCGGCTGGCAAACGGTGGCGCCGTCCGCCATCGCCCACGCACCCGGCGAAACCGTGCCGATCGCCCTGGACGAGATGGGTTTGCTGCAAATCAAGGGCGCCTTTGTGGCGGCCGCCCAGCGCGTGCATGCGCTGGGCATCGAGGGCATCGAACTGCATGCGGCGCACGGCTATCTGCTGCACCAGTTCCTCTCGCCGCTGGCCAACCACCGCACGGATGCGTATGGCGGCAGCCTGGAAAACCGCATGCGTTTTCCGCTGGAAGTCTATGAAGCCGTGCGCGCCGCCGTGCCGGCCACGGTGGCCGTGGGCGTGCGTTTTTCCGCCACCGACTGGGTCGAGGGCGGCTGGGAGATCGGGCAAAGCGTGCGCTTCGCGCAGGAACTCAAGCAGCTGGGCGCCGACTTCATCCACGTCTCCAGCGGTGGCATTTCGCCCCAGCAGCAAATTCCCGTGAGTCCCGGCTACCAGGTGGCGTTTGCCGAACGCATCAAGCGCGACAGCGGCTTGCCCACCATCAGCGTGGGCTTGATCACGGAAGCGCAACAGGCGGAAGACATCATCGCCAACGGCCAGTCCGACATGGTGGCGCTGGCGCGCGCCATCCTGTTCGATCCGCGCTGGCCCTGGCACGCGGCGGCCCAGCTGGGCGCGCAAGTGTCGGCGCCACCGCAGTACTGGCGCTCGCAGCCGCGTGAATTCAAGCACCTGTTCGGCGACACGACCCTGGGCCAGCGCTGACCCGGCTGTCTCTGCTACACTGACGCTTCTCCCCATTTCTCCAGGACGCTTCGACATGCGCCATTGATACTGCCGTGCTGTGCACGGCCTCGCCCATCCCGCCACAGCGCCTTGCGCCGCGCGGGTTCGCCAGCCCTGTCTGCACGTACAAGGAGTATCCATGCCCGCATTACTACAACTCGACCGTCTTTCCCTTGTGCTGCCCGATGGCCGCACCCTGTTTTCCGATTTGCAATTTTCCTTTGCCCCGCAACGTATCGGCCTCGTCGGCGATAACGGCGTGGGCAAGAGCGTGCTGGCGCGCCTGCTGGCGGGCCAGGCGCAGCCGTCTTCTGGCGCCGCGCGCTGTGACGGCAGCGTCCATTACGTGGCGCAGGAACTCGATCCGCAGCACTATCCCACCGTGGCGGCCCTCGCTGGCGTGACCAGCTTGCTGGCGGCGCTGGCGCGCATCGCCGAAGGCAGCGTCGACGAAGCCGATTACGCCCTCGTGGGCGAACGCTGGGATGCCCACGCCCGCCTGCGCCAGGCGCTCGATGCGCTCGATTTGCGCCATGTGGACGCGGAGACGCCAACGGCCAGCCTGAGCGGCGGCGAGCGCCAGCGCATCGCCCTGCAAGGGGCATGGCTGTCGCAGGCGGACTGGCTGGTGCTCGATGAACCGAGCAACCATCTCGATGCGCAGCAGCGCGCCCGCCTGGTGGCGCAGATGGCGCGCTGGCCTGGCGGCTTGCTGCTGGTCAGCCATGACCGCGGCTTGCTCGAGCACGTCGATGAAATCGTCGAGCTGTCGCCTCAGGGCTTGCGCAGCTATGGCGGCAATTACGCGATGTATGCGCAGCAGCGCGCGCTGGAGCAGGCCGGTTTTGCGGCCGCCCTGCAGGCGGAAAAGGCCGGCGCCAGACGCGAACAGCGCGAGGCGCAGCAGCAGGCAGAACGGCAACAGAAACGGGTGACGCGCGGTGAACGCGAGGGCCGCGAAGGCAATCAAAGCAAGCTCCTGCTCGATGCGAAAAAGGAGAAAAGCCAGGATAGCCAGGGCAGGCTGCGCGTGCGCGCGCAAGAGGCGCAGCAGGCGCGCCAGCAAAGGGTGATGGACGCCAGCGCCCGCTGCGCGCCCGAGGCCGAACGGTTGCTGCTGGCACCCGAGAGTGCCGTGCCGAACGGCAAGCTGCTGCTGGAGCTGCGCGAATTGGTCTTGCCGCATGGCCAGGCGCACGCCATCAACCTGATACTGAACGGGCCGCGCCGCCTGGCCGTGACGGGCGACAATGGCAGCGGCAAGTCGACCCTGCTGCGCGTGATCGCCGGACAGCTGGCGCCCGCCAGCGGCGAACTGCGCT
Organism: Janthinobacterium sp. BJB446; assembly: GCF_002735655.1. Taxonomy (NCBI): domain Bacteria; kingdom Pseudomonadati; phylum Pseudomonadota; class Betaproteobacteria; order Burkholderiales; family Oxalobacteraceae; genus Janthinobacterium; species Janthinobacterium sp. BJB446. Next base: position 764,839 of record NZ_PDZK01000002.1, on the reverse strand, counting down.
GCCATGCCAGGGTAGCCTGGCTGGACCAGCATGCGGGACTGCAGGACGGCGAGTGGAGCGCCGTGCAGCGCTTGCAGGAACGCAACAGCATTGTGCCGGAAGGCGAGCTGCGCACGCGGCTGGCGCTGCTGGGCATTGCCGGCGCGCGCGCCACCATGCCCAGCCGTTTGCTCAGCGGCGGCGAGCGCATGAAGGTGGCGCTGGCGGCCGAGCTGTATGCGCAGGCGCCGCCGCAACTGTTGCTGCTTGACGAGCCTGACAACCATCTGGACCTGGCCAGCCTGCAGGCGCTGGAGCAGATGCTGCTGCAATATCAGGGCGCGTTACTTGTGGTTTCGCACGACCAGGCCTTTCTGGATGCGATAAACCTTGACCCGGAGGGCTTGACATTGCACAAGTGACAATTTAATGAAAAAAGTCACGCTCGATGCCTGTAGAGCATGCTTCATGAACCGATGCTGAATTTTGTTTGATTGTCGGTATAATCCACTGAATAACCGGGCCTATTTGTGAACTAAAACTGCTGGTTCACCAATATGATGACGTTTAATCTGGCACTGTTGTCGGTCACTGCCGCGCTGCCAGGGCGTCATCCTCCGTGCCCTGCCGTGCATGAATTTTGGTTTCGCTTATATTGTTTTCTTGGAGAAATAGCATGTCGTTTTACGAAAAACTCAAAGCCCTCAACATCGAACTGCCAGTCGTTGCCGCACCAGCTGCCGCCTACGTGATGCATGCCCGCACGGGCAACACCGTCTTCCTGTCCGGCCACCTGGCCAAGAAGGATGGCAAGGTCTGGGTGGGGCAGTTGGGCAAGGATGTCACGACGGAAGAAGGCAAGATCGCCGCGCGCGGCATCGCCATCGAACTGATCGCCACCTTGCAAGACGCATGCGGCGGCGACTTGAACAAGGTCAAGCGCATCGTCAAGGTCATGAGCCTGGTCAATTCCACTTCCACATTCACGGAACAGCACCTGGTGACGAATGGCGCCTCGGAACTGTTCGTCGAAGTCTTCGGCGACAGCGGCAAGCACGCCCGCTCCGCCTTCGGCGTGGCGCAAATCCCGCTGGGCGCTTGCGTCGAGATCGAGCTGATCGCCGAACTGGCCTGATCATCTGAACATGCCGGCGCTTGCCGCCGGCGCGCCTTTTCCTCCTTTCCAGCAAGAGCGGAACCGCCATTGGGGTGGAGGGATCGGTGTATTCAAGAAAAAAACGGAGACACGTAATGAAAACGAGTGAACAAGGCTTGCACCGCGGCCTGGGCGAGCGGCAGATCCGCCTGATGGCGCTGGGTGCCGCGATTGGCGTGGGCCTGTTTTTGGGTTCCGGCAACGCCATCAAGATGGCCGGCCCCGGCATCATGCTGTCGTACATCATCGGTGGCGCGGTCATCTTCATGATCATGCGCGCGCTGGGCGAAATGGCTGTGCACAATCCCGTGGCCGGCTCCTTCAGCCGCTATGCCCAGGATTACCTGGGCCCCCTGCAAGGCTATCTGACGGGCTGGAACTACTGGTTCCTGTGGCTGGTCACCTGCGTGGCGGAAATTACCGCCGTCGCCATCTACATGGGCATCTGGTTCCCCGACGTGCCGCGCTGGATATGGGCCCTGGCGGCCTTGGGCTCCATGGGCGCCATCAACCTGCTGGCCGTGAAAGCCTACGGCGAGTTCGAGTTCTGGTTCGCCCTGATCAAGGTGGTCACCATCATCCTGATGATCATCGGCGGCACGGGCATGATCATCTTCGGTCTCGGCAACGACGGCGTGGCCATCGGTATCTCGAACCTGTGGACGCATGGCGGCTTCTTCCCGAATGGCGCGCAGGGCGTGCTGATGTCGCTGCAGATGGTGATGTTTGCCTACCTGGGCGTGGAAATGATCGGCCTGACGGCTGGCGAGGCGGCGAACCCGAAGAAATCGATTCCCGACGCCATCAATTCCGTGTTCTGGCGCATCCTGATTTTCTATGTCGGCGCGCTGTTCGTCATCCTGTCGATCTATCCATGGAATGAAATCGGCACCACCGGCAGCCCCTTCGTCATGACGTTCGAACGCCTGGGCATCAAGACGGCCGCCGGCATCATCAACTTCGTCGTGCTGACGGCGGCCTTGTCGTCGTGCAATGGCGGCATCTTCAGCACGGGCCGCATGCTGTACAACCTGGCGCTGCAAGGCCAGGCGCCCAAGGCGTTTGCGGAAACCACGGCCAGCGGCGTGCCGCGCCGCGCCATCCTGGTGTCCGTCGTGGCGCTGCTGATCGGCGTGCTGCTGAACTACATGGTGCCGGAAAAAGTGTTTATCTGGGTCACCTCGATTTCCACCTTCGGCGCCGTCTGGACCTGGGGCGTGATCCTCGTCACGCAGATCCAGTTCCGCAAGACCTTGACGCCGCTGGAAATCAAGAACCTGGCCTTCCGCATGCCGTTCGCGCCTTACGGTTCCTGGATTTCGCTGGCTTTCCTGGCGCTGGTGATCGGTCTGATGGCGTATTTCCCCGATACGCGCATCGCCCTGATGGTCGGACCAGCCTGGCTGATCCTGCTGACGGTGCTGTACTACGTACTGGGCCTGGCGCCGAAAGAGCGGCGCGATGACGTGCCGCAAGGCTACGAGGCAGGCTGGCCGCCGGCCGATGCGCCGCAGGGCAAGAAGTAATCCGGCTCGGCTGAGCTGAACCGAAAGCGCGCCCCTGCTCCAGCAGCGGCGCGCTTTTTCTTTCATATTGGCAATTCCATGTTCCCCTAGCGCCAGTGCGCGTTTTGCGGCGCACGCCTGGCGTTGTTTCCTTGCATCAAACTTCTGTTTAGCTGAGCCGATGAAAGCCCTATAATCGCTTAGTTTTGAAAATGGACGCGATCTTTCCGGTTTTTTGCCAGGTAGGGCCGGAGCGCCGTTTTTAAGTGTTTTTACCCGTCATGTTTCGAACGACACCTGACAAAACCGTAGCGAGCGGATGCGAGTTGTGGCTAAGAAGCGCAGCTGTGCGAATGCACAGTGAGCATCGCAGGCCGCAAATCACGACGCGCAGCAGGTTTTGGCAGGTGTTCAAGTGCATGCCTCATAAAGGAATGCTAGTGAGCCAAACCCTGGTCCAGAAACTTTGCCGCACCAAGCCGATCGATACCACGGTCGAATATGGTGAAGGCCTCAGCAGCAGTGGCTTGAGCCGGTCCATCGGCCTGTTTTCCCTCACCATGATCGGCGTGGGCGCCACCATCGGCACGGGCATTTTCTTTACCATGGTCGAAGCCGTCCCCAAGGCGGGCCCATCGGTCGTCCTGTCTTTCCTGATCGCCGCCATCACGGCCGGCTTGACGGCCTTGTGCTATGCGGAATTGTCGTTCCGCATACCCGCCTCCGGCTCCTCGTATTCGTTTGCCTATGCCACCGTGGGCGAGTTTCTTGCCTTCATCATGGCCGCCTGTCTGCTGCTCGAATACGGATTGGCGGGCAGTGCCGTGGCCATCGGCTGGTCGTCCTACCTGAATAATTTCCTGGAAAACGCTTTCGGCTGGCACATCCCCGAGATGCTGCGCACGCCGATGATCGTTTCCGGCCCGCATGGCATGGAGTTTCATGCCGGCCATATCAACTTGCCGCCGATCTTTTTGATTTGCATGTGCGGCTTTTTGCTGCTGCGCGGCGCCAAGGAATCGGCCCTGATGAATGCCATCATGGTCATCATCAAGCTGGCGATTCTCGTGTTTTTCATCGTCATCGCGTTTTCCGGCTTTAACGCCGACAATTTCTTCCCCTTCTTCAATGCCGACAACAGCAAGGGCTTTGCCGGCATGACGGGCGTCACAGCCGCGGCCGGTACTGTCTTCTTCTCCTTCATCGGCCTCGATACGGTGGCGACGGCGGGGGATGAAGTGAAAAATCCCACGCGCAACGTGCCGCGCGGCATCCTCGGCGCCTTGCTCATCGTCACCGTGTTTTATTTGCTGGTGGCCGTGGCCGCCCTGGGCGCGCAGCAGGCGAAATTGTTCGAAGGCCAGGAAGCGGGCCTGGCGGTGATCCTGCAAAACGTCACGGGCAAGACCTGGCCCGCGCTGGTGCTGTCGGCCGGCGCCGTCATTTCCGTCTTCAGCGTGACCCTGGTGACGATCTACGGCCAGACGCGCATCCTGTTTGCCGTCAGCCGCGACGGCCTGATCCCGAAATCGTTCCAGAAAATCCACCCGCGCACCCTGGTGCCGGTCAGCAATACCATCATCGTCTGCCTGGTGGTGGCCGTGGTAGCCGGTTCCGTCGATGCCACTTACTTGTGGGACATGGTCAGCATCGGTACCCTGACAGCCTTCATGGTGGTCTCGATCGCCGTGCCCGTGCTGCGCCATAAGCAGGGCGCCAACCGCATCGAAGGCTTCAGCGTGCCGTTCGGCCCGTACGTGATTCCTGGCCTGAGCATCCTGGCTTGCCTGTACATCATGCGCGATTTGCCGCATACGACGTTTGTCGTGTTCAGCGTGTGGATGGCGGTGACGGTGGCCATTTACTTCCTGTACAGCATGCGGCATTCGCATCTGGGCAAGAAGGCCCGCTAATGCAGTCTGTTCCATCCAAAACCGCCGCGCTTGCCGGCGGTTTTTTTTATTTCTAACCGGAATTTACATGATGAAAATAACTGATTTGGCCGTTTGCGGCTTGCTGGCAAGCAGTCTTCTGGGCAACACGGCACAGGCCGCCCCTGCAACGGAGCCGGCATTGCGCGATTACCGCGCCGTGGCCCTGTCCGCGAATGGCCAGCGCATCGCCGCCATCGAATCGAGCAAGGCGGGCGAGCAGCCGCAGCGCCCGCATGCGGCCATCGTCGTGCGCGACGCCGCCAACGGCGCCATCGTGCAGCAATTCGATCCGTGTACCGTGTGTTCCTACGACAAGCCCAGCTGGTCGCCCGATGGCCGGCAGCTGGCTTTCATTGGCTACGACGCCAAGGCGGGCACGGCGCAGCTGTACCTGGCCACCCTGTCGCAGGCGCAGGCGCGTGTGTTGACCACTATCAAGGGCGTGGCCAGCACGGTGCGCTGGTCGCCGGATGGCAAGCAGCTGGCTCTGCTGGCCACGGTGGGCGCGCGCAAGCTGGCCGGCGCCGTGGAGGCTGGCGTGCGCCAGGTGGGCGAAGTGGGCAGCGAAGACGATGCCCAGCGCATCGCCGTCGTGCCGGCCAGCGGCGGCGAGCCGCGTCTGCTGTCGCCAAGCGACACCTATGTGTATGAATACAGCTGGACGCCCGATGGCCGCGGCTTTGTCGCCACCAGCGCGCAAGGCAATGGCGACAGCAACTGGTGGGTCGCCAAGCTCAGCCATATTGATGCGGCCACGGGCGCCCTGCGCGTGATCGCGTCGCCAGCCATGCAGCTGAACCTGCCTTCCGTCTCGCCGGACGGCAAGACGGTGGTCTTCATCGGCGGCCTGATGAGCGATTTCGGCTCCATCGGCGGGGATCTCTACACCGTGCCGCTGGCCGGCGGCACGCCGCGCAATCTCACACCCGACTATCGCGGCACCTTCAATGGCGTCGTCTGGCGCGGCGCCGGTTTGCTGGCAACGGCCCTGATCGATTCGCAGCTGGCGTTGGTGCCCGTCGATGCGCAAAGCGGCCCGGCCCGACCGGTGATGCTTGGTGAACTGAGCAGCAGCGGCAGCGATGGCCGCTTGTCGTTCAGCGCCGACGGCCAGTACGCTGCCGCTGCCCAGGAAAACTTTACGCATGCTTCCTACCTGGTGGCGGGACCGGTGGGCCAGCTGAAAAAGATTACGCGCGACAATGACGGCTTTGCGCCGCAGTTGACGGTGCAGAACGTGGGCTGGAACAACGAACAATACAAGGTGCAAGGCTGGCTGCTGGGGCCGTTGAAGACGGAAGCAGGCAAGCGCTACCCGATGATCGTCAACGTGCATGGCGGGCCCGGTGCAGCCGCCTCGCCCCGTTATGTGGGGGCGAGCACCCTGATCCATGAATTGACGCAAAAAGGCTATTTCGTTTTCCTGCCCAATCCGCGCGGCAGCTTTGGCCAGGGCCAGGCATTTACGCGCGCCAATATGGCCGACTTCGGCGGCGGCGACTGGCGCGACATCCTGGCCGGCATCGATATGGTGGAAAAAGTGGCGCCCGTCGATGGCCAGCGCCTGGGCCTGATCGGCCATTCGTACGGCGGCTTCATGACCATGTGGGGCGTCACGCACAGCGACCGCTTCAAGGCGGCCGTGGCCGGTGCGGGCGTGTCGAACTGGATCAGCTATTACGGCCAGAACGGCATCAATCAGTGGATGATCCCGTTCTTTGGTGCTTCCGCCTATGACAAGCCGGACGTCTACCGCCGTGCCTCGCCCATCGAATCGATCAAGGCGGCGAAGACGCCGACCCTGATCTACGTGGGCGAGCGCGACGTGGAAACGCCGGCCGCCCAGTCACTGGAATTCTGGCACGGCTTGCGCGCCATGGGCGTACCGTCCAGCCTGTTCATCTACGATGGCGAAGGGCACTCCTTCCGCAAGCCCGAGCACCAGCGCGACTTGCAGAAACGTACTATCGGCTGGTTTGAGCGCTATCTGAAATAGATCCCGGGGATTTAGCGCGGTGTCACAATATGCACGATCGCCGCGCTATGTACCACGATCTTGTCGGCATCGGCTTGCAACAGGCGGATACGCCGCTGTACCAGCGGCCAACCGGACCAGGCCACGTCGCTGACGGGCGGCGCGGCAGGGGGAGCCAGCGGCGCGCTGATCGTCGCCTGGTTGTCGAGCTGCTCCAGCGCGCGCGACAGGGTCAAACACACTTGCGTATGGCTGTGGCTGAGCAAGGCGTTGACGGGCGCGACAGGCAGCTGGCTGGCGTGGCGTCCGAGGATGGAGCGCAGCGCCGCCACGTGGGCCACCAGCAAGTAATTTTGCACGATGAACAGGTTGATGTCTTCCACGGCCCGCTGCTTGCTGGCCGGTTCGTCGAGCATGCGCACCAGGGCCGAGCTGAGTGCGGCCAGGCTGTCCATCAATCGCTTGCGCTCGATGCGGTAGGCGAAATCATCGAAACATTTTCCCTGCAGCAGCGCGAAGCTGGCCTGCATATAGCTGAGGTTTACATTGAGCACCTGGCGCACCAGGCGCGGCAGGCTCTGGTATTCCCAGTTGGCCAGCACAAAGCTGAACACGGTGGCAACGGCTGCGCCGATCAGGGTATCGATCAGGCGCTCGCTGACGAGGTTCGGGTTGCTGGGCGCCACCAGGTGCATTTGCAGCAGGATCATCAGGCTCACGGCGATGGCCGTGTAGCGGTAGCGCAAATAGATGAAGGTGGGCGTGGCCACGATGGAGAGGAACAAAATGGCCATCAGCACGATATTGCTGTGCACGAAGCGGATCACGATAGCCGTGATCACGCAGCCGATGATGGTGCCGATGATGCGGTCGGCGCGGCGCTGGCGCGTCATGCTGAACGTGGGGCGCAGGATGATGACGATGGTGAGCACAATCCAGTAGCTGTGGGCCGCATACGGCAGCCAGTGGCCGATCAACAGCCCTACCGAGATCGCCATCGATACGCGCAGGGCGAAGCGGAATACGGGCGAATCCAGGCGCAGATTCGACAGCAGGGTTTTCAGTTCATATTTCTGCTGCGACAAGAATGGCGCCATGTCCGCGCCGCTCCAGAACGGTACATTGTCGTAGACTTTCTGGCTGGCCAGGTGCAATTCCGCGATCATTTTCAGAATGGCGCGGATCTTGTTGCGCTGCGCGCGCAGGGTGGCCAGCGCTTCCTGCGCATTTTCTCCCTTTGCCTGCAGGCGGGCAATTTCTCCTTCGATGTCGGCCCATTCCTTGTCGTAACTGATCTGCGCATACGAGGCGCGCTTGCGCGTGACGGCGTATGCTACGGCTTCGATGTCGCGCGCCGCCTTGTAGGCCAGGTCGTGCAAGGATTTCAGCACGTCGGAGTCGGCCAGGTGCTGGCGCAGCAGCGCGTAATCCGTGTGCGTGGAAAGGATCAGTTCATATAGATCGAGCATGCATACGTGCACCTGCACGACGATGGCATCCTTGCTGTTCTTGTGGCTGCGCAAAATCAGGTCGCGCGACGCTTGCTGGCGGTCGGCCAAAATGCTTTGATGGCGCACCAGCTTGTTGAACTGCTCCGTCAGATTGAAACGCGTGTCGTAGAAATCGGCCTTGATATCGATGTAGGCGGCCAGTTCGAACAGGGCTTCGGCCAGCACTTGCTGCTTGATGCGGTGGCGCAAGACCCAGGCGATGGCCATGGCGTAAGCCAGATAGATGAGGCCGCCGAGCATGAACAGGCCCGCATGGTGGAACGATTGCTGCCACGTCATCTGGTGCTCCATCGACATGGTCATGATGAACAGGGCGGCCAGTTGCAAGGGCATGGATTTCTTGCCGTACACCACCATCATGCTGGCAAGGAAACTGACGAGGACGAGCACCGTCATCAACAGCCACTGCACGGGCCCGCACAGGCTGATTAACAAAGTGACGGCGCTGCACAGCAGCACGGAAGCGAGCATTTCATTGAACTTGTGGCGCAGCGGGCTGGGCATGTCCATCAGGGTCGTGCACAGGGCGCCGATGCACACCGTCATGGCGGTGGCGCTGTCGCTGATTTCCTGGGTCAGCAAGGCCAGGCCGACGAGACCGATGGCCACACGCAAGCCCAGATAAAAATAATGGCTGTAAATAAAGGTGCGCAGGTTCAGTGCGTAGTGCATGGGATTACCTTGTGGGTAGGGCACAGAAAGAGGCGCCGCACCGGGGTCTCCGATGCGGCGCCAGGATGTTGCAGTCGCTACAGCCCGGATTTACATCAGGGCGATCACTGGGTAGCGCCGCCATTCCGGCTCGGCAAAGCGCTGGCAGTGTGCAAAGATGAAGTTCAGCACGGCTTCCTGATTGCTCAGCAAGGCGGGATTGGCAGCTTTCCAGTCAGCAAACTTGGCCGCCAGCGCCGGTTCATCGCGCAGCAGTTCGGATGCCATGTCTTCGAACACGTAATCGGAAAACGCTTCTTTCTTCTCCAGCACGCTATTGAAGAAACCCCAGCGGAAGAAGCTGTCGTGCGCCTGCGGCTCCAGCGTTTCCACGGCGTAGCGGGCGTTGTCCTGGTCCAGGCTGACGACATAATCGCCCGCTTGCACGGTGAACTGGCCCGTGCGCGCTTCGAGTTCTACATGGTCGTGGAACATGTGGCCTTCGTAGGCCGTGGCGCGCGTGCCGACGGAGGCGATGTGGTAGTAGCGGGCCGTTAGTGTCTGTTCGGTGGTGATGCGGCTCATTTCGACGCCGTTCCAGCGCAGCCGTTCGATCACTTCGCGCCACGCTTGCGGCACGATATAGGCTTTCGGCGCGGCCACGGTGACGTCCGCATCGAAGCGGTTGTAGTAGGCGATATCGCGTTCCCACGGCTGCGAGCGGTCGTAGGACAGGCGCTGGTAGTCACCCAGCAGACTCGGCGTGTATTGCGCCGCATAGCCCTTGAAGGGGAAGGTTGACGGCTGCTCTTCATTCATGGCCCAGTGGATGGGCCACTCGGCTTGCGTGCGGCCGGCCGCCTTCGCTTGCGCGCGCAGCTGCTTGATCTGTTCGCCATGTTCGATGGTAAACGCCATGGTGATGTCGAGCAGGGTGCGCATGGAAGCGTAGCGGTCGGCAAACGGTTTCAGCATGTGCGTTTCCGGCATGAAACCGATGACGTGATGCAAGGCCGCAAAACCGGTCGAGAAACGGGGCACTTCGAGGAATTCGGCGATGCCGTGGTCGGGGCTATCCTTGACGGGATTAACATATGGGCAGGTGGGCCAGCCGGCCTGTTCCATCTGCGCGAAGATGTGCGGCAGCATGGTGTCTTGCAGGAAGGGACCGAGGCCGTTGCCCAGCTTATCCGTTTGCGTATGGATCAGGGTCATCGTGTACGGATAGTCGGCGCCGTTCGACGTGTGCGTGTCGACCATCACGTCCGGGTCCCAGCTGGCCAGCAGGCGGTTGAACACTTGCGCGTTCAGGCTGTCGCACTTGATGAAGTCGCGGTTCAGGTCCAGGTGGCGGCTATTGCCGCGGAAACCGAATTGCTCTGGGCCATCCTGATTCACGCGCGATGTATTGGCGCGGTTCAGGCTGCCATCGACGTTGTAGATCGGAATGAACAGCAAGACGGTGCTGCCCAGCGCCGCCAGGCGTTCCGGCTGCGTGCAGAGGTCGCGCACGATGGCCATGCAGGCGTCGATGCCTTCCGGTTCGCCCGGGTGGATGCCGTTGTTGTTGAAGAACACCGTGCGGCCCGCGCGCTTGATCTGCTCGCGGTCAAACACGCCGTCCCCGCTGACGACGCCAGCGTGGATGGGCACGCCCGAGTCGGACAGGCCGATCTGTTCGAAGTGCAGCACCTGCGGATAGCGTGCGGCAAGATCTTGATAGAAGGTGATGCATTCCAGCCAGGTCGTGGTCTGGTTGTGGTTACCGAGTTCGTAGGTCGTGCGCAAGTCTGGTGGCATAGCGGTCTGAGTCTGGGAGGGGGAAGGCGCGCTGGGTAAGTACGCCCGCTAGGGGCCAATTGTAGCACCGGCGCTCTTGCCTTGAGGCGCCGCAGGGGCTTGTTGCTGTACTTGTGTTATGAATACGTTTCACGCACGAGGGGAGGCGGCATGGGCAAGTCGGCGATGGCGGCGCTGGTGTGGGGGATATGCCTAGCGGCGCAGGCGGCGCCGTTGCGCTTGCCGGCGGGCAAGGAGCCTGTGGCGCAGGGCGGGTCTGTCACGGCTGCCGCGCAGGGCGCGCTGATACGCTACCGGGGCTGGCTGCTGGCCGTCGATGGCGCCGTACCGGAAGAACGGCCTGACATCGTGCTGACGTCGGCGCAGGCGCGCCACGCGCCGCAGCTGCGGATCGGCGCCACGCGGCGCACCTTGCCCCTGTGGTCCGCCTTCGAGCTCGTCAAGGGAAGCGCGCGCCTGCGCATCACGGCGCTGCCGGGGCCGGATGAGCTTTCCGCGCTGCTGCTGGACTTTGGTGATGGCGACTACCGCATCGTGGTTCCCGCCGCCGGCATCGCGCGCCATGCTTATCCTGCACTGGCGCAGCGCTTTCCCGGCGCCGACCTGGCCTTGCTGCTGCAGGATGGCCGGCGGGTCATGCTGCCGCTGGGAAGTGGCAGGACGCAAGTGTTTGGCGAAGAGCAAGCCGTACCTTACCGTTTTAGCAAAGTAAAACGTTAGGCGAAAAAAAGCCACTCCCGCAGGAGTGGCTCAGGCTAAAGCGCCCGTTGCCGGGTTATTGCTTCTTGTTATTCAGCGCCCATTTCTTTCAGCAGGTTGTCTGCGTGGTCGATGTGTTTCATGTTCCACAGCATGTAGCGCAGGTCGACCTGGATCGAACGGGTGTTGGCCTTGTTGTAGTCCCAATCGGAAATGATCGAGTCCAAGGTGCCATCGAAGGCCAGGCCGATGAATTCGCCTTTGGCGTTCAGGGCAGCCGAACCGGAGTTACCGCCGGTGATGTCCAGGGTGGCCAGGTAGTCGACCGGCACGGTTTTCAGCTTCGGATCGACGAATTTACCGAAGTCCTTGGCTTTGATCGCGGCCAGTTGATTCGCTGGTGCATTGAACTCGCCCTGGCCCGTGGCTTTGGCAACGACGCCATTGACGGTGGTGAAGGCAGACCAGGTGGTGCCGTCGGCGCCGTGGTCACGGCCGGCTACTTTGCCGAACGTCACGCGCAGGGTGCTGTTGGCGTCAGGATAGACGGCTTGGCCTTTGCTCTTCATGAAGGCAATTTTTGCTTTCATGTAGTTGGCGTAGGCTTGCTGGATCTTGCCTGCCAGTTCTTCGTCTTCCGCTTCGTTTTTCAGCGAATCCGGATACATGGCGACGGCTGCCTGGATGAAGCTGTCCTTGCTGGCCTGGAATTCAGCTGGCGTGCGCTTCAGCCACGCTGCGCGTTCTTCCTTGTCGGCCAGCTTGCTGCCGGCATACAGTTTGTCCAGGGCGGCGGACAGGTCGGCTTGCGACATGCCGTCCTTGATGCCGATGGCGGCGTCGAAGCTGGCGCGGCGTTGTGCTGCCGGTTGCGCGGCGTACTTGGTCAGGCTGTTCAGTACCAGTGCCTTGTCGACTTTTTCATCGTAGGTGCGCTCGACCGACGTGATGCTCGACGACAGACGTGGCAAATCGCGCGTCTGGTAGCCGGACTTGCGTTCCGTATCGGCCTTGGTGCCTTCGTTCGACAGGCGGTACAGGCTGCGTGCCGTGTTCAGCAGGCGTGGCTGTGCGTAGCTCAGGAAGAAATCGCGCTTGGTGTCGGCATCGCGCTCGGCGATCAGCTTTTCCACTTGCTCGATGTCGCCGGCAAATTCCGCCTTGCGGGCAGCATTCGCGTTGACCCAGGTTTTCAGGGCTTCGTGTTCCGTCGTCTTGCGCGCCAGGAAGTCGCTGCCCGCGTAGGAATCCAGCATGCCTTGGCGGTTCTTGTAGTAATTGTTCACGCCAGCAACCTGGCCCGCGTATTTCAGGGCAACATCCTTGTTGTCCTTGGTTTCGCGCGCGATGATGGCCAGGGTTTCGCCCGATGCTTTCACGAAGGCCGGGTAGTTCCAGTCAAACGTGTACGCCACTTCCGATGGCAGGCGGTGACGGTTGGTGCGGCCAGGGTAGCCCAGGACCATCACGAAATCGCCTTCTTTCAAGCCATCCTTGGCCAGTTTCAGCACGTGTTTTGGCTGGTAAGGCACGTTGTCCTTGCTGAAGTCGGCAGCTTTGCCGTCTTTGCTGACATAGGCGCGGTAGAAACCGTAGTCGCCCGTGTGGCGTGGCCACATCCAGTTGTCGGTGTCGCCGCCGAACTTGCCGACGCCTGCTGGAGGCGCGTGCACCAGGCGCACGTCGCGGATTTCCAGTTGCTTGATCAGGTAGAACTCCAGGCCGCCGTAGTAGGCGGACACGGTGCAGCGGAAGCCCGCTTCTTTTTCGCATTCGGCCACCAGTTTCTTCTGGTTTTTCTCGATCGCGTCGATGCGTGCCTTGCCTTGCAGCTTGGCCACGTCGGCGGTGATGATCTTGTCGCTGACATTGGTCACGGCCGAGGTCACGAAGATGCGGCTGCCCGGGGCGGCTGGCAATTCTTCAGCGAACGTCTTGGCCAGGAAACCGTTGGCCAGCAAATCGCGCTCTTTGGTCGAATTGACCGCCACGCTGTTGTAGACGCAATGGTGGTTGGTGGCAACCAGGCCTTGCGGCGAGACGAACGAAGCCGAGCAACCGCCCAGGCTGACGATGGCGCCCATGGGGAATTCGGTCAGTTTGGTCAGGTTGGTCGGATCGAGTTTCAGTCCGGCCGCTTTCAGTTCCTTGGCCACTTGTGGCAGCTGTTGGGGCATCCACATGCCTTCGTCGGCGTGTGCGAAGTTGCTCAGGATGGCGAGCGCGATTAAAGATTTTTTCATTCGAGTTCTAGTCTTTTACATGAAGGGAAGTCGGAACCAACGTGTACCCAGTGTTTTTTCTCAGCGGGCGACCTAGAGTATCCGTATCGAACTCGCACTAGTCAATCACATTTTCCCGAGGGCATGTTTGTAGTTGCTTGTAAAAATTGCACTATTTTCGGCATTGCAGGGGCAGGAGTGGGCTGCGAACGGGCATTTTCTCGTGCCGCGGCTGTGGTATTGTCCATACAATTGTCTTGCCGGCAATAAAAAATGGCCGGGCGCTTGCGCGGCCCGGCCACTTGCTGATGCGTTGCCATGTGTCTGCTTAGCGTATTTTGCCGCGGCGCAAGAGATTCACGATGCCCAGCAGGATCACGGCGCCCAGGAACGAGACCAGCAGAGAAGCCAGGCTGAAATTGTCGCTATTGATGGTGCCCGTGCCGAACAGGGGGGCCAGCAGCCAGCCGCCGAGGAAGGCGCCGACGATGCCGACGACGATATTGAGGAAGATGCCCTGTTGCGCATTCGTTTTCATGACCATGCTGGCCAGCCAGCCGATGACGCCGCCAATAACGATCCAGATAATGAAATTCATGTAGTCCTCCGCGCGGTGGATAAGTGGGTGTGCCATGTCAGAACAACATCATGCCAATGGATAGTGATGCCGCACGATAGAAAAGTCCAGCGGATTCGCGCAGTGCATGCAAAAGCCCGCCTGGCTGCGGGCAGCGAGGCGGGCTTGTCATGCGGCAAGGCCGTGTTTAGTCGGCCTTGATGGCTTCCACCTGGATGGCCAGCTTGACTTCCGGCGAGAACGCCGGCATGCCGTAGTTCAGGCCAAAGTCGCTGCGCTTGAATTCCGCCGTGGCATCGGCGCCGCACACTTCGCGCTTGTAGCGCGGATGCATGATGCACTTGAACTTGCTCACGTTCAGCTTGACGGGCTTGGTCACGCCCAGCAGCGTCAGTTCGCCATCGACTTCCACCAGCTGGTCGCCGTCGAACTTCAGCGATTTGCTCTTGTAGGTGATTTGCGGGAATTTTTCGACGTTGAACATGTCCGCTTTTTTCGCGTGCGTGTTCATGGCGTCGAGGCCGAAATCGATCGAATCGGCGTCGATGACGAGGTCCAGGCTACCCGTCTTGGCGGCGCGGTCCAGGGTGACCGTACCCTTGGTCTTGTTGAACTTGCCGCGCCACACGGACATGCCCATATGATCGGCTTCAAAGCTGGGGAAAGTGTGCGTCGGGTCGAGGTTGTAGGTGTCGGTAGCGGCCATGGCCGAACCCACGCCGGCGGCTGCCAGCACGGCGATCATCAAGTGCTTAAGTTTCATCAATATCCTAAAAAGAATCGGTTGGTGGTGTGATTTGAATCAGTAACGGTTGAAAAACGTTCAGGGCCAAGCGCATTGCCGAAGGCAGTACGAATAGTACGACGAGGCAAGAGCAACGCAGCCATGGACGTTTTCTCAGGTGTTACTGCGCGGCGACGTGGAATTTGATGGTGACCTCGTCGGCAACCATGCTCGTGTCTTTCCACTCGCCTTCGCCGATGTTGTAGGTCAGGCGCTTGATCGGCAGGGCGCCGTCGAAGGCATATTTGCCGCCGTCGGCTTTGACCGTCAGGGGGAAGGTCACGTCGGTGGTCTTGCCTTTGATGCTCAGCTTGCCGCTGACCGTCAGCTTGCCCGCACCGGCGGCCTTGATGCTGCTCGAGACAAAGGTGGCTTTCGGGAACTGGGCCGCGTTAAACCATTCTTTCTTGGCCACTTCCTTGTTGTATTCGGGGTCGCCGATATCGATGCTGGCCGTTTCGATTTCCACCGAGGCTTTCGAGGCGTCCGGCGTGGCCGGGTTGTAATCGATGGCGATATTGAATTTCTTGAACTTCGCTTCCACGGGCACGTTCATTTGCTTGAACACGGCCGACACGCTGGTCTTGGCGGGATCGACTTTCAGCAGGGTGGCGGCGGTGGCGGCCACGGATAGGCCCAGCAGGGAAGCGAGGACGATGCGTTGGGTGGTTTTCATCTTATTTTTCCTGGAGTTTCAGTGAGCAAGGGTGAAGTCGGTGTTATGGCAGCATGCGTTTAAGTACGCCGTCTTTGTCGATAAATTGATGCTTCAGCGCCGCCAGCACATGGGCAGCCACGGCGGCGGCCATCGTCATGTTCAGAACATAATGAATCTCTTTTAAAAGTGGCTTAAGTTCCGGGTTCGGCGCCATGATGACGGGCAGCTGGAACAGGCCCAGATAGACTACGGGTACGCCGGAGGCCAGCGTGTACAGGTAGCCGGAAATGGGCACGGCGAAGATCAGCAGGTACAGCAGCACGTGCATGGCGTCGGCCGCCTTCTTTTGCCAGGCCACCATGCTGGCAGGGGGCGGCGGCGGTACGTTGGCCTTGCGCCACAGCAGGCGGATGGCGGCGATGGCCAGCACGGTCACGCCCAGCCATTTATGCCACGAGAAATATTTGAGCTTGGTGGGCGTCAGGCCGGGAATATCGACCATGACCAGGCCCATGATGAAGGCGCTGATGATCAGCAGGGCGGTCAGCCAGTGCAGGATGATGGCGGTGGTGGTGTAGCGTTGCATCGACGGCTTTCTTGAAAGTAGTACGTATTAGGACTAATTCGGCCTAATATACCAAAGAAAAGCAATTTACGCTGCGTGCTGGAGATTCTACAAGAAAGATTGCCGGAAAAACCGCGGGGCGGGCAGCATTTGTGTGCTGGCCGCCCCGCGGGAGTGGGATCGCATGATCCCCATGTGGAAACTGCTTAGATGGCTTTGGCCAATTGCGCCGCGATGCCGATGTAGTTGCCCGGCGTCATGGTCAGGAGCACGTCTTTGGCATCCTGCGGAATGGCCAGGCCATTGACGAAGGTTTGCAGCGCTTCTTTCGAGATGCCCTTGCCGCGCGTCAGCTCTTTCAGCTGCTCGTACGGGTTTTCGATGCCATAGCGGCGCATCACGGTTTGTACGGGCTCGGCCAGCACTTCCCACGTCGCGTCCAGGTCTTGCGCCAGGCGCGCATGGTTCACTTCCAGCTTGTTCAGGCCGCGCAGGCAGCTGTCATAGGCCAGCAGGGTGTAGCCCAGGCCCACGCCGATGTTGCGCAGCACGGTCGAATCGGTCAGGTCGCGCTGCATGCGCGAGACGGGCAGTTTTTCCGACAGGTGTTTCAGCACGGCGTTGGCCAGGCCCAGGTTGCCTTCCGAGTTTTCGAAGTCGATCGGGTTGACCTTGTGCGGCATGGTCGAGGAACCGATTTCGCCCGCTTTCAGTTTTTGCTTGAAGTAGCCCAGCGACACGTACGTCCAGATGTCGCGGTTCAGGTCCAGCAGGATCGTGTTGGCGCGCGCGAAGGCGTCGAACAGTTCGGCCATGTAGTCGTGCGGCTCGATCTGGATGGTGTACGGATTGAAGACCAGGCCCAGGCGCTGTTCGATGACGGCCTTCGAGAATGCCGGCCAGTCGAAGCCGGGGTAGGCCGACAGGTGGGCATTGTAGTTGCCGACGGCGCCATTCATCTTGCCGAGGATTTCCACTTGCTCGATGCGTTTCACGGCGCGCTGCAGGCGGGCCACGACGTTGGCAAATTCCTTGCCCAGGGTGGTCGGGCTGGCCGTCTGGCCGTGCGTGCGCGACAGCATCGGCACGTCGGCGTTGTCGTGCGCGATCTGCGTCAGCTTGGCCACCAGGCCGTTCAATGCCGGCAGCATCACGCCATCGCGGGCGGCTTTCAGCATCATGCCGTGTGAGGTGTTGTTGATGTCTTCCGAGGTGCAGGCGAAATGGATGAATTCCGACGCCGCCACCAGTTCCGGCACGTCCGCCACTTGTTCCTTCAGCCAGTATTCGACAGCCTTGACGTCATGGTTGGTGACCGCTTCGATGGCCTTGATGCGGGCCGCGTCGGCTTCCGAGAAATCGCTCGCCATCTTGTCGAGCAGGGCGCTCGCTTCTGCCGAGAACGGCTTGATTTCAGCGAAACCGGCTTGCGACAGCGCTTGCAGCCAGGAGATTTCCACTTTCACGCGGTGGTGCATGAAACCGGCTTCGGACAGGATCGGGCGCAGCAGATCGGTCTTGCTGGCGTAGCGGCCATCGAGCGGAGACAGGGCCGACAGCGTGGAATACGGAGTAGTAGAAGTCATGAGAGCGGACGCAAGTTAAAGAAACGGTTGGCGTGTGGCGCGCGGGGAGGGCAGGGCTATTGCAATACAGCAACACTGACGGCGCCACAGTAAAGGGCGATTTTACCACCGCTGGCCGCTGGCCAGCCTTCCGTCGGCCGTCGGCGCACCGCAATTTGGCCGAATCCGGCCCCGATGCGGCGTGCCTGCCACACACTGGGGGGCGCCGGGCGCGTGCTGCCAAACACCGCTGCCGCCGATGCTATACTGCTTGCTGCTCCTTTACCTTAAAGTACCTATGAAACTGATCGGTTCCCTCGCCAGCCCGTATGTCCGCAAAGCCCGTATCGTGCTGGCGGAAAAAAAGCTCGACTATGTCTTCGAGCTGGAAAACGTGTGGGTGCCGGAAACCCGCATCGCCCAGGCCAATCCCCTGGGCAAAGTGCCTTGCCTGGTGATGGAAGATGGCAGCACGCTGATCGATTCGAAAGTCATCGTCGAATACCTCGACACGCTCACGCCCGTGTGCAAGCTGCTGCCGGCCGGCGGCAATGGCCGCGAGCGGGCCGATATCAAGAATTGGGAAGCGCTGGCCGACGGCATCCTCGACGCGGGCGTGCTGGTGCGCCTGGAGCGCACGCAGCGCCCACCCGAGCAGCAAAGCGCGGCCTGGATCGCGCGCCAGCTGGAAAAGGTCACCCTGGGTCTGGCGGCGCTGGAAGCACGCCTGGGCGAGAGTGCGTATTGCGCCGGCAAGAACTACACCCTGGCCGACGTGGCTGTGGGCTGCACCCTGGGCTGGCTCAGCTTCCGCTTCCCGGAAATCGACTGGCGCGCGGACCATCCTGCGCTGGCCCGCCTGTTCGACAAACTGTCCGAGCGGCAGTCGTTCAAGGACACCGTGCCGCAGTGAGCGTCCGATGACCGGTACCAATTCGAAGGCGCAGCAGCGCCTGCAGATGGCCGATATCGCGCGCCTGGCCGGCGTGTCCACGTCCACCGTGTCGCGCGCCCTGAGCGGCAGTTCGCTGGTCAATGAAGAAACGCGCGCGCGCGTCATCGCGCTGGCCCGTTCGCTCAAGTACTCCATCAATATCGGCGCGCAAAACCTGCGCCTGAAACAGAACCGCACGGTGGGCGTGGTGGTGCCGTATGACGCGGCCACGCGCCAGCACCTGTCCGATCCTTTCTTTCTGAGCATGCTGGGCAGCCTGGCCGATGCGCTGACGGAGCAGGGCTTCGACATGCTCATTTCGCGCGTGGATGCGGAAACGCTCGATGCGGCCGCCCAGTCCTTCGATAGCGGCCGCGTGATCGGCATCATCCTGATCGGCCAGTGGCGCCACCATGAACAACTGAACCAGCTGGCCGCGCGCCAGGTGCCCATCGTCGTGTGGGGCGCGCAATTGCCGCAGCAGCTGTATTGCACCGTTGGCGGCGACAACGTCGTCGGCGGCAGGCTGGCCACGGAGCATTTGCTGGCGGCGGGACGCCGTCGCATCGCCTTCTTTGGCGACGCCAAGCTGCCCGAGGTGGCGCAGCGCCACCAGGGCTATGCGCAGGCGCTGGCCGCGCACGGACTGGCACCCGATCCGCAACTGTACGTGGCCGGCTCCTTCCTGCCGCAGGGCGGCGCGACGGACGTGCAGGAACTGCTGGATCGCCAGCTCCCGTTCGACGCCATCTTTGCCTGCAGCGACTTGCTGGCCATGAGCGCCATCAGCGCCTTGCGCGCGCGTGGCGTGGCCGTGCCGGAACAGGTGGCCGTGGTCGGCTATGACGATATCGAACTGGCCGCGTATTTCCACCCGCCGCTGACCACCGTGCGCCAGCCGATCCGCGCCGCCGGGCGCGCGCTGGTGGCTTCGCTGCTGGCGCTGGTCGATGGCGCGCCTGCGCCATCCCGGCAATTGCCAACCGAGCTGATCGTACGCGCCTCGGGCCGGTAAAGCGTGGTTGCAACCGATTGCAATAATTTCAAAATTCCCCGCTATTTTTCATGCTGCACGGCAGCATGAAAAACCCTGATCTCGTATCAATTTCCGCCTGTTTCCCTCTTTGCTGCCCGTAGCGCTCCTTTAAAAACAACATAAATTCCATGTTGCAGCGCTCGATTGCAATCGATTGCAATAAATTCTTATTCGTTGAATAATGACGTACCGGTTCAGCCAGCGCGCCACGGCATGCGGCGGCCAGGACTCATAACAAGCGGATACCTCGATGTATCGGCATACAACACTGGAGACAAGATGAAGACACGTACTGCTCAACGCTGCTGCATGGCCGCAGCCGTCGCCCTGGCCCTGCTGCAATGGGGCGCCGCCCAGGCGCAATCGGCCGGCGACACCGCCAGCGCCGCCCCCGCCGATGGCTTGAACCTGGAACGCATCGTGGTCACCGGCACCACCGGCGGCACGTCCAAAATGAAATCGAGCAATTCCGTCAGCAGCATGGAACTCGACACCATCCTGCACAACGCGCCGACCAGCGCCGCCGAAGTCCTGCGCTCGGTGCCGGGCTTGCGGGCCGAGTCCTCGGGCGGCGAAGGCAATGCCAACATCACCGTGCGCGGCCTGCCCATTTCCGCCGGCGGCGCGCGCTATGTGCAGATCCAGGAAGACGGCTTGCCGGTGCTGCAGTTCGGCGACTTCAACTTCACCACGCCCGACAGCTTCGTCAAGATCGATTCCACTCTCGACCACCTGGAAGTGGTGCGTGGCGGTTCGGCCTCCACCCTGGCCACCAACTCGCCGGGCGGCATCATCAATTTCATCAGCAAGAATGGCAAGGAGAAGGGCGGCAGCGTGGCGCTCAGCCGGGGCCTGGGCTACGACCAGACGCGCGTGGATTTCGATTACGGCGCGCCGGTTTCCGAGCGCACGCGCTTCTTCATCGGCGGCTCCTGGCGCACGGGTGAAGGCATCCGCCACAGTGGAGTCAACAGCGAAAAGGGCGGCCAGATCCGCGGCAATGTCACGCATGAATTCGACAGCGGCTTCGTGCGCCTGTCGTTCAAGCACCTCGACGACCAGTCGCCCACGGCCTTGCCGGTGCCGGTCAGCGTGCGCAATGGCCGCATCGGGGAAATCGCCGGCATCGACCCGCGCAAGGCCAGTTTCTATTCGCCGTACTGGGTGCCCGACATGGTGCTGAACAAGGATAACCAGCGCGTGGCCACCCGCGTCAACGACGGTCTGCACGTCAAGAGCGACACCGTGGGACTGGAAGCATCGTTCAAGCTGGGACAGGGCTGGAGCGTGAGCGAAAACTTCCGCTACGCCGACAATTCGGGCCGCTTCATCGGCGTCTTCCCGTCGAATAACGGCAGCGACGGCAGCTACGTGTTTGCCAGCGGCCCGCACCGGGGCCAGCCCTACACGGGGCGCGCGTTTTCCGCCGTGGTGTTCAACACCTCGATCGACGACGCCAGCAATACCCTGAGCGACACCAAGCTGGCCAGGACGTTTGTGCTCGACAGCGGCAAGCTGACCACCACGGCCGGCCTGTACCTGTCGCAGCAAAAGCTGGGCCTGACCTGGAATTTCAATGAAAACCTGCTGCAGGCCACGGGCGACCAGCCGGCGCTGCTGCAAACGGCGAGCAGCACGCCCGGCTACATCGGCCCGGCCTTCGGCGCCTGCTGTTCGCGCGCCGTCGACATGGAATACCGCACGACGTCGCCCTACGTAAACCTGGCCTGGGAAAGCGGCGCGCTGAACCTCGACGGCGGCTTGCGGCGCGACCGCCAGCACGCCAGTGGCACGGCCAACCAGGCCACCGGCGCGCAAGCCTATCTGCCGTCGACGGTGCAGCAGGTCGACTACACCCTGGGCCATACTTCGTACTCGCTGGGCGCGAACTACAAGCTGCAAGCCAACCTGGCCGTGTTTGCCCGCGTCAGCGAAGGCGTGGCCTTCAATGCCGACCGCATCCTGTTCGGCACGCCCCTGGATGGCAGCGTGCCGGTGGCGATCAACACCGTGCGCCAGCTCGAAGGCGGCGTGAAATGGCGGCGGGGGCCCCTGAGCACCTTCGTCACCGTGTTCCAGGCCAAGACGAAGGAAAGCAATTACGAGGCGACGACGCAGCTGCGCACGGCCAACAGCTATGAAGCGAAGGGCGTGGAACTGGAAGCGGCCTACAGCGCCGGCGACTTCCGCATCAATGGCGGATTGACGTTCACGGATGCCGAGATCACGGGCACGGCCGCGGCCGACGTGGCGCTGATCGGCAATACGCCGCGGCGCCAGGCGCGTGTCGTGTACCAGCTCGCGCCCACCTATGAGTGGGGACCTGCCACCCTGGGCGCCAGCCTGGTCGGCACGGGCAAGTCGTGGGGCGATGATGCGCACACGATCACCTTGCCCGCCTACCAGGTGCTCAACGCCTTCGTCAATTACCAGCTTACGCCGCAGATGCAGGTGGCGCTGACGGCGAACAATCTGCTCAACAAGATCGGCTATACGGAAGTCGAGGGCGATGGCCACGCGGCCCGCTCGATCACGGGGCGCGCCGTCAAGGTCAGCCTGAAATACGCATTTTAAGCAAGGATAGGATTCATGATGTCGATACGTAGCCCCCTGGCGCGCCTGCTGGCGCCGCTCCCCACGCATTTGCGCGACGATGCGGCGCGCCGCTATGCGCGCCAGGAGGCGGTCCTGCTCGACCGCCTGGGCAGCCTGTATGGCCAGCGGCCGGATTTCCTGCCCTGGCTGGGCGACCTGATGGAAAGCGTGGGACGGCTGTACGCGGCGCGCGCGCCGGCGCTGCTGCGGCAGGATGCGCAGCGCGAAGCGCAGCCGGACTGGTTTGCCAGCCAGTCCATGCTGGGCTACAGCGCCTACGTGCAGCGCTTCGGCGGCAGCCTGCAGGGCGTGGCCGCGCGCATTGCCCATCTGCGCGAACTGGGCGTGACGTATCTGCATTTGCTGCCGTTTTTGCGGCCGCGTGCCGGCGAAAGCGATGGCGGCTTTGCCGTCGCCAGCTTCGAGGAAGTCGACCCTGCGCTGGGCAGCAATGCCGACTTGCTGGCGTTGACGGCGCAGCTGCGCGCGGCCGGCATCAGCCTGTGCTCGGACCTCATCCTCAACCATGTGGCCGACGACCATGCGTGGGCACTGGGCGCCAAGGCGGGCGATCCGCTGCTGCGCGATTTTTTCCACACTTATCCCGACCGCGTGCAGCCGGACCATTACGAGCGCACCGTTGGCCAGGTCTTCCCGCAGGCGGCACCGGGCAATTTCACCTTCGTGCCGGAGCTCCAGCGCTGGGTCTGGACCACGTTTTATCCCTATCAGTGGGACTTGAACTACGCCAATCCAGCCGTCTTCGCGGCCATGGCCGGCGCCATGCTGGGCCTGGCCAACAAGGGCATCGAGGTGTTCCGCCTCGACTCGACGGCCTTCCTGTGGAAGCGCGAAGGCACGGATTGCATGAACCAGCCCGAAGCCCACAGCCTGCTGCAAGCCTTGCGCGCCATCGCCGCCATCGCCGCGCCTGGCGTGCTGCTCAAGGCCGAAGCCATCGTGCCCACCCCCAAGCTGCCCGCCTACTTTGGCAGCGATAGCGCGCCCGAATGCCATATCGCTTATCACAGCAGCCTGATGGCCGCCGGCTGGGGCGCGCTGGCGGAGGAAAGCACGGACTTGCTGCAGCAGGTGATCGCCGCCACGCCGCCGCTGCCGCCGGCCGCAAGCTGGCTCAGTTATGTGCGCTGCCATGACGACATCGGCTGGAACGTGCTGCTCAATGAAGCGGGCGCGGACGGGCCGGCGCGCCTGGCGCGCATTGCGCAGTTCTTTGCCGGTGCTGCCGGCAGCTATGCGCGCGGCGCCGCCTTCCAGAGCAGCAGCGCCGACAAGGCGCATGGCAGCAACGGCATGGCCGCCTCGCTGGCCGGCCTGCAAAGCGCCACCACGGTGCAGGAGCAGGAATACGCGTTGCGGCGCCTGCTGCTGCTGCATGGCCTGGCATTGAGCTTTGGCGCCTTGCCGGTGCTGTACATGGGCGATGAACTGGGCATGACCAACGACGACAGCTACACGCAGCGCGCCGACCGGGCGATGGACAGCCGCTGGCTGCAGCGTCCCGCGTTCGACGACAGCTTGCTGGCATGGCGCCACGATGGCGTGAGCGCCAGCGGCCGGCTGTACCTGGCGCTGCGTCAGCTGATCGACGCGCGCGGGCGCTTGCCGCCATTGGCCGCCGCTGCGCCGCGCAGCGTGCTGCCCGCCGACACGCCGGCCGTGCTGGCGCTGCTGCGCGGCGACGCGTTTCTCAACCTGAGCAATTTCAGCGGCGCCAGCCAGCGTTTCACCTTGCCCGCGGGCGAATGGCGCAACAGCCTCGATGGCAGCGTGCTGGCCGGCACCGTGGGCCTGCAGCCATGGCATATGCTGTGGCTGGAAAGGGAACCAGCATGAGCGACGCCACCGCGCACCGTCCGCATCTGTCGTTCTGGCAGATCGTCAACATGAATGTCGGTTTTTTCGGCATCCAGTTCAGCTTTGGTCTGCAGCAAAGCAGCATGAGCCCCATCTACAAATACCTGGGCGCCGATGAAGCGAGCCTGCCGTACCTGTGGCTGGCCGGTCCCATGACGGGGCTGCTCGTGCAACCGCTGATCGGCGCCATGAGCGACCGCACGGTGACGCGCTGGGGCCGCCGCACGCCGTACTTCCTGATCGGCGCCATCCTGTGCAGCCTGGGCCTGCTGGCCATGCCGTTCAGTCCCACCCTGTGGATGGCCGCCAGCCTGCTGTGGATACTCGACGCGGCCAACAATGTGACGATGGAGCCGTACCGCGCCTTTGTCAGCGACAAGCTCGACAAGAAGCAGCACTCGCTGGGTTTTCTCACGCAAAGCGCGTTTACGGGACTGG
The DNA here is from genome assembly GCF_002735655.1 of Janthinobacterium sp. BJB446. Lineage (NCBI taxonomy): Bacteria > Pseudomonadati > Pseudomonadota > Betaproteobacteria > Burkholderiales > Oxalobacteraceae > Janthinobacterium > Janthinobacterium sp. BJB446. The sequence goes on along the minus strand of NZ_PDZK01000002.1, from coordinate 740,377 downwards.
GGCAAACGCTGGCCTACCTGACGCCGTCGCTGCTGGTCATGCTGGGCATGAACAAGGATGCCGTCAATGGCAGCCATATCCCGCACATCGTCATCGCCGCCTTCCTGATCGGCGCCGTCTTTTCCCTCGCCTCGGTGCTGTGGACCCTGAAGACGACGCCGGAAAACCCCCTCACGGCGGCCGAGCTGGCGGCCATCCGCAGCCGCCCGCCGGGCTGGCGCCACACGCTGGCCGATATCGGCGCGGCCCTGCGCGACATGCCGCCGACGATGAAGCAGCTGGCCATCGTCAACCTGTTCCAGTGGTACGCCATGTTCTGCTACTGGCAGTACATTGCGCTGTCGCTGGCGGCGACCCTGTTTCACACGACGGATCCGGCGTCGCAAGGCTTTCGCGACGCGGGCCTGCTGAACGGGCAGGTGGGCGCCTTCTATAATTTCATCGCCTTTGTCGCTGCCTTTGCGCTGGTGCCGTTCACGCGCCGCTTCGGCCCCAAGCGCATGCACAGCCTGTGCCTGTGCGCGGCCGGCGTGGGCATGCTGAGCATCCCGCTGATCCACAGCCCGGCGCTGCTGTTGCTGCCCATGCTGGGCGTGGGCCTGGCCTGGGCCAGCATCATGGGCAATCCCTACATCATGCTGGCCGGCTGCATTCCGCCCGAGCGCACGGGCGTCTACATGGGCATCTTCAACATGTTCATCGTCATCCCGATGATCATCCAGATCTTCACCCTGCCGCTGTATTACCGCAGCTGGCTGGGCGGCAATCCGGAGAACGTCATCCGGCTGGCCGGCGCCCTGTTGCTGTGCGCGGCGGTGGCGGTGCTGTTCGTCAAATTGAACGGGCGCCAGGGCGCTGGACGGCTCTAAGTACAGGCGTAAAAAAACCGGCAATTGCCGGTTTTTCTTGTTCCACCAACGATGTTACGACACCTGACAAAACCGTAGCGAGCGGAAGGAAGAGGTGGCCGAGAAGCGCAACCGTACTCTAGTACGGTGAGCATCGCAGGCCACCTATGCCGACGCGCAGTAGGTTTTGGCAGGTGTCCTCATTACTCTTCAACAGCCATCTGACTTTGCAGGTAATTCTGGATGCCGATCTTGGCGATCAGGTCGATCTGCGTTTCCAGCCAGTCGATATGCTCTTCCGTGTCTTCCAGGATCATCAGGAACAGGTCGCGCGAGACGTAGTCGCCCGCTTTTTCGCTGATGGCGATGCCTTCCTTGACGGTGGCGTGCGCGGCGCGTTCCAGCTTCAAGTCGCATTCCAGCATTTCCGGCGTGTTCTCGCCGATCAGCAGCTTGTGCAGCGCTTGCAGGTTCGGCAGGCCGTCGAGCATCAGGATGCGGTCGATCAGCTTGTCGGCGTGTTTCATTTCGCCGATCGATTCTTCGTATTCTTTCTTGCCCAGCTTTTCCAGGCCCCAGTGCTTGTACATGCGTGCATGCAGGAAGTACTGGTTGATGGCCGACAGTTCGTTGGTGAGCTGTGCGTTGAGCATGCGGATGACTTCTTTATCGCCCTTCATGGGATTTCCTTTGTTCTGTAGTGCGTTCGATGATGAAACCGGAGGCTGCTGGCGTTCACTGCCGGGTGGCTCGGGCTGCCTGGTGGCGCGCAGGTTGCCGGTTTCGCTATGCCCGCATGATAGCGCAAAATATGGGCAATTTCGGGCGGTAAACGGCATTTTTCCGTCTTTTTAACGTAAATATCGTGCGAATAAAACCCATTCTCAAATGGATTGCCACATTTTTCCGTTTTTTATTTGTTAAGGAAAATGAAGGCCATTCTCATTCGCGTTCCCGGTGCTGTTTTGCTGCCGCTGGCGCGCGCGCATGGCCGCGCTGAAAAGGCGGGAAATGTTGGTCCGTTCTTGCTTTTGTGTCTTCTTGGCCGTTGCCTGCGATGCGATAATCAGGCAGCGATGTTTACTGAAAAAGGATAGCAAGATGATGCTGCATATACCCGGCGTGCTGACGCCGGAACAGGTCACGCATTTTCGCCAGCGCCTGGCGCAGACGGACTGGGTCGACGGGCGCGCCAGCGTCGGGGCGCAAGGCGCGCAAGTCAAGCGCAACCGCCAGCTGGCCGAGGGTTCGCCGCTGGCGCTGGAACTGGGCGAGATCGTCAGCCGCGCGCTGATGGCCAATCCGCTGTTCTTTGCCGCCGTGCTGCCGCTGCGCATCCTGCCGCCATTCTTCAACAGCTATGCGGGCGGCGAGCACTATGGCCTGCATATCGACGGCGCCATCCGCACGCCGAAAAACGGCATGCAGTCGATGCGCGCCGACGTCTCGTCGACCGTCTTCCTGAGCGAGCCGGACGAGTACGAAGGCGGCGAGCTGGTGGTGGTCGATGCGTATGGTACGCACGAAGTGAAACTGCCGGCCGGCGACGTGATCGTGTATCCGTCGAGCAGCGTGCATCAGGTGCTGCCCGTCACCAGTGGCGAGCGCATCTGCTCCTTCCTGTGGACGCAAAGCATGGTGCGCGAGGACTGGAAACGCAGCATGCTGTTCGAGCTCGATCAGAACATCCAGAGCGTGCGCGCAGAGCACGGCGATTCACCGGCGACGGTGGGCTTGACGGGGCATTATCACAACCTGCTGCGGATGTGGGCGGAGATGTAAAAAGGGTCAGTCGCTGCGCGAGCGGAATGGGCCCCATTGGGGCCCATTCCCCCCTCGGGGCTGACCCCCAAAAAAAAGTCTGCCTGGCCCGGGGATGTAGGCTGGCAGACTGAAACAAGCAAATCGCTTGACTAAAAACAGGGCACAAAAAAGCAAGCAGGGCACGTGGTGCGGTGCTTGCGGGCTGGCAGCGGCGCAAGGGCCGCCGGAAGGCTAGCTCAGTTGGAAGGTCAGCGGCACTAGAACGTAGACAGGTACGGGCTTGCCGTTTTCGATCATCGGCTTGAACAGCGCGCGCTGGGCGGCCTGGCGGCCCGCTTCATCGAGGTTGTTGTAGCCGGTCGATTTCTGGATCAGGATTTGCTCGGGCAAGCCCTTTTCATTGATCAGGATGCGCAACACCACGGTGCCGCTTTCACCCAGGCGGCGCGACAGATTCGGGTAGATCAGTTGCGGTGCCTTGATGTATTCGACGCTGCTGACGGTACGCGGCGTTGACGGCGCTGGTGGCGTTGGCGACGGTGTCGATGGCGCTGTCGGCGCGGCGGTGGCAACGGGTGCCGCTTCGGCGCGCGTCGGCTGCGGCGGCGTGATCGTCGGCTCGCTCGGTGCCACGGCGATCAGCGGCAGCGGCGGGATCACGGCGCGTGGCACGGGAGCGCTCAATTCCACGGTTTTCGGTACGGATGGCGCCGGCGGCTTGGGCGGCGCCGGCGGGGCGATGATGCTGATGGTGGTGATGGTCGGCATGGCCGCCGTGACGACTTTGCTCAGCAAGCCGCTCTGGATCGCGTAGAACCCGGCCAGATGCAGGACGACGATGGCCATCAGTGGCGCGAATTTGTTGCGCTTCTTGTCGAAGTCGGCAAATTGCTGCACGGCCTGCACCGTTACGGGCGGGGGCATCATCGTCATGGCGTTTATCGCTTTCTTTAGTTTGTCAGTACAGCTCGCATCAATACGGTTTCTTGCAGCGCCACCGTGGCGTTCAGGTGATCGTTCAGCACTTCCCGCGCGCAGGTGTGGCATTTGCCGCAGCAGGTGGCCACGCCCAGGTCGCGGCGCAGTTCGGCCATGCTGGACAGGCCAAGATCGACGGCTTGACGGATTTCACGATCAGATATGTTGTTGCAGACACATACAATCATTGATACACCTTCTGGCTGGAGGATGAACAGACACTAGTGCTGGGAAGCATTGTTGCTAGTGTTTTAATGAGAATCATTATCATTACGTTTCATTGTCGCGCAAAGTGGGGGACAATGCAAGCGATTTTGATCAAGTGTGCGGCACTTGGCAGCCTGGCGCCGCAGCTTGATATGCGATTCGCGCGCATGTCGCAGCCCTTGATGGGGGCGGCTCTCCGGGCTAAATAAAAACTATTCGCATTCATGTTTATAATGCTGGTATTGTCTCGGACGGTTGCCGTCTGGACAGATGGAATGGCCGCTTGTCGGTAATGCGCAACAGTGGCGTTTTACCTCACAAACCTGGCACCAGCGCAAGGCGCCCCGCGCCGCAGCCGGTATCAGGTGTTCTTAATTTGAACGGAATTTGCTCATGACTCTAGTTCCACCCATGATGACGCTCGATGCGCTGGCAGTCGGCCAGAGCGGCACGGTGTTGCATATCACGCCCCACACGGCAGGACAGACGGAGGACGGCGTCGACCTGCCCCGTCGCCTGATGGAGCTGGGATTCGTTCCCGGCGAACGCATCCGCATGCTCAAGCGCGGCATTCCCGGTGGCGATCCGCTGGCCATCAAGGTGGGCAATGCCACGTTCGCGCTGCGTCGCTTCGAAGCGGCGCTGATTACGATTCAACCGCTGCTTCAACCGGAATGACCATGGGTGCTGTCGAAACTATCGTGGATGCGGGCGTGCACAAGCCGCCGCATCAGCCACAAATTGCCTTGCTGGGCAATCCGAACTGCGGCAAGACGGCCCTGTTCAACCGTTTGACGGGCGCGCGCCAGAAAGTGGCGAACTACGCCGGCGTGACCATCGAGCGCAAGGAAGGCCATTTCACCTCGCCAGCCGGCAAACCCGTGCGCGTGCTCGATCTGCCGGGCGCCTACAGCCTGTCTGCCACCACGCCCGATGAAGCCATCACGCGCGACGTGGTGGGCGGCCTGCGCCGCGGCGACCCGCGTCCGGATGCCATCATCTGCGTCGTCGACGCCACCAATCTGCGCCTGAACCTGCGCCTGGTGCTGGAAGTCAAGCGCCTGGGCCTGCCCATGCTGCTGGCGCTGAACATGACGGACGTGGCGCGCAAGCGCGGCATGCTGATCGACACGGCCAAACTGTCGCAGGAACTGGGCATGCCCGTGGTGGAAACCGTGGCGGTGCAGCACGATGGCGAAAAAGCCTTGCTGAACGCCATCGATGCCATGCTGCCGCTGCCGGTCGTGGAAGCGAAACCGCTGGCGGCCATCGATGCCGTCACCGTCGAAGAAACCCAGCGCGAAGTGCGCCGCATCCTGGCCGCCGTCAGCAATGACACGAGCGACAAGGGCAACCTGACGGAAAAGATCGACGACGTGGTGTTGCATCCCATCGTCGGCCCCATCATCCTGGCTGTGCTGATGTTCCTGATTTTCCAGGCCGTGTTTGCCTGGGCCGCCACGCCGATGGAAATGATCACCGATGGCGTGGGCCACCTGGGCGCAGTGCTGACGGCGAACATGCCCGATGGTCACCTGAAAAGCTTGCTGGTGGAAGGCATCATCGGCGGCGTCGGCAGCGTGCTGGTGTTCCTGCCGCAGATTCTGATCCTGTTCTTCTTCATCCTGGCGCTGGAAGACTGCGGCTATCTGCCGCGCGCGGCGTTCCTGCTGGACCGCCTGATGGGCGGCGTAGGCCTGTCCGGCCGCGCCTTCATCCCGCTGCTGTCGAGCTTTGCCTGCGCCATCCCTGGCGTGATGGCGGCGCGCACCATCCAGAACCCGCGCGACCGCCTGGTCACCATCATGATCGCGCCGCTGATGACGTGTTCGGCGCGCCTGCCCGTGTATGCGCTGATCATCGCCGCCTTCATCCCGGAACGCCAGGTATGGGGCTACCTGAGCCTGCAAGGCCTGGTGCTGTTTGTCCTGTACTTCGCCGGCATCATCTCGGCCATGGCCGTGGCCTGGGTCATGAAGCGCGGCATGGGCGTGCGCGGCAACCAGCCGCTGATGCTGGAACTGCCGGCCTATCACTGGCCGCATTTGCGCAACCTGGCCGTCAGCCTGTGGGAGCGCGCGAAGATCTTCCTGACGCGCGTCGGTACCATCATCCTGAGCCTGATGATCATCCTGTGGTTCCTCAGTACCTTCCCCGGCCCGCCGGACAATGCCATCCACCCGCCGATCTACTACAGCCTGGCCGGCATCCTGGGCCGCGGCCTGGAAGTGATCTTCGCTCCCATCGGTTTCAACTGGCAGATCTGCATCGCGCTGGTGCCGGGCATGGCGGCGCGCGAAGTGGCCGTCGGCGCCCTGGGCACCGTGTACGCGCTGTCGCAAACGGGCGACGCGCTGGCGACCACCCTGGAACCGCTGATCGCCCATTCGTGGTCGATGGCCACCGCGCTGTCCTTGCTGGCCTGGTATGTGTTTGCGCCGCAGTGCCTGTCGACCCTCTCCGTGGTGAAACGCGAGACGGGCGGCTGGCGCTATCCGCTGCTGATGGCCGGCTACATGTTTGCCCTGGCCTACGCCGCCTCGTTCATCACATACCGCGTCGCCCTGATGCTGGGCGCTTAGGAGAAAACCATGTGGCAAACCCTCATCGTCACCCTGATCGTCGCAGCCGCGCTGCTGCATTTTTCGACCAAGTACCTGCCGGCGGGCGTGCGCCGCGCCATCGTGCGCGGCCTGGTGCGCTGCGGCCTCGATGAGGCGAAGCTGTCGACCTTCTTCAAGGTGGCGCCGGGCTGCGGCAGCGGCTGCGGTTCCTGCGGTTCCTGCGACAGCCCGCCGCCGCCGTCCGCCACGCCGCCGGCCGACGGCAGCAGCAAGCGCGTGATCCTGATGCAGGTGCAGCGCTAGGGCTTGTATTTCAGTGTAGCCATGGGCCCGCCCGTGGGCTACACTGGGCTTTCCGCATGGCAAGGAGTGGCAATGGCGATACTGTTGATCTTCATGTTTTTGTTTGCGGTCGCCACCTGGCTGCTGGCCAGCCGGCGCGGCCGCCACGGGGGACTCTGGTTCGGCATCGGCCTGTTCCTCGGACCGTTTGCCTTGCTGGCGGTGGCAGCCTTGCCGCCCGTGCCGGCGCGCTGACCTTGTACTATTAAAACCCGCAAGCGCGGGTTTTTTTTACGCCTGCTCGCCCGCGTGGCGCAGCCGGTACTGGCGCGGCGAGCAGGCCATGACGCGCTTGAAGGCGTGGCTGAAGGCGCTGTCGGAATCGTAGCCCAGTGCCTGTGCGATCAAGGTGATGGGTGCGCTGCCGCCCTTCAGGCGCCGCGTGGCCAGGCGCATGCGCCAGCGCAGCAGGTAGTCGAGCGGCGTCACGCCCACCCGCTTCCTGAAGTGCAAGGCAAAGGCGGAGCGCGACTGCCCCGCGACGGCGGCCAGCTGCGACAAGGTCCAGCGCCGCGCCGGTTGCGCGTGCATGGCCTCGATGGCGGCGCGCAGCCGTGGATCGGCTAGCGCGAACAGCCAGCCCACCGGGTGCGAGGCCTGCGCTTCAAGATACTGGCGCAGCATTTGCAAGAGCATCATGTGACCAAGGTGGCGCGTCATCAGCGCCGCGCCGGCCGCCGTCGCCTGCAGTTCCTGTGCCAGCCGTTGCAAGGCCCAGTGCAGCACGCTGGCCTGGTCCGTATCGCCGCGCACGTGCAGCAGCGGCGGCAGGCAGTCGAGCAGGATGGCCGCTTCGTCGCCAAAGTGGAAGCGTCCGCCGATGAGGAAGAAATCGTGCTGCGGCGCGCCGTGGCGGGCCACGCCCTGTTGCGTGTGCCGGTACACTTCCAGCGCTGGCGCGGCCGGCAAGCCGGGCGTGCTGGCCAGGGTGAACGCGCGTCCCGGCGCCAGCAGGAAGCAGTCGCCCGTCTGCAGCGGCACGGGAGCGTCGATGTCCGCGACCGTCAGCCAGCAAGCGCCTTCGATCACGGCGTTGAACTTGATGCCGTCCGGCGGCGGAAAGTCGATGGCCCAGTCGCCGCCCGCCTTCAGGCCGGCAAAGTAGGAGCTGCGCGTATCAAACAGCGAGAGTACATCGGAGAGCAAATCCATGGCGTGGGCAATTCTGGACGATGGCGACAGTATCAAGGATTTTACGCCATTCACCGTCCAGAACGGCTCGCGCAAAATAAGCATGTCGCCAGCCATCCCGCGCTGGCCACCCACATGCAGAGGCAGACATGACACACGGCGATCACAGGCAAATTCCCCTTCATTCCGGCTTCGGCGCGGCCACGACCGCCAGCGAGGTGCTGGCCGGCCGCGACCTGTCCGGCGTGCAGGCCATCGTCACGGGCGGCGCGTCGGGCCTGGGGCTGGAAACGGTGCGCGTACTGGCCGACGCTGGCGCCAGGGTGCTGGTGCCGGCGCGCGACCAGCATCAGGCGCAAGCGGCCCTGGCCGGCATGGCCGGCGTGGAGGTCGCGGCGCTCGACCTGCTCGATCCGCAATCGATCGACGCATTCGCGGCCGCCTTCCTTGCCACCGGCCGCACCCTGCATCTGCTGGTGAACGGCGCCGGCATCATGGCCACGCCCTTGCTGCGCGATGCGCGCGGCTACGAGGCGCAGTTCGCGACGAATCACCTGGGGCATTTCCAGCTGACGGCGCGCCTGTGGCCCGCCTTGCGGCAGGCGCAGGGTGCGCGCGTGGTGTGCGTGTCGTCGCTGGGACACCGGCAGGCGGGCGTTGACCTGGATGACCCGCATTTCCTGCGCCAGCCTTACGACAAATGGCGCGCGTATGCGCAGTCGAAAAGCGCCAATGCGCTGTTTGCCGTGGAGCTGGACCGTCGCGGTGCGGCGCACGGCGTGCGCGCCTACTCGCTGCATCCGGGCGCCATCCTGACGCCGCTGGTGCGCCACCTGGACTTCGACGACTTGCGCCGCGTGGGTGCGCTCGATGAGGATGGCAAGGTGAATCCGCCGCCGCAGTCGGGTTTCAAGAATGTGGCGCAGGGAGCGGCCACCACCGTCTGGTGCGCCACCAGCGCGCAGCTTGACGGCATGGGCGGCGTGTATTGCGAGGATGGCGATATCGCCCCCTTGGTGGAGGACGACAGCATGGGGCCGGGCGTGCGGCGCTGGGCCATCGATCCAGGGCAGGCGCGCCGGCTATGGACGCTGAGCGAACAGATGACGGGCGTGCGCTTCGATTGCGACGCGGCATAAAAAATGCCGGGCAAGGCCCGGCATGTGCAGGAGGGGGGCGTGGCTTTACGCCTTGCCCGCCAGCTTGTCCACCACGGGCACCAGCGCGGCCGGGCGGCAGCCGAAGGCGGCCAGGCGGCCTTGCGCCTTGGGTGCCAGGTTCAGGTCGTAGGGCAAACGGCCCGCCACCAGCCACAGTTTATCGTGCGGCAGGGCTTCGACCAGGCGGCGCTGGCCGCCGACGAACATGGCGTTATACGTTTGCAGCACGATCTGCTGCGCGCCTTGCGCAAAGGCGATGGCCTCGTTGACTTCGTCGTCCAGCGCCTCGGCCGACAAGGCGTACTCGCGCACGTCCAGGCCCGCTTCCAGCAGCGCCGGCAGCATCGAGCTGCGCGCTTCCTTGTTGCGGCCCAGCGCCACTTCGTCGATTTCGCTGCGCGAGCGCACTTCCACCGTCAGCAGGGTCACGGGCAGGCTGGCGTCGAGCGGGCGGTAGTCGCCCTGCACGCGCAAGGCGGCTTTTTGCAGCAGCTGCGACAGGGCCATGGCGGCTGGCTGCATCAGCGCCGGAGGCGTGACGGGGCGGGTGCGCCAGTCGCGCACGGCGCGGTTGCGTTTGAGTTCAGCCACGCGGGCACAAGCGGCATCGATGCGGGAGAGCGCGATGTCACCGCGCTCCACGGCGGCGATGACGGCGTCGATGGCGGCCGTCTGCTGCGCTTCGCGGTGCGAGATGAGGACGATGTCGGCGCCTGCCTGCAGGGTGGCGATGGCGCCCTGGGCGATGCCGATGCCGTCGGCGATGGCCGCCATTTCCAGGCAGTCGGTGATGACGACGCCCTTGTAGCCCATTTCACCGCGCAGCAGGTCCGTCAGCACGCCTTTCGACAGGGTCGCCGGCACGCTGGTGTCGGCTTCGAAGGCGGGGAAGACCACGTGCGCCGTCATGATGGCGTCGACGCCGCCGGCAATCGCGGCGCGGAAGGGCGCCAGCTCCACGGCGCGCAGGCGTTCCTTGTCGTGCGGGACCAGGGCCATGGCGTAGTGCGTGTCGATGGCCGTGTCGCCGTGGCCGGGGAAATGCTTGGCGGTGACGGCCACGCCGCTGGCGCGCTGGCCGCGCATGGCCGCCATGCCGTAGTCGATGACGGTGGCGGCATCCTCGCCATACGCGCGCACGCCGATGACGGGGTTGTTGCGGTTGTTGTTTACGTCCAGCACGGGGGCGAGCAGCATGTTGATGCCCACCTGGCGCATTTCATCGCCGCTGATCTGGTTCATGCGTTCGCAGTCGTCGATGGAGCCGGCCGCCTGGAAGGCCATCGCGGCGGGAATCGGCGTGACGCCCTGCTCGATGCGCATGACCATGCCGCCTTCCTGGTCGATGGAGATCAGCAGCGGAATGTCGGACACTTCCGCATTGATCTCCTGCAGCTCGCGGCACAGGGCGGACACTTGCGCGGGCGTGTGCACGTTGCGGCGGAACAGGATCACGCCGCCCACCTTCTTGTCGCGTATCAAGGTCTTGATATGCTCGTCCGCCTGCAGGGCGTCGAAACCCACCATGAACAACTGTCCTACTTTCTCGCGCAAACCCTGCTCCATGCTGCAACTCCTCCGGGATGTATTGTGACGACGGCATACGTATTCTGGCACCGTGGTGGCGCATCGTGGCGGTCACCGGACAAGCTGCCTTGGTTTTGTACTTGTTTTGGTATTGTATTGGATTTGGGTTTTTGCGCAAGTGGTTATTAAGTGGTATTGCTCCACTTGCGCAATGCCGGCTTTAATCCAGGCGCTGGAACGATGCCGATTGCGCCATGGGCCAGTACAGGCCGAATACGGGCGGCAGTTGCGGCAGCTGGCTCGGGTCGAGCAGCTGGCCCGCTTCCAGGAAGGGCAGCAGGGCCGACGCCAGTTTCACCTGATTCGGCGAGATGCGGCGCACCAGGTGGTGCGGGCGCAGTTCCTGCGGATGCGCGAGGCCGGCGGCGGCGATCAGTTCAGCCAGCGCCTTCATGGTGTTCTGGTGGAAGTGCGCCACGCGGGCGATCTTGTCGGATACCACCAGCGCGCGCTGGCGCTGCGGGTCTTGCGTGGCCACGCCCGTGGGGCAGCGGTCCGTGTGGCAGCTTTGCGACTGGATGCAGCCCAGCGCGAACATGAAGCCGCGCGCCGAATTGCACCAGTCGGCGCCCAGCGCCAGCAGGCGGGCGATGTCGAAGGCCGTGATGATCTTGCCCGAGCAGCCGATCTTGATCCGCTCGCGCAGGTTGGCGCCCACCAGGGTGTTATGCACAAGCACCAGCGCTTCCTGCAGCGGCGTGCCCACGTGGTCCGTGAATTCCAGGGGCGCCGCGCCCGTGCCGCCTTCGCTGCCGTCGACGACGATGAAGTCGGGCGTGATGCCCGTTTCCAGCATGGCTTTGACGATGGCGAAAAATTCCCACGGGTGGCCGATGGCCAGCTTGAAGCCCGTCGGCTTGCCGCCGGAGAGCGTGCGCAGGCGGTCGATAAAGTGCAGCATTTCCAGCGGCGTGGAAAAGGCGCTGTGCGCGGCCGGCGAGACGCAGTCCTCGCCCACCATCACGCCGCGCGTGGTGGCGATCTCGATGGTCACTTTCGGCCCGGGCAGCACGCCGCCGTGGCCCGGCTTGGCGCCCTGCGACATTTTCAGCTCGATCATTTTCACCTGCTCCGAGCTGGCGTTGGCGATGAAGCGCTCTTCCGAAAACGTGCCGTCCTGGTTGCGGCAGCCGAAGTAGCCGGAGCCGATTTCCCACACCAGGTCGCCGCCGTTTTCGCGGTGATAGGGGCTGATGCTGCCTTCGCCCGTGTCGTGCATGAAGCCGCCGCTGCGCGCGCCGCCGTTCAGGGCCAGGATGGCATTGGCCGACAGGGCGCCAAAGCTCATCGCCGAGATATTGAAGACGCTGGCCGAATACGGTTTCGCACGCGGGCAGTCCGGGTGGTTGCCGATCTCGATGCGGAAGTCGTGGCCCGTCACCTTGGCGGGGGCGATGGAATGGTTGATCCATTCATAGCCTGCTTCGTACACGTCGAGCTGGGTGCCGAACGGGCGCTTGTCCGTCTGCTCCTTGGCGCGCTGGTAGACGATGCTGCGCTGGCTGCGCGAGAACGGCGTGGCTTCGCTGTCGCTTTCCAGGAAATACTGGCGGATTTCGGGGCGGATGCTCTCAAAAAAGAAGCGGAAGTGGGCGAGGATGGGGTAGTTGCGGCGCAGGGCGCGCTTGGTTTGCAGCAGGTCGCTGATGCCGACCAGGGTCAGCGCACCGGCCAGCACGGGCAGCCAGTAATGATCGTAGTAAAACAGGGACAGGACAAAGATGGCTGCCGTCGCAATGAAGGTCAGGTAGCGAAATGGTACTAGGTGCATGGGCACTCCGGGGAAGTCAGACTGATAACTGATGAGTCTACCTTCGATTCACGGAACGTGCTGGTCGGAAAGAACGCGGCGCCCGGTGGACGCCGCGTGAGGATCACCGCTGTGCGGCGCGGATGCGTTCGATGCGTTCTGTGCTGGCCGGATGGCTCGACAGGTAAGGCGTACCCTCGTCCAGCTTGCCCAGGGCGACAAACACTTGCGCCAGGTGTTCCAGCGGGATGCCGTTCTGGCGCAGCATGGCGATCGCGTAGTCGTCCGCATCGCGTTCGACATCGCGCGAATACTTCAAGTCCAGCAGCAGCGGCGGCAGGGTGGCCACCACCGTCGAGACGTCGCCGAACAGCAGCGCCGCGCCGGCGCCCACGGCCGAGGTCTGGATGATGCGCCGCGTCAGGTGGCGCTGCTGCAGGTGCCCCAGCTCGTGCGCCAGCACGCCCATGATGGCCTGGTCGTCCGGCAGCAGTGCGATCATCTCGTCCGTCAGCACGATGTCGCCGGACGGCAGGGCAAACGCGTTCGGTCCGATCTTGCTCTTGCGAAACACGATGCGGTGCGCGGGCGTGCTGTCGCCGGGCGTGGCCAGGCGCGCGAACTGGGCGCGCAAGGCTTGCTGGCGCGCGCCATCGAGCTGGCTGGGCGCGAATACATGGCGGTCCAGCATGTCGAGCACGCCCTGGCCCAGCTGCCGTTCGACCGACTGCGGCAGGGTATACGCGATGCCCTTGGCCGCCAGCGGCAGCAGGTATTGATAGCTGAGCCACAGGGCCACGATGGTCGCCACGGTGGCCAGCAGGGCGCCACGCCAGCTTTGCTGCAGCCGCACCACCCAGCCGTCGCGGTGGCCCGTATCGTGCAGCAGGCTGTTGAAGGCCGCCTGGTCGGCGATTTCCAGGTAGGCGCCATCGGCAAAACTCACCTTGCGCACGGCATGGCTGCTGCGTTCGGACACGTGCAGCTCGTCCAGCGGGCAGGTGCGCTCGATGTCGCCGGCCAGCACGGCCATGCCATCGCGCACGCTGAGCGTGACGTGGTACAGGCGCGAGGTCTGGCCGTCGAAATAGCGCGCGGGCACGGGGGCCGCGCCCGGCGCGTCGTGATCGAGCGTCATGCTACAGCGACAGGTCGAAGTCCAGCAGGTCGACCATGCCTTCGCCCGTGGCCGACACTTGCTGGCCCGTGGCGGCGACAAATTCGTCCAGGCTGCCGTGCACCAGCATGGAGGTCGCTTCCAGGCGGTATTTCAGCCAGCGCACATGGGCGAACGGCGTAAACAGGCCCAGGGTGACGACGATGCCCAGCAGGTTGCTCAGCATGACGAAGGTGGTACGGCCCCATGTCAGCTGCGACTGGAACTGGTGCTGCTGCAAGCGCGTATGGTTCCAGATCAGGTTCTGGATCATGGTCAGGAACAGCGGCAGCACGGTGAATGCCCACAGGTACAAGGCGCCGATGGCAAACAGCAGGCTGCCAACCTTGGTCTTGTCATTCGCATTGGCCGCAAACGAGGCGAACACGCTGCCGAAGACGACGAAAATCAGCACCAGCAAGCCGCCCAGCAGCAGCGCGAAGAACAGCAAATAGGTTTTGTAGAAGCTGCCGACCGTGGCGTCAAAGCTGAAATGGGTGGCGCCGAAACGGCTTTGCGTGTGCTGGAAGCGCTTCAGGCGCTGGTGCAGGAAAGGCGTCATCAGGCCGCCCGTGAAGGTATTCAGGATGGGCAGCCACAGGAAGTACTTGTAGGCTTCCCCGGCGCTGCCGCCAAAGCCGAAGCGGATGCCCCGGTAACTGGTGTTGTACAGCTTGAATTGCAGGCTTTTCCAGACCAGCCAGGGCAGGATGGCGGCCAGCAGCACGAACATCAGCAAGCCGACGACGGGCGAGACCTGGAAGGCGATGTTGTAGCCGGCGATCAGCACCACGGCGGCGATGCGGCCTTTCAGGATGGCCACGGCGTTGCCATGGTATTCGAAGCTGCCGCCCGCCAGGTGGGTGCTGGAATAGAAATAGCGGTTGCGGCGCACCTTGGCCCAGGCGGAATAAATGCCCAGGGTGACGATGCTCAGCAGCAGGTTGACGATCCAGATACGGAAGTATTCGCTGCCGGTGGCGCTGAAGGTGATGGCTTCTTGTCGGGGAGGAGTGTTGTTTGCGTCGAAATCCACAGGGGTTTCCTTACTTATTGGAAACAAAACAAGATAAGGGAATATTGAAAAGTTATCAATTGAAAATACTGTTTTTCGCAATTTTTTCGCCGATCCGCTTGTGCCGACCCGATCCGGCCGTCCCGGCTATACTGGAACTCAACCATCGCTTAACGGGAAAACCATGATCGTCGTCCACCATCTGAACAACTCGCGCTCGCAGCGCGTGCTCTGGCTGCTCGAGGAACTGGGCCTCGACTATGAGGTCAAGCGCTACCAGCGCGACCCGAAGACCATGCTGGCGCCCGCCTCGCTGAAGGCCGTGCATCCGCTGGGCAAGTCGCCCGTGATCACGGACGGCGCCAACACCATCGCCGAATCGGGCGCCATCATCGACTACCTGGTCGAGCGCTACGGCAATGGCCGCTTGATCCCGGCGGCCGGCACGCCGGACAAGCTGCGCTGGACCTACTGGCTGCATTTCGCGGAAGGCTCGGCCATGCCGCCGCTGCTGATGAAGCTGGTATTCGACAAGGTCGAATCGTCGCCGATGCCGTTTTTCGTCAAACCCATCGCGCGCGGCATCGCCGGCAAGGTCAAGAGCAGCTTCATCCTGCCCAATATCAACAGCCAGCTGGCCTACATGGAAGCGGAGCTGGAGAAAACCAAATGGTTTGCTGGCAATGAATTCACGGCGGCCGACATCCAGATGAGCTTTCCGCTGGAAGCGGCGGCCATGCGCGGCGGACTCGACGAGCGCCTGCCGAAGCTGACGGCCTTCCTGCAGCGCATCCATGCGCGCCCGGCCTACCAGCGTGCCCTGGAGCGTGGCGGACCCTACGATTTCGCCAAATAAGCGGCATTCAAGCCCGATGTGCAGGGAACCATACGGTAAAATGCCCGATTCAACCAGTATCCACTTACCGCATGGCCAGACTCCTCGCTATCGACGGCTTGAATATCGTACGCCGCGTCTACGAAGCCAGTCCTGAACCCGACTCCGACCTGAAGGCGGAGATCGCGCTGCGCCATGCGCTGTCGTCGTTCCGCACCCTCATCAACGACCACGAGCCGACGCATATCCTGCCGGCCTTCGACTTCGGCGGCCCGACCTGGCGCCACGCCCTGTATGCCGGCTACCGCGAAGGGCGCCAGCCCATGCCGCAGGTGCTGCGCGACGCCTTGCCCGGCTTTTACGCCACGCTGGCCAGCTTCGGCATGCACGTGGTCAGCATCCCCGAGGTCGAAGCCGACGACGTGATCGGCACGGCCGTCATGCGTTGGCTGCACGAGGGGCGCGGCGCGGCCGTCATCGCCACCACCGACAAGGATTTGCATGGCTTGATCGCCCACGGCGCGCTGGTATGGGATCACTTCAAGGGTGTCTGGCACGACCACGCCTGGGTCGAGAAAAAGTTCGGCGTGCCGCCGGAACTGTTGCCCGACCTGCTGGCGCTGATGGGCGACGTCACCGACAGCATCCCCGGCGTGTCGAAGATCGGCCTGAAGACGGGCGCGAAACTGTTGCGCGCCTACGGCAATATCGACGCCGTGATGGCTGGCGCGGGGATTTTGCCCGGCGCGCTGGGCGAAAGCCTGCGAAAAGAGCGGGAAATACTGTATCTTTCAAGAAAGTTAGTGGCGCTGAAAACGGATGTCACGTTAGGCGTGACCTGGAACAAGCTCGTGTGGGAAAAATAGAGCGCTTTTGGCCAGAACACGGAATAAATCAAGCAAGGGAAGTAATCATGATGTTAAAGACAGTCCTGATCGATAGCAGCGCCGTGGCGCGCGGCCTGCTGAACACGGTCCTGACCGATGGCGGCTACGATGTCTGCGGGCAGACGCATACCAGCGCGCTGGGACTGGCGCTGCTGGTCAAGCACCACCCGCATTTCGTGTGCATCGCGCGCGAGCAGGTGGAAGACGGCAGCAATGTGGTGCAAACCATCCGCGCCCAGTATCCGAAGACGCTCATTTTCATGGTCTCGGGCGGCATCGACGCCGCTTCGCTGCAGGCCGCCCACGCCATGGGCGTGTCGGGCTTCATCGTGAAACCGTTCATGGCCGATACTGTCCTGAAAACCGTGCGCAACACGGTGATTGCCATGGTGCGCAAGCAGCAGGCACTCGCCGCCGCCGCGCAAGGCAACTCCTAGCTGCCGGCCAAACCTGTGGCGCTGGCGATGATGCCGCCACCGAGGCACACGTCGCCGTCATACAGCACGGCCGACTGGCCGGGCGTGACGGCCCATTGCGCCTGGTCAAACGCCAGGCTGAAGTGTTCATTCCCATCCGGCAGCAGCTGGCAAGCCACGTCGGCCTGGCGGTAGCGCGTCTTGGCGCTCAAGGCGCCCGCTTGCGGCGCCACACCGGCAACCCAGCTGGCCTGGTCGGCCGTCAGGGATGGCGACAGCAGCCACGGGTGGTCATGGCCCTGCACCACCCACAGGGTGTTGTTGGCGATATCCTTGCGCGCCACATACCAGGCGTCGCTGCTGCCGTCCGCATTCTGGTACGACTTCACGCCGCCGATGCCGATGCCCTTGCGCTGGCCCAGGGTATAAAAACTCAGTCCCACGTGTTCGCCCACGGTCTTGCCATCGGCCGTCTTCATCGGACCGGGCTTGTAGGACAGGTAGCGGTTCAAAAATTCGCGGAATGGGCGTTCGCCAATAAAACAGATGCCCGTCGAATCCTTCTTTTGCGCGTTCGGCAGGGCCAGTTTCTCGGCGATCTGGCGCACTTGCGTCTTCGGGATTTCACCGAGCGGGAACAAGGTCTTCGACAACTGCGCCTGGTTCAGGCGGTGCAGGAAGTAGCTTTGGTCCTTGCTGGCGTCGACGGCTTTCAGCAGCTCGTAGCGGCCCGCATCGGTGGGCGCCTGGCGCACGCGCGCGTAGTGGCCGGTGGCGATCAGGTCGGCGCCCAGGGTCATGGCATGGTCGAGGAATGCCTTGAACTTGATTTCGGCGTTGCACAGCACGTCCGGGTTGGGCGTGCGGCCGGCCTGGTATTCGCGCAGGAAATCGGCGAACACGCGGTCCTTGTATTCGGAGGCGAAATTGACGGCTTCGATATCGACGCCGATGACGTCGGCCACGCTGGCCGCGTCGATCCAGTCCTGGCGCGTGGAGCAGTATTCCGAATCGTCGTCATCTTCCCAGTTTTTCATGAACAGGCCGATGACTTCATAGCCTTGTTCCTTCAGCATCCATGCCGCGACCGAGGAATCGACCCCGCCCGACATGCCGATAACGACTTTCTTCTTGCTCATCTTGCTTTCCAGTTACTTTTAATAATATTGCTATGCGCTATTGAAAACGGACGCATGCGTGTGCAGCAGGGCCAGCGGCGCGCGCCGGCCGGCCAGGTATTCGTCCACGCACTGCAGCACCAGCGGGCTGCGGTGGCGTTCCTGGCACGCCGCCAGCTCGTCGCGCGTCATCCACAGGGTGCGGATGATGCCTTCGTCCAGCGGGCGGTCATGCTCGGCGCCGGCCGTGCCGCAAAAGGTGAAGCGCAAATAGGTCACGTCCTCGCCCGTGCGCAGTGACTGATAGCGCGACATATACATGCCGACCAGTGCCGTGGGGATGAAATCGTAGGCCGCTTCTTCCAGCGTTTCGCGGATCACCGCCTGCTCCAGCGACTCGAACGGATCGAGATGACCGGCCGGCTGGTTGAGCTTGATGCCTTCGCTGGTCTCTTCTTCAATCAGTAAAAACAGGCCGTCGCGCTCGACGATGGCGGCAACGGTGACAGAGGGTTTCCAGATTCTCGGCATGATTCCATCCTTGAAAGAGCCGACATTTTATCTTGTTCTGCGCGCGCGGTTTGAAGCCGGCCTTCTGTTGCGCGGACATATTGATAAATGACAACGTTTTAGCAAATAGCGGTGGGAGGTACTTACGTCTTTCCCGGGGAGCGCACTAGCATGGGGGCATTGGCGGCAAGATGGCAGGAAACGCCCGCTAATATAGGCTTTCCCTGTGGTCAAAACAAGCGCGCACACGTGCTCGACTGTGGTGAGATTGACACACCTTTCCCACAATATGGTCGCCGCGCCGCATGGTGAAACGAATCGTGGGATGCTGGTCAAATTAGTGTCGTACGACTAAAAGTTGCTGGTTCACAAACGTTTAACGCGCTGCTTTCCGTGTTAGATTCTAGTCAGTTTATCAATTAGCGGAGGCATCATGAGGATAGGCATACCGGCCGAAACACGGCCTGGTGAAACGCGGGTGGCAGCAACGCCCGAGACAGTCAAGAAGCTGGCAGCCAAGCATCAGATCGTCGTGCAGTCGGGAGCGGGCCTGCAAGCCTCGATTCCCGATGACGCGTATGCCGCCGCCGGCGCGCAGATCGGCACCGCCCAGGAAGCCTATGGCTGCGCCATCGTGCTCAAGGTGCGCGCGCCCGATGCCGATGAACGGGCCCTGATGGCCAGCGGCACGGTGCTGATCGGCATGTTGAACCCGTTTGACGCGGACAATATCGCCGCCATGGCCACGGCCGGCCTGTCCGCCTTCGCGCTGGAAGCCGTGCCGCGCATCACGCGCGCGCAGTCGATGGACGTGCTGTCGTCGCAGGCGAACATCGCCGGCTACAAGGCCGTGCTGGTGGCCGCGAATACCTATCAGCGCTTCATGCCGATGCTGATGACGGCGGCCGGCACCGTCAAGGCGGCCCGCGTGCTGATCATGGGCGTGGGCGTGGCAGGGCTGCAGGCGATCGCCACGGCCAAGCGCCTGGGCGCCGTCATCGAGGCGTCCGACGTGCGCCCGCCCGTCAAGGAACAAGTGGAGTCGCTGGGCGCCAAGTTCCTCGACGTGCCTTTCCTCACCGATGAAGAAAAAGAGATCGCCAAGGGTTCGGGCGGCTATGCGCGGGCCATGCCGGCCGACTGGATGCGGCGCCAGGCCGAACTGGTGCACGAGCGGGCGAAACTGGCCGACATCATCATCACCACGGCGCTGATCCCCGGCCGCGCCGCGCCCGTGCTCATTTCCGAAGAAACGGTAAAGGCCATGAAACCGGGCTCCGTCATCGTCGACCTGGCCGTGGAGCAGGGCGGCAACTGCCCCCTGTCGGAACTGGGCAAGACCGTGCTGAAACACGGCGTCTACATCGTGGGCGAACCGAACCTGGCGACCCTGGTGGCGGCCGATGCCTCGGCCCTGTATGCGCGCAACGTGCTGGACTTCTTAAAGCTCATCATCGACAAGGACGACCAATTGCTGATCGACCGCGAGGATGAAATCATCAAGGCCAGCCTGGTGTGTGCAGGCAGTGAAATCTTACGTAAATAACGCGGCGCCGGAGAGAACAACATCATGGAAATCAGTCACACCATCATTAACCTGATCATCTTCGTGCTGGCCATTTATGTCGGCTACCACGTCGTCTGGACCGTCACGCCGGCATTGCATACGCCGCTGATGGCCGTCACCAATGCCATTTCCGCCATCATCATCGTCGGCGCCATGCTGGCGGCCGGCCTGACGCAAGGCCCGCTGGCGCAGGCGGCCGGCACCCTGGCCGTGGCGCTGGCCGCCGTCAACGTGTTTGGCGGCTTCCTCGTCACGCAGCGCATGCTCGAGATGTTCCGTAAAAAAGAACCGAAAGCCAAGCAAGGAGCAAAAGAATGAGTCATGCCATGAGCTTCGTCACCATGAACCTGGTGACGATGATGTACCTGATCGCCTCGGTGTGCTTCATCCAGGCATTGAAAGGCCTGTCCTCGCCCTCGACGGCGCGCCGCGGCAATGCCTTCGGCATGAGCGGCATGGCCATTGCCGCCGTCACCACCGTGGCGCTGATCCTGAAACTGAAGGAACAGCAAGCGGGCGGCATGGGCCTGACCCTCGTCATCATCGGCATCGTCACGGGCGGTGCCATCGGCGCCTACCTGGCGAAAACCGTGGAAATGACGAAGATGCCGGAACTGGTGGCGGCCATGCATTCGCTGATCGGCCTGGCCGCCGTGTGCATCGCCGTGGCGGCCGTGTCCGAGCCATGGGCCTTCAATATCGCCGAGCATGGACAGGCGCTGCCCATCGGTAACCGCTTCGAGCTGTTCATCGGCACCTTTGTCGGCGCCATCACGTTCTCCGGTTCGGTGATCGCCTTCGGCAAGCTGTCGGGCAAATACAAGTTCCGCCTGTTCCAGGGCGCGCCCGTCAGCTTCAAGGGCCAGCACATGCTCAACCTGGCGCTGGCGCTGGTGATGATAGGGCTGGGCCTGGTGTTCTGCTTCGCCGACGGGGTGGAGCCAGCCTGGACGCCGTTCATCGTCATGGCCGTCATCGCCTTTGCGCTGGGCGTGCTGATCATCATCCCCATCGGCGGCGCCGACATGCCGGTGGTGGTGTCGATGCTCAACAGCTACTCGGGCTGGGCCGCGGCCGGCATCGGTTTTTCGCTGAATAACTCGATGCTGATCATCGCCGGTTCGCTCGTGGGATCCTCGGGCGCGATCCTGTCGTACATCATGTGCAAGGCCATGAACCGCTCGTTCTTCAATGTCATCCTGGGCGGCTTCGGCGGCGATGCGCCGGCAGCCGGCGTGGCGGGCGCGCAGGAACAGCGTCCCGTGAAATCGGGTTCGGCCGACGATGCCGCCTTCATCATGGGCAATGCGGAAACCGTCATCATCGTGCCCGGCTACGGCCTGGCCGTGGCGCGCGCGCAGCACTCGCTGAAAGAACTGGTGGAGAAGCTGACGCACAAGGGCATCACCGTCAAGTATGCGATCCACCCGGTGGCGGGGCGCATGCCGGGCCACATGAACGTGCTGCTGGCCGAGGCGGAAGTGCCCTACGACCAGGTCTTCGAGATGGAAGACATCAATGGCGAATTCGGCCAGACGGACGTGGTGCTGGTGCTGGGCGCGAACGACGTGGTCAACCCGGCGGCGAAAGATCCGAAATCGCCGATCGCCGGCATGCCGATCCTGGAAGCGTATAAAGCCAAGAGCATCATCGTCAACAAGCGCTCGATGGCGTCCGGCTATGCGGGCCTGGATAATGACCTGTTCTACCAGCCGAACACGATGATGGTGTTTGGCGACGCGAAAAAGGTGATCGAGGATATGTTGAAAGCCATCGAATAAACGCCGCTTGCAGCGACCCTACGGCCCGCCTTGCGCGGGCCGTTTTTATTGGCTGGCCGCTGCCGCGACGACCTGGTTGCGTCCCTGGTGCTTGGCGACATACAGGGCCTTGTCGGCATCCGATATGGCCGCGTCCAGGCTGGCGCCCTGCACCAGCGGCGCCACGCCGATGCTGATGGTGACGTGCAGCGCGCCGCCGTCGGGCAGCACGGTGACCGCCGCCGCCACGGCGGCGCGGATGCGCTCGGCCACCTGGTGTGCCTGCTGCAGGCTGGCGTCGGGGAAGAGCAGGCCGAACTCCTCGCCACCGAGGCGCGCCGCCACGTCGGTGATGCGTCCCGTGTCGCGCAGCGCCTGCGCCACCGTGCGCAGCACGGCGTCGCCCACGGCATGGCCATAGCGGTCGTTGATCTTCTTGAAGTGGTCGAGGTCGGCCACGCCCACGCTCAGGGCGGCGCCGCTGCGCGCCGCGCGCGCCATCGCCTGTTCGGCCTGGGCTTCATAGGCGCGCCGGTTGGGCAGCGACGTCAACGCATCGTGCAGCGCCTGCTGTTCCAGCTGCGCCAGCAGGCTGGCGTTTTTCGCCGCCAGTTCGCGCCGTTCGCGCACGTCGAGCAAGAAGGCGCCGAAATAGCGCATGCCGTCGACCACGCCCAGGTCCAGCGCCTTCATTTCGATGGGGATCATTTGCGTGTCGCGGTGGCGGATGGCGAATTCGCGTATCTTGCCCAGCACGCTGGAAGTGCGCGAGCTGCGGATGTAGTTGATCACGTGGTTGTCGTGCTGCGCGCCGACGGCGTCGGGCAGCAGGCCGTTCAGGGTCTGGCCCAGCAATTCACCGCTGGCATAGCCCGACAGTGCCTGCATGGCGCCATTGATATAGCGGATGCGGCACTGCTCGTCGATGATGATGACGGCGTCGAGGGCGTCTTCCAGCAGGCGGGAAAAGAGTACTTCGGGAAGAGCGGCAGGCGGTGCTGCGGGCAAAGCATCTGTCATGGAACGGTCGCCAAAAGCCAGGTGACAGCCATTGTCGCATCCGCGGGCCGTTTACTCCATGCCGGATCGCCCGCCTGTTTCTTTTTCGCCCGTGCTCTTTCCTTATTGTCAAGACTCAGCGGCGGCCGTACATCATCAGCTCGGCCAGGCTCTTGCGCGCCGGGCTGAAGGCGTCCAGCAAGCCCAGCGACAGGCCCAGCAAGCCTTGCGTGGGCGCGCTGCCCGTGAAGATGCGCGCCATGGTGTCGGTGACGCGCACGGTCAGCCCCCGGTCGGCCTGGCGCAGGCTGGCGTAGCGTTCCAGTCCGGCCGGGCTGCTGTCCTGCGCCAGCACGCGGGCCAGCACGGCGGCGTCGCGCAAGCCCAGGTTCAGGCCTTGTCCCGCCACCGGGTGCAGGGTTTGCGCCGCATTGCCGATGGCGACCGTGCGCGGCGTGCCGCCTCCCTGCGCGTTCAGGCCCAGCGGATAGGCCAGGCGCGACGTCGTGTGGGTAAAGCGTCCCAGGCGGCTGCCGAAGGCGGCGCCCAGGCGGGCCAGGAAGGCAGCGTCGTCCAGGGTCAGCAATTGTTCGGCGCGCGTGGGCGGCACGCACCATACCAGCGCGTAGCCGTCGTCCTGCGGCAGCAGGGCCAGCGGGCCTTCGTCTGTGAAGCGCTCATACGCGCGGTGCGCGATGGGGGCACTTGTGCGCACATGGGCAATGATGGCGCTTTGACCATAATCGCGGCTGACGGCGCGTTCCTGTTGCTGTCCGAACAGGCCGCCCTCGGCTTGCACCAGCAGGCTGGCGCGCAAGCTCGACGCCGCGCCGTCCTGTTCCAGCTGCACGGCCACGCCATCGGCATCCTCGGCACTGCCCGTGACCAGCGCCGGGCGCAGGCTGGCCACGCCCAGGCGCTCGCATACGTCGGCCAGCGCGCTGACGACGGCGCCGTAACGGGCCACATAGCCGAGCGCCTCGACGCCATGCTCGCTGCGGTCCATCAGGCTGCGCCCGAACTGGCCGCGGCGCGAGACGTGAATCTGGTGGATCGGTGTCGCCTCCACGGGCCAGGCGCCCGCTTCCTCGAGAATCTGGCGGCTGCCGTGCGACAGGGCGATGGTGCGCGGGTCGCGCCTGGCTTGCTCGATGGATTTGGCGTCGAGCAGGGCGATGCCGGCGGCGCGGCTGCCGCGCTGCACCAGCAGGGCGGCCAGCGCCATGCCGACGGGGCCGGCGCCGCAGATGGCGAGATCGAAAGTGGACGGTGTATGCATGCGGCGGTGTTAATCCTGTGACATCAGTTGTTCGATTTCAGCGACGCTCTTGGGCGCCGTGCTGAAGACTTCATGGCCTTGCGGCGTGACCAGCACATCGTCTTCGATGCGGATGCCGGTATGCCAGAACTGTTCCGGCACGCCCGCGCCGGGGCGCACATAGATGCCCGGTTCCACCGTCAGCACCATGCCCGCTTCCAGCGCGCGCCACGGCTTGCCCGGAGCACCCGTGTCGCGGTAGGCGCCCACGTCGTGCACGTCCATGCCCAGCCAGTGGCTGGTGCCGTGCATGTAGAAGGGCATATACGCCTTGTCGGCGATGACGTCCTGCGCGCTGCCGTTTTTCTGCCGGTCCAGCAAACCCAGGTCCAGCATGCCCTGCGCCAGCACCTGCACGGCCGCCTCGTGGATGGCGCTGTGCGGCAAGCCGGGGCGCAGCATGTCCAGCGACGCCTGTTGCGCCGCCAGCACCAGTTCATACAGCGCCCGCTGCGGGCCGCTGAAACGGCCGTTGACGGGCCAGGTGCGCGTGATGTCGGAGGCATAGCCATCGAGTTCGCAGCCGGCGTCGATCAGTACCAGCTGGCCGTCCTGCAGCACGGCGTTGTTGGCGCTGTAATGCAGGATGCAGGCGTTGCCGCCGCCCGCCACGATGGAGGAATACGCGGGGAACTGCGCGCCGCTGCGGCGAAATTCGTACAGCAGCTCCGCTTCCAGCGCGTATTCGTGCATGCCGGGCCGCGTGGCGCGCATGGCGCGCACGTGGGCGGCGCTGGAAATGGCGGCCGCGCGGCGCATCAGGCCTTGTTCTTCCGGGTCTTTCAGCAGGCGCATGGCGTCGAGCATGCCATTGATGTCATGCGCGATGGCGGGCGCCGTGACGCCGCTGCGGGCCTTTTGCCGCACGTTGTGCCGCCAGACCTTGACTTGCGCATCGAGGCTGCCGCCCAGCGCGTAGTAAATGGCGGGGACGTCGGCCAGCAGGCGCGTCATTTCCACGTCGAGTTCCTCGATGGGGAAGGCGCTGTCAAAACCGAAGCTGGCGCGCGCCGCCTCGGGGCCGTGGCGGAACCCGTCCCAGATTTCGCGTTCGGTGTTTTTTGCGCGGCAAAACAGGATGGCGCGCGCCGGCGCCGTGGCGCTGGCGGCCACCAGGGCCACGGCGCTATCGGGCTCCGTAAAGCCGCTCAGGTAATAGAAATAGCTGTCGTGGCGATACGGGTAGTCGCAATCGCTGTTGCGCGGCACTTCGGGCGCCGTGGCGAGGATGGCCACGCTGCCCGGCAGCATCTGCGCCAGCAGCGCCGCGCGTCGGGCCGCGTAGTTGGCCATCATGCCGCCGGCGCCTTCGCTGCCACGCCATTGAGCACGTCGAGCTGCGCCGGCGTGCCCACATTCGTCCACTCGCCGGGATAGACTTCGCCGCCCACGCGGCCCTGGTCCGCGTACCGGCGCAGCAAATCGCCCAGTTTGGCGTGGCTGCCGGGCGCGATGCCGTCGAACATCTCAGGGCGGTACACGCCGATATTGGCGAAGGTCCACTTGGTGTCGTCCGTATTGTTGATCGCGAACAAGGTCAAGCCGAAGTCGCCCTGTGGGTGGAAGTCGGGATTGGGCACTAGGTAAGTCCAGGCGATGTCGCGCTGGTCGGCCGGATACGGCGTGCCCAGCACATCCTTGTCGGCCAGCACGTCGAGTACTTGCTTGAAATCAAAGTAGGGGCAATAGATGTCGCCTGAAATGGCGAGAAATGGCTCCTCGCCCAGCAAGTGGCGCGCCTGGGCGATGCCGCCCGCCGTTTCCAGCGGCGTGGTCTCGGGCGAGTACGCGATGCGCGCGCCGTACGCGCTGCCGTCGCCCAGGGTTTCCTCGATCAGGTGGCCCAGGTGAGAATGGTTGATGACGATGTCCGTGATGCCGGCGCGCACCAGGTTCAGCACATGCCAGACGATCAGCGGACGGCCGCGTACTTTCAGCAGCGGTTTGGGACAGGTATCGGTAAGCGGACGCATCCGTTCACCGCGGCCTGCGGCAAAGATCATGGCTTTCATGGGGATTCGTTTTCAGTATCGGTAAGTCGGCTGCGCGGGTATGCCGCGCAGCGGGAAAGTGCCTAGAATGTATAGCCGACCTGCGGCGTCTTGTTTTCGAGGGCGTCCAATAAACGCACCAGCGGCTTGAGTTCCGTATAGCGGTTGGCCGTCTTGCGCACGTAGTCGAGCACGGTTGGCAGGTCGCCCATGTACAGATCCTTGCCGTCGCGGTAATTCAGGCGCGCGAACAGGCCGAGGATTTTCAGGTGGCGCTGCAGGGCCGTGAATTCGAAATCGCGGTAGAAGGCGTCGATATCGGGATTGACTGGCAAGCCCAGCTGCTTGGCGCGCTGCCAGTAGCGGATCACCCAGTCGAGCACCAGTTCTTCATCCCACTGGATATACGCGTCGCGCAGCAGCGAGGCGATGTCGTAGGTGACAGGGCCGAAGACGGCATCCTGGAAGTCGAGGATGCCGGGATTGGGGATGGAACCATCGTTGATGTGCATCAAATTGCGCGAATGGTAGTCGCGGTGCATGAATACTTGCTGCTGCGACAAGATATTCGCCGTGATCGCTTCGAAAACCTTGTCCAGCTGGGTCTGTTGTACATCCGTCAAGGTGGCGCCCAGGTGTTTGCCGATAAACCATTCCGGGAACAGATTCATTTCGCGCAGGATGAAGGCGCGGTCGAATTCGGGCAAGACATCGGGCTGGCTGGCCAGCTGGATTTTCATCAGCGACTCGAGCGCTTCGGCGTACAGCACGCTGGCGTTATCGTGGTTCAGGGCGTCGAGATAGGTGGTCGTGCCCAGGTCGGAGAGCAGCAGGAAACCATTCTCCAGGTCTTGCGCGATGATCTCGGGAACGGACACGCCGGCGCCTTTCAGCAAGCCGGCCACCTTGACAAAGGCGGGCACGTTTTCACGCTCGGGCGGCGCATCCATGGCAATCAGTGTGCTTCCTGGCAATGTTGCATTGCCTGGCAGCACATCGAGACGGTAGTAGCGGCGGAAGCTGGCATCGCTGGAAGCGGGACGGGCGGATTCGGGCGCGACGAGGTTAAGCGAGGTCAACCAGGCTTTCAACAGGGTCAGGCGAGCGTCGGCGGAGGCCGGCGCGGTGGAGGAATTGGGGGAGAATGACATTAAGCGGCCTGTGGAATCGGGTTGATGGTGCAGATTCCCATATAATAAGGGATTCAAATCAAAAAATCGCCTGTCATGGTGCTTGCCCCTTCCAATTCATGAGCTGGTTTTCGGCCTCCCCCCCTTCGCAGCGCTGGGCTTTCGCCATCAGCGCGCTCGTCGCCGCCACGACGGTGCCTGTCCACGCCCAGAAAGCGCCGCGCCCGGTTCATGTGGAAGATCCCGACGCGCCCACCGTCATGACGGCGAACAGCATGAACGGACGCCCCGAAAGGGAGATCAATCTCGATAAAAATGTCGTGATTGAACGCGGAAAAACCACAAAAATGACGGCAGATACAGCTTGTTACAAACAAGTTGAAGATCAGTTCGACGCCGAGGGCCATATCAAGATGTGGCGTTTCGGCGATTACTACACGGGCGACGTCTTGAAGCTGAACATGGAGACCGGCAAGGGTTTCCTGCTCAACCCGACGTACCGCTTTGAAGTGGGCGGCGGCCAGGGCAAGGCCGAGCGCGTCGACTTCATCAACCCCGACGAAGCCACTGTTATCGACGGTACTTACAGTACCTGCGAAGGGCCGAATCCGGACTGGTACCTGAAATCGAGCACCTTGAACCTCGATACGGGCCGCGACGTGGGCACCGGCAGCAAGACCATCATCTATTTCAAGGACGTGCCGATTCTGGGCACGCCTGGCATTTCGTTTTCGCTGTCGGGTGCGCGCCGCTCGGGCTGGCTGGCGCCCACGCCGGGCTTTGCCTCGAAGAACGGTTTCGAGCTGCTGATGCCGTATTACGTGAACATCGCGCCGAACCGCGACCTGACCCTGTTCCCGCGCTACATCCAGCGGCGCGGCATCCAGCTCGGTGCGGCAGGCCGCTACATGGGCGAGACGGATGCAGGCCTGTACCAGGGCGAAACGTCGTTTGAGTTCTTGCCTAACGACAAGCAGACCAAGACCAACCGCTACATGATCAAGTCCAAGCATGAGCAGGCGCTGGCCAAGGGCTGGAGTTACAGCTGGGATCTGCGCGAGGCGTCCGACAATAATTACCCGAACGATTTTTCGAAAACCGTCGCCACCGCTACCGAGCGCCAGTTGCTGCGCGAATTGCGCACCGATTACCGCACCGAGGACTGGAGCCTGACGGCGCGCGTGCAGAATTACCAGGTGCTGCAGGATCCCGATGCGGTCAACAATCCCAGCCTGACCGTTACGCGCCCGTATGACCGCTTGCCGGCGGTGAATTTCCACGCTGGCAAATACGACGTCTGGGGCGGCTTCGACTGGACCTTTGACGCGGAAGCGACGCGCTTCGCCCACCCGACCCTGGTGCAGGGGTCGCGCCTCGTGGCCGTGCCGCAGGTAAGTTTCCCCATCGTGCGCCCGGGATACTTCGTCACGCCCAAGCTGATGCTCAATGCCAGCGCGTATCAGCTCGATAATGACGCCAGGACCAAGGCGAAGTTTGCGGATACGTCGTTTACGCGCGCCGTGCCAACCTTCTCGGTCGACAGCGGCCTGGTGTTTGAACGCGACACGAATCTGTTTGGCGCCAAGGGCGGCACGCAAACCCTGGAGCCGCGCCTGTTCTACGTCTACACGCCGTACCGCGACCAGTCGAAGTTTCCGACGTTCGATACGGCCGCTGGCACGTTCAACCTGACGCAGATCTTCACGGAAAACCGTTTTGTCGGCAGCGACCGCATCGGCGATGCCAACCAGGTCACGGCCGCCCTGGTATCGCGTTTCCTGCAGTCCGATGGAACGGAACGCATGCGCCTGACTTTCGGCCAGCGTTTCTATTTTGCCGACCAGCGCGTGCAACTCGATTCGAGCACACCCGTCAACCAGTCGCGTTCGGATATCCTGCTGGCAGCAACGGGCCGCGTGTCCGAGACTTGGACCGCCGACAGCCTGGTGCAGTACAATCCCAGCGACCGCCAGCTGGTCAGCTACAACTACGCCTTGCAATATCAGCCCGGTGCCAAGAAAGTATTGAATTTTGGCAATCGTTTCCAGCGCGGGGTTTATGGTTGGCGCAATGTTGAAGTGTCGACCCAATGGCCGTTGACGGACCGCCTGTATGGCGTGGGCCGCATCAGTTACTCCGTGAAGGACCGCAGCATGCTGGAAAGCCTGGTCGGCCTGGAATACAAGGGCGACTGCTGGGTGTTCCGCATGGGCGCGCAGCGTTTCGTGACGACGAACAAGACTGTCTCGACGCCGATCTTCTTCCAGCTGGAATTGACGGGCTTGTCGAATGGCCTGGGTCTGGGCGCGAATGGCCTGGAAACTTTTACAAAAACCATCCCCGGTTACCAGACACTGAGCCAGCCACTCCGTTAAGATAGGCACCGTTGCCGCCGCCGGTGTTCCCGGCGCCGGCACAAACCGGTTTTTTTATTCACCTGAACTCATGAGCGCTCTACACATTATGCGTAATGCCAGTATGCACCAACTCAAAATTGCAACGGTCTTGTTGTGCGCCATTTCCGGCGCCACGACCAGTAGTGTCTGGGCGCAACAGGCTGCGCCAGCGCCTGCCGCCAAGCCCGCTGCCGCGGCGCCAGTCAAGGGGTTCACGCCACCGGCCTCGAGCAGTGGCCAGACCATCGATTCCATCGCCGTCGTCGTCAATGACGAGGTGATTACGCGCAATGAAGTGGCGGCCCGTATCAAGAGCGTGGAGCAGCGCATGAAGGCGCAGAACGTGCCCTTGCCCGATCCTGCCGACCTGCGTCGTCAATTGCTCGAGCGCATGATTGTTGAACGCGCACAAATGCAGCTGGCCAAGGAAATGGGCGTGCGCGTGGATGACCTGACCCTGGATCGCGCAATTGGCCGTATTGCTGAACAGCAAAAAATGACGGTGCAAGATCTGCGCAATCAGATGGAAAAAGAAGGCACGCCGTTTGCGACCTTCCGCGAAGAAATCCGCGATGAAATCATCATGCAGCGCCTGCGCGAGCATGAAGTCGACGCCAAGATCCAGATTTCCGATTCCGAAGTGGATAACTTCCTGGAAGCGGAGAAAGCGGCCGCCAGCGAACAGGTGGAGCTGAACCTGGCGCAGATTCTCGTGCGCATTCCGGAAAATTCCAGCCCCGAACAGATCGCCGCACGCCGCGCGCGCGCCGAAGAAGTCAGCCGCCAGCTGCGCACGGGCGCCGATTTCGCCAAGATGGCCGCCACCTATTCCGACGCCAGCGATGCGCTGAGTGGCGGCGATATCGGCTGGCGCCATAGCGACCGCGTGCCGCCCCTGTTCACGGAACAGTTGCTGAAATTGAAGCCGGGCCAGATCACGCCTATCATCAAGAGCAATACGGGCTTCCACATCCTCAAGCTGGTGGACCGCCGCAGTGCTGCCGAGGCGCAAGCCGTCGCCGCCGTGCAGCAGACGCATGCCCGCCATATCTTGCTGAAAATAACGCCGACCTTGTCGGCAGCCGAAGCCAAGCGCAAATTGTCGGAATTGAAAGAGCGTCTCGATAACAAGGCCGCCAAGTTCGAAGACCTGGCCCGCTTGTTCTCGAACGACGGTTCGGCCGCCAAGGGCGGCGACCTGGGCTGGCTGTATCCAGGCGATACCGTACCGGAATTCGAAACGGCGATGAATGCGTTGAAACCGGGCGAAGTGAGCGAGCCGATCGAATCGAGCTTTGGCTTCCACCTGATCGAAGTGCTGGAACGCAAGAGTGATGACGTCTCGAAAGAGAAGCAGCGCGCCGCTGCGCGCAATGCCTTGCGCGAACGCAAGCTGGAAGAAGCGACGGAAAACTGGGCGCGCGAAGTGCGCGACCGTGCCTACGTCGAATTCCGCGCGGACGACCAGTAATGCCACTGATTCATTGCGCATGAGTAACTTGCCCCTTGCACGCCGGCCTGCCATCGCCATTACCTGTGGCGAGCCGGCCGGTGTCGGCCCGGAAATCTCCATACGCGCGGCCTGGGCCATGCGCAATGAAGTCAACTGCATCCTGCTGGGCGACGCCGCCTTCCTGGCGCTGACGGCCAGCCTGATCGATCCGGACATCCGCCTGGCGGCGCTGTCGCTGCAAGCCGTGCGCAACAGCGGCCTGCCCCAGTTCGGGTCTGGCCGCCTGGCCGTGATCGATATTCCCACTGTTAACAATGTCATTCCTGGCGTACTAGACAAGGAAAACGGACGTTCCGTGCTCGCGACCCTGGACGCGGCCGTGGAAGGTGTCCAGGCCGGCTGGTTTGGCGCCATGGTCACGGCGCCCTTGCAAAAGAGCACGATCAACGATGCTGGCGTGGCCTTTTCCGGCCATACGGAATACCTGGCGGAAAAAACCGGCACGCCGCAAGTGGTGATGATGCTGGCCGGCGAACCCGGCCATGGCGAACCGACCCTGCGCGTGGCGCTGGCCACCACGCATCTGCCATTGAAGGATGTGTCCGCCGCCATCACCATGGACAGCCTGGCCGTCACCCTGGATATCATCCAGGCCGACTTGCAACAGAAATTCGGCATCGCCGCGCCGCGCATCCTGGTCACCGGCCTGAACCCGCACGCGGGCGAGGGCGGGTATCTGGGACGCGAGGAAATCGATGTCATCGCCCCGGCGATTGCCGCGGCGCAAGCGCGCGGCATCGATGTGCGCGGGCCGTATCCGGCCGACACCTTGTTCCAGCACAAATACCTGGCCGATGCCGATTGCGTGCTGGCCATGTACCACGACCAGGGCTTGCCCGTGCTGAAATACGCGACCTTCGGGCGCGGCATCAATATCACCCTGGGCTTGCCGTTGATCCGCACCTCGGTCGACCACGGCACGGCGCTGGACCTGGCCGCGCAAGGGCTGGGGCTGGCCGATTGCCACAGCATGGAGCAAGCCCTGCAAACGGCGCTCGACATGCTGCGCGCCAGCAGCCGCGCCTGATCGCCCACCGGTTTTACCCCGCTACACCGCCCCTAGAATAGAAAAACAGAATATGAAACACGTTGCCCGCAAACGCTTTGGCCAGAACTTCCTGCATGACCGCTTCGTCCTCGACGACATCACGGCCGCCATCGGGCCGCAGCCGGACGATGCCATGGTCGAGATCGGCCCCGGCCTGGGCGCCATGACGGAGCAGCTGCTGCGCCATTTGAAGCAGATGCACGTGGTGGAACTGGACCGCGACCTGATCGTGCGCCTGGAAAAGACGTTCAATCCGGCCAAGCTGACGATCCACTCGGGCGACGCGCTGAAATTCGATTTCGCGCAAATCCCCGTACCGGCCGGCCAGAAATTGCGCATCGTGGGTAACTTGCCGTACAACATTTCGAGCCCGCTGCTGTTCCACCTGGCGGACTTCGCACCGCTGGTACAGGACCAGCATTTCATGCTGCAAAAGGAAGTCGTCGAGCGCATGGTGGCCGAGCCGGGCAGCAAGGCATATGGCCGCCTGTCCGTGATGCTGCAATGGCGCTATGACATGTCGCTGCTGTTCATCGTGCCGCCGACGGCCTTCGATCCGCCGCCGAAAGTGGAATCGGCCATCGTGCGCATGATCCCCGTGGCCGAGCGCCTGGCGTGCGACCAGGCCACCCTGGAAGCGGTCGTCATGAAGGCGTTCTCGCAGCGCCGCAAGGTGATCCGCAACTGTCTGGCCGGGATGTTTACGGAAGAGCAGATCAAGGCGGCCGGCATCGATCCGACCCTGCGTCCGGAAACCGTGGGCCTGGAGCAATACGTGGCTTTGGCGAATTTGCTGAAGGCGCCGGCCTAAGCCCCCGGTTTAACTCAAAACCACTGGTCGACCTGCTGCAAATCCTGCCGCAGGGCTGAGAAACAGTCGTCGACATGATGGTTGCGGCTGATTTCATTGCGCCGCATCAAGGCGATCTTGCGCTTGCAGGTGGGCTGGCGCAGCGGTGCCACGTGCAGGTCCTCGTCGTTGAGGAAGGTCGTGTACAGGCTGGGCATGATGCCGACGGCGATGCCGGCGCGCACCACGCCATACAGCGACTCGCTGTGGATCATCTGATACAGGCTCGACGGGCTCAAGCCATGCTGACGCAGGGCGCTCGAAGCGAATTCCCAGATGCTGCCCTTGGTAAACACGACGATTTCCTGCCCCGCCAATTGCTCCCAGCGCACTTCCTTGAGCGGCGCCAGCGCATGGCGTCCCGCCGTCACCAGCACCAGTTCGTCTTCGAACAGGCCCACGCTTTCCAGCGACACGGAACCGGGCACCTCGATACCCACGCAAAAGTCCAGCTGGCCCGAATGCAGGGCGTGCAGCAAGCCGTCGTTGGGCATGTCCGACAGGACGATTTCCACTTCATCGCCATGCTGCTCGCAGTAGCGCGCCACCACGACGGCCGTCATCGCCATGGCCGAGGGGATCGCGCCGATGCGGATGCGGTGGCGGCCGCTGCCGATGGCGCGCTGGATATCGGCAAAAGTATTGCTCGCCGTATTTAATAAATGCGTGGCGTAGTCGAGCGCCAGTTTGCCTTCGCGCGTCAGTTCCAGCTGGTGGGTTGTGCGGTTAAACAACTTTTTCCCCAGTTGATTTTCCAGCAGCTTGATCGAGGCGCTGAGGGCTGGCTGGGTCACGCACAATTCCTGTGCAGCCTTGCTGAAGCTGTTTACCCGGGCTAAGGTGGAAAACGCTTGTAAATGTCGTAAGGAAATCTTCTTGCTCAACTCATGCATGGGTTTGCTTATTAGAAAAAGTAATGGATTTATAAAAATAAACAAATTTTCTTATCCCGCAATTTACCATATTCTGGACTGGTCTTTACTTGTCTTGAAGGCAACAATCTTCAGAGAAGCGCTTGCCAGGCGGCGCCGGTACTCGCGCCAGCACGCCATGCAAGGGACGCATCAATAAAATAATTCCAAAAAAACTCAGGGTTTATTCTTTTTAGGGTGGCGGCGATGAACAAATGGATGACGGGAACGATGGTAGTGGGTGGCTTGCTGGCGGCGCAGGGCGCGGCGCAGGCTCAAAGCAGCGTGCAAGTGTATGGCTTGCTGTCGGCCGGTATCGGCTATGTGTCGGATGAGGGCAAGGGCAGCCGCACGCATGCGCTGAGCGGCACGAATCAGAATCCCCGCATCGGTTTTCGCGGCCAGGAAGACCTGGGCAACGGCACCAAGGCCATCTTCGTGCTGGAAAACGGTTTTAACGTCATGACGGGCACGGCGTCGCAAAGCGGCCGCCTGTTCGGCCGCCAGTCGTATGTGGGTTTGTCCAGCAATGACAAGGGTACGCTCACCCTGGGGCGCCAGTACGAAGCCGTCAAGGACCTGCTGGGCCCGGTCGTCATTGCCAGCAATGGCGTGCATATCGGCGACAACGATAATGGCTACAACAACCTGCGCGTGCAAAATGCCGTCAAGTATGTCAGCCCGAACATCAGCAACCTGTCGTTCACGGGTTTGTACGGCTTCAGTGAAAACCCGGAAGATTCCAACCGCAACCGCGTCTACAGCATGGGTGCCGGCTACAAGGTCGATGCCTTCAGCTGGGCCGTCGCCTACACCAAGATGGACCACCCGAACAGCCCCGATGCGCCGAATGGCGCCATCGGCAATGACTATGGCAGCTCCTTGTTGATCTTCAACAAGAGCGCCGTCAGCGGCGCCGGCGTGAACAGCCAGGCCATTGCCGGCACGGGAGGCTTTTATAATGTGGGCAAGACCAAGTTTGGCGCGCTGTACACCAACGTGCGCTACCACTACCTGGATCAAAGCAATCTGACCTTGCAAAACGTGGACTTGAACGTGAACCACAAGCTGACGGAAGCGCTGAACCTGGGCGCGTCGTATTTCTTTACCACCGGTAAATATGACGTGATCAACAAGACGCCGAAATGGCATCAGGTCAACTTCCAGGCCGATTACTTCCTGTCCAAGCGCACCGATGTCGCCATCACCTGGAGCTACCAGAAAGCGGCAGGCGACGCGACGTTCGCCCGCGTGTTCGGCTTCGGCGCCTCGGGCGGCAAGACGCAAAGCGTGCTAATCGTTGGCATGCGACATTATTTCTGAGTCTGATTCATCTTTACAGGCGCTGTCCCCCAGCGCCGTCCCCTGAAAGGAAGCATCTTGAAAAAGCACCTCATGTTGGCGTTGAGCCTAGGCTTGCTGGCTAACGCCGCCCACGCGGAAAAACGCGAGTTGGTCATTTCGGCCTATCCGATTGCCCAGCCCTTGTTCATGAAGTATGTGTACGAGCCGTTCAAGGCCAAATGCGGTTGCGATATCAAGGTGGAAACGGGGAATAACGCGGACCGTATCGCCAAGCTGGTAGTGCACAGCAAGAACCCGGTGATCGACCTGGTGCTGCTGTCCGATTCCGGCATGCTGGAAGCGGCGCAAAAGGGCGTTATCCAGCCCATGGATTACTCCAAGCTGAGCAATTACAAAGCCCTGTACGACGTGGCGAAAAACCCGATCGGCGGCAATTTCGCCGTCGGCTATACGCTGTACTCGGTCGGCCTGGTGTACCGCAGCGACAAGATCGCCCCGCTGACGTCCTGGAAGGACCTGTGGCGCCCTGAACTGAAGGGCCGCGTGGCCTTCCCCGACGTGAGCACCACGCAGGGCCCCCTGATGCTGCGCATGGCCGATGCGGCCTGGGGCGGCAAGACGGACGACTACGCCACCGGCTTTGCCAAGATCGTCGGCATGAAGGGCAACGTCGTCACGTTCTCGAAAAACAGCGCGCAGCTGGCGGCCCTGTTCGCCCAGGATGAAATCTGGGCCGCGCCCGTGGCGCGCTTTACGTGGTCGCAAATGCTCAAGACGGGCCTGCCCCTGAAATGGAGCATCCCGGCCGAAGGCCAGGCGGCCGGCATGAACGTGATGGGCATCGTCGCCGGTTCGAAGAATGCGGACCTGGCGTACCAGCTGATGGATTTCTGGCTGTCCAAGGAAGTGCAGACGCAGCTGGCCACCAACCTGGTCGACTCGCCCGTCAACAAGGACGTGCGCCTGTCGGTGGCGGCCGCGCAATTCAATACCTATGGCGCCGACCAGATCAATTCGCTGAAATTCGTCAAGCCGGAAACCATCCTCAAGCAGCGCACGAACTGGATGACGCAGTGGAACAAGGCCATGAGCAAATAGTGGTGACGAGGAGAAAACACCATGTTTGCTGATCCAAAAAAGCGCCTGGGACTGCTGCTGGTCCTGCCGGCGCTGATCTTTATCGTCGTCTGCTTCCTGCTGCCCGTGCTGGCCTTGCTGGTCGACGCCTTCCGTGTCGGCGACGGCATGCAGTGGGGCTTCGACCGCTTCATCGAGTTCTTCTCGCAGGAATTCAACCGCACCATCTTCTGGCGCACCCTGCGCATTGCCGCGCTGGTGACGCTGGCGTCGATCATCCTCGGCTACCCGGCCGCGCAAGCCGTGGCACGCGTGTCGCCGAAGTGGCGCGGGCTGGTGGTGGGCATGATGATTCTGCCGCTGATGGTCTCGCCGATTGCGCGTACCTATGCCTGGATCGTATTGCTGGGCCGTAACGGCGCCGTCAACGCGGCACTCGTCAACATGGGCTTGACGGAAGAGCCGCTGCGTTTGCTGTTCAGCGAATTCGCCGTGTTTGTCGGCCTGCTGCAACTGCTGCTGCCATTGATGCTGATGTCGCTGGCGGGCGCGCTGGAAAACCTGCCGCGCGACGTGGAACCGGCTGCGGCGACGTTGGGCGCGAATCCATGGCAAGTGTTTTGCAAGGTCACCCTGCCGCTGACGCAGGAAGGCCTGGTCGTCGGCGGCACCCTGGTGTTTACGGGCTGCGTGACGGCCTATGTGACGCCAGCACTGCTGGGCGGCACCAAGGTGCTGATGCTGGAAACCCTGCTGTACCAGAAGGTCAGCGTGGAGAGCGATTTTGGCGCGGCGAATGTCATCGCCGTCATCCTCGTCTGCATGACTTTGCTGGTGAATGCCGGCCTTAAACGTATTTCCTCGAGCCGGAGTTCCGTATGAAAGAAAGCCTGTTTTCACGTGCCGTTTTATGGCTGGTATTCCTGTTCCTGCTGGGGCCATTCGCCATCGTCGTGCTGGCCGGCTTTAGCGGCGGCGAGACGCTGGCGTTCCCGCCCGAGTCGTACTCGCTGCGCTGGATCATCGAAGTCTGGTCGGCGCCCGAGTTCCGCCGCGCCTTCCAGACCAGCCTGGAAATCGGCCTGATCGCCACCGTCATCGCGCTGCTGCTGGGCATACCCGTCGCGTATGCGTTTTCGCGCATGCCGCCGCCGGGCATCGGCGCCATCCGTCAGATACTGACGTCGCCGCTGATCATTCCCGCCATCCTCGTCGGCCTGGGCTTGCTGCACCACCTGGTGCTGACCATCAACGCGCCCGTGTATGTGGGCCTGCTGATTGGCCATATCGCGCTGCTGATTCCCTATTCGGTGCGCGTGGTGTACGCCAGCCTGGTGAATTTGCGCGTGGATATCGAGGATGCGGCCATTACGCTGGGCGCATCGCGCCTGCGCGCGTTCTTCATGATCGTGCTGCCGAATATCCGCAACGCCGTGATCGCCGCCTTCTTCCTCGCCTTCGTCACTTCGTTCAACCAGGTGCCCGTCTCTCTGTTCCTGACGGGGCCTGGCATCTGCACCTTGCCGATCGAGATGCTGGGCCATATGGAAAACAGTTTCGATCCGTCGATCGCTGCCCTGTCGACCTTGCTGGTCTTGTTCACCATGGCCTTCGTGATGGTGACCGAGAAGGTGCTGGGCATTTCTAAATACATGTAAGAGGCAACACACCATGAGTTATCTGGAACTGCACAAGCTGAACCTCGGCTACGCCAAGAACACGACATCCGTGAAAGACCTGGACCTGCACGTCGAGCAGGGCGAATTGATTTCCCTGCTGGGCCCCAGCGGTTGCGGCAAGACCACCACCATGCGCGCCATCGCCGGCCTGATGCCGCTGCAGTCGGGCCGCATCGTGCTCGACGGCCGCGAAATCGGCAAGCTGGCGCCGAACAAGCGCAATATCGGCATGGTCTTCCAGTCGTATGCGCTGTTTCCGCACCTGAACGTGTATGACAATATCGCTTTTGGTTTGCGCCTGCGCAAGGTGGCGCCGGCCCTGCTGAAAACGAAGGTGGAAGCGGTGATCGCCGCCGTTGGCCTGACGGGCTTTGAAACGCGCTTGCCGGCGCAGATGTCCGGTGGCCAGCAGCAGCGCGTGGCGCTGGCGCGCGCCATCGTCGTCGAGCCGGCCCTGCTGCTGCTGGACGAACCGCTGTCGAACCTGGACGCCAAGCTGCGCGTGCAGATGCGCGCCGAGTTGCGCCGCATCCAGCGCGAACTGGGCATCACCATGCTGTACGTGACGCATGACCAGGAAGAAGCGCTGGCCCTGTCCGACCGCATCGTCGTCATGAACGGCGGGCGCATCGAGCAGCTGGCCGCGCCGGAAGCCGTCTTCAATACGCCGTCGACGCGCTTCGTTGCCAACTTCATGGGCTTCGAGAACCTGTTCGACTACCGCGACGGCGCGCTGCACCACGCGGGCGCCAGCTTGCCGTACACGTCTCCCGTTGCTGCCGGTACCACGGTGCTGGGCTGGCGTCCGGACAAGGTGCGCGTGTGCGCGGCCGACGACGCGGCCGGTCAATACCCGGGTACCGTGCTGGCGCGCGGCTTCCTCGGCGACACCGTCGAATACCTGCTGCAAACGCCGCTGGGCCAGGTCAAGGGCATTTGCGCGGCCGGCGGCGCCGCCTGGCGCGAGGGCACGGCCGTGTCCTTCGTGCTGCCGTCCGACAGCGCCCTGTGGCTGGGCGCCTGATTTCTGAATGGAAACCATCATGACCCAAGCCTTGAAAAAGATCTGGCTCGATACCGATCCCGGTTTCGACGACTGGCTGACGATGCTGCTCCTGGGCAGCAATCCCGGTATCGAGTGGCTGGGCGTAAGCGTGGTGGCGGGCAATGCGCCCGTCGACATCACCTACGACAACGCCTTGCGCATCAAGGCCCATGATGGCTTGACGGTGCCGATCTACCGCGGCTGCGAAGAGCCGCTGGCCGGCGTCATCGAAACGGCGCAGCGCATCCTCGGCGACAGCGGTATGCCCACTACTGGCGAGATCCTGCCGCCCGGCGCGGCCAGTGACGCTGCCGGCCACGCCGTCGACGCCCTGATCGCCGCCGTGCGCAAGCATCCCGGCCAGATCACCATCATGGCGATCGCTCCGATGACCAACCTGGCCACGGCCTTGAGCCGCGCGCCCGACATCGCGGAAAAAATCGTTGAAATCATCCTGATGGGCGGCTCGACCGACCAGGGCAACCACACGGCGGCGGCGGAATTCAATATCTATGCGGACCCGGAAGCGGCCGCCCAGGTCTTCCAGGCCGGCATCCCGCTGCGCATGTTCGGCCTGAACCTGTGCCGCCAGCTGCTGGTCACTAAACTGGAGGTGGCGCAGCTGCGCGCCATCGGCACGCCGCGCGCCCAGCGGCTGGCTGGCTACCTGGAGGCGTATGTGCGCATCCGCAGCGCCGACGGTTCCGTGCCCATGCCGATGTATGACCCGGTGGTGGCCCTGTACCTGGAAGCGCCTCAGCTGTTCCAGTTCCAGCCGGCCCACGTGGCCATCGAATTGACGGGCGAACTGACGCGCGGCATGACGGTGTGCGAGTTCCGCGTGCCGCGCCGCGCGCCCATCAACACGCAGGTGGCGATGCTGGCCGATGGCCCGGCCGCCATTGAACTGCTGATGCAGCGCCTGGCCGGCATTCTCGCCTGATTCCCTCTTAACGAAACGAGTTTCATGTCTAATTCCCCCCTGAGCATTGAACAGTTTTTACGCGCCATGCCGAAAGTGGAGCTGCATTGCCACCTGTTTGGCACGGTGCGCCAGGCTACTTTCCGCGCGCTGGCCGCCAAGACGGGCAATGTCGTCACCCCCGAGGACATCGACGCGTTCTATACGCGCGGCGACAAGCCCGTCGGCGTGCTGCGCGTGCTGCGCGCGCTCGACGCGCACCTGATCGTCTCGCCGACGGACCTGTATTGCCTCGCCTACGAATACCTGGAAGACGTGCATGGCCATGGCGTGCGCTATGCGGAGTTCTTCTGGAACCCCACCGGCACCGTGCGCGTGTCGGGCATCCGCTATGACGCGGCGCAAGACGCCATCGTGGCCGCCATCCGCGATGCGCAGCGCGACTTCGGCGTGATCGGCCGTTTGATTCCCAGCATCGACCGCGAAGCCGCTCCTGCGGAAGCCGTGCAGATGGTGGAATGGATGAAGGCGCACCGCGCGCCGGAAGTCATCGGCATCGGCATCGACTACCGCGAAAACGACCGCCCGCCCGAGCTCTTTATCGAAGCCTACCGCGCCGCGCGCGCCGCCGGCTTCAAATGCACGGCGCACGCGGGCGAATTCGGCATGCCGTGGATGAACGTGGCGACGGCCATCGACGAATTACAGGTGGACCGGGTCGACCATGGCTACACGATTGTCGACAATCCGGAACTGGCGCAGCGCTGCGTGGAGCGGGGCCTCGTGTTTACGGTGGTGCCGACCAATTCGTATTACCTGCGCACCCTGGCGCCCGAGCGCTGGGCATTGGACCACCCGATCCGCGCCATGGCCAAGCTGGGCTTGAAACTGCACCCAAACACGGACGACCCGACCCTGCACCACGTGACGCCGACGGGCGCCTGGATGATGATGCGCGAATTCGGCTTCGGCCTGGACGACATGCGCGGCTTCATGTTGAATGGCCTCGACGCGGCCTGGATAGCCGAGAGCACGCGGCGCGACTGGCGCGCGGAATTCACGCGCGAATTCGACGCGCTGCGCGCCCGCGTCGTCGACGCTTCTTAAGCCGATACGGGCGGCGGCGCCAGCAGCGAGGGAAACGCCCGCTGCGGACACGCCTGCCGCTCGCATACCTTGCAGCCCGTGCCAATGGGCGTGGCGCTGGTCGGGTCGTGCAAATCGAGCCCCTTCGAATAGATCAATCGGTGCGCCTGCGAGATGTCGCAGCCCAGCGCCACGGCAAAGGTCTTGCCCGGTGCCCGGAAGCCCGGCGACGCCGTGCTGACCTGGCGCGCGATCCATAGGTATGTGCAGCCGTCCGGCATGCTGGCCACTTGCGTCAGCACCTGGCCCGGATGGCTGAAGGCATCGTACACGATCCATAGCGGACACGTGCCGCCCACCCTGGAAAAATGGAAGTCCGTGGCCGACTGGCGCTTCGACACATTGCCGGCGCGGTCGACGCGCACGAAGAAGAATGGCAGTCCCGCCGCATCGGGGCGCTGCATGGTGCTCAGGCGGTGGCACACGGCTTCGAAGCCCACGCCGAACTGGTGCGCCAGGCGCTCGATATCGTAGGCGCGCGCTTCCGCCGCCTGCAAGAAGCGTTGATACGGCATCAGCAAAGCGCCGGCGAAATAATTGGAAAATGCCAGGCGCGCGCTCGTTTGCGCGGCCGCACCGGAGAATCCTGCCGCCAGCACCAGGGCATCGATCAGCTCGCTGTACTCGAGCAAGCTGATTTGCGCCGCCATCTGGAAGGCGCGCTGGCCGCCCGTCAGGGTGTCGGGTAGCCACAATATCTGTTGCTGGGCGTCGTAGCGGTGCTTGCGCACCATGCCCGCGTCGCCATCGGACAGTTGCACCTTGACGCCGTGGCGCTCCAGCAAGCGGCCTTGCAGCGCATCGAGCGTGCGCAGGGCGGGATCGAATTCCCCGGCCACCAGCTCCGCCGCCCGGTCCAGTTCATCGATGTAGTTCTGCCGCCGGTTCAGGTATTCGCGCACTTCCTCGTCCGTGGACGGGGCCGCCGAACTGGCGCCGCGGCTGCCGTCGTCGAGACGCGCAGCCAGGGTATCGGCCCGTTCCGCCATGACCCGGTAGCGCCGCTGCAAGAGCAAAATCGAGCGCGCCAGCTCCGGCATGTTTTCCACCAGCATCTTGAGTTCCGCCATCGACGTGGGCGGCGCATCGGGCAATTCGCCGAACACGTCGCGCACGTCGGCCACCAGGCTGGCGCTGTCGTGTTCGGAAAAGATTTGCGGATCGACGCCCAGCACGGTGCCGATGCGCAATAAAATCGGCACCGTCAGCGGACGCTGGTTGCGTTCCATCTGGTTCAGGTAGCTGGGTGAAATGCCCAGGGACTTGGCCAGCGCCACCTGCGTCATGCGCCGTTCCTCGCGCAGCCGCTGCAGGCGCACGCCCATGAAAACCTTTGCCATCGCGTTTCCTCTTCCCCGGTTTGTGGAATCTGCAAATTTACAACATTTGCAGATTAACAGATTCAGCTTTGCATTATCTCGCATTTTCACGCCTTGTTTGTGGCGGCTATTGTGCGAATAATGCAAACAGACCTATACCCACACCAGGAGACTTCAAGTGACCACGCAAAACGCTATTCCAACTGTTCCCCTCTTGATCAACGGCGAGTGGGTTGAATCCCAGACCACCGTCTGGCGCGACGTCGTCAATCCGGCCACGCAGGAAGTACTGGCCAAGGTACCGTTTGCCACGCCGGAGGAAGTCAACGCTGCCATCGCCTCGGCCCAGCGGGCCTTCAAAACCTGGCGCAAGACGCCGATCGGCGCGCGTGCGCGCATCTTTCTGAAACTGCAGCAGCTGATCCGCGAAAACATGGCCGACCTGGCCGCCACCTTGACGATGGAACAGGGCAAGACCCTGCTCGATGCGGAAGGCGACGTCTTCCGTGGCCTGGAAGTGGTGGAACATGCGGCCAATATCGGCACCCTGCAAATGGGCGAATACGCGCAAAACGTGGCCGGCGGCGTCGATACCTACAGCGTGATGCAGCCGCTGGGCGTGTGCGCCGGCATTACCCCATTCAATTTCCCCGCCATGATCCCCCTGTGGATGTTCCCGATGGCGATTGCCTGCGGCAATACCTTCGTGCTGAAACCATCGGAGCAAGATCCGCTCGTGACGGAAAAGCTCGTGCGCCTGGCCTTGCAGGCGGGTATTCCGGCTGGCGTGCTGAACGTCATTCACGGCGGCGAAGACGTGGTCAACGCCCTGTGCGACCACCCGGACATCAAGGCGATTTCCTTCGTCGGTTCCAGCAAGGTGGGCACGCATGTGTACCAGCGCGCCAGCCTGAACGGCAAGCGCGCGCAATGCATGATGGGCGCCAAGAACCACGCCGTCGTCTTGCCGGATGCAAATAAAGAACAGACCCTGAACCAGCTGCTGGGTGCGGGTTTCGGCGCCGCCGGCCA
Organism: Janthinobacterium sp. BJB446; assembly: GCF_002735655.1. Lineage (NCBI taxonomy): Bacteria > Pseudomonadati > Pseudomonadota > Betaproteobacteria > Burkholderiales > Oxalobacteraceae > Janthinobacterium > Janthinobacterium sp. BJB446. The sequence continues at coordinate 697,101 of NZ_PDZK01000002.1, read as the reverse complement.
GCGCTGCATGGCGGCATCGGTGGCGGTGCTGGTGGGCGAAGCGCGCGAATGGCTGCCGGAATTGTCGGCCAAGGCGCAAACCCTGACGGTCGGCGCGGGCAAGGACAATCCGGACCTGGGCCCCGTGATTTCCTGCGCGGCCAAAGAGCGCGTCTTCAGCCTGGTCGCCAAGGGCATCGAACAGGGTGCCGTGCTGACCCTCGATGGCCGCGACGTCAAGGTCGATGGCTATCCGAACGGTAACTTCGTCGGCCCGACGATTCTGTCCGGCGTGAAACCGGGCATGGTCGTGTATGACCAGGAAATCTTTGGCCCCGTATTGATCGTCGTCGAAGTCGACACGCTCGATGAAGCGATTGCCCTGGTGAACGCAAATCCGAACGGCAACGGCACGGCGCTGTTTACGCAAAGCGGCGCGGCCGCGCGCTACTTCCAGGAAGAAATCGACGTGGGCCAGGTCGGCATCAACGTGCCCATCCCCGTGCCCGTTCCCCTGTTCAGCTTTACGGGTTCGCGCGGCTCGAAACTGGGCGATTTGGGCCCGTTCGGCAAGCAGGTCGTGCTGTTCTACACGCAGACGCAGACGATTACCCAGCGCTGGTTCACGGACGCGGCCTCGGTGGGCAAGGTCAATACCACCATCAGCCTCAAATAAGGAGCTGGCATGGACTTTGAACTGAGCGACGAGCAGCGCGAGTTCCAGCAGGCGGCGCGCGCGTTTGCCGAAGGCGAACTGGCGCCGCACGCGGCCCATTGGGACGCGGAATCGATTTTTCCCGTGGAAACCATCGCCAAGGCGGGCGAGATGGGCTTTTGCGGCCTGTACACGCCGCAGCGCTGGGGCGGCCTGGGCCTCTCCCGCCAGGATGCGGCGATCGTGTTTGAAGAGCTGGCAGGTGGCTGCACTTCGACCACGGCCTATATCACCATCCACAACATGGCTACCTGGATGCTGTCGCGCTGGGGGCAGGAAGCCCTGTGCGATGAATGGGTGCCGTCCCTGGCCGCCGGCCAGAAACTGGCCAGCTATTGCCTGACGGAACCGCAGTCGGGCTCCGACGCGGCCTCCCTGCGCACCAAGGCAGTGAAGGAGGGCGATTTTTATGTTCTCGACGGCACGAAAGCGTTTATCTCGGGCGCGGGCCAGACGGACATGCTGATCGTCATGGCGAGAACCGGCGGCGAGGGCGCGGCCGGTATTTCCGCCTTTGCCGTGCCGGCCAATTTGCCCGGCATCGTGTATGGCAAGAAAGAAGAAAAGATGGGCTGGAACAGCCAGCCCACGCGCATCATCAGCTTTGACCAGGTGAAAGTGCCGGCAGCGAACTTGCTGGGGGCGGAAGGCGAAGGCTTTGCCATTGCCATGAAGGGCATCGATGGCGGGCGCATCAATATCGCCGTGTGCTCGGTGGGCACGGCGCAGGCAGCCCTCACGCGGGCTCAGGCGTACATGAAGGAGCGCACGCAGTTCGGCCGCGAGCTGGCGCAATTCCAGGCGCTGCAATTCAAGCTGGCCGACATGCTGACGGAACTGGTGGCGGCGCGCCAGATGGTGCGTCTGGCGGCGTGGAAACTGGACCAGGAAAGTCCCGACGCCACGGCATATTGTGCCATGGCAAAACGTTTCGCCACGGATGTAGGTTTTAATGTTGCCAACGATGCGCTGCAATTGCATGGCGGCTATGGCTACATCCGCGAGTATCCGCTCGAGCGCCACGTGCGCGATACGCGGGTGCATCAGATCCTGGAAGGGACGAATGAAATCATGCGCCTGATCGTCGCGCGAGCGATTTTGAAAGACGGCGCCACGGAGAATCTGCGATGACCAAAGTGTATACAAATTTGCTGTTGGAACGCCATGGCCATACGGCCCTGGTGACGCTCGACAACCCGCCTGCCCATACGTGGACCCAGGCCAGCCTGAACGCGCTGACCCAGCTGGTGGCCGACCTGAATGCCGACCCGGACGTGTATGCTCTCGTGATCACGGGCGGCGGCGCCAAGTTCTTCTCTGCCGGTGCCGATCTGAAGGTGTTTGCCGATGGCAACAAGGACACGGCGTTCGCCATGGCCGCCGCGTTTGGCGAGGCGTTCGAGGCGTTGTCCGCGTTTCGCGGCGTCAGCATCGCCGCCATCAATGGCTATGCCATGGGCGGCGGGCTTGAATGTGCGCTCGCCTGCGACATCCGTATTGCTGAAGAACATGCGCAGATGGCTTTGCCGGAAGCGTCCGTCGGCTTGCTGCCGTGCGCGGGCGGCACGCAGCACTTGCCGTGGCTGGTGGGCGAAGGCTGGGCCAAGCGCATGATTTTATGTGGCGAACGGGTCGATGCGGCCAAGGCGCTGGCTATCGGCCTGGTCGAGGAAGTCGTGCCAACCGGCAAGGCTGCCGCCACGGCGCTGGCCCTGGCCGCCAAGGTGGCCCGTCAAAGCCCCAGCAGCGTGACGGCGTGCAAGACCCTGATCCAGGGCGCGCGCAGCCATCCGCTGGTCAATTCCCTGCCCGATGAACGCACCCTGTTCCTGGGCCTGTTCGATACGCAAGACCAGAAAGAAGGCGTGCAAGCGTTCCTGGAAAAACGTCCGGCGGAGTGGAAGAATGGCTGAAAGTACCCTGATTGAAACTGTGAAAATCGAGGAACGCGACTGTCCCGGCGGCATGAAGCTGGGCGTCATCACCCTCGATGCGCCAAAGTCCTTGCATGCCTTGACCCTGGACATGATCCGCGCCATCGATGGCGCCCTCGTGCGCTGGGCCAGTGACGCTGCCATCGCCTGCGTGGTGCTGCAATCGTCGACCGACAAGGCCTTCTGCGCAGGCGGCGACGTGCGCAGCCTGCGCACGGCCATCGTCGAGCAGCCGGGCGTCGTGCCGAATCCGCAGGCGCTGGCTTTCTTTGCCGAAGAATACCGGCTCGACCACCGCATCCATACCTATGCAAAGCCGCTGATGGTGTGGGGCGGTGGCATCGTGATGGGTGGCGGCCTGGGCCTGATGGCCGGCGCCAGCCACCGCGTGGTGACGGAAAGCACGCGCATCGCCATGCCGGAAATTACGATTGGCCTGTTTCCCGACGTGGGCGGCAGCTGGTTCCTGGGCCGCATGCCGGGACGCAGCGGCCTGTTCCTGGGCTTGACGGGCGCGCCATTGAACGCGGCCGATGCCCTGTTTGCGGGTCTCGGCGACTATTTCCTGCGCCAGGAAGAGCGGGCCATGGTGCTCGACGCGCTGGCACTGGCGCAATGGCAAGCCAGCCCGCAGGCGAACAGCGAACAGCTGGACCGCTTGCTGCGCGGCTTTTCGGCGCCAACGACGGTGCTGCCCGTCTCGGAAGTGCGCGCCAACTTCGACGCCATCGCCGCGCTGACGCAAGCGCCCACCTTGCCCGAAGTGGTGGCCGCCATTGCCGCGTATGACGGCGATTCGGCGTGGCTGCAAAAGGCGGCCCACTCGCTGGACAAGGGCGCGCCCACTTCGGCCGCTTTGGTGTGGGCCATGCGCGAACGCACGCGGCATCTGAGCCTGGCGCAAGTGTTCCAGCTGGAATTGATCGTTGCCGTGCAATGCTGCGCCCATGCGGACTTCAGCGAAGGCGTGCGCGCCTTGCTGATCGACAAGGACAACGCGCCGCAGTGGCAGCCGGCCAGCCTGGCCGACGTCAGCGCAGCGCATCTGGACGAGTATTTTGCCGCGCCGTGGACACAGCATCCATTGGCGGATCTACATTAAATAAAAGAATAACTGGAGACTTTCACCATGCAACATATCGCTTTTATCGGCCTGGGCAACATGGGCGCGCCGATGGCCCGCAATCTGGTGGCCGCCGGCTTCCACGTGTCCGTGTTCGACCTGGCGCCAGCGGCCGTGGCTTCGCTGGTCGAGGCGGGCGCCACGGCGGCGGCGTCTGCCAGCGCGGCCGTGCAGACGGCCGACGCCGTCATTACCATGCTGCCAGCCAACAAGCACGTGCAGGAACTGTACCTGGCGGCCGGTGGCGTGCTGGACTCGGCCAAGCCGGGCGCCTTGTTCATCGATTGCAGCACCATTGCCGCCGATGTGGCGCGCCAGGTGGCGCAGGCGGCCAGCGAACGCGGCTTTGCCATGATCGATGCGCCCGTTTCGGGCGGCACGGCGGGCGCGGCGGCCGGCACCCTGACCTTCATCGTCGGTGGCAGCGAAGCGGCCTTGCAGCAGGCGCGGCCTTTGCTGGAGAAGATGGGCAAGAATATCTTCCATGCGGGCGAGGCGGGTGCGGGCCAGGTGGCGAAGATTTGCAACAACATGCTGCTGGGTATTTTGATGGCCGGTACGGCGGAGGCACTGAACCTGGGCGTGGCGCATGGCCTGGACCCGAAAGTGTTGTCCGACATCATGGCCAAGAGCTCGGGCCGCAACTGGACCCTGGAAGTGTACAACCCGTGGCCGGGAGTCATGGACGGTACGCCCGCGTCGCGCAATTACACGGGCGGCTTCGGCACGGCGCTGATGCTGAAAGACCTTGGCCTGGCGCAGCAGTCGGCCCTGTCGGCGAATGCGCCCACGCCCCTGGGCGGTCTGGCGCGCCAGTTGTACCAGATGCATGCGCAAGCCGGTTATGCGCAGCAGGATTTCTCCAGCATCGTGCAAATGCTGCAGCCGGGCTTGAACAAGCCTGCCTGAGGAATTTTGGGCAAAAAAAAGCCCGCTGGTAAAAGCGGGCTAAATCCAATTCTTGGAAGAGTTGGAGGAGACAGATGCATTATGCTGCATCGCCACATATAACTCCAATTTATATTTTGAATATCAAATATAGATTTTCATGATATCTCTTCCCGGTAGCCGCCTGGCGGCTACCGTTGCTGCAACTTAGGCCGGATTGCAGGCGACCTTTACCGATGTCACATTCGCTTCGCCCATGGTGCCGCCGCCTGTGCCCGGCTGTACAACGCACAGCAGACCCTTCGGCTGCACGGAGACGCTGACGCCATAGGTATCGCCATAGGCGACGGAGCCAGCCATGGTAAAGGTCGTGGAGTCCTTGACCACTGTTGTTGTTGTACTACCGTTAATCAGCACCAGACCGTCCACCGTCAGGCCGGAAATCGTGCCACCCACGGTATATCTGTTTTGCGCACAAGCAACAGCGGCGCTGATAGTGAGGTAATGACCAGCCGAACCTGAACCACCGCTGATGCTGCAAGTCATGTGCGCCGGTTGCTGCTGGATGGTGATGTTGTAGTCGGTACCATAGTCGATGCGCTTGGCAAAGGTAAACGCTGTTTTCCCCGCAGGAACCGGCAGGGAGTCGCCGCTATTGACCAGGATCAGTCCTTCATTGTTCAAGCCTGAGATCGTGCCGCTGACATCATACGAGGCCTTGCCGCCGCAAGCGGCCAGTCCCAAGGTCAGCAGCAGTGCGGCGATAGGGCGCAAGCAGGATAACTTCATGTATTTCTCCAAAAAATAGGTGACGGATCGCAAGGATTACTGCGGCTTGCAGTCAAGTGTGGCTGCGGTCGTGGCGGCAGATCCCATCTTGCCGACCGTATCGCTGCCATCGGCACTGCTGGAACCCTGGAAGCGGCACGTCAGGCCCGTTGGCTGAGCCAGTATGGAAATGCCGTACGAGGCACCGTCATCAACGCTTTTGAATTCGTAGGTGGTGGCGCCAGCCAGCAGGGTGGTGCCGTTGGGGCCCATCACCAGGCGCAAACCATCCGTGGTCAGGCCCGTGACCGTGCCGCTCAACGGGTAGGCGTTGGTCTGGCAGTTCACCTGGGCCGTGGTCACGGAGTAGCTCGATGCCTTGCCGACGCCATTGATAATGGTGCAAACGGCACCCTTGGGCTGTTGTGCGATGGTGATATTGTAGCGGTCATCGTTCTTGACCAGCTTGGTGAAAACAAAGCTGGCCTGGCCCGCAGGAATCGGCAAGCTTTCCCCGTCATTCAGGAGAATCAGGCCATCTTTGGCCAGGCCGACGACTTGGCCTTGCAGATACAGGTTGCCGCCGCTGCCACCGCAGGCTGCCAGTGTGACGGCGCAAGCCGCCGCCAGCATCGAGCGCAGGTACAAATTTTTCATACATTCTCCAAAACGAATTAGGTTGGGTAGCGCAACGCGGACGCTGGCGCCGCATTGGAATGGCGCCTATTTTAGTCTATCTGGCAAGCTGAATGATCTTGCCTTGTATCACCCTGTAACAATTTTTCGCCGGGAAGCGCTGGCCCGGCCCCATTTCACGGAGGCGCAGCCATGCCGGCGGCGGCGATCAATGCGACAATACAGGCAGGCTGCGCACTGTGGCGTGGCATCCACCGTGAATCCCATGTCTATTGCCCCTGTAAAACCTGCCGTGCCGCCCAAGGCCATCCTGTTCGACCTCGACGATACCTTGTGGCCCATCGCGCCCGTGATTGCCGCCGCGGAAACCCTGCTGCACGACTGGCTGGCCACGCATGCGCCCAAGGTGGCGCAGCAGTTTTCCATCGAGGTGCTGCGCCAGCACCGCCTGGCCATGCTCCATGAACAACCGCATTTCCATGGCAACCTGATCGAGTTGCGCCGCGCGGGCTTGCTGGCTGCCTTCGAGGCGGCCGGCGAGGATCCTGTCCTGGTCGATGGCGCCATCGCGCAGTTCCTGGCTGCGCGCCATCGCGTCCAGCCGTATGACGACGTCTTGCCTGGCCTTGCCTGGATGGGCCAGCGCATGCTGGTCGGCTCGATTTCGAATGGCAATGCGGACCTTGAAATTATCGGCCTGGCACAGCATTTTAAAGTCTCCATCGCCGCCAGCGATTTCGGCGTGGCCAAGCCTGACGCGAGCATCTTCCTGGCCGCTTGCGCCGCGCTGGGCGTGGCGCCGCATGAGGCCGTGTATGTCGGCGACGACCTGTATTTCGACGTCACGGGAGCGCAGGGGGCGGGCATGCGCGCCGTCTGGATGAACCGCAAGGGCAGCGACGCGCATCTGGCCGCCGGTGTGCAGCCCGACGCCATCTGCGCCAACTTCGATGAATTGCTGCTGTGGCTGCAGGGGCAACTGGAAGATTGATCGCCGCCGGGCGGGCGAACGTGCATAATAGGCGCTGTTGATGCACGTTCGGCCGCTTTCGTTGCCGCTTGCTTAACAACATACTTGCTTAAATAAAACACCATGCAACTCGATACACGTGCCCAAACACTGCTGAAAGCCCTGGTCGAGCGATATATCGCCGACGGCCTGCCGGTCGGTTCGCGCGCCTTGTCGAAAATTTCCGGCCTGGACCTGTCGCCGGCCACGATCCGCAACATCATGGCCGACCTGGAAGAGCTCGGTTATGTGTCCAGCCCTCACACCTCGGCCGGACGCATCCCCACGCCGCGCGGCTACCGCATCTTTGTCGATACCTTGCTGACCGTCCGGCACCTGGACGAGCATCTGGTGGAGTCGCGCATGCGCCTGCAGACGCCGCAACCGCAAAAAACCATCGCCAACGCGGCGCAGATGCTGTCGTCGCTGTCGCAGTTTGCCGGTGTCGTGCTCACTCCGCGCCGCGAATCCGTATTCCAGCAAATCGAATTCCTGCGCCTGTCCGAAAAACGCATCCTGCTCGTCATCGTCGCCCCCGGCGGCGACGTGCAGAACCGTTTATTGCTGACGGAGGCCGACTATACGCCGGCGCAACTGGTGCAATCGGCCAATTACATCAACCAGAATTATGGCGGCCTGTCATTCGATGCCGTGCGCGTGCGCCTGCAGGGCGAATTGCGCCAGTTGCGCGACGATATGGGCAGCCTGATGCAGGCGGCCGTGGAAGCGGGCAGCGAAGCGATGGCCGACCATAGCGATGACATGGTGATTTCCGGCGAGCGCAACTTGCTCAGCGTGAGCGATCTGTCATCGAATATGCATTCGCTGCGTCAGATGTTCGACATGTTCGAGCAAAAAACGGGTTTGATGCAGCTGCTCGACGTATCGAGCAAGGCGACGGGCGTGCAGATATTCATCGGTGGCGAATCGAACCTGGTGCCGATGGATGAGATGAGCGTGGTGACGGCGCCGTATGAAGTCAACGGCAAGATCGTGGGCACGCTGGGAGTGATCGGACCGACGCGCATGGCCTACGAGCGCGTCATCCCGATTGTCGATATCACGGCCAAGTTGCTGTCAAGCGCGCTCAGCCATCATTGATCGTACTGCCTGGCGCGCCAGCCGCCCCGTGGGAGCTGCCAGCTGTGGTCAGGCGGTTTTGTGCGGGCAAGCCGTCTTGATGCAGTTGCCATAGATGGCCAAGGCGTGTTCGGCGATCTTGAAGCCGCGCTCTTCGGCTACCTTTTGCTGGCGCACTTCGATGTCTTCGTCGAAGAATTCCTCGACCCGGCCACAGTCGAGGCACACCAAGTGGTCGTGGTGGGAACCTTCGTTGAGTTCGAAAATCGCCTTGCCGGTTTCAAAATGGTTGCGGTTGAGCAAGCCTGCCTGTTCGAATTGCGTCAGGACGCGGTAGACAGTTGCCAAGCCGACATCCATATTGTCGGCCAGCAGAATCTTGTAGACGTCTTCCGCGGTCAGGTGGCGTACCGGGCTACTCTGGAAGATATCGAGTATCTTCAGCCGTGGCAGGGTGGCTTTCAGGCCGCTTGCCTTGAGATCACTAGGATTGTTACTCATGTTTGTTGCTCGTATGTGGGTCAGGTGCTTTATCATATAGCGTTTTAGCGGGGAGTGCCAAAATATGCATTTTTTGGCAGGCCGGCCACTCCTGGCGTTTTGTTCATCAAATTGAGGTCATTTATGCGCGTAACACCGGCTGTATTGCCATCTCTCTGGCACCGTATTTCATTTCGAGCACCAGTTGTGGCAGGCATGGTCTGTGTCGCGCTGGCCATGTCCGGCTGCGCCAGCCGTGGCATCCTTGGCGAAAAGCCGGCAGCTGCTCAAAAAGAAGGCAAGGAACTGGTCCCCGAACAGGGCGCACAAACGACCACCATTACGCCGCTGCAAAAATTCATGTGGTTTTTCTCGCCCTACCGTCCTGACATTCAACAAGGCAACTTTGTCTCCGAAGAGATGCTGGCCCAGTTGAAAGTGGGCATGACGCGCGACCAGGTGCGTTTCGTCCTCGGCACCTCGCTGCTGACCGATATCTTCCATGCCGACCGCTGGGATTATCCATTCCGCCTGGCCCGGGGCAGTGGCGAAACCACCAGCAGCCGCGTGGTCGTGTACTTCGGCAAAGATGGCAAGGTTGAACGTTTCGAAGGCGGCAACTTGCCGACGGAGAAAGAATACATCGACCGTATCGCCGGCCCGTCGCCGTTCGCCAAGGTCGCCAAGGCCGACGTGCCTGCCGCCGCCGTGCCATCGCCCGTGGCGCCAAGCGCCGTGCCCGTGCCGGCCGATGCCGCGCCCGCCATTCCTGTGAGTAAGCCGGAAGTGACGCCTGCGCCTGCCGCCGAGCCTGCACCTGCTGCCGAACCCACCAAATAAGTTGCTGTAAGAGAATAAAATGACTGAACTGAAAATTGCCATCGCTGGCGCCAGCGGCCGCATGGGCCATATCCTGATCGAAGCGGTCAGCAATGCGCCTGACGCCGTGCTGGCCGGCGCCCTCGACCGCGCTGGTTCGCCTTCCGTCGGCCAGGATGCGGCCGCCTTTCTCGGCAAGCCTGCCGGCGTGCTGATCGCATCCGATCTGGCCACCGGCCTGGCCGGCGCCGATTACCTGATCGACTTCACGCGTCCCGAAGGCACTTTGCAGCACCTGGCGTATTGCGCCGAGCATGGCATCAAGATGATTATCGGCACCACGGGTTTCGATGACGCTGGCAAGGCCGCGATTGCCGCCGCCGCCGAAAAGACGGCCATCATGTTCGCCCCGAACATGAGCGTGGGCGTGAATGTCACCATGAAGCTGCTGGAACTGGCCGCGAAAAGCCTGTCCGAAGGCTACGATATCGAGATCATCGAAGCACATCACCGCTTCAAGGTCGATGCGCCATCGGGCACCGCCCTGCAAATGGGTGAAGTGGTGGCCGGCGCCCTGGGCCGCGACCTGAAGGAATGCGCCGTGTACGGCCGCGAAGGCGTGACGGGCGAACGCGACCCGTCGACCATCGGCTTTGCCACCATCCGCGGCGGCGATATCGTCGGCGATCATACGGTGCTGTTTGCCGGCATCGGCGAGCGCATCGAGATCAGCCACAAGTCGAGCAGCCGCGTCACCTACGCCCACGGCGCCTTGCGCGCCGCGCGTTTCCTGGCCGACAAGCCGACCGGCCTGTTCGACATGCAGGATGTGCTGTCGCTGAAGAACTGAGGAAGACCATGGCCACTGCAATACTGAACGGCAAAGAGATTACCGACGCAGCGAGCTTTCACGCGCAATGCGTGCAAGCCTTCGGTTTCCCCGAGTTCTACGGCAACAGCATGGACGCCTGGGTTGATTGCCTCAGCTATCTGCGCGATGACGAAAACATGACGCAGTTCCGTTTGAAACCGAACGAAGTGCTCGACATTGTTGTGCAGGATGCTGAAAGCATGAAGGCGCAAGTGCCGGACTTGCTGGAAGAAATCACGTTCTGTATCGCCGGCATCAATGAGCGCTATGACGATTATGGCGAGAAGCCGGCGTTGAAGCTGGTATTGAAGTAGGTCGGATTAGCGCGCAAGCGCGTAATCCGACATACCCAACATTTACACGACCTTGCGTTCGCGCAAACCGTCGATCTGGCCGCCATCGAGGCCCAGCCACTGCTGCAGCACCTCGTCCGTATGCTGCCCCAGCAATGGCGGCGGCAAGCGGTATTGCACCGGCGAGTGGGACAGGCGCACGGGATTGGCCACCAGCGCCACCGTGCCCGCCGTCGGATGCGGCATGTCCACTTTCAAGCCACGCGCCACCACTTGCGGGTCGGCAAAGACCTGGTCGATGCGGTTGACGGGACCGCACGGCACGGCTTGCGCCTCGAAGGCGCTGATCCACTCGGCCGTCGTGCGCATGACCGTGGTCTGGCGCATCAGGGGGATCAAGATCGCCCGGTGCGCCACGCGCTGCGGGTTGGTGGCGAAGCGTTCGTCCTGCGCCCATTCCGGGTGGCCGGCGACGGCGCAAAAGCGCGAGAATTGCCCATCGTTGCCGATCGCCAGAATCATGTCGCCGTCGGCTGTTGGGAAGTCCTGGTAGGGCACGATATTCGGATGGGCATTGCCCATGCGCTGCGGCACCTTGCCGCCGCACAGGTAATTGGCCGCCTGGTTGCCCAGCGCGGCCACTTGCACGTCGAGCAAGGCCAGGTCGATATGCTGGCCCAGGCCCGAGCGTTCGCGTTCGGCCAGCGCCGCCTGCACGGCGATGGTGGCGTACAGGCCCGTCAGGATGTCCGTCTGTGCCACGCCCACTTTTTGCGGACCCGCGCCCGGCTGGCCGTCGGGCACGCCCGTGATGCTCATCAAGCCGCCCATGCCCTGGATCAGGAAGTCATAGCCGGCGCGCGCAGCGTACGGCCCATCCTGGCCAAAGCCCGTGATGGAGCAGTAGACGAGGCGCGGGTTGAGTGCCAGCAAGCTGGCCGCATCGAGGCCGTATTGCTTCAAACCATCGAGCTTGAAATTTTCCAGCAGCACGTCCGCTTCGGTCGCCAGCTGGCGCACCAGGGCTTGCCCTTCGGGCACGGCCAGGTCGATGCACAAGGAACGCTTGTTGCGGTTGGCGCACTGGAAATAGGCGGCCTCGGCGGTGTCGCGGCCATCTGCATCCTTCAGGTACGGCGGGCCCCAGGAGCGCGTGTCGTCGCCGCGGCCCGGCTGTTCAACCTTGACGACGTCGGCGCCCAGGTCGGCCAGCATTTGCCCGGCCCACGGGCCGGCCAGCACGCGCGACAGGTCCAGCACGCGCAAGCCGGTCAGCGGCGCGGGCCGCAGGGTGGAAGCCAAGGCGTCCATTAGTTGAACGCGGCTATGCCGGTGATGGCGCGGCCGATGATCAGCGCGTGCACATCGTGCGTGCCTTCATAGGTGTTGACCACTTCCAGGTTGACCAGGTGGCGGATGACGCCGAACTCGTCGGAAATGCCGTTGCCACCCATCATGTCGCGCGCCATGCGGGCAATATCGAGCGCCTTGCCACAGCTGTTGCGCTTCATGATCGAGGTGATTTCCACGGCGGGCGAGCCTTCATCCTTCATGCGGCCCAGGCGCAGGCAGCCTTGCAAGCCCATGGTGATTTCCGTCAGCATGTCGGCCAGTTTCTTTTGCACCAGCTGGTTCGCTGCCAACGGGCGGCCGAATTGCTGGCGGTCCATCGTGTACTGGCGCGCCTTCAGGTAGCAGTCTTCTGCCGCGCCCAGCGCGCCCCAGGCGATGCCGTAGCGGGCGCTGTTCAGGCAGGTGAACGGGCCTTTCAAGCCGCGCACGTCGGGGAAGGCATTTTCTTCCGGGCAAAACACTTCATCCATGACGATTTCACCGGTGATGCTGGTGCGCAAGCCGACCTTGCCGTGGATTTCCGGCGCCGACAGGCCTTTCCAGCCTTTTTCCAGCACGAAGCCGCGGATCGCGCCTTCATCGTCCTTGGCCCAGACGACGAACACGTCGGCAATGGGGCTGTTGGTGATCCACATCTTGGCGCCGGAGAGACTATAGCCGCCCGGCACCTTGCGCGCGCGCGTGACCATGCTGCCGGGATCGGAACCATGGTTAGGCTCCGTCAGGCCGAAGCAGCCGATGAATTCGCCCGTCGCCAGTTTCGGCAGGTACTTCTGCTTGGTTTCCTCGTTGCCGAAGGCGTTGATCGGCACCATCACCAGCGACGATTGCACGCTCATCATCGAGCGGTAGCCCGAATCGACGCGCTCGACTTCGCGCGCGGCCAGGCCGTAGCAAACATAGTTCAGGCCGGCCCCGCCGTATTCTTCGGGAATGGTCGTGCCCAGCAAGCCCAGCTCTCCCATTTCGCGGAAGATGGCGGCATCCGTTCGGCCATGGCGGAACGATTCGAGGACCCGGGGCACCAGGCTGCCCTGGCAATAGTCGCGGGCCGCTTCCAGCACGGCGCGTTCGTCGCCCGTCAGTTGTTCTTCCAGCAGCAGGGGGGAATTCCAGTCGAATACGGTTTTGCTCATCACAGGCCTCGCAGGTGAGCGCCGGTGATCGGCGCAAGATTGAATATGGCTCATGGTAGGTTTTTGCCTAGCCTTGCGCAAACGATTTTTTCGCACCCAGACATGCGTGTTGCGCATATCTTGCGGCATACTAGGGCCTTTCACCGGCCGGATACCCCCATGTCACGCAAAATTCCCATGCTGCAAGCCCTGAACTGCTTCGAGGCGGCTGCGCGGCACCAGAGCTACACCCATGCGGCGCGCGAACTGTCGCTGACGCAAAGCGCCGTGTCGCGGCAGATTTCATCCTTGGAAACTTTTCTTGGCGTGCAATTGTTTCAGCGCACGCGCCATGGCGTGTTGCTGACCAGCGCCGGCGCCGCGTATGCGCGGCAGATCGCGGCCCGTCTCGATGGCCTGGAGCGCGACACGCTCGACACCATGGCGCGCCAGGGCGGCGGCGGCGCCTTGCAGCTGGCCTCGGTACCCACGTTTGCCACGCGCTGGCTGATGCCGCGGCTGTCTTCGCTGGCGCAGCTGCACCCGGACATCGTCGTGCATATTGATGCCTATACGAAACCGTTCATGTTTGCCGATACGGAATACGACGGCGCCCTGTACGCGGGCACGCCCGAGCAATTGGCGCGCTGGCCCGGGACGCGCGCCACCTTGCTCATGCATGAAGAAATCGTGCCCGTTGCCAGTCCGCGCCTGCTGGCGGCGCGCAGCGCCTGGCAGCCGCAGGATTTGCTGGAACTGACATTGCTGCAACAAAGTACGCGCCCGGGCGCCTGGCGCCAGTGGTTTGACGCCATGCAGGTCGAGGGAGAGGGGCGCGATGGAGCGCACTATGGCGCCCGTTATGAACTGTTTTCCATGCTGGCCATGGCGGCCGTGCAGGGGCAGGGCGTGGTCTTACTGCCACGCATGCTGGTTGAAGCGGAGCTGGCGCGTGGCGAATTGCGCATCGCATGCGAGCGCCCACTGCGCGGTCAGCGGGCGTATTACCTGATCACGCCTGAAACGGCGCATGAAAAGACGGCCCTGCAGCAATTGCGCGCATGGCTGCAGGCTGAAGCCGCCTAAACGACCTTGCCGGTATCGAAATGGGGATTGTCGATCAGGCCGATCTGGTTGCCGAACGGATCGAGCAATTCCACCGTGCGGATGCCGTCGCCCACGTCCGTGATCGGGTGGTGCAGACTGCCGCCCAGTGCCACGATGCGCTCGACTTCCTGCTCGATGCCATCCACGCCCCAGTACGTCACGCTGCCCTGCGTGCCAGGCTGGCCGTCTGGCAGCAAGCCCAGCTCGAAGCCGCCGATGGCAAAACCGACATAGAACGGCTGGTCGAAGTAGGGCGTGGTATTGAATACCTGGCTGTACCAGGCCTTGGCCTTGTCCAGGTCGGGGACGGGATAGGTGACGGTGCGTAAACCCTTGATCATGTTCTGCTCCTGGTAAATGAAGAATAACGCCATCATGCCACCGGCGCGCGCGTGGCGATTGTAAAAATGGAAGGTTTCAATGGTGGCGGTGCATAAGCCACGCCTCGGGCGAGCTGCGGGCGAAATCCTGGAAATCGTGGATCAGGTGCGACTGGTCGAAATAGCCAAATTGCAAGGCGACTTGCGCCCAGTCCGGCTGTCCCGCCAGGCTTGTCAGCCCCTGGCTGGCGGCACGAAAACGGCAGATACGGGCAAACAGCTTCGGGCTGATGCCCACTTGCTGGCGAAATTGCAGCGCCAGGTGCTGGCGCGACACGCCCAGTTGCCGCGCCAGGCCATCCACGCGGACCTGGCCGCATGCGCGCTCGATGGCCGCGATGGCATGTTCGGCCGCGCCGGGCTGGCGCCGTGGCGGCACGGTGCGCAGGCGCAGCAGCAGATAGTCTTGCAGAATAGAAATTCTTTGCGCATTGGACAAGGGCTCGCTCCACAGGGCGTCAGCCAGGCGCGCCGCCAGTTCGCGGCCCCACAGCTGCTGCAATCCCGTGCGGCCATCGCTGAGCTCGCACAAGGGCAGCTGAAAGAAGCGGGCCGCCGCGCCCGGCTTGAAGCGGGCCGCCACCGTCTGCACCAGGCCCTGGCTGACGACGGCGATCGGCGCCGTCATCATGCCGACGGCAAAGCTGGCATCCTGCTGGTCCTGGCACAGGATGTCGATGCAATTGTCGGGCAAGACCTGGTGCGTCAGGGGCGTGGCGCCCGTTTGCACGCGGCACGTCCAGACGCAGTCCAGCCAGGGCCGCAGGGCGGGGATGGGCGGATATTCCTGGTAGACGATCATGGCCGGACTTGAAGTAAAGAATAATATTGTTGCATACGACACAGCATAATTGTGCGTCCGTCAAAATATGCGAGACCGGGCCGCCAGCGCGCCGCGCTATCGGGCGGCGACAACCAGTATAATGCTCGGTTCATATCCACTATTGGCCGCACATCATGCAAGATAAATATAGTCCCGCCGACGTCGAACAAGCCGCCCAATCGCACTGGAAGGCGATCGACGCCTATAAAGCCGTCGAACACGACCCGCGTTTCCCAAAAGGCAAGTATTTTGCCTGCTCGATGCTGCCTTACCCTTCGGGCAAGCTGCACATGGGTCACGTGCGCAACTATACGATCAATGACGTGATGTACCGCTACCTGCGCATGAATGGCTACAACGTGCTCATGCCGATGGGCTGGGATGCCTTCGGCATGCCGGCGGAAAACGCGGCCATGGCCAACAACGTGCCGCCCGCGCAATGGACGTACTCGAACATCGCCCACATGAAGCAGCAGATGGAATCGATGGGCCTGGCCATCGACTGGTCGCGCGAAATGACCGCCTGCAAGCCCGAATACTACAAATGGAACCAGTGGATGTTCCTCAAGATGCTGGAAAAAGGCATCATCTACAAGAAGACCGGTACCGTGAACTGGGATCCGATCGACCAGACCGTGCTGGCCAACGAGCAAGTCGTCGACGGCCGCGGCTGGCGTTCGGGCGCGCTGATCGAAAAGCGCGAAATCCCCATGTACTACGCGCGCATCACCGATTACGCGGAAGAATTGCTGGCCTATGTGGATGACAAGTTGCCGGGCTGGCCCGAGCGCGTGCGCACCATGCAGACCAACTGGATCGGCAAGTCGACGGGCGTGCGCTTCGCCTTCCCGCATGACATCAAGGACGCGAATGGCGCCCTGATCGGCGACGGCAAGCTGTATGTGTTTACCACGCGTCCGGACACCGTCATGGGCGTGACCTTCTGCGCCGTGGCCGCCGAGCACCCGCTGGCCATCCACGCCGCGCAAAGCAATCCTGCGCTGGCCGCCTTCAACGCCGAATGCAAGCTCGGTTCCGTGATCGAAGCGGATATGGCAACGATGGAGAAGAAGGGCATGCCGACCGGCCTGTTCGTCACCCATCCGCTGACGGGCGAGCAGGTGGAAGTGTGGGTCGGCAACTACGTGCTGATCACCTACGGCGATGGCGCCGTGATGGGCGTGCCGGCGCACGACGAGCGCGATTTCGGCTTTGCCAAGAAATACGACCTGCCGATCAAGCAAGTCATCGAAGTCAAGGGCCAGGAATTCTCGAAGGACGGGTGGCAGGAATCGTATGGCAGCAAGGATGGCGTCTGCGTCGCCTCCGGCAAATACGACGGCCTGCATTTCGCTTCCGCCGTCGATGCGGTGGCCGCCGACCTGGCCGAACTGGGCCTGGGCGAAAAGAAAACCACGTTCCGCCTGCGCGACTGGGGCATCTCGCGCCAGCGCTACTGGGGCACGCCGATCCCGATGATCCATTGCGCCGATTGCGGCGTGGTGCCGGTGCCGGAAAAAGACTTGCCGGTGGTGCTGCCGGAAGACTGCGTGCCGGACGGCACGGGCAACCCGCTGAACAAATACGAAGCTTTCCTCAAGTGCGACTGCCCGCAGTGCGGCAAGCCGGCGCGCCGCGAGACGGACACCATGGATACCTTCGTCGATTCGTCGTGGTACTACATGCGCTATACCTCGCCAGGCAGCAATGACGCCATGGTCGACGCGCGCAATGACTACTGGATGCCGATGGACCAGTACATCGGCGGCATCGAACACGCCGTGATGCACTTGCTGTACGCGCGCTTCTGGACCAAGATCATGCGCGACTTCGGCCTAGTCAAGTTCGACGAGCCGTTCGTCAACCTGCTGACGCAGGGCATGGTGCTCAACGAAACCTACTTCCGCAAGGACGCGGTGGGCAAGACTACCTGGTTCAACCCGGACGACGTGCGCCTGTCCCTCGATGACAAGGGCCGTCCGCAAAGCGCCGTCCTGGTGGCCGACGGCCAGCCGGTGGAAATCGGCGGCACGGAAAAAATGTCGAAGTCGAAGAACAACGGCATCGACCCGCAAGCGCAGATCGAGCAGTACGGCGCAGACACGGCCCGTCTGTTCACCATGTTCGCCTCGCCGCCGGAACAGACGCTGGAATGGTCGGGCAGCGGCGTCGAAGGCGCGAACCGCTTCCTGCGCCGCGTGTGGAACTTCGGCTACGCCCAGTCGGCGACGATCCAGGCCGCACTGGCTGGCGGCGCCGCACCTGCCACGGGCGACGCGCAGAAAAACCTGCGCCGCGAATTGCACAAGCTGCTGCAGCAAGCCGATTACGACTTGAAGCGCATCCAGTACAACACCGTGGTGTCGGCCTGCATGAAGATGCTCAACACCCTGGAATCGGCCAAGCTCGATGACAGCGCGCAGTCGAAAGCGCTGATCGCCGAAGGCTTCTCCATCTTCCTGCGCCTGCTCAATCCCGTCGCGCCGCACATCACCCACGTGCTGTGGCAGGAACTGGGCTACGCCGGTGTGCACGGCGACCTGTTGAACGTCGCCTGGCCGCAGGTCGACCCGCAAGCATTGGAACAGTCCGAGATCGAGATGATGATCCAGGTGAACGGCAAGCTGCGCGGCTCGATCACGGTGTCCAAGGATGCGGACAAGGCCAGCATCGAAGCGGCTGCGCTGGCCTGCGAAAGTGTGCAGAAGTACGTCGAGACCACGCCGAAGAAGATCATCGTCGTGCCAGGCAAGTTAATCAGCATCGTGGTGTAATCATGACGACTTCCTCTCAAGTATCGCTGTTGGGCCGCCGTGCCGTGCTGGCTTTGGGCCTGACTGTTTTGCTGTCGGCCTGCGGCTTTCACTTGCGCGGCTCGAACGGCAGTTTCATGCTGCCGTTCGCGACGATGTACATCGGCTTGCCCGACACGTCGCCGCTGGCGATCAGCCTGAAACGCTATATCCGCGCCATTGGCAGCACGGAGGTGGTGAACACCAAGGATGGCGCCGATGCCGTCCTTGAAGTGCTCAACGACCCGGAGAGGAATCGTACCAAGACCATTTTGTCGCTGAACCCTAACGGCCGTGTGCAAGAGTACCAACTCGGCTACTCGATCAATTTCCGCGTGGTGGACAAGGCCGGCAACCAGTTGCTGGTACCGACGACCATCAGCCTGGTGCGCCCGATTACCTTCGACGAATCGCAGGTACTGGCCAAGGAAACGGAAGAAGCGGCGCTGTACCGCGACATGCGCAACGACCTGGTGCAGCAGATCATGCGCCGCCTGGCAGCCATCAAGCCGGTGCTGCCGGCCATGTCGGTGGCGCCAGTGACGCCCGTGACGCCGGTCGCGCCGCAGCAGTAACGGGGACGCCATGCAATTGCGGATAGACGCGCTCGATGGGCATGTGGCCAAGCCGCTGGCGCAGCTGTATGTGATCACCAGCGACGAACACTTACTGGCGCTGGAAGCGGCCGACAAGATCCGCCGCGCTGCGCGTGCGCAGGGGTACTCCGAGCGCGACGTGCTGACGGTGGAGCGCAGCTTCAAGTGGGGAGAATTGCTGGCGGCGAACCAGGAGCTGTCGCTGTTCGGCGACAAGAAAATGATCGAGCTGCGCATCCCCACCGGCAAGCCGGGCAAGGATGGCGGAGCGGCGCTGCAAAGCTACGCGAAAAATCTCAGTCCAGACAACCTGACCCTGATCACCTTGCCCAAGCTGGATTGGGCGACGCAAAAGGCGGCCTGGGTCGCCAGCCTGCAGCAGGCGGCCGTGTATATCGACATTCCGAATGTGGAACGGGCGCAGTTGCCTGCCTGGATATCCCAGCGCCTGGCGGCGCAGGGGCAAAGCGCCGAACGGGCCAGCATCGACTTCATCGCTGAACGGGTGGAAGGCAATTTGCTGGCGGCGCACCAGGAAATCCAGAAACTGGGCTTGCTGCATGCCGCGGGCAAGCTGACGTACGAGCAAGTGCAGGACGCGGTGCTGAACGTGGCCCGCTACGATGTCTTCAAGCTGTCCGAAGCCATGCTGGCCGGCGACCCGGCGCGCCTGGTGCGCATGCTCGAAGGCTTGAAAGGCGAGGGCGAGGCGCTGCCGCTGGTCTTGTGGGCCGTCTCCGAAGAAATCCGCACGCTGTTAAAATTGAAGGCCGGCATGGCGCAAGGGCGTCCATTGGGCGCGCTGCTGAAGGAATACCGTATCTGGGGGCCGCGCGAGCGGATGATGGAACCGGCCCTGCGGCGCATTTCGCTACCCGTGCTGGAAGCGGCGCTGCAGCAGGCGGCGCAGGTGGACAAGATGATCAAGGGCTTGCGCGCCAAGGGCTACGCGGGCGATGCCTGGGATGCCATGCTGCAGCTGGGTCTGAAGATCGCCCGAGGCTAGTTTTTTACTATATGGATACGAGCATGGACATCACAGAATATATGCAGGACGTGGGAACGCGCGCGCGCGCCGCCTCGCGCGCCATGGCGCGTGCCGACAGCGCCAGGCGCAACCGTGCCTTGAGCCTGATCGCCGCCGCCATCGTGCGCGATGCCGATCTGCTGCGCGCGGCCAACCAGCGCGACCTCGATGCGGCGGCCGCCGCCGGCCTGGCGCCGGCCATGCTCGACCGCCTGACCCTGTCCGACTCTGCCATTGCCACCATGGTCGAGGGCTTGACGCAGATCGTGTCGCTGGCCGACCCGATCGGCGAAATCTCGAACATGAAATTCCGCCCGACGGGCATCCAGGTGGGGCAGATGCGCGTGCCGCTGGGCGTCATCGGCATCATCTATGAAGCCCGTCCGAACGTGACGGTGGACGCGGCCGGCCTGTGCATCAAGAGCGGCAACGCGACGATCTTGCGCGGCGGCTCGGAAGCGATACACTGCAACCGCGCGCTGGCCAAGCTGGTGGCCGAGGGCTTGCAGGGAGCAGGCCTGCCGGCCGATGCCGTGCAAGTCATCGACACCACCGACCGCGCCGCCGTCGGCGCTCTCATCACCATGCCGCAGTACGTGGACGTCATCGTGCCGCGTGGCGGCAAGGGCCTGATCGCGCGCCTGATGAGTGAGGCTACCGTGCCGATGATCAAGCACCTCGATGGCATCTGCCACGTCTACATCGACGCCAAGGCCGATATCAGGAAGGCGATCGATATCGGCTTCAACGCGAAGTGCCACCGCTACGGCACCTGCAACACCATGGAAACCCTGCTGGTATCGCGCGCCATCGCCGCTACCGTGCTGCCGCAGCTGGCCGAACTGTACCTGACCAAGCAGGTGGAACTGCGCGCCGATCCGGAAAGCCATGCGATCCTGTCCGCCGCCGCTTATCCGCACCTGGTGCCAGCCACCGAGGAAGACTGGTCCACCGAATACCTGGCGGCGATCCTGTCGGTGAAAGTGGTCGACGGCATCGACGAAGCGATGGACCACATCAACCAGTATTCGTCCAAGCATACGGAATCGATCATCACGGAAGACTACAGCGATGCGCTGCGCTTCCTGCGCGAAGTCGATTCCGCCTCGGTGATGGTGAACGCGTCGACGCGTTTCGCCGACGGCTTCGAATATGGCCTGGGTGCCGAGATCGGCATCTCGAACGACAAGCTGCATGCGCGCGGCCCGGTGGGACTGGAAGGTTTGACCTCGCTCAAGTACGTGGTCTTTGGCCACGGCGAAGTACGTAAATAGTCTCTTTCGCGGGCTGCCCACAAGGCGGCCCGTGCTCTCGTTTCTCTCCACCTCCGACACTGGAAACCCCATGCTCTTTCTCTGGACCAAAGCCTTCCACATCATCTTCGTCATGTCCTGGTTTGCCGGCCTGTTTTACTTGCCGCGCATCTTCGTGAACCTGGCGATGGAGACGGAAACGGTAGCCACCGAGCGCCTGCTGCTGATGGCGCGCAAGCTGTACCGTTTCATGTCGCTGCTGGCGCTGCCGGCCATGGTGCTGGGGCTGGCGTTGATGTGGATGCTGTACGGTGGCGGCGAGGGCCGCATGAAGATGCCGGGCTGGATGCATGCCAAGCTGACGTTCGTGGTGCTGCTGCTCGGCTATCACCATGCCTGCGGTTCCATCCTGCGCAAGTTTGAAAAAGGCCTCAACAAGCGCAGCCACACCTGGTTCCGCTGGTTTAATGAAGTGCCGGTGGTGATGCTGCTGGCCGTCGTCGTGCTGGTCGTGGTCAAGCCTTTCTAAGGGAGTCGAGATGAGTGCAAGTCAGAGCAAAGTCGTGCAGTATTTCTTCGCCCCCCACTCGCCATGGACCTATCTGGGTCATGCGCGCCTGATGGCCATTGCCGCGAAGACTGGTGCCCAGATCGACGTGCGCCCTTTTGACCTGGGCAAGGTCTTCAGTGTCTCGGGCGGCCTGCCGCTGGCTAAGCGCGCACCGCAGCGCCAGGCGTACCGCCTGGCAGAATTGGCGCGCTGGTCGGCCTTTTTGCAGGTGCCCTTGACCTTGCAGCCAAAGTTCTTCCCCGTGTCGCCGGAAGCTTCTGCCAAGCTGATCATTGCCACGCGCCTGGCGCACGGCGTGGAAGCATCGCTGAACCTGGCGCACGCCATCATGCGCGGCCTGTGGGCTGAAGAGCGCAACATCGGCGACGAGGAAACCCTGGTGCAGATCGCGCTGGATGCCGGTTTCGATGGCCGCCAGCTGCTGAAAACGTCGGAAACGGCCAGCGTGCAGGCCGAATACGATGCCAATACGGAAGCGGCCACCGCCGCCAGCGTCTTCGGTTCGCCGTGGTATATCGTCGATGGCGAAGGGTACTGGGGCCAGGACCGCCTCGATTTTGTCGAACGGGCGCTGGAGAAGTTGTAGATCGGATTAGCGCTGCGCGCGTAATCCGACAGGTTTTGAAATTTTTAGTTAATTGTTTTTCAACGGATAAAAGGTACACCATGGCTTCATATTTTTGCCCATGCCCGCGCGGCATGGAAGCGGCGCTGGCCGAGGAACTGGGCGAGATCGCCCAGGATAGTTCGACCATGAAGGTCCACAACCAGGTACCGGGCGGCGTACACTGCTCCGGCGACCTGCTGGACTCCTATCGCATCAACCTGCATTCGCGCATCGCCTCGCGCGTGCTGATGCGCATGGCCCATTCCGGCTACAAGACGGAAAACGATATCTATGACCTGACCCTGGCGCAATCCTGGGAAGACTGGTTCGGCGTGCACCACACGATCCGCGTCGACGTCACGGCTGTCAAATCGCCGCTGCGCAGCCTGGAATTCACGACCTTGAAAATCAAGGATGCGATTTGCGACCGCTTCCGCGACCAGTTCAACGAGCGCCCGTCGGTCAACACCAAGACGCCGGACATGCGCATCGTCGGCTTCCTCGACGCACACACGTTTACCGTCTACCTCGACACCTCGGGCGAAGCCTTGTTCAAGCGCGGCTGGCGCGAAGAGACGGGCGACGCGCCGCTGCGCGAAAACCTGGCCGCCGGCCTGCTGCGCGTGTCGGGCTGGAAGCCCGGCATGGTGCTGTTCGACCCGATGTGCGGTTCCGGCACCATCCTGGCCGAAGCGGCGCAAATGCTGCAGGGGATTCCACCGGGCGCCTCGCGCCAGTTCGCGTTTGAAAACTTCCACGACTTCGATCCGGCGCCGTGGAATGCCATGAAAAACGCCATCAAGGTCAATCCGCTGCCAGCCGAACCGACCATTTTCGGCAGCGACATCTCGGGCGACATGGTCGCCATGACGCGCCATAACCTGCGCTGCGCCGGCGTGCGCTTCGACGTGCCCTTGAAACAGATCGAGGCGCAGGAAGTCAAGCCGCCAAGCGAGGTGCCGGGCATCATGCTGACCAACCCGCCGTACGGCGAGCGTATCGGCGTGCGTGGCGACAGCACCATCCCGGAAGATGAACTGTCGACTTCCTTCTATTCGGCCATGGGCACGACCCTGAAGCAGCGTTTCGCCGGCTGGACCGTGTTCCTGTTCACAGCCGACCTGGGTCTGCCCAAGCTGCTGCGTTTGAAGGAAGCGCGCAAGACGCCTTTCTTCAATGGCGCGCTGGAATGCCGTCTGTTCCGCTTTGACATGGTTGCAGGCTACAACCGCCGTGAAGAAGCCAAGCCCAAACCACAGCAGTAAGCGTTCACCGTAAGACACCCGCAGTAACCCCGCGCGCGGACTGAAATTGGTCCGCGCGCCACTTTGGACCCGCCATGTTTCCCACCCCTCCGGCCGATGTGCCGCCCGACCCGGTTACCCCCGTTCCGCCTCCCACGCCGAGCCACATGGCGCCGTTGAGCCGCGGTGCGCTGGCGATGATGCTGGCCGGTCTGTCGATGCTGGGACCCCTGTCGATCGACACGTATCTGCCCGCGTTTGGGGCGATCCAGGGTTCGCTGCAGGCGTCGCCGCTGGAAGTGCAGCAGTCGCTGACGTTCTACATGCTGGCCTTTGCCGGCATGGTGCTGTGGCATGGCGCGATCTCGGATACCTTTGGCCGGCGCAACGTCATTCTCGTGTCCCTGCTGATGTTTGCCATCGGCTCGCTCGGCTGCGCCTCGGCGCACACGGTGCACTATCTGTGGTTCTTCCGCATCATGCAGGGCGTCTCGGCCGGCGCCGGCGTGGTGATCAGCCGCGCCATCATCCGCGACCTGTATGCCGATGCGGCGGCGGCGCGCCTGCTGTCGCTGGTGACGATGATCTTTTCCATCGCCCCGGCCGTGGCGCCGATTCTCGGCGGCTGGATCGTCATCTGGTTCGACTGGCGCTCGATCTTCCTGTTCCTCGCTTTTTACACGGTGGTGCTGCTGGCGTTCTGCTACTGGCGCCTGCCCGAAACCCTGCCCTTGGCCAAGCGCCAGCCGTTCAATCCCCGTTTCCTCGCATCGAGCTATGGCCAGATCCTGCGCTCGCCCCTGTTCCACATCAAGGCCGGCATCGTCGCCCTCAATTTCGCGGGCCTGTTCCTGTTCATCACGGCCGCGCCGGAAATGCTGCCCAGGCAGCTGGGTCTGGGGCCATCGCAATTCGGCTGGCTGTTCATTCCCTGCGTGAGCGGCATCTTCATGGGCGCCGCGGCGGCCAACCGCATCGCTGGCAAGGTCACGTTCGCGCGCCAGATCGGCATCGGCTTTGCCTTCCTGCTGTGCGCCGCCAGCGTCAATGTCGTGTATCACCTGTTCCTGCCGCCATCCTTGCCCTGGTCGGTGCTGCCCCTGTTCTTCTACACTTTCGGCATGTCGCTGGTGGGACCCGGCGCGACCCTGCTGGCGCTCGATCTGTTCCCGCATATCCGCGGCACGGTGGCCTCGTGCCAGTCGTTTGCCAGCACCATGCTCGGCGCCGTGGTGGCCGGCGTGATCTCGCCGCTGCTGTCCGGTTCCGTGCTGTGGCTGGCCTCGGGCCAACTGGCGTTTACGGGCCTGGCGCTGGCGCTGTGGCTGATATCGCGGCGCTTCCGCCACCGTTTGCTAGGTTCCTTCAAGGCATAAGTTTCCACTGTAGAACGCTGGATTTATTTCAACTTAATTTTCTATATTGCAAGTAATATCCGGCGCTTATGATAAGATGAGTTCTTTCCCGGCATCCTCTCAGGCAATAGATTTTTTGGTTACAGGAGTGGAGGATTCCTCTGAACGTGGCCGCGCTTCGCTGCTGAGCGCTCATCCTTTTCGAACCGGCAATGCCTGATACGATGCATCAATCTGATCAAGATATTCGCAATCGCCTGCTGATTGCCCGCCTGCCGGCCATGCCGCAGATCCTCCTCAAGCTGATCGCCCACCTGCAGGCCGACGATGCCGGCATGCCGGAGCTGGCCGCCCTGATCGCCAAGGATGCGGGCATGACCAGCAAGATCCTCGGCGTGGCCAACAGCTCGGCCTATCATCGCCAGAGCAAGGTCGTCAGCCTGGAGCAATCGCTCGTCTCGCTGGGCACGGACATGATCAAGACGCTGGTCATCAGCGAATCCGTCTTCCAGACCTTTAACAGCTTCCCTCATTCCGGCAGCACGGATTTGCGCGCCTTCTGGAAAAGTTCGCTGTCGGCCGCCGTCATGGCGCGCGCGCTGGCCAAGGCCATGGCCTATCCGCATGTCGAGGAAGCGTATCTGGCAGGATTGCTGCACAACGTGGGCCGCCTGGCCTTGCTGGCCACGGCGCCGAAGGAATACGCCTTCAATTTCACGGCGCGCGACGATGCCGCCCTGTGCGCGGTGGAGCAGCGCACCTTGCAGATCACGCATGCCGAAGCGGGCGCCTGGCTGATCGAGCGCTGGCATCTCGATTCCTTCCTGGCCGACAGCGTGCTGTATCACCATGAACCGCTGGCGCGCCTGGAAGCGAGCCATCCCCTGATCCGCATCGTGCGCCTGGCGCACCTGCTGTGCAGCCATGCCGACGATGCGGACGAGGCCGAGTCCATCACGCAGGCGGCAAGCCTGTGCGCGCTGGATGTCGAAGCACTGGAAGACCTGGCCGGCAGCGTCGCGCGCCAGGTGGAGCAGGCCGCGCAGCACCTGGGCATCGACCTGGCCGGCGCGGATGATATCGCCACGCCGCCCGCGTATGCGCCGCCGTCCGTCGATCCGGTGCAGCAGCGCCTGTCCGATGAGGTGCGCAACATGGTGCTGGTGTCCGAAGTGGGGCAGACTTTCGCCCGCCAACAGGGCGAGAGCAGCCTGCTGGAAGCCATCACGCGCTCGGCGCGCATCCTGTTCGACTTCGACACCGCCATCATCCTGCTGCAAAACCCCACCGGCCATGCGCTGGTGGGCGTGGCGGCGGGCGAGCATCAGCAGCGCCTGGCAGGGTTCTCGATCCCGCTGGCCAAGGGCGGCCCGCTGGCCGCTTCGGCGCTGGAGTGCCAGTTGGCATTCCTTAAGCGCGACATGCCGGCGCTGGGCATCGTCGAGGAGCAGCTGTTCCGCATTCTCGGTACCGACAGCCTGGTCTGCGTGCCTTTGGTGGCGGGCCAGCGCAGCCTGGGCGTGCTGATTGGCGGCGTGGCGGCGTGGCAGATTCCCGCTTGCCAGAAGCGCGAGGGTTTCCTGCGTGCGTATGCCAACCAGGCCGCCACGGCGCTGGAAACGGCCATCAGCGCGCGCGGTCTGGCGCGGCGCCAGCTCGATCACGTGGCCGAGGAATACCGCGCCGCGTCGCGCCGCGTCGTGCATGAAGTGAATAACCCGCTGTCCATCATCAAGAATTACCTGAGCGTGCTCGATCACAAGCTGGAGAAGCAGGAGCCGGTCACGGGCGAGATGTCGATCCTGAACGAGGAAATCGACCGGGTCGGCCAGTTGATCAGCGGCCTGGCCGATCTGCAGCCGGTGGCGGCCAGTGGCGTCACCGATTGCGCGCGCGTGGTCGACGACGTGCTGCGCCTGTTCCGCGCCACCGACTTCCTGCCGTCGAAGATCGAAGTGGTCACGCGCATGCAGGACGCGCCATGCGAGGTGGAGGCCGATGCCGACACGCTCAAGCAAATCCTGTTCAACCTGCTGAAAAACGCCGTCGAAGCCCTGCCCGATGGCGGGCGTATCGAAGTGTCTAACCGTGGCCATGTCAACCGCGACCGCCGCCTGTACCTGGAGCTGTGCGTCAGCGACAATGGCGCCGGCCTGTCTCCCGACGTGCTGGCCAATCTGTTTTCCCCTGTGCGCAGCAGCAAGGAAGGGGCGCATCACGGCCTGGGTTTGTCCATCGTGCATGACCTGGTCACGCGCCTGCATGGCATGATCGGCTGCCGCAGCAGCAAGTCCGGCACCTCGTTTGAAATTTTACTGCCCATTCCCTTGCCGACGAGCGCTGCAGCCGCGCTGCCCGCGCCGGGCAATACCGCCTTGTCTTCGTAACGTCCATGAACTCCTCCGCCATTCCGTTTGACCTGGAAAACAGCCCGCGCATCCTGCTGGTCGACGACGAGCCCCGTTTGCTCGCTTCCCTCCACGAACTGCTGAAGGACCGCGGCTACCAGCTGCACACGGCCACCTGCGGCAGCGAAGCGCTGGCGCAGTTGTCGAAACTGCGCTTCGACCTGATCCTGCTCGATCTGCGCCTGCCCGACATGAGCGGCCATGAAATCATGGACCACATCAACCGGCGCGGCATCGAGGGCGACGTGATCGTCATGAGCGGCGACGTCGGCATCGAGGCGGCCATCGGCGCCCTGAAGCGTGGCGCCTACGATTATCTGCGCAAGCCGTACAGCCGCGAGGAGCTGCTCAAGACGGTGGAGAATGCGCTGCAAAAGCGCAAGCTGGCGCTGGAGAACGAGCGCATCGCGCTGCAGCTGGAAAACTCGGAAAAGATGTACCGCTACCTGGTCGACAGCTCGCCCGACATCATCTATACCCTGAACCACGAAGGCCGCATCACCTTCATCAACGACAGGGTGCACCAGTTGCTGGGCTTTAGCCGCGAAGAGCTGATCGGCAGCCATTATTCCATCCTCGTGCACGATGAAGACCAAGAGCGGGCGCGCTATGCCTTCAATGAGCGCCGCCTCGACGAGCGGGCCTCGCGCAATGTGGAACTGCGCCTGAAGTGCCATAGCGGCAGCGGCAGCGACCGTACCTTCAACAATACGCTGATGACGATTCCGCTCAATTCGATCGGCATGCACAGCCACGATCAGGAGGCGAAAAAGCAGGAGTACTTCGGCACCTACGGCGTGGCGCGCGACATCACCGACCGCAAGCGTGCCGAGGAAGTCATCTCCTACCAGGCCTACCACGACATCCTGACGGACCTGCCGAACCGCATGCTGTTCAAGGACCGCCTGGGCCTGGCCGTGATCCAGGCGCGGCGCAAGCTGACGGAACTGGCCGTGATGTTCATCGATCTCGATCGTTTTAAACTGGTCAACGATACCCTGGGCCATGTGAAGGGTGACGAACTGCTGCAGCAGGTGGCGCTGCGCCTGAAGGATTGTTTGCGCCGCGGCGATACCCTGGCGCGCCAGGGCGGCGATGAATTCACCATCGTGCTGCCGGAACTGCGCGACCGCCAGGATGCGCGCCTGATCGCCGACAAATTCCTCGAATGCCTGCACCAGCCGTTCGACCTCGATGGCAACCAGGTGCATATCTCGGCTTCGATCGGCATCGCCATCTATCCGTGCGATGGCGAGACCATCGACGAGCTGCTGCGCCACGCCGACATCGCCATGTACCAGGTCAAGGCGCTGGGCAAGAATGGCCACAGTTTTTATCACGAGTCCATGCTCGACGTGTCGCACCAGAAGATCGCCCTCGAGCAGAGCCTGCGCAAGGCGCTGGAGCTGAACCAGCTGGAGATGTATTACCAGCCGCAGGTGGACGTGATGACGGGCCGCATCGTTGGCGCCGAAGGCCTGATGCGCTGGAACCACCCGCAGCGGGGCTTGCTGACGGCCGGCGAATTTTTGCCGTTCGCCGAGGAAAACGGCTTGATGCTGCCGATCTCGGACTGGATGCTGGGCGCCCTGTGCCGCGACCTGGTGCAGTGGAACGCGGCCGGCGGCGAAGCCGTGCGCCTGTCGCTCAATTTGTCGCCGCAATACCTGGACCGGGGCGACTTTTTCGAGAAGATGCGCGGCGCGCTGACGCGCTATGGCATCGCGCCTGAAAAGATCGAAGTGGAAATCACGGAAAACATCTGCATCCGCAACCCGCAGTATGCGATCGAGCAGTTGAACAAGCTGTGTCAGCTGGGCGTATCGGTCGCCATCGACGATTTCGGCACCGGCTATTCCTCGCTGTCGTACCTGCACCGCTTCCCCATCCACACCATCAAGATCGACCAGTCGTTTGTGAAGGAAATCCACGACGAGCACGGACACTACCCCGTCATCCTGGCCATCATCTCGATCGCGCGCGGCCTGGGTTTGCACCTGATCGCCGAGGGTGTGGAAACGGAAGGACAGGCGCGCTACCTGCAGGACAAGGGCTGCACCACGATGCAGGGCTATCTGTACCACCGGCCCATTTCGCTGGGCAGCTTCATTGGCGTGCTGCAGGAGCAGAACCGGTTGATCGCCAACGCCGCCCCCGCGTTGTCCCAGACGCTGGCCATCGAGGCCTGACCGTGCCGCTTGCCGACCCCCGCTACACTGCTGCTCATTACACGGCTGACTACCTGCGCCTGAAAGGACTGGCCGAGAAGGGCAATGCGAACGCCCAGCACAGCCTGGGTTTCATGCATTTCAATGGCCAGGGGATCGAACAAAGCTATGCGCTTGCCTTGCACTGGTATGGCCTGGCCGCCGCGCAGGGGCTCGAACACGCGCAATACAACCTGGGCGTGATGTGCCAGAAGGGGCAGGGCGTGCCGCAGGATTTTGCGCAGGCGGCGCACTGGTACCAGCAGGCGGCCGAGCAGGGCTACGCGGCGGCGCAGTACAACCTGGGATGGCTGTATGCCAAGGGCCAGGGGCTTGCGCAAGATAGCGGACAAGCCATGCTGTGGTTCAGCCGCGCGGCGGAACAGGGCGACGCGGGCGCGCAGAATAATCTGGGCATGATGTATGACAATGGCAAGGGCGTGCCGCAGGACTTCGTGCAAGCCATCGCCTGGTACTGCAAGGCGGCCGACCAGGGTTATGCGCGCGCGCAGTTCAACCTGGGCCTGCGCTACGACAATGGTCAGGGCGTGCGCCAGGACCGCCAGCAAGCGACGGCCTGGATGCGCAAGGCGGCCGAGCAAGGCTATGCGCCGGCCCAGTTCAACCTGGCGCTGCGCTATGAAAATGGCGACGTGCTGCCGCAGGACAGCCGGCAGGCGATTTCCTGGTACCGGCGCGCCGCCGAACAGGGCCACGCCAGTTCGCAGTTCAATCTGGGCCTGATCTACGACAATGGCCAGGGCGTGCCCTGCGATAAACAGGCGGCGCTCGAGTGGTACGTGAAGGCGGCTGGCCAGGGGCATGCGGCGGCCCAGCACAACCTGGGCCTGCACCATGAACATGGGGCGCAGGACTATACCCGGGCGCAGGAGTTCTACCGCCAGGCGGCCGGGCAGGGTTTTCCCGCCGCGCAGTATCAGCTGGGACTGCTGTATGAGCATGGACAGGGCATGCCTGCCGATGCGCAGGAAGCCATCTTCTGGTACCGCAAGGCGGCCGACCAGGGGCATGTGCGGGCCCAGTTCGACCTGGGTTTGCGCTATGAACATGGACAGGGCGTGCCGCAGGATTTGTCGCTGGCGCTGGAGTGGTACCGTCGCGCTGCCGAGCAGGACTATGCGCCGGCGCAATACATGCAGGGCGTCTTGCATGACCGCGACGATGGCCCGGCGCCCGACAGCCAGCTGGCCTGCGCCTGTTACTGCCGCGCCGCCGCGCAGGGCCACAGCCTGGCCCAGTTTGCGCTGGGCCTGCGGCATGACAATGGCCAGGACGTGCCGCAGGACTATGCCGCCGCCTGGGACTGGTATGCGCTGGCCGCGCGCCAGGGCCATGCGCGGGCACAGATGAATCTGGGCTTGATGGCGGCCTGCGGCCAGGGCGGCCCGCTCGACTTGCAGCAGGCCTACATCTGGCTGTCGATGGCCGTGGCGGCCGGCGTGGCCGGTGCGGAAAAATCCCTGCGCCAGACGGCGGCGCGCATGCGCGAGACGGATCTGGCGCGGGTGCGCGAACAGCTGGCGGCGATAGCAGGCTGAACGCCGGCGTTAGCGTGCGCGGATACAACAGCCGGTGCTGTATAGTCCTTTCCCTTCGCCATCTGTGGCACCCCTTGTTTCCCCCTGGACGCTAAAATTGCTGCGGTATTTGCAGTTTTGATGTGCTAAGGTTCCAGAAGAAGGTGGTCTGTATATTCTTTAGAAAAGGAAAACCATGCGCCTGAACCCTTTCCCTGGCCGTCCGGCCGCCATCCTGTGTGCGCTGGCGTTGCTGTCGTCCGGCGCAGGCGCAGCCGGTCCCCTGGATGCCCTTAGCAACCAGGATGCCAGCAATGGCTTGAAAGCGGCACTGGAAGCTGGTTCGGCCGCTGCCGTTGCCAAGCTGGGCATCGAAAATGGCTTCCTGAACAATGACAAGGTCAAGATCAAGTTGCCCGGCATCCTGGAACAAGCCAAGCCTTTGCTGAAAATGACGGGCCGCGGCCAGCAGCTGGACGATCTGGTGGTATCGATGAACCGTGCCGCCGAGTCGGCCGTGCCCATGGCCAAGCCCTTGCTGCTCGACGCGGTCAAATCGATGAGCGTGAGCGATGCGAAAAACATCCTGTCCGGTGGCGATACTTCCGTGACGGATTTCTTCCGCCAGAAGACTTCGGCACCGCTGGCCGTCAAATTCCTGCCCATCGTGAAATCCGTTACCGACCGTTCCGGCCTGGCCAGCAAGTACAACAGCACCATGAGCCAGATCGGCAAGACGGGACTGGTGCCGCAGCAGCAATCGACGGTGGAAGGTTATGTCACGGACCGCGCGCTTGACGGCCTGTACCTGATGATCGGCGAGGAAGAAAAAGCCATCCGCAGCAATCCGCTTGCGTATGGCAGCAAGATTATCGGCAAAGTGTTTGGCAGTTTGAAGTGATGGTTCCAGCGTGCCGCACGGCTCCAGATGGCGTTTGCGCTGAATAGACAGGTGTGGCGCAAGGGAAACAAGTTAAGCATTTGCTACAAGAAAACAATGTTAAAATTCTGCGACATACATTCCTGAGGCATGCTTAAGCAACGATCTGCTGCCCGGGGGTGCCCAGCTTTAGTGGCGAACTGATGCGTGGCATTGCAACCTGCCCGTCGGTTGGCCTTTTTTCGTTTCATTCACGTTTCCCCAAGCTCATTGATTTTCTGAATACATTCTCAGGAATTCCAGGTGCAGGATATTTTAGGTAGCCGGATTTGTTAAGCGTACTCAGAAAATCAATCAAATATACCTGGTGTGGCTGTCTGGTGCTTGGCGCGCCTTCGGTGATGGCCGCGACCCCGAATCATGGAGGCCAGTCCGGGTATATCAATATGCCCAGCGCCGTGGTGGAAACGGACGGTACTTTCAGCGTCGGCTATAGCTACGACAGCCCGTATGGCCAGTTATGGGCCACGGCAAATATCCTGCCTTTCCTGCAAGTGACGGGGCGTTATGTGTCGATCACGGGCATCCCTGGTTTTACCAACGTGCCCGGTGAATATGGCAGTGGCTATGGCCGCTACAAGGATAAAGTCGTCGACGGTAAATTGCGCCTGTGGACGGAAACGGAGTGGATGCCATCTGTCGCCGTCGGCATGACGGATCTGTTCGGCACCGAGCTGTTCAAGGGGCAATATGTCGTTGCCACCAAGACATTTGGCGCCAGCAAGAATATCGAAGCGAGCCTGGGCTATGCGCACAAGCGCCCGGACGGCGTGTTTGCTGGCGCGCGCTGGACCCCGACTGCGCTGCCGCGCTGGTCGGTGGTGGCGGAATACGATACAACCAATTATCTGCGCGACTTCCGCGCCAGCGAAACGAGTGCGGGCAAGCGCCGCAAGGGCGCTTCCGTGGGCCTGGAGTACCGCTGGGGCTGGCTTGCCCTGCAAGCAGCACGCAGCCGCGACCAGTTCAGCGTGAACGCCTTTATCAGCATTCCGTTTGGCGAACGCGAGTTCATTCCCAAGGTGTATGAGCCACCGTATTTCGTAGACGACAAGAATCCGCCACCGCTGCCGAGCAAGGAAGCATGGCACCGCGACCCCGTCTATGGCGCCGACCTGGTCAATGCCCTGGTAAAGCAGGACTACAAGAACATCCGTGTCGAGCAAGAAGGCAATGTCCTGAGCCTGAGCCTGACCAACAGCCGTATTTCAAACATGGGCCGCGCCGTTGGCCGTGCCGCGCGCACGGCTGTCGCCTTCACGCCGAAGGGCGTGACGACCTTGCGCATCACGTATACCAAGCTGGACCAGCCAATCGCTACCTACGAATTCTTTGACTTGCCAAAACTGAACGACTATTTGGCAGGCAAGATCGACCGCAAGGCCTTCCTCGACGTCGTGCTGCTGCGCTATCCGGAGAAAAGCGATGTCATCCGGGACGATCAGCAAGGCTGGCTGCAAGAATTCCTCGACAAGCCGGCGCCCGTCGCTGCCGCTGCGCCGGCACCTGCTCTCGCACCCGCGCCCGCGCCGGTACTTGCCGCGGCTCCCGCAACTGCAGTTGCGCCAGCGGCACCTTCCCCCGCCATTCCCGCGCTGTCTTCCACCAAGGCTGCCAACGTCATCAAGGACGACGGCAAGCTGGCCGTCGGAGTCGGCGTCGATGGCGACGTGGTGCAAATCAAATCGCTGGACCGCGAGGCGAACCGTTTCAAGATCGCTCCCAAGGTGGGCTTCTTCTTCAATGACCCGAGCGGCGCCTTCCGCTATTCGATTTCGGCCGTGGCCAACTATGACCGCCGCCTGGGTGACGGCCTGTACCTGAATAGCGCCGCCAGCCTGCAGTTGCTGGAAACGGTATCGGGCGTCAAGCAGCCATCGAATAGCAACTTGCCGCACGTGCGTACGGATGTGGCGGAATACTTGCGCGGCGGGCGTTTTTCGTTGAGCCGCGTTTTGCTGAACAAATACAACAATCCCGCCGAGCGCGTGTATACCCGCATGTCGGCGGGCCTGTATGAAGACATGTTCCGTGGCGTTGGCGGCCAGGTGCTATATCTGCCGAAGGATAGCCGCTGGGCGGCCGACGTGGCTGTCGATGCCTTGCAGCAGCGTGGTTACAAGGGCTTGCTCGATTCACGCGACTACAAGACGGTGACGGCGATCGGCTCCCTGCATTACCGCTTGCCGCATGACATTACCGTGACGGCGCGCGCCGGCCGCTTCCTGGCCAAAGACACAGGCGTGCGCATGGAATTCAAGCGCCGCTTCCAGTCCGGCATCGAAGTCGGCGCCTGGTACACGCATACGAATGGCAACGACATCACCAGCCCTGGCACACCGTCGAAGCCGTACCAGGACCGTGGCATCTTCCTGTCCGTGCCGCTGAACAGCATGTTGCCGATGGACACGCAATCGACGGCCGGCTTTGCCATTGCGCCATGGACGCGCGACGTGGGGCAGATGGTGGCTTCGCCAGGTGACCTGTACGACATGTTCGAGCGCCCGCGCGCCGACATGCACAGCTATGATGGCCTGGGTAATTTTGCCGAGCGCCCGGACGAACAGCATCTGCCTGCCGTCAATCCGCCGGACCGGCCGTTTGTCAGCCCATGGCCCGCCATGCGCGCGCGCCTGGAGCAATCCGCATCTGCTACGCCGAGTGCTCCTGAATGGCTCAAGGCGACGGCGGTGGTCGGCGGCGTGGTGTTGGCTTCCGCGCTGGCCGACAAACCGGTCGACCGTTTCGTCAAGAAACATGAAGATTCCAAGGTCTACCGCAACTGGGACAAGCTGGGCAAGGCCATGCCCTACGCGGCAGTGGGCGCCGCTGCCGCTGCTTTCGCCCTGGGCGACGAGCGCATGCAAAACACGGGACTCATTTCCCTGCAATCGGTTGCCGCGGCAACGGGTGTGGCGGTGGCTGGCAAATATGCGTTTGGCCGTGCCCGTCCTGAGGAAGACCTCGGAACGTGGAGCCGCGTCGGCAGCGGCAATTCCCGCTCGAATTCCTCGTTCCCATCCGCGCATGCCGCCATCGGCTTTGCCGCCGTGACGCCGTTTGCCAAGGAATACGATGCGCCTTGGCTGTACAGCGTGGCCGCCGTGGGTTCCGCCGGCCGCGTCTTTGGCCGCAAGCATTGGGTGTCCGACACGGTTGCCGGCGGCATCGTGGGCTACGCCATGGGCAGCTGGCTGTGGCACGCGCAGCGCGACCAGAGCAAATCGGGCCTGTCGATCAATCCGGGACCGAAAGAAATCAGCGTGACCTGGCAGGGCAAGTATTAAGCGCGCATGGCGCTCCCTTTACTCATACAACATCATTTACCCAGACAAAGACCAGCATGAAAAAGCAACTTCGTACTCCCCCGCCTTTCGTGAAACACGTGATTTTCTCGGCTTTCCTGCTGGGCGCAACTTCTGCCTACGCCGCAGGGCAGGACCTGGACATGGCTGATCTGCCGCGCCAGAACCCGTCTCGCGCACAGGCAAGCGAGTTGGGCGCAGGTACCTTGCCTAGTATCCGTAGCGGCCGCAGCGATCCGCGCCAGGAGAAAACGCTGGCTGCCAATAATCTCAGCAAGCAGGCTGTTACCGAAGTCAAGGCGGGCGCTTTCGAAGAGTATGTCGATGGCGTGACAGGCAAAAAACTGAGCATTTTCGGCAAGGATCTGTTCAGCGATGTTCCGTCCACCTTTGCACCGCTCGATGGTGTCCAGGTCAACCAGGAATACGTGATCGGCACGGGCGACGAGTTGCAGGTACGCGGCTGGGGCATGGTTGACATCGACGTCAGCGCCACGGTTGACCGCAGCGGCGCGATTTTCATCCCGCGCGTCGGCTCCATCAAGGTCAGTGGCGTGCAGTACAAGGACTTGCAGGGCTACCTGAAGAAAGCCATTGGCAAGATCTATACCAATTTCGACCTGACAGCGAGCATCGCGCAAACGCGCGCCGTGCAAGTGTACGTGGTCGGCCATGCCGTTCGTCCTGGCACCTATACCTTGAATTCCATGAGCACCCTGCTCAATGCCCTGTTTACGTCGGGCGGCCCGGACGCTACCGGCAGCATGCGCAATATCCAGCTCAAGCGCGGCAAGGATACCGTCAGCACCTTCGACCTGTATGACATGCTGGTCAGCGGTGACAAGAGCCGCGACGTCACCTTGCGCGACGGCGACGTGATCTATATTCCTGAGGTGGGTCCGCTGGTGGCCTTGACCGGCAACGTAAAACAGCCCGCTATTTTCGAATTGAAAGGCAATGCCAGCCTGGCCGATGTATTGAGCTGGGCCGGCGGCTTCGAGTCGGCGGCTGAAACCAAGCAGATCGTGGTCGAAAAGAACATCGATAATCAATATAAAACCGTGCTGGAACTGGTAGCCGACAAAGGTGTGTCCGGCAGTCAGTTGGCCGGCATTGCCGTCAAGCCGACCGATATCCTGCGCGTGTTCGCACCAGGCGCCGTACCGGTCCAGGCACAAATCCAGAATGAATACGTGCGCGTGGCTGGTGAAGCAAAGCAGAGTGGTATTTTCCTGCTGAAAAAAGGTGAAACCCTGCGCGAGCTGATCGCCCGTGTCGGTGGTGCCAACGAAAATGGTTACCTGTACGCCACTCAGTTGAACCGTGAATCCGTACGTCGCGCCCAGCAGATCAAACTGAACCAGGTGGCTGACCGCTTTGAACGTGAGCTGGAGTCGAACGCGACACAGCGCATGGCAGCCAGCAATGACAAAGATAACGCAGCGAAGGCTGCGGCTGAAGTCGAGCAGCAACGCCGCATCGCACAAAAACTGCGCAGCATCAAGGCTGAAGGCCGCATTGTTCTCGACCTCCCAGGCGTCGATACGCAAGTCAAAAATCTGCCCGATCTGCCGCTGCAGGACGGCGATTCCATCCTGATTCCGCGCCGTCCCGGCACTGTGGATGTGCTGGGTTCCGTTTTCCAGCAAAACGCCTTCGTTTATCGCCCACAACGTACGGTCAACGACTATGTTCAGCAGGCCGGAGGTATAACTGCGAATGCGGACAAATCCGAAATGTATGTGATCCGGGCCGATGGCACGGCGCAGAGTGGCCAGGGAACCGGCTGGTTCAGTGGTATTGGCGGCACGGCGCTTAATCCGGGTGACACGGTAGTGGTGCCCGAGAAAATCGAACGCAGCACGTTTATGCAGAGCCTGAAGGAATGGACTGCGATTTTCTATCAGTTTGGTTTGGGAGCAGCTGGTTTGAAAGTGTTGAAGGATTAACACGGCATCTCATCAGATACGCATAAAACCACACTTTATTTGAAAGCGAACGATGTCCGAGCATGTAGAAATTCAAAATAAGCAATATCCAGTAGCCCAGGCAGAAGACGAGGGCATTCATTTGCTCGACGTGTGTGCTGCCTTGGTACGTCAGCGAAAGCTCATCATCATTTTCCCACTGGTGACTGGTGCATTGGCGCTGACAGCCAGCTTGCTGATGACACCGAAGTATGTCAGCACGGCTGTTATCATGCCACCGCAGCAGCAGAGCTCCTCTGTTTCGGCAATGTTGGGGCAACTGGGCGGTTTGGCGAGCGCCGCAGGCAGTATCGCCGGCCTGAAAAATCCCAACGATTTATATGTGGGCATGCTGCAGAGCCGGACAATTGCAGATAACTTGATCGAACGATATAAGTTGAAAGAACGCTTCAACAAAGAATTTCTGGATGATACGCGCGATAAGTTGGCGAATGTGCGCAGCATATCTAACGGTAAAGATGGCTTGATTGGTATTTCTGTCGAAGACAGGGACCCAAAGTTTGCTGCTGATTTGGCGAATGCCTATGTGACAGAGCTGGCTGCGCTGACCAAGAACTTGGCAATCACGGAAGCTGCCAGACGCCGGGTTTTTTTTGAGAAGCAATTGAAGGCTGCCAAAGAGGAGTTAGCGAACGCCGAAGTTGCTATGCGGAAAATGCAAGAAACGACAGGCATGCTTCAATTGGAGGGGCAGGTGAAGGGACTTATTGCCAATGAGGCTCAGCTCCAAGGCACCATCGCAGCCAAAACAGTCCAATTGCAGGCCATGCGCAGTTTTGCGACTGCCAGCAACCCAGAATATATGCGCTTGCAGGAAGAGATGCGCGGGCTGCAGGGTCAGTTGGAAAAGTTGCAAAGTGGACAGGGCCGGAGTGGTGATGTCATGATCCCTAGCGGGAAGCTTCCTGAGGTTGGCGTCGAGTATGTTCGCACATTAAGGGATGTTAAATATTACGAGACCATTTTTGAACTGCTGGCAAAACAGTATGAGCTGGCAAAAATTGATGAGGCCAAGGATTCTTCCATGATCCAGCAACTGGATTTGGCAGTGCCTGCTCAGAAAAAAATCAAACCGAAACCTCTGGTCTTCACTTTGGCCGGCCTGATTGGCGGAGGGGTACTGGCAATCTTCATCGCGATTTTACGGGATGGCTATGTGTCATCTAAGCGCAATGCCAAGAATAATTCTCGCTGGGCCGCGGTATCAAACGCTTGGAAAAATAATTAAACAAATGCCATGGCATGATGCCATTTGAACTGAAATAGCCTGGCATTTTAAGAAATTACAAATAAAATATTGATTACTTATGGCAGCTGCATCATTACGTAAATTGTTTTTAAAGAATGCCGTTGCAAATGTAATTGGTGGAATAGGTACGACATTATTCAATTTATTGCTGCCGGCACTTGTCGTTCGCCATTTGGGGAAATTGGAGTTTTCACTTTGGAGCTTATCGCTGCAAATATTGATATATATGCAGCTTTTTGGTTTTGGATTGCAAACCGCAATGACAAAATTCATTGCACATGGAAATGAAATATCGGATTTGAATGATCAGCGAAAAACCATAAAAGCTGGCTTGGTGTTGGTGTCATTTTTCAGTTTTTTTGCGGTTTTTGCAGTCGTGCTGCTTGCAATATTTTATCCATTATTTTTCAAGAATATTCCTGAGGACTTGGTTGGTGAGTTTAGAACCTGTATAGCCATACTGGGTATGTCGGCGGCATTTCAGTTATTTGCGTTGGTGCCATCAGGCATGTTTATTGGATTGCATCGAAATATAGTGCCGGTCAGCGGACTGCTGCTGACTAGAATGTCAAGTTTATTCTTTATTTGGCTGGTATTGAGTAATGGTGGAACGCTTCTCGAAATTTCTGTCGTATTGGCATTGTGCGGAGTAATGATATTGCCAATAAGCTATTTCTATGCAAAGAAATTGGGCGGAGAGATTGTAAAAAATTTAGGAGCCATTGATTGGGCCAGGTGCAAGGAATTATTTTATTATTGTTCTAGTTTGGCGGTGTGGAGTGTTGCAATGCTGTTTGTCAATGGCATTGACTTGGTGATAGTCGGACATTATGACTTTGAAAAAGTTGCATCTTATTCACTTGCAATAACCGCAATATCCATTCTGGTGGGTGTAATGCAGGCCGTCCTGGGCCCTTTGGTTGCCATTGGAGCGGCCTCGTTTGCCAAAGCAGACAAGCAAGTACGCTTGCCAAAATTGTTGGCAATATCGAGTGCTGGCTGCGCCATATTTCTTGTTTTTGTAATCGTAATTTTTTTCCTATTTGGAAAAGCTCTTCTGTCGTTATGGATAGATAGAAGCTATGTTGATGATGTCTATGCATTGCTTTCTATAATGTTATTTGCTCATGCGATAAGGAATTTGTTGAGCCCATATTCGCTTTTGCTGCTTTCTATTGCCGAACATAAAAAAGCATTCATGCCAGCTATTATAGAGGGCGTTGTTAATTTGTCCTTCAGTTTGATGCTTGCTCCCTCATATGGCGTCATCGGAGTAGTATATGGGACATTAATTGGTGCAATTGCAGGAGTAGTTAGTGCGCTGATTTTTGTTGTGGATAAAACAAAGATATTGTCTATTTCAAGATTGTATTTCTTTAATAGGATAATATTTTTCCCGGCGGTAACGTTGGGCGTGTTATTTTGGCTTTGCCAAAGTTGAGGGCATTAGTCATGAATTTTATAAAATTAATTATTAAGGCTGTATTGTTTAGGCCGAAAGTTGCAAGTTTGGGTACGGGGAGTTATGTTTATCTTCCCCGTAGATTAATAAATAAAGAATTGATTGAAATTGGTCGGAATTGCCGGATCGGTAAAGGTGTAGTGCTGGAGCCCATAACGATGAATGGCCAACAAAGATTTTCCCCTAAAATATTTTTTGGTAACGATGTTTATGTAGGTCGATACTGTCAAATGTATAGTATTGACTCCATACGCATTGAAGATGGATGTGTACTAAGTGAGTATGTCTATCTATCAGATTCTGCGCATGGGTTTAATCCGGATGCCGGCTTGATCATGCAGCAAGATTTGGAATCGAAAGGCCCTATTCATATTGGAAAAAATACATTCATCGGATATGGCGTCTCGATCATGCCTGGTGTATCGCTTGGCAGAAATTGTATTGTAGGAACGAGATCGGTTGTCACTCGGTCTTTTCCAGATTTTTCGATGATTGCCGGTAGCCCGGCCAAAATAATTAAAAAATACTGCCAAGAAAAAAAAGAATGGATTTCTACTTGATCTTTTCTTTTCCGGCAAGGTGATATGATTTTTAGGTAAAAATTCATTGTTTGTGCTGCTCATCTATACTCGGCGCAGATGAATGTATTGCGCCTATAAATGATTGATGTAAGATTCTTAAGTGCATGATGAAAGATTAAGTAATGCCTCACCGTATTTTTAATTATTTAAAAATGCAAGGGGTGGTTAGAAATATATTTAAAAAATAGTATACGGAAATATTATGAAAATTTTGATTACTGGTGGTGCTGGTTTTATCGGGTCCAACTTGGCATTGCACTTGAAAAGCATAGGGCATGAGGTAACAATTCTGGATATATTATCTCCCCAGATTCATGGCGATAATCCATCTGAAACCTCGCCTTTGTATCGGAGCATCAAGGACACCACTAATTTTGTTTTGGGTTCGGTCACTGATGTCGCTGCCTGGGAGGCTGTTCTTCCCGGTCAGGATGCCATCGTGCACTTGGCAGCTGAGACCGGTACAGGCCAGTCCATGTATGAGATCAAGCGCTATGTCGACGTTAATATCGGCGGCACCGGCATCATGCTGGACTTGCTGGCTAACGGTCAATATCAGGTTAAAAAGGTTGTTGTGGCTTCTTCCCGCTCGATTTATGGCGAAGGAAAATACTATTCGGAAGCCTTGGGAATTATCTATCCCGGTGCCCGTAAAGATATTGATATGCAGGCCGGTCGTTTTGAACCGTTATGTCCAAAAACAGGCAACGTGCTGACCTTGCTTGCCACGGATGAGGATTCGAAAATTCATCCTTCGTCAGTCTATGGTATTACCAAGCAAAACCAGGAACAAATGGTAATGACAGTGTGCGACTCGCTGGGTATTGGCGCCAGTGCATTGCGTTACCAGAACGTATATGGCCCTGGTCAATCGCTGAGCAATCCTTATACAGGCATTCTGTCTATCTTTTCCACGCGCATCAAGAACAATAATGGTATCAATATTTTTGAGGATGGCAAGGAAAGTCGGGATTTTGTTTTTATTGACGATATTGTTGCAGCAACGACAGCAGCACTGACACGAGATGCTGCAAATGGCGAGGTATTTGGCATCGGCGCCGGCGTTGCCACAGATGTCTTGACGGTAGCAAACACACTGGTAAAACATTATGGAAATGAGGTACCTATTAAGGTTACCGGCGCATATCGTTTAGGCGATATTCGCCATAATTATGCTGATCTAAGTAAGGCTGAGCGCCTGCTGGGATTCCGGCCCAAGGTTAGTTTTGATCAAGGCATCAAGAAGTTTACTGATTGGGTCAATATGCAAGAGGTGCAGATTGATACTTATGAGACAAGCATTGAAGAAATGAAGAAACGGGGTTTGTATAAATGAAAGCCCGGGTTGGATTGGTCACAGTTCTATTTAATAGCGAGGATGTTCTTCCTGGCTTTTTCGAAAGTTTGTCGACCCAAAAATTTTCAGATTATTGGCTATTCATACTTGATAACAGTCTCAATGATTTTTCCTATAATAAATCTCAGGAGCTAATTGAACAGTACGGTTTGAAAAATGTTACGCTGATAAAAAATCAAAAAAATGTTGGCGTTGCAGCTGCGAACAATCAAGGAATTAATCTTTCTTTAAAAATGGAATGTGATTATGTCCTTCTTTTAAATAACGATATCGAATTTCATGATGTGGATTTATTTGGTAATCTGGTGCAATTTGCCGATAATTCCAATGAGAAATTAATTGTTCCAAAGATATACTTCTACGATTCACGCAAGATTTGGTGTGCGGGCGGTTCATTTAGTAACTTGAAAGGTACTGTAGTACATCGAGGCGAAGGTGAGGTTGATACCGGTCAATATGATAAAGATGGATATATTGGCTATGCGCCGACGTGTTTTATGCTGATTCATAAGCGGGTTTTCGATGCTATTGGTATCATGGACGAGAAGTACTTTGT
Source organism: Janthinobacterium sp. BJB446 (assembly GCF_002735655.1). Taxonomy (NCBI): domain Bacteria; kingdom Pseudomonadati; phylum Pseudomonadota; class Betaproteobacteria; order Burkholderiales; family Oxalobacteraceae; genus Janthinobacterium; species Janthinobacterium sp. BJB446. The sequence continues at coordinate 654,692 of NZ_PDZK01000002.1, read as the reverse complement.
ATATAGCGACGATGCAGATTTTATTTGGCGGGCCAATAAATTCGGTTTCCGTACCTACTATTGGGCCAAGGGCCTAGTGCTGCACAAGGTAAGCAGTAGTACTGGAGGAGGACTTTCTCCTTTCTCTACTTATTATTGTGAACGGAACAGGATTTATTTTATCAGGAAAAATTTTTCTCCTTTTATGAAAATCTTCGCATTGGCTTTTTATATTATTACGCGTCCTTTGAAATGGCGATTTTTTTCAAAGAGATTACGCCCCTCATTTATTTCAGGCGTAGTTGACGGATTTAAGCTGTAAAATCAGGAACTACACTATTTAGGCGGCGAGGGAAATTTGAACTGTATAATTTATTTGATCACCATACTATCAGTATTTCAAGGTATGGTAATTCCCGGTATTGAGTCGCTTGGCATATCACCATTTTTCATCGCTCAAATAGCGGTAGTTCTGTATGCGTTGGTTTATTGGCGCATGCGTGGTTTGATAATACCAAAAGAATGGTATTGGTTCACTTTTTGGTTTACCGCGTTTGTAATATTTTCCGCGATGTCGGCATTTGTTTTTCCATTCGTTTTTCAGGGAATACATGTGTATGTGCCGAAAGGTGGTATCGACGAACAGTATTTATCACCAGGTAAACTGCAAATTTCGTCTTCAAATATAGCGCAGGCAGTTTTTATATTGCTGTACTGGCTGAGCATAATTCTTTTAGTGACGAATAAATCTGAAAATAGAATTAAAATAATTGGACGCGCATATGTTATTTCCGCCATTATTGTTCTATTTTTTTCGTTTTATCAATTGATCAGCATATTGACCGGTATTCCATATCCAGGGGATTATCTGCTGAATAATACCAGTTATGGTATTGCTCAGGATGCTACTTTCGGATTTTTACCACGCATAAATTCGACATTTACCGAGCCTTCTTTTTATGCAATGTTTGTCGGTAGTTTTGCCTCGTGGTTATATATTCGTTTGCTTAATGAAGACAACTCGAAGCGCTTGTGGGCTTGGGGATCTGCACTATGTATTGCGCTTTTAGGTCTATTATTGTCAGCATCTTCAACGGGTTATCTGAGCATGCTTATATTTTTTGCATGCCACAGTGTGGTATCTATATTCTCGAAAAATAAAAGTACACACAACAAACGAATATTTATAATTATTTCTGGTTGTGCATTATTTTTTGCCATATTTTACATGTTTGTGCCAGGCACGGATGTTATTCTAAGCATGATTTTATTTGATAAAGGCGAATCAGAATCATCTTTGCACAGATTCGCAGCGGATGCTTATGCATTTACGGTATTGGAAAATACAGCATACTTTGGCGCCGGACTGGGTAGTAATCGGCCATCAAGCTTTATTACGTTTTTGATCTCAAATGTCGGCATTATAGGCATGTTTTTAATCTTGTTGACCACTTATGTACTGTGGAAAATGGGTGTGCAGGCGAACAATGCTGCCAGACTAAAATCTACGTCCGCGGCTGTGCAGGCATCCGGTTGGGCTCTCTTTACCATGCTCGTTTCCAAGGCTGTCGCAGGGGCGGATCTGAGTTTTCCGCCAATGTGGATACTTCTAATTTATTTCATTAGCTGCATAAGCCATGCTCAAGCGGAGAGAAAAAAATATAGGGAAATTAACAATACTTCCAGGGGAATTGTCGCTTGAAAAGAGCGGTCTAATTTTTCGATTATTGAATAATTATATTTTTACGTGAAAAAATAGATAATTAACAAACCTTATGTATAAAAATAATTTTGATCTTCTAAGGTTGATTTTCGCCAGTATGGTAGTGTTTTTTCATATGGGTATTCTTTCGCAGAACCCTAATCTCTACTGGATGACTCAATATATATCTTCATTATTTGCGGTACAGGCGTTCTTTGTTGTTAGTGGTTATCTCGTAACAATGAGTTATGAAAAATCCAGATCAATGAAAGAATATTGGAGGAAGCGAATTTCTCGGCTTGCTCCAGCATACATCTTCGTCGTAGTGTTTGCTGCCGTTATTTTGTCGATTATTTCCGAATATTCTTTTTCTGAATACTTTTCACATAAGGATTTTTGGCGGTATATATTTTATAACCTTATTTTTGCCAATTTTAGCGCTCCATCCTTACCTGGTGTTTTTTTACACCAATTCGAAAGTGCGATCAATGTATCGCTTTGGACAATTAAGATTGAAGTGCTCTTTTACGCTTGTGTTCCATTAATTGTTTTTGGTTGTCGCCGATGGGGATACCAGAGAACTTTAGTGACGATTTTTTTGCTATCGTTGGCTTGGCGAGAATTTTTCTATCTACGTGGTATGGCAACTGATGCTGAGTTTTACTTTAAGATGGCCAAACAGTTGCCAGGCCAGATGGTATTCTTTTGTGGCGGTGCCTGGTGTTATTATAAAACACGCGATGGCTTTCAGCTTTCTTGGAAATGGGCAGCCGCTGGAATAATTTCTTATATTTTTGCCACTGGTTGGTTTTTTGAATTAATTGCTCCGATCGGGGTAACCTTGTTTGTTACATGGGCTGCTCTGAGTTTGCCGCATGTGCTTAACGTTGGCAAACATGGAGATTTTTCCTTTGGCATCTATCTTTATCATGCGCCAATTGTCCAGTCACTAATATTTTTTGGATTATTTGCATTTCATCCGTTTATTGCGATAGTGATAGGCGTGTTCCTTGTATTGATGATGGCAATAATTTCGTGGAATTTTATCGAAAAGCCTTTCTTGAGTCATCGGAAAGTGAAACCTATTAATAACAACAGCCTAAGTAAGAAGAAAAATGTCTCAGTTGCCAATTAATTTTTTACTGATAGCTCCTGAATTTTTTGGATATGCTAAAGAAATTCAGCATGGCCTTGCCAAACGTGGGGTAGGCGCCTTGCGTTTTGATGACCGTCCTGCCAGCGACACCATGACAAAAATCCTTAACCGGATTTCACCACTGCTGCAACGTGATAAAGCAGATCGTTATTTCGATTCGATTTTTCAGCAGGCAAAGCAACATCCAATCACTCATGTCCTCGTTATTAAAGGGCAATCTCTTTCCCTCTCGGCAATCCGACGCATGCGTGAAGCGTTGCCGCATGCACATTTCACCCTATATTTTTGGGATAGTTACAAAAATATGTCAAGTGATAGTTATGATAAGGTTGCCTTATTTGACAGGGCATTGTCATTTGATCCTGTTGATGTTGAAAATGATGGGCGGCTTGAATATCGTGCGCTTTTCTACCTGGATGAGTATGCTAAGTTGCCGAAGGTGGATGAGGATATTGATTTTTTCTTTTTCGGAACAATCCACTCAGATCGTTATCAAGTTTTGAAAAAACTGAGTAATCATTTTCCTCGCAACGCGTCTTTTAAGAAAATACTTTATTTTCCGTCGAAATTAATTTATTGGGGACGTCGTTTATTTCAACCATCTTTTTGGATGGCAAAAAAAAGAGAGTTTACATTCGAACCGGTTGGGAAGGCCGATTTGAAATCGCTTCTTGCGCGTAGTAAGGTAATTATAGATATTGAGCGTCCAATTCAGGCTGGATTAACTATGCGTACACTGGAAGCGGTTGGCGCAAAAAAGAAAATTATTACAACAAATTCATTTTCCGCAAAAACGGACATTTATAGGCCAGAAAACATACTGGTAATTGATCGGGATAATATTTTTATCCCGGAAAGTTTTATTATGTCTGAATTCTGTGAGTTGCCTGGATCCATTAATCAAAAATATAGCTTGGATGGTTGGCTGGATGAAATTTTTCCATTTGAAAAATTAGGAACTGCTGTTGCGTGATTTTTAAGTAATTGATCGGTATCGCTGCTACTGCTGCCTGCATACACTTTATTCTGATGAAAATGGAAAAACTTGCTTGTTTAATTGTTGCACGTAATTTGGGTGATGCTGTCATCCAGAGTGCTTTTTTGAGAAAATTGGTGGATAGTCACTACGCAGAAAATTACATTGCCTGGGTACGTCCCCAAGTCGCATTTTTATTTAATGATATTCCTAATTGCAAAATTATTTGTTCTCAATTTCCAGTTGGGACGACTAAAGATTTTGGCTGGAAAAATGCACTCGGATTTTTAAAGGCTGCATGGAAAATTCGCGTATTGAACCCAAGTGTCACCATGGATCTGATTGGCGATTTTCGGGAGCGGGCTTTTGCATGGTTGATCAGTGCATCTAAGCATAAACATATAGGCTGGGCTGAGAATCATCCATTTAATTTGATCATTCGTAATCCTTTTGGGAGAGGTAAGCCTGTCTTTGTAGTGCCGGAGAATTGTGACAATATATATTCTTCTTATGGGCTAATGCTGGATTTCCTATCTTCTGGAAAAGAAAAAAGCATTCTGTCAAAGATAAGGCCCTCTCTGAATGAAAAGTTGAAGATCGGGATGCATCCCTTTGCGTCACAACGCTGTCGCCTATGGCCTGAACAGGATTGGCTTGCATTGGCGCAAGATTTGATACGTGATGGCCATCGCTTGACTGTTTTTGGTGCCGGTGTTGAACGGCAAGCGCTGGAGCGGATATTTGCTCCTGTCCTGTCACAGGTTGAAGTGTACACGCGCTCGCTCTCTGAATTTACCAGCAAGGTGAAGGAGTTGGACTTATTAATAGGCTTGGACAGTTTTGGTATACATATGGGGCAGCGGCAAGGGATACGCACGATATTAATTAATGCCGGTAGTAATCCTGCTGTCTGGACACCTCCCAGCACGCAGTTGATTGCTCGCTCTGGTGGCTGTGTACATTATCCCTGTAACAATGTACCAAAATGTGAGGGAACGTTGGGGGAATTCATCTGTATTCGCTCTGTCAGACCTGACGAGGTCGCGGAAATTGTTAAGGTAGCAACTGACTAAATTATCTTTTTCCAATGATGATGTATTTTGGTGATCTTGCTGGAGGCCGCGCAGAGTGTGCGGCGCTATGGCACACAAGAAATGTTGGCCGAGAAAAGTCCGCGTCGCCCGCCTTGCAGTGCGAGGTTATATTTACCGGAAGACTGCAGGATTTTATCTAAGCTGTCGTGGTATGTCTGCATATTTTCTAGTCAGTTTTTTGGAAATTACTGAGATTTTTAAATTTTAGGTATCGCATATTTTGCGTTCATGAAAGAAATATATGAGTATTGATGTTATTAGAAATTCGCTGCTCGAAGCAAAGGCTGGCCTGGATAATTTGATAAAAAATGAAGGCGTTTTATTAAATATTGATCGCTCAGCGGAAATTATAGCGGACTCATTGCGCAAGAACGGCAAAGCCATTTCTTGTGGTAATGGTGGCTCAATGTGTGATGCCATCCATTTTGCGGAGGAGTTATCCGGCCGCTTTCGGAAGGATCGTAAGGCATTGTCTGCACTATCAATCAGTGATCCAGCTCATATTACTTGTGTGGCGAATGATTTTGGCTATGATTTTGTTTTTTCGCGTTTTGTGGAAGCCCATGGAAGGCCAGGCGATTGCCTTATTGCGATTAGTACCAGTGGAACTAGTCGATCGGTCTTGAACGCTGTGAAAAGCGCACAGGAAAATGGCGTTACCGTGATCGGTCTGACGGGGCGCCCTGGCAGCCCTTTGGATGAATTAGCCGATGTCAGTTTATGTACTCCAGCAGGACAATTTGCTGATCGCGTACAGGAATTACATATCAAAATGCTTCATATAATCATTGAATTAGTAGAGAAAAAGCTAGGATTGTCTTGATTAGGCGGAAAGTATATGTTTTCTAAAGATTCAAACCTTGGTCTTGAGTTAGCGCGTGCACGGGTACTTGTGATCGGCGATGTCATGCTGGATCGCTATTGGTCTGGTGCTACCGCTCGTATTTCTCCGGAGGCGCCGGTACCAGTAGTTAATATTGGCAAAGATGACCAGCGTCCGGGGGGGGCCGCCAACGTAGCAGTAAACGTTGCTTCTTTGGGAGCGCAGGTTACTTTGCTAGGTGTCGTTGGGAAAGACGAGGCTGCTGCATTATTAAAGGCATCCATGGAGTGCTATGGTGTGCAGGTGGACTTTGTTGAGGCTCCCGCCAGTCCTACTATTACGAAACTACGTGTAGTTTCGCGTAATCAGCAGTTGATCAGGCTGGATTTCGAATCATCGATGCATGCCGAGCATGCCTTTGACCGCGAGGTTTTATATCAGAAGTTCTGTGCAGTACTGAAGTCTGTAGATACGGTCATATTATCGGATTATGGCAAGGGGACACTGGCTGTCATTGCACCGATGATCAAGGAAGCGCGGCGAATGGGGAAACCAGTCATCGTTGATCCGAAAGGAACGGACTATACCCAGTATGCCGGTGCGACTTTGATTACGCCTAACATGGCGGAGTTTGAGGCCGTTGTCGGCGTTTGTTCCGACGAGGCTGAGATGGTCCGGAAAGGAAACAGACTGCGCGAAGAATTGGAACTGGACGCTCTGCTGGTGACTCGTAGTGAACATGGAATGACGTTGTTGCAGCCGCAGGCCGAACCTGTACACTTGCCAACGGAGGCACGTGAGGTTTTTGATGTAACTGGTGCGGGCGATACTGTGATCGCTACACTGGGAGCCGCTTTGGCAAGTGGTAAGGACCTCGTGACGTCGTGCCGGCTAGGTAATATGGCAGCAGGAGTGGTCGTTGGAAAATTTGGCACAGTCCCTATCACATCGATGGAATTGGAACGCGTCCTATATGGGGTGGGAGGGATGGAAACGCCCATTTTATCCGAGGATGCCATGCTGGTACGTATCAACGAAGCCAAGGCTGGTGGAAAACGCATCGTATTTACCAATGGTTGCTTCGATATTCTTCATGTCGGACATACGCGTTATCTTGAAGCTGCAAGGCGCCTTGGAGATTTACTGATTGTGGCAGTAAATTCAGATGAATCTGTTAAAAGATTGAAGGGGAGTACGCGCCCTATCAATGCAGGTACGGATCGGATGCACGTGCTGGGCGCTTTGAAAAGCGTTGATTGGGTTGTCGAGTTTTCTGAAGATACGCCTGAGAGATTGATCAAGAAGTTGTTGCCGGATGTCCTGGTGAAGGGGGGCGACTATGAGGTTGAGGAAATTGTCGGTTATGATGCCGTGACAAAAGCGGGGGGGCAGGTAATTGCACTTGACTTTCACGATGGGTATTCAACCTCCAAGATTATCGAGCGCTCAAAAAAGTAGTATGTCTTGACTGTCTTCCGGTCTGATATGAATAAAAAAAGCTGCCGTACACTATTCGTGTATGGCAGCTTTTTTAAATATTAACGGGGCTTGAATAAATTCATTCCTGGCAGAGTTTCAATGCGGTTTGCCATTGTGGCAAATTGCAGAAAGTATCGATCAAGCGCTGTGACGACAGGACGGAGTTTGACGGCCGTTTGGCGGGTACCGGGTAATCTTGCGCCAGTATTGGTTTGAGCTTTGGCTTTTTAACGACGGAAGGATGTGCCATGATTGCCTCAGTAAAGCCAAACCAGCTAGTTTTTCCCTGTGCCGTCAAATGATACAAACCTGAGCGTTCATCCCACCATGTCCGTTGGTCCGCTGCGGCCAAGCTTTGCGCAACGATATGCGCAGTGGTGTCGGCAATGGTGCGGCTCCATGTTGGCGCGCCGTATTGATCGGAAACGATGCCTAGCTCTTCACGTTCTTGCGCCAGGCGGCGCATGGTCAGCAAGAAATTCTTGCCGTGCGTGCTATAGACCCAGCTGGTGCGCAGGATCAGATGAGGGATGCCGGCCGCCTGGATGGCTTGTTCGCCAGCCAGTTTGCTGCTGCCGTAGACATTGACCGGGCAGGTCGGATCGGTTTCGACATACGCGCCATCCTTGCTACCATCAAAAACGTAGTCGGTGCTGTAATGGATCATTGCAGCGCCCAGTTTCTTGGCTTCCTCTGCCATGACACCGGGTGCTTCACCATTGATGCGCAAGGCCAGTTCCGGCTCGCTTTCGGCCTTGTCGACCGCTGTATAAGCTGCCGGGTTGACGATCAGGGTCGGCTTGACGCGGCGGATGACATCGCGCACCTGGTCCAGGTCAGCAAGATCCATTTGACTGCGGTCAACGGCGATGATCTCGCCCAAGCCCTGCAGGCTGCGTTCCAGTTCGTAGCCGACCTGGCCGGTTTTTCCTGTGATTAAAATGCGGCTCATGAGGTAGATTGATTCCAGTTGGACAGATTGGTCGATAAGGATCAGGCGAAGACGTCGGCGTTCGCCAGCAGCGTGCCCACTTTGTCTTTACCAGACAGCAGCGGTTCGCCATCCAGAGGCCAGTCGATGCCGATCGCCGGATCATTCCACAGGATGCTGCGCTCAAACTCCGGTGCCCAGTAGTCTGTTGTCTTGTAGAGAAACTCGGCATGGTCGCTAGTCACCACGAAGCCATGCGCAAACCCTTCGGGAACCCACAGTTGGCGCTTATTCGCAGCCGACAAGGTAACGCCGACCCAATGGCCGAAAGTTGCGGAGCTTTTGCGCAAATCGACGGCAACGTCGAACACTTCGCCAGCGGTGACGCGCACGAGTTTTCCTTGCGCTTGCTGGATCTGGTAGTGCAGGCCGCGCAACACACCCTTTGCCGACTTGGAATGGTTGTCCTGCACGAAATCGCGCGTGACGCCAGTCAGCTCGGCGAAGCGCTTTTGATTAAAGCTTTCATAAAAAAAACCGCGATCATCGCCAAATACGGTTGGTTCGATAATCAGAACATCAGGTATTGCTGTCGTTTGAATTTGCATGGTATGAAATGAGCCGTTCAGGCTTTAGTATATTTTTTCTTCGAGGAGACGCAGCAGATACTGGCCATAAGCGTTTTTTTTCAATGGCTGCGCCAGTTGCTCCAGCTTGGCTGCATCAATATACCCCTTGCGGTAGGCGATTTCTTCTGGGCAGGCAACTTTCAAGCCTTGGCGATTTTCGATGGTGGCGATGAATTGGCCAGCTTCCAGCAGGGACTCATGCGTGCCGGTGTCGAGCCAGGCCATGCCACGTCCCATCAATTCCACATTGAGTTCACCGCGCTCCAGATAAACCCGATTCACATCGGTGATTTCCAGTTCGCCGCGTGCTGAGGGCGCGATACCTGCGGCAATTCCACACACTTGACTATCGTAGAAGTACAGGCCCGTGACGGCGTAGTTCGATTTTGGCTTGAGTGGTTTTTCCTCGATGCTGACAGCACGGCGCTGGTCATCGAAATCGACCACGCCATAGCGTTCCGGATCGTGCACGTGATAGGCGAACACGGTCGAGCCGCTGGTGCGTGCCGAGGCTTCGCGTAACTGCGATTCAAAGTCGTGACCGTAATAGATGTTGTCGCCCAGAATCAGCGCCGATGGTGCATCGCCGACAAACTCTTTGCCGATGATGAACGCCTGTGCCAGGCCATCCGGGCTGGGCTGAACGGCATAGGTCAGGCTGATACCCCACTGGCTGCCATCGCTCAGCAACTCCTGGAAGCGCGGTGTATCTTGTGGGGTGGAAATGATCAGGATGTCGCGTATGCCGGCCAGCATCAGGGTGGTCAGCGGATAGTAGATCATCGGCTTGTCATATACCGGGAGCAGTTGCTTCGATACGGCCATGGTGACGGGATACAGGCGCGTGCCGGAACCGCCGGCCAGGATGATGCCCTTGCGTTCGATGGTTGTCGTCATTATTGCTGCTCCTGGGCCGTGTCGCGTGCAGCGTAGTTTTTCTCTACCCACTTCAGGTAGTCGCCCGACTGGACATCGCGTACCCAGGCCTGGTTGTCCAGGTACCACTGGACGGTCTTGCGGATGCCGGTAGCGAAGGTTTCGGCCGGCTTCCAGCCCAGTTCGCGCTCGATCTTGCGCGCATCAATGGCGTAGCGGCGGTCATGGCCTGGACGATCCTGTACGTAGGTGATTTGTTCGCGATAGCTGCCGGATGTCTTGGGATCGAGCGTGTCGAGGATATCGCACAGGGTGTGCACGACTTCCAGGTTGGCCATTTCATTCCAGCCGCCCACATTGTAGACCTCGCCCAGGCGTCCCGCCTCGAGCACGCGGCGAATCGCCGAGCAATGGTCGCCCACGTACAGCCAGTCGCGCACTTGCATGCCATCGCCATAGATAGGCAAGGCTTTGCCGGCACGGGCATTGCTGATGATGAGCGGAATCAGTTTTTCCGGGAAATGGAAGGAGCCATAGTTGTTCGAGCAGTTGGTGGTGAGCACCGGCATGCCGTAGGTATGGAAATAGGCGCGCACCAGATGATCGGACGCCGCTTTCGATGCCGAGTAGGGGCTGTTGGGCGCATATGGCGTTGTTTCCGTGAATGGCGGGTCATTCGGTCCCAGGGTGCCATACACCTCGTCGGTCGAGACGTGCAGGAAGCGGAAGCCATCCTTGGCTTCGCCTGTCAGGCCAGACCAGTAGGCGCGCGCCGCTTCGAGCAGGCTGAAGGTACCGTTGACGTTGGTCGAAATGAATTCGCCGGGGCTATGAATCGAACGATCGACATGACTCTCTGCGGCAAAATGCACGATGGCGCGTGGCTGGTGTTCTGCCAGCAGGCGGGAGATGTGGGCGGTGTCGCAAATATCGCCGCGTACAAAGATATGCCGGGGGTCTTGCTCCAGGCTTGCCAGATTGCTGAGATTGCCAGCATAGGTCAGTTTGTCAAAATTGATCACGGGCTCATCGTTGAGCGCCAGCCAGTCGCGTACAAAATTGGAACCGATGAAGCCGGCGCCGCCAGTCACTAAAATCATGCTGTTATCCTTTTTCTGGAACATTGCCACAATGCCCCCTCGATAAATTGTCTTGAGCGCGAGGGCAATTAAATATTCTTAAATGCAACTATTATCTTAATAACGTTACTAATATGCGCCATCTTTCTTGAAAATGACTTTAACCGTTTTCAGTAGTATGACAATGTCATTGAACAAAGACCAGTTCTTGACATACCAGGCGTCCAGATAAACGCGCGTATCATAGCTGACGTCGTTCCTGCCGCTGACTTGCCATAGGCCCGTGACCCCGGGTTTCGCTTCCAGGTAATAGTCTACCTGGGGACCATAACGTTCCAGTTCCGCATCGACAACCGGGCGCGGCCCGACCAGGCTCATTTCGCCTTTCAGCACATTCCATAGCTGCGGCAATTCATCGAGGCTGGTCCGGCGCAGAAAGTGGCCGATCGAGGTGATGCGCGGGTCATTCTTCAGTTTGAAATCACGGTCCCATTCGGCACGGGCTTCAGGATCGCGCTCGAGTAGCTCCTTGAGCAAGACATCGGCGTTCACGGCCATGGTGCGGAACTTGTAGCAGAGAAAATGCTTGCCATTCTGGCCCACGCGTTTGTGGCCGTAGAAGATGGGACGGCCCGATGCCATGACCTTGGCCGCAATCCACAGCAAAACGGGGGCGCCGACGATCAGCACGCAGATCGAGGCCGCCAGATCAAAGCAGCGCTTAATCAGTTGCAAGCCTGGCCGCGCCAGGTTGTTGCGCATGGTCAGCAGCAGCACTTCATGTGCAAAGAAATGGTTCACCTCCATGCCGTACAGGGGCAAGCCGCGTACGGCAGGTACCACTTGCATATTGGCAACGCAACGGCTGACTTGCTGGATCATGCCCTGATAGGCATCGATGCCGCCTTGCTCGAGGGCGACAACCGTATGCGGGTTGCCCAGCAGCTTGAGCGTTTGCTCCGGGTTCTCGCCCAGCGAAATGAAGGGCACCGCTTGCTTGCTGCGGTTTACATAGTGATGTTTCAGGCGGTCTTGGCCTTCCGGTATCAGGAACGCAATCAGGCGATAGCCCATCAAGGCTTCTTCATCGAAGGCGCGTGCGGTTTGCAAGGCATTGTCACCCCATCCGATGATGACCATGGGGCGTATCCAGCCGCCCGCTTTCATCAGCAAGTATTTGACCATGCCGCGCAGCAGCAAGACACAGCATGGCACCAGCAGCCAGGTGGCCAACAGTGCCTCGCGCGAAGAGTCGCGCTTGTCGAGGAAGACCAGGGCCGCATCGATCAGGCCCATAACCATGGCAATCTTCAGTAGTTCCTTGATTTCATTCGAGTACGGACGGCGTTTGGCATGATGGCCCTTCAGCTTGAAGATCGCTAGGGTTACCACGGATAGCAGGCTGTAACTGAGCAGGCGGGAGCTATCCAGTCCGAAGCTGTTCAAGTCGCTGGCATCGAGCGTCCACTTGCCAGCAAACCAGAATGCCATGAACATGGCAACGGCATCGGCAAAGGTGAGAAAATATTTTTCTGCCCTACTGCTGCAATACCATTTTACTTCTTGTATAAAGATGCCTTCGATTGGTTTCATGATGACTTGCTAAACCTTATAAACTTCAGTGTGAATTCTTGCGGTGCCGCATGTGTTGGGATGACGTATCTGCTCGGTCAAGCGCGCCCGTAGCGGTCTTCAACGCGGACAATATCGTCTTCCCAAGGTAGCTACCCGATTGAATTTCAATCAATTCCAGTGGTAGCTTGCCCGGGTTGGCCAGAGAATGGACGACGCCGAGCGGGATATAGGTGGACTGGTTTTCGGTCAGCAAATATTCCTTGTCGCCATTGGTGATCTGGACCGTGCCCGCGACCACGATCCAGGCGCTGCAGCGTTTGTTGCAGCATGCTGCCTTGAGTGGACAAGCGCAGAAACTGCTTTGGGAACACCTCGCGTGAAAGCGGCCATAAGCGTGTGCCGGAACCTCCGCAAAGAATCACTGGTACGAGGGGAGTAGTCATTTATGCATCAATGTAAATATAATATTGGACGGTGTCGAATAATTGGTCAGTTGGCATATCTTGAGGCTCATCCGGCTTGCCGTACTCTTATGTAGGGAGGTGGACATACGTGCTGGAAAAAAAGTCAATATTGTAAGCAGGGGCAGTATTTTAATAAATTACAAGAATCTTTGTATTTTCTCTCGACTCTATTGGGCACGCACTTTCGTTCGTCTTGTATTGTAGTTTGCCGCCCCTGTATTCTTACTAGCGCACAACGTTTTCAAGCAAAAAAGCAACAAACACGCATATGGCCGTCATGCTGAGGAGCAACACTGCACCTGCAGCGCAGTCCTTGGCAATCTTGATGCTGGGATGTAGGGATGGGTGGAGGTGATCAATCAGATGCTCCAGTGCGGTGTTGAACAATTCCGCAGCCAGGACCAGGCCGCAATTGAGCAATAGCAGGGCCCACCACATCAAGGGTGGTTGGTACCAACAGAGTACGGCGAGCACCATCAGGGCAGCCAGACACTGCAGGCGGAAGCTCGATTCCATGCGGAAGGCCGCGCCTATGCCTTGTAGGGCAAATCCCATGCGCTTGAAGAAGGGCTGGTTCTTCATGGCAACTGAAGCAATGGCGCAGGATATTTGACTGACATAAAGGCGGATCTCTCAATGAATAGATGAGGATCGCAGGCATGACCATACGATATGACATCATTCGTCTACAACAGAAAGACTGGTGCCAATCTTTTTGATGTTTGATAAAAAGTAAAAAAGCCCGTTTTCAAATGAAAAGGGCTCTTATTGCAATAGTTGACATATTTTAGTATGTCAACTATTGCGGTACCAGGCCTTCACCTTTCGGCTCTACATCAAGCTGCAGGATGGGCCTACCTGTCGCTGCCTGGGCAGCCAGGTATTAATGGTGGGTTGGGGTGGTGTGCGCGGTGGTCGAATCCGAGCTTGCTGCACCGGCCACAACGGCAACTGCTGCGCCGATTGCGATCATGGTGCTGACGCTCAGGCCAGCAACGGTGGTGCCTGCAGCGGCGCCAGCTGCTGGTGCTGCTGCTGGTGCAGGAGCCGGTGTCGATTGAGCCATTGCTTGCGCGGAAGCGAAGCACAGGATTGCAGAAGCGATCAGAATTTTCTTCATGAGATACCCTTTTAGGTTGAACAGCGGAAATGCTAGACTGTCACATGATTGTAACAACATTTTTCATGGCAGTCTGCGCAGTACAGTCTGCGGTGCCGAGAATTCACTGTATTTTAGACCAATATTAAAGCTTTTTTTCCTCTTAGTTCTCATGGCGTTGTTCTGCGTAAACAGAATCGATGCTTTTTGTGCATGGATGTCCTGGCTAACTGGGGTATTGACTTGTTGCTTCAAAAGTTGCCAAGTCCTTGCCATGCGGCGTAAAATTGTTGCGCTGTACACAATTCTACCGCCTTCCTCGCGTACTACCTCTAGGTCATGGTTGTGGTTATAACGCGATCCACAATTCGCACCAAGTTGCCTTGACGCCACACTCCCCATCATTTTTCGAACAAAGAAGCTGCTCAGTTGGGCAATCAAGAGGATGATTTCGTTCGGACGTGGCGGGGGGCCGGCAAGAGCAAGCAGCTGCTGCAGATTTCATCAGCGAATAAGAGCAAGCAGAGCGTAGCCCGGAAGAGTCGCTGACGAGGCGTGTCTAGTAACAATGTTTACAAAACAGTAGTGGACGGAAGGATGTTTGATCAAGAAGTGTGCCTGTCTCTCACTTACATGCGAAGGGGCCGCTTGCTTGCCGTCTGGAATCTCGGCCGTGTGGCCGCATCCCCATATATGTGATGGCAATCTGACCCATAGCCACGCCGTTCGTGTGAAATGCTGCATTTTTCTATGTACGTCGGCAGAAGTGATTGTTTTGATGTGTACCTGCCAGTCTGGCAGCTATGCCGGACTTATGATGCTGCAACGGGAACGGGGCGCGCAGGAGGCTAGGCAAGTAGTGGCCATATCTCTACTAGTTCTGCAGGAAAAGCAGATATGTTGTTCAACCTATATAATATTGCGCGCTATCGCAATAAATTCTTGTGAGATAACTAAATTTATGAAGATTTTTATTGTTTTCTTCTCCGCTTTAATATTGACGGCATGTGGTGGTGGCGGAGCAGGCAACCCTGCCCCCATCGCTCCTATTACGCCGATAGTAAATGTGCCATTGGAAGAGATGAAAATTTTGATCATCGGACAATCGATATCGTCGAATTGCAACGAATATGTTTATGGTGCTGTCGATAACGTATTTCAAATAGGTAAAGATGGATCACTGAAGGCTGCACGCGATCCGTTTGAATGGGCAGATTGCGGCAAGGGGGCGATGTGGATGCCTCTTGGAAAAAAATTGATTGAAGCAGGTATTGCTCGAAAGGTGGTATTTATGCCAATCGGGGTGGCTGGAAGTAGGGTGGAAGACTGGCAGGTAGGTGGTGCCGCGTTTGGCAAGTTAACAAATGCCATTACTTTAATGCAAGCACAAGGGTTAAGTTTTGACTTTGCATTTTGGCATCAAGGCTCATCAAACGCCGGTACGGACAAGACCGTATATGCCGAGCGTCTGCGCTCGGTATTGGACTACGTAAACAGTAAAGTAAAAATCAAGCGCTGGCTGATTGCTGTTCATTCTCGTTGCTCTGGCACATATGATAGCGGTATTGAGTCTGCCCAAATTTTAGTTGGTAATGCTCCACAACTGAATCGCTATCCAGGACCTAATACTAATTTATTAGGTAATGAATATAGATATGATACTTGTCATTTGAATCAGAAGGGGCAGGAGAAGATGGCATCGATGTGGCTTGAATCAGTAAGTGCTATTCCTAGATAGAAGATTGGATTTAAAATGAATTCGAAGTTCAGATATTCCTTGGAGAATTTTCGGGGTGTCGCAATTATTTTTGTAATGTTTTCTCATATCGCTTCGATTCAGCAGATGGGGAGGTTTGGGGATTTCTATTATTATATTTTCGCTGATGCGACAAATTGGTTTGTTTTCATTTCTGGATATTTATTTTATTATCTTGAGGTAAATAAATTCAATTATATGAATTATTTGTCAAAGAAGGCTATGTATGTTGTATTGCCATATTTGATTCTATCGATTCTTCCAATAGCATTCTGGATATACTCTTCGCAACACATACTCTACGGTTTGACACCGATAAAATTTGTGCTTTGGTCATTGCTCTCGGGAGGTATTGCCGTCGCTCCTATGTGGTTTATACCCATGATTGTACTTTTCTTCCTGATGACACCAATTTTTAGAATTTTATCAAAGACGAAACTTATCTACGTTCTTACTGCCTGCGCTTTGATTTTTTCCATGTTTTCCTCGCGAACAACACACAATACCAATCCGTTACTGTCTTTTTTGCATTTTCTTGGGGTTTACTTATTGGGTATCATTGCTGCAAAAGATGCTTTTGTTATTGATGGATGGAAAAATTCAACCAAGGGAAAAATTATTGCAATTTCTTTGGTTGTTTTTGTGGTGTTGGGTCTTTTGTTTCCTGGATTTAAAAGTTTGCCACCAAGTTTCTTTAGCGGTCTTGGAACCTTTAACTATATTATGGCGGGTAAGCTGGCGTTGCTGATCGCAATTTTCCTTCTCTTTGAGCGTTTCATGGAGCATAAAAATAATACTCTTGGATATTTTGCTAAGATAAGCTTCGGGTTGTTCTTCATCCACGGAATCATGGAAGCCATATTTCGCAGAGGAGCAAGAGATATTGATTTTGGTAACCAGGTTTTGAGATTTTTCGCTGAAGTTGGTGTTGTTGTTGTTGTTTCTATAGCCGTCGTTTTTGTGCTCAAGAAGATATTAAAAAAATGGAGTCGCTATGTTATCGGTTGCTAAGTCATTTACTGCGGCACTCTTGATGCTTTGCTCAACATTCACGCATGCTCGCGATATGTATATACTCGCAGTCCAGGAAAATGCTTCTGCAGTGTGTGAGGGGAAATATTTTAACGAGGTTGAGGGGGTATATGAAATCGATGAAGGCGGGAACGAGATTCCCGCCGGAATGAAATCTGCCAAGGCTACTTGTGAAAATATGGGAAATATTCTTCCATTGGGAGAAGAAATACTTAAAACGGGTATGGCAAATCGGGTTGTTTTTATGCTGGTCAATGCGACAGGGTCAGATGAAAATTTAATGGATGACGAGGCGTCTAAAAAATTAAAGTCTGCGATTGATTTGGCAAATTCTAAAAAAATAAAATTCGATTTTGCTTTATGGCAAGGAGCGTTGATGGAAAATAATCCGAACGCCAATTACAGCCGTGAAGTTCAAGGCACAGTTAAATCGATAAGCCTGAGTGCAAAAGTGGAGAAATGGGTTATTGGGCTGAGTGCCCATTGTCATCGAGCCGCTGGTGATCCTACAATCTCCATACGGCAAGAACCTTTAATTAATCGTTTCCCTGGTCCTGACATTGGTACGCTTGCCGGAGAGTATCGTACTGATCAATGCAGCGTCAATGATCTTGGGCAAAAAGAAATGGCAAAACTTTGGTACGCAGCGATGAAAAAAGCTGACATTGATAGCGAAAAATATCAGAGGGAATCCTTACTCTATTATTTCAAGTGATACCTTGTTGATTTAACTATGTACCGGTATTTTTTTGCATCTCATTATATGCAGAGTACTGTCAATGGGAAAAAGTGTAAGGGAACTGCGATCTGGATCGCAGTTCGGCGAAAATGCCCATTTCATTTCCCCTCATCGCCACGGACCGCAACGTTGCCAACCGGGGTGAAAGCCGCGTAAAATGCAGGCTTCGCGGGTGTAGCTCAATGGTAGAGCAGAAGCTTCCCAAGCCCCTCCACCTCGTCAAGAGCCGCTGTTCATGCGGCTTCGAAGCGCATGAGTCTGCGATCACACCAAAACACCACCTTAATCAACAAGTTACGCGCCATCACATTTTCGACCCCACATCGAGTCGAAAAAGCTGCTGATACGCGGTGATGGCTGGTCGAAAAATCCGGTTGGTTGGTTGGTGGTGGACCTGGCCATCTGATCTTCTGCGCTAAGCGGCATGATTAGCCGGGAAGCCGTCGTTCGTGCAGATTTCGATGATGGTTGTCATCCGCCAGCAACGGTCTGTTTGCAATGACGGAAGCGAGAAACTTTAGCGGACTGCACTGTTCGACTATGCTGCTTGGATGATAGGTTCAATAGTGCTGAGCTCGGCGCCTGGCTTCCATTCCGGAGCTAAGGCAAGTAGAGCTTCGCGCGCCCCCATGCATCGATACGCGGGATAGTCCTTACGCAGTCGTACGAGGTTAAAGTATGCATACAAATTAAACGCGCCTTCACCGGGACGCGTATAAACCCCATAGCGAAGTCCATCGGTCACAATTAGGCGATGGCAGTCTGTTCTTGTCTCCGCATATCGAAGGGCCTGGGACATTGCCATGAGGCAAGAATCGTCCATTTTCTTTGCTTCGACAACAGCACACAGATTGCTGTCTTTTCGTGGCAAGCGCTCGAACAGTGCAAGGTCCACACGATTCCACTCGACCGCCATGCGCTGCGGCGTCCAACCAAGCGCTCGCAACAGTGGTACAACGAGATAAGCCACGGTTTCATGTTCTGAAGGCTTCTGGGAGCGCTTATACCATTTTCCAATTCGTGTCAGTTCGCCTATTTCATTTAGCAAACTCGTAATCGATGAGCTTGCAACGCCGTGGTCGAACAAGAACGAGGAAATTTCAGGAAGCGCGATTTCTCTGTCTTCTTGCTGAGGTAGCACCGCGACTGGCTTTGTTGCCTGAAAATTTGTATAAATATCAAGCGTTTTAAGCCAGTCGATCACTGGGCCATTCGAAAGGCGTTGCGTTGTATCGCCCTGATTCATCGCATAGGCATCGAAGCGCTTAGGGCCATTTTCTGGCTTCCAATGCCATTTAACTCGACGAACATGTTGGAGATCCCAACCATCAATGTCCCCGAACTCGTCGTGCCATTCATATGGGCCAATAACTTCACCTACTCCATGCACTTCGCTCGTCCCAAGACGAAGTACCACAATATCGCCGGGCGCCATCGTGCTTGAGAACCGCTTCAGATCTGTAATCTTTCTTGGCGTCCAACCATCTGCCTTCAACTTTTCGGCGGCTTGTGGCATCGCGCCTGCATACCCCGGTCCGTTGAGAATGACGTCCCATTCGAGGCAAATATTGACATAATTTCTATTGGTATCGCCTGCAGCCTGCTGCCAGACCGTTCTTTGCTCGAGATTCATAAAGCTCGCAGTGACTTGTTAAGAAGGAACGCGAATTATCAACTATGTCGCTGGCTATGGCGATGCGAAATCTCCAACCGTTTGAACCAGGCGTGTCGGTAGCCCATTTTTCCGAACGTGGTCCGATGCTGGGAAGATAGAAACTTATTTAAATGGTAACTTCATGCATTTTTACATCGTTGGCTCGTCGGCAGTGCTTACCCGGACTGCGTTGTCTGTTTCCGGTTTTCCATGGATGGTTCTCGCATTGAAAAAACGCGGAATCGGCATGGAACTCTACCAACAAAACTATATCAAGCTGCTTCAACTTCTCCCTGGCCTGCATGACATGAGCGGGCCAGCTAAACTCGCGGTATTAGGGCATACAGATGTGAATGTAGACGTGATCGAGCGCCACAAGCATCGCTTGGTACTTCGCATGAGCCACTATCTTGAACGCCTGCATGGTGCTGCGATACCTGACCCTGACATGACCATCGAAGTGTATTTGCTGGCCGAAACGGTCGGCGTACTGACGTACTCTGATTGCTTCGGTTCTCGAAAAGTGTTCTGCCCGGAACTGATGGCCTTCAGCCCACTTGCAAAAGCGGAACTGAACAATTTCATGGGACAGTGGTTAACGAAGATGCTTGCCGAGGGACGAAGGCAGCCGACGTCTGAACTGACGAAAAATGCCACTTAGTACTACATTGTTGTAGTGCAATTGCTAAGGGTTGTTTTTCTCATGGAACCTCTGTGCCGTGTTCTGCTATTGTTCTAGCACTTCAAGCTAGGGTGGACAAATGGGAAAAAGCATAAGGATCTACCTTCCGAACGACACGGTGGCCGGTATTCGTCACGCCGAAATAGCAAACTGGACTGGTCAAGCTCTTGCATGTCCTCGCTCACTTTTCAGCGAATTACGCGAGTGGCCCGAGATCCAACGTCCCGGGGTTTATATTTTGTTCGGTGTGAATGATGAGACTGGGGCCGAAATCGCATATATCGGCGAAGCTGAGGTGCTCGCTGATCGCTTGCACAGCCACCTGTCAGGGAAGGAGTTTTGGTCGGAGTTGGTGAGTTTCAGTAGCAAAGACGAAAACCTTACAAAGGCACATGTGCGCTACTTGGAGGCACGGCTGGTGTCGATGGCAGGTGAAGCAAAACGCTATCAACTTGAGAATAACCAGGCACCGGCACTTCCGGCTTTACCAAGAGCTGATCGGGATGCGATGGAGGAGTTTTTGGCTTTTGCAAAGACGCTCCTTGGGGTCCTAGGGCATCGCCTTCTAGATCCCCTTGTCGTCCGCAGAAACGCTATAGACGCGCAAATTACTGCGGTGGTTCAGAACAGCCCTACGCCTGCTGCCAAAGTTCTTGAGCCGTCTTCTATTTTTCATCTTAGAGTTAGCGGACTACACGCCAAAGCTGTTTGGACGGAAGAGGGCATGGTCGTCTTGGAAGGCTCAGACGCGGCCCTGACGCCGGCTTCGAGTCTTACCGGCGGGGCTGTCGCATTGAGGCAGATGCTGATTGCATCTGGAGTACTTGAAAGCTCAAACGAGAAGATGATCTTTAAGCGAGACCATATGTTCAAGACCGCATCGCAAGCGGCCGGAATCGTCACTGGATACTCGATCAACGGGCGAGACAACTGGAAGCTCGATAATGGCATGACCTTCAAGCAGTATTTCGAAAGTGGCCTTGACCTTATCTAGCGATTGTCCACGCCCGAGGACCGTTTGATCAACCTAGCTTCGCTTTGATCAGTTGGTAGTAGGTGCTGGCACCTGCGGCGCTCAACTTGGCTTCGGCCACGAACTGTTCAACGATCTGCTTGCGTGACATATTTTTCTGCTTCGACGTACGAAGGTAGATGGCAGAGGCGATTTCCATCTTCGTCTGTGCCTTCGGGGTCTTTTCGGCTTTGACCGAAGATGAGGTGCCTGTATCGAGTTTTCCTTCATTCCCCGTCGTATCCGCCGTCGGTATCGATGAAATCGGCGTAGCGGCGTTTTTAATCGGTCCAGTCACGCTGATTGAAGCACCAGCCGTAGCTGTTTGCGAGACAGTGGTCGCGTTTGATGGCATTGTTGACTTGTGGTCGTTCGTTGTCTTCGGCAGCTCGGTTGACGTAATCTTCGCATTCATGATGTAGGCTCTCGCGTGTTTAATGAGCCTTTACCATCAACAGTTTTTCACGACTCGGCAACGGTCAGTCTACAATCCAAGACCTGTTCACTTCGTCGCGCATCATCGATGCCACAGACGCTGTGACCGCAATTTTCGATGGGCAACCACCTCATTTCCCATCACACCCGTTAGGGTATGCGCCAAAGACCCGCATGAGTGCGGCGTTGCGCGAGCTACGTTAGAAGCTTTAAGAGCCGCTCTGCGAGATCCATATCCAACGTGTGATAGAGGATATGATATAAATCGTTTATATTATTTCTGTTCCTGATTAAATTGCCAATGGTTGCGAAGCGCACCCATTAAGCTTAGAAACTGTGCGTTGTGGTCTGCACTTTTCCAACGATTAATAAATTTACATACCACCTGTAGATTGCCTGGTTCATAGTGGCCGCTGCTGCCAATGCGGTCCAGAGACGCTTTCATTTCATCGTCACCGCTAGGTGAGTTGTCAGGGTGAATCGGTAGACCACTAATAGCACAACAAAATTTCTGGCGATCGATCAGATCTGCAACGTATTGGCTAAAATCATCCTGTGATGTAAAGGCATTGTTTTTATTTTTTACCGTTTGCAGCACCTTCTGGCCGTTCGACGAGTTCGTAGTCTGCTGCGCGGTCTTCACCATGCGACGAGCCGTCTGGTCCCACGCGTCGTTAGGCATTAGATCAGGAGGGAGAGTCTCCCTGTCGATAGAGCCGGATGTAACGCTGAGCTTACCGAGCTTCAAATACTCTGCGAACTTAACCAAAGCAGCGTTGTACATGCCGTGTCCTGTGCTATTCCTTTCTATGAAGATAGGAAGTTTTTGGACCGCAGATGAGATCGGCTGAAATGTTGATAAGTCCTCAATGTCGGTAAGAGAACCGCTCAGGATGGAGTTTGCGTTCGCCCATGCGGTTAGAGGCCCACTGACCGCGCTACCGTATTTCTTTACAGACGATGCAGATAAGCCTTGTTGCCGCATCCAGCTTTCGAAGCTATTCATGTTGGTGTTGTTTTGTTGTCAAACACATACTTTAGCAGACTACTGATGCAATTCGGCAACTACCGCATTTCCTACTACAGAATCACTCCGGCACCCCTGAACGGCGCATTAGCGCTGGGTTCGAGAAGGTAAGTCAAAAGGTGCAAACGCCTCGGCTGTGGGACCAATCACTAGTCGGTCAGAAGGTTTAAACGCCTCGGCTGTGGGACCAATCACTGGTCGATCAGAAGGTTTAAACGCTTATGAGCTATGTGTTCGTTTGCTGGCAGGATTGGCCTTGTCGCGAATGTGCCAGCGCCGAATAATGCCTAGTAATGCTACGTCGATCACCCCAATTCCTCACTCAATGTCATGAGCAGGATTGTGTCTTATACGTGGGGCAATTTCGTGTGCAAATTATGCGGTAAAGTAGGTTAGATTTCGCTTCAGATTAACATTGGTTACCCTTGTTCGTGACGCGCATCGGCTCCTATGTTCCACTTGTTAGTTTCGGTGAACTTTCCATCGGGAAAAAATGCTATCGTTCTGCTCGGTGGCTGAGTTCGAATATAACCAGGATTCAACAATGGAAATCACCCTGAGCCCCTGCTGCGCATGCAGAGTTTGAGCACTCGGCCTGTTGGAAAACATGAACGGTGCCATCTCTTGCGATCTCAACGCGAAGGATCGGAATCCGGGGCCTAGCGCGAAGTTTTTGACTAAGCGCTGTCTAACAAATTCATTAGAGGAGCTCATGTTGAGCAAAGAAGCGACAGCAAATGAAACGGTATGGATCGATGACGAGACCGAACGGCTCATTCGCATCATCGAATCTAGCCCACCATCACCAGATAATGAAAAAGTGCTAGATGATCTCCAGGCGGCGCTGCTGAACACACTCATCGGTCCCTTCGGGCTTTCCGCAGATTTGCTAGAGGACGTCGATGGAGGTAACGTTACAACGCTGCATAACTTCGAGCAGGGCGTCACCGCAAATGCCGAAGACGCTTTACGCCGCCAGAACTATGAAAAAGCTCAAACGGAAAGATTTGATCGTACCGATTATGATGCAGAGCGCAAGAAAAAGGGAGCCCGCAAGGAACGCTTCCAAAATCCTGAGCCAGTGGTGGATGCATACACAGGCAAAGAGTTGCCCCGCAACGGTCAAGCGCAACAAGATCACGTAGTGTCCGCATCGGAAATCGAACGCTCTGCGAAGGGGCACTTTGCGCAAACACGCGAAGAGCGTGTCGAGATTGCCAATCAAGACGCAAATATCGTATGGACTGATAGTGGTATGAACCAGTCAAAGGGTGATCTTACTCTCGAAGAATGGGCGAACAAACCCAGCAGAAAAGAGAAGAGCTTACAAAACGCCGAAGCCTTTGATGTCGATCGACAAGCGATGAATGCGGTGGACAAAACAGCTCGTGAAGCCGTCAACAGCGCACAACGCCTAGCCGCACTTAAGAAGAATGCGCAAGATCTGGCGGTGCAAGGCGGACTAGAAGCGGGAAAAGTGGCGTTGCGGCAAATTGTAGGGCTTGCGTTGCGCAGTCTGTTGAAAGGCATAGTGGCAGATATCCGTCAGCTTACGAAAGACGGATTACGGGACGTCGACAAGATAATGTCTATATTGAGCGCGCGTGCAAGAGCCATCGTTGAAGAAATGAAAACACGGTGGGCGGAGTTCCTCAAGGAGGGGCTTGCTGCAGCGGTATCTGGTTTGCTCTCAAATCTCGCGACGTTCCTCATCAATTCATTCGTCACCACTGTACGCAACGTTGTGACGATTATTCGCGAAGTCATCGTCTCACTCGTGCGTGCAGTGAAAGTCGTGGTTGCGCCCGAACCTGGCATGACGCGGTCTGATATTGCGCGCGATGTGTTGGCCATTGTTGGCGGAGCCGCAACCACAGTCATCGGTATCGGCGCTGAAGAAGCAATTGCCAAGATGCTGCTGTCGTTGCCTCCTCTCGCCCCGTTTGCCGAAACACTTGCAACCGTATTGTCTGGCGCTCTTGTGAGTGTCGGCACGATTATCCTTCTGCTGGCATTCGATCATCTCAAAGCAAGCCTTGCATTCAGAAATAAGCAGTTCGCCGATGTACACCGGGGTAATCAGGTGACACTGCTGAAAATGCGCCGCACATGTTTCATGATTGAAACCTCTGCCCAATTAATTACAGCTACTCACACAGAGATGCATAAGCGCATCGAAACTCACTCGGCCGAACGTGACGTCCGCCGTGGCACACTCGATAAGTCGATGAACGAGTACGACGCCGAAGTCAGCGGCCTTCAGCAACTTTTGAACTCTTTCAATCAATGACCGCACTAATTCAACTATTACCGACGAAAACAGCATCGCCACAAGAACAAGCATCACGCATCTTCAGCCTGATAAAGAAATTAGAGGATACCGCCAAGAAGGCCGGTCTCGAGGTCTCAGAGATCGAGAGTCGTGGATGGTGGAAAAACATTGTTTCTAGTAGCAGAGATGACCTTATCTCCACTGCACGGTCACAAGGCGAAATTAATGACTTGCTGGTTAAACTGAACCAGGAAATCATTGGTCTGAATACCTTAGGCTTCGCTTACCTCACAAGCGTCATCGCAGAATTCGAGCGCCAGGTTAATGAAGGCGTGAAAGATAGTGATGGCCGAATTCATGTGCTCTCTGAAAATGGAAAGAATGTCGCAAAAGCCGCAAAAGCGATGTTCAGCGCAATCCTCGACGCGTCGCGCGAAACACAAGGAAGAATTGACGCAAACACTGAGGCTGCAATAGCGTTGCGTCTTGATGTAGACAAACTCTCAGAGTTTGTTTCGTGTAGCATAAAAAACATAGACAATAGATTCGAGGAAGCGACTCGCCAAGCCACCGAACAATCAGCAGGCAACCTTAGGGCACTTCAAAATCTCGAGCATCGCGTCGGAGATGTTACTGAGATTGCGGCATCCTTTGACGCGCGAACGCGCGCGGTCGAAAAGCTGACCGGCAATGCCAGAGTTCGTATTGCAGAACAATTAGCATTAGCGGAGACTCACTCCACGAAGATCAACGAAGCAATGGATTCAGTCCACACGCTCATACAAGGACAGACTGACGCGAGTGCAAAACTCAACTTATTGGCGCATAAGGGCATGGAGCTAGAAAAGCAATTACCCTCGCTTCTGGCGCAGATTGATTTACTCCGAGACAACCATGCTGCGGAAAAGGACCGACTGCAGCGAACAACACGAACTATGAGTGTCGTGATATTTTTCCTGGCATTGATTTGTACCGGCCTGGCTTTACGTGAGTTTCACATTTTGTAGATTTTTCGACTGCACAGTTTCAGCTAGTGACCGCATTCCTTCTACCTGAGAAGTTGGGTATGATTAAAAATGCAAAAATAACTTTATGGAAAAACCCTTAAGTATCTGAAATCAAAAATTTTTATTACTTTTAAAGAAAACGGGATGCCATGACTTGGGTTGTTGGAGGTCGCCATGTTGCTGTCTAAAACTTCGTAGTACAAGGGATGTGCGCTCTTCCTGAAGCAAGCTAACATGGGCATGCAGGCTAGCTATCCGCCCAACATCTAACCTAACTTCGCGTTGATCAGTTGGTAGTAGGTGCTGGGATCTGCTGTGCTCAACTTGGCTTCGGCCGCGAACTGCTCAACGATCTGCTTGCGGGTATATCTTTCTGCTTAGACATGCGTAGGTAGATGGTGGAAGCGAGTTCCATCTTCGTCGGCGCCTTCGGCTTCCTCTCGGCCTCGGCCATAGATGAAACGCCCGAATCGAGTTTTCCTTCGCTCCCCGTCGTATCCGCCGTCAGCATCGATGAAATCGCCGTAGCGGTGTTATTAATCGGTCCACTCACGCTGGTCGAAGCACCGGTCGCAGCTATCTGCGAGACAGTGATCGCGTTGGATGGCATTGCCGGTCTGTGGTCGCTCGTTGTCCTCGGCAGCTCGGTTGAAGTAATATTCGCATTCATGATGTAGGCTCTCGCATTTTTAAAGAGCCTTTACCATCAACATTTTTTAATTATTAGGCAACGGCTAGCTGCCAAGCCTAGACTTGTTCACCTCATCTTGTTCCAGCGGTTTCATCAACGTGGTGTCAGCAATTTTCGGTGGGCAACCACTTCATTTCCCATCACACCTGCGAGGGTATCCGCCTAAGACCCGCACGAATGCGGGGTTACGCGAACTACGTTAGAAGCTTTGAAGGCTCATAACGTACGCACGTCGCCCAGACCCGAGACAAGCTGCCGCATTTCCACCTACAGCGCGACGCCTGTATCCTGCAGACCTGCATGAACGCTCGGTTTCTAGGGCTAGGTCTGAAGGTTCAAGGGCTCATAACCTACGAACGGCGCCCACACCCTCAACAAGCTGCCGCATTTCCGCCTACAGGGCGACGCCTATATCCTACAGACCTGCATCAACGCTTGGTTTTAAGGGGTAGGCCAGAAGGTTCGCTGGCTTGTAACGGACGCAACCGTCCTTCTAACTCAGCTAACACCGCTACGCAAGGTGACAAGGTGGACAGAAAAGGTCGTGATTGTCAAATATGCATCACCTAGGACAACAGGCGCCGTTCGATAGATTAGAAGGAAATGGTGAGTTATCCGAGGTAATGTGATTGGGAGCGTTCGATGATCGTAGGATGAAACGGCAGGTTATTTAAAAGTGAAAGTATGTAGATTTTTTATAAAATGATTTCACGGACAACAGCAGCTGCTAATAGTTTATAGAAGAAAAGAAGATGTTGTCCGAAAAAATATGGTCATGGCGGCGCAGAAAAAAGTGTGGGCAGTGGGAGTAGGGAGGGTATTGCATAATATATGAATTAAAAATATTTTTTGAAGATGTTATTTTTACGGACAACAGCAGCAGCTAATAGTTTATAGAAGAAAAGAAGATGTTGTCATGAAGTATCTTTAACCCTATGAAATTATAAAATTTTCTTCAATGGGGTAGGGTGTTTATCCAATACATGTATAACTGCGGGAAATGGGATAGCATTGGCAGCTCTGCGCTGCCAATGCTATCCCATTTCCCGCAGTTGCGATACGCGGCTATAGCCGCGTATCGCAACTGGTTATATTCTTATACTTTCATCTTTTTTCTCAACTTCTCCCTGTGTGCCATTTCCTTGAGTGACGCATCGATATCTGCATCATGACTTACCCGTGGGAGATATTTAAAAACTAAATCATGCTGTTTTTTATCTAGCTTGTAATAAAATGTCCGGTTTCTATATTTGTCATCACTTTGACCGGATTTTATTGTTTTCATGCCGATCAATTGAAGAATTTTGTTCAGCTGGAAAGATGCTTTTTTATGTACATCGGCTCGAATATTGACATTAAGCAAGGTCTTGATCTCATTGCTTTTCTGCGAACACATCAGAGCAAATTCCTTCAAATCAGCACTTGTAATTTCTAAATTTAATTTGAAATTTAATTTGGCATCTACCAGCCCAGATGTAGAAAGAATTTCTCTTAATAATCCAGCTTTCAACGAAAAATTTTGGCGGTCGATCGCATGACTGTTATTGCGTTCGGCATCTTTTTCCGCAAGACTAAACGGGTTGCTCATCAATAATTCCATCATATGAAGTTGTCTGCGGAATTTCCCATTATTATCTAATAATAAAATTTCCAATGACAATTTTTCCCCGTAAAATTTTTCTACCCTGAATTTCTCAAAAGATAAATATTCGTTTCTACTTTTACTAGTTTTTTTCTTCAAAATTTCGAATTCGTGTTCAGTCAACTCTTTTGCATTTAGAAGTGCAGTTAAATCTTCTTCTATTACTGACTTTCTTGCCTCATGGATGTCGTCTGCAATATCCGAAAAGTCTTCCTCTTCTTTTGCGATGTGGTTAACTTGCCATCCATTGTGTAACTTCAAATCGATGAAGTGTTTTTTGAGATTGTTTTTTGATGCATTGGACATTGACATTACGTTTGCATAAAGCGTCAATATTTTGTCATTCACATTGTACATTGGATGCCCAGCAGCATCGTAACCAGTCAAAGAATCAGTAATTTCACCGGACATCACGCAAAACTCTTTAATAACTTCGGGATTACTTTCAATGTATGAAATCTGCGGGGAAATCCATGCTTTTACAGATTTAGGATGACGCACCCGTGCCAATTGTTGATCCAGATCGAAATGAGTAGTGATGTTTGTATCGAAGAACCCAAAAGTTGTATCTATCAATTGTGCAGCATTATTGAAAGTGATATCAATTCCAGTTCCCAAGGATGGTGATGCAATCAACACGTCGAACTCTAGTATGGCAGTTTTGATTTCCTTGAGGAAGTTAATGATGTTAGTCTCCTGCGAATTTTCCGATGTAATAAGCATGATTTTATTTTCATCTTTACCTCCGGCAATGATTATTTCTTTCATTAATCGAGCCGTGGTCTTCGAGTTACAGCAAATATAATGTCGTCCTCCCGCGAGGACTGTTTCTTTCATATCCATGATTAGCTGATTTTTGCTGTCATAGATATCGATTACAGCCCCACTCGGTTGATGGGAGTTCACAAACATTTTAGTTAGCCTGTTTCGTCCCATCATCCGTTCAACAGTCTGTACTGTGAGGAAGCCCAGATCAGCATCAGACAAAATTACAGACTTCGCATTTTTCAAGAAAAATTCTATTTGGAAATAGCATTGTCTTCGATTTGCACCGAGTGTCTTTGCGACCAGATGTCTAAAAACTTGCTCGGACTCGTCGATTATCACAACATCGTATTTCTCGCGTGCGGTGTTAAGCAAATTTGGCATACTATCGATACAAATAGCGAGGTATTGAAATGCTACTTCTTTATCAAAATTTTTATGGTCAATTTTATCTTTATAGAAGTGTAAGCCAAGATTTCGTGCAAGCTCGCCCAGCAACAAAGTGCGATGCCCGATTACCAATACAGTTTTATAGTTGGCACGGCATTCTTCCACAATTTTTTTTAGAAGAGCAGTTTTACCTGTTCCTTTCTGGCTAGCCAGATACGTGATTCCATTTTTCAGAGGAATATCGGTAAGATACTGTTGATTACGGCGTTGCACTTGGCGAAGATTATTATTCCAATATTCGGTGGGCGCGTCATCATCCAGATGCATCATAGGATCTTCTTCATACTCCATTTTGGTGATGTGACTCTCATAGGAATAGAAGTCATACTCCAAGAGATCGGGGCGTGCATGACCCTCTGGCCAGAATGTTTGATTACATGCCCGGCAGTGCACTCCCTTGATACCAATTTTATTTTCCACGACAAATGCACTAGCGTGTTTGTCGATATGGATTGGACAGAACACAGCTGTACGGGCTGGAAGCTCAGAGAGGAGACAACATTTACTGTGCTGTGTTCTGACTTCCTGGTTATTCAGCAATGTGATTGCTGAGCGTTGTGGCGCATCATTGACGTTTTTACGCTCGTCCCGGCTGCTCGATGGCATAAGCTCGGAGTTGATTTTGTCAGATGCCCCTGTAGATCCTGTTGCACCCGTACCTTCACCGAGCTTGATCAACATGTCGAGCTGTTCTTTGGGTAGTATCTTTCCGATCACGATTGGATCGCAGCCTTTTGAGCCATAGAACATCTGACATACTGAACTGCATGCTTTATCTCCATTGAAGTAATTGATCGCTCCCTTTATCGCGCAGCGCATTTCGAGTGGATCGGAAATCTCGTGTTCAAGTTCAAAGATCACGCGGAGACGGTGTGCTTGCGGAGTGTGACTTACGGTGGTATATACGATTGCAGCGTAGCTTTGCACAAATGGCAATGCCAATATCTCTTCAAGTGTCCATCCGTGGTCCAGGTCCACTGCAATGACTCCAGAGCACAAGAAGTTGACGTCCTTCCGCCTGCCACTGTTTTGGGAACTAAACGGATATCCGCGATTGATACTTTCGGCGAACTGTTGCACCGTAATGTCGACGTTTTTAAAACCAGTCGCGAGTATGCGATGCGATTCCTTGTCATCTTGTGCGGGTTTAAAGTCAATTTCATTACAGGTAGAAAGTTTCATATTGCTCTTATTTCCTGATCTATTTATTTTAAATTACAAATTTTTTCGCACAACTTTTACATATTGTTGAGCATCCATTTTTTAATACTTTGAATTTCTATTGAATAAAAATTTACAGGATCAAATTTTTTAATTATTGCCAACATGCATTGAATAAGAACTTTATCTGACTTTTGATTAACATATTGTTGTATTGTTTCTTTTTGCTTTACTTCTTTGTGACAGTCAAAAGAAATTTGTACTTTATTTATTTCTTTTACGAGTTCATCGATGCCATCTTCCTCCATAACTTCATACATGAATCGAACAATATTTTCGTCGAATCCGCGTGTTTCCCATATCACTGCAAACGGCCCGCGTACTACTTCTTTTTTAAAAGATCCGCGTACCATATGCATGTCGATAGCACCATCATGTTTCACAAAGATAGTTGGCATTTCGTAGATTTCTGGATTTTTTGGGTACATAAATAACCGGTACTGAATACATGTATGGCAAAACGGCTCATTGCTCAGACCTAGACTCTCTACTTTTACGATGAATTCGGCAGATAATTCTTTTGCGAACATGTCGTTCATTATTGATGATAGAAAAAGTTCTGCAGCATTTATTAAATGAGCTTTACAAATTTTCATTTTTCTACGTTGAGCCAAATGCTTTTTGATTTTCATTTTTATTTCAAGCTTCCTAGTTACCGATTTTTCTTGAATTGGTAGCCTTAATAAATTTTATTAAAGCTACCAGCATTGAAATCTTGCGGTGCTATTTTTATTTCATGTTCATCGTACTGGCGAGCAACTCATTCAGTTCATCGAGAACTTTGCACATGACTTCGGTTTTGTTGTCGATGCTGACATTAGTGCTACCGCCGAGCTTCTTGTTGATTTTCGGCCCGCCCAAGCCGTTCGCGGCCAACACCCCTGCGATGAGAATGTGCATCGGTGCCAGGCCCTGGCTATAGAGCGTCTTCGAAACGTCATTCCACATGTCTTCCAGCTCTTGCCACGATTTGTCATCGATGCTGCCTGGGCGCTTCGCACGGGTCATGAGAGCTGACAAGTTGATGCCTTCTTCTGCCTTGCGAACCTTCTTAAGCGTAGGGTGCTGGTCGAGGTCATCAGACGTGAAGAACACAGTTCCAGCGCCGCAAAAGGCACTGAGCGTTTTTTGCGTCATTTCATTCGGGCTGTCAAAGCGGACGTCGAACGTGCCTTTGTAGCGCTGACCGCACTTCGCATTGACTACGGCGCTTACCTGCGATTCGATTTCGCACCGTGCCGATGTGAATTTGCTGGCGAGCTGGTAGCGCAGTGCTTGCTTCGTGGTTGATGGTGTTGTCGCTGCATCAACAGCCTCCAAGACTGGTTGCGTCTCGATGTTGGCGATGACTGTCGCTCCTGGCATATCATGTGGCTGGGCTTGTGGTGCGGGCGTCATCAGGTCGGCGTCATCGTTTGCTTCTACTTGCTGAATAGCTTGGTTTTCCATGTGTACAGTCTTTCATATAGTCTGCAAAAAGCAGCTTGATTAAGGTTGATTGCCCTACGTGTTTTTAACCACACGTATAGGCAGCTTTACTTAGAAAACCGGCCGGTCAAGAAGTAAAGCTAGTTTATGGGAGGCGTAAGATTTCGTATATTTGCATCCATTTTTTCAGTTTTGATTGTATGTAGACATAATTTAGGAGTTCTGAATGGATGAGCAGGTGTACCAATTGTGGTACGAATATTTGAAACGTTCCGTCCGCTATAAAGAATGTTGCTCAAACGGTGGGATAGGGGATTTGGAGCACTTGAAGGACCTGAAGGATGTGTATAGTCATTTTGGTGACGTACACGCGCTGTCTTGGGAAGAATGGTGGCCCACACATCAATTTATATTTTCAGATATCGAGCCGATGTTTGTGATTAATGAAATTGAAACGAAGGCGGATTTTGATTACATGTTCGATGATTATGCAGATGATCTCCTGGGCCTTGTTGTAAATGTTTATGCGCCGAAAGAAGTTATTCTGGCTGAGATTGATAAGGTTTTAAAACGTCGTATTAGTGAAAGCTTAGAACAAGAGCATCAGGAATCATTAAAAATCAATTCGAAGGCTAGGAAAAAAAAGCGACATTCAAACTTAGCTCTAGATTTGTACCATCTTTACGGTTTAAATCCTATTCCGAGCAGTAAAGAAATTGATGTTTTAAAGAGAAGATTGAAGATTTATGACGCTCACAAGAATGATCCATCTATCACTCTTGCAGAACTCGGAGGCGCTGAGAAATTAGATAATTCTATATTGGAGAAAATGAGCCATGAAGAAAAGAAAGATTACGCTGCAAACAATATTGTGATAGCTAATTCGATAGCAAGAGATGTGTATTTTGCAAAAATTATCATAGAAAATACCGAACGAGGGCTATTCCCCAATATCGCTAAGCCGGAGTCTGATGTTTGTGATGAAGCGGTTTCTGCCAGTGAGGTACAGGATTTATAGGAGGTAATCTATTTAAACTTAGGTTATACCTACGACGTTTTGTTGCATAAAATGTCACTTTAATGCGAGGAGTGCACCTGTCAATTTACATGGTATTTTGCTGGTTTCCTTTATGTAACTTTGTAACTCCTTGATGAGCGTTTTAAGCTGTTTTGGAGGCTTTTCAATTACAGGCCTTGTGGGGCGTTACAAATGTTAGGTATGCCTAGGTATGAAGCCGAGCTTTGTAAGGCAGCCAAAGTGTTTCTGCGGGATTGTCTTATTGCTATCTTTTTTGGTGTGCTTGCAGCTAATTTTATTGATGATAGATATATTTTATTATAAATTATTCGGGTGAAATACCTCCGTTGAGCTGTTTGCATAAATAGCTGATGATGTAGTTATTCATTAATTCAGCGGAGAGTATTTTGGGATTACACAAGAGAGAAAACAGCAGCAATTGGTATTACGCATTTCAAGCAAAGAATAAGAAATACGTAGGCAGCACAGGTACGGCAAATAAAACAAAAGCCTTGCAGGTCGAGCGTGAAATGCGAAACAAGATACACAGCGAGGCTTATCTTGGTGAAGCCGAAGAAATTTCCTTGCGTGATGCTGTAGGCAAGTATCTGGAACCACGCAAGCAGTATTCGTACTATCGCGGCATGGAATCGATCTCACGCAAGATGTTCGGCAGCAAGCGCGATCCGAAAACCAAAAAGGAAAATCCTTGCTACGGCCTGCCAGCGACCCTGTTTCTGCATGAGATCCAGACCAAGCACATCGAGCGCTTGGTTGCCAAGCGGAAGGCCGAAGGTGATAAGCCTGCGACGATCAAGCATGAGATCGGGTTGATCAGCTCGACGCTGCGCGAGATGCAACGGCTTGGATACAAAACCAACCGTGACGTCGTGTTTCCGCAGTTGAAAACCTCGTATCGCTTACGCTATCTGGATTCCAACGATGAGGCTGCATTGCTGCGTGAACTCGATCCGAACACGGTGAGAAGCGGCGTTAAAACGCTGGAAGCACGCACACCAGAGATGCAGCGCAACATTCAAGATAACTACGACCTAGTGATCATGCTTCTTGATACCGGCTGCCGATATTCCGAAGCTGCGAACCTGCCTTGGACGGCTGTTAATTTGGACGCCGGAACGCTGAACATCTATCGCAGCAAGGTCAACAATGAAGACGTGCTGTTCATGACGGATCGGCTGCGCGAAGTGGTACTGCGTCGTCATGCGGATCGCCGGCCAGACGCACGCTACCTCTTTGAAAACAAGTTAGGCACAGCACGCGGCTATGCGGCGCAGGCGATCAAGAAGGCGATGGACCGCGCAGGAATGAACGACCCTGATGTGGTGAGGGAAAAGGGCGGCAAGGTCACGATGCATACGCTGCGGCACTCCTATGCCAGCAAACTGGTCAAGAACGGCGTCAGTCTGTTTGAGGTCTCAGTTCTGCTTGGCCACAGCGATCCGAAAATGACGCAACGCTATGCTCATCTTGCACCAAACGACGCCAGCAGGAAGGCCGTGGGCATCATCAATGCGCTGCAAGGCTAGTTGAGTCAGTGTGGCAGGATTCATCAATTCCTGCCGCGTTGCCTTTTTGCATATACACCGCATATTTGCAGATGCGAACCCCGCAAACACGACCATCTATTTTTCACAATCTATCAGTGATTCAGCAGGCAGTGACCACACGGGGGTGAAACGTTCTTTGCCCCGTGACGATGCTTTGCCCGTCATTTTTTTCCTGATAAATACCTCACCAACTTACGCAGGAGCGGCCTATGCCACAATTTTTACAGAACATCGACCAGATCGGTCGTGCCAAGCAACGTGATGTGCTTGGCTTAGAATTTTCCGGATTTCAAGGTCACTACGCAGCAAACCCCATGCGTGAAAAGATCCTGGCGTGGCTTGAACACAAAGGCATCGCATACATGGAATGCGGAGGCTACACCAGTGAGATGAGGATGGAGTCGTATCGAGGGCAGATTTACATCGATTTGCCATACGATGTTGCGGACCCGGCTTACCTTGAACTAGAAGCGTACCTTGAGGATGCAGAGGGCGCGATGCGTTGGGAGGGGGTGAGGTTCACCCTTTACACGCTGGCTTACTGCATGAAAAATGCCCATCATGATGAGCCAGGATTTT
Organism: Janthinobacterium sp. BJB446; assembly: GCF_002735655.1. NCBI lineage: Bacteria > Pseudomonadati > Pseudomonadota > Betaproteobacteria > Burkholderiales > Oxalobacteraceae > Janthinobacterium > Janthinobacterium sp. BJB446. Next base: position 619,852 of record NZ_PDZK01000002.1, on the reverse strand, counting down.
GGGAACGTTGGGCAGAAGGGTTTTAATGCAGGTACGACGTTATCATTGCCAAGAAAATGATAACGTCATTGTTGTGGATGAACCAATTCACTGTAAATAATGCAATATCTAATGCCATTGATTTCTGTAAATTCGTTTCAGAAAATAGGTAGTTTTTCTCGATAAATCAGAGCGACGACAACGCAAACAAAAAATGCTGACCACCATAAAAACTCCGGCATATCTCCTATGGTAACTGCAACAAGTATTAAAAGTGGTATGTATAACATAAATGTGTGAAAAACCCACTTAACCATAAACGTCAATAAAGGCTGTATTTCAGAAATATCTGCGCCATGCTCTGCAAAGTATGCATTAAGGTCTGAGCGGCAATGTGGGCATATTTCAGCGATCATTGAAATTTCTCCGCGACAATGTGGACATTTCATATTTTTGTTCCTTCAAATTATTATACGAAAACTCTGTTAAATATTGCTACGAAGCCATTACGAGTTTTCGATCTTTCGTGACGACCACGTTTGAGCAATCGAGTACTTGTATACGTGCGCCAGCATGCAAAGGTCCTGCTGTCCAGTTTTCGTATAGATCGCCATCGCAGCGGTACTTGAACTTGGTCCCGGTAAACCGCAGGTCAGGCAGTGGGCCGCAGCGATCACAGGGAACCTCCACGTATTGAGGATTGACTTCGATCACTTCTACGAACCGAAGACGCGGCTGCTGGGCAGCGCTGGTGGACATCGTCAGTGACAATGCGAGTAACGCAAATCTGACGCGCATGAGCAGGTATCCTTTTTGGTCAAGATGGCAGGTCGTCGGCTGTATGCACAATGCTCGTCGTGAAGAGCTGGCAAACAATGCGGGGATGAGTCGGATTTACTTTCCGCCTAGCGCTGCATTGCAGTTTGGGCACTCGTAGGTCTTCACTGAGCCAGTCGTGAAGATGGCGACGCCGAGGCCGACGATTGCGTGCAGCCACAATGGCAGAATTGATGCACCTTTCATCGACAATACGATGTCGACAAATCCTAGGATGGCGAGAGCAATAATCAAATAGGTCAGCGACTTCTTTGACGAAACACGATTTGTTTTCTGCGCCACGCCCATCATGCCTACATAGCCGCATGCCAAGCACGTCAGTTGCTCATGCTCGATGTACTTGGCTAAGTTCGCCCGGACATGCTCCGGCAGTACGGTCATCCCCTGATTATTTTGATTCATGTGGTCTCACTTCCGCCGTGAAGATCGGCATTGAATTGCTGGAATTGGACGGCAGCGATGCCGATGAGATCATTTTATAGTAACTATACGTTATTGCACAAAGCCAATATTTCTACATAGTTACTATGGTAGTCGGTAGCGTGCTACTACATGCAAAACACCAACGAAAACCTTCGCTTAGAGTTCAGCGAACGGCTGAAAAAAGAGTTCACCCGTGCTGGCTTACCTATCTCCAGTCCCACAGAGATTGCCAGGCAATTTAGTGAGCTTTACCCCGAGAACAAGATTGCCGCGCAAACGGTGCGCAAGTGGCTGCTGGCCGATGCAATACCAACGCAGGCGAAGCTGATGAGTCTGGCTGAATGGCTGGACGTTTCAGCTGAGTGGCTGCGGTTTGGCACAGGAAAGCGGCGAGCTGCGAAGGCCAGCGGCAAGCCTGCGGAAAGTGAAGTAGGAGTTGTGGTGGTCGGCAAGAATCAAGCGGCGATCGTGCCGGTGGTCGAGCTTCTTGCGAAATTGTCTCCGAAGAACATTCGCATGGTAGAGAGCATTGTGCGCTGTGTTCTCAATAGTCAGGAAAATGGCTCTTAGCGGCCTTGAAGCCAGCCGATAGTATGGAAGGGTTCTGTCCATTCTCGGCAGAATCAGCCGCTCAACAAGGAAGGACAGCGTATGGCTCAGTTACCTGAAGCGGTGATAAATGTGAAAGAAGAGGTCTCAAACTCCCGTACCTCCAACGTCCCGACTGGGTTCATTCAGATCTACGACGAGTTGCGCTCTGAGATTACATGGCTCCATGGCAGGTGGATGACTTACCGCGAGCTGTTTGGAGAAAATCCTCGCCGAATTGAACTCCTTGAAGAGTGCGCAGGAACCTTTTTTTATATTATTCAGGATGTTCTGCTCGACGAAGTACAAATTAGCTTAAGTAAACTGACGGATCCTTCAAGCATCGGAAAGCACAGCAATCTTTCACTGGAGCAACTACAATCAAACCTTCAACAACATGGTGAGGCCACACTCGCTGCTAATTGTCGCGCAATACTCGACAAGCTTCATGTTCAATGCAATGCATTCCGCGTTCGGAGACATAAGACGCTGGCGCATTTGGACCTGCTTACTGCATTGAATCAGTTACCGCAACCGCTCCCTGGCGTCTCCCGCCAAATGATTGAAGATGCACTCAAGTCCGTTCGAGAGTACATGAACGCAATCGAAGCGCATTACAACGACAGCGAGTGGGGATACGAGCACTTTATCTTAAATCACGGGGCAGGAGCTCTATTGACAACGTTGCGAGCGGGGCTACGTTACGAAGAGCTAGTTCAGAATCGTGCGCTTCCATATGACGATTGGCGCAGCGGTAAGTGGATTGATGCGTAACGATTGGCAGCAATCGGCCAAAAGCAGATATTTAATGTGAGGCGATATGTAGCGGAAGACGATCTGCTTTGGTAGGCCAGCAGATCGAATAGCGACAGGTTTCGTTGAGGTTTTCGGCGTTCGCATTGACGGTATCAGCACCATCAATGACCGAAAGCCTAGTATGACCCACAAACCGCCCATCACAAGCAAGAGTGTGCCAGTACGCCAACCTACGAAGCTAGACGCTGCCACGCTCAGCAATATGGCCCACCAGCCGGAATCGTCAGGCATCGTGCCGCATGATGATGCGCTTCAGCGTATCGCCGATATGCTCGCGAAGCTATCCCCATCCAACGTGAGTCTGATCACCAACATCATCCAGGTCATTGTTGATCAGCAGACGCCTGCAAAATAAGGTCTTATATTAGAACTGCCGGGGTTGCTAATGCAGCCCCGGCTGTCCACCGTTCTGCTATCATCGTTGGCACTTTTCTTCGTACCAACATTACAAGCAGACGAATTCTATGATTGAACTGAAATACACTGGTATGGCATTTGATGAGCAAGAGCTGATCGATACCATCACGGCGTCAAACAGAAACTATATGGTGCAGGGCCAGCGAGTAGTGACCTTGGGAAATCATCCCAAGCAAAATTCGTTCGATGTATGGTTGCGTAAGCGTTTCCCTAAAAAACGGGATACCAAGCTGGCTGATAATTATGTAATCGACGCACTGGTTGAAACAGGCAAGTTTATCGCAGCAAAGGATTTTTGCCCAGAAAGCGGAAGGCTATGCAAGTCGATTCGTCTTGCATGATTTGATCGTAATTTTTAGAGAAGATATCAGACCACGCTGTTAAAACGACTAGAAACGATTCTACGGCGTGGAGCTTTAAGACGATGCGTCGATGCGCCGAGATGAGATGAAATCGATTCCACGCGTCTTAAAATCGATTTCTAAAGTAGCTGAGCATTTATAGGTTCATCCGAAGTGTGGTAAACACGATTTTATATTGTGATGTTAGTCTGTCAAAGACAGCTTACGGTATCAAATCCATAGTGTTATATAAAATATAAAATTTCATTTTTAATGATTTAATTTTGCATCTAAACTTGACCAAATTTCGTGTAACATATCTTCGTACGAATTGCCGAAGGCTTTACGCGCCGATAAAAGTGTAGCAATAAAATCAAGTCGCTCCTGAAATTCAACAATTGGAATCAAAATTTCCTTTGGAATGTGTTGAACTGGTACAGGTACACTACCCTTTGATTTTTTCTGCGATGAACTGTATCTAGACCAGGTATCTGTAGTTTCGAAACGTCCCATATCTGCAATTAATCTACCTAGCTTTTCTGATGGCGGTGAAAGATCAAGTTCCTCACCGAAACTAAGGATGTGCCCGTAAATCTTTTCCAAGTTATGGCTAGAGCTGAGATCTTTTAAAAGTTTTTCGGTTGGCTTTTGTTTTGATATGTCCAACTGGTTACGAAGATCAGAAATATTAGTTAACCACGTTAGCAGATCTTTTAGCAACAACTCAATCGCGTGTCTCTGAAGGTAAAAAGCCGGTAACCCAATTTCATCTAGAGTTCCGTTTGATCTTCCCTGTTCGATAAGAGCAGATGCTGCTTGAAAGTAGGCTTCAAAATAATTTGGGTGCCGCCAAAATCCACCGAGCCGAGCTACACCGGCTTCGAGATCGCTGGCAATTTTTTCAGCGGACTTACCGCCAACCATTACGTTTTTTCCATCTGTAGCGACGTAAAACGGCTCAGAAAATTTAACCATTTGTGATTTTTGACCAAATAAAAAATGGTATAGATGCAGTCATATTGAACTCCAGTATTCTGAAATAAAAAATTTCCAAGCAATATAGATCGCTCAACGGCCTATCTTCCAGCCCGAAGTCGGCTTTTAGCGATCCTATAGAGCTTTAACTCATCTGACAGCCTGTGTCAGATGAAGTCCTGTCAGTGCGTCTCCATCATTTGATCAAGTACTGATCCTTATCCTTGCCTTCCATCCACTTTGGCGGACGGCCACGTCCTGTCCATGTGTCACCAGTGGCATCATCGCGATACTTCACTGCGACTGTACCTGGAGCCTTGACAGCCTTCGGTTTCGTCTCCCGGAGGTCGTCGATGGTCAAACCATACTGCTTCATAATGGCGGCGATTTGTGCTTTCGCACCTGCGAGTTCGTTCTTACGTGCTGCTTCCGCGAGTTCTTGCAGTTCTGCGATCTTGGCGGTGTATTCTTGATACGTGGTCATGTATTTCCTTTTGCTGTGGTTGCAGATGATACTTTACGCGATTCTGACAATTCTATCCAAAATGTAACGCAAAAAATTCCTGCTGTTGTGGTGTATAGGTATTTTTTTAATGCAATGCCATAGCTAAAAATCAATTAGATCCGAGGCTATCAGGAAAAAATGATGCCAATACAACCGTGAGCCGAATCAAAATTAATCAATCCTAAGCGACTCAAAATAAATTTTAGGCATGATTGAGAATATTAATTTCCATTAAATAGGTCAGCACATAGCGACCATTTTTTTCCTCTCTGAAATGTCTATTAAACACTTATTATAAATCGACTTTCCGGCCGCCATGATGGAATGGAACTAGTAGTCAGAATTTTCGTTGCTAAAGGCCTCGACGCCCCAGAGATATTCCATCATGGTGGCGGTGTTTTGTGCCTTTGTAGCTGCGAGTTCGGTCGTATTGGTGTAGTACTAGCGTTGTTGGCAGGTGTACCCGATCAATCCTCATGTTGGAATTGCAAGTTAGCACTAAATGTTAAATAATTGGCATTAAAATATGCTAATAATGGATTTTACACTGGCAAAAAATCGAAAAATACTGTATAAAAATACAGTATTTACTGTGTGATCATGTTCCGCCAGTGAGTTGTGTTTCGCAAGTAGAGCGTTGACTGCATTGAAAATATGTAACGTTCGGTCTTGCGGCAATGTATAATTGTGTATCCAAAGTGTAGCCAAGGGATTCGAACATGAAAGACGCGGGTATGCGCATCAGAGTAGAAGAGGACTTGCGGCGACAGTTTATCAACGCCTGTAAGAAAAATGATGTTTCCGCAGCGCAAGTAATCAGAGGATTTATGAGAAATTTTGTCGATCGCCACGACATCGGCGATCAATCGTTTCTGTTTCCACAACACGAAAATGGAAAAACGAATGACTAAGAAAATAACGACCCTAAGCCTTTTTTCTGGGGCCGGTGGCCTTGATATCGGTTTTCATCAAGCCGGATTTGATATTGTTGCTTGTGTGGAAATTGAAGCAGCTTATTGCGCAACTCTTAACGCGAATACGGGCAGTAATAAATTCTTCGGAAAAGATAATAGTGTTCATTGTGAAGATATTAGAAATTTTGACCCATATCAGTACAAGGATGCGGGAATTGAGTGCATTATCGGCGGCCCACCATGCCAGACCTTTTCAGCTGCAGGTAGGAGATCTGGTGGAGTTGTTGGTACTCGTGATGCCCGCGGAAGGTTGTTTGAAACATACTGTGAAATTCTAGAAGTTATTCGCCCAAATGTTTTCATTTTTGAGAATGTTTATGGAATTGTTGGTGCTAATGATGGTGAGCCTTGGAAAGAAATTATTAATTCGTTTCAAGATCTAGGATATAAGCTTCGATATGAGGTTTTGGACGCCGCTGACTATGGAGTTCCGCAGCATCGAGAGAGGCTGATCATTGTTGGTTGCAAATCAGGCAGCTTTGAATTTCCAATGCCAACACACGGACCCGATTCATTAGACAATGTTTCGTTAGTGTCAGTACATGATGCAATTGGTAATTTGCAGAGTGATGAAGAAGATTTTGAATTAGGTATTGGCGGTCTCTATGGTCATCTTTTACCTGAAGTCCCGGAAGGACTGAATTATGCTTTCTTCACGGCAGAAATGGGCCATCCCGAACCACAATTTGCATGGCGATCAAAATTCCATGATCTATTGTATAAAGTAGATCGGACAAAGCCGTGTAGGACCATAAAGGCACAGCCTGGGAAGTTCACAGGTCCATTCCATTGGAAGAATCGACATTTTAACGTCGCTGAATTGAAGCGCTTGCAAAGCTTTCCTGATGAATACGAAATTGTTGGTTCTTATGGGAAGGTTGTTGAGCAAATTGGTAATTCAGTTCCGCCAAAAATGGCGTTTGTATTAGCTGTTGCGGTGAAAGAGCAAATTTTTGATCGTAAAAAAACATTTACGTTCCCGATCCGAGGTGTTGATTTTGTCTCCACATTTCGGGTGCGACAGCGTGTTCGCTCTGGAGCATTTAAGGAAACTGCACAGCGTGCGATTGAGAAAAAGTATGGAAAAATTTACAATACAATAAAAACTGTAAAAGTTGAAAAAGAAAGTTTCTACTTGCAGGCAACAAGTTTCTTTTCTCAAAAAAAATATAAGAGAAAACCAAAGAGTATTGATAATAACGAGAGATTGTTTAAATTTCAGATTGAACAGACCAATTCATTGGTTGTAATTGACTCAATCTGCGTTGAGCAGGATTCATCCTCGCGAAAAGTAGGAATTGAAATTCAGGGTTTGGCGAAGTATGTCGGCAGTGTCGATGAATTGGTTTTGAATGCGGAAATTTCGTCATCCTCCGATTTATTCTATCTTTGGACCGCCATCGAAGAAGCATTAGTTGCCCGATCCCGATTTTTTACACTGATTGATATTTACGGTCATTATGCTAATCGAGGGGATACAATTTCAATTGGAATAAAAATGCCGTTCCCCATGGGAAATGTTGAAAAGGGTATAGCATTTTTTGGAAATTCTGAAAATTGCGGAAAATTTATCGAAATTGATGCACTGGCAGATTTGCTTGGTATGACTAGAGACGAGATAGGCTTGATGGTGCAGGAAATGCGAATGTTCCGTTTTGATTTGAGAACAAACGAGACGCATCCTATTATTGGGCCGGATCAGTTAATTTGTACATATCCTTTCCCATTACTTTCGTCCCGCGCACTTGTGAAGAGTAAGGTTCAGTTTTTGAGAGATCATAAAACGGTAGAGGATCTCGCAATGACAACACAATTGTGAAATTAAGGCTTTGCCTTGACCCAAGTGTAATGTTCAGAAAAGTATATATATCTCTTTTCGAACATCTCGGGTCGAGGTAGGTCGATGGCTTTGGCAGGTAACGTCAAGCTTTTGTTGGTTGATTCAAGTAAATGTTTTGCTCCAATATTTTTCTTTGCTTCTTTATGAACGTTTGGGTGGAATTTTATTTCATATGATTTTGGGTCAATCCAAAGAAGATGGTTGTCGAATGCTCCGTGATGATTTCGACAAAGTGAAATTCCATTCCAAATTTCGTCATTTGAACCAGCTGCTTCTACAGGAAAAACATGGGCACCTTCAAGCAGATTTAGAGCTAAGCCACACATCGCACATTGATTGCCGTATGCCGATTTTATTTTTCGCCCTGCTCCAGCCTTTCTAATCAATACGTTCACCGCTTTGCTTGCTCGATTTGCTGCTTGAGTGGTTTCTGCGTTATCATTTGTCGTGTCAAGTACGCCGGATGCTGCGGCAGTTGATGATAACTCATTTGGCGTGAGAATCTCGTGATGAATTAATTGTTCAACGAACGCTGGAAGCAACGAAGGAACAAACGCATAGACACTTTCGCCGGTACTCGATTCGTAGACTGCCCATCCTTTTGATTTTGCCTCTGCGATTATTGAATCATGAAATAGAATCGAAAAGCGCGCTATTCTCCCAACACGAGATCTACCGTCAACTGCCACGAATACTGTGGGATTTTCGTCGTTGTCAAGACCGATCAAGATCGGCAGTGCAGTGTTTTTTTCGTCAGAGACCGGTACGCTATCAGCTGGATTTTGAAAACGCTTTTCGTAGCTCTTGCGGCTGTGCGAAGAAATGCTTGAGACATGAAGTGCGATCGATTCGTTCCCACTAGGAGTTTGAATTGTCACAATCCCTGGCCAGCCAGTTCTTTGTTTCCTATCTCCAACGACTAATGTGCCAAGTGCATTGGTCGCATTAATAAATTTAGCTTCCCGTTTCATTCCCTGCCATCCGTTTTCTGTTGTCAATAACCAATACTGACACGCCGGGTAGGTTAATGTCTATAGTTCCTTACCTTGTTACTCAATTTTTTGAAAAGACATGACATTAAAGGAGTATAAAGAGCTTTTTCTAAGGGGTGACTGTTCTTGTGATTCTACAAGCCTGGCATGAAGTGTGATTGGTAAGAAGGCCATCACACCGCGGGGAAATCGGCCATCGCATTTTCGATCACAGCAACCATGCTGTAACGTTGCCAACAGCGGTGAAAGCCGCGTAAAATGCAGGCTTCGCGGGTGTAGCTCAATGGTAGAGCAGAAGCTTCCCAAGCTTACGACGAGGGTTCGATTCCCTTCACCCGCTCCATTTTTCGCTGGCGCCTGGCTTGATGCGGCGCGGCCACTTATTTCTCCATTCCCATGTCTTCTGATACCCCAGCAAACGGCCCGGCGCGGCCGATGATGTACGATCCGACCGAACACCGCATCCGCAGTTTCGTGACCCGCGCGGGACGGCTGTCTGTCGCGCAGGCGCGCGCGCTCGAGACTCTGGGGCCGCAGTTCCTGTTGCCTTTCGCCAAAGAACCAATGGACTTCGAGCAGGTGTTTGGCCGCAAGGCGCCCGTGATCCTGGAAATCGGTTTTGGCATGGGCGCGACGACCGCACATATCGCCAAAGCCATGCCGGAGAAGGATTTCATCGGTGTTGAAGTGCATACGCCCGGTGTCGGCAGCCTGTTGAAGCTGATCGGCGAAGAATCGCTGACGAATCTGCGCCTGCTGCAGCACGATGCGGTGGAAGTGCTGACGCACATGATACCGGCCAATTCGCTGGCCGGCATCCACGTCTTCTTCCCTGATCCATGGCACAAGGCGCGCCACAACAAGCGCCGCCTGATCCAGTCGCCATTCGTCAAGCAATTGACCGATCGCCTGGCGCCGGGCGGCTATCTGCATTGCGCCACCGATTGGGAGGATTACGCAGTGCAAATGCTGGAAGTGCTGGGCGCCGAGCCGCAGTTGCACAATAGCGCCGACGGCTATGCGCCGCAACCGGCGTATCGTCCCCTGACCAAGTTTGAAAACCGTGGCTTGAAGCTGGGCCATGGCGTGTGGGATCTGGTGTTCATCAAGAAATAACCTGGCGGTTTGCCCACCTGTGCTGTTTGCACGAGAACAAGCCTGCCGCGGCGACGCCGCAGGCTTTTTTAATGCGCGCGCTATCGTGCGCTGGCTAGGCAAGGTGGGCGAATTACGGTAATCTTATCTTTTTTGCATTGATTGATATTATGTCCAAGAAAATACTCGTGACCGGCGCATCCGGTTTCATCGGTTCGCATACCTGTGTCGAATTGCTGGCTGCCGGTTTTGATGTCGTTGCAGTGGATAATTTGTGCAATAGCGCGCGCGAAGCGATGGCGCGCGTGGAGCGCATTTCCGGCAAAAGCGTGCCCTTCTATGAAGCCGACGTGCGCGACCGCGCGGCCATGGCCGCCGTCCTGCGCGAGCACGCCATCGATGCCGTGATCCATTTCGCAGGTTTGAAGGCGGTGGGCGAATCCGTGGCGCAGCCCCTGATGTATATGGACAACAATGTAACGGGCACTGTAGCCCTGCTGGAAGTGCTGGCGGCGGCGAATGTGAAGCGTTTTGTATTCAGCTCGTCGGCCACCGTGTATGGCGACCCGGAAGCCTTGCCGATCCTGGAAGCGTCGCGCCTGTCCGTGACCAACCCCTACGGCCGCTCGAAGCTGATGGTCGAGCAGATCCTGGCCGATCTCGTGCATGCCGATGCACAATGGCAAGTCGGCGTGCTGCGCTATTTCAATCCGGTCGGCGCGCATGCCAGCGGCTTGATCGGCGAAGATCCAGCCGGCATTCCGAACAACCTGATGCCCTTCATCGCCCAGGTAGCCGTGGGCCGCCGGGAGCGCCTGGCCGTGTTCGGCAACGATTACGATACGCCGGATGGCACGGGTGTGCGCGACTACATCCACGTGGTCGACCTGGCGCTGGGCCATGTGGCCGCGCTGAACCGCCTGTTTTCCACCGAGGGCGGCTTTACTGTCAACCTGGGCACGGGCCACGGCTACAGCGTGCTCGACACCGTGCGCGCCTTCGAGGCGGCCAGCGGCCGCCAAGTCCCCTACGACATCGTGCCGCGCCGCCCCGGCGACATCGCCAGCTGCTACGCCTCGGCTGACAAGGCGAAGCAATTACTGGGCTGGCAAGCGCAGAAAAACATCGACGACATGTGCCGCGACCACTGGCGCTGGCAGCACCAGAACCCGCAAGGCTACGCGGCGTAAACAAGCCCGGCAGATACAAAAAATCCCGCTCACACGCAAGTGTGGCGGGATTTTTTAAAAGTGCCAACAACCCAATGGCGCCTGAAAAATGTCTGGGGCTAGGCGCAAGGCCGAAGACAGTACGCTAGTACGGCGAGGCGAAGCAACAACGCCCCAGGCATTTTCTCAGGCAGCCATTAAGGATACAGGCCGCGCACTTCACGAGCCTGGAGAACACGCGTGCATGCCAGGATGAAGGTGGCGGTACGCATCGACACTTTCTTCTCTTGCGACACTTGCCATACCGCGTCGAACGCTTCGCGCATGATGCGGGTCAGGCGGCTGTTGATTTCTTCTTCCGTCCAGAAGAAGCTCGAGAAGTTCTGCGCCCACTCGAAGTAGCTGACGGTCACGCCGCCGGCGTTGGCCAGTACGTCCGGCACGATCAGCACGCCGCGGTCGGTCAGGATGTCGTCCGCTGCCGGCAGGGTCGGGCCGTTGGCGCCTTCCAGGATGATCTTGGCGCGGATGACTTGTGCGCGTTCGGCCGTGATCTGCTGTTCCAGCGCGGCCGGGATCAGGATGTCGCAATCGATGCCCCAGAAATCTTCGCGTGGCACGAATGCCTCGGCGCCCGGGAAGCCTTCGACGCTGCCCACTTCGGCCACGTGTGCCAGCAATTGCGGGATGTTCAAGCCGCCGGCATGCACCACGGTGGTCTTGTGGTCTTGTACCGCGACCACTTTCGAGCCGGCTTCAGCGAACATGCGTGCAGCGACGCCGCCCACGTTGCCGAAACCTTGCACGATGACTTTTGCGCCTTCGAGCGACATGCCGACCTTGGCGGCCGCATCGCAACCGACGACGAAGACGCCGCGGCCAGTCGCATCGCGGCGGCCCAGGCTGCCGCCCAGCGAAATTGGCTTGCCCGTCACCACGCCGGTCGACATATTGCCGCCGATCATGGCGTAGCTGTCCATCATCCACGCCATGACTTGTTCATTCGTGTTGACGTCCGGCGCCGGGATATCCTTGTTCGGTCCGATGATCATGCTGATCTCGCTCGTGTAGCGGCGGGTCAGGCGTTGCAGTTCGTTGCGCGAAAGGGTCTTCGGATCGACACGGATACCGCCCTTGGCGCCGCCGTATGGCACGTTGACTGCTGCATTCTTGACCGTCATCCAGGCCGACAGGGCCATCACTTCCGACAGGGTCACATCCTGGTGGAAGCGCACGCCGCCCTTGCCCGGACCGCGCGACAGATTGTGCTGCACGCGGTAGCCTTCGTAGTGGGCAATGGTGCCGTCATCGCGCTCGATAGGCACGTCAACCGTCAGGATGCGCTTTGGACGTTTCAGCGTTTCCACCCAGCGCGACAGGTTGCCCAGGTACGGCGTAACGCGGTCGATCTGCTCGAGGTAGACGCCCCATGGGCCAAGGTCTTCAGGATTCAGGTAGGAAGGAAGTGCGTGCTTGCTGGTCATGCTTGATAAGCTCCTGGACAATACGAATACGTTAGAGGCACAGCCGATATGCAGCTGCGCGCAGCGGAACCGCATCGTAGGCGATAGCCTCATGCCCCGGCCAATGCTTTGTGCGCATCCGGTTATGCATTTATTGCATAGTTATGTTGCCAGGATTGCCAGTCAGGACCGGACGGCCTCGGTGGCGCGTTTGCGGCGCTTGCCGCCGCGCGCCTTGCCGTCCTGCGCCTGCACCAGGTATTGCCACAGGCTTTCGACGATCTGCTTGCCGGGACGCAGGCTCGATGGGCGTTCGCGGTACAAGCGGATTTCCAGCTCGATTTCCCAGCCTGGCGCGCCGCCATCGGCGCGCGCCAGGTGCTTGTATTTGACGTCGCGCATGACGGCCGACTCGGGCAGGAAGGCGATGCCACGGCCTTCCAGCGCCATCATTTTCAAGCCTTCGGCCATGTCCGTTTCATAGCAGGTTTCCAGGAACAGGGGCGCCTTGGCGTCTGCCACCAGCAATTCCACCATGCGTCCCAGATAGGCGTTGCTGGTGTAGGAGAGGAAGGGCAGCGGCTCCTTGGCGCTGCCGGGCAGGACGAAGTCAGGCACCTTGTCCTGGCCGCAGCGCGCATACGCGCGCAGGGTTTCGCGGCCCATCACCAGCATGTCGTAGCGGCCCGGATCCAGCTGCACCGGCTGGCGCGGATGGTGATAGCACAGCAGCAGGTCGCAGCCGCCATCGACCAGTTGCAGCACGGCGTCGTGGACGTTCAGCGCCATCAGGCGGCTGTTGATCGGCGCAAAACCTTCTTCCAGTGCCGTCAGCCATTTCGGCATGAAGGTCAGCGACAAGGTGTGGGGCACGGCGAAATCGACGCTCGTTTGCGTAGCCGCACGCTTGCCGCGCAACAGGGCGCGCACGCCGTTGATCTGTCCCAGCATTTCCAGCGCCTGCTCGTAGAATACGGCGCCGGCCGGCGTCAATCGCGTGGGATACGAGGTGCGGTCGACCAGGTCGATGCCGAGCCAGTTTTCCAGCGACTGGATGCGCCGCGAAAAGGCCGGCTGGGTGACGTGGCGCAGGGCCGCGGAACGGCTGAAATTATGCGTTTCAGCGAGCGAGATGAAGTCTTCCAGCCATTTGGTTTCCATCGCGGCAGTGTTCTCTTATCAAGGACAAGGGCAAAGTGTGGTGGTCAGGGCGTATCGGGCGATGCCGCCGGCTGATAGAGGGCGGCGGGCAGGCCGAAGAAGGACGGCGGGCCCAGGGTCGTGCCTTCGAGCGAGCCGCCCGCATTCAACGCCTTGTTGATGGCCGACAGCAAGGAGCTGCGGCTGGCCAGGTTTTGTATCAGCGCGCGCGGGCCGTTGTGGAAGGTATGCTGGGCGATATCCGCGGCGACGACAAAGATCGGCTCGCGGCGCAGGGGGAACTCCACCCACTCGCCGTCCTCGTCCTGCGCGCAGAAGGTATCGGGCAGGGTCATGTTGTCGGCGCCGGGCAGGTGCGACACCAGCACCAGGCCGAAGGCTTCCGGCACCACGTCAGCCAGGCGGCGCACGGTGAGATCGTCCTGCACCAGTAACCGTACTTGCGCTTCCACCGCGTCTTCGGCGTCGGGCTGGGCGCCGAGAATTTTCACGGCCTGATAGATCAGGTCGGACGAGAGTGCTTCCATCAAATCTTCCATCAAATCATCTCCAGGATCATGGCGACGATTTCGTCGCCGTACGAGGCCAGTTTTTTCTCGCCCACGCCGCTCACGCCGCGCATCTGCTCCAGCGAGGTGGGTTTGGCCTTGGCGATTTCGCGCAGGGTGGCGTCGACGAAAATGACGTAGGCGGGCACGTTGTGCGTGCGCGCCGTCTCCACGCGCCACCAGCGCAGCTTGTCGAAGATCGCCTGTTCGCTGGTGGACAGGTCCGTCTCGACATAACCCTTCGCCACGCTGGTGCTGCGCTTGCTGGTTTTCACCGGTTTCTGGTACTGGCGCAGCTGCACCTTCTGGCCGCCCTTGAGCACGGGGCGCGAGGCGTCCGTCAGTTTCAGCGAGCTGTATTGTTCATGGTCGACCGAGACGAGGCCCAGCGCGATGGCCTGGCGCAGGATAGCTTTCCACTCCGCCTCGCCCAGGTCCGAGCCGATGCCGAAGACGGACAGTGCATCGTGGTGCCAGGTCTTGATGCGTTCCGATTCCACGCCGCGCAGCACGTCGATCACGTGACCGCCGGCGAAGCGCTGGTCGACGCGGTAGATGGCCGACAGCAGTTTTTGCACGGGCACCGTGCCGTCGAAGGACACGGGCGGCACCAGACACGTGTCGCAATTGCCGCACGGCGAAGCCGGTTCGCCGAAGTATTCGAGCAGGCGCATGCGGCGGCAGCTTAGCGTTTCGCACAGGCCCAGCATGGCGTCGAGTTTCACGCCCAGCACGCGCTTGAAGGTGTCGTCCGCTTCCGATTCGTCGATCATGCGCCGCTGCAGCACCACGTCCTGCAAGCCGTACGCCATCCAGGCGTTGGCGGCCATGCCGTCGCGGCCCGCGCGCCCCGTTTCCTGGTAATAGCCTTCGATGCTTTTCGGCAAATCCAGATGCGCCACGAAGCGCACGTCAGGCTTGTCGATGCCCATGCCGAAGGCGATGGTGGCGACCATGACGATGTTTTCTTCGCGCAGGAAGCGCGCCTGGTTGGCGCTGCGCTTGGCGTACTCCATGCCGGCGTGATACGGCAGGGCGCGGATGCCGCTCTGGTTCAGGAATTCCGCCGTCTCTTCGACTTTCTTGCGCGACAGGCAGTAGACGATGCCGCAGTCGCCCGCGTGTTCCGTGTTGATGAAGTCGAGCAGCTGCTTGCGGCCATTCGCTTTTTCCACGATCTGGTAGCGGATGTTCGGACGGTCGAAGGACGAGACGAACTGGCGCGCGTCTTCCAGCTGCAAACGCAGGGCGATCTCGGCGCGCGTCTGCGGGTCGGCCGTGGCCGTGAGCGCGATGCGCGGCACGTCCGGGAACTGCTCGTGCAGCACCGACAGCTTGATGTATTCGGGGCGGAAGTCGTGGCCCCACTGGGCCACGCAATGCGCCTCGTCGATGGCGAACAGGGAGATCTTCGAGGCCTGGAACAGGTCCAGGCAGCGCTGCGTCATCAGGCGCTCGGGCGCCACGTAGACGACGTCGATGCCGCCCGTGCGCACCAGGCGCTCGATGCGGCTCGCTTCTTCGTAGGTCTGCGTGGAATTGAGGAAGGCGGCGCGCACGCCGACTTCTTCCAGCGCATCCACCTGGTCCTGCATCAGCGCGATCAGCGGCGAGACGACGACGCCGACGCCGTCGCGCAGCAGGGCGGGAATCTGGTAGCACAGCGACTTGCCGCCGCCGGTGGGCATCAGTACCAGCGCGTCGCCGCCGTGGCTGACGTGGTCGACGATGTCGGCTTGCTGGCCGCGGAAGGCCGGGTAGCCGAAAACGGTTTGCAGCAGGTGCAGCGCGCGCTGATTAAGATCTTGATTCATAGTGCCTTATTCTGCCCAAACAACCCAGCCGTAGTGGGCGCTGGCCAACACCAGCAAGCCGAACACAATGCGGTACCAGGCAAAAAACGTGAAGTCGTGCGAGCTGATATAGCGCAGCAGCCAGCGCACGCACAGGAAGGCGGAGATGAAGGCGGACACGGTGCCCAGGCCGAACAGGGGCACGTCGGTGGCCGACAGGATGTCGCGCGCTTTGTACAGCGAGTAGAAGGTGGCCGCCAGCAAGGTCGGGATGGCCAGGAAGAACGAGAATTCGGTGGCCGTCTTGCGCGACAGGCCCAGCAGCATGCCGCCGATGATGGTCGAGCCGGAACGGCTGGTGCCGGGGATCAGCGCGAACGCCTGCGCGCAGCCCACTTTCAAGGCGTCGAACGGCGTCATTTCATCGACCGAGTTGACGCGTACGGTGACGGGATTGGTGCGCGCGCGGCGCTCCACCAGCAAAATCACGATGCCGCCGATGATGAATGCCATGGCGACCGGTACTGGCTTGAACAGCGCGTGCTTGATCATCTTGCCGATGGCCAGGCCGATGATGGCCAGGGGCAGGAAGGCGATGGCCACGTTCAGCACGAACTTGCGCGACTTCGCTTCGCTGCCGAAGGTGGTCAGCACGCTGCCGATGCGCTGGCGGTATTCCCAGCACACGGCCAGGATGGCGCCGGCCTGGATGGCGATCTCGAAGACATCCATGACTTCTTTCGATACATCCTTGGTAAAGTCGAGCAGGCTGCCGGCCAGGATCAGATGTCCCGTGGACGAAATCGGCAAGAATTCGGTAAAACCTTCGACCAGCCCCATGATGATGGCTTTTAACGCAAGAATGAGATCCATAGATGTATAAACGGGTATAAGTGGCAGGATGGGGTGACCGCGTGGCGCCAGCAATGTGCGCGGGGTCGAAGCTTACCATGCCGGAGGCCCGTCGAGCCGATTTGGGCGCTGGCGGGCAGCGGTTTTTTGCCGCCGCCCGCCAGGCAAGGGGAGGGTTCAGGCAGCCTGTTTTGCCGGCGCCACCAGGCGCGCGCTGGCCGCCACCAGCAGCAGGGCGGCGCCCAGCATGGCGAAGGCGATATTCAGGCTGGTGGCGTGCGCCACAAAACCGATGACGGCCGGGCCGGCCAGGATGCCCGCGTAGCCGATGGTGGTGATGGCCGCCACCGCCAGGCTGGCCGGCATGGCGTGCTGCTGGCCCGCCGCCGTGAACAGGATGGGCACGATGTTCGCCGCGCCCAGGCCGATCAGCACGAAGCCGAGCATGGCCAGGCTGGCGTGCGGCGCCAGCACGGCCAGGAAGAAGCCTGCGGCTGCGCACAAGCCGCCGAAAGTAAGCACCCGCTTGCCGCCAAAGCGGCTGACCACCTTGTCGCCCGTAAACCGGCCCACCGTCATGGCGATGGCGAAGGCGGCGTAGCCGAGGCCGCCCTTGGCTTCTTCCACGCCGCGCGTGGTGGTGAGGAATAGGGCGCTCCAGTCGAGGATGGCGCCTTCGGCCAGGAAGACGATAAAGCACAGCAAGCCGATGAAAATGACGGCGCCATGCGGCATGACGAACAGCGGCGTCTTTTCGCCGGAGGCGGACGCCGTCGGCAGCAGATGGCCTTGCGCCGCGCCCAGCACGCCGCACAGCAGCAGCATCACCACCACGCAGGACCAGGCAGGTGTCAGGCCCAGCCACAGCAGCAGGGCCATGCAGGCCGCGCCGGCGAAGCCGCCCACGCTGAACAGGGCATGAAAGCCCGACATCATGGCGCCGCCGTTGGCTTTTTCGATGATCACGGCCTGGATGTTGATGGCCACGTCAAACGTGCCCATGGCCGCGCCGAATACCAGCAGCACCAGGCCCAGCTGCAGCGGCGTGGCCGCCAGCGCCAGGCCTGGCAGCACGGCGGTCAGCAGCAGGCCGGCGCCAACGATGACCTTGCGGCAGCCAAAGCGGCTGGTGAGCATGCCCGTAAACGGCATCGCGCACAGCGAGCCGGCGCCCAGGCACAGCAGCAAAATGCCGAGGGTGGCTTCATCGAGGCCCAGGCGCGACTTGGCGTAGGGAACCAGCGGGGCCCAGGCGGCCATGCCGAGGCCGGCGGCGAAGAAGACCAGGCGCGTGGCGCGTTGTTGCAGGGTGCCGGTGAGATGCATGATGGAACTTTTCAAAGGTCGGGGTGGATAAAATCAGGCGCGGGCGCGCAGCACTTGCACGCCCAGCCGTTCAAAGGCGGCCACGTGGGCAGCGTCGGCATCGGCTTCCAGCACCAGGTGCTGCAGCAAGCCCGTGGCCAGCACGCCGAAGGGCGCGGCGGTGCCCAGCTTGTCGCTGGTGACGGCTACCACCACCGCCTTGCTGGCGCCGGCAATGCTGCGCTTGAACTCGGCCTCGTCGTAGTTGAACGCCGTCACGCCCGCGTCCGCGTCGGCGCCGCAAGCGCCGAGGAAACACAGGTCGGGATGCATGCGCTCGACGGTGCGCAAGGCTTGTGGCCCCAGGCTGGCGCCGGCGCGGCGGTCGACCCTGCCGCCAGCCATGATGAGTTCGATTTCGGGGCGTTCCATCAGGGCCATGGCAATGGCTGGCGCGTTGGTGACGACAGTGAGCGCCAACTCTGGCAACGCGCTGGCGATGGCCAGGTTGGTCGAGCCCGCATCGAGAAACAGCACCTGTCCCGCGCACACGAGGGACACGGCGGCCTGCGCCAGGCGCGCCTTGCGCTCGGGCGCTTCCTGCTTGCGCTGGCTCAAGGTGCCGCCATCGGGCGCCAGCGGCAGGGCGCCGCCATACACGCGCTGGCACAGGCCGGCCGCCGCCATCTCGCGCAAGTCGCGCCGTATCGTATCTTCGGAAACATCGAGCTGGCGGGCCAGATCCAGCGCCAGCACGCGGCCATCGGCGTGCAATTGTTGCTGGATCAGTGCGTGGCGTTGTTTGAGGAGCAGGGTGGCGGACATGGGGTATATTGAAACGTGCAGGAATGTGCATGAATATACGCAAACGTGCAATCGCGGTCAACAGTTATCTGTCAGCCGTCGTCGTGCCACTCAGGGAGCCGTCAGCCTTTCCAGCTCGTCCAGCCAGCGGATGGCATGTTCGCGGCTGCTGCCGCACATGTCTGCCGATGGCTGCAAGCCGCCGCAAAAGGCGGGCCGCTCCGGCTGGCCAAAAATATTGCAACGGTTGTCGTCAGCCAGCTGGATGCAGCGCACGCCCGCCGGTTTTCCATCCGGCATGCCGGGAATCGGGCTGGTGATGGACGGTGCGGTGCAGCAGGCGCCACAGGAGGGGCGGCATGCCAGGGTGGCAGATGGTGACATGGGATTTCAGACGGGCGGGTGAGGAGCCGACAGTATAGCAAGCCGGCTCCCATGCGTCGCCAGGGCGCGATTAGCGCACGATGCTGACGCGCTTGCCCGACAGGGTGCGGCGGGCAGGGTCGCCATGCACGGTGATGCGGCCGGAACCGCTGGCGCGGGCATTGACTTCATGCTGGACGGTGACGTCGATGTCGCCGGAACCGTTGCTCGCCAGATAGGCAACGTCGCTGCGCAGCGACGCCAGGTTGATATCGCCCGAGCCATTCACGTTGGCATCGAGACGCTGCACGATGCCGCTGGCGCTGATGCTGCCCGAGCCATTGACGGCCACGTTGATGCGTTCGCCGCGCACGTTGCCCACCTGGATGCTGCCCGAAGCGTTCTGTACCGCGTCCGTATTGCCGCTGGCGAGGGCCGCCGCGTTGATGCTGCCGGAACCATTGTTGGCCACGTCGAAGCGTCCCACGCTACCCGACAGTTCGCTTTTCATCGAACCGCGCTGCTCCAGGCTGAAATCGTCGCCATTGAGGCCGCTGACCACCAGGCGGCCCGAGCCGGAGATGTTGATCTTCTTCAATTGTGGCGTCGTATAGATGACGTGGATGCCATTGCTGCTGCGAATATTTGTATCGCTCCAGATGCGCAGGGTATTGCCGTTCACGTCGCTGTGGATCAACGGTTGCAGATTGTTGTCCGCTTCGATCACCAGCGATGCCGCCGGGCCGACGCGCACGTCGATCTTGATATCGATGCGCTTCATGTTGTCGATGTCGAGCGCGTTGATGTTGCCGACCTGGCGCACGTCGCGGCTCACTTGCCCGTTGCCCTGGATGGCATTGCCGCCCGATTCGGCATAGCGCACTTCGCCGTCGTTGGGGTTGATGACGATGGCGCAACCGCCGAGGACAACGGCACAGCACAGGGCCAGCAAGGTACGCATGGTGTTTCCTTTATGATTGTTTTAGTTCAGGACAAGAAAAAAGCCGGCTGCCGCGCCGCGGCTGCCGTGCTGTCGATGAGAAGATAGCAAGGCGGCACGGTGGCTTGAAGGGAAATGCGATGAACTGCGCAAAATGGGGGCTGAAACGCATTCTGGCTCACCCGTTACCGAAGGTCAGGGCGGCAAAGGGCGGTGCCGCCGACCCTGGCGCGGAGGGTACAATACGGGGAGTTGGCAGCCTGGCCAAGTGTCTTGCGTGGTGGTACGGCCAGCGCTTGACCTTGACGGTAGACCGGTCTACCATTAATGACTCAAAAGTAAGTTACTTGGAAAGACACATGCAAGCCCCGATTGATACCAAGCCCCGCTGGGAGCGGCGCAAGGATGCCCGCCCGCAGGAACTGCTCGCCGCCGCCCTCGACCTGTTTGTCGAACGGGGCTTCGCATCGACGCGCCTGGAGGATGTGGCCAAGCGGGCCGGCGTGTCGAAAGGCACGCTGTACCTGTACTTTGAGAACAAGCAAGAGCTGTTCAAGGCCGTGGTGCGCGACAATATTGTGCAGTCGATCGGCGAGGCGGAAGACAGCATGGCCGCCTCGGACAGCAGCAGCGCCGAGTTGTTGCGCAAGGTGATGATGCAGTGGTGGGAAGAGTTCGGCGCCACCAAGCTGGCCGGTTTGACCAAGCTGATGCTGGCCGAAGCGAACAATTTCCCGGAACTGGCGCAGTTTTACAACGAAGAAGTCGTTACGCGCGGCAATGGGCTGATCGTCAGCCTGCTGGAACGGGGCATGCAGCGGGGCGAATTCCGCCAGGTCGATCCCGTGCTGGTCAGTACCATCCTCAGCGCGCCCGTCACCATGCTGATGATGTGGACGCATTCCTTCCTGCCGTGCGAGGTCAAGAACATCGACCCGATCGCCTATATGGATGCCTTTATCGACATGAGCTTGCGCAGTCTGCAGGTGGAGGCGCCCGGGAAAAGTTGACATGCCGAGCTTGCCTCTACCGTTCAGTTGCCCCTTTTCCAAGGTTCGCCCCCTCAAATCTGCAGATCGTCGCAAATTTCCTCCATTCCCCGTCTTTATGGTTAACATGTGCTTTCAGCCAGTTCAACGATAAAATGGCGGATTATTACTTCACTTACCGAGTCCAAAGATGAATATCGAACAAGCCCGCTTCAATATGATCGAACAGCAGATCCGTCCATGGGACGTACTGGATATCGACGTATTGGAGCTGTTGAATGTGGTCAAGCGTGAAGATTTCGTGCCGGCCACCTATAAAAACCTGGCCTTCGTCGATACCGAAATCCCACTGGGCGGCGGCGAATGCATGTTGACGCCGAAGCTGGAAGCGCGCATTTTGCAAGACGTAGCCGTCAAAAAGCATGAAAATGTGCTGGAAATCGGCACCGGCAGCGGCTACATGGCGGCTTTGCTGGCGCACAAGGCGCGTCATGTGACGAGCGTGGAAATCGTTCCCCAATTGAAAACCCTGGCCGAACAGACCCTGGCCGCCAACGGCGTGACGAACGTCACCGTGGAACTGGGCGACGGCGCGCAAGGCTGGAGCAAGGGCGCACCGTATGACGTGATCGTCGTGTCCGGCGCCCTGGCCGTGTTGCCGGAAGCACTGTTGCAACAAGTGAAAGTCGGCGGCCGCATCCTGGCCATCATCGGTGAAGCGCCGATCATGTCGGCGCACCTGATCACGCGCAGCTCGGACAAGGCTTACGACACGCGCAAGCTGTTTGAAACCAATGTCACGCCGCTGCAAGCCGTGGCACCGTCGCATTTCCAGTTCTGAGGCGACCGATTCGATGGAGCATTTGAGTGCACCGCAGCTGGCCGCCTGGCTGGCTGACCCTTCCCGCCCGCGGCCGTTTTTGCTGGATGTGCGGGAACAGTGGGAGTTCGACCTGTGCCACCTCGACGGTGCCACCCTGATGCAGATGAACTCCATTCCTGCGCGCATCGATGACCTCGATGAAGACGCCGAGATCGTCTGCATCTGCCATCACGGCATGCGCAGCATGCAAGTGGCGGCCTTCTTGGAGCGCAATGGTTTTGGCAAGATCAGTAATTTGACGGGCGGCGTGCATGCCTGGGCGCTGCAAGTCGATAGCGCGATGCCTAAATACTAAGTTATTTTGCAGTAGATGCACCCAGGCATGTTTTCCTGCATGCCTGCGGAGGCCTGTACCCCGCTCACCCGGCGGGCGCAAGGCAAGCGGTAGCAGATTTTTGATTCCATCAACTTTTGACGACTCCAACGGAGAAATGCAATGCGGAAACCCCTTATCGCCGTGCTGATGACCAGCGCCTTTGTCTCGATGACATACTCGCTGCAAGCGCAGGCGGCCGATCTCATCCAGGTGTACCAGCAGGCGCTGGCCAATGACGCGCAGTATGCGAGCGCGCGGGCGGCCTTGTCGGCCGGGATGGAGCGGGTTCCGCAGGGGCTGGCAGGCTTGCTGCCGCAAATCTCCGCCTCGGGCAGCAATACGCGCGGCAATCAGGAACAGATCGTCCAGAACAATGGCGGCAACAAGATCACTTCGCCATCCGTGAACGTGCGCACGAACAGCTACAACCTGACCCTGGCACAGCCGCTGTTCCGCTGGGACCGCTGGGAAACCTATCAGCAAAGCAAGCTGGCGCAAGCGATTGCTGAAGCGCAATTTGCGCAAGTCCAGCAAGACCTGATCACCCGCGTGGCGCAGGCGTATTTCGACGTGCTGAGCGCGCAGGACAACCTGGGCGCCACGCAGGCGCAAAAGGTCGCCACGACGGAGCAGCTGGCATCGGCCAAGCGCAACTTCGAAGTCGGCACGCAAACGATTACCGACACGCACGAAGCGCAGGCGGCCTACGACCTGGTGGTGGCGCAGGAGTTTGCCGCCATCAATGACCTGGCCAACAAGCGCAGCGCCTTGCAAACGATCATTGGCGAGGCGCCAACGAATCTGGCGCCGATGCGCACGGGCGTGGTCATCAGCGCGCCGGAACCGGCTGCCGTCGAGCCGTGGGTATCATCCGCCGAAGAGCAGAACTATGGCGTCGTCACGGCCCAGTTCAACGTGGAATCGGCCAAGCGCGACATCGGCCGCAACCGCGCCGGCCACTACCCGACCCTGGACCTGATCGCCAACACGGGCCATAGCTACACTTCCGGTGGCGGCAATGGCAGCGGCAATAACAACAATGCCATCGGCGTGCAGTGGAGCATCCCGATCTTCAGCGGCTTTGCCGTCACCAGCAAGGTGCGGGAATCGATCGCGCTGGAAAACAAGGCCCGCAACGACCTGGAAACGGCACGCCGCACGGCATCGCAAGGCGCGCGCCAGGCTTTCCTCGGCGTTAATAGCGGCCTGGCGCAAGTCAAGGCGCTGGAAGCGGCGGAAGTGTCGAGCAAGTCGGCGCTGGAGTCGAACCAGCTCGGCTATCAAGTGGGCGTGCGCATCAATATCGACGTCTTGAATGCGCAGAAACAATTGTTCTCGACACAAAAAGACCTGTCGAAAGCCCGCTACGACACCATCATGAACGGCTTGCGCCTGAAGGCAGCAGCCGGCACCCTGAAGGAAACCGATTTGATGCCGGTGAATGCCTTGCTCGACAAGTAAGCGCGGTCTTGCTGTCAACTTCAAATAAAACCAGCACCGGCAGCGGCGCTGGTTTTTTTTCGTCTTGACGTGTTTTCACACGGTGCGGGTATTGGCGACTTGCGTCACGATCACGCCGGCCACCACCAGCCCCGCGCCGGCCCAGTGCAGTGGAGAAATGTGCCTGCCGGCAAAGCCCAGCAAGCCGTAGCGGTCGATGGCCAGCGCGGCCAGCATTTGCCCGCCGATGACGGCCGCCATGAAGGGGCCGGACCCCATGCGCGGCGCCAGCATCAGCGCGGCCGTAATATAGAACACGCCGGCCGCGCCGCCCAGCCAGGACCAGCCCGGCCCGCGCATGGCGAGGCTGACATCGGGCGCCGGCACCCGCCAGACCAGCATCACGAGCGAAGCGAGCACTGCGCTGACGGCCAGCGAGGCGAGGGTGGCCCACAGCGGGTGGCCCAGGTTGCGGCCCAGCGCGGCATTCGCGCCCGCCTGGAAGGGGACGACGGCGCCGGCCAGCATGGCCAGCGGGGCAAATACGGTAATCCATCCATGCATGTGCGACTCCCACAGTTGAGTTGATGGGGGCATCGTATTATGCTGTCATGATTAAATCCAATTCGTAGTTTGTCATCCAACTATGCACCAAATGAATAATCTGCGCGCCGTCGATTTGAACTTGCTGGTGATCCTGGACGCGCTGCTGAGCGAGCGCCATTTGTCGCGCGCAGCCGAACGTTTGCACATGAGCCAGCCTGCCGTCAGCCATGCGCTGGCCCGCTTGCGCCACCTGCTCGGCGATCCGCTGCTGCTGCGCGGCAAGGGCGGCTTCCAGCCGACGGCGCGGGCTTTGGAATTGGCGCGGCCGCTGGCCGAAGCCTTGCAAAGCGTGCGCTCGGTGCTGGGCGGTGCCGTCTTCGAGGCGGCCACGGCGCAGCGCGTGTTTCGCCTGGCCATGTCGGATTACGGCGCGGCGTTGATCCTACCCCGCCTGTTGCGCCGCTTGCGCGTGGACGCGCCCGGCATCGACCTGGCCATCAGTTACGCCAGCCGTCCGGCCGTGATCGCTGGCGTGCAGGATGGCGAGATCGACCTGGCGCTCGGTGTGTTCCCGCAACTGCCCGAGCAGCTCCATAGAGAAACCTTATTCGAGGAAACGTTCGTGTGCGCGCTCGATCCGGCCAGCCTGGCGGCCGGTGAAATGCTGAGCCTGGAAACCTATCTGGCGCGCCCGCACGTGCTGGTGGCGTCCAGCGAAGGCGGCATGGCGGCCGAAGTCGACGCGGCCCTGGCCCAGCTGGGACAGACGCGCCGCATCGCCGTGCGTGTGCCGTACTGGACGGTCGCACCGGACGTCCTGATGGGGACGGACTTGATCCTGACGGTGGCGCGGCGCGCCTTGCAGGGCAGTGCGGCGCAAGGGCTGGCGCAGTACGCTGCACCGTTTGCCATCGCGCCGTTTGCGTTTGAAGTGATACGACACCGCCGCACGGACGGCGATGCGGGCATCGCCTGGCTGCGCGCGGCCATTGCACAGGCCGCTGAGCCAGGCTGAGGTATTACAGGCCGCCGCCCTGGCCGTCGAACTTGCGCTCGATCAATTCGATCTTGTAGCCGTCCGGGTCGGTGATGAAGGCGATGACCGTGTTGCCGCCTTTCACGGGACCCGGTTCGCGCGTGACGTTGCCGCCATTTGCGCGTGCCGCGTCGCACGCGGCGACGATGTCGTCGGCCGAGATGGCGATGTGGCCGTAGGCCGTGCCCAGCTCATAGCTGGTGGTGCCATAGTTATACGTCAGTTCCAGTTCCGCGTGGTCGGGATTCGAGCCATAGCCGACGAAGGCCAGCGTGTACTGGTATTCCGGGTTGTCGCTGGTGCGCAGCAATGTCATGCCCAGGACCTTGGTGTAAAAATCGATGGAGCGCTGCAGGTCGCCGACCCGTAACATGGTGTGCAAAATACGCATCGTAAATCCTTGATGATGATAGGGGAATGGCAGGATTTTATGCGTTTTACGGCTTTCTTGCCGAGACCGCCCCAGCTGTCCTGGTGCAGGACAGCAGCGGACGGTGACGTTAGTGCCGCTGGATTTACTCCAGATGGGCATCCAG
Source organism: Janthinobacterium sp. BJB446 (assembly GCF_002735655.1). Classification (NCBI taxonomy): domain Bacteria; kingdom Pseudomonadati; phylum Pseudomonadota; class Betaproteobacteria; order Burkholderiales; family Oxalobacteraceae; genus Janthinobacterium; species Janthinobacterium sp. BJB446. The sequence goes on along the minus strand of NZ_PDZK01000002.1, from coordinate 593,926 downwards.
CGTGATTTCCGTGGCCAGCAACTTGGACACGGGGCAGCCGAGCTTGGCGCGAAGGGCCGCATCCTGGAATGCTTCTTCCGTGGCGCCGGGAACGGTGGCCACCAGGGTCAGGTGCACGGCCGTGATGGCATAGCTGCCATCGATTTTTTCCAGGCTGACATCGGCCGTGGTTTTCAGTGCCGTGGCACGCAGGCCCGCTTCGCCCAGTTGGCCGGACAGGGCCATGGTGAAGCAGGCCGCATGGGCAGCGCCGATCAGTTCTTCCGGATTGCTGCCGGGACCGTCTTCGAAGCGTGTGTTGAAGCCATATGCCACATTGTCGAGCGCGCCGCTTTGGGTGGAAATAAACCCTTTGCCATCCTTAAGGCCGCCACTCCAGACGGCTGATCCTGTTTTTTTCATGATGTACTCCTTGCGTGGTTCGAGCGTCCATCATGCGCGCCAGGGCTTGGCGCTTCCGTTCGTTGCGTCACACAGGGGGCGCATGCGCGGCCCACGACAGTTCGACTCAGCGCGCCTTCTTTGGTTCCAGCTGCGCGTCGGGACGGGCCTGTTTCGGTTCGGCCGGCTTGACCTTTTCCACGCCGGGCTGGGCGCGCCGATCCGTATCGATCAGACCCTGTTCCAGGTCGCTGGCCGCCTGTTGCATGATTTTGCGCGGGCGTACGTTTTGCGCGTCGGGCGACTCGTCGCGCTCGTGGGGCAGGCGGTCGACGCCGTCATTCTTGACCTTTTCATCGGTATTGATCTTGCGTTCGCTTGGTGGGGTATGCATATGGCCTCCTGGCAGTAAAGTGAAACCAGTGTCCCGCCGCGCCAGGCCGCCTGCAAGCGGATTTGTCCATGCAGGGAGCGCTGGCGCACGCATGGACGAATCTTTTTCTGCGCTACACTGCGTGCAACACCAAGAACGCCCCTTGCGGGTACACGGCAGCCGCACTATACTGTGCATATATACAGTATCATGCGATGCCGGCGTGCGACGCGACAGCCTGGGGCGGTTTGCCACCGAATTTACTACCGAGACTCTTATGCCCGTCGATACACCCGCCGAACAGCCAGCCGCGCCCTCGCCAGCCCCGGGCGAACGTTTCAACCTGGGCGCCAAGACCATCGCCCTGGTCGTGCGTCAGAATACGGATGGCATTGCCGAACCCGTGAAAAGCATCGTCGATTTCCTGCAAGTGCTGGGTCACACGGTGGTCTTTGAGGCGGAGACGGCCGCGCATCTGAACCTGGCGTTTCCCGGCGTGCGCGCCATGTCGCCGGCCGAGATCGGCGCCGCCGCCGATTGCGCCATCGTCATGGGTGGCGACGGCACCATGCTGGGCATTGCGCGGCAGCTGGCGCCATTCGACGTACCCTTGATCGGCATCAATCAAGGACGCTTGGGTTTCATGACCGATATCCCGCTCGAGCGCATGCTGCCCGTGCTGGCGCAAATTCTCGGTGGCCGCTTCAAGGCCGAACGCCGTACCTTGCTTGAAGGCAGCGTGCTGCGCGACGGCGAGTCGATTCACGTGGGCATGGCCGTCAACGATGTCGTCGTCTCGCGCGGCGCCGGTGCCGGCATGGCCGAATTGCGCGTCGAGGTCGATGGCCACTTCATGTACAACCAGCGTTCGGATGGCTTGATCATTTCCACGCCCACGGGCTCGACCGCGTATTCGCTGTCGGCAGGCGGCCCATTGCTGCACCCGACCCTGGGCGGCATCGTGCTCGTGCCGATCGCCCCGCATGCGTTGTCGAACCGTCCCATCGTCCTGCCCGACTCCAGCCAGATCGTCGTGGAAATCGTGCGCGGGCGCGATATCAGCGTCAATTTCGACATGCAGACCTTTGCCAGCCTGGTGCAGCAAGACCGCATCCTCATCCGCCGTTCGCCGCATACGATTACCTTCCTGCATCCGGAAGGGTGGAGTTACTACAACACCCTGCGTGAAAAGTTGCACTGGAATGAGTACCCGTCGGGCGAGGGCAAGCTCAGCTAACTAGTTTTCTCTACGTCAACCCGCGGTGCGCCGCCTAACCACAGAAGCCATGCTCCATACACTGTCCATCCGCGATTTTGTCATTGTCGATACCATTGAACTGGAATTTTCCGCCGGCTTCAGCGTGCTGACGGGCGAGACGGGCGCCGGCAAGTCCATCCTCATCGATGCGCTGACCCTGGCGCTGGGCGGGCGCGGCGACGCCAGCGTGGTGCGCGAAGGTGCGGCCAAGGCCGACATCACGGCCGATTTCTCCGTCAGCGAAGTGGCGCAGGCCTGGCTTGTGGCGCATGAATTCGCCAACGACGATGGCGGCGCCCTGTTGCGCCGCGTGATCGACAATGCGGGCCGCTCGAAGGCGTATATCAACGGCATCCCCGCCACGGCCGCGCAGCTGCGCGAACTGGGCGACATGCTGGTCGACATCCACGGCCAGCACGCGCACCAGTCCCTGCTGAAAAGCGAAGCGCAGCGCGCCTTGCTCGATGGCCAGGCGACGGCGCGCGAAGCGGGCGCCGAACAGGATGCGCGGCAAGTGGCGGCGCTGCACAAGCGCTGGCGCGCCCTCGTGCGCCAGCGCGAAGAATTCGAAACCAACGCCGCCAACGTGCTGTACGAGCGCGAACGCCTGGAATGGCAAGTGGGAGAGCTGGAAAAGCTGGCTGCCAAGCCCGGTGAATGGACGGACATCACGAACGAGCACAGCCGCCTGTCGCATGCGGCCAGCCTGCTGGAAGGGGCGCAGGAAGCCCTGTCGACTATTTCCGAGTCGGAAGACCACCCGATCGTGTCGCAACTGTCGGCCCTGAACCAGAAGCTGGGCAAGCTCGTCTCCGTCGATGCGGAATTGCAGCCGATTGTCGACCTGATCGAATCGTCGCGCATCCAGTTGCAGGAATCCGTGTACGCGCTGAACAATTACCTGGACCGGGTCGAGCTGGATCCGGAGCGCCTGCACCAGCTCGACGCGCGCATGGAAGCCATGCACAGCACGGCCCGCAAATTCCGCGTCACGCCGGAAGAACTACCCGAGGAACATGCGAAGCTGTCGGAAAAGCTGCAGCACCTGGCCGACGCTTCCGACATCGAAGGCTTGCTGCGCCAGGAAGCGAAGATCGAGGCCGAGTACCGCAGCGTTGCCGAGCGCTTGTCCGACACGCGTCGCGCCGCCGCCCTGGAACTGGGGCACGCCGTCACGCGTGCCATGCAGGAACTGAGCATGACGGGCGGCAGCTTTGAAATCGCCCTGCACCCGTGCGAGCCAGCCGCCCACGGGCTCGAACAAGTGGAGTTTCTCGTCGCCGGTCATGCGGGCACGGCGCCCCGCTCGCTGGCGAAAGTCGCGTCCGGCGGCGAACTGGCGCGCATCGCGCTGGCCATCTCCGTCATCACCTCGCACGCCACCACCACGCCGACCCTGATCTTCGACGAGGTCGACAGCGGCATCGGCGGCGCCGTCGCCGAAGTGGTGGGCCGCCTGTTGAAACGCCTGGGGCAGGGACGGCAAGTGCTGTGCGTGACCCACTTGCCGCAAGTGGCCAGCCAGGCGAATCAGCATTTTCAGGTGGCAAAAAGCACCCTGGACAATGGCAAGACGGCGTCGCGCATCGACATGCTCGACGCCAAGGCCAGGGTGGAAGAAGTGGCGCGCATGCTGGGCGGCCTGGAAATCACGGCCACCACGCGCAAGCATGCACGCGAGTTGCTGGCGATTTAAACGCAGGCTTAAATCCGGGGTCAGACCCCCGGATGCGTTAGCGCTGAGCTTGGCGTTAGCGGCATTGAGGGTCTGACCCCAGTGCCTCGCTATTAACTCAATGCAACTATAATAACTGGCTATCCATCCAACGCCTTCGAAGAGCCTTCATGTCATTTCAAACAGAACCTCCGTACACGCATGGCAGTATCGACCGCAGCGCCGTGGTGCTGGTCAACCTGGGCACGCCCGATGCGCCGACGTCGTCGGCCGTGCGGCGCTACCTGAAGCAATTTTTGTCGGATCCGCGCGTGGTGGAGATTCCCCGCATCGTCTGGTGGTTCATTTTGAACCTGATCATTTTGCCCTTCCGTTCCGGCCAGTCGGCCAAGAAATACGCGTCGATCTGGACGCGCGAAGGTTCGCCCCTGAAAGTGCACACGCAAAAGCAAGCCAAGTTGCTGGCCGGCGCCCTGGCCGAGCGGGGGCACGACGGCGTGACGGTGGCCATGGCCATGCGCTACGGTTCGCCTTCCTTGCCCGAGGTGCTGGCCAGGCTGAAAAGCGAAGGCTGCGAGCGCATCGCCATCCTGCCTGCCTATCCGCAATACTCGGGCACGACGACGGGTTCCATCTACGACGCCGTGTTTGCCCATTACGCCAACGTGCGCAATGTGCCGGAATTGCGCTTTATCAAGCAGTATCACGAGCACGACACGTATATCGACGCCTTGCGCGACTCCGTGCTGAACCACTGGGAAGCGCATGGCCGTCCGGAAAAACTGGTGATGAGTTTTCATGGCGTGCCCAAACGCACCCTGCTGCTGGGCGATCCCTACCACTGCCAATGCCTGAAAACGGCGCGCTTGCTGGCGGAAAAGTTGAAGTTGAGCAAAGAGCAATACGTGGTGACCTTCCAGTCGCGCTTTGGCAAAGCCGAATGGCTGCAGCCGTACACGGCGCCCACCCTCGTGGCGCTGGCGCAACAGGGCGTCAAGCGCGTCGACCTGCTGTGTCCCGGCTTTACCAGCGATTGCCTGGAAACGCTGGAAGAGATCGCCATGGAAGCCAAGCATGATTTTGAAACGGCCGGCGGCCAGCAGTTTCACTACATCGCTTGCTTGAACGAAACACCCGCCTGGATCGCAGGCATGGCGGAAATTGCGGAACAGCACATGATTGGCTGGCCGATGATGAAGACGGTACCGCAGCGCGAAGCGGACAGGAAAGCGGGCGAGCAGGCGCGCACGGCGGCACTGGCGCTGGGCGCGACCAACTGACAACTGCATTTTTCGCCATCTAAAAGCCGCGCTTGCGCGGCTTTGTCATGTCTGGCGCGGCCAAGGGGCTTTCCAAATAGCAACACCGCCAGTGGCGATGGCCGCGGCGGGGCTGGTAGAATGCCCGCTTTGCCATGGGAAGCCTGGAAAATCAAGGGGGCGCGCGCACGGATCGCTGGCCGAAATGGGTGGCGTTTTGTAATAAGCTGTAACATGGATCGCTGTAATCCTGGTTTTGCCACGGATACCCCTTGAAACAATAGGATATAGCCCCATCTGCCCGTTAGTGTTGTAAAGATAGTTAGACTAACTCATTTAAGTCATTGATTGTAGGAGCTTTTCAGATGCAAGATCAGGAAAACCAAGCTGTACCTAATCCGCAAGCGGACGCCGCGGCGACTGCCCCATCGACTCCCGCAGAGCCTACTTTGGAAGAGCAGCTGGCGAGTACCGAAGCGCGTCTTGCAGAGATGCACGATGCCTTCATGCGCGCCAAGGCCGATGGTGAAAATATCCGCCGCCGCGCGCAGGAAGATGTTGCTAAAGCGCATAAATTCGCAGTGGAAAGCTTTGCCGAAGCCATGGTGCCGGTGAAAGACAGCCTGGAAACGGCGCTGACGGTGGAAGCACCGACCATCGAATCGCTGAAAGAAGGCGTCGAGATGACCCTGAAGCAACTGAACGCCGCGTTCGAGCGCAACCGCCTGGTGGAAGTGTTGCCAGTGCAGGGCGAGAAGCTCGATCCGATGAAACACCAGGCTGTTGCCGTGGTGCCAGCAGAGCAGGAAGCCAATACCATCGTGTCAGTCCTGCAAAAGGGCTATATGATTGCGGACCGCCTGCTGCGTCCAGCCATTGTCACGACCGCGCAAGCAAAATAATCAGAGGGCGGCATCAAGCAAGCCTTGAAACCATGCCGCTTTGCCACATATAAGAACCATCTGAAATCTAGCAAATAAAAGGAAATAAATCATGGGTAGAATTATCGGTATCGATCTGGGAACCACGAATTCCTGCGTTTCCATCATGGAAAACGGTCAACCAAAGGTAATCGAAAACGCTGAAGGCGCACGCACGACGCCGTCGATTATTGCTTATCAAGAAGATGGCGAAATTCTCGTCGGCGCGCCAGCGAAACGCCAGGCCGTGACCAATCCGAAAAACACGCTGTACGCAGTCAAGCGTCTGATCGGTCGCAAGTTCGACGAAAAAGAAGTCCAAAAAGACATCGCGCTGATGCCGTACCAAATCATGAAAGCCGACAACGGCGATGCATGGATCGGCGTACGCGACAAAAAACTGGCGCCGCCGCAAATTTCGGCTGAAGTTCTGCGCAAGATGAAGAAAACGGCAGAAGACTACCTCGGTGAAGAAGTCACCGAAGCCGTCATCACCGTGCCTGCGTACTTCAACGATTCGCAGCGTCAAGCCACCAAGGATGCCGGCCGTATCGCTGGCCTGGACGTCAAGCGCATCATCAACGAGCCAACCGCGGCAGCGCTGGCGTTCGGCCTGGACAAGACCGAAAAAGGCGACCGTAAAATCGCCGTGTATGACTTGGGTGGCGGTACGTTCGACGTGTCGATTATCGAAATCGCAGATGTTGATGGCGAGAAACAATTTGAAGTGCTGTCGACCAACGGCGACACCTTCCTGGGCGGCGAAGACTTCGACCAGCGCGTCATCGATTACATCATCGACGAGTTCAAGAAGATCAACGGCATCGACCTGAAAAAAGATCCGATCGCCCTGCAGCGCATCAAGGCTTCGGCCGAGCGCGCGAAGATCGAATTGTCGTCGTCGCAGCAAACCGAGATCAACGAGCCGTACATCGCCATGGCGAACGGCGCACCGGTCCACTTGAACCTGAAGATGACCCGCGCCAAGCTGGAATCGCTGGTGGAAGAGCTGATCACGGCCACGATGGAGCCATGCCGCATCGCCATCAAAGATGCTGGCGTGAAAGTGTCGGACATCGATGACATCATCCTGGTCGGCGGTATGACGCGTATGCCGAAGGTGCAGGAAAAAGTGAAGGAATTCTTCGGCAAGGATCCACGCAAGGACGTGAACCCGGACGAAGCCGTCGCCGTGGGCGCAGCGATTCAAGGTTCGGTCCTGTCGGGCGAACGCAAGGACTTGCTGTTGCTGGACGTCACTCCTCTGTCCCTGGGTATCGAAACCCTGGGCGGCGTGATGACCAAGATGATCCACAAAAACACGACGATTCCGACCAAGTTCAGCCAGGTCTTCTCGACGGCAGACGACAACCAGCCTGCGGTGACCATCAAGGTCTTCCAGGGTGAGCGTGAAATCGCCGCCGGCAACAAGGGTCTGGGCGAATTCAATCTGGAAGGCATCCCGCCAGCATCGCGCGGCACGCCACAGATCGAAGTGACCTTCGACATCGACGCCAACGGCATCTTGCATGTCGGCGCGAAAGACAAGGCTACCGGCAAGGAAAACAAGATCACGATCAAGGCCAATTCCGGCTTGACCGAGGCTGAAATCCAGAAGATGGTGAAAGACGCCGAGTTGAACGCGGAAGAAGACAAGAAGGTCAAAGAATTGGCCGAGTCGCGCAACCAGGCCGATGCTCTGGTACACTCGACCCGGAAATCCTTGACCGAATACGGCGACAAGCTGGATGCGGGCGAGAAAGAGAAGATCGAAGCGGCGATCACCGACCTGGAAGCAAGCATCAAGGCGGGCGACAAGGCTGAGATCGACGCCAAGGTGGAAGCACTGTCGAGCGCATCGCAGAAACTGGGCGAAAAAATGTATGCCGACATGCAAGCGCAGCAAGCTGCCGGCGGCGCGGAAGGTGCACAGCAAGCTGCTGGCGCATCGGACGCAGGCGCCAAGCAAGACGACGTTGTTGACGCTGACTTCAAAGAAGTCAAAGACAGCAAGTAATTGTCTTGCGCTCCCATGAACTGGGGGCAGCCGGGCTGAACGCTACATCGCGGGATTAGCCGCGAAGACCGGCCGAGCCGAGTCGTTGCCCAGTGCAGCACTCGACTCGGCTTTTTCGTGTAATTTTTACATCAGTAGATAGACTGCAAGGTGCCGACAACATGGCAAAGCGTGATTTTTACGAGACACTCGGTGTCGCAAAAAATGCTTCGGAAGAAGAGATCAAAAAGTCTTACCGTAAACTGGCGATGAAATACCATCCGGACCGCAATCCGGATAGCAAGGAATCGGAAGAAAAGTTTAAGGAAGTCAAAGAAGCCTACGAGATGCTGACCAATCCGGAAAAGCGCGATGCGTATGACCGTTACGGTCACGCTGGCGTGGACCCGAACATGGGCGGCGGTGGCGGCTTCGGCGGCGGTGCTGGCGGCTTTGCCGACAGCTTCGGCGATATCTTCGGCGACATCTTTGGCGGTGGCGGTGGACGCAGCCGCAATGCGGGGCCACAGGTGTACCGTGGCGCCGACTTGCGCTACAACCTGGAAATTACACTGGAGCAAGCTGCTCACGGCTTCGACACGACCATCCGCGTGCCGAGCTGGGACAAGTGCGACACTTGCCACGGCAGCGGCGCCAAGCCGGGCACCTCGCCAACCACTTGCGGTACCTGCGGTGGCCACGGCCAGGTGCGCATGCAACAAGGTTTCTTCAGCATCCAGCAAACCTGCCCGAAATGCCATGGCAGCGGCAAGGTCATCACCGACCCGTGCACGCCATGCGGCGGCGCCGGTCGCATCAAGCGCAACAAGACCCTGGAAGTGAAAATTCCAGTCGGTATCGACAACGGCATGCGTATCCGTTCGTCCGGCAACGGCGAACCGGGCACGAATGGCGGCCCGTCGGGCGACCTGTATGTGGAAATCCACATCAAGCCGCACGCCGTGTTCCAGCGCGAAGGCGACGACCTGCATTGCGAAATGCCGATCTCGTTCACCAAGGCGGCACTGGGCGGCGAAATCGAAGTGCCTACCCTGAACGGCAAAGTGTCGTTCACGATCCCGGAAGGCACCCAGTCGGGCAAGACCTTCCGCCTGAAAGGCAAGGGCATCAAGGGCGTGCGCTCCGGTTACGCGGGCGACCTGTTCTGCCACGTGGCCATCGAAACGCCGGTGAAACTGACGGAAAAACAGAAAGACCTGCTGCGCGACTTTGAAAAGTCGACGACCGAGGGCGGTGCCAAGCACAGTCCGCAAAGCAAGACCTGGAAAGACAAGGTCAAGGATTTTTTTGAGTAAGCACACGTAATACCATGCGCCGGGATGCTCACACATCCCGGCGTTTTTTTCACCACGACTGAGAAATGTGCGCGCATCGCCGGCCTATGGGCGCGATCTGCCGCCAATTCAGTCGTATGCACACAATGGGAGCGATATGACCGAACAGAAAAATGGCCCGGCCCTGGCGGAACTGCTGCAGCGTAACCGCCGCTGGGCCGACTCGATGGTGGCGAAAGACCCGAACTTCTTCAAGAACCTGGAAGCGCAAACGTCGCCCGAATACCTGTGGATCGGCTGTTCCGACAGCCGCGTGCCCGCCAACGAACTGCTGGGCATGGCGCCTGGCGACGTGTTTGTGCACCGTAATATCGCCAATGTGGTCGTGCATTCCGACCTCAATTGCCTGTCCGTCCTGCAATTTGCCGTGGACGTGCTGAAAGTCAAACATATCATCATCGTCGGCCATTACGGCTGCAAGGGCGTGCATGCGGCCATGACGGGCACGCGTATCGGCCTGGTTGACAACTGGCTGCGCCACGTCCAGGACGTGGGCCAGAAACACGAGCGCTACCTGGGCGACGTGCTGACGAGCCGCCAGCGCGGCGACCGCCTGTGCGAACTGAATGTGGTCGAACAAGTCTTGAACGTGTGCCAGACCACCGTCGTGCAAGATGCGTGGGAACGGGGCCAGGAACTCAGCGTCCATGGCTGGGTCTATGGCTTGAAGGATGGCTTGCTGAACGACCTGGAAGTGACCGTCACGGCCGGCCACGAGCTGGCGCCGCGCATGGCGACCCGCCTGGCCCGCTACGAAGCAATAGCGTAAGCAAGCAATGCGGGCGCGGCGCTAGGGTGCCGCGCTTTCCAGGCGGCCCAGGTAGTCGGCCGCCTCCCGCACGCCCTCCTGCGCCGCTTGGCGCAGCCAGGTTCTGGCCTGGGGAATGTCCTGCGGCGTGCCCCGGCCTTCGGCCAGCGCCACGCCATAGTGGTAGCGCGCCAGCCGCGCATAGGCGGCGTCATCATTCGTATGCGCGCCGCGCCGCATCAGCGCCGTCGCCTGCGCCAGGTCCTTAGTCACGCCGATGCCCGTTTCATACAACTGGGCCAGCCAAATCATCGAGTACACATCGTTCCAGCGCCGGATGCAATCTTCAAAGATGGCGACGGCGGCCGCATGGTCGCCCGTCTTGTCGGCCGCATAGCCGTACAAACACTTGATGCGCTTGTCGCTGTGGACATAGGCTTTGTAGCTGAGATCACTTTCACCCTGGCTATCCTGGGCGTGGATGGAAGCAGGGAACAGCAAGGCGAGCAGTAGGGCGTAGGTGGGCATGGCTTTCCTGGACGATGGTTAAAGCTTGGTAGATAAGCAAGTTGCGTGCTAGCGCCATTTCCGGGTAAAGCCGGTGCTGCCGTGCCATTGCGTGACAGCCTGTGTTGCAAGCTGGCGCAACGCGCCGCGCATATCCATATAGTAAATGCTTCGTTTGCAAGCAAGGCTGGCCGGCATACAGTGGACTTCCCCTGACTCTAGTCGAGTACCCATGTCGGCCGTCCTGAAACCCGTGCAGTCCACCAGCCACTTCCGTATCGAGACTTTCGATGCGCCCCTGGGCGCGCAAGTGCTGGGGCTGGACCTGGCGCAGCCGCTGTCGCTGGGCGATTTCCAGCGCCTGCACCACGCCCATCTCGACCATCACGTGCTGGTGTTCCGCGACCAGCGCATCACGCCGCAGCAGCAAGTCGATTTCAGCCGCCGCTTCGGCCCCTTGCAAATCCACGTGCTGCGCCAGTTCCAGCTGCCCACGCAAGCGGAAGTGCTGATCATCTCGAACATCGTCGAAAACGGCCAGCCCATCGGCCTGGGCGACGCTGGCCATTTCTGGCATTCAGACTTGTCGTACAAGGAAGTGCCCAGCCTCGGCTCCATGCTGCATGCGCAAGAGTTGCCGGACGAGGGCGGCGATACCGTGTTTGCGAACATGCACCTGGCCTGGGAAAGCTTGCCGGCCGCGCTGCGCCACGCCGTGCGCGGCGCCCGTGCCGAGCACAGCTACCTGAGCCAGTATGAAGAATTGCGCCGCCGCAACCCATGGCGCCCCGCCCTGACGCAGGCGCAGATCGATGAAGTCAAACCCGTGACCCATCCCGTCGTGCGCGTGCATCCGGAAACGGGACGGCGCGCCCTGTTCGTCAGCGAACACTTCACCACGCGCATCGTCGGCTTGCCCGACGACGAAAGCCGCGCCCTGCTCGACGAACTGTTTGCCCACAGCGTGCGCCCGGAGCACCTGTATGTGCACCGCTGGCAGCCGCACGACCTGGTGTTCTGGGACAACCGTTCGCTGATGCACCTGGCGACGGGCTGTCCGCCCGACCAGCGCCGCAAGCTCTACCGCACTACCATCGAAGGCGATGCGCCGTACTGATTTTTTGACTGTTGATCTGACTCAAGGAGTGTCCATGTTGCCGATCTTTACCTTTTCCCGCCGCCTGCTCGCCACCATCGCCCTGCTGTGCATGGCCATGCCCATGGCCCGGGCCGAAGGTCAGATCCGCATCGCGGGCCAGCACGGCATCACCTTCTTGCTGCTCAATATTGCGCAGGAACAAAAGCTGATCGAAAAGCATGGCAAGCAGCAGGGCGTCGATGTGAAAGTCGAGTGGATCACCCTGTCTGGCGGCCCCGCCATCAATGACGCTTTGTTGTCGGGCAATATCGATATCGCGGGGGCCGGGCTGGGTCCGCTGTTGACCATCTGGGACCGGACGAAAGGCCGGCAGAACGTGCGCGGTGTGGCGTCCTTGGGCAATTTCCCCTACTACTTGGTCAGCAATAATCCCAAGGTGAAAACGCTGGCGGACTTGACGGACAAGGACCGCATCGCCTTGCCGGCCGTGTCAGTCTCCGTGCAGGCGCGCATCCTGCAGATGGCGGTGGCAAAGCAGTGGGGCGACAAGGAATTCGCCCGTCTCGATAAAATCACGCAAACCCTGCCGCACCCGGACGCTGCGGCCGCCATCATCGCCGGCGGCACGGAGCTGACCGGCCACTTCGGCAATTCACCGTTCCAGGAGCAGGAACTGGCGCAGAACCCGAACGCCCACATCATCCTGAACTCGTATGACGTACAGGGCGGACCCAGCTCGTCGACCCTGCTGTATGCGACGGAAAAGTACCGCAAGGACAATCCCAAGACTTACCGCGCCTTCATCGCCGCGCTGGCGGAAGCGGCGCAGTATGCGAGCAGCAACCCGCAAGGCGCGGCCGACATCTATATCAAGGTGAATAAAAGCAAAGTGGACCGCAATCTGCTGCTGAAAATCTTTGCCAACCCGCAAGTGCAATTCAAGATCGCGCCGCAAAACACCTATGGCCTGGCGCAATTCCTGCACCGCGTGAGCGCCATCCGCAACCTGCCCGACAGCTGGCGCGATTACTTTTTTGACGACCCCGCCATCACGCAGGGAGGCTGACGTGAACGCGCCCGCTTTTCACCTGGTACGTCCTCCGGTCACCTTGCAGCCCTTGCTCAGTGTCAAGCATGTCAGCCTGGAATACCGCACCGAGCAGCGCACCGTGCGCGCCACGCATGACGTCAGTTTTGACGTGTTCCGCGGCGACCGTTTCGTGCTGCTGGGGCCATCCGGCTGCGGCAAGTCGTCACTGCTGAAAGCCGTGGCCGGCTTCATCGCGCCGCGCGCGGGCAGCATCGCCATGCAAGGCCAGCCCATCCATAAGCCGGGGCCGGACCGCGTCGTCGTATTCCAGGAATTCGACCAGTTGCCGCCATGGAAAACGGTGCTGGAAAACGTCATGTTCCCCTTGCTGGCCAGCAAGCGGCTGGACAAGGTGGCAGCCCGCGAGCGCGCCCATCACTGGATCGTCAAGGTGGGCCTGGCCGGCTTTGAAGATGCCCATCCGCACACCTTGTCGGGCGGCATGAAGCAGCGCGTGGCCATCGCCCGCGCCCTGGCCATGCAGCCGGAAGTGCTGCTGATGGATGAGCCGTTTGCCTCCCTCGATGCCTTGACCCGGCGCAAGATGCAGGAAGAGCTGAGCCGCCTCTGGGAAGAGCTGCGCTTTACCCTCGTGTTCGTTACGCATTCGATCGAGGAAGCCTTGGTCGTGGGCACCCGCATCCTGCTGCTGTCGCCGCATCCGGGCAGGGTGCGCGCCGAACTCAACAGTCATCAGTTCGGTCTCCACAGCGCTGGCAGCGTGGAATTCCAGGCTGCCAGCAGCCGCATCCACGGCTTGCTGTTCGATGAGGAAGCGGTTCCTGTCCCGCAAGCGGATGTGGCACACAGGGAGGCTGTATGAGCGCGCTGCTGGAACCGCCCATCCGCCAGGAGTTCGTGTATGCGGCGCCGCCGCCGGCCGGCGTCACGGTCGAGCAGCCGCTGTCGCGCTGGCAGCGTGTGAGCCAGCACGCGCTGTGGCGCAAAGCTTTCATTTTGCTCAGCCTGGCCCTGCTGTGGGAAGGCGCGGCGCGCTGGACGCAAAATGATCTGCTCTTGCCCAGCTTTCTGCAGACGGCGCAGGCGTTTATCGGCGGCATCGCCAGTGGTGAATTGCTCACGCGCACAGCCGCGTCCCTCGTCGTCTTGCTGCAGGGCTATGCCGTGGGCGTGCTGGCCGCCTTCGTGCTGACCTTGCTGGCCGTGTCCAGCCGCATCGGCCGCGACGTGCTGGAAACCCTGACGGCCATGTTGAATCCCTTGCCGGCCATCGCCCTGCTGCCGCTGGCCTTGTTGTGGTTCGGCCTGGGCCGCGCCAGCCTGATCTTTGTCATCGTCCATTCCGTGATGTGGCCGCTGGCCCTGAACACGTATGCGGGCTTCCAGGGCGTGCCCGAGACCCTGCGCATGGCGGGGCGCAATTATGGCTTGAACGGCTTGCGCCTGGTGCTGCACATCCTCGTGCCGGGCGCCTTGCCCTCCATCGTCTCGGGGTTGAAGATAGGCTGGGCGTTTGCCTGGCGCACCCTGATCGCGGCCGAGCTGGTGTTCGGCACCACCTCGGGGCAAGGTGGCCTGGGCTGGTACATCTTCCAGAACCGCAACGAGCTGTACACGGACAAGGTGTTCGCCGGCCTGGCGGCCGTCATCGTCATCGGCTTGCTGGTGGAAAACATCGGCTTTCGCACTTTGGAGCGCGTCACCTTGAAACGCTGGGGCATGCAACGATAGTTATTTCAGCATGCTGCGCGCCGCCGCGATGATTTGCCGCGACAGTTGCTCCATGCGCGGCGACTGCACTTTCCACGTGTGCCAGTACAGGGCCACGTCGGCCGGGGTCTTGGGCGTGAGCATTTCCACCAGCTCGCCATCCGTGTTCGCCTTCAATAACAGCTCGGGCACCATGCCGTAGCCGAGGCTATAGCGGATGGCATTGAAGTGCGAGGTGGCGCCCGGCACGTAATGGCAGGGGTAAGCGCCTTCGGGCAGCCCCAGCGCTTCTTGCAGGAACGACGATTGCAAGGTGTCCTTGCGCGTGTAGGCGACGACGGGCGCCGTGCGCGCCGCCTTGCGCGTCAGGCCGTGCGCGAACCACTGCTGGCGAAACGCGGGCGTGGCCACCAGCCAGTAGCGCATCACGCCCAGCGGCTCGGCCGTGCAGCCGCGCATGGGTTTGGCTTCCGTGCTGATGCAGCCGATCGCCATGCCCGTCTCCAGCAAGGTGTACGTGTGGTCCTGGTCTTCCACGGTCAGGTCCAGCAGCACGCGCTCGCGTATCAGCACCTCGGACAGGGCGGGGAAGAACCAGGTGCCCATCGAATCCGCATTCAGCGCCAGCACCAGGGTCAGCGGGGCATCCTGCTGCACCGCCAGTTCCGCCTGCAAGTCCGCTTCCAGCAGCTTGGCGCGCTTCAGATACTGCATCAGGCGTTGGCCCATGCGCGTGGCGCGCGCGGGACGGCTGCGCACGATCAAGGCATTGCCCAGCTGGCTTTCCAGCGCCCGCACCCTTTGCGAAATGGCGGGCGACGTCAGATGCAGCCGCAGCGCCGCCTGCTCGAAGCTGCCCGTTTCGACGACGGCGCGGAACGCTTCCGTGTGCTTGGGATTGAGATCCATGGTCACTGCCTTACATAAGAAAAATTTATCAATACTAAATAATACTTACTTTTGATAAGGATTGGTGTGTTGCAGTGCACAATACCTCTTTGATGGAGTGCCACGCGCCAGCGTGCGGCCTCCTGGCAGCAAGGGAATACCACCATGGAAGCACAAGCGAACGGCAGCACCCCCCGCAAGCCCCAGTCTAAGCTGGCGCGCAATCTGAAATTCGGCCTGGGATTGACCCTGGGCCTGGGCATGGCCGCCGCCCTGGCGGGCGGCTGGTGGCTGCGGCAGGCGTGGCAGGATTTGCCGGCCGTCGAGCACCTGGCGCAGTACAAGCCCGCCCTGCCGCTGCGCATTTTCTCCAGCGAAGGAGAGCTGCTGGCTGAATACGGTGAAGAGCGCCGTGAATTCCTGCCGTTGAAAGACATCCCGCTGCGCATGCGCCAGGCCTTGCTGGCCATCGAGGATGCGCGTTTCTACGAGCATGGCGCCGTCGATTTCTATGGTCTGACGCGCGCCACGCTCGCCAACGTCGTCACGGGCCACCACGCGCAGGGCGCCAGCACCATCACCATGCAGGTGGCGCGCGACTTCTTCCTGTCGCGTGAAAAGACCGTGCAGCGCAAGCTGACGGAGATGCTGCTGGCCTACAAGCTGGAACAGCACTACGGCAAGGACAAGCTGCTGGAACTGTATATGAACCAGATTTACCTGGGCGAGCGTTCCTACGGCTTTTCCGCCGCCTCGAATATCTATTTCGACAAGCCGCTGGCCGAGGTCAGCATCGCGGAAGCGGCCATGCTGGCCGGCTTGCCGAAGGCGCCATCGGCCTACAACCCCGTCGCCAATCCGCAGCGCGCCACCGTGCGCCAGCATTACATCCTGCAGCGCATGCGCGAACTCGGTTACATCACGCCGGCCGAGTACACGGCCGCCGTGGCGGAGAAGCTGGCCCTGAACAAGGACCGCAACAGCTCCGTGCACGCGGCCGCGTATGCGGTCGAGGAAGCGCGCCAGCTGATCCTGCAAAGCTATCCCGAAGGCGCCTACAGCATGGGCCTGGACGTGACGACCACCATCCGCATGGCGCCGCAGCGGGCGGCCGACAAGTCGCTGCGCGACGGGCTATTGAATGCGCAGGCGCGGCGCGGCTACCGTGGCCCGGAAGCGCGCCTGGCCGCTTCCGAAGACAGCGTGGCGCGCCAGCTGGCCGCCTACCCGGACAGCGGAGAATTGCGCGCCGCCCTTGTGCGCAAAGTGGAAACCGCCGGCAAGCGCCAGGTGACGGCGCAGCTGCGCAATGGCGACGAGATCGTGCTGGCGGCATCGGATGCGCGCCTGGGCGGCAAGCTGCAGTGGGATGGCAAGCGCGCCATCGTCGAGGGCAGCGTGATCCGCGTGATGCACGACGCGGCAAAGAAGCGCTGGCTGGTGAGCCAGTTGCCCGAGATGGAAGGCGCGCTCATTTCCGTCGAGGCGCATAGCGGCGAAATCGTCGCCATGGCGGGTGGCTTCGATTTCTACCGCAACCACTACAACCACGCCATGCAAGCCTACCGCCAGCCCGGTTCCAGCTTCAAGCCTTTCGTGTATTCGGCGGCGCTGGAAAAGGGATATTTCCCCGGCACGGCCGTGGACGATACGCAGCGCCTGCTGCTGCCGCAGGAAACGGGCGCGCGGCCCTGGCGTCCGCGCAATTACGGCAACAACTATGAAGGCTTCATCAGCGTGCGGCGCGGCCTCGTGCGCTCGAAGAACCTCGTCGCCGTCAGCCTGATGCAGGCGGCCGGTCCCGGCTACGTGCAGCACTACGCCACGCGCTTCGGCTTCGAGGGCGCGCGCAATCCCGTCTCCCTGCCGCTGGCGCTGGGCGCGGGCGCCGTCACGCCGCTGCAGCTGGCGCAGTCGTATGCCGTCTTCGCCAATGGCGGCGTGCAGATGCCGCCGAAATTGATCAAGGAAGTGCGCAGCCGCAGCGGAGAAGTGCTGTTCAGCGATGCGGTGCCACGCGCCAAGGGCGAGCCGGCGCCGGGTACGCAAGTGATCTCCACGCGCAATGCCTACGTCATGGACAGCATGCTGCGCGACGTCGTCAAGAGCGGCACGGGACGCGGTGCGCTGGCGCTGGGGCGCGGCGACGCGGCCGGCAAGACGGGCACGTCGAACAACGCGTATGACGCCTGGTTCGCCGGCTATTCCTCGGGCCTGGTGTCCGTCGTCTGGCTCGGCTACGACCAGCCGAAAAGCCTGGGCAACGCCACCGGGGGGACTTTGGCGCTGCCTGTCTGGCGCGACTACATGCAGGTGGCCGTGCAGGGCCGCCGCGAACAGGTGCTGGCCGAACCGCCTGGCCTGTCCCTGCTCGATGGCGATTACGTGTATGCGGAATACCTGGCCGGCGACTGCCTGAAGGATAAGCATGCCTTTATCCACAGCAGCGTCAGCTGCGGCAGTGGCAGCCTGGGCGCCGATACGCGCCTGGCCAACGGCGAAGAGCGCGGCACCAGCGGCACGGGCCACGAAGCGCGCACCCTGAGCGAAGCGCGCGAACGCGAACAAATTCTCAAATCATTTTCGGAAGAGTAAGAGCATGCTGTTATATACGATTTACCTGGTGGCGATTGTTGCCGAAGCGATGTCCGGCGCCATCATGGGCATGCGGCGCGGCATGGATTTGTTCGGCATCTGCATGATCGGCACCGTCACGGCGCTCGGTGGCGGCACCGTGCGCGACGTGCTGCTGGGGCACTATCCGCTGGGCTGGATCGCGCATCCCGAATACCTGTTGTTTACCATCGGCGCGGCTGTCGTCACGGCCTTTGTCGCGCGCTACCTGCACCACCTGCGTGCCATCTTCCTGCTGGTCGACGGACTGGGCCTGGTAGCGTTTTGCGTGATCGGCTGCGACATCGCCATGTCGGCCAAGATGCACCCGGCCATCGTCGTGCTGGCGGGGATGATCACGGGCGTCTTCGGCGGCCTGCTGCGCGATATCCTGTGCAACCAGATCCCCCTCGTGCTGCAGCGCGAAGTGTATGCCACCGTGGCCCTGTTCACGGGCAGCCTGTATGTCGGCCTGCTGTACTTCAAGGTCGACAGCTCCGTGGCGCAACTGGCGTCCATCGGCGCCGGTTTCCTGTTCCGCTTCCTGGCCTTGCACTTCGAATGGCGCTTGCCGAATTTCAATGGCGACCGCATACGCGGTTTTGAGTAACGGCAGCGGCGTGAATATTTTCACGCGCGTTTAACCCCTTTTTCTCCGTCGCTGCGTTTCATGTTGGACACCCCAGCCAACCGGAGAAGAAGCGATGTCCAGCGCCCTCAAGATCACATTGATACTGTCCCTGCTGCTGTCGGCCGGCAGCCACGCCGCCGGCACGGCGCCGCGCAAGACCCTGGTGCCGTTTGCCAGCGAGCAGGCCTTGAGCAGCTACCTGCAGCAGTTGCAATCGCGCCAGGCGGCGCTGCAAAGGGAGCAGCAGAAACTGCAACGCGCCACGGCGCAGTCCATGGCGGTGCCAGCGCCGGCCCCTCCCGCGCCGATGGCGGCGAAAGCCGCGCCGGCAGCATCGGCAGAAGCGGCGGAATCGGTCACCAATGTGCAGACGGCGGGCGTGGACGAAGGCGGCATCGTCAAGCTGCATGGCAAGCACCTGGTGATGCTCAGGCGCGGCAAGCTGTTCACCGTGCAGGTGGGCGGCAAGGCCTTGCAGCCTGTGTCTTCGCTCGACGCGTTCGCGCCGGGCAGCGACCCGTCGGGCAGCTGGTATGACGAGATGCTGATCGACGGCGATACGGTGGTGGTGATCGGCTACAGCTACAGCCGTGGCGGCACGGAGATCGGTCTGTTCGACGTCAACGCGGACGGCAAGCTGGCCTACCGCTCCACCTATCACTTGCGCTCCAACGATTATTATTCCTCGCGCAATTACGCGAGCCGCCTGGTCGGCAGCAAACTGGTGTTCTATTCGCCCCTGTCGCTGAACTTGCGCCGTGGCGACCCGTTCAGCGGTTTTCCCGCGCTGCGCCGCTGGCGCCCCGACGCCGTGCCGTCCGACTTCAAGCGCATCGCTCCGGCCACGCGCATCTACCGCACCGATGAAGAGCCCGAGATGGGCGCCGACCTGACCCTGCATACGGTCACCGTGTGCGACCTGGCGCAGCGCGACATGCGCTGCGAGGCGACGGCCGTGATGGGGCCGCAGGGCCGCGTGTTTTATGTGTCGGGCGACTCCGTGTTCGTGTGGACCACGCGCCGCGGCAGCGACTCGGGCGTGTTCCGCATTCCCCTCGATGGCAGCGCGCCCAGCGCCCTGAAAGTGGCCGGTGCCCCCGTCGACCAGTTCTCATTCCTGGAAAGCGTTGACGGCCATCTGAATGTCCTGCTGCGTGCCGAAGGCCAGGGTGATGGCATGTGGGATGGCGCAAAAGGGCGGGGCGACATGGCCTTGCTGCGCGTGCCATTGGCGTCGTTTTCCGATGGCCGCGACAGCGCGCCCGCCAGCAGCTACAAGGCGCTGCCCGGTGGCGGTGGCTATGGTTTGCAGAACCGCTATGTGGGACCGTATCTGCTGTACGGCAATCCGGGAAATGCCGGGCGCCGGCAGGCGGATCAGGCCTGGCCGCGCCAGCCCCTGTATGCCGTGCGCTGGGCCGATGCGGGCAGCGTGCAAGCCTTGTCCCTGCCGCACGGCGTGGAGCGCATCGAGGCGCTGGGCGATGACGCCGTGGTGATCGGCGCGCAGGGACGGGATCTGCACTTCAGCAGCATTCGCCTGGGAGCGCAGGCGGCGGTTGCCGCGCGCTATATCCGCGCCGATGCGGCGCAGGGCGAGTCGCGCAGCCACGGCTTTTTCTACAAGCCGCAAGCGGCCGGCGAGGGCATGATCGGCTTGCCCATCCTGGGCGCGGACGAGCGGCCTGGCCTCAACAAGTCAGCCGCATCCGTTCTCTATCTGCGCAACAGTGGCTTGCAATTGACGGAACTGGGCGCGCTGGCGGCGCGGTCCGGCCAAACGCCGGACGATGGCTGCCGCGCATCCTGCGTGGACTGGTACGGCAATGCGCGCCCCTTGTTCCTGCAGGACCGGGTCTTCGCTTTGCTCGGCTATGAATTGGTGGAAGGGGCGTTCAAGGATGGACAGATCCGCGAAGTGCGCCGCATCAGCTATGCACCCATTGCGCCCGCTGCACGCTGACGGCGTAGCGAAATTGTCGCCGCCGCGTAGTTCGGCTACACTGGTCCGCATGCCCGATACCCTGATCACCGCGACGGATGAAGACCTGATGCTGCGCTACAGCGCCGGCGACCTGCCGTCGTTTCGCGAACTGTACCGGCGCCATAGCCAGGGCCTGTATCGCTTCGTGGCCTGGCGTTCGCCGCGCCGCGCATGGGTGGACGAGATCGCGCAGGACGCGTGGGCCAGCCTGCATGCGGCGCGCGCAGGCTACCAGCCGCAGGCGGCGTTCCGCACCTATCTGTACCAGATCGCGCGCAACCGCCTGATCGACATCCTGCGCCAGCGGGAAGGACAGGAACACGACGACGTGGGCGAACTGGCGGGCGAGGGCACATCGCCGCCGCAATCGCTGGAGCAGAAACAGCAGCACGCGCTGCTGCATGCCGCCATCGCCGCGCTGCCGGTGGAGCAAAAGGAAGCGCTGGTGCTGCAGCAGTTCAGCGGCATGAGCATCCTCGAGATCGCCGTGGTGACGGGGGCGGAGGCGGAAACCGTCAAGAGCCGGCTGCGTTACGCCATGCAGAAATTGCGCGCGGGCTTGGACAGCGCCGCTGGCGCGGGAGGACAGGCATGAATACGCACGATACGGATCCTCAAGATCCTCAAGATCCTCAAGATTATCACGACGAAGAATTGAACGCGCTGCTGGCCAGCCTGCCGCAGCCCGCGCCTTCCAGCGCGCTCGATGCGGCCATTCTGGCGGACGCGGAAAAAGCCCTGCACAAGCCGGCAGCGGCGAACGACAGCGCCGATGGCGTGCTGCGTACCTTGCCTGCCAAGAAATCACCGGACTCTCTGCAGCGCTGGCGCGTCCCGCTGGGGCTGGCCGCGGCCGTGCTGTTGACGGTGAACCTGATCGGCGTGGACTGGTTCGGCTCGAAGCCTGCGCAATTTCCCGTGGTCGGGGAGCCGGTCACGCAGGAGGTGATGTCCGAACCGGCCGCTGCGCCCGCGACGGTGTCTGCGCCACCGCCGCCGGCACCGCGTGCCATGGCCAAGGCGGCAGCCAGGATGCCAGCGCAGGCCGAGCCAGTGCCGGCACCCGTGTCAGTGCCAGCGCCAGCGCCACCGGCCCCGCCACCCCCTGCCACGGCAATGCCTCAGGCGCTGGAGCAGCAAGCGGCCATGCAGGCCGAGGCCAGCATGCAGCGCCAGGCACCGGTGCAGCGTGCGCTGGCCAAGCCCGCGCCCGTTGCGGCCCGCTCCGCGCCGATGCCGCCGCCCGCAAAGCTCGACGCTTCCGTATGGCTGGTGAAGATTGACGCCCTCTTGAAGGCGGGCGAAGGTGCGCTGGCGCAGGAGGAGTGGGCGGCGTTCCGGCAAGCGTATCCCGACTACCCTGTGGCCGAGGAATTGCGGCAGCGGCTGGAGAATAAGTAAAAAACGCTAGACGATTCCCTTCCTGCGCTCCCACACGGCGCTGCCCACGAAAATGGCGGCGCACACCCACATCACGGCCGGCAGGGCGTTCACGCCCACCGATTGCATCAGGACCCCCGTCAACAGGGGGCCGCCGCCGCTGGTGACACCCCAGGTGGCATTGACGATGGCGCTGGCGCTGGTCAGCGACAGTCCCGTGAAACGTTCGCCGCAGGCCACCAGCGCCAGCATGTAGATGCCGCCCGCCGCCGCGCCCAGCAACAGCAGCAGGGTCCACCACAGCCACGGCGTGCCGACGGCAAACGGCAGCAGCGGCAGCAGCAGGCAGACGGCCACGCCGCAGCCCGCATGGACTTTGGCGCGGCCGAAGCGGTCGGCCATCCAGCCCAGTGCGAATTGCAGGCCCGTGTCGCCCACCAGCACCACGGTGGCCGACAGCAGCGCCAGGTCCGTGCCGATGCCGTGCTCCATCGCGTACAGCGGCAGCAAGCTCAATGCCAGGGTATCGAACAGGGCGAAGAAGGCGGCGCCCAGCACGATCATCGGCATGCGCGGCAGGATCAGGGTCCACTTCACGCCGTGTTCTTCCTGTTCGCGTTCCGGGCCGCTGTTCGAGATCAGCATCAAGCCCGGCACGGCCAGCAAGAACAGCAGGCCGCAGGCGGCGAAGCTCCAGCTGATCTTGTCGTTGAACAGCGCCACGAGGGCGGGGCCGATCAGCTGGAAAAAGGTAAAGCTGGTGGTGTACATGGCCACCACGCGGCCGCGCGAATTATCGGGCGCCAGGCGATTCACCCACGCTTCGCCGATGGTAAACAGCACGCCCATGGCGCCGCCGAAGAGGAAGCGCAGCACGCTCCACGCCAGCAGGTGGTCGGTAAACTGCATGGCGATCGTCGCCAGCGACGCCGCCCACACGGCGCCCAGCATGGTGGCGCGCGCGCCGAAACGCCCCACCCAGCGCGAGACGAACGGCGAGGCGGCCAGGATGCCGAGGGCGCTGACGGCCGTGATCATGCCGATGATGTCCGTGCCCACGCCGCGCTGGTGCAGGGTCAGGGCGGTGAGCGGCATGGTGGCGCCCAGGCCCAGGCCGACCACGCCGATGCTCACCACGAGGGCGAAGAAATCGCGCCATGGCATGTGCTTCATGGCTGCCCCCGCAGGGTGGAAAAGGTGGTCGGTATGGCTGGAAAACGGTGTGGATGCATGGGAAAGTAAGGGACTTTGCCTGCGGCGCTGGTGTTTGGCGCCGGACGGGCATATGATGATTTTAATAAGGACAATACTGCAAAGCCGTAGTGTAGGCGATGTGTGCCGCCGCTGGCCACGTCCATCCGTGTGGCCGCCCCTGCCGGCTCTGCTGTACAGTGAAGCGAGCGGCAGCGCCGTCACGGTGCTGTCATTGGATCGTCACGCCAGCGAGGAAGCCCCATGCGCCGTCCCATCGTTCTCGTTCCCGCCTGCCAGCGCCAGCTTGGCAGCCACGTCTGGCACATGGCACAGGACAAATACCTGCACGCCGTGCTGCGCGGCGCCGGCTGCATGCCGCTGCTGCTGCCCGCCCTGGGCGCGGATGCGGACCTGGAAGCGGCGCTGCAGATCGCCGATGGCGTGATGCTGACCGGCTCGGCCTCGAACGTCGACGCGCGCCTGTATGGCGAAGATATCCTCCATCCCGACCTGCCGCAAGACCCCGCGCGCGACGCCACCACCTTGCCCCTGATCCGCGCCGCGCTGGCACGCCAGCTGCCCCTGCTCGCCATCTGCCGCGGCTTCCAGGAAGTCAACGTGGCCCTGGGCGGTGGCCTGCACCAGGCCGTGCACGCGGTGCCGGGCATGCAGGACCATCGCGAGAACGTGCTCGATCCCCTGGCGCGCCAGTACGCGCCAGCGCACCGCATCAAGTTGATGCCCGACGGCCTGCTGTCACGCCTGCTGGGCGGCGAGAGCGAAATGATGGTCAACTCCCTGCATGGCCAGGGCATCGCCCGGCTGGCCGATGGCTTGCTGGTGGAAGCCCTGGCCGACGACGGCCTGGTGGAAGCCTATACGGTGGCCAGCGCCGCCGGTTTTACGCTGGCCGTGCAATGGCACCCGGAATGGCAGGTGGAAGACAATCCGCATTCCATGCGCCTGTTCGGCGCCTTCGGCCAGGCTTGCCGCGATTACCAGGAACAGCAGCATAGAAAGACAGGATGACAGGCGCGCCGCACGCAGTACGCGGTGTTCGATCAAGACCAACGAGAGGGAAACATGGCAATACGTGAAAATTTCACCTATACAGATATGGATTTGTGGCTCAATGAAAAGCGCGTCACGGAAATCGAATGCCTGGTACCCGACCTGACGGGCGTGGCGCGCGGTAAGATCCTGCCGCGCGGGAAATTCACCCAGGAGCGCGGCATGCGCATCCCGGAAGCGGTACTCGGCATGACGGTGACGGGCAATTACCCGGTCGACGATGGCGGCTACGACCGCGCCATTTCCAGCACCGACCGCGACATGATCTTGAAGGCCGATCCCACCACCATCACCATGGTGCCGTGGGCAACCGATCCCACAGCGCAAGTCATCCACGACTGCTATTTCGCCGACGGCATGCTGGTCGATTTTGCGCCCCGCTCCGTGCTGCGGCGCGTGCTGAAACTGTATGCGGACAAGGGCTGGAAACCGGTGGTGGCGCCGGAACTGGAGTTCTACCTGACGGCGAAAAACACGGACCCGGACTTGCCCTTGAAGCCGCCCATCGGCCGCAGCGGCAGGGCCGAGACGAGCCGCCAGGTGTACAGCATCGACGCCGTCAACGAGTTCGATCCCCTGTTCGAGGATATCTACGATTACTGCGAATTGATGAACCTTGACGTCGATACGCTGATCCACGAGATCGGCGCGGGACAAATGGAAATCAACTTCCTGCACGGCGATCCGCTGGGCCTGGCCGACAAGGTGTTTTTCTTCAAGCGCACACTGCGCGAAGCGGCCTTGAAACACGATATGTACGCCACCTTCATGGCCAAGCCGATGGCCGGTGAACCGGGTTCCGCCATGCACGTGCACCAGAGCGTCGTCGATGCGAAGACGGGCCTGAACATCTTCAGCAACGAGGACGGTTCGGCCGCGCCCATCTTCAAGCATTACATCGCGGGTCTGCAGCGCTATATGCCGTCGGCCATGGCCATCGTCGCGCCCTACGTGAATTCCTACCGCCGCATCGTGCGCCATACGGCCGCGCCGATCAACATCCAGTGGGGACTGGACAACCGCACGGTGGGCTTCCGCGTGCCCGAGTCGGGCGTGCAGGACCGGCGCGTGGAAAACCGCATCATCGGCGCCGACGCCAATCCCTATCTGGCCCTGGCCGTCACGCTGGCCTGCGGCTATCTCGGCATGACGGAGCAGCTGGAAGCGACGCCGATGATGGTGGGCAGCGCCTATGACATGAAGTTCGAACTGCCGCAAGGCTTGCCCGAAGCCCTGCAGCTGCTGCGCGCGGAAGACAAGCTGCGCACGGTGCTGGGCGAGCGCTTCATCGACGTATATGCGGCCATCAAGGACCTGGAACACCAGGAGTTCATGACCGTCATCAGCCCGTGGGAGCGCGAGCATCTTCTGCTCCACGTTTAAGAAAGGATCGCAATGAGTACAACAAACAATCCGCTGGCGCCGAGCGCCGCCCTGGTCGCCTCCGTGGCGCAGAAAAACGCGGCGCCGCAGGTGTATGACACGGCCGCCATCCAAAAAATGGACTCGGCCCACTACCTGCATCCATTCACCGATTTCCAGGACCTGGCAAGCAAGGGCGCCAGGGTGATGGTGCGCGGCGACGGCGTCTACCTGTGGGATAGCCAGGGCAAGAAGATCGTCGACGGCATGTCGGGCCTGTGGTGCGTGAATGTGGGCTACGGCCGCACGTCGATCTCGCAAGCCGTGTACCGGCAGATGGAGACGCTGCCGTTCTATAACAGCTTCTTTGGCACGACCAACGTGCCGGCCGCGCAGCTGGCCGCCAAGCTGGCGCAAATCTCGCCGCCGCAGTTCCAGCACGTGTTCTTCACCAGTTCCGGCTCCGAAGGCAACGACACGAATTTGCGCATGGTGCGCCGCTACTGGGATATCCTCGGCTACAAGGAGAGACATACCATCATCAGCCGCCACAATGCCTATCACGGCAGCACGGTGGCGGGAGCGTCGCTGGGCGGCATGGATGGCATGCATGCGCAGGGCGGCATGCCCATCCCCGGCATCGCGCATATCGGCCAGCCCAATTACCTGGAGTCGGGCCACGGCTTGAGCCCCGAGGAATTCGGTGTAAAGGCGGCTGGCTGGCTGGAAGACAAGATCCTGGAAATCGGCGCCGACAAGGTGGCCGCCTTCATCGGCGAGCCGGTGCAGGGCGCCGGCGGCGTCATCATTCCCCCATCGACGTACTGGCCGGAGATCCAGCGCATCTGCGACAAGTACGGCATTTTGCTCATCGCCGATGAAGTCATCTGCGGCTTCGGCCGCCTGGGGCGCTGGTTCGGCTCGGAACTGTTCGGCATAAAGCCCGACCTGATCACCTTTGCCAAGGGCGTTACCTCCGGCTATGTGCCGCTGGGCGGCGTGCTGGTGGGAGACAGGGTAGCCAAGGTGCTGATCGAGCAGGGCGGCGAATTCACGCACGGTTTCACGTATTCCGGCCACCCCGTTGCCTGCGCGGCGGCGCTGGAAAACATCCGCATCATCGAGGAAGAGCAGCTGGTGGCGAAGGTGGCCGACGATACGGGACCGTACCTGAAGCAGTGCTTCGCCAGCCTGGGCGAACATCCGCTGGTCGGCTATGCGGACAGCTGCGGCCTGGTCGCGGGCCTGAACCTCGTGCGCAAGAAGGGCGTCACCGTGCATGACAACGAGCTGTTCGACGAGGGCCAGGGCGTGGGCATGATCTGCCGCGGCCACATGTTCGACAACGGCGTCATCATGCGCGCCGTGGGCGAACGCATGATCGTCGCCCCCCCACTGGTGATGACCCGCGCGCAGATCGATGAAATGGTGGGCTTGATACGCGTGTGCCTGGACAAGACGCATGCGGACGTGAAAGCGAAGGGCTGGGTGTAGGTTTTTGCCCCATTTTGCCGCCATCTGCGCATTTTTTGGACCGCAATGGCGGCAGTTCCGCTAAACTTCCATCCTGGCCGCTCTTTGTAGTGGCCAGTTTTTCATTTTGACACCCTCTTACCCAGAAGCCACCCACAATGACGATAGCAACACCCGCCGCGTCGGCCAGCGACGTCCCAGCGCCTTTCTTGCTGATTGATCAACTTGTCAAGGAATTCGATGGCGTGCGCGCCGTCAATGATATTTCCGTGACGATCAACAAGGGCGAGATATTCGCCCTGCTGGGCAGTTCAGGCTGCGGCAAGTCGACCCTGCTGCGCATGCTGGCCGGCTTCGAGACGCCGACATCGGGGCGCATCGCTTTGGCGGGCAACAGCATCGTCGATGTGCCGCCGCACCAGCGGCCCATCAACATGATGTTCCAGTCGTACGCGCTGTTCCCCCATTTGTCCGTGTGGGACAACATCGCCTTCGGCCTGCGCCGCGATGGCTTGCCGAAAGCGGAAGTGGCGTCAAGGGTCGAGCAGATGCTGGCGCTGGTGCAACTGGGGCAGTATGCGAAGCGCAAGCCGCACCAGTTGTCGGGCGGGCAGCAGCAGCGCGTGGCGCTGGCGCGCAGCCTGGCCAAGCGGCCGCAATTGCTGCTGCTCGACGAGCCGCTGGGCGCGCTGGATAAAAAACTGCGCGAACGCACGCAGATGGAACTGGTCAATATCATCGAGCAGGTGGGCGTCACCTGCGTGATGGTCACGCACGACCAGGACGAGGCCATGAGCATGGCCACGCGCATCGCCGTCATGAGCGAAGGGCGCATCCTGCAGGTGGGCGCTCCCGGCGAAATCTACGAGACGCCGAACTGCCGTTTCGTGGCCGACTTCATCGGCAGCGTCAACCTGTTCGACGGCCGCATCACGGAAGATGAACCCGACCACGTGGTCATCGCCACCGCCGATGGCGAGCACTATGTTTCGCACGGCATCACGGGCAACCTGGGCATGGATGTTTCGGTGGCCGTGCGCCCCGAAAAAATCGGCATCCAGATCGAGCCACCTGCCTTGCACGAGCGCGCGTCGCCGGCGGAACACGGCTACAACTGCGCCCAGGGCGTGATCGTCGCCATGGCATATTTTGGCAATGAAACCAGCTACCACGTGCGCCTCGACAGCGGCACGGTGGTGAAAGTCTCGCGCACCAACGCGGCCCGCCACGACGCCGCGCGCCTCGAGCGCGAACAGCGCGTGTGGGTGTGGTGGGATGGCGCCGACATCGTCGTGCTGACCAGCTGAGGCCATCATGACGTCCATTTTGCAAATGCTGCGCGGTCTGGTCACCTTGCGCTGGATAACGGGAAGAAATGCGGGCCGCAGCGCCGTCATCGCCGTGCCCTCGCTGTTCCTGGCGGCAGCCTTCCTCGTGCCTTTCCTGATCGTGCTGCGTATCAGCCTGTCCGACATGGACACGGCGGGCAGCCCCTTCGGCGGCCTGCTGTCGTATGTCGACGGCATCGTCGTGCTGAAGGTCAAAATCGCCAACTACCTGTTCATCGCCGCCGATGAACTGTATCTGCTCACCTATCTCAGTTCATTGAAATACGCGGCCATCACGACCGCCATCTGCCTCTTCATCGGCTACCCGTTCGCCTACTTCATGGCGCGCGCCAGGCCATCGATCCGGCCCGTGCTGATGATGCTGGTGATGCTGCCGTTCTGGACTTCCTTCCTGCTGCGCGTGTATGCGTGGAAGGGCATCCTGGCCAACCACGGCCTGCTCAACGACCTGCTGATCGCGCTGGGCGTGGTAAGCGAACCGTTGCACATGATGAACACCTCGTTTTCGCTGGTGGTGGGCATGGTGTACGCCTATCTGCCCTTCATGATTTTGCCCCTGTACGCGAACCTGGTGAAAATGGATATGCGTTTCCTGGAAGCGGCGGCCGACCTGGGCGCCACGCCCTTGCAGGCGTTCTGGCGCATCACCGTGCCCCTGTCGAAATCGGGCATCATCGCCGGCGCCATGCTGGTGTTCATCCCGTCCGTGGGCGAATACGTGATTCCCGAGCTGCTGGGCGGCCCGGAAACCCTGATGATCGGCCGCGTGCTGTGGGATGAATATTTCACGAACAACGACTGGGCCATGGCTTCGTCGGTGACGGTGCTGGTGGTCTTGCTGATCCTCGTGCCGATGGCCATTTTTAACAAATACAAGACGGACCAGAACGCGGAGGAACGCACATGAACGGACGTAATTTCCTGCAGCGCTGGTTCGGCCGTGGCTGGCTTTCGCTCGGCTATCTGTTCCTCTACCTGCCCATCATCGTGCTGATCGTCTTTTCGTTCAACAGCTCGCGCCAGGACATGGTGTGGAGCGGCTTTTCGCTGCGCTGGTACAGCGAATTGATGAGCGATACGGAAATCATCTCGGGCTTCGGTTTGTCCCTGAAGATCGCCTTCATGTCGGCCACATCGTCCGTCATCCTCGGCACGTTTGCCGCCTTCGCCTTGAGCAGCTACCAGCGCTTCCGTGGCCGCACGGTGTTTTCCGCCATGGTCAGCGCGCCTTTGGTGATGCCGGAAGTGATCATCGGCCTGTCCCTGCTGCTGATGCTGGTGTCCATGCAAAAGGTCTTCGGTTTCCCCGAACGTGGCGTGCTGACCATCTGGCTCGGCCACACCCTGCTGGGCATGGCGTATGCGGCCGTGGTGGTGCAGTCGCGCCTGCAGGAGATGAGTAAATCCCTGGCCGAAGCGGCCATGGACCTGGGCTGCCGCGCGCACCAGGTATTCTTCCTCGTGACCCTGCCGAACATCACGCAGGCGCTGGCGTCGGCCTGGCTGCTGACATTTACCCTGTCGCTGGACGATGTGGTGCTGTCGGCCTTTTTGTCCGGTCCCGGTTCGACGACGATGCCGCTGGTGATTTTCTCGCGCGCGCGCCTGGGGCTCGACCCGCGCGTCAATGCCATCGCCGCGTTGACGATCTTCGTCGTGACACTTGCCGTGATCGCGTATGCCGTGATGCTGGCGCGCGCCGACCGGAGACGGCGCAAGCAGATGTCTGCGGCCTATTTGGCAGACTAGGAGTAAGCTGGCGTTTTCACCTTGCAGGAGACGACCATGACGGAAAACACCAGCTGGCACGCACGTGCCGCAGCGCTCGCGATCGATGGGCGTGCCTTCATCAACGGCGAGCGCGCCGGGGCCAGGTCAGGCCAGACTTTCGACAATCTGTCGCCCATCGATGGGCGCCTCCTGGGGCAAGTGGCCCGCTGCGATGGGGCGGACGTGGATGCGGCCGTGCAGGCCGCGCGCGCCGCCTTCGAGGACCGCCGCTGGGCAGGGAAATCGCCCGCGCAGCGCAAGCGCGTGCTGATCAAGTTCGCCGACCTGGTGCAGAAGTACGGCCCCGAGCTGGCCTTGCTGGAAACCCTGGACATGGGCAAACCGATCAAGTACAGCCAGAGCGTGGACGTGGGCGCCACGGCCAACTGCCTGCGCTGGTATGGCGAGGCGATCGACAAGGTCTACGATGAAATCGCGCCCACGCCCGCCAACAGCCTGGCCCTGATCACGCGCGAACCGGTGGGCGTCGTCGCCGCCATCGTGCCGTGGAACTACCCGATGATCATGGCTGCCTGGAAGATCGCGCCGGCCCTCGCGGCAGGCAATAGCGTGATCCTCAAACCCTCCGAAAAATCCCCATTGACGGCGCTGCGCCTGGCCGACATCGCGCTGGAAGCGGGCGTGCCGGCCGGCGTTTTCAATGTGCTGCCCGGCTACGGCAACGAGGCCGGCGCCGCGCTGGCGCTGCACATGGATGTCGATTGCATCGGTTTTACGGGTTCCACGCGCACGGGAAAATTGATTGTGCAGATGGCGGGCCAGTCAAACCTGAAACGGGCGTGGACGGAATTGGGCGGCAAGTCCGCCAACATCGTTTGCGCCGATTGCCCTGACCTGGACAAGGCCGTGGCGGCCGCCGTCGGCTCCATCTTCTTCAACCAGGGCGAAAGCTGCAATGCGCCATCGCGTCTGTTCGTGGAAGAATCGATCAAGGAAGAATTCCTGGCCAAGGCATTGGCCATGCTGCCGCGCTTCCAGCCCGGCGACCCGCTCGACGAAGCCACCGTCATGGGCGCCATCGTCGACGCCACGCAGATGCAAACCGTGATGGGCTATATCGCTTCCGGCAAGCAGGAGGGGGCACGGCTGCTGGGCGGCGGCGAGGCCGTGCGCGCGGAAACAGGTGGCTACTATGTGCAGCCGACCATCTTCGGCGTGGACGCGGGCATGACGATCGCGCGCGAAGAGATCTTCGGGCCCGTCCTGTCCGTGCTGGGCTTTACGGATATTGCCGAGGCGGTGAAACAGGCCAATGCCACGCCGTACGGCTTGCAGGCGGCCGTATGGACATCCGACATCACCAAGGCCATCCAGACGGCGCGGGCCCTGCGTGCGGGCACCGTGCACGTCAACCAGTATGACGGCGACGACATCACCGTGCCGTTCGGCGGCTACAAGCAGTCGGGCAATGGGCGTGACAAGTCATTGCACGCGCTGGACAAGTACACGGAGCTGAAGACGACGTGGATACAGGTGGGGTAGGGGTTTGCGCCTGTGGTGTTGTCGGATTACGGCCTGCGGCCTCGGCGGCCCCGCCTAATCCGACCTACCCGGCCTACGGCGTTGATGGTCTCGTAGGTCGGCTTGGCGCGCAGCGCGCAAGCCGACTTAAAACAAACTACGTCAGAAGCAGTGTTCCAGCGCCGGGAAGCTGCCATCCTTGACTGCTTTTACATAGCCGGTGACGGCGTCGTCGATGCTGGCCGCGCCTTCCATGAAGTTGCGCACGAAGCGCGCCTTGCGGCCCGGGAAGACGCCCAGCATGTCGTGCATGACGAGCACCTGGCCCGAGCAGTCGGGGCCGGCGCCGATACCGATCGTGGGGATGGTCAGCATGTCCGTCACTTCCTTGCCCAGCTGCGACGGCATCGCTTCCATCAGCACGATGGCGGCGCCCGCGTTTTGCAGCGTCAGCGCGTCGTTCTTCAGTTCCGCCGCGCTTTCCGTGCTCTTGCCCTGCACTTTATAGCCGCCCAGCTGGTGCACGGATTGCGGCGTCAGGCCGATGTGGGCGCAGATGGGGATGCCGCGTTCGGTGAGGAAACGGACGATCTCGGCCAGCCAGGCGCCGCCTTCGATCTTGATCATGTGCGCGCCAGCCTGCATCAGGATGACGGCGTTGGCATAGGCTGTTTCAGGCGTGCCGTAGGCGCCGAATGGCAGGTCGGCCATGATCATGGCCGACTTGCTGCCGCGCGCCACGGATGCCGTGTGGTAGGCCAGTTCGGCCACGGTGACGGGCAGGGTGGAGTTGTGGCCATTGCAGACCATGCCGAGCGAATCGCCGATCAGCAGGATTTCCACGCCGCAGCGGTCCATCAGGGACGCAAAGCTGGCGTCATAGCAGGTCAGCATGGTGATCTTTTCGCCGGCGGCGCGCAGCGTGGCCAGGGTGTGAATGGTCACGGCCTTGTTGGCGACAGGCTTGGATGGCGCCGGCGCCGGTGTGGCGGCCTTGTCTTTTGCGGCCAGATCTGTTCCTTGCAAATAAGCGGACATAGGTATTCTCTAGAGTGAAAGGGGTGCAACGCCGCTAGTGTAGTACTTTATGCGGCCTGCTGCAGGAGCGGCATTGTAGAGGATGGGAGCGAAACGGGTCGGAGCTGGGGTCAGAGCTGACTGATGGCCTGATCGGCCACGGCCGCCAGGTAGTCCTGCGCCGGACCGAGACCGGGCACGATGACGGCGGGCGCCAGTTGGAGCAGCGGCACCAGCACGAAGGCGCGCTCGGTGATGCGCGGATGGGGCACCGTCAGCGTGGCGCTGGCGATCCGTTCATCGCCGTACAGCAGCAAGTCCAGGTCCAG
This sequence comes from Janthinobacterium sp. BJB446, assembly GCF_002735655.1. Taxonomy (NCBI): domain Bacteria; kingdom Pseudomonadati; phylum Pseudomonadota; class Betaproteobacteria; order Burkholderiales; family Oxalobacteraceae; genus Janthinobacterium; species Janthinobacterium sp. BJB446. Next base: position 561,051 of record NZ_PDZK01000002.1, on the reverse strand, counting down.
GGTGCGCGGGGCGTTGCGGTAAGGCCGCTCGCGTCCATGCGCCGCCTCGATGGCGTGCAGGGCCAGCAGCAGTTCCTCTGCCGGCAGGGTGGTCGTGATGCGCGCCACGGCGTTGACGTAGTCGTCACCGCTCGAATCGATGGGCGCCGTGCGGTAGCTGGCCGAGGCGTCCAGCAAGCTGGCGCCTGGCAGGCGCGCCAGGCGCGCGATCGCGTCCTGCACATTCGCGCGCGCGTCGCCCAGGTTGGCACCGATGCCGATGTAAGCGGTGACCAGCACAGGTGCGTCCATCATTCCTCGCTGCTGCCGCCGGTGGCCGAGCCGCCGCCGGTCTTGCTGCGCGTGCTGCGGCGTGGCGGGCGCTTTTTCTTGACGGCGCCCGGTGCGGCATTGGCGCTGACGAGCAGCGCTTCGCGCGTTTCCTCGTCGCCTTCATAAAAGGCCGTCCACCATTCGCCGATGTCCATGTCGATCTCGCCAGAGGCGCAGCGCAGCAGCAGGAAGTCGTAGCCGGCGCGGAAGCGCAGGTGCTCCAGCAACTTGTACGGCGCCTTGCCGACCCGGCGCTCGAAGCGCGGCTGCATCGACCAGATGTCGCGCATGTCGGAACCGATCTTGCGCTGCAAGGCCAGCTTTTCCGTCTGCGAATCGAGCACGTCGTCGGCCGCCAGGTGCAGCGCGGGAATCGTCGATTCGCCGGCGGCGCGGTAGGCCGTCCATTTTTCCAGTACCTGGTGCCACAGCAGCGAAGCGAACAGGAATCCCGGCGAGACGGTCTTGCCGGCGGCGATGCGGGCGTCCGTGGCGTCCAGCGCCAGGGTGACGAATTTTGCGCCCAGCGGCTGTTCCAGCACCACGTCGAGCAGCGGCAGCAGACCGTGATGCAAGCCTTCCTTGCGCAGCTGCTGCAGGCAGGCCAGCGCGTGGCCGCTCATCAGCAGTTTCAGCATTTCATCGAACACGCGCGGCGCGGGCACGTTGTTGATCAGCGGCGCCATGATGGGGATCGGCGCGGCCGTGTGCGGCTCGATGGTGAATTTCAGCTTGGCGGCAAAGCGCACCACGCGCAGCATGCGCACGGGATCTTCGCGGTAGCGCTCTTCCGGCTTGCCGATCATGCGCAAGGTGTTGGCGCGGATGTCTTCCACGCCGCCGTGGTAGTCCAGCACTTCCTGCGTGGCCGGGTTGTAGTACATGGCGTTGATGGTGAAGTCGCGGCGCAGCGCATCTTCGTGCTGCAAGCCGAAGGTATTGTCGCGCAGGACGCGGCCATGTTCATCCTTGGGCGCGGAGTCGGCGCCGGCACCGCGGAAGGTCGTCACTTCCAGCAAATCCTGGCCGAACATCACGTGCACGATCTGGAAGCGCTTGCCGATGATGAAGGCGCGGCGGAACAAGCGCTTGACCTGTTCCGGCGTGGCGTTGGTGGCGATGTCGAAGTCTTTCGGCTTCACGCCCAGCAGCAGGTCGCGCACGGCGCCGCCGACGACAAAGGCCTCGAAGCCCGCTTCCTGCAGGCTGCTGGTGACGCGGATGGCATTCGACGACACCAGTTTCGGGTCGATTCCGTGTTGCGCAGGACCGAGCACGATGGGTGCCGTGGTGTCGCGCGCTGCCTCTTTTTTAACGCCGAGGATCTTGCGGATGAATTTTTTAATCATTGAATAAGTGAAGTGATGGCCAGCCGTGGAGGGATGCGTGTGCGCTCAAAGCGGTATTGGGGTTGGTCGCGACAGGGTGGGTCACGACCGACAGCAGGGGAATGTCGTTGTGCGAATCGCTGTAAAAATAGCTGCGCTCGAACTGCCCCAGTTCCTTGCCCATCTTTTCCAGCCAGGCATAGGTGTGGGTCAGCTTGCCCGCGCCCAGGGTCGGCGTGCCTACCAGCTTGCCCGTGACATTGCCTTGCGTGTCATATTCTGGCATGGCGGCCAGCAAGTGCTTGACGCCCAGCGCATCGGCGATGGGTTTGGTGATGAAATGGTTGGTGGCCGTGACGATGGCCAGCAGGTCGCCCGCGTCCTGGTGCTGTTTCAGCAGGGCCACGACTTCCGGGCGGATGGCCGGCATGACCACTTCAGCCATGAATTGCTTGTGCAGCGCTTCCAGGCGTTCGCGCGGGAATTGCGCCAGGGTGCCGAGGGAAAATTCCAGGTATTCCACCGGATCGAGCGTGCCGGCCTGGTATTGCGCGAAAAATTCGTCGTTACGGCGGGTGAATTCGGCGGCGTCCACGGCACCGATGCGTACCAGGAATTCGCCCCACTCGTGATCCGAGTCGATGGGCAGCAGGGTGTGGTCGAGGTCAAACAGGGCCAGATTCATCATTCTTTCGCTTCCGCCTGCAGCAACTCGCGCAACAATGGCAAGGTGATCGGGCGTTGGGTTTCAAGGGAGTAGAGGTCGAGAGAGTCCAGCATCGTCGACAGCGAACGCATGTCGCGCCGGAAATGGGACAGCAGATAGGGTAACACGCCGGGCGACAAGGTCAAGCCGCGGGTGGTGGCCGCCTGGGTCAGGGCGGCGATTTTTTCATCGTCCGTCAAGCCGTGGATTTGATAGATCAGGCCCCAGCCCATGCGCGTGCGCAAGTCTTCGCGCACGGGCAGCACGGCCGGCGGCACGGCGCCGCTGCACACCATGAAGGCCTTGTTGGCGCGGATTTCATTGAACAGGGCAAAGGCATCGATCTGCGCCAGCGGCGACAGCTTTTCGCAGTCGTCGAGCAGATACAGGTCGACATCAGGCGAATACACGAATTCGGACTCGATCGAGAATGGCGAAATGTAGCGCGCGCGCTCGGTGCTGGCCAGGGCCTTGAGCAGGTGGCTCTTGCCGGCGGCCAGTTCGCCCCACAGGTAGGCAAAATGTTCGCGCGAAGTGCGCGCGGCGAACTGGCGCATCAGCTGCGCCACTTCGGCATTCTGTCCCACCTCGAAGGTATCGAGGCTGTGCGCCTGGTCTGTGCCTAAATCGAGCACCAGTTGTTTCATGGCGTACGCCTTGTCCTGTTTTTCATTACTGCTTGTGCGTCGTCATCGCGTTTGTTGTTGGATTTTTATTAATTTAACATTGTAGTCGTCTCGAGTGCCTGACAGAAGCGTAGCGAGCGGCAGCGATTTGTGGCCGAGAAGCGCAACCGTACTGTAGTACGGTGAGCATCGCCGGCCGCAAAGTGCGACGCGCAGCAGCTTATGTCAGTCACCTTGTCACGCATTATAGAAGGTGCTGGACAGGTAGTGGCGTCTTAGATGCTTAAAAGCGACCATCAGGACGGCAGAAGCGGGTAAAGCGAGCAAAACGCCGACGAAACCGAACAATTGTCCGAAAGCCAATAAGGCAAAGATCACGGCCAGCGGGTTCAGGCCGATGCGCTCGCCCACCAGGCGCGGCGTGAGGAAAAAGCCTTCGATGACCTGGCCGCAGCCATAGATGACGGCCACGGCGATGACGCCGCTCCAGTCGGCAAATTGCAGCAGGGCGGCGATCAGCGCCAGCATCAGGCCCAGGCCGAAGCCCAGATAGGGAATGAACACCAGCAAGCCCGTGATGATGCCCACAGGCAATGCGACTTCAAAACCGGCGATGGCCAGCGCCACCGAGTAATACGTGGCCAGCACCAGCATGACGAGCAGCTGGCCGCGCAGATATTGCGCCAGCAGGGTATCGACTTCCTGTGCCATGCCCACCGTGCGGCCGACCCAGCGGCGCGGCACGGCGCCGGCGATGCGCGCCAGCATCGGATGCCAATCCAGCAACAGATAGAACAGCACCACGGGAATCAGCACCACGGTGGCCAGCCAGCCCAGCACGGCCGTGCCGCCGATACGGGCCGAGGCAAGTACCGTGCTCCAGATTTCATCGCCGCTGGTGGCCATCTGCTGGCTCAGCATGCGTTTGATGCCGGTGCCATCGAGGCGCACGCGGATGCCCAGGTCGCGCAGCTTCGGCGCCAGGAAATCGTTCGCCTTGTTCAGGAATTGCGGGATTTGCGCCTGCAGCAGCGGGATTTCCTTTTGCAGCACGGGTACGACGATCAGCACCAGCGCCGTAATGGCGAGGAAAAACAACACTACGACGACCAGCACGGCCAGCGGACGGGGCACGTAAAAATGCTTGTAATGCAGGCGCTGCAACCGGTCGACGCCAGGATTGAGCACGTAGGCGAGGATGGCGGCGGCCAGGAAGGGCGTCAGGATGGGACCGAGGCTGACGAGCAGCAGCAAAAATGCCAGCCAGACCGCGATCCAAAATGCTGTTTGCTTCTGTTCGGCGGTGATGGCGAATGGCATGTAGTTTGTGCTGTTGCGTTAAAAAAAGGCAGTTAATTACGAAATGGCGGGGCAGTTTGATAAAATAGCGACTTGATCGACCGAATTCACCCGCTGGCGTCCTGCCGCACGATGTTGAAAAACATGCTTGCGCGCGCGTGCCGGCGGGTATCCGCCTTCTATTTTACCGCCTCCGCTGCCACCACACCATGAACCAGACTTCTAATGTTTCCCTTTCCTACCGTGACGCTGGCGTCGATATCGACGCAGGCGACGCTTTAGTCGAAGCAATCAAGCCGTTTGCCAAGCGCACCCTGCGCGAAGGCGTGATGGGCGGCCTGGGCGGTTTTGGCGCCATGTTTGAAATCAGCAAGAAGTACAAGGAACCGGTGCTCGTCTCGGGCACCGACGGCGTGGGCACCAAATTGCGCCTGGCGTTCGAACTGAACCGCCATGACACGGTCGGCATCGACCTGGTCGCCATGAGCGTCAACGACATCCTGGTGCAAGGCGCCGAACCGCTGTTCTTCCTCGACTACTTCGCCTGCGGCAAGCTGGACGTGGCGATCGCCACCGACGTCATCAAGGGCATCGCCCAGGGTTGCGAACAAGCGGGTTGCGCGCTGATCGGCGGCGAAACGGCGGAAATGCCGAGCATGTACCCGGCCGGCGAATACGACTTGGCAGGTTTTGCCGTCGGCGCCGTGGAAAAATCGAAAATCATCGACGGTACCAAGATCGCCCCGGGCGACGTGGTGCTGGGCCTGGCCTCGTCCGGCGTGCACTCGAACGGTTACTCGCTGGTGCGCAAGATCATCGAAGTGGCGAAACCTGACCTGGAAGGCGACTTCCACGGCCGCAAGCTGGCCGACGTGCTGATGCAGCCGACGCGCATCTACGTCAAGCCGCTGCTGGCGCTGATGGATGCCATGGAAGTCAAGGGCATGGTGCACATCACCGGCGGCGGCCTGGTGGAAAACATCCCGCGCGTGCTGCAGCCTGGCCTGGTGGCCGAGCTGGATTCGAAGGCATGGACCATGCCGCCGCTGTTCACGTGGCTGCAGCAGCACGGCGGCGTGGCTGACGCTGAAATGCACCGCGTCTTCAACTGCGGCATCGGCATGACCGTCATCGTCTCGCAGGAAAACGCGGACGCCGCCATCGCGCAATTGCAAGCGGCCGGTGAAACCGTCTCGCGCATCGGCACCATCCGCGCCCGCGTGGGTGACGAGCATCAAACGATTGTCATCTAAGTCTTAGTCGACATAAAAAAGGCAGGCACTCGCGAGAGGCCTGCCTTTTTTTACGTCCCGATGGCGCTTACCGCGCGTGAGCCGGCTTCATGCGGCCATCCGGCTGCGAGCCGCCCCTGCCGATCATGGCCACGCTGACGGCCGAGACGAGGGAGGCGAACAGGATGTAGCCGACGATGTGCCACGGTTCGCCATTGCCCGTTTTCAGCAAATAGGTGGCGATGATGGGCGTCAGGCCGCTGGCGAAGATGCCGGAGAACTGGTACACGAAGGAGATGCCCGTGTAGCGCACCTTGGCGTCGAACAGGTCGCAGAACAGGGCCGCTTCCGGGCCGTACACGGCCGAATACAGCACGCCCAGCGGGATGATCACGGAACACCACAGCAGCAACGGATTGTCGGCGTGATGGAGCATGATCCAGAAGGCGGGAATCGATGACACGCCCGTGATCAATGAACCCCAGAAAAACACCTTGGTGCGGCCGATGCGGTCCGACAGGCGGCCGAAGAAAGGAATGCAGAAGCACATCACGACGGCCGACGCCATCACGCCCATCAGCGCTTCCGTGCGGTCTATCTTGATGGTGTTGGTCAGATAGGTGATGGAAAACACGCCGAAGATATTGAAGAACACGCCGTCGATATAGCGCGCGCCCATGCCTTTCAAGACGTTGCCGGGATAGCGTTTCAACAGGTCGAAAAACGGAATCTGCGTCTCCGCATTCTTCTCCTTGACGGCCTGGAATTCCGGCGTTTCCATCACATTCAGGCGTATCCACATGCCGATGAAGACGAGAGCCGCCGACAGGATGAAGGCCACGCGCCAGCCCCAGGACAGGAACTGCGCGTCCGTCAGGCTGTAGGACAGGATCGCCACCACGCCGGAAGCGAGGCACAGGCCGATGGCCAGTCCGATCTGCGGCAGGCTGGCATAGAAGCCGCGCTCCTTGGGTGGCGCATATTCATACGCCATCAGCACGGCGCCGCCCCATTCGCCACCGAGGCCGATACCCTGCAGCACGCGCAGGAACAGCAGCAGGCCGGGCGCCCAGTAGCCGATGTGGTCATAGGTGGGCAGCACGCCGATCAGGAAAGTGGAGATCCCCATGATCATCAGGGTCATCACCAGCATGCTCTTGCGGCCGATCTTGTCGCCGAAGTGGCCGAAGATCACGCCGCCGATGGGGCGCGACAGAAAGCCCACGGCAAAGGTACCGTAGGCCAGCATGGTCGAGACGAGCGGATCGCCGCCCGGGAAATACAGCTTGCTGAACACGATGCCAGCGACGACGCCGTATAAAAAGAAGTCGTACCACTCGATGGTGGCGCCGATCACGCTGGCCATCACGACTTTCCGTAGCTCTTTGGCCTTTTTCGGATTGTTCGTATTGTTATCCATAATATCTAGTCTCCAATCGATATCGATTATGTGTGTTTTTTTGATGCCTGGCTGATTGCCAAGTCATTGAGGGGCGGGGCCGTCTGCCCGCCGCTGGCATCCTCCCGGGTGAGGTGGCGTGGGGCGCGGACTAGGCAGCCTTGGGCAGCCGCACGGCGTCCGCCAGGATCATGTCGGCCGCTTTTTCGGCGATCATGATGGTGGGCGCGTTCGTATTGCCCGAGACGATTTCCGGCATGATCGACGCGTCGACCACGCGCAGGTTCTGCATGCCGTGCACGCGCAGGCGGTCATCGACGACGGCCATGGCGTCATGTCCCATCTTGCAGGTGCCGCTCGGGTGGTAGATCGACTGGCTGAAGCGCCGCGCCGCGTCCAGCAATTCCGCATCCGTCTCGAACTGCGGGCCGGGCACGAACTCGGAAATGATGTGTGGCGCCAGCGACGGTGCGGCGGCGATTTTTCGCGCCACGCGCAGGGCGGCAATTGCCGTCTGCTGGTCGCGCGGGTCGGACAGATAATTCGGATAGATGCCCGGATAGGCGAGGGGATCGGTGGACTTGATCGACACGTGGCCACGGCTGTGCGGGCGCAGTTGGCACACGGACGACGTAAAGGCGGAAAACGGATGCGCGCCTTCGCCCGGCTTGTCGGCGCTCAGTGGCTGCATGTGGAACTGGATGTCGGGCCGCTCCACCTCGGGCGACGACCTGGTAAACACCGTCACCTGGCTGGCCGCCAGGGTCAAGGGCCCCGAGCGGGAAAACACATACTGCATGCCCACCCACAGCTTGCCCCACAGGCTGTTGACTTCATCGTTCAGGGTTTTCAGCCGCGTCTTGAAGACGAGGCGGATTTGCAGATGGTCTTGCAGGTTCTGTCCCACGCCGGGCAAGTCGTGCACCAGCGGCACGCCCACTGCTTCAAGCAGGGCGCGCGGACCCACGCCCGAGCATTGCAGGATCTGCGGCGAGCCGATGGCGCCCGCGCATAAAATCACTTCACCGCTGGCGCGCGCCTGGCGCAGCTGGCCATCCTGGCGGAATTCGATGCCGACGGCGCGCTTGCCCTCGAACAGCACGCGCGTGATTTGCGCGCGCACTTCCACGCGCAGGTTGGCGCGCTTGCGGGCAGGCCGTAAAAAGGCCTTGGCGGTACTCCAGCGCAAGCCCTTGCTGGCCGTCTGCTGGAAGTAGCCGACGCCTTCCTGCGTGGCGCCGTTGTAGTCGGCATTGAAGGGAATGCCGCTTTCCGTGGCGCCAGCAATAAAGTGTTCCGCGATGGGGCGGCGCAGCCGCAAGTCCGACACTTTCAAGGGGCCACCCACGCCGTGGTAATCGCTGGCGCCCCGTTCCTGGTCTTCCGATTTCTTGAAATAAGGCAAGATGTCGGCATAGCTCCAGCCTGCATTGCCCAGTTCGGCCCAGCGGTCGTAATCTTCCTTCTGCCCCCGCACGTACAGCAAGCCGTTGAGCGAACTGGAGCCGCCCAAGACCTTGCCGCGCGGCCATTGCAGCTGGCGCCCGGCGATGCCCGCGTCCGCTTCCGTGCGGTAGCACCAGTCCAGCCTGGGGTCGTGCATGGTCTTGAAATAGCCGACCGGCACGTGTATCCACGGATTGTTGTCCTTGCCGCCTGCTTCCAGCAGCAATACCTGATTGTCGCTGTCGTGCGACAGGCGGTTGGCCAGCACGCAGCCGGCGGAACCGGCGCCGACCACGATGTAATCGTAGTGTGTTTGCAACATTGCTCTTGTCTCCTGCGTTGCGGTATCTAGCCGCCTCGATGGGCGTTTTTTGCGATACACTGGTCTTTATTGATTATTTTTGGAACGTCTGGTTCCATTTATAAAAGACGTGCAGCACCGGGACAAGCGGAAACAGCCGCATACGCGAGAGGTGAAACAGAACATGCATGATGCGTTTCAAAAACGGCAGGCCGAGGCCGAAGAAGACAGCTCGGCGGGTGGCGCGGTAGCTGCCAGCACGGCGGCAAGCCATGGCGACGAGGCGCGGGGCTTGCGCGTGCTGCGCCTGATCGAGCACCTGGCCAGCGCCAGCCAGCCATTGACCTTGTCGCAGCTGGCCGCGCGCATGCAGGTGCCCAAGGCCAGCATGATGCGGCTGCTCGATACCCTGGAACAACATGGTTATGTGCTGCGCACGCCCGTGGGACGCGGCTACGTGCCCGGTGCCGCTTCCACCAACCTGGCGCTGGCCACCCTGCGCAACAATGCCCTGATCCGCGTGAGCCGCAGCATCCTGGGCAGTCTGGTGGCGGTCACGGGCGAGACGTGCAACCTGGCCATTCCCGAGGGTAATGCGATCGTCTATGTGGACCGCGTGGAAACTCAGGAACCGCTGCGCCTGCATCTGGTGCTGGGCAGCCGGGCGCCCATGCATTGCACGGCGAGTGGGAAACTATTCCTGGCGCATATGAATTTGCTGGAAAGGCGCGAGTTGCTGGCCATGCTGACCCTGCAGGCGCGCACGCCGAAAAGCATCACGGATCCCGTGCTGCTGGAACGCGAGATCGTGCGCATCGCCCGCCTGGGCATCGGTATCGACGACGAGGAATTCGTGCACGGCATGGTAGCCGTGGCCGTGCCCATCTGCGCGGCCGACGGGCGCATCGTGGCGGCCGTCGCCTGCCACGCGCCCGTGGCGAGAAAGTCCGTGGAGCAGCTGATGCAGCATGTGCCGCAGCTCAAGGAGGCGGCCGTCAAGCTGCGGCCGCTGTTGCTGGCGGAAAACAGCTAGGGTTTCAAGACCTTGGCCACTTTCGCCGCGCGCAGGCGGAACGCATCGGGCATGCCCGAGCCCAGTAGCGGGCGCAGATACAGGCGGAACGCATCCGTCACGTCCGTGCCGCTGGCGCTGATGAATTCGTCTTCCATGGTGCGCGTCTTGCCTGCTACCTCTGTGAGCGGCAGCAACTCGTAATCGACGGAATAAAAGCCCGTGCGCTTGATGGCGACGGAACCATCGCGGTCGCCCCACATGGCGAACTGCACCGCCTTTTCGCCCACTTCGCGGGCTTCGCGCTGGTCGACGTCGGAGACGCAGCCGATGAAGGAGCGCTGCAGATAGCCGAAGGTATCGCCGCGCACGCGCTTGATGCCCAGTTTCGCCTTGATCTCGTCGCACAGCAGGTCGGCCAGCGCGCCCGTGCCCGACAATTGCACATTGCCGTGCGCATCGCGCTCCACTTCATTGCCCACCTGTTTGGCCAGCAAGCTGGCGATCGGTTCGCCCGAGGCGTCGTGGATGCCTTCCGAGACGGCGATGACGCAGCGGCCATGTTTTTCATAGGTCGCCTTCACGTCGGCAAGAAATTGTTCCAGCACGAAGACGCGCTCGGGCAGATAGATCAGGTGCGGGCCATCGTCTGGAAACTTCTTGCCCAATGCCGCGGCGGCCGTCAGAAATCCCGCGTGGCGGCCCATCACGACGCCCACGTACACGCCGGGCAAGGCCGCGTTATCGAGGTTGGCGCCGGCGAACGCCTGCGCGACGAAACGCGCGGCAGACGGAAAGCCTGGCGTGTGGTCGCTGCCCACCAGGTCGTTGTCGATGGTTTTCGGAATGTGGATGCAGCGCAGCGGATAGCCGGCATTGTGCGCTTCCTCGCTGACGATGCGCACCGTGTCGGACGAGTCGTTGCCGCCGATGTAAAAGAAATGTTCGATCTCGTGCGCGCGCAGCACTTCGAAGATTTGCTGGCAGTAGGCAATGTCCGGCTTGTCGCGCGTGGAGCCGAGGGCTGACGAGGGCGTGGCGGCCACCAGTTCCAGGTTATGGCTGGTTTCCTGCGTCAAATCGACGAATTCTTCATTGACGATGCCGCGCACGCCGTGCAGCGCGCCATACACGCGCGTGACATGTTGAAAGCGCCGCGATTCGAGCACCACGCCCACCAGCGACTGGTTGATGACGGCGGTAGGGCCGCCTCCCTGGGCAACAAGAATTTTTCCAGACGGCATGGGATTTCCTCGTAAGTGGAACGGCCCTCCAGCCTACTCCTTTTTTTCCGGGGCGCTGTCTTTTCCCGTATTCCTGTCGAGGAATTGTTCCACGCGCTGCCAGAAATCCACGCGCGTGGCCGCCAAGCCCCAACGGTCGCCTTCGTCGGCGTACAACTGCCAGTCGACGCGGGGATTGTTCTGCTTGAGCTTGTCGCGCAATTGCGTGCCCTGATAGACGGGGACCTTGCTGTCGGCCCCCCCGTAGGCCAACAGCAGGGGCTGCGTCAACTTTTCGGCCTGATACATGGGGGAGTTGGCCTTGAGCAGGGTGGCATCGCGCACGGGATCGCCGATGCGTTGCGGCATGGTGTATTGTCTTGCTTCCTCGCCCATCCGGTGATCGACGCTCCAGTGCTGCGTAAACATTTTCGGCAAGTCGGTGATGCCGCCCCAGCTCACGCCGCAACGGAACAGATCGCCATCCTTGATCAAGCCCATCAGGGCGGCATACCCGCCATAGGCGCCGCCGCCGATGATGCAGATGCGCTGAGGATCGGCAATGCCTTGTGCGATGGCCCAGCGTGCGCCGTCGGCCAGGTCATCCTGCATGGCCAGGCCCCATTGTTTCCAGCCTGCTCGCAAATACTGGTCGCCACGGCGGCCGCTGCCGCGAAATTCGACTTGCAGCACGGCATAGCCGCGCGAGGCGAGAAATTGCCGCTCGCTCTTCCATTGCCACAGGCTGCCACTCCCGCCTGGCGCACCGAGCACAAACAGCACCATCGGCAGTTTCTTGCCGCCCCCTTTGGGCAAGGTCAGCCAGACAGGAATCTCCATGCCGTCGCGCGCGCGGTATGTCATCAAGTCGGTTTGCGCCATGTGCCGCGCATCGATGGCGGGACGGGCGTCACCGATCTTTTGTAATTGACGGGTTTGCTTGTTGTAGAGCAGGAAGATGCTGGGCTGGCGGTCCGAATATGCCGTCACGATGAGCTGCCGGCTGTCCGCCCTGGCGTTCAGCGAGATCAGGTTGATGGTTGCCGGCAGTTGCGCGTCGATGTCTTGCTGCACCGCCTTCCAGTCGGCGCTGAACCATTCGGTGGTGGTGGCATCATTGGTGTAGTAGACACCCAGCAAGCGTTTCTGGTCCGTGAGGATGCCGCCGTCGAAATCATAGCCAGCCAGCGTCACCAGCGGCTTGCCCGTGACGCGGCCAGCCGCCAGGTCATAGGCATACAGGGCGCGCGTGTCGGCGCCGTTGCGGCTGCTGACATACAAGGTGCCATCGGGAGCGAATTCCAGCGGCGTAATGGCGTGAGGTTCGTTGTCGTAGACATCCTGGCTGGCGATGGCACGCCAGCGCTGCTCGTCCTGTTCAAGGTAGTAGAACGTCTTGCGCCGGCCCTCGACGACCGTTGCCAGGCGCGGTTTGCCGTGCTGGTCGAGCAGCCAGTGAAGCACGCCTTTGGCGGGGGGCGCCACCTTTTCCCATTGCTGGGTAGTGGTATCGAGGCGCAGCAAATCGAATTGTCCGACCCTCGCCGTATTCTCATTGCGCTCCTTGAGCACGACGGCTTTCAGGACATGGATGACGTCGGAATCCTGGGTACCGGACTGGCCCAGCAGATACACGGAGGACGGCAACTTCCTGGACGCGAAGCGCGGATCATCCGGGGTATCATCCATGGAAGCCAATTGGCGGTAATTGCTGCCATCGCGGTCGACGGCGAACATGCCCGGCGCATATTTGCGCTGGCCATCGGCCACCTGCGAGTCCCTGGTATCGAATACCAGTCGCTTGGCATTGACCCATTCCACATTGGCAATGTCGCGGTCGCTGAAGCTGGCAACGACCTTGGCCGACTGGCTCGCCACATCGAGCACGGCCAGGCGCCGGCGCCGGCTGTCGCCCATCAGCAAGATGGCGACCGCGTTGCCGTCGGGCGACAGCGTGACACTGCTGATCTGATCTTCGTCGAAGAAGGCGGCGGCGCCGATGCTTGACGGAGCGACAGCCGAGGTGCTGGCGGCTGCCGTTTGGGCGGGTGCCGGCGGCGATACGATGGCCAGCAACAGGCAGGCCATCGCGGCGCGGACGAGTGCTGCACGGTGGGCCAAAGTGAGGTTGCTGGGTGTCATTCCGCCTCCAGGAAATAGTAAATAAGATATCTATTTATGCACTATTTCTTGAAGGTATCATTGTTTGTACGTTTCAACCAGCAAGGTGCTATTCCGGCGCCCGGATATGCTCGACCAGCCCCGTGCTGCGGCGTCCCGGCGCCGGTGTCAGCCAGCTGACCAGCACGGCGGCGGCCAGGCCTGCCGGCACGCCGAAGATGCCGGCGGAGATGGGCGCGATATGAAACCATTGACCGCTGGCATTACCGCCCAACATGGTGCTGGTGTGCAGCATGTAATACAGGCATACGCCAAAGCCCGTCAGCATGCCGGCCAGCGCGCCCTGGTAGTTGGCACGTTTCCAGAACACGCCCAGCACCAGCGGCGGGAACAGGGTCGAGGCGGCCAGGGAAAACGCCACGCCCACCAGCGACAAAATGTCCGCCGGCTTTTGCGAGGCCGCATAGGCGGCGATGAAGGCCACGGCCAGCAGCAGCAATTTTGAAATCGTCACGCGCTTTTGCGTCGAGGCGCTGGGATCGACCACCTTGTAATAGATGTCGTGCGACAGGGCATTCGAAATGGCCAGCAGCAAGCCATCGGCCGTCGACAGGGCGGCAGCCAGGCCGCCGGCCGCCACCAGGCCGGAAATGACGTAAGGCAGGCCGGCGATCTCGGGCGTGGCCAGCACCAGCACGTCGGCATCGATGGATATTTCCGCCAGTTGCACGATGCCGTCGCGGTTGACGTCGACGATGCTGATCAGGGGACTGAGCTTGTCCACGTTGGCCCAGTACGACACCCAGGTGGGCAGGTTCGCGTATTGCGTGCCCACAAGAGCCGAGTAAATATCGTACTTGACCAGCACGGCCAGCGCAGGAATCGTGAGGTAGATCAACAAGATGAAGAACAGGGTCCAGAAGACGGAGACGCGCGTCTCGTGCACGGACGGCGTGGTGTAGGATCGCATGAGGATATGCGGCAGGGCGGCCGTGCCCAGCATCATGCAAAACACGAGGGCCAGGAAATTGTTGCGCTTGATGTCGGACTGCTCCCGGTCGGCGGCGGGAAATGGCTGCGCATGCGGGATGATCGGCTCGGCGCGCTTCTGGTTGTGCGCCTGCGCGGCTTGCCACAGCGCGCGCGCTTCATCGGGACTTTTCGGATAGGCGATCAGGTAGCGCTCCGCATTGCGGATGTCGAACAGCGAGGCATTGCGCTGGCGCAAACTGTCGAGCTGGCGCTGGGCCGTCAGACGGCCTTGTTCCCAGGAGGCGGGCAAGCCGTCGATACGCGCCTGGTAGCTGATGGCGCGCTGGCGGAAGATGGCACGCACCTCGTTTTCTTTCGGGTCCGTTTCCAGCACGTGTTCGCGCGCGCTCAGTTGCGGCAGCACCTTGCCGTAGGCGATCTGCGGCACGGGATTGTCCGCATGCTTGACCGACAGCCACATGGCGGGAATCAGAAAGGCGACGAGGATGATGATGTATTGCGCCACCTGCGTCCAGGTGATGGCGCGCATGCCGCCAAGAAAGGAGCAGACGAGGATGCTGGCCAGGCCCAGGAAGATGCCGACGGAAAAATCCACGCCCGTGAAGCGCGAGGCGATCAGGCCGACGGCGTAGATCTGCGCCACCACATACGTAAACGAGACGATGATGGTGGCGGCCACGGCCACCACGCGCACGCTGGCGCCCCGTTTGTCGGTACCGCTGCCATAGCGGGCGGCGAGGAAATCGGGAATCGTGTACTGGCTGAACTTGCGCAGGTAGGGGGCGATCAATAGCGCCACCAGGCAATAGCCGCCCGTCCAGCCCATGATGAAGGCCAGGCCGTCAAAGCCGTTCAGGTACAGGCCGCCGGCCAGGCTGATGAAGCTGGCCGCCGAAATCCAGTCGGCGGCCGTGGCCATGCCGTTGAACATGGCCGGTACCCTGCGTCCCGCCACATAGTATTCGGTGACGTTCGAGGTGCGGCTGATGACGCCGATGGTGGCGTACAGGGTGATGGTGACGAGCATGAACAGGTAGCCGATCCATGCGCGCGGCATGCCTTCCTGTTCCAGCACCGACAGGGCCAGCAGGAAGGCGGCGAAACCGGCCGTAAACAGCAGGTAGTAGCGGCACAGCCGCGCAAAGAAGCTGCGCTGGTCGCTCATGCGTGCTCCTCTGCATGAAAAGCCCGGTCGAGGCGCTGCATGCGCCAGGCATACAAGGCGATGATGGCCAGGTACACCAGCGAGGCGCCCTGGGCCGCCATATAGAAGGGCAGCGGCCAGCCGAACAGATTTAAGTGCAACAGTTCGCGCGCATAAAACACGGTCAGGAAGCCCGTCAGCAACCAGACCAGCAGCAGGATGGCCGTCAGGCGCCGCGTCTTGCGCCAGTGGATATCGCGGCGCGCCTGCAGTTCGGGGTTGGGCGTGCGCAACGGCACTGCGGGAAGGCTGGGCTTATCCATACGTGACCTCATCCTCTTCTGGCGCGTCCGGCAACAGCAAGGCGATGCTCAGGCGCAGCAGGGTGCCCGGCAGCTTCGGCGAGTGCGCGCGCGGATTGTTAAAAATATCGACTTCGGCGCCATGCTGCTGGGCAATTTCGCGCACGATGGCCAGGCCCAGGCCGCTACCGTCGACATTGCTGCCGAGAATGCGATAAAAGCGTTCAAAGACGTGGGCCCGCTCGGCCTGCGGTATGCCGGGGCCCGTATCTTCCACTTCCAGGATGGCCAGTTCCAGGGTGCTGCGCACGCGCACCGTGACGCTGCCGCCCGACGGCGTGTAGCGCAGGGCATTGTCGATCAGGTTGCTCAGCAGCTCGCGCAGCATCATGGCATTGCCGGAAATCATGATCGCATAGGCGGGCTGCTCGAAGCCCAGGTCGATATGCTGGGCAAACGAGGCTTGCACCCAGTCCTGCACCACGCCACGCGCCAGTTCGCTCAGCTCGATCGGTTCGAACGCCGTGCCCGCCTGAGGCTGGTTTTCCGCGCGCGCCAAGGCCAGCAGCTGGTTGACCAGGCGCGTGGCCGCTTCCGAACTTTTCGCCAGTTGCAGCAGCGAGCGGTGGATCTCGTCGTGGTCGGTCTGGCGCAGCGCCAGCTCGGATTGCATACGCATGCCGGCCAGCGGCGTTTTCATCTGGTGCGCGGCATCGGCGATGAAGCGCTTCTGCATGTCGATCGACAACGACAGGCGCGCCAGCATCTCGTTGAGCGAACCGACCAGCGGCGTGATTTCCTCTGGTACCTGGCCCGATTCGATGGGCGATAAATCGTCGGGCGGCCGGGCGCGTATGCGTTCCTGCAATTGTGCCAGTGGCGACAGGCCGCGCGCCAGGGCAAACCAGACCAGGGCCAGGATCACGGGCAGGATGATGAACTGCGGCAAGATCACGCCCTTGATGATTTCATTGGCCAACTGAGCGCGTTTTTCCAGGGTTTCCGCCACCTGCACCAGCGCGCGCTGCGGCTCGTCGTTGTTGCTGGACGGAATGTCGAGATAGCTGAACGCCACGCGCACGGGCGTGCCATGGATGGTGTCGTTGCGAAACAGCACCATGCCGCTGCGGTATTTGTCGGGATCCTGCGGCGGCGGCAAATCGCGGTCGCCGTCGAGGTATTCGCCGCGCGGACCCACCACCAGGTAATACAGGGTGTCGATATCGTCGCCGCGCAGGAAGTCGCGGCCCTTGGTGTTACTGTTCTTTTCCGGCACGCGGCGCAGCATGGCGCCGTCGGCCTGCTTGACCTGCTGCGTGAGCACGGTCACGCTGTCTTCCAGCGCATGGTCGAACGGCTGATTGGCGATGCCCTTGGCCACCAGATAGGTGATGGCGATGCTCATCGGCCACAGCAGCAGCAAGGGCGCCAGCATCCAGTCGAGGATTTCGCCAAACAGCGAATGCTCGATGGTGTCGTCCTGCTCCGTGGTGGGCGGCTCGAACCAGTCGTCGTCGTCCGCTTCGTCCGCTGGCGCCTCGCGCACCTTCACTTGCTGGCGGGTCCGCTGGCCGGGCTTGCCGATTCGCCCGCTTCGGCGTTCAGGCGCGCCGCTTCCGAGTATTTTTCCAGGCAATAGCCGAGGCCGCGCACGGTGGCGATGCGCACGCCGCCCACCTCGATCTTCTTGCGCAAGCGGTGCACATACACTTCGATGGCATTGTTCGACACTTCTTCGCCCCATTCGCACAGGTGGTCGACCAGCTGTTCTTTCGAGACGAGGCGGCCGGTGCGGCCCAGCAGGATTTCCAGCAAGCCTAGTTCGCGCGCCGACAGGTCGAGCATCTGGTCGTTGATGTAGGCGCTGCGCCCCACCTGGTCGTAGCTGAGGGGGCCGTGCTTGATGATGGTGGCGCCGCCGCCGGCGCCGCGGCGCGTCAGGGCGCGCACTCTTGCCTCCAGTTCCGACAAGGCGAACGGCTTGGCCATATAATCATCGGCACCAAGATCGAGGCCATTCACGCGCTGCTCGATGGAATCGGCGGCCGTCAGGATCAGCACCGGCAGCAGCGAGGCGCGCGCGCGCAGGCGGCGCAGCACTTCCAGGCCGGACATCTTGGGCAGGCCCAAGTCGAGGATCAGCAAGTCGAATTCCTGGGTGGAGAGCGCCGTATCGGCCTCCTGGCCCGTCTTGACGTAGTCGATCGCATAACCGGACTGGCGCAGCGAGCGGGTCAGGCCATCGGCCAGCACGCTGTCATCTTCGGCAAGTAAAATACGCATGGTGCACTTCCTATGCTTGCGGCGGTAGAAGTTTGTATTGTGTTTCATTTTCCGCAAGGTGGCGAGTTTTTGTGAGAAACCAGGCTTGTATTGATCTGTTTCAAAACAAATCCACGTTCCGCTTGCATTGATCACTGTTTTTTTATACAGTACTGTCTGTGTAAAGAATTTAACCCACTGGCGCTATCGCAGGCTGCGGGATTCACGTGAATCCGCAACTGTAGAACGGCTGAAAGAACATATGGACGATAAAAAAGCTGTAGTACCCGCATCGGAAAAAGCCAAGGCGCTCGCCGCCGCACTGGCGCAGATCGAGAAGCAGTTTGGCAAAGGTTCGGTCATGCGCATGGATGCCAGCGCAGCGATCGAAGAAGTGCAAGTCGTGTCGACCGGTTCGCTCGGCCTCGATATCGCGCTGGGCGTGGGCGGTTTGCCGCGCGGCCGCGTGGTGGAAATCTACGGTCCGGAATCGTCGGGTAAAACCACCCTGACCCTGCAAACCATCGCTGAGATGCAAAAACTGGGCGGCACCTGCGCCTTTATCGATGCCGAGCACGCGCTCGATGTCGGTTACGCGCAAAAGCTGGGCGTGAACCTGCATGAATTGCTGATCTCGCAACCGGATACGGGCGAGCAGGCGCTGGAAATCTGCGACGCCCTCGTGCGTTCTGGCAGCGTCGACCTCGTCGTCATCGACTCCGTGGCCGCACTGACGCCACGCGCCGAGATCGAAGGCGACATGGGCGATTCCCTGCCAGGCTTGCAAGCGCGCCTGATGTCGCAAGCCCTGCGCAAGCTGACCGGTTCCATCAACCGCACGAATACCCTGGTCATCTTCATCAACCAGATCCGCATGAAGATCGGCGTGATGTTCGGCAGCCCGGAAACGACCACCGGCGGCAATGCGCTGAAATTCTACGCCTCCGTGCGCCTGGATATCCGCCGCACCGGCTCGATCAAGTCCGGCGATGAAGTGATCGGCAACGAAACCAAGGTCAAGGTCGTCAAGAACAAGATCGCGCCACCGTTCAAGGAAGCGCACTTCGACATCCTGTACGGCGCCGGCACCTCGCGCGAAGGCGAAATCTTGGATTTGGGCTCGGATGCCAAGATCGTGGAAAAATCCGGTTCGTGGTACAGCTACAACGGCGAACGCATCGGCCAGGGCAAGGACAACGCCCGCGCCTTCCTGCAAGAGCGTCCGGCGCTGGCCCGCGAAATCGAAAACAAGGTCCGCGCTTCGCTGGGCGTGCGCGAACTGCCGCCGCTGGCCGCTGAAAAGCCGGAAAAATCGGATAAAGCCGCCGACAAGGCTGCCAAGGCTGCGGAAGCCAAGGCAGAGTAGGTCGGATTAGCGCGGCAAAGCCGCGCGTAATCCGACAACACCACAGACGTCAACAATGTTGTCGGATCAGACGCCAACAATGTTGTCGGATTACGGCCCAAGGGACCTAATCCGACCTACGCGCGGCTCGCCGCATAGTATGACCACGATCGCCGTCCCGCGCTGTTGCGCCGGGCGGCGATTGTGTTTGGATGGCTTGATCGTGGAATGAAAAGACAAGGTGGGTGTATGGCCGCAGTACAACTAAGCCTGAAGGGCAGGGCGCTACGCTTTCTGTCGATGCGCGAACACAGCCGCATGGAATTGCGGCGCAAGCTGCAGCGCCATGCGCAGGAGGGCGATGATGTGGAAGCCTTGCTCGACAGCCTGGAGCAGGCGAACTGGCTATCGCAGGAGCGCTTTTCCGAGTCGCTGATCCACCGCCGCTCGGCCCGTTTCGGCAATAGCCGCATCATGGCGGAATTGCAAAGCCATGGCATCGGTGGCGAGGCGCTGCAGGAACTCAAGGCGGGCCTGGCCGAAGGGGAGGTTGCGCGTGCCTGCGAGGTGTGGCGCCGCAAATTTGGCGAGGTGGCGCAGGATGCCGAGCAGCGCAACAAGCAGATGCGCTTCCTGATGCAGCGCGGTTTTTCCCAGCGTGCCGTGCAGGTGGCCTTGAAGGGGCTGGAGCCCGAGGACGACTAGGTGCGCGCCGCTGACCGTCCAGCTGGCCCCGGTCTCGCTGTGTTCGATCTGCAACAGTTCATGGCTGCCCTGTACCTTGCTTGTCAGGCAAGCTCGCTCCAGATCATTGTGTTACTGGTAAGTTCACTTTCCTTGCCATCCGCCTGGCAATCGGATGGCATATTGTTGCGCTGCATGGGGCCGGGCTTGGCCGCGCTGCTGTCGGCTGGGCCGGCGCGGCAATCTGAGGTATGTCGCGGCATCCATCGGCCATATCTATCATCACCATCCGTGATAATGGTGTCAATTTCCATGTGTATTCTTTATGCTTTGAAATGTTTTTATCGAAGCAATGAAAAATTATGTTGCGGCGCAACCAGCGCCCAGTGTGCTACACTTTTAGGGTTTTTGCGGCGCCGCAGGTGCGGTTGCTGTTCGTAGAAGCTGCGAACAGAGTGCTTTAGGCACATGGCTGCTTACTAAATTATGGCCGCGCAAGCGGCATCGGTCTTATGCCCCTGTCAACTCCCGTATCCCGGCGCGCCCTACGGCACTCCCGTGTTATCGACGTCCAAGCGTATGTGCGCGACGACGGCCTGTGGGATATTGACGCCCATATCACCGATATCAAAAGCTATGACGCGACCCTGGCCTCCGGCCCCCGTCCCGCCGGCGCCCCTCTGCATGACCTCCATTTACGCATTACCGTCGATCGCGAACTGAACATTGTCGAGGCCGAGGCTGCCTCCGATGCCGTACCCTATCCCGGTTTTTGCGATACCATCGGCCCCGCTTACAGGGCGCTGATCGGTCTGAATTTATTGAAGAATTTCCGCCGCGACTTGAAACAGCGCCTGGCGGGAATCGCCGGCTGTACCCATTTGACCGAACTGGCGCAAGTCTTGCCGACTGCGACGGTTCAGGCATTTGCCGGCGATGTCTGGTCGACCCGCGACGGTGCGAATGCTGACTTATCGCATGAAAAGCCGTTTCAACTCGACAAATGCCACGCCCTGCGCACGGATGGCGGGGCAGTTGCACAGTATTACCCGCGCTGGGTAGCCAAGCCGTGACCCCGGCGCTTTCCTGTTTTTTTTGCACCACTAACCGTATTTTTACACATCAGTATCAGAAGGGAAGCCAGCATGAAAATCCATGAGTATCAAGCCAAAGAAATCCTCCGGCAATTCGGAGTGACGGTACCACGCGGTATTCCGTGCATGTCCGTCGAAGAAGCCGTCAAGGCTGCGGAAACCCTGGGCGGCCCGGTGTGGGTTGTCAAGGCGCAGATCCACGCAGGTGGCCGCGGCAAGGGCGGCGGCGTGAAAGTGGCAAAATCGATGGAACAGGTCAAGGAATACGCTGACCAGATCATGGGCATGCAGCTGATCACGCATCAGACCAGCGCCGAAGGCCAGAAAGTCAACCGCCTGCTGGTGGAAGAAGGCGCCGACATCAAACAGGAACTGTATGTTTCGCTGGTCACCGACCGCGTCACCCAGAAAATCGTGCTGATGGCATCGTCCGAAGGCGGCATGGACATCGAAGAAGTGGCCGAGAGCCACCCAGAGAAGATCCACCACGTCACCATCGAGCCGAGCGTTGGCCTGACCGATGCCCAGGCAGACGACATCGCGACCAAAATCGGCGTGCCTGCCGGTTCCATCGTCGACGCCCGCGTCAACCTGCAAGGCCTGTACAAAGCATACTGGGAAACCGATTGCTCGCTGGCCGAAATCAATCCGCTGATCGTCACCGGCAGCGGCAAGGTCATCGCTCTGGACGCCAAGTTCAACTTTGACCCGAACGCCCTGTTCCGTCATCCGGAAATCATCGCCCTGCGCGACCTGGACGAAGAAGATCCAGCTGAAATCGAAGCGTCGAAATTCGACCTGGCCTACATCTCGCTCGACGGCAACATCGGTTGCCTGGTGAACGGCGCCGGCCTGGCCATGGCCACCATGGACACGATCAAACTGTTCGGCGGCGAGCCAGCCAACTTCCTGGACGTCGGCGGCGGCGCCACGGCAGAAAAAGTGACCGAAGCGTTCAAGATCATGTTGAAAAACCCAGGCCTGAAAGCCATCCTGGTGAACATTTTCGGCGGCATCATGCGTTGCGACGTGATCGCTGAAGGCGTTATCGCCGCAGTGAAAGCCGTCTCGCTGAACGTACCGCTGGTCGTGCGCATGAAGGGCACCAACGAAGACCTGGGCAAAAAGATGCTGGCCGATTCCGGTCTGCCTATCATCGCAGCCGACACCATGGAAGATGCAGCCAAGAGCGTCGTTGCCGCTGCTGCCGGTCAAGCTTAATTAAGGAATCAACATGTCCATTCTGATCAATAAAGATACCAAAGTCGTTACCCAAGGGATCACCGGCAAGACCGGCCAGTTCCACACCCGCGGTTGCCGCGATTACGCGAACGGCAAAGCTGCCTTCGTGGCAGGCGTGAACCCGAAGAAAGCCGGCGAAGATTTCGAAGGCATTCCTATTTTCGCTAACGTTACCGAAGCGAAAAAAGAAACCGGCGCCAATGTTTCCGTGATCTACGTACCGCCAGCAGGCGCGGCAGCGGCGATCTGGGAAGCTGTCGAAGCTGAAATGGATCTGGCCATTTGCATCACCGAAGGCATTCCTGTGCGTGACATGATGGCCCTGAAAGACCGCATGGCCAAAGCCAACAGCAAAACCTTGCTGCTGGGCCCTAACTGCCCGGGCTTGATCACGCCAGACGAAATCAAGATCGGCATCATGCCAGGCCACATCCACAAGAAGGGCCGTATCGGCGTGGTGTCGCGTTCGGGCACCCTGACCTATGAAGCAGTGGGTCAGCTGACCGCGCTGGGCCTGGGCCAATCGTCGGCAGTCGGCATCGGCGGCGACCCGATCAACGGTCTGAAGCACATCGACATCATGAAGATGTTCAATGATGATCCTGATACCGACGCGGTCATCATGATCGGCGAAATCGGTGGTCCGGACGAAGCCAACGCAGCTTATTGGATCAAAGACAACATGAAAAAACCGGTCGTCGGCTTCATCGCTGGCGTAACCGCTCCTCCAGGCAAGCGCATGGGCCACGCCGGCGCGCTGATCTCGGGCGGTGCCGATACGGCACAAGCCAAGCTGGAAATCATGGAAGCTTGCGGCATCACCGTGACCAAAAACCCGTCGGAAATGGCGCGTCTGCTGAAAGCCATGCTGTAATTCCAGCCTGGTCATAGCAGTACAAAAAAGGAGCTTCGGCTCCTTTTTTTTTTGTCCGCAAGACAGGCCGATTCCCGGCCGGGGGGCGACGGTGCTGGTCCGATACGGCCCAAATGCGTCGCTTTTCTTTCCACGTGCGCCGCCGCTGCCCGGGCGCGCCGCTGGCATGGCGCTTGCACCATGCACGGCGTGAGCAATGCACAATGGGAGGATACGATGCGCGCGCAAAGCGGATTTACCCTGATAGAGCTGATGATCGTGGTGGCCATCGCCGGCATCCTGGCGGCCGTGGCCATTCCCCAATATGGCGACTACACGATGCGGGCCAAGGTCAGCAATGTGCTGGCGGCCGCTGCCCCCTTGAAAACGGCCGTGGCCCTGTGCGTGCAGGAAAACGGCGGGCTGGCCACCGCCTGCAGCACGCCCACCCAGGCCGTGCCCAGCACCATCCCCGTGTTCAGCGCCACGCGCGAAGTGGCCAGCGCCACAGTGGACAAGGGCGATATCGTGCTGACCCTGGCGTCCGACCTGGGCACGGGTATCGGTGGACAAACCGTGACGATGACCATGAAGCCGGGCACGAGCAGCCTGACCTGGTTCAATAGCACCACCGTGACGAATGCGGCGGCGAAGGAAGCGATTACCAAAAACAACATTCCCGAGGTGACGCCGACGCTGTAAGTGGCGCCTGCCGCGCCAGCGTCAGACGATTTTTTGCCGGTCCGCGATCAGCGCTTCATAGGTGAGGTTTTGCAGCAGGGTGTAGTGGGTCGGTTCCAGATCGATGAATTGCACACCATACGTATAGATTTCCGCCACGCCGGCGGCATGGCCATTCGACGGCTTGCCCACGCTGACGTTCTGGATGCGGGCGCGCGTGTTGACGCGCATCTGGTGCTTGTTCGGCTGCACCAGCAGGGTAAAGCTCAGTGCCACGCCTTCGTCATCGGGCGTGAGCATGCTGGGCGCCTCGATCAGCGCGCCCGAGACGCTGAGGTTGACGATGAACACGGGCACGGCCGCCACGTCGCGATAGCTGAGCTGCGCCGGAATTTCCACTTTCACGCGCATGGCCGTGCGCAGGCTGGTGCCCTGGATGGCATCGGGAAAGCTCAGGTGGACATAATTGAGGGGGCGGCCAAAGATGCGCAGCACGCTGCAGGAAAACGAACAGACGGTGACGCCGGAAAATACGCGGATGGTCAGCTTGTCGCCTTCGTTGAGGACGATGGACGCGCCGTTTTCCATGGGAATCTTGACGATCAGGTACTCGTCTTTCACATAGCCGATCACGGTCGAGAAATGCTGGATGGGTTTGATGGTGCGGTGCGTGATGAACTGGATGCGTCCCCCCACCTGCAGATTCATGGCCTCGAATTCGAAGTCCTGGAGCTTGGTTTCTGCGGTGGGCTTGTTGCTTGTCATGCGATGCTCATCTGGATATGGACGACTCGCAGTATGCATGATTTCTTAATGAAAAAGCATTTATATCAATGAAATTCATATTGGCATCGAAAAATGCCATGCGCAGGTGCAGGTACGCGGTTCAGGCTTTACAATTGCGTCAATATTGACGAACGTAAACCTTATGCAACGCAGCTACTTCTGGACCATGTTGTTCCTGATCCTGCATCAAATCGACGCTGCCTACTGGAAAGAGTGGGAGATGTTTCATGTGCCGGGCGGCGTGCAGGGTTTTCTCGTGTTTAACCTGGCGGCGATTGCCGTGGTGCTGGCCGGTTACCGGCATGTGTTGCTGAACACCAGACACGCGTCCCGCTATGCGGCAGTATGCGCCGTGCTGGGCGTGGGAACGTGTCTGATCCACGCCGGCTTTGCGCTGGCGGGGCTGCAACAGTTCCACTTGCCCCTGTCCGTGGCCGTCATCGCGCTATGCCTGCTGTGTGGTGCCTGGCTGCTGCGCGACCTGCGCCGCGTCAAGCTCCATCCTGCGCGCCAGGCAAAATAATCACACCTCGGCGTGCCAGTCGCCCGACTTGCCGCCATGCTTTTCCAGCACGCGCACATTCGTCATGACCATGCCACGGTCGACGGCCTTGCACATGTCGTAGATCGTCAATAATCCGATCTGCACGGAAGTGAGCGCTTCCATTTCCACGCCCGTCTTGCCTGTGATATCGGCCTTGACGCTTAAAGGTACTGAGTGCCAGGTACGCTTGGCAGACTATGTATATAGCATCTTTTTGTTTTCCTGCCATAGATTTCCGATTCATGAAGTGTACTGATTCATGTATTGATGACGGCTTTTGGTCAATGCCTTGTTGGTGATCTGAAGTTGTTGCTGATGCAGTGGATTATCAGCTATTCGCAGTCGCTGCCTTGCCTATCAAGTGCGTCAACAAGTCTGCAAGTCTGCAAGTCCCATCCTTCCTGCTTATTACTTGCCACCTTCTATTCTATTGCTGTTTTTGTATTTTGCATGGATTCATGTGAAGACAGCAATGTCATTTTTTCCTATAAGACATATCTTTCGATTTTTCTCAATAAAGAGCGTTTTTTTATTCGATATATTTCAGGAGTGTTGTTAGTGCTTTCTGAGATGTATGAGCAATATCCCCTTCATCCATGCTGCATGGAAGGTGACCTGAATGTGGACGCCTGCGAACACCGTATGCGCCAGACGTGATGTTTTTCTATGGATGTCAACATGACTTCAATGATGAAAAATCTTCGTTTGTTTAAGTATCTTCTCGGGCTATCTTGTATTTTGGTAATTGCCGCATGCGGCGGCGGTACTGGCAGTGCGCCTGACGCACCTGTAATTATTCCCGTCACCCCCGTTCCGCCGTTCACTCCGGTCACTCCGGTGATCCCGGTTACCCCGGTCATCCCAGTCACCCCGGTCCCACCAATCATCCCAGTCATTCCCGTCACCCCCGTTATTCCTGATCCCTTGCCCGAACTACGAATTTTGGTCATCGGTCAATCGATATCGTCGAATTGCAATGAACATGTTTATCCTGCTGTGGATAATGTATTTCAGGTTGGTAAAGATGGCGTGATAAAAATCGCAAGCGATCCCTTTGAGTGGGCCGATTGTAAGAATGGATCAATGTGGATGCCGCTGGGGAAAAAGCTGATTGGAGCCGGTATCGCGCGTAAAGTGATTTTCATGCCGATCGGCGTGGGGGGAACCAAAGTGTCGGATTGGCAGGCAGGTGGCGTGGCATTTGGAAAACTCAACAGTGCAATCGGATTAATCCAGGCGCAAGAAATTAAATTTGATTTTGCGTTTTGGCACCAGGGTTCCTCGGATTTTGGTACAGATAAGGATTTATATGTGCGACGATTGGGTGAGGTAATTGACTACGTCAATAGTAAAGTCAAGGTAAACCGCTGGATGATTGCCGTTCATTCGCGTTGCGGGATGGCATATGACCGTAATATCGAGTCTGCTCAATTAGTATTTGGCAATGCTCCTCATTTGAAGCGTTATCCCGGACCAAACACTAATTTGCTGGGTGATGAGTACAGGTTTGATGCTTGTCATTTCACCGAAAAAGGACAAGAAAGAATGGCGTCGATGTGGCTCGATTCAGTGAAAGCTGCTCTTGAATGACATCTGCATGAAGTCAGCGCCCCTGTGCCCTTAGCCAGGCGATACACGCCATGGCGTTAGTGGTCCTGGCTCTTTTCATGGGAAGCGCCATGCATCTGCCTGCGTGCATCTGGCCGCCAAGCTAACGCCCTGACGGTACTGCGTACTCAACTCGTGGCTTGCCGCTGGGACTCACACGGCCGCTGTCCAGTCGCCCGACTTGCCGCCATGCTTTTCCAGCACGCGCACATTCGTCATGACCATGCCCCGGTCGACGGCCTTGCACATGTCGTAGATCGTCAATAAACCGATCTGCACGGAAGTGAGCGCTTCGATTTCCACGCCCGTCTTGCCCGTCGTGTCGACCTGGGCGCGGCAGTGCACGCTGTTGGCCGCTTCGTCCACTTCAAAATCGACGGTGACGCGCGTGAGGGCCAGCGGGTGGCACAGGGGAATCAGGTCGCTGGTGCGCTTGGCGCCCATGATGGCTGCGATGCGGGCGATGCCCAGCACGTCGCCTTTCTTGGCGGTGCCGGAAATAATCAATGCCAGGGTGGTGGGCTGCATGCGGATGGTGCCGGCAGCCACGGCGCTGCGGCGCGTGTCTTCCTTGCTGCCCACGTCCACCATATGGGCCTGGCCCGTGGCGTCGAAATGGGTCAGTTCCCCGGCGGGGGCTTGCTTGTCTGCTGTTGTCATGGCGTCAAAATAGGTGAGGGGTGGGGGCGCGGCACGCCGGACCACGACGTCATGCCACTGGCATGGCGCATGCTTGGTGCGTGGGAATGGGTGCCGCGAACAAGGTATGATAGCACCCGTGAATTCAAAAACTTCCCTTCCGATCGTCCTTGAAAACGCCGCTGCGGCATGGCTGCGCGGCTCACGGCGCGCGTCGGTGCTGGCCATCCTCTGCTGCGCTGCGCCCTGTGCGCTGGCGCAAACCTATACCTCCGCCCCAGCGGCGCCGGCTGCCAGCGTGTCCGCCAAGCCGGCCAGCAGCTGGACGCCGCTGGCCGTGCCGCCGGCGCCGAACCTGCCGAACCTGGGCGACACGTCGCGCGAAGACCTGTCGCCGGCGATGGAGCGCAAGATCGGCGAGGAAATCATGCGCGGCATCCGCGGCGACCGCGACTACCTCGACGACGCGCCCTTGCTGGAATACCTGAATACCTTCGGCAACGCCCTCGTGGCGGCGCGCCCCAGCGTGCGCGGCGAAACGAATTACGACTATTTCTTCTTTGCCGTGCGCGACCCCCAGCTGAACGCGTTTGCCTTGCCGGGCGGCTTCATCGGCGTGCACTCGGCCCTGGTGCTGGCGGCGCAAACGGAGGCGGAACTGGCTTCCGTGCTGTCGCACGAGATCGGCCATGTGGCGCAGCGCCATATCGCGCGCATGCTGGGCCAGCAGCGCCAGGATGCCCTGATGCCGCTGGCGGCCATGTTGCTGGCGGCGCTCGCTTCACGGGCAGGCGGCGACGTGGCGATGGGGGTGTTTGCCGCCGGCCAGGGCCTGGCCATCCAGCGCCAGCTCAATTTTGGCCGCGACGCCGAACGCGAGGCGGATCGTATCGGCTTCCAGATCATGGGCGAGGCCGGTTTCGATACCACCGGCATGGTGGCCTTCTTTGGCCGCATGCAGGCGGCCAGCCGCTCTTACAGCGACCTGATGCCCGCCTACCTGCAGACCCACCCGCTGACGACGGAACGCATCGCCGACATCCAGGCGCGCATCCGCGAACAGCCCTACAAGCAGCGTGCGGACAGCCTGAGTTTTCACCTGGCCCGGGCCCGCGCCCGGGTGCTGCAGGATGAAAGCGTGCAAGGCCTGTTGAACGCCAAGGCCGTCTTCAAGACGCAGCTGGAACAGCAAAGCCGCTTCCAGGTGACGGCCGCCCACTATGGCTTGTCTTTCGTTGCCGTCAAGCAGGGCAAGCCGGCGGAGGCGCAAAAGGAACTCGATGCGGCCAATGCGGCCCTGCACCAGCCGGCCGGGCCGAATGTATTTACCTCGGGCGGCACGCAAGACCCCAATTCCCTGTTGGCGGCGATGGCGCTGGAAGTGCTGTTGATGCCGGCGCAAAAGAAGGAAGTGGCGCAACAGGCCCTGAAGGCGGCGGACGCTGCGCGTCAGCAGTTTCCTCTCTCGCGCGGCATTGCCCACCAGTATGCGGAAGCGCTGATGGCTGCCGGCAAGCTGGAGCAATCCACCCTGTATCTGCGCGAGCAGGTGCAGCTCTACAAGGAAGAGCCGGAACTCTACGATTTATTGGCGAAAGCCTATGCGGACCAGGGCAAGATGACCTTGCAGCACATGGCGCTGGCCGAATCCTACGTGCTGCAGGGCGCCACCATGGCCGCGCTGGACCAGCTGACGATCGCGCGCAAGTCGACGGACGCGACCTTTTATGACCAGGCCGTGATCGATGCGCGCGAGCGGGAATTGCAGGAAAAACGCCGCGAACAGATCAAGGACCAGAAGGGCTGACTCTTATTCGGCTTGCGGCGCCTGCTGGAAGCCGAAGGTCTGCGCTACGCTGGCATAGGCCAGCGGCTGCACGGCAATCTCCTTGCCGTTATGCAATAACATCAAATTGCCTTGCGCATCTTCCAGCCAGGCCAGCAGCGCTTCGTCGCCCACCGCTTGCCCGTCGAGGCGCAGCGCAGGCAGCACCTGCGCCATGTCGCGGTCATCGACCTGTGCGACGATATCGCCGTGGCGCAGGATCAGCGCGCCGTTATCGCACCAATACGCTTGCTCGATCTGTTCCAGCGGCGCACCCGTCTGCAAGACAAAACCGTGCTGCGGGTCGCTGCGGGCGATATACGGCGTCGCTTCCAGATTCAGATACACGCGCTGCGGGCCGTTCTGGAAAAACCAGCAACCGCGTTCGTCATGATCGTAATTGCGGTTGATAAATCCCAACAGGGCCACGTGGGCGATCTTGTCGCCCGGCAGTTGTTGCTGTTGCGCATGCTGGTCGCGCATGCGCCAGTGGCCGCGCGCGTCCAGGCCCAGCCAGCCGTAGCAGTGGGGCACGTTCGGCCATTTGGCCAGGGCCTGCGTGACGAGTTCATCCATGTGTAGCGTTTTCCGTGTGAGTGCGCGTGCCGTCAGCGTGACAGGTTTGCGGCGCCGATGGCGCCGTGTTGCCGCCTTCAAAAAAATGGATCAGGCGTTGCGGCAGCCAGCGTGTGCTTCCCGGCAACTTGCCAGCGGCAAAGCCGACGTGGCCGCCGTGGCGCGGATATTCGAGCGTGACCTGCGGCGCGGCGCTGCGCGGCAAGAAGCGCCCGGGCAGGAAGGGGTCATTTTGCGCATTCAGCACCAGGGTCGGCACGGTGATGTCGTGCAAGACGTGCTTGGCGCTGGCGCGGTGCCAGTAATCGTCGGCGTCGCGGTAGCCGTGCAGGGGCGCCGTGACGACATTGTCGAAGGCGTGCAAGTCGCGCGCGGCCAGCATGGCGTCGCGCGCGAACAGGCCGGGATACTGTTCCAGCTTGGCCAGGCATTTCGGCTTGAGCGTGTTCAGGAACATGCGCGTGTAGAGCCGGTTGGCGCCGGAGGACAGGGCCTTGCCCCCTTGCGCCAGGTCCAGCGGGGCGGACACGGCCGCCGCCGCATCGATGAAATCGGCCTGGTGCTGCGACTGGCCCAGCCAGCACAGCAGGGCATTGCCGCCCAGCGACACGCCGGCCGCGTAAAATTTTCCCGTGGCGCGCGGGCGCAGCGTGCGCACGACCCAGTCCACTTCCTGCGCGTCGCCCGAATGGTAAAAGCGTGGCGCCAGGTTCGCTTCGCCCGAGCAGCCGCGGAAATGCGGCACGGCGCCCGACCAGCCGCGCGCCGCCACCTCGGCCATCAGGGCGCGCGCGTAATGGCTGTTCGACGAGCCTTCCAGGCCGTGGAACAACACCACGAAGGGCTGGCCCGGCTGGCCGTCGACCAGGTCGATGTCGACGAAGTCGCCATCGGGCGCTTGCCAGCGTTCGCGGCGGAAGGCCACGGCCGGCTTGGCGAGGCACACGGCCGGATAAATCGTCTGCGCGTGGCCGCCAGGCAGCCAGAGCGGGGCGGTGTACGGGGCGTTGTAGATAAGAGGCAAAGACATCAGTGCAGGATCTGCGTCCCCGCGGCGTCGGCCGGTGCGCCGCCGGGGGCGATGGAAGCGTGGTGCAGCACGATGCGCCAGCCGCGCGGCGTTTTTACATACACATTCGTCGCCAGCAGATGCGCCGGACCGCCTTCTTCCTGGGTGACGCCTTCGATCACCGTGTGCACGGAACTCATCAGATTGTGCGTTTCATGCAGCTGGGCCGGCACGATGTGCAGGCCGCCGCCCGCCAAAATGGTTTCCCACGAGGCGCGGATGGCGGCGTGGCCGATCAGGCGCGCGCCGCCCGGGTGGATGCAGACGATCTCTTCATCGTCGGCCCATAGCGCCATCAGCGCTTCGAGGTCGGCGCGGTGCAAGGCATCGTAGAACGCCGCCTCGACTTCGGCGGCGCTGCCATTGAGTTCTTTCAGACGTTTCATGACGACTCCGGCTTGATCGGTACAGCTAGCTGTGTAAATGAAAACGGCGCGCTGGGGGCGCGCCGCTGGGCAGTTTAATGATGGCCGGCGCTGGCGCCTTCCTTCAGGGTGTAGGCCGTGCCGCAGTAAGGGCACTTGGCGATACCGTCCTTGTTGAATTCCAGGAACACACGCGGATGCGACGACCACAGCGGCATGGCCGGGTTAGGGCAGTGGGCTGGCAGGTCTTTACTGTCGAGTTCGACCGCTGGCTGGGTGGTTTTTGTCATCTTGTCATGCTCCGTGAGGCTGTATGGAAGGAAGTCGGCTGCTGCCAAAACCACGATTTTAACGGATTCAGGCAGACAGCAAAAATCATGGCTAAAATGGCGGCTCGATCATCTTCGGCTGCGGCGCGGGTTTTTGCGGAAATATGGCAGCTGCAGCGCCACACTGACTGGATTTGCCTTGCCGGTATCGCCGTTGCGGAGTCTTTCTCCGCGCACCATTGTTGTGCAGTTACCACAATACGCCTGCAGGAGCATCGCGTGAACGCCGTCCCGGCCGCCAGCGACGATGCCCTGCTGAAAGATGCCTGGCGCGCCGGGTTGAACTTGGGTGCGCCCACCCTGCTGGGCATCGCCGCCTGGGGCATGGTGGTGGGCGTGGCCATGGTGAAAAGCGGCCTGACTGTCGCGCAGGCGGGGGCCATGACCCTGTTTGTCTTTGCCGGTTCGGCCCAGCTCGCGTCCTTGCCGCTGCTGGCCGCGCAGGCGCCCGTGTGGGTGATCTTTGCCACGGCCCTCGTCGTCAATTTGCGTTTTGTCATCTTTTCCGTGCTGCTGGCCCCCCATTTTTCCCATCTGCCGTGGCGCCAGCGCTTTGCGCTCGGCTATGTGGCGGGCGACATCACCGTGGGCCTGTTCCTGCAGCGCTACCCCCATGAAACGCCGGACCCGGCCAAGCTGCCTTTCCTGAAAGGCTTGATCTATCCCAACTGGCTGGCCTGGCAAATCGGTTCCTTCATCGGCATCGTGCTGGGCGCCGTCGTGCCGGCCGAATGGGGGCTGGGCTTTGCCGGCACCCTGGCGATCCTGTGCGTGACTGTGCCGCTGATCCTCAGCCGCGCCGCCCTGTGCGGCGTGCTGGTGGCGGGCACGGTGGCCGTGCTGGCCTTCAGTCTGCCGTATAAGCTGGGCTTGCTGGTGGCCGTGGTGGTGGGCATGGTCAGCGCCATGGCCGTGGAAGAGTTGACAGAAAAATGGACAAAACACCATGTTTGACGGCATAGACTGGGGCAGGGCCGACGTGTGGATCGCCATCGCCGTGCTGGTAGTGGCGACAGCCGCCACGCGCAGCACCTTCTGGCTGATCGGCCATCACATCACCATTCCGCGCCGCGTGGGCGAGATGCTGCGCTACGCGCCGGCCTGCGCGCTGGCGGCCATCATCGCGCCCGACATGCTGATGGAGGGGCAGCAAGTGCACCTTGAATTGTCGAATTTGAAACTGTTATCCGGTATTGCCGCTACGCTCTTTTTTGTGATCCGCCGCAATATGCTGCAAACCATCGTGTTTGGCATGCTGGTTTTCACGGGCTTGCGACTGTTGCACGTTTTTCAGTAAAGCAGGACAAATCGGGGATTTGCGCTGGGCATTGCGGTAAAATAGCGCACTTCCTTCCACTCGTCATCTGGATCGCCATGTCAGCTGTTCTCAACTTCATTCGTCTGCAAGATTTGATCGCCCAAAATGCACTGCAAGGCAAGCGCGTGTTTATCCGCGCCGACCTGAACGTCCCGCAAGATGACAGTGGCAAGATCACCGAAGATACGCGCATCCGCGCCTCGGTGCCGGCCATCCGCGCCGCGCTGGACGCTGGCGCCGCCGTCATGGTGACGTCGCACCTGGGCCGTCCGACGGAAGGCGAGTTCAAGCCGGCCGACAGCCTGGCGCCCGTGGCCGCCCGCTTGTCCGAGCTGCTGGGCCAGGAAGTTGCATTGAAGCAAAATTGGGTCGATGGCGCGGGCCTGGAATCCCTGGCTGCCGGCCAAGTCGTCCTGCTGGAAAACGTGCGCGTCAACAAGGGCGAAAAGAAAAACAGCGATGAGCTGGCGCAAAAAATGGCGACATTGTGCGATATCTACGTCAACGACGCGTTCGGCACGGCCCACCGCGCGGAAGCGTCCACGCACGGCATCGCCAAGTTCGCCCCCGTCGCTTGCGCCGGCCCGCTGCTGGCCGCCGAACTCGATGCACTGGGGAAAGCTTTGCACGCGCCCGCCCGCCCGCTGCTGGCTATCGTTGCTGGTTCGAAAGTATCGAGCAAGCTGACCATCTTGAAAGCCCTGTCCGACAAGGTCGATAACCTGATCGTCGGCGGCGGCATCGCCAACACCTTCATGAAAGCCGTCGGCTTGAACGTTGGCAAGTCGCTGGTGGAAGCGGAACTCGTCGAGGAAGCCAAGGCCATCATCGAGATCATGGCCAAGCGTGGCGCGCAAGTGCCGATTCCTGTCGATGTCGTGTGCGCCAAGGAATTCTCGCCTGTGGCCATTGCCACCGTCAAGGACGTGGCCGACGTGGCGGACGACGACATGATCCTTGATATCGGCCCGAAAACGGCGGCCCTGCTGGCACAGCAGATCGCCGCCGCCGGCACCATCGTCTGGAACGGCCCGGTCGGCGTGTTCGAATTCGACCAGTTCGGCAACGGCACCAAGACCCTGGCCCTGGCCATTGCCGATTCGAAAGCTTTCTCCATTGCTGGCGGTGGCGACACCCTGGCGGCGATTGCCAAATACGACATTACCGATAAAATCAGCTATATCTCGACGGGCGGCGGCGCTTTCCTGGAGTTCCTGGAAGGCAAGACTTTGCCCGCAGTAGAAATTCTCATGCAACGTGCTGGCTGATAAAGCCTGACTGTAGTGCAATACCAAGCGCAGCCTGACCGCTGCGCTTTTACCTTGCCGGATGCAGCATCGAGCCGGCCTTGCTCACCTTCGCTCGCGCACAAGGACTCCTATGCCACGCGGTACAAAAATCGTAGCAACAATCGGCCCTGCCTCCACCGACTTCGATATCCTGGTGAAGATGATACGTGCGGGTGTCGACGTGGTGCGTTTGAATTTTTCCCACGGCAAGGCACAAGACCATATCGACCGCGCGGCGCTGGTGCGCCTGGCAGCGGCCGAGTGCGGGCGCGAAGTGGCGATCATGGCCGACATGCAAGGGCCGAAGATTCGCGTCGGCAAGTTTGAAAACACGCGCATCCAGCTCGAAGCGGGCGAGCGCTTCATCCTCGACGCCAAGTGGGGCGAAAACGGCGAACTGGGCAACCAGGAGCGCGTCGGCCTCGACTACAAGGCCCTGCCGCGCGATTTGCACAAGGGCGACGTGCTGCTGCTGAACGACGGCCTCATCGTGCTGATCGTCGAGCGCATCCACGGCAGCGAAATCCACACCACCGTCAAGATTGGCGGCGAGTTGTCGAACAACAAGGGCATCAACCGCCAGGGCGGCGGCCTGTCCGCGCCCGCGCTGACGGCCAAGGATATGGAAGATATCAAGACGGCCATGAGTTTCCAGGCCGACTATCTGGCCATTTCCTTCCCGAAATGCGCGACCGACATGGAAATGGCGCGCCAACTGGCCAATATCGCCGGCGAACCGTACCACCACAAGCCGATGATGATCGCCAAGATCGAGCGCGCGGAAGCCATTCCCGCGCTGCAGGAAATCCTCGATGCGTCCGACGGCATCATGGTGGCGCGTGGCGACCTGGCCGTGGAAGTGGGCAATGCGGCCGTGCCGGCCTTGCAGAAACGCATGATCAAGATGGCGCGCGCGTCGAACAAGCTGGCCATCACGGCCACGCAGATGATGGAATCGATGATCGTCAACGCCGTGCCGACCCGCGCGGAAGTGTCCGACGTGGCCAATGCCGTGCTCGACGGCACGGACGCCGTCATGACGTCGGCCGAAACGGCCTCGGGCAAGTACCCGATCGAGACGGTGGAAATGATGGCCGCCATCTGCGTGGAAGCGGAACAGTCCGAATACAACAAGCTCGATGCCGATTTCCTCAACGTCACATTTACCCGCATCGACCAGTCGATCGCCTACGGTGCGCTGTTTACGGCCCACCACTTGCGCGTCAAAGCCATCGTGGCGTTGACGGAATCCGGTTCCACCGCCTTGTGGATGAGCCGCCACAGTATCGATACGCCGATCTATGCGCTCACGCCCAGCGTGACGACTTTGCGCAAAGCCGCGCTGTACCGCAATGTTCGGGCGTATCATCTGATGCAGAACGCCCCCAGCGCGCAAGTGCTGAAGCAGGCGGAAGAGCTGCTGGTGGCGCAGGGCATCGTCCGCAAGGGCGACATGATCGTCGTCACCTGGGGCGAGCCGATGGGCCAGGTGGGCGGCACGAATGCCTTGAAGATTGTGAAGGTAGGCGAATTCGACTAAGGTCCAAGAATTCAGGCGCCGGCGCGGTTATTGACCACCGCGAAGCGCCGCAACGGTTTCTATTGTTATCTGGAGTATTACCATGTCTCTCGTATCCATGCGTCAACTGCTGGACCATGCCGCCGAAAACGGTTATGGCATTCCTGCTTTCAACGTCAATAACCTGGAGCAAGTGCAAGCCATCATGGCTGCCGCCGATGCGCTCAACAGCCCGGTGATCATGCAAGCGTCCGCTGGCGCGCGCAAGTACGCCGGTGAAGCGTTCCTGCGCCACCTGATCGACGCCGCCGTCGAAGCGTATCCGCACATTCCCGTCGTCATGCACCAGGATCACGGCCAGTCGCCGGCCGTCTGCATGGCTGCCATCCGTTCGGGCTTCACGTCCGTCATGATGGACGGTTCGCTGGAAGCGGACGGCAAGTCGGTCGCATCGTACGAATACAACGTGGAAGTGTCGCGTGAAGTGGTGAAATTCTCGCACGCCATCGGCGTGACGGTGGAAGCGGAACTGGGCGTGCTCGGTTCGCTGGAAACCATGAAGGGCGACAAGGAAGACGGCCACGGCGCCGACGGCACCATGACCCGCGAGCAACTGCTGACGGACGTGGCGCAAGCGGCCGACTTCGTGCAGCGCACCCAGTGCGACGCCCTGGCGATCGCCATCGGCACCTCGCATGGCGCCTACAAATTCACGCGCAAGCCAACGGGCGACATCCTGGCCATCGACCGCATCAAGGAAATTCACGCGCGCATCCCGAACACCCACCTGGTGATGCACGGTTCCTCGTCGGTACCGCAGGAATTGCTGGCCATCATCCGCGAATTCGGCGGCGACATGAAGGAAACCTACGGCGTGCCAGTCGAGGAAATCCAGGAAGGCATCCGTCACGGCGTGCGCAAGATCAACATCGACACCGACATCCGCCTGGCGATGACGGCCGCGATCCGCAAGTACCTGTTCGAGAACCCGTCGAAATTCGACCCGCGCGACTTCCTGAAGCCAGCCCGCACCGCCGCCGAGCAAATCGTGCGCGCGCGCATGCAGGCTTTCGGCTGCGAAGGCCAGGCGTCGAAAATCAAGGTCATCACGATGGAAAAAATGGCCGAGCGCTACAAGGCCGGCGAGCTGTCGCAAATTGTGAAGTAAAATTCTGTCTGGAACGGGCCGGATGCAATGCTCCGTGCCCGATTTTCTCGACCGGCGGGCACCCCCTGCCTGCCGGTTTCGTTTCATCCAACTATTCCCCCGCTATGAACAGCCTCTATCAGACTTCCATCCACTCCCTGCCATTGCTGGGCCACGGCAAGGTCCGCGACAACTACGCCGTTGGTGACGACAAGATCTTGATCGTTACCACGGACCGCCTGTCGGCCTTCGATGTCGTCATGAACGAGCCTATCCCCGGCAAGGGCAAGGTTCTCAACCAGATGAGCGACTTCTGGTTCGAGAAACTGGGCCATATCGTGCCGAACCACCTGACCGGCGTGGCGCCGGAATCCGTGGTGGCGCCCGAGGAAGTGGAGCAAGTCAAGGGCCGCGCCGTGGTGGCCAAGCGCTTGAAGCCGATCATGGTCGAGGCAGTCGTGCGCGGCTATATCATCGGTTCGGGCTGGAAAGATTACCAGGACACGGGCAGCATCTGCGGCATCGCCTTGCCAGCCGGCCTGCAGCAAGCGGAAAAACTGCCGGAACCGATCTTCACCCCGGCGGCCAAGGCTGAACTGGGCGAGCATGATGAAAACATCAGCTTTGCTGAAATGGAAGAGCGCATCGGTGCCGACCTGGCCGCCAAGATGCGCGACGTGGCCATTGCCCTGTACAAGACGGCCGCCGAATACGCTGCCACGCGCGGCATCATCATCGCCGACACCAAGTTTGAATTCGGCCTGGACGACAATGGCGTCATGCATCTGATGGATGAAGTGCTGACGGCCGATTCGTCGCGCTTCTGGCCTGCCGATTCGTATCAGCCTGGCATTTCGCCACCGTCGTTCGACAAGCAGTTCGTGCGCGACTACCTGGAAACCCTGACCTGGGGCAAGACCGCACCGGCGCCAGCCCTGCCGGCCGACGTCATCGAAAAAACCCAGGCCAAGTATTTCGAAGCCATCGAACGCCTGACGGGCGAGAAGCTGAAGGCCTGAGATGAGCGAGCAAAATAAGCCGCTGGTCGGCGTCATCATGGGTTCGTCCTCGGACTGGGAAGTGATGCAGAACGCGGTGGCCATCCTGAAACAGTTTGGCGTGCCGTACGAAGCGCAAGTCATTTCCGCGCACCGCATGCCTGACGAAATGTATGCGTACGCGAAAAGCGCGCGCGCGCGCGGCTTGCGCGCCATCATCGCCGGCGCCGGCGGCGCGGCCCACCTGCCTGGCATGGTGGCCGCGATGACCATCGTGCCCGTGCTGGGCGTGCCTGTGCCATCGAAATACCTGCGTGGCGAAGATTCCATGCTGTCGATCCTGCAAATGCCCAAGGGCGTGCCGGTCGCCACCTTCGCCATCGGCGAAGCGGGCGCGGCAAATGCGGCGCTGACGGCGGTGGCGATGCTCGCGGCCAATGACGACGCCCTGGCCGAAAAGCTGGAAGTCTTCCGTGCCACGCAAACGGCCGCCGCCAAGGCCATGGTCTTGCCTGAATAATGTGTTTGAAAAATAATGAATAGTAAATCGACTTCCCCATTGCTGCCCGCCGCTCATCCACCGGCGTGGCTGGGCGTGATGGGCGGCGGCCAGCTCGGCCGCATGTTTGCCCAGGCCGCCCAGAGCATGGGCTACCAGGTAGCTGTACTGGAACCGTCCGATGCCTGCCCTGCGGGGCAGGTGGCGCAGCGCCTCGTCAATGCCGGTTATGACGATGTGGCGGGTCTCGACGCCCTGGCGGCACAATGCCTGGCCGTCACCACGGAATTCGAAAACGTGCCGGCCGACAGCCTGTCGCGCCTGGCCAACCACGTCTTCGTGGCGCCGGATGCCCACGGCGTATCGGTGGCGCAGGACCGCATCGCGGAAAAGCGTTTCTTTGTCGACTGTGCGGCCAAGTCGGGCGTGCTGCCGGCGCCGCACATGGTCATCGCCACGCAGGACGACATCGATGCCATCGACGACGACTTGTTGCCGGGCATCTTGAAAACCGTGCGCATGGGCTATGACGGCAAGGGCCAGTTCCGTGTGCGCACGCGCGACGATGTGCGCGCCGCCTTCGCGGAAATGGGACAAGTAACTTGCCTGTTGGAAAAGATGCTGCCGCTGGCGTATGAAGTGTCGGTGTTGACGGCGCGTGGCGTGGACGGCGAATCGGTCGTGTATCCGATCGCCGAAAACGTGCACCGCGACGGCGTGCTGTTTACCACCACCGTACCGGGTCCGAACGTGTCGGACGATTGCGCCGCCAAGGCGCAGCGGGCGGCGCAAGCCATGGTTGCCGAACTCGGCTACGTTGGCGTGCTGTGCATCGAATTTTTCGTGCTGGACGACGGCAGCCTGGTGGTCAATGAAATGGCGCCGCGTCCCCACAACAGCGGCCACTACACGATGGATGCTTGCGTCACCAGCCAGTTCGCGCAGCAGGTGCGGGCCATGGCGCGTCTGCCGCTGGGCGACGTGCGCCAGCATTCGCCGGCCGTGATGCTCAACATCCTCGGCGACGCCTGGTTTGCCGACGGCAGCGATGTTGCCTGCGAACCGGCGTGGGACCAGGTGCTGGCGCTGCCGGGCGCCTGTTTGCACCTGTATGGCAAGGATGACCCGCGCCGTGGCCGCAAGATGGGCCATCTGACCCTGATCGCCGCCACCTTGCCGCAAGCGCAGCAGCGCCTGCATGACGCTTGCCTGATCCTGGGAATCGCGCCGTGAGCGTGCCCGCACAAGACCTGGCAGCGGCCGCTGCCGTGCTGGAGGCGGGCGGCCTCGTCGCTTTCCCGACGGAAACGGTGTATGGCCTGGGCGCCGATGCGGAAAACCCGGCCGCCGTGGCGCGCATCTATGAAGCCAAGGGCCGTCCATCGGACCATCCCGTGATCGTGCACGTGGCACCCGGCGCCGACCTGGCGCACTGGTCCGACGACATTCCCGTGGAAGCGCAGCAACTGGTGGCTGCCTTCTGGCCCGGTCCGCTGACCCTGATCGTCAAGCGCGCCGCGCATATTCCCGACGCCGTGTCCGGCGGCCAGGATACGGTGGGCTTGCGCTGCCCGTCGCATCCGGTGGCTATCGCATTGCTACGCACCTTCAAGGGCGGCAACGGCGGCCTGGCGGCGCCGTCGGCGAACAAGTTCGGCAATGTCAGCCCGACCACGGCGCAGCATGTGCGCGATGAATTCGCGGCGGAACTCGATAGCGGCTTGCTGGGCTTGGTACTCGATGGCGGGCAGAGCGACGTGGGCATCGAGTCGACCATCGTCGACCTGTCGCGCCTTGCCACGCACGGTCCCGTGCTGTTGCGTCCCGGCCATATCAGCAGTGAGCAGATCGCTGCCGTCATTGGCCGCGCACCGGCCGTGGCGGACGCAGCTGCGCCGCGCGCCTCGGGCACCCTGGAATCGCACTACGCGCCGCACACGCCTGTTGCGATGCAACACAGCGACGACGTGGGCGCCACCTTGAACCGCCTGCTCAATGACGGGCGCCGCGTGGCCCTGATCCACTACTCGGATCTGCCGCCGGCCAGCGCCAGCGTGCGCCTGGCGGCGACCCCGGAAAATTACGCACATGCGCTGTATGCCTCGCTGCGCACGATGGACCAGGTCGGCGCCGAGCTGATACTCGTCGAAGCACCGCCCACCGGCCCTGCGTGGCTGGGCGTGAATGACCGCTTGCGGCGTGCCGCGTTCGGCTCAAGTGGTATCTTGCAGCAATTCCTGTCCCCATCATAAAAAGCCCCGCAAGGGGCTTTTTCTTGATGCAGCGCAATAGAGATGCTTGCCACGAAACATAGTAAATCCTCCATAATTCAGCGGATCGCCTGGTTGTGACAGGGCACCGGCGGTGTTGTTATTCCGTTGATTTTTAAAACATATTTTCTATACAAGCCTGAGGAACGATGGCATATTAGTTGGGTAGCGAATAGCACGCCCGTTCGTTTAGAAACCAGAAAAAAGACCGAGGAGACAAAATGCATCAAACAAAATTCGCGCTGGCCGTGCTGGCTGCGGCTGTCCTGGCAGGTTGCGGCGGCGCCAGTGGCGGTGATCAAACCTTGAAAGTCAAATACACGGCGCAGGTGTCGTTCGGCGACAGCCTGTCCGACGTCGGCTCGTATGCCGTGGGTACGGTGGCGGCGAAAGGTGGCGGCAAGTTCACCATCAATGGCGACAATACCAAGATCAATCCTGAACTGACGGGCAAGAACTGGACCGAGCACCTGGCCGCGCAATTCGGCCTGGCCGCGCCATGTGCTGCCGAGACTGGGTTGGAAGGCAATGCGGCGCAGGGCTTGGCCGTTGCCCGCGTCAAGCATGCAGGCTGTTTCGGCTACGCCATGGGTGGTTCGCGCGTGACCAATCCGGTTGGCCCGAATAACAAGGCGACGGGCAGTCCGCTGGGCGCCCTGACCGTGCCCGTGGTGACGCAGATCGCGAACCACCTGGCTGTTTCCGGCGGCAAGTTCAGCGGCACGGAAGCCGTTTTCGTGATGGCAGGCGGCAATGACGTGCTGTATCAGCTGGGCGCATTGCAAACGGGCGCGACTGCCGCTGGCCAGGCTGCTGGCGCGGCCGCTGGCGCGCAGGCCTTCGCCACCAACCTGACCATGGCCCTGGCGGCCGGCGCCACCAACCCTACCACGGCAGCGGCTGCCATCGGCGCCGCCGTCAAGACGGCCAGCGCGGCGCCTGGCGCCACGTCGGCGACCATCGTTGGTGCGGCCGTGCAAGCTGCTGTCATTGCCGGTAATACGGCCGTCGCTTCGCCTGCCGTATATGGTCCGCTGGTCGCCAAGGCACAAGCCGATGCGACGGTGACGGGCAATGCTGCCGGCGCCAAGGCTGGCGCTGAATTTGCTGCGGCGAACGGCCCCGCGCTGGTTACGGCAATGGGACAGGCCGGCAAGGAACTGGTGGCACTGATCACCAATCAGATCATCGCCAAGGGCGCCAACTATGTGGTGGTCAACAACCTGCCGGACGTGGCCGGTACGCCATCGGGCTTGAGCAAGGATGCCAACACCAAGGCGCTGATCAATGCCATGGTCAGCGCCTTCAATGGCGAACTCAAGGCGGGCTTGACGGGCAATGCGAAAGTCTTGCTGGTCGACGTGTTTGCCGTCAGCCATGACCAGGGCACCAATCCTGGCCCGTATGGCTTGACCAACGTCAGCGAGACGGCATGCGACCTGAGCGCACCGGGCAATATCCTGGGCAGCTCGCTCGTGTGCAATGGCTCGAACCTGAAAGCGGGCGACGTCAGCCACTACTCGTATGCCGACGATGTGCATCCTACGCCGTTCAACAACCTGTTGCTGGCCCGTTATGTGGCCAAGGACATGGTCGTGCGGGGCTGGCTGTAAGGGATGGCCGCACCGGCTGTGCCTGGGAGGCGCGGCCGGGGCCGGCAGCGACAAGACTCGAAAGCGGAACACTTCGCACATATTGAATCAGGAGACAAGATGAAGAATCGTTTGAATACCGCTGTACGCGTGCTGGCCGCGGCAGCCGCGATGGCCATGGCGACGGGCGCTTCGGCGCAAAGCGCAGGCACCTGGATGGCCAAGGCTGGCCTCAACAAGATCACGCCGCACGTGGACAGTGGCGACATTTCCGCGCCGGCACTGCCGGGCACCAAGGCCGACGTCAAGTCGGATAC
Source organism: Janthinobacterium sp. BJB446 (assembly GCF_002735655.1). Taxonomy (NCBI): domain Bacteria; kingdom Pseudomonadati; phylum Pseudomonadota; class Betaproteobacteria; order Burkholderiales; family Oxalobacteraceae; genus Janthinobacterium; species Janthinobacterium sp. BJB446. The sequence goes on along the minus strand of NZ_PDZK01000002.1, from coordinate 518,756 downwards.
CAAGCCCATCCTGACCTTTGCCTACATGATCACGGACAATATTTCCGCTGAAATGATCCTGGGCGTGCCGTACAAGCATGACTTGATCGGCGCCGGTTCCATCAAGGGCACGGGCAAGCTGGGGACGGCGGAAGCCTTGCCGCCGACGGCCTTCATCCAGTACCGTTTCTTCCAGCCGAATGCGATGATCCGCCCTTACGTGGGCGGGGGCTTGACGTATGCATATTTCCAGAAGGAAAAAGGCTCGGGCCAGATGACGGCCTTGCTGGATCCGGGTGGAAAACCAGTGACCTACCGCATGGACAACAAGCTGACAGGCAGTCTGGTGGTCGGCAGCACCTTGGCCATCAATGAGCGCTGGTTTGCCGACGTGGCCGTGGTCAAGACCTACCTGAAAACCAGGGCGAAATTCTCGACGGGGCAGACGCAGGATATCAAGCTCGACCCGGTTGCCGTGAGTGTCAGCATCGGGTACAAATTTACCCTGTAAAACAAAAAATCCGCCTCGGCGGATTTTTTTTGTCCCGCTCAGGCTGGCGGTGTATTGAACTTTCCATTGTGGAAGATCAAGGGCGGCTGCGCGGCAAAAGCGCATTGTTCCACTTCGCCCACGAAAATGACGTGGTCGCCTTCCGGGTAGCGGCTGCGGTTGTGGCATTCGAACCAGGCCGATGCGCCTTTCAAGATGGGCTGGCCCGTGCGCGACAGTTCGTATTCCACGTCGTCGAAGGGATTGGGCGTGCGGCGTGAAAAGCGCTGCGCCAGTTCCGCCTGGTCGGCGCCCAGCACGTTGATGACGTAGTGCGAGTTGCCGCTGAAAATGGGCATGCTGTTCGCCACGGAACCGAGGCTCCACAGCACCAGGGGCGGCGACAGCGAGACGGAGTTGAAGGAACTGGCCGTCAATCCACGGAAACTGCCGTCGGCCAGGCGCGTCGTAATGACCGTCACGCCGGTGGCAAACTGCGACAGTGCCTGACGGAAATGTGTCGTATCGAATTCTTGCGCTGGCGCGCGGGGAGAGCGTGTGTTCATGGGTGACCTGTCTATTTGCTGACATTATGCCAAAAATCGGCCGCGCCAGCGCAATCGTGGCCAGCATGCACCTATGTGCGGTGCTTCACGCGCCGTTTCAAGCGACGCTGCAGGCCATGGCGCTTTACGTTACAGTGGTGAAATGATACGTCGCAGAGGCGTTGCAGGAGGGCATCATGAATGAGCAGACGGAAGTGGCGGTATTGGGCGGTGGCTGTTTTTGGTGCCTCGCTGCCGTGTACGCGGAAGTGCGCGGCGTGACGCGCGTCGAGTCCGGCTACACGGGCGGCAGCGTGCCCAACCCCACGTATGAACAGATTTGCACGGGCGACACGGGCCACGCGGAAGTGGTGCGGCTGGAATTCGATCCTGCCGTCATCAGTTACCACGACTTGCTGGAAATCTTTTTTACGCTGCACGATCCCACCACCCTGAATCGGCAGGGCAACGATGTCGGTACGCAATACCGTTCCGTCATCCATTACCAATCGGCCGGGCAGGAAAGCGTGGCGCGCAAGGTACTGGCCGAAATGGCCGGCGTGTGGGATGCGCCCATCGTCACGCAGCTGGCGCCGGCAGCCACCTTTTATACGGCTGAGGATTACCACCAGAATTATGTCGAGCAGCATCCCTTGCAGGGCTATTGCGCCCTGGTCGTCGTGCCCAAGGTGGAGAAATTTCGCGCCATGTACGCGGGGCGCCTGAAGTGATGCCCAGCGTGCCTGTCAGCTGGCGAGCACGGGCGCCGGCTTGGCGTCCTGCGCATACATATAGTTGCGCGACCAGGGCAGGGTGGAAGAGCGCCGGCCCGCCTTGACGCAGACGATTTGGTACAAGCTGATCAAATCTTGCTCGAAGGCATAGGCACAGCCGGCCAGGTAGACGTGCCAGATGCGGAAGCGCCGTTCGCCCGCCAGCGGGCGGATCTGCTCGGCATGGGCTTCAAAATTCTCCGTCCACAGGGCGCAGGTGCGCGCATAGTGGCGCCGCAGGTTTTCCACGTCCAGCACTTCCAGTCCCCCTTGCTGCATGGTCTTGAGCACATTGCCGATGTGCGCCAGCTCGCCGTGCGGAAACACATATTTTTCGATGAATTCCCCGCCGCCATACGGCGTTTCGCCATTGTCAGGATCGGTCGAGGTGATGCCGTGGTTCATCGCCATGCCATCGGGCGCCAGCAGCTTGTTGATGATGGAAAAGTAGTCGGGCAAGTGTTTCAGGCCTACGTGCTCGAACATGCCCACGCTGGTGATGCGGTCGAACTGGCCCGTCACGTCGCGGTAATCCTGCAGGCGGATGTCGATCAGGTGGGCCAGGCCGGCCGCCGCCACGCGCTCGCGCGCCAGCGCGTACTGGTTTTCCGACAGGGTCACGCCCACGCAGCGGGCGCCATATTGTTGTGCGGCACGAATGACGAGGGCCCCCCAGCCGCAGCCGATGTCGAGCAGGGTCTGGCCCGGCTGCAACTGGATTTTTTTCAGGATATGGTCGATCTTCTTGACTTGCGCCTGCGCCAGGGTTTCATCGCCGTGTTCGAAATAGGCGCAGGAATACACGAGGGCGGGGTCGAGAAACTGTTCGTAGAACGCGTTCGACACGTCGTAGTGGTAGCGGATGGCTTCGGCATCCTTGCTCTTGTCGTGCGTAAAGCTGCGCACGATGCGCGCCAGCTTGCCTTCCGGCTTCAAGGTATTGCGGGCCAGGGCATTGCAGATGGAAATCATGTCCATCGCCGTGCCCTTGACCTCGATATTGCCTTCCACGTAGGCCGAGCCCAGATTGGCCAGCGACGGGTTCAGCAGATAGCGGGCCGAGGCGACGGTCGGCAGGCGGATGGTGACTCTGGGCGCTTCGCTGGACAGGTCGACATGCTGGCCATTCCACAATTCTATGCGTAGCGGCAAGGCGGTCTTGCTGCGGATGCTGGCGATCCAGGACTTGAGTTGGTTTTGTACAAACAAAATGGCCTCCAATGCAGCAACCCCAGCTGGGGCCGCAAATTGAGAAACAATGTCATTTAGTAACTTCTACCCTCATAGCCTACACCTATATTGACCAGCTTGCTTTGCGCCGCCTTGCTTATCCTGCTCAGGGTTGCAAGCGCTGCATGCTCCATTGCCCGTCAGCACCGCGTGTAAACACGATGCGGTCGTGGAAGCGCGAACGGCGTCCCTGCCAGAACTCGATGCGTTCCGGCTGCAAGCGGTAGCCGCCCCAATGGGCCGGACGCGGCGGCTGCGCGTCGCCGATGGCGGCGGCCACGGCCGCGTAATGGCTTTCCAGCTCGGCGCGGCTGGCGATCGGTGTACTTTGCTGTGAGGCAATCGCCGACAGCCGGCTTTGCACGGGACGTACATTGAAATACTCGTCGCTCTCGGCCGCCGTGGTCTTCACCACCGTGCCCTCGATGCGCACTTGCCGCTCCAGCTCGCGCCAGAAGAACAGCAGGGCGGCGTTTGGATTGTGCTCGAGCTGCTGGCCCTTGTCGCTGTGGTAATTCGTGTACCAGGTAAAGCCCCGTTCATCGAACTGCTTGATCAGTACGATGCGCGAGCTGGGCTTGCCATCAGGAGTGACGGTGGACAAGTCCATGGCGTTCGGCTCCATCACCTGCGCGTTGACAGCCTCGGCAAACCATTTCTGGAACTGGGCGATGGGATCGGCCAGTACATCCGTCTCGCTCAGGCTGGACTGGACGTAATCGGTGCGCATGGCCGCCAGCACGGCAGCCGCGTCCGGCACTTCGGCGCCTTCTGGCGCATCGGGCGCGATGCCGCGGCGGCGCTGCATGGCCGTGCCCAGCTGTTCCATCTGTTGCGCGCTGAACAGGCGCTTGGCCATGGGCGCCAGTTGTCCCTCTTCCTTGGCCATGTGGGCCTGGTAGGCGGCGGCATAGTCGCGCACGCCATCATGCGACAACTGCGAGTCCGTGCCGGCCGCGATGGCGTCCAGCTCCGGGCGCAGGGTCAGCCAGGCCTGGTCCATGCGCTGGTGGTCGGCCAGGATTTCCGGCACCAGGGTGGCCAGCAAGGCGGCGTCCTCGCCCGTGGCCGTCGCCTGCAGCATGGGCATCAAGTCCTGCTCTTCATCGTCATGGTGCAGATGGGCGGCTTTATTAAAGTATTGCAACACGGCCTTGGCCGCCTGCTGCGCTTCCGGCGTGTTGCCATTCTGTCCCAGGTGGCCCAGCAGGTTTTGCAAGGTCGTCAACTGCTTGCGGATCTTGTCGTGGCAATGCTTGAGCACGGCGATGGGCTGGTCAAAGCCGGGAACGGAGTCGAACAGGGGAGAGGTCATGGCGTGTTCTCGTGGTGGGCGGTGTGGGGGCGCGGCGACAATGCAGCTTGTCGCTGTGTCAATTCGGCTATTTTAGAATATCCGCCAGCGCAGTGTCCGTTAAAATGGCGCCATGCATACCTCCACCAATGAACTAATTTCCATGGACTTGACCGAGATCGATTTTGAGCGGCGCTTCGGCGGCATTGCCCGCCTGTACGGCGCCCCCGCGTTGGCACGCTTCCGCGCCGCGCATGTGTGTGTGATCGGCGTGGGCGGCGTAGGTTCCTGGATCGTCGAAGCGCTGGCGCGCAGCGCCGTCGGCCGCCTGACCCTGATCGACCTGGACAATGTTGCCGAATCGAATATCAACCGCCAGATCCAGGCCATGAGCGACACCATCGGCAAGGCCAAGATCACGGCCCTGGCCGAACGCATCGAACTGATCAACCCGTTTTGCCAGGTCACGCAGGTCGAGGATTTTATTACCCCTGATAATCTGGACCAGTTGCTGGGCGGGTGCGATTTCGACTATCTCGTGGACGCCATCGACAATGCCAAGGCGAAAGCGGCCGTGATCGCGTATTGCCGCGCGCACAACATTCCCATGCTGACCATCGGCAGCGCGGGCGGGCAGACGGACCCGACCTTGATTGCCGTGCGCGACCTGGCGAAAACGGAACAGGAACCGCTGCTCAAGCGTGTGCGAAAACTGTTGCGCACCGAATATGGTTTCCCCCGTGGCGTGAAAAACAAATTCAATGTCGACGCCGTGTTTTCCATGGAACCGTTGAGCACGCCCGAGAGCGCCGAAGCGTGCGCCATCGATGGCGCGCCCGCCGGCGTCACGGGCCTGAACTGCGCCGGCTTCGGTTCCAGCGTGGTGGTGACGGCCAGCTTCGGCATGGTGGCGGCCGCCCATGCGCTGAAAAGCTTGCGCCAAGACAAAGTTGCTGAAGTGCCAGCGCCAATGCCAGTGCCGGACGCCGCCTAGGTTAATTTCCTGCTGGCCAGGATGCGGTAGTCGCCGCTGCTTTTGAACGATTCCACCAGCACCAGCTCGTCCGCCTGCCAGGCGATGGGCGCGAAGTCCTGGCTGGCCGGTGGTAGCGCCTGGCGCGCCAGTGTCACGTGCGGCGTAAAGCGGTCGTGCTCGAAGCGCGGCGCCAGCCCCTGTTCCATCAGGCCGTGCATGCAGGCCGCGCGCACGTCCAGCAGGGCGGGCGAGGGCTGCGCCAGGGCGGCCCAGGCCAGCGCCAGCTTGGGGAAGTGGCTGGCGTGATCGAACAGCAAGGGCATGGGACGCGCCGGCAAGTGCGCCAGGATGTCCAGCAGGACCGGCAGCTCGCTGGCCGGGCGCTGGCCCAGGAAAGCCAGGGTCAGGTGCAGCTTGTCCGGGCGCACGGGCTTGCCGTCCAGCAGCGCCTGCCAGGCGGCCAGCGCCGCGCGCGTGGCCGCATCGGGCCACAGGGCGTAAAACAGGCGGGGGCAATGGGTATCGGGCGACAAGTTTTTCCTATCGTTGCGGCGGTTTGCTATTATTGGCGTTCCCTGCCAGGTTTGTAGATGCAGGGATCTCACCGAAACTCACTGAAAGAATACATCATGACGCGTAGCTCCGTTTTGTTTGCCCTGATCTGCTCCGTCGCCGCGTCGCTGGCGCAGGCACAGGCGCCAGCGCCTGTTCCCGCCTCCGCCGTCTCGCTGAGCCCTGGCCCTGTCGCCGATAAATTGATTCTGATCGACAACAAGGTCGGCACGGGCAAGGAAGCGTCCGCTGGCAGTAATGTCACCGTGCATTACACGGGCTGGCTGTACCGTCCCCTGGCGAAAGATTCGCGCGGCAAGAAGTTCGACAGCTCCGTGGGCCGTGGCCCGTTTGACTTCCCGCTCGGCAAGGGCATGGTCATCAAGGGCTGGGACCAGGGCGTGGCCGGCATGAAAGTGGGCGGCAAGCGCACCTTGATCATTCCAGGCGAACTGGCCTATGGTCCGCGCGGCGCGGGCAACGGCGACATCCCGCCGAACTCGGCACTGATCTTCGACGTGGAATTGCTGGACGTGAAGTAATTGTTCAGTTTCGGCAGCGCACCACGTGCGCTGCCATCGGCACGTAACAAAATGTTCAGGGCTAGGCGCATTGCCGAAGACAGTACGAAAGTACGGCAAGGCATTGCAACAACGCCATGAACTTTTTGTTCAGTGTCCTGAAACGCGGTAGACTGGGTTCTTCTGTCATTGCTGTGGAGACTCCCATGAACATCGCCAACGACGTCACTGAACTGATCGGCAACACCCCCCTGGTGCGCATCAACCGCATCGCCGCCGGCAGTGTGGCCACCATCCTGGCCAAACTCGAATTCTATAATCCCGCGCACAGCGTCAAGGACCGCATCGGCCTGTCCATGATCGTCGCCGCGGAAGCCGCAGGCAAGATTCATCCCGATACCGTCATCGTCGAGCCCACCAGCGGCAACACGGGCATCGCGCTGGCCATGGTGTGCGCCGCGCGCGGCTACCGCTGCACCCTCGTCATGCCCGACACCATGAGCCGCGAGCGGCGCATCCTGCTGCGCGCCTATGGCGCCGAGCTGGTGCTCACGCCCGGCAGCGAAGGCATGCTGGGCGCCATCCGCAAGGCCGAGGAACTGGTGGCAGCCGACCCGCGCTACCTGATGCTGCAGCAATTTAACAATCCCGCCAATCCCGCCATCCACCGCGCCACGACGGCCGAGGAAATCTGGCGCGATACGGATGGACAAGTGGACATCGTCATCGCTGGCGTGGGCACGGGCGGCACGATTACCGGCATCGGCGAAGTGTTGAAGGAACGCAAGCCTGGCTTGCAAATGATCGCCGTGGAACCGGAAGCGTCGCCGATGCTGTCGAAGGGGACCAAGGGCCCGCATCCGATCCAGGGCATCGGCGCCGGCTTCGTGCCGCAGATTTTGAATACGGCCATCTACGACGAAATCATTTGCGTCAAGAATGACGACGCGTTTGCCACGGCGCGCCTGGCCGCCAGCGACGAAGGCTTGTTGGTCGGCATCTCGTCGGGCGCCGCCCTGTGGGCCGCCCTGCAAGTGGCGCGCCGCCCGGAAAACGCGGGCAAGACCATCGTCACCATCATCCCGTCGTTCGGCGAGCGCTACTTGAGCACGGCTCTGTACGCAGGCCTGGGCGACTGATTCAATAGCAGCGGCAGGGCTATCCTTTCCGCCAGCGCCCGGTTGCCTGCATCGCCCGGGTGCAGGTGGTCGCCCGAGTCGTAGGCGGGCAGCAGGCGCAGCGGATGCGCGGGATCGCGCGCCCAGGCATCGAAGTCGAGTATGGCGTCGAACGTGCCGCTGTTGCGTATCCACGCATTCAGTTGCTGGCGCAGCGCATCTTTTTCTGGCTGGTAATAGTCGCTCAGGGGCGTGCCGGGCAGGGCGCCTGCGAACGGCGTCAGGGTGGCGCCGACCACGCGCACGCCGCGGCTGCGGGCCTGGGCGACCAGCTGGACGTAGCCGGCCGTCAACTCCTCCAGGGTCGGCCTTTGTACCCGTGGCGCAAACGCCGTGCCGGGCCAGCTGATGTCATTGATCCCCAACAAGACGACCACCGAGCGCACGCCCGGTTGCGCCAGCACGTCGCGCTCGAAGCGCGCCAGGGCATTGACTCCCATACCATCGGACAACAGCCGCGCACCAGAAATGCCCGCATTGATCACGGCCACTCCCTGCGGCGCCAGGCGAGCGGCCAGGAAATCGGGCCAGCGCGCATCCATCCCCAGGCTGGCGCTGGCGCCATCGGTAATCGAATCGCCAAGGATGGCCACGGCTTGCGTCCCCGGCGCCGCTTGCACCTCAATGGCGCTGAGCAAGAGGCGCGCCGTGGTGGTCTGCACGCCGGCTTGTGCATCATCGATGCGCGCGGCCCGCGTCTGGTCATGCGGGGCGATCCACGCCGTCTCGCGGCCATCCCAGTGAAACGTGGAAGTCGGGCTGGCTTGCGGCAGGTGGACGCTCACCGTCAGCCGGGCCAGGTCCGGCACGGGCAGGTCGACGGGGTCGCTGACGAGCGGCGCGCCCGGCGCCACGCTGGCCGAGGGCTGGCCGGAAAACGTGAGCGTGCGCAGGCTGCCCGCTTCGATGGCCGAACCGGAAGCGGCCAGGGCCACGGTGGCCGCGCCGATGCGCAGCGGCACCTTGCCATACGCATTCGACAGCACGATGCGCACGCGCGGGCCGCCCACGCTGAGGCGCGCCACCTGGCGCACGGTGTGCCCGTGCAGCACGGCGGGCACATTGCTGGGGAACAGGAAGTCGCTGCTCCACACGGCTTGCGGGCTGGCCGTCCAGCTGGCCAGCCAGATGGTATCGGCGTTGGCGGCCTGGACAGGGCTCGTGCCGAGTGCCAGGCTCAGCAGAGCGGCGGGGAGGAGGGAGAATCGTTGCATGGCGGTTCGCTTCATCAAGGGGAATGTGCGCATGATGAAAGCAAAGCCATTTATGTACTAGACTATCTCATCGAAGAACATTTATGAGTTGAATTCACAATGGCCAGACTGGAAGTGAACCGCTCCGGCGAGCTGGAAGTGTTTGTGCGCGTGGTGGAACTGGGCGGCTTTTCCGCCGCCGCGCGCGCCTGCGGCATGACGCCCTCGGCCGTCAGCAAGCTCGTCTCGCGGCTGGAGGAGCGCCTGGGCGCGCGCCTGTTGAACCGCTCCACGCGCCAGCTGCAACTGACGGCCGAGGGCTGCGGCCTGTATGAACGGGGCCGGCACGTGCTGGCGGCCCTGGACGAGGCCGAGCGCTGCGCCGGTGTGCAGGATGTGCCGCGCGGCAAAATACGCGTGAATGCGAACGTGCCGTTCGGCCAGCATTTTTTGCTGCCGCTGGCGCCGCTGTTTCTGGAACGCTTTCCGGAGGTGACACTCGACATCGAGCTCACGGATGCAGTGGTCGATATCCTCGAGCAGCGTACGGATGTGGCCGTGCGGGCCGGTCCCCTGAAAAGTTCCAGCTTGCTGGCGCGCAAGCTGGGCCAGACGCGCATGGTGATCGTGGCGTCGCCAGCCTACCTGGCGCGGCGCGGCACGCCGTTGACGCCCGCCGAGCTGGCATCGCACAATCTGCTCGATGCCAATTACGCGCGCGCCCGCTCGGGCTGGCCGCTGCGCTTGCCTGAAGGCGACATCGTCGTGCCGGTCACGGGCAATGCGCAGGCGAGCGATGGCGAAGCCTTGCGGCAACTGGCGCTGGCGGGCTTGGGACTGGCGCGCCTGGCTGCCTTCCAGGTGCGGGCCGATATCGCGGCCGGCCGCTTGCAGGCCGTGCTGGAAGACTGCAACCCGGGCGACAGCGAGGAAGTGCATGCCGTGTTCGTGGGGCAAGGCGGGCATGTGCCGCTGCGCGTGCGCGTCTTGCTTGATTTCCTGGCGCAGAATGTCGACCTGGGCTGAGCGTGTCCAGGCGCATTAGGCTACAGGCGGACACGGCAGCGCAGTACAATATCGGACGGGCCGCAATGGTTCGGCCCGTATTGTGCCTTTGAATGGAAATATGTTCCTGGTAAAACCTGAACGCCGCCGCCTGCTGCAGGTGGGCGCAACCGTGGCTGTTATCGCGCTGGGCCTGGCCTCGCGCGCCTATCCCCAATTCGTCCCCGCCGCGCTCGGCAAGTATCCGGGCGACGCCCTGTGGGCCATGATGATTGTCTTTGCGCTGGGCATCATCGCCACGCGCATGCGTACCTGGCAACTGGCCTTGTGGTCTCTGTTGATCTGCTTTGCCGTGGAATTCGGCCAGCTGGTCCAGGCGCCGTGGCTCGTCGCGCTGCGCGCGCATCCGCTGGGGCACCTGGTACTGGGTTCCGCCTTCGGCTGGGGTGATTTGATCGCCTACACGGCCGGCGTGGCCGTGGCGGCGATCATCGACAAGCTGGCGCTGTTCAAGCGCCGCTAGCCTTATTTGACGTTACCCTCCGCGTCGCGCAGTTCCACCGGCGCCAGCTTCAGCTTAGACAATTGCGGAGCGATCTTCGCCTTGTCGCCCACGCCGATGACGATCAGCTTTTCCGGCTGCAGGTATTTTTTCGCCACCTGCTGCACCTGCTTGTCCGTCACGCTGGCAAAGCGCTGCGGCAGGGTCGTGTAATAGTCGAGGCCCAGGCCGTAGATGTACGCGTTCGCCATGCTGGCGCTGATGCTGGCGTTCGTGTCGAACTGGCCCGGCAAGGACAGCACTTGCGAGTTGCGCGCATTCGCCAGCTCCTTGCTGCTCAAGGGCTTGGCGATCATGGCGCGGATCTCCTTGACGGTTTCCGATACGGCCGGGCCCGTTACATCGGTGCGCACGCTGGCGGCAATCGAGAATGGTCCAGGCTGATTGCGGTACTGGAATTGCGAGCGCACGCCATAGGTATACCCCTTTTCTTCGCGCAAGTTGGTGTTCAGGCGGCTGGTAAACAAGCCGCCCAGGGCCGCGTTCATCACTTGCAGCGGCGCGTAATCGGGCGTGGCGCGCGGCACGGCGATGGCGGACAGGCGCACGGCCGTTTGCGGCGCGCCCGGCTTGTCGACCATAATCAATTTTGCCTGCGTCGTCTGCGGTGCGGCGGTCACGGACTGCGCCACCGCGCCTGCCTTCCAGCTGCCGAACTTCGCTTCGGCCAGTGCCTTCAATTCCGCCTCGCCGATATCGCCCGAGACGATCAGGGCCGCATTGTTCGGCAGGTAATGCTGCTGCCAGAAACCTTGCAGGTCGGCGCGGCTGGCCGCCTTCAGCGCCGCTTCCGTGCCCAGCTGGATGTAGCCGTACGGATGCTGCGGGCCATACAGGGCCGCCGCTTCCACGCGGGCGGCCACGGCGCCCGCGTTTTCGCGCTGCTGCGCCAGCTGTCCGATGCGGCTGGCGCGCTGGCGCTCGACCTCTTCTTGCGGGAATTGCGGGTGCAGCACCACGTCGGCCAGCACGTCGAGCGCTTGCGGGAACGTGGCTTTGAGCGACGTCAGCTGGGCGAACGAGGCATCCGTGTTGGAACCGGTGCTCAGCAGGGCGCCCAACTGCGCCACATCGTCGGCGATCTGCGGCGCGCTGCGCGTGGCCGTGCCTTCCTGCAGCAATTGCGCTGTAAAGCTCGACAAGCCCGGCTGCGCCAGCGGATTGGCGCCCGAGCCGCTTTTGATGACCAGCTGGCTGGAAACGAGCGGCACGGCCCCGTTGTAATGGTGGATCACGGTCAGACCGTTCGCCAGGGTGAACGATTTTCCTTGCGGTAAAACAATCTTCGGTGCGGGACCGGCCTTCGGCACGGCATTGCGCCAAGGCTCGTCCGCATTGATGGCCGTGCCTGGCGCAGGCTTGACCTTGCCAGGCGCCGGCGTTGGCACTTCCGCGCCCAGATCCGGCTTGCCCGGTACGCCGTAGACGACGACGCGCGACTGGTTTTTCAGGTACTGGTCGACGGCGCGCTGCACGCCGGCGGCCGTCACCTGGCGGTAGCGCTCGATATCCTTGGCCAGGTAGCCGGGGTCGCCCAGGTACTGGTTGTATTCGTTGAGCAAGTTGGCCACGCCGCGCCCGCCCATTTTTTCCACCTGGCTCAGCATGGTGGTCTCGATGCTGTTGCGCGCGCGCTCCAGTTCCTTCTCGGTGGGGCCCTTGGCGCGCAATTGCTCCAGCTCCACTTGCAGCGCTTGCTCGATTTCCTCGGGCTTGCGGCCCGGGCGCGCCGTCGCGTCGATGGTGAAGATGGAGGTGAGGGCGTTCGAGCCCTGGCTGGCGCCCACATCCTGGGCGATCTGCTTGTCGTACACGAGGGACTTGTACAGGCGGCTGGATTTGCCGCCGGCCAGGATGTGCGCCGCCATCGACAGTTCCGCGTCATCCCTGGTGTAGGCGGACGGCGTCAGCCAGGCCATGAAGACGCGCGGCAATTCCACCCGGTCCTGCACCACGATGCGGCGTTCCTGCGTGATGGGCGGCGTCACGACATTCGGTTTCGGCACGGCCGGGCCGCTCTTGAAGCTGCCGAAGTATTTGTTGACCAGCTCCTTGGTCTTCGCCTTGTCGATATCGCCGGCGATCACCAGGCTGGCGTTGTTGGGGCCATAGTATTTGCTGAAGAATTCCTTGATGTCGGCCAGTTTCGCGTTCTGGATATCCGCGTGCGAACCGATGACGCTGGCGTAATACGGGTGGGTCTTGGGAAACAGCTGGTGGTACAGGGCTTCCTGCACGATGCCGTAGGGCGCATTTTCTACGCTTTGGCGGCGCTCGTTGCGCACCACGTCCTGCTGGTTCGTCAGCGCCGTCTGGTCGAGCACGTCAAGCAGGTAGCCCATGCGGTCGGAGTGCGTCCACAGGGCCAGTTCCAGCTGGTTCGACGGTACCGTGTCGAAATAATTGGTGCGGTCGAAATCCGTGCTGCCGTTCGAGTCGGTGGCGCCCGCGCCTTCCAGCAACTGGTCGGCCATGCCGCGCGGCACGTGCTTGGTGGCGGCAAACATCATGTGCTCGAACAGGTGGGCAAAGCCCGTCAGCCCCGGCGCTTCATTGGCCGGTCCCACGTGGTACCAGATATTGACGGCCGTGACGGGCAATTTATGGTCTTCCACGAGAATGACGTCCAGGCCGTTGGGCAAGGTGTATTTTTCATAGGCGATATGCGGCACGGCCGTCGCGCCCAGGGGCGCCGTCGCGGCCGCATCGGCGGCGTGGGCGAGGGTGAGCGGGGCGCCGTACAGCGACAGCAGCAGAGCGGGGAGGGCCAGCAGTTTGATCGGTTTCATGCATGCTTCCAGGGATAGGTGGAGAAGACGCTGCGGCTCGCTCGTGGCTGGCGCAGCGCGACGGTGCTACGGTCGGTGCTACGGTCGGTACTACAGTCTATACAGCAGGGCCGCGCCGCCCAGCACCAGCAATGCGCTGGCGATGGAGACGATGGCCGCCGCGCCCAGCAAACGCCATTCGCGTGGCGTGAAGCCGACGGTTGGCGCCGTCGCATTATCGGCAGGGCTGGCCAGGGCGGCGGGCGGCAGCGCAGGCAAGCCGCCCGCCGCGCGCGCCTGCGCCGCCAGCGCTTGCGTGGCGGCGTCCAGCAAGGCCAGCTGGCGCTCGACGGTTTCCGCCAGCACGGCTTCGTTCAGCGCCACGAGGGCGAATATCGGGTCATCGACGTCGATCTTGATGCCCGTCTTGTCGAATACGTGGCTGCGCAGTTTGTGCTGGTCCATCTACCACTGCACCTTGTCGAGCTGTTCGAAGATGTCGCGGTAGACGACCTTGATGCGCTGCTTTTCCATGATGTTGAACTTGTCGTTCTGCAGCACTTCCTGCATCGTCAGGCGCGCCGTGTTCATCTTCTTGACGTCCGCGCCGAAGGTGTCGGGATTGCGCTGGCTCAAGGTAATGCTGCCTTTCACGCGCACGCGGTTGTCGGCGTACGACTGCGATTCGATAAACTGCTTGCCGGACGCCGATTGCAGCAGGCCGAAATGTTCGTTTTGCCACAGCACCAGCGGCACCTTCGTCGATTGGGCTGTCGCCACAAAACCCGTGGCCGTGTCGTGCAGGGTGTCGCCGCCGCCGACGATGGTGTGGATATAGACCTTGCGGCCCGATTCTTCCAGCAGCGAAAAACAGTCGTTTTCCAGCAGGTAGCCCATCAGCGGCGAAAACGTGTTCGCGCCATTGTCGATCACGCAGTTGCCGTCCGTTTCGAGAATGTCGATCATCAGCGCATCGAAGCGTTTCGGGTCGATGTTGCGCGCATCCGTCATCACGGGCACGTGCTTGACGTTCATCGCCTTGTAGCGCGAGAACGTGGCGTTTTCCTGATCGGTGTCATAACAGCGCAAAGGCGTGTCGTCCTTGCCGCCTATCCACTGGGCCAGCAGGGTAGAGACGAGGGTCTTGCCGATGCCGCCCTTGCCCTGCAGGATGAAATGTACCGTGTTTTGCATTGCGACTACTCCAAGTTGTTGCGTCAGTGACAATCAAAGATCCGTGACAGCGGCGCAAGCGCCCGGCCAGGCCACGACTGGCATTTTTACCACAATCCTTTGCAAATATGCCATGCGGAACAGCGAATCTGGTTATGATGTTAATCAGGATACCATTGATACAGAGCAAGTTTTGTGTGAAAAATGCACCCCAGAGTGTGAACGAGGACGCAGTGCCGATCTCCAGTCTCGATAAAGCCGACATTGACCGTCTGAATCAGCAAGCCCTGGCTTGCCTGGTCGGCAACCGCCGCCAGGCGCGCCGGCTGGCGCAGATGGCGCTGGCGGCGGCGCAACGACAACAGTATGCGTGCGGCGGCGCGTATGCGGAACTCAATCATTGCTGGCTGGCGTATTACGCGGGCGAGGCCGAACCGTCGTGCGAGCGTCTGGGCGCGTATTTCCAGCAAAGCGGCGACCTGGAAGGGGGCATGGAAGTGGCCGCCCTGCAGGGCGCGTATGCGAGCCGGCGCGGCGATTTTGCCGATGCCGAGCAGCATTTCCTGCAGGCGCGCAGCCAGGCCGCGCAGATACCCGACTCCCTGCACAAGTTCATGCTGTACGCGCGCCTGGGCGTCGATGCCCTGAACCGTGGCGATACGCAGGACGGCCCGCGCAATTTCCTGCTGGCGCTCGACATCGCCGAGCGTTTCGGCAGCCCCGCGCACCGGGTCAACAGCCTGTCGAACCTGGCGTCGTCGCAGCATGACCTGGGCAACGATGAAGACGCCATCCCCCTGCTGGTCGAGGCGCTCGAGATCATCGGCACGCAAAAGCTCAAATACCAGCAAACCATCGTTTCGGCCAACCTGGCCATGTGCCTGCTGGCCACGGGCAAGCCGGCCGAGGCGCTGGCGCTGGTGGAACCGTTTTACGAGTGGCCGGAAGAAGACCTGGCCGTGCGCGCCTTTTTGTTCTGTATCGCCGCCCACGCCGCGATCCTGCTGCGCCAGCCCGACAGCGCGCTGCAATTGCTGTTGCGGGCCGAAGAATATGCGCGCCGGGGCCAGGACCTGGAAGAGCAGATGCATGCGTGGCTGGTGCGCGGCAAGCTGGACCTGCACGCGGGCCAGACGGCGCAGGCGCTGGCGTCCCTGACGCAGGCGCACAGCCTGCTGAGCTGGACGCGCAATCCGTTTCACCAGCAGCAGATCCTGCGCGGCTTGTCCGACATCAATGCCCAGCTGGGCGAATGGCAGGCCGCGTATGGTTTCCTGCAGCAATACCAGGCCGCCTACGAGGCCAGCAGCAAGTCGGCGCGCGCCTCGCGCAGCCTGATGCGCAACCTGGAAAAGGAAATGCACAGCCTGAAAGCCGAGCGCGACAAGGCGCTGGAGCTGCAGGCGGCGCGCGAATCGGAAAACGTCAAGCTCGAGCACCTGAACCGGGAACTGGCGCACCAGATCCTGCATGTCAATTCCCTGCAGGACAGCCTGAAGGAACAGGCCATGCGCGACCACCTGACGGGCCTGTACAACCGCCGCCATTTTGAAACCTGCCTCAACGCCATCCTGCATGAGGCCGATGCGGATGCGCCCGTGGCCATCGCCATCATCGACCTGGATTTTTTCAAGCGCGTCAACGATACCTACGGGCATAACTTTGGCGATGAAGTGCTGATCCAGTTCGCGCGCCTGGTGGAAAGCCAGCTGCGCGGCAGCGACATGGTGTGCCGCTATGGCGGCGAGGAATTCTGCCTGCTGTTGCGCGAAGCAGACAGCCTCATCGCCGCGCACAAGATCGACGATATCGCCGCGCGCTACCGCCAGCTGCTGATCCGGCAGGCGCCGCACAGCCTGTCCGGTTGCACCTTTTCGGCCGGCATCGCCGAATATCCGCGCCACGGCGCCGGCCGTCACGAATTGCTGATGCGCGCCGACAGCGCCCTGTACGCGGCCAAGCAGGCGGGCCGCGACCGCGCCTGCATCGCCGCCGCTACTGGATAAAGCGTAGCAGTTCGCGCAAGGCGTGCGCCACGGCCTGCTCGCGCACGGCCTGGCGGTCGCCCGCAAACACCAGCCGCTGTGTTTGCACGCGCCCGTCCATGGCCCAGCCGAAGCAGACGGTGCCGACGGGCTTGCCCGGCACGCCGCCCGTGGGGCCGGCGATGCCCGTGGTCGAGACGGCCACCTGGGCCTCGCTGTGGGACAGGGTGCCCCGCGCCATGGCGGCGGCCACTTCCTCGCTGACGGCGCCGTGCGCGGCGATCAGCTCGGCGGGCACGCCCAGCATGCCCGTCTTGGCCCCGTTGGAATAGGTGACGAAGCCCCGTTCGAACCAGGCGCTCGAGCCTGAAATATCGGTGACGGCCTGCGCCACGCCGCCGCCCGTGCACGATTCGGCCGTGGCCAGCAGCAGGCCCTTCGCCTGCAAGGCCAGGCCGACCGCGGTGGAGAGGGGGACGAGTTCGTTGCTCATGGATGACTCCTGCATGCGGTGAAAATGGTGGCAAGACTGTAGCATGGCCAACGGTAAAAGAAACTTTCCCCGGTACCAGCGAAAATGCGTACACTCTTTTATACATTTGCTACCACTTCGGGCTGGCAGGCGCTCTGTCGCTGCGCCACCCTGGTGCGCATCGCTCGAACAGGCAAGCGGCATGGTGCCGCGCCTTCGTATAGCATTATCTTTACTCGGTTGTCATGGTAATTCTGAACTGGACCTGGTGGCGTCATCCTGGCCCCCTGCGCTGCTCCGCGCGCGGTGCTGGCCGCCGCCCTCTCCGCTGGGAGTGGCTATTGCTGCTCCTGGGCGTGCTGTGTATCGAGGCGCGGGCGCAGGTGCCGGGGGAGCTGGAACGCCAGGTCAAGGCCGGGTATCTGTACAAGTTTGCCGGCTATGTCGAATGGCCCGACGGTAGCTTTGCCCGGCCCGACTCTCCGCTGGTGATCGGCGTGGCGGGCGCCGATGCGCTGGCCGAGCAGCTCGAACAGAGCGTGGCCGGGCATAGCGTCAACGGCCGCGCCGTGCAGGTGAAAAAAGTGCGGCGCGGCGAAGCGCTGGCCGGGCTGCACGTGCTGTACCTGGGGGCGCTGGATAAAACGGCGCTGCAGGAGATGCTGGCCGCCAGCCGTGGCCTGGCGTTGCTGACGGTATCCGATTCGGATGAGGTCTACGCGATGGGCAGCATGATCAATTTTGTGATGGCCGAAGACAAGGTGCGCTTCGACGTGGCCCTGAAACCCGTGGCGCAGGCGCATATCCGCATCAGCGCGCGCATGCTGCTGGCCGCCTACCGCGTGCAGACGGGAGGCGCCTAGATGATACGACTGCGTTCCATCCGCCACAAGCTGATGTCGGTGGTCTTGCTGACCACCCTGGTGGCGCTCGTCATTTCGCTGGGCACCATCGTCGTCTACGACTTGCGCGCCTACCACCGCAACCTGGTGGCCGACATCAGTACCCAGGCCGAGCTGCTGGGGCACATGAGTTCGGCCGCGCTGGCCTTCGACGACGAACGCCTGGCGCTGGAAAACCTCAACCTGATGCGCATCCGCCCGCGCGTGACGGCCGGCGCCCTGTACAAGGCGGATGGCAGCCTGTTTGCCAGCTACCGCGCGAACCAGCATGTGGGCGAGCTGCCGGCGAAGGCGGGCAAGGAAGGCGAAAGCATCCAGGGCAGTTCGGTGGAATTGTTCAAGCCCATCGTCGACAATGGGGAACTGCTGGGCACCGTGTATTTGCGCGCCGATTACGAGCTGGCCGGCCGCACGGCCGATTACCTGGCCATCGCCCTGAGCGTGACGGTGCTGGCGCTGCTGGTGGCCTTGCTGCTGCTGCGCCGCCTCGATTTCGTCATCACGCAACCCATCCTCGATATCGCCGACGTGGCGCGTGAAGTGATCGAGACGGGCGACTATTCGCGCCGCGCGCGCAAGCTCAGCGTCGACGAAGTGGCGCAGCTGGTCGATTCCTTCAACAAGATGCTGGCCGAGATCGAGCTGCGCACGCAGGCGCTGGAGCGCTCGAACGGCGAGCTGGCCAGCGAAGGCGAACAGCGCACCGAGGCGCAGCAGGAAGTCATGCGCCTGAACCAGGAACTGGAAGTGCGCGTGCACGAGCGCACGATGCAGCTGGAAATGACGAATGGCGAACTGGCCATGGCGATGGAAGAGGCGCGCAGCGCCAACTATGCCAAGTCGGCCTTCCTGTCGTCGATGAGCCATGAATTGCGCACGCCGCTCAACGCCATCCTGGGCTTCGCGCAAATCCTCAGTTCCGACCGTCTGCCGTCGACCCTGGAGCAAAAGAAGGAATTTGCCGGGCATATCCTGAAATCGGGGCGCCACCTGCTGACATTGATCAATGAAATCCTCGACCTGGCCAAGGTGGAGTCGGGCACGGTCAGCCTGTCGCTCGAACCCGTGGGCCTGGACGCCATCTTGCAGGAATGCCGCGACATGATCGCGCCGCTGGCCAGCCAGCGCGGCATCGGCATGACCTTTCCCGACACCTGCCCCCTGAACGTGCTGGCCGACCGCACGCGCCTCAAGCAGATTCTGTTGAACCTGCTGTCGAATGCGCTCAAGTACAACCGCGAGCTGGGGCAGGTGGCCATCGATTGCGCGCCGCAGGCGGGCGGCCGGGTGCGCATCAGCGTGCGCGACACGGGCGTGGGCCTCGACGGCGAACAGGTGGCGCTGCTGTTCCAGCCCTTCAACCGGCTGGGACAGGAAGGCGGCACGGAAGAGGGCAGCGGCATCGGCCTGGTGGTCACCAAGCGCCTGGTGGAGCTGATGGATGGCAGCATCGGCGTGACCAGCGCGCCCGGCGAGGGCAGCACGTTCTGGATCGAGCTGCGCGTGGTCGATGCCTTGCCCGCGCCCGCGCCCCCGGCCTTGCCGCGGCCGGACCTGGCCGGGGCGCTGCTCGAACACAGCGCCCCCGTGACCTTGCTGTACGTGGAAGACAATCCCGCCAACCTGACCCTGGTCGAGGAAATCGTGCGCTACTGCCCGCAATTGCAGCTGCTGACGGCAACGGATGGCCGCCTGGGCGTGGATATGGCGCGCACGCATTTGCCGCAGCTGATCCTGATGGACATCAACCTGCCGAACGTGAACGGCACGGACGCGCTGAAACTGCTGCGCGCCGATCCGCGCACGGCGCACATCCCCGTCATCGCCCTGACGGCCAACGCCATGCCGGGCGACGTGGAGCGCAGCATGGCGCTGGGCTTTTACCGCTATCTGACCAAGCCGATCAACCTCGATGAATTTACCGAGGCGATCAACAGCACCCTGGCCTACGTGGCGCAGCAGCGCCGGCAGAAGGGAACAGGCGCGCCATGATCAGCCAGGCCGATATCTATGCGGCGAAAATTCTCATCGTCGACGACCAGGAAGTCAATCTGCGCCTGCTCGAGCATTTGCTGCAAAGCGGCGGCTATACGGCCATCACCAGCACCCTCGACGCGCGCGCCGTGGCCGGCCTGCACCAGCGCCACCAGTTCGACCTGATCATCCTCGACCTGGTGATGCCCGGCATGAGCGGCTACGACGTGATGGATGCCTTGCGCCCGCTGGAACTGGAAGGCTATTTGCCCGTGCTGGTGATCGCCGCCGACCCGGACGCCAAGCTGGCGGCGCTGGAAGCGGGGGCGCGCGACTTCATCAGCAAGCCGTTTGACGCGCTCGAAGTGCTCACGCGTATCCGCAACATGCTCGAAGTGCGGCTGCTGCACCGCGCCGCGCGCCACTACAATACCCTGCTCGAACGCACGGTGGGCCAGCGCACGGCGGAACTGCAGCGCTTTCGCGGCGCCATGGACGCCACCACCGACGCCATCTTCCTCGTCGACGTGCTGGGCATGACCCTGGTCGACGTCAACGATGGTGCATGCCGCCTGCTCGGCTATGCGCGCACCGAACTGCTGGCGCTGGCGCCCGGCAGCTTGCTGCCGTCGCCGCCGGCCCCGCCGCTGGCCGCGCTGCCGGGCGGCCCGGCCCACCTGGCCACGGAAGTGACGGAATGCGAACTGGTGCGGCGCGACCTGAGCCTGGTGCCCGTGGAGCTGGGCTGGCACTGGTATGCGCAGGCGCCCGTGGCGGGCGGACAGGGTGCGGGCGGCTTGCTGCTGATCGCCGTGGCGCGCGACATCAGCGAACGGCGCCAGGCGCAGGAGCGCCTGAAGCACCTGGCCCATTACGATGGCTTGACGGGGCTGCCGAACCGCAGCCTGTTTTACCAGACCCTGGCCCAGGCCGTCGAACTGGCGCAGGAAAAAAGCTGGCGCATCGTGGTGCTGTTCATCGCGCTCGACCGTTTTAAAAGCATCAACGACACCCTGGGCGCGGCGCTGGGCGACGAACTGCTGCGCCAGTTCAGCAACCGCCTGGTCGAATGCGTGCGCCTGCGCGACACCGTGGGACGCCTGGGCAACGACGAATTCGCGCTGATACTCACCATGAGCCGCAACCAGCAGGAAGCCGTGGCCGTGGCGAACCAGGTGCGCGAAGCCTTGCGCGCGCCGTTCGACTTGCGCGGCCATGCGGCCACCCTGACGGCCAGCATCGGCATCGCCATGTACCCGGACGACGCCACCGACCCGGAAACCCTCATCAAATACGCGAATACGGCCATGGGCGGCGCCAAGCAGGCGGGCCGCGACGGCTACCGCTTTTTCACGGCCGGCATGAACGTGCAGGTGCTGGCGCGCCTGGACCTGGAACTGGCGCTGCGCCATGCGCTCGAACACGAGCAGTTCATCCTGTACTACCAGCCCAAGGTGGATTTGCGCACGGGCCGCATCAGCGGCGTGGAAGCGCTGCTGCGCTGGCGCCGTCCCGGCTACGGCCTGGTGGCGCCGGCCGAATTCGTGCCGGTGCTGGAAGACACGGGCCTGATCGTGCGCGTCGGCGCCTGGGTGATCCAGGCGGCCTGCCGCCAGATCGCCGAGTGGCGCGACAGCGAAGTGGGGCCCGTGCACGTGGCCGTGAATGTGTCGAGCCGCCAGTTTGCCGAAGGCGACCTGGAAGGCGAGGTGACGCGCGCGCTGGCGCAGCATGGCGTGGCGCCGGAATTGCTGGAACTGGAACTGACGGAAACGGCGCTGATGTCGAACGCCGAGCGCACCATCGTCGTGCTGGGCAAGCTGAAGAAAATCGGCGTGAAGGTGGCCATCGACGATTTCGGCACCGGTTACTCGAGCCTCGCGTATCTGCAGCGCTTCCCCATCGACAAGCTGAAAATCGACATCGCCTTCGTGCGCAACATCACCAGCAATCCGAACGACGCGGCCATCGCGCTGGCCATCGTCAGCATGGCGCACAGCCTGAAACTGAGCGTGGTGGCCGAGGGCGTGGAATCGCGCCCGCAGCTGGAATACCTGCGGCGCAACCGCTGCGATGAAATCCAGGGTTTTTATTTCAGCCGCGCCCTGCCGGCGCTGGAACTGGGGCAGATGATCGTTGCCGGCGCCGGCCTGCCGCCCGGCCACGACCCGGCCGCGCAGCCCGCGCAAACCCTGCTCATCGTCGACGACGACGTCAACGTGCTGTCGTCCCTGCACCGTTTGTTCCGTCCCGAAGGCTACCAGATTCTCACGGCCAGCACGCCGGCCGAAGGGTTTGAAATGCTGGCCCTGCACAGGGTGCACGTGATCGTCTGCGACCAGCGCATGCCCAGCATGAGTGGCACGGAATTCCTCAGTAAAGTAAAAGAGCTGTACCCGGAAACCATCCGCATCATCCTGTCCGGCTACACGGGCCTCGAAGCCGTGCTCGACTCGATCAACCGGGGCGCCATCTACCGTTTCTATACGAAACCGTGGGACGACACCCAGTTGCGCGACAACATCCGCCTGGCCTTCCAGCACTACTGGATGGTGAACCAGCCGGGGCTGGCGCGGATGGCGGTGCGCTGATTCGGCGGATTCCTTATTTTTATTCGCTGAAGTGGTCGAAAGAATTCAGCGCCAAATCGAGCGGCTGCCCGGCCGCATCCACCAGCCGCAAGCCCGCCTGCGCCTCGATGCTGCCCACGCGCGTGACGGGCGTGCCGCAGCTTGCCGCCAGGGCGGCGATGGCGTCGCGCGAGGAAGCCGGCGCCGTGAAGCACAGTTCATAGTCGTCGCCGCCGGCGGCCGTGTAGCGGCGGCGCACGATGGTCGCCTGTTGCGCCAGCACGGGGCCGGCCGGCAGGGCGTCGACGTCGAGGGTGGCGCCCACCTGCGACGCTTTCAATATGTGACCGAGGTCGCCCACCAGGCCGTCCGAGATGTCGATGGCCGCATGCGCGAGGCCCGCTTCGGCCAGGGCGCAACCGAACGCCACGCGCGGCGTCGGCGTGTGCATGCGCGCGCTTGCTGTCAGCAGGTCGGATGGCGCCAGTTCCTGCTCCATGCGGTAGCCGGCCAGCGCCAGGCGCGCATCGCCCAGGGTGCCGCTGACCCAGATATCGTCGCCCGCCACGGCCGCGCTGCGGCGCAGGGCCTGGCCCGGCGCCAGTTCGCCAAACACGGTGATGCAGATATTCAAAGGGCCCTTGGTGGTGTCGCCGCCGATCAATTCGCAGCCGAATGCGTCTGCCAGCGCAAACAAGCCTTCGGCAAAGCCGGCCAGCCAGGCGCGCTCGGCTTGCGGCAGGGCCAGGGCCAGGGTAAAGGCTACGGGACGCGCGCCCATGGCGGCCAGGTCGGACAGGTTCACGGCCAGGCTTTTGTGACCGAGCATGCGTGCGTCGGCGCCGGCAAAGAAGTGCCGGTCCTCGACCAGCATGTCCGACGAGATGGCGATCTGCTTGCCGGCGCCGGGCGTAATCAGCGCGCAATCGTCGCCGATGCCCAGGGTGGCGCGGCCGGGGCGCTGGCGCACGAAATATTGTTTGATCAGGTCGAATTCGGAAAGCGCGTCGTGTGGGGCCATGGCGTGGTCTGTTCGTTGAGTGGTGGTGAGGCCTGGCTATTATAGGCTGGCATACAATACAGGCCTTTGCCACCGCCGAGCATGCCCCTATGCCCTTCCACGATATCCACGCCCTGATGCAATCCTATCTTGACGATGGCTGGCTGCGCGAGCCGCAGGCCGTTGGCCTGGCCACGTTCACGGCGCCGGAACTGCTGGCGCGGGGATTTTACGAGCTGTGCGATGGCGGCCAGCTGTGCCTGTATGAGGATGAGCGCTGGTTCCGCCGCGCCAGCCGGGCCGTGCAAACATCGTTCAAGGTGTATCTGCAAGGCGGCCGCTTGCATGCGAATGGATTGGAACTCGGTTATCAAGTACGCCTGGCCAGCGTGCTGCGCGCGATACGGCGGCCCTTGCCGCCGTATCGCCTGCTGTTGGAGACAGGGGCGTGCAGCGGTGCGCTGCTGTTCGACAGCGGCCTGGTGCTGCAGTTCGCGACCAACCTGCATGGCGCGCCCCGCCATTATTTCCTGACCCTTGTCGAGGGGCAGTTGCCCGATCCCGGTGCGGGCGAACTCGACCTGCGCGCCGCCAGCGAGGGCCACGTCCAGGCCCTGTATGGACACTGTGCGCCGGAAGAATTGCAGCGCAAAGCCCGGCGCGGCCATGCGGCGCTGCGCGAACTGGCGCGTCTGCTCGCCTAAATTTTCTTCGCCTGCGCCATGCCGTGCAGCAGCTTGGCCAGCAACTGGTCGAGCTGGCGCTGCTCGTCCGAATTCAAAGCCGAGAGCATGGCGCGCTCGTTCTCCACGTGCAGCAGCACCAGCTTTTCAATCAGTTCCAATCCCCTTTGTGTCAGGGCCACCAGCACGCCGCGCCGGTCCGTCGGATGCTTCTGGCGTTCGATCAGGCCGGCCGCTTCCAGCCGGTCGATGCGGTTGGTCATGCCGCCCGAGGACAGCATGGCCGCTTCGTACAGGGCCGTCGGCATCAGGCTGTAGGGCGCACCCGAGCGGCGCAAGGTCGCCAGCACGTCGAATTCGCCCGGTTGCAAGCCGTGTTCGGCGAACAGCGGATTGAGCCAGTCGCGCGCCATCAGCTGCGCCACCGTGCCCAGCTGGCCCACCAGTTGCATGGCACTGGTATCCATCTGCGGCAGTTCGCGCTGCCATTGTGCTGCGGCAAATTGTGCGCGCGTGTGTTCTTGCGGGGCATCTGTCATGGGTATCCTTGTATCTTGGGAACATCTATCTCGACCTCAAGATAGATTTCTATCTTTATGTTAAGATACTTTTCATCGAGTCATATTCTGATGACGCATTAAACCATGTGCCTCCCAGCGAGGCAAGGACTATCCCATGCCCTCCGCACGACCTGCCGCTCCCCTTTCTTCTTCAATGTCTTCGGCCCTGCTGGTGGCCGCCATCATCTTGCTGGGCCTGAATCTGCGGCCCATCCTGGCGGCCATCGGCCCCTTGCTTGACAGTATCCAGGCCAGCACGGGCATCAGCAATGCCGACGCGGGCTTGCTGACCACCGTGCCCGTGTTCGCCATGGGCGTGTGCGCGCTGGCGGGCGCGCAGCTGCAGCGCCGGCTGGGCGTGGCGCGCGGCATCGGTCTCGGCATCGCCATCATCGCTGCCGCCTGCGCGCTGCGCTGGCCCTTGCATGGCAGCGGCGGCCTGATCGCCACGGCGGCCCTGGGTGGACTGGGCATCGCGCTGGTGCAGGCGCTGCTGCCGGCCTTCATCAAGCGCCATTTCCCCGAGCGGGCAGGCCAGCTGATGGGCTTTTATACGACGGGCATCATGGGCGGCGCGGCCATTGCCGCCGCGTCCGCTTCACCGTTGGCGCAAAGCTGGGGCTGGAATGCGCTGCTGGCCCTGTGGGCGCTGCCTGCCGTGGCCGCCGCGCTGCTGTGGCGCCGCGCATCGGCCGCGCGTGTGGAGGTGTCCGGCGGCGCGGGCGCCAGCCTGCCCGTGGGCAGTGGCCGTGCCTGGCTGCTGATGGTGTTCTTTGGCATCGGCACGGGTGCGTACACCCTGGTGCTGGCCTGGCTGCCGCCGTTCTATACGGAACTGGGCTCGAGCGCGGCCGACAGCGGCTTGCTGCTCGGCGGCCTGACCCTGGTGGAAGTGCTGGCGGGGCTGGTGATTTCCAGCATCATCCACCGCTTCCCCGACCGCCGCATCCTGTTGCTGGCCGTATTGTTGTCCGTGCTGGCCGGCCTGGCTTGCCTGATCGTGGCGCCTGCGCAACTGGCGCTGCCCGCCGTGATATTACTGGGCTGCGGCATCGGCTCCCTGTTTCCCCTGTCGCTGATCGTCAGCATGGACCACGTGCGTGACCCGGCCGGCGCCGGCGCGCTGCTGGGCTTTGTGCAGGGCGGCGGCTACATCATCGCCAGCAGCATGCCGTTCATCGCCGGCCTGATCCGCCAGCACTCGTCCAGCCTGGCCCAGGCGTGGATGGTGATGGCCGGCGGCGTCGTGCTCCTGCTGCTGATCGCGGTGCGCTTCGCGCCGGGCGGGACGCTGGTCCAGCCGTGCGCCAGCCGCGCATCCTGAGCTGCTATATTGCGCCCACCCGTCAAATCAGGAACCAGCCACGTATGGACATCGTCGACCGCTACCTCGAAGGCGTGCTCAATGCCTTGCCACCAGAACCGTTCGTGGACCTGGCGATGGCCAGCGGCGCCAGCGCGGCACAACTGGCCAGCTTGCGCCAGACGTATCCGCTGTGCCCGGACAGCCTGCTGCGCTTGCTGGGCACGTACAACGGCACCTATTATCAGGAGTATGCCGGCGGCACGGTGCTGGTGTACATGCTGGGCTCGGACGTGTTCGAGTATCCGTATTACCTGAGTTCCGTCGAGCAGATCCTGCAGGACGGGCTAGCGAACCAGCGCAGCATCGCCGATATCTATGGCCATTACCTGGAACAGGATCCCGGCATCGTCGATGCCCGCATCGACGCCGGCATCAAGCAGGGCCAGCGCCTGTGTTTTTCGCATTGCATGAACAATGGCGGCTCTTCGCGGCTGTATGTCGATTTCACGCCCACGGCGTCCGGCAAGGTTGGACAGATCGTGCGCTTCCTGCACGACCCCGACAACTACAAGGTCATCGCCGACAGCTTCGACGCTTATCTGCAAATGCTGATCGATGACGACTATGCCTTCCTGATCGATGAAAATTTCGAATAGCCCGGCCACGGCACCGTCCCTGCTGCCCGCCAACCGCCGCATCGTGCTGTCCGGCGAGGATGCGCTGCGCATCCTGCGCGAGATCGAATTCCTGCTGCAGTCGCTGCATCACATCGGCCGCCATTATTATCCCGACGGCGACGATGATGGCGCCGATGCCCAGCGCCGCGCGCAGTATTGCGCGGAGACGACGCGTTTCATCGACGCGCAGCAGGCGACGACGCGCCTGGCGCTGATGCGCAGCATTTTGTCCGCGCCGTTCGACAGCAGCCTGGGCGCGGATGACATGGGCGATATCGAGCGCCGTCGCCGCGCTGCCGCTGTGGCGCGCCTCCGATGCTCCATCGAAAAAAATAATTGAAATCTAAAATTTGATAGTTTTTCCTGTTCAGGACGTTTGTGCCGCCGGACGGCCTTACAATGCTAGGTTATGCGTTTTCGTGATATCAGACTGTGGCTAGCGGAAAATACCTAGCTAATTGAAAGAATCGGTCTGATAAAATCCGGAACACCCGATCGACCAAACAGGAAGGCAGCACAGCATGGATTCGTCATCTGATAAAAAAGAAGAATTGCGTCAACAATTGCGCTTGGCCGCACTCGAGTATCACGAGTGCCCGCGCCCCGGCAAAATCAGCGTGACGCCGACCAAACAACTGACCAATCAGCGCGACCTGGCACTGGCCTACTCGCCAGGCGTGGCGGCACCGTGCGAAGAAATCGTCATCGATCCGGCGAATGCCTATAAATATACGGCGCGCGGCAACCTGGTGGCCGTCATCACCAACGGCACGGCCGTGCTGGGACTGGGCAATATCGGCCCGCTGGCCGCCAAGCCGGTGATGGAAGGCAAGGGCGTGCTGTTCAAGAAATTCGCCGGCATCGACGTCTTCGACATCGAAATCAACGAGATGGACCCGGACAAGCTGGTCGACATCATCGCTTCGCTGGAACCGACCTTCGGCGGCGTGAACCTGGAAGACATCAAGGCCCCCGAGTGCTTCTACATCGAACGCCAGCTGCGCGACCGCATGAAGATTCCCGTCTTCCATGACGACCAGCACGGCACCGCCATCATCGTCGGCGCGGCCATCCTGAACGGCTTGAAAGCCGTCGGCAAGAAAATCGAAGATTGCAAACTGGTCGTGTCGGGCGCTGGCGCCGCGGCGCTGGCCTGCCTGGACCTGATCGTCGATCTGGGCTTCCCGCTGAAAAATATCTACGTCACCGACCTGGCCGGCGTCGTCTACAAGGGCCGCACGGAACTGATGGACCCGGACAAGGAACGCTTCGCGCAAGATACGCCGCTGCGCACCCTGGGCGAGATCATCCCGGATGCCGACATTTTCCTCGGCGTCTCCGCCGGCGGCGTGCTGAAACAGGACATGGTGCGCAAGATGGCGCCGAATCCATTGATCCTGGCGCTGGCCAACCCGAACCCGGAAATCCTGCCGGAAGAAGTCAAGGCCGTGCGCAGCGACGCCATCATCGCCACGGGCCGTTCGGATTATCCGAACCAGGTCAACAACGTGCTGTGCTTCCCGTACATCTTCCGCGGCGCCCTCGATTGCGGCGCGACGACGATCACGCGCGAAATGGAAATCGCCGTCGTGCACGCGATCGCCGACCTGGCGCATGCCGAGCAGTCGGACATCGTCGCGACCACCTACGGCATCAGCAACCTGTCGTTCGGTCCTGAATACCTGATCCCGATGCCGTTCGATCCGCGTTTGCTGATCAAGATCGCGCCAGCGGTGGCCAAGGCGGCCGAGGATTCCGGCGTCGCCACGCGTCCGATCAAGGACTTGCAAGCGTACGCGGACAGCCTGCAGCAATTCGTCTACCGCAGCGGCACCTTCATGAAGCCGCTGTTCCTGATGGCCAAATCCACGCCGGCCGAACTCAAACGCATCGTCTACGCCGAAGGCGAAGAAGAGCGCGTGCTGCGCGCCGTGCAAGTGGTGGTCGATGAAAAACTGGCGCGTCCTATCCTGGTCGGCCGTCCGCCCGTGCTCGAAGCGCGCATCCAGAAGTTCGGCCTGCGCCTGAAGCAGGGCGTCGACTTCGACGTCATCAACCCGGACTTCGACGAGCGCTATCGCGATTACTGGAACACGTATTACGCGATGACGAGCCGCAAGGGCGTCACCGAGGAATACGCGAAGCTGGAAATGCGCCGCCGCCACACCCTGATCGGTTCGATGATGATCCACAAGGGCGACGCCGACGGCATGATCTGCGGCACCTTCGGCACCACCCAGCTGCACCTGAAATACATCGACCAGGTGCTGGGCAAGCGCGCCGGCAGCAACGTGTATGCGGCCATGAACGTCCTGATCATGCCGGAACGCCAGTTGGTGATGGTCGATACGCACGTCAATGAAAACCCGGACGCCGAGCAGCTGGCCGAGATCACCATCATGGCCGCCGAAGAGATGACCCGTTTCGGCCTGTCGCCGCGCGCGGCCCTGCTGTCGCACTCGAATTTCGGTTCCAGCGACAGCGCTTCGGCGCAAAAGATGCGCGCCGCCCTGGCGATCATCAAGGAGCGCGCGCCGGACCTGGAAATCGACGGCGAAATGCACGGCGATACGGCCCTGGACAGCAAGCTGCGTCAAAAAATCATGCCCAATTCGGCACTGAAGAACGACGCCAACCTGCTCGTCATGCCGAACATCGAGTCGGCCAACATCGCCTACAACCTGGTGAAGACGGCGGCCGGCAACGGCATCGCCGTGGGTCCGATCCTGCTCGGTTGCGCCAAGCCCGTGCACATCCTGACGCCATCGGCCACCGTGCGCCGCATCGTCAATATGACGGCCTTGTGCGTCGTTGACGCGGTAGCGCAACGCAAAGCCTAAGGGTTTAGCTGCCGCCTGAAAGCCGCGCCATCCGCAAGGAGGCGCGGCTTTTTTTACATGGGCGGCACGGGCAGGGCTGCGGCGGGCGGATGGCGGCGCAGGTAGTAATGGCGGTACAGCATGATCTCGCCCCATACCAGCAGCAGCGCCGCCAGCGCGAACAGGCCCAGCGTGATCTTGAGCGAATTGAAATAGGCGCCGGCTTGCCGTTTGATGGCGTCGATGAAAATCATCGGCACTGACTTGTCGAGTTTGCTGAAGTCGGCATGGCGCGCCACGTCGGTGGTCAGGCGCACGGCCAGATCGGTGCCCAGCGCGGCCAGTTCGCCCGTCGCCTGGCCACGGAAGTTGGCGCCCTTGAGCGCTTCGCCGAGCAGGCCGACCCTGGCGATCAGCTGTTCCTGCAGCACCTGCGTCAGCAGCACGCTGCCGCGGCGCAGAATGAATTCATTGATCCAGCGCGCCTTGCTGCGTTCCCAGTAGCTGCTGGATGTGGGCTGGTAATACATGCCTTGCACGAATGGTTCCAGCAGGCTGCGCACGCTGATGGGCTGGCCCGGGGCGATCAGCTTGACCTGCTGTTCCAGGTAGACGCGCAGCGCCGGCATCTGTGCTTCGACCACGGGCTGCAAGTCGCGCTCGAGGGCCTGGTTGACCACACGGTGCACGCTGTGCACGGCGCCAAAGCCGGCACCGAGGAGCGGCAGCGCGAGCAGGATCAGCACATAGCTGAGCTTGGCGGCCACATGCCAGGCGCGGGGACGGCGCACCAGCAGGCATTTTCTGGCCAGCTGGTAGCAGATGCCGAGCGCCAGCACGAAGCCGGCCGCGCTGCACAGCAGCATCCACGGCAGGGCGGTCCACAGCAGTTCGCCGCCGAATGGCGCCAGGCTATTGCCCCAATTGACGAGTTGTTGGTTCATGTACATTGCTTTGATATGGATAAACAGGCAAGTATATCCATTGTGCAACGACATGGAGCGCGCTTGGTTTCAGTGCGCCATCAGCATGGGCAAGGTCATCTGGCGCAAGATCGTTTCCGTCACGCCGCCGAGTAAAATTTCGCGGAAGCGCGCGTGGCCGTAGCCGCCCATCACCAGCAGGTCCGCATGCACTTCGGCGGCCATGGCCAGCAGCGCCGCGCCGATGTCGCCCGTGGCGATGGCCGGACGCACTTCGACGGGCACGCCATGGCGGCTCAGGTAGGCGGCGATGTCGGCGCCCGGATGGCGGGCCGGCTGTGCATGGCCGGCCGGCGGGTGCAGCAGGGCCAGCACCACCAGGCGCGCCGCGCGCAAGAGGGGCAGGGCGTGGCCGATGGCGCGCGTCGCTTCCATGCTGCCATCCCAGGCCACCACGACGGTGTTTTCGATCTGCGTGAACTTGCCGCTGCGCGGCACGATCAGCACGGGACGGGCCGCGTTCAGCATCACGTAGGGCACCAGGTCGCTCATGGCGCCGGGCAGCGCTTCGCTGTCGTCGTGCTGGCTCAGCACCGTCAAGTCGCTGTAGCGCGCGCTGACGGCCATGCCGCCATCCTCATCGTCTTCGATCAGGCGCCGTTCCAGCGAGACGGTGCCGGCCTGGCGCGCCAGCGTTTCAAACTGGTCGAGGGCTTGTTCCGCCTGCCCATGCAGGGCGTTGATCTGCGCCGCCACGGCGCTGCCGCGCATGCCGCGGTTGTTTTCCACGTAAAAGCGCGACAGGCCCGTCATGGCGGCGCCGATCAGGTGCGCCTGGTGCGCGTGCGCCAGCCGTGCCGCGATGGCGATGCGCTGCGGCGCATGGCGCGACAGGTCGGCGTGGACGAGGATGGATTTATAGGCCATGTTGTCATTCGCTAGTCAGGATGGCAACAAGGCTAGAACGGCAACACGGGCAAGTCCAGCATTGCCTTGCTGGCGGGCGGTTTTCTTATGCTGGGCTTGATGTGGGTCAAAAAAACACGGGCCATGGCCATCCGCAAGTCCACAGCCAGGAAATGCTGATCCATTTGATGTGCATCAAAATGTTTGGCCCGTCGCCAGCCATAATGGCATTGAACTCCTTGCCTTTCCAGTGGTCTGCATCGGCGCCGGCGCCATCTGTCCGGCACTTCCCTGTGTGACGCAACAACGCTGGGCGTGGCGGGAGTTCATTCTTCAAGCGGGCGCGTGGTGTTCCTCTTTCTCTGCCCAGCGCAGCCGGATGGCGTCGATGGCGGGCAGTTCCTGCACAAACAGCTCGACCAGCCGCGCATCGAAATGGCTGCCTTGTTGCCCTTGCAGATAGCCGACGGCGTCCAGTACCGACCACGCGCGCTTGTACGGGCGCACCGAAGTCAGCGCGTCGAAGACGTCGGCCACGGCGACGATGCGCCCCGCCAGGGGAATCGCTTCGCCCGCCAAGCCGTTCGGGTAGCCGCTGCCATCCCATTTTTCATGGTGCGACAGGGCGATCTCGCGCGCCAGCGCCAGCATGCCGCCTTGCGCATGTTCGCCGATAATGTCGCCGCCGATGCGCGTGTGCGTCTGCATGATGGCCCATTCATCCGCGTCGAGCTTGCCCGGCTTTTGCAGGATGCGGTCGGGGATGCCGATCTTGCCCACGTCGTGCATGGGCGCCGCGTGCAGCAGGTCTTCTGCGGCGGCCTCGTCCATGCCGGCGGCCACGCCCAGCAGGCGCGCGTAATGGCTCATGCGGATCACGTGCAAGCCCGTTTCATTGTCCTTGTATTCTGCCGCCAGGCCCAGGCGCTGGACGATCTGCAGCCGCGTTTCCTTCAATTCATCGATGCGCACCAGCGACAGGTGCGTGCGCACGCGGGCGCGCACGATGGCGGGACTGAGCGGCTTGGTGATGTAATCGACGGCGCCCGCTTCAAAACCACTGAGTTCGTCGCGCATGTCGTTCAGGGCCGTGACGAAAATGACGGGAATGGCGGCCGTCAGTGGCGCGGCTTTCAGCTGGCGGCAGGCGTCGTGGCCGCTCATGCCCGGCATCATCACGTCGAGCAGGATCAGGGCCGGGCGTTCCTGCTGCGCCAGTTCCAGTGCCCGCGCGCCATCCTTGGCGAACAGCAGCGCGTAGTCGTTCTGCAATATCTGGCGCAGCAATTGCAAATTGGCCGCCTCATCGTCGACGACGAGAATCACGGGCCTGGCGGGTGCATTCATGGGGACTCCGGTGCGAAGGTGTGCAGCAAGTCGTGCAAGAGCGACTGTGCCAGAGGGAAATCGAAATCGTCGATGGCATGCCGCAGCGGCGCCAGCGCGTCCGCTTGCGCGCCCATGGCGTGCTGCAACTGTGCTTGCGCCGCGTCATCGAGTTCGCCGCGCCGCAAGGCGTGCAGCAGGGAACTGGCCGCTTGCCGGGCGGCGGGCGCATCGATGGCCCCCGCCGTTGCCGCTGGCAATGCAGGCGGCGCCAGCCGGGCGATGGCGGCCAGGGCCGCCGGCCATTGCGTCAGCAGGGCGCCCAAGGTCTCGTCGAGCTGCTGGGCCGTGGCGGGAGCGGGACCGGCGCAGCATTGCTCCAGCGCCGCCAGGCTGGCGGCCAGTTGCTCCAGTCCCAGGTTGGCCACCACGCCGCGCAATTGGTGACTGTGCGGCAAGAGCGCCGCGTGATCGCGCGCCTCGATGGCGGCCAGCAGGGCAGGCGGCAAGCGGGGATGCTCGCGTGCGAAACGGGCCAGCGCCGCGTGGTAGGCACTGTCGTTGCCGGCCCAGCGCTGCAGGGCGCCCGCGTGGTGCAGCACCCGTCCGCCAGCGGGCGCCGCCGGTTCGCCGCCATCGTCGCCAGCTTCTGCCGCCAGGCCCAGCACGCGGGCGATTTCCTGCGACAGCGCCTGCCACTCGACGGGCTTGGTGGCGAAACCGTCCATGCCGGCCGCCCGCGCCGCCTTGCGGTGCGCATCGAGCACGCTGGCCGTCATGGCGATCACGGGCACGCGCGGGCGGCCATCGCGCAGGGCGGCGGCACGGATGGCTTGCGTGGCGGCCAGCCCATCCATGCGCGGCATTTGCAAGTCCAGCAGCAGAATGTCGAAGTCGTCCTGCTGCGCCAGCTGCAAGGCTTGCGCGCCATCGCCGGCCGTCACCACCGTATGGCCGCGCTTGCCCAATAGTAAGCTCAGCAGTTCCAGGTTTTGCGGCACGTCGTCGGCGGCCAGCACGCGCAGGGGCGGCAGGCGCACGCTGCGGCGTTCGCTGGCGGGCAGCGCCGCCTGGCGTGCCGGCAGCAAGGGCAGCATGACGTGGAACACGCTGCCGTGCGGCAAGGCGGCATCGGCCCAGATGCGCCCCTGCATCAGCGTCACCAGTTGCCGGCTGATGGTGGTGCCCAGGCCCGTGCCGCCAAAGCGCCGCGTGGTCGAGGCGTCCGCTTGCACGAACGGTTCAAAGATGGCGTCGCGCCGTTCCGCGGGGATGCCGATGCCGCTGTCCTGCACCAGCAGGTGCAGCTGGCCATCCTCGAAGCGCGCCGCCAGGCTGACGGCGCCGCCGGGCGTGAACTTGATGGCGTTGTCGAGCAGGTTGCCCAGCACTTGCCGCATGCGTAATTCGTCGCCATGCAGCACGGCCGGCAGTTGCGGGTCGTACTGCACCTCCATGCGCAAGCCCTTGGCGCGTGCATGGATGCCATACGTGGATGCCAGTTCATCGACCAGCGCCAGCAGGCTGTAGTCGCGCAATTCCAGCGCCATGGCACCCTTGTCCAGCTTGGCCGTATCGAGTACTTCGTTGAGCAGGCGCAATAGTGAGCGGCCGGACTGGCGCACGGTATCGAGGTGGCGCCGCTGCTCGGGCGCCAGTGGCGAGTCCAGCAGCACATCCGTGAAACCGAGGATGGAATTCATCGGCGTGCGGATTTCATGGCTCATGTTGGCGACAAAGCTGGCCCGCGTGGCGGCCGCCAGCTCCGCTTTTTCCTTGGCCATGCGCAAGTCTTCCTCCATTTGCCGCCGTTCGCTGATGTCGAGGATGACGCCGTCGACCCAGCGCACGGCGCCTGCCGCATCGTGCACGACGGTGCCCCGCTCCCACAGCCAGCGCGCCGTGCCGTCGGCATGCAGCAGCCGGTATTCAAGCAGGTAGGGCTCACCGCTGGCGACGCTGTGGTTGAAGACATCGATGACGTAGGCGCGCTCTTCGCTGGCGATCAGGCCCGTGATGGTGCGGCGCGGCACGGCGCCGAGAAAGTCGGCGGGCGGATAGCCGGTGATGGCTTCCACGCCATCGCTGATGAACAGCATGGGCTGGTTTTCCGCCGTGGTGCAGCGAAAGGCGATGCCGGGAATATTGCCGATCAGCGAGCGCAACTGCTGCTCGCTTTCGCGCAGGGCGGCCAGCATGGCGCGCCGTTCGCTGATGTCCGTAATGAACAGCACATATAAATCCTGGTCGGCCAGGCGCGCGCTGGCCATCGAGCGCTGCACGGCCACGGGGGCGCCATCCTTGCGCAGGTAGACGATTTCCTCGCTGGCGTGGGACGCATCGCCTTCGCCCGTGCGCAGGTAGTACAGCAGGCCGTTCTGTTCCGACTGGCGCACGTCGCTGACCAGCACGCTGACATGGCGGCCGACGATTTCCGCCGAGCGCCAGCCGAGGATGCGCTCGGCGGCACCGTTGAAGTCGACGATGCTGCCGTGGCGGTCGATGGTGATGACGCCGTCGACCGTGCTCGTCAGCAGCGAACGCGTCCAGTGTTCGCTCTGGTTCAGGTGGCGAAACAGTTCGCGGTAGCGCAAGATGCCCACGGCCGAGGCGACCAGGATCGTCAGGGCGATGGTCAGCAGGGTCACGCTGATCACCAGCATGGGCCGGTTGGCATCGGCATCATTGCCTGGGGGAATCGTTCCCACGAAGCGGGCCGCCTGCATGCCCATGTAATGCATCCCGGTAATCGCGCAACCCATGACGCAGGCGCTGATCAGCGTGCGCTGCGCTGCGGCTATGCGGCTGCTCCAGCCGCGCAGGCCGAAGCGTATCCACAGGGCCAGGGTGGCCAGCGCCACGGCAACGGCGAGCGACAGCGCGAACAGCAGTGGTTCGTAGCGTAGCGACAAGCCCATGCGCATGGCGTGCATGCCCGTGTAATGCATGGCGCCGATGCCCAGGCCCACCAGCAAGCCGCTGCGCAGCAGCAGCGGCGCCGTGACGGTGCGCCGGCTGATGGTGGCCAGGGCGACGAACGAGGCCGCCACGCTGGGCACGATGGACAGCAAGGTCAGGCCCGGATCGTAGGCGACGCTGGTGCCCAGCTCGAAGGCCAGCATGCCGATGAAATGCATGGCCCACACGCCGCAGCCCAGGGCCAGGCTGCCGGCCAGCAGGCACAGCAGGTGCAAGCGGCGGCTGATGCTCGCCTGCGCGCGGCTGTACGCCGTCATCTGGAAAGCCATCCACGACGTGAAAATGGCGATCACCAGCGACAGCAGCACCAGTCCCGGCGCATGCACGCCGTGATGCAGCTGGGCCGGATCGGCGGGAACGTGGAACAGGTGCTGGACGCTGGCAGGTATCATCGTAGGCAAACAGGTGACGCGTTTGGCGCTGGCGTGTGCGCCTGCCGCCACTGCGGGTGATCGATGCGGATTACCTTACCAGATTTCAGGAAACAAATATCTTAATTGTAATTATTTTCCCTGTCGTGCAAGCCGTGCCCATGCGCGAAAGTAGGCCGCCCACCTTGCCGTGCCCGTGGAATGGTGGTGCTGGCGAGGAAGTTGTGCACAGGAATTATGTGGTTTTTTTGCAAAGTGCGACGTCGTGCCTGGTGTGATGCTACATTTGCGTCCTGCTTTTTTCTGAAAGGATGACGATGCCTTTAGGTAACAACTTCTTGCGGCATAATCAGCAAGCCTGGGATGCCCAGGCTGCACAGAACAGTCCATGGTCGCAGCCCGTCGACAGCGCCACCATCGCGGCGGCACGCGCCGGGCAGTGGCAAATCCACCTGACGCCCGGACCTCTGCCGGCCGGCTGGCTGGACGCCGTGCAAGGCAAGCGCATCCTGTGCCTGGCCGGCGCCGGCGGGCAACAGGCGCCCGTGCTGGCGGCTGCCGGCGCGCAGGTGACCGTCTTCGACCTGTCTGAGCAGCAACTGGCGAAAGACCGCATGGTGGCCGAACGCGACGGCTTGCAGCTGGCCACCGTGCAGGGCGACATGCGCGACCTGGCCTGCTTTGCCGATGCCAGCTTCGATGTCATCGTCCATCCCGTGTCGAACCAGTACGTGCCGGACATTGCCCCCGTGTGGCGCGAATGCGCGCGCGTGCTGGCCGACGGCGGCGTGCTCTTGAGCAGCTTTTTCAACCCGGCCGTGTTCATCGGCGACCGCGACCCGCAATGGGCAAAACAGGGCTTGATACGGCCCCGTTTCGTGCTGCCGTATTCGGATGTGGAGGATATGCCGCCGGACGCGCTGGCGGCGCGCATGGAGAGGGGCGAGGCACTGATCTTCGGCCATGGCCTGGATAGCCAGATCGGCGGCCAGCTGGCGGCGGGCTTCGTGCTGGCGGGATACCACGAGGAAATGCATCCCCACCCGCGCTTTGAAATTGAAAAGTATTTGCCCAGCTTTATCGCCACGCGCGCCGTCAGGCAGGCGCGCACGGCATAGGTGTTAGTTGTAGGGCTGCAAGTCCAGCCAGACGGCGTACGACAAACGCTTGCCATTCCACAGGCCGCCGCCGCGGATGACGGCGTCGCACGAGGTCAGCTGGCCCACCAGGTCCATGCGGCCCAGGTTGCGGCGCAGGCGCAGCGCGTCGTTGTGCGACAGGTAGCCCACCAGCTGGCCATCGATGAAGACGGCGATGGCCTTGTCCTGGAACGGATTGGCATCGTCGCAGACGAGCAGGGCCAGGCATTTTTCTTCCGCATTGCCGGGACCATGCTCGCCGGCCAGTTTGGCGATGGCGGGCTGGTACATCGATTCGTTTTCCACTTCCGACGCAAAGCGCCCCTCATCGCTCCAGTGATGCGCGGGTGCGCCCGCAGGAATCGCCGGCACGTACTGGCGCACCGACATGAGCGGCTTGTGCAGCGGTTTGGCGGGCGTACGGCCACTGAAGACGTAGTACAGCAGGGCGATGACGATCACGATGGCAAGCAGGTAAAGCATGGTATCTCTCTGATTTCTGAAGGGGGAGCCGGGAGCGCGGGCGCATTGCGCGGCGTTGCCGCTACTATAGCAAGTTCGCCGCCTGGTTCCGGGTAAATCTGGCCATCAGATGGCGGCGCCGGCGCAGCGCTAGCGGGTCGATCAGCACGATGGGCGAGGCGCCCGTCAGTCCCGAATAATACTGGCCGTGCCGGCGCAGGACGAAGGCATAGTCGCGCAGCGCGTGGCCGTGCGCCAGCATGCGCGCGTCGCAATCGACTTCGATGGCAAAGCGCAGCCGGTGCAGCTGCCACCACAGGGGCAGGTTCCACGGCATGAGCACGATCAAGGCGTATGTCATGGCCAGCAGCAGCGGGTCGCGCGCGGCCAGCCGGCATTGTGCGTGCGCCAGCAGCAGCGTCTGCTGTGGCGGCGGAATCAGTTGCAGCCAGACGGGCATCACGATGCGGGGCCGCAGCAGCCCCGCTACGCAGGGACCGATGCCGCCGCTCAGGAAGACGGGCGTGCCCAGCAAGGTGGCTTTTTGCCAGCGCTGCTGGTGCGACAGCAGCCAGGCGCTGCGCAGCGCCAACAGCAGCAGCATGCCGCTCGATAGCATGAACCAGCCCAGTTTCAGCTGCGCCTGTTCCGCCGGCATGGCCGCCAGCACGCCGGGCAGCCACGCCAGGGGCAGGAGGACGGACGCGGCGATGGCCGCCAGCCACAGCCAGCGCGTCGTGCGGCCGCGCCGCTGCAGCGCGCGCTCGGCCTGCCAGGCGGCAGCGCTCAACAGCAGCGCGAATGCCATGGTGCATACGAGCCAGGCCGGCATCGGGCGCCTAGCGCTTCAGCGCCATGCCGACGGAGGCGGGCGCCGTGTGCTTGAAACCGAATTGCGCGTACAGGTCTTGCGCCTGGCCGTCGGCGATCAGGCTGACATACGCGCTTTCCGGCACGTCGCTATCGATGAACTGGCGGATTTCGCGCATGATCAGCTTGCCCAAGCCCTTGCCCTGGTGGGCCGGCAGCACGGCGATATCGACCACCTGGAAGAAGCAGCCGCCATCGCCGATGATGCGGCCCATGCCCACCACCTCGTCGCCATGCAGCACTTGCACGGCAAACAGGGAATTCGGCAAGCCCCTGGCGGCCGCCTCCGTGGTTTTCGCGCTCAGGCCGGCGGCGACGCGCAGGTGCTGGTAGGTGGCGCTGGCGGGAATGGCCAGGCGGATGGTGTAGGGCGATGCTGCGGTCAAGGCGGTCTCCTGTAGAAATAGTTTGGAGCGGTAATTATAGGCGGCGATGGATTTTCGTGACGGCAGGCTTTTTTCGCCGCGCGCTATGTTACCCATGCCGCTTTTGCGCTATGGTGGCGGCATCCCTTGAATTGTTGAAAGCACGCCATGTCCGCAGGATTTACCGCCACCGAGTTGTCCGTCATCAATGAAGACGCCGCCCTGATCACCACCCTGGCCGCGCCAGCCGGCAAAGGCGAGCCCGTCTACCTGATGCTGCAGCGCGCCGACGAGTATGACGAGCAGGACGTGGCCATGGGCATGGACGAACCGTATATCGAATACTGCGGCCAGGAATTTGCCTGGTATGGCCACATGCACGCCGTGATCCTGCATCCGAACCGCCTGTCCGTGCAGATGGATGCCGAGGCCGCCATGCAGATGGATGACGATGGCCAGATCGACGTGCGTTTCAACTTGACGCCCGAGCGCTACGCCCAGCTCCAGCAGGCGCTGCGGACCACGTTCGAGGGCTGCGACTACTATCGCGAAGAACGTTGATCTGCGCGGAAGGCAGCGGCCATGGTGCCGCGTATGCTGGATAGAGGATATGGACTGGGGAGTGGACGATGACGGTGCTGATACTCGGTTTGTTGTTGTTCCTGGGCTTGCATTCGGTACGCATCGTCGCCGACGATTGGCGCAGCGCCCAGCTGGCGCGTCTCGGCGAAAAGCGCTGGAAGGGGCTGTATTCCCTCGTGGCGTTCGCCGGGCTGGGCCTGATCATCTGGGGCTATGGCCTGGCGCGCCAGCAACCGCAGGTGCTGTGGACGCCGCCCATGGGCTTGCGCCACATCAGTGCCCTGCTGATGCTGTTCTCGCTGATTTTACTGGCGGCGGCCAATGTGCCGCGCAACCATATCAAGACCTGGGCGCACCATCCCATGCTGCTGGGCACGCAACTGTGGGCCGTCGCGCATCTGCTGGCCAACGGCAACGTGGCCGACGTGCTGCTGTTCGGCGGCTTCCTTGTCTGGTCATCCGTTGATCTGTATGCCGCCGTGCAGCGCGACCGCGCGGCCGGGGTGGCCTATCAGGGCGGCACCATGGCAGGCACCCTGATCGCCACTGGCGCGGGTTGCGTGTTGTGGCTGCTGCTGGCATTCTGGTTGCATGGCGTGCTGTTTGGCGTGCGGCCGTTTGGATAGCCGGAAGGAGCAAGCGATGGAGATCGCCCTGCGCGGCCAACTCGTTGAGCTGCTGCCGCTGCAGCCGGAGCACGGGCCACAGCTGCTGCAGGCGGCCGCCGATGGCGAACTGTGGAACATGACGGTGACCGTGGTGCCCGGCCCCGCCACCATGGCCGCCTACATCGCCACGGCCCTGGAAGGACGGCGCGCCGGCACTGTCATGCCCTTCGTCATCGTGCAAAAGTCCACGGGTGCCATCGTCGGCAGCACGCGCTTCTGGAAGATCGACCGTATCAACCGCAAGATGGAAATCGGCCACACCTGGCTGGCCGCCTCCGTGCAGCGTTCGGGCGTGAACACGGAAGCGAAATTGCTGTTGCTGACGCATGCCTTCGAGGCCATGCAGGCCGTGCGCGTGCAATTCACGACCGACGAGCTGAACGCCAAGTCGCGCGCCGCCATTGTGCGCCTGGGCGCGGTGCAGGAAGGCATCGTGCGCCACGAACGCATCATGCCGGACGGGCGCAAGCGCAACTCCGTGCGTTTCAGCGTGATCGATACGGAGTGGGATGGAGTGAAGGCGGGGCTGGAGCGCAGGCTGGGGCGCTGACATAAAAAAACCCGCAGCATCTGGCGATGGGCGGGTTTGATCAGCTACGACTAAAGTGTTCTGTGGTGCCGGGAGCCGGAATCGAACCGGCACGCTGTTTCCAGCGCGGGATTTTGAGTCCCGTGCGTCTACCTATTCCGCCATCCCGGCAACGCGAGACGCATTATCACTGATTTATCGCGATACGGCAAGTTTTTCGCTTGGCATACGGTTTAGCCCATTAATCGGATGCTGGCTTTGCATGAAAAACGCCGTCCGGGGCGCGGGCCCGGGACGGCGTTGTCGGACAGCGGCTGGGCCGGTATCAGTTATGCACGGAGTTCAGCTGGCGCGCGATGATGTCGTGGTTGAGCCAGACGACGGGCGCTTGCGGCTCCGACATGGCGTGGAACATCAGCGGGCCCGTGCCTTCCAGGACCAGCGAGCTCAGGTGGTCTGTGATCAGTTCCTTGCGGTCCTTGTGCAGCTTGGTGATGTCGTCCGAGGTGCCGATCATGACGTCGGCCAGCTCTGGCGTGTTGTCCATCGGCCAGGCGGCGAAGTTGCGGAACTGCACGCTGGTGGCGTCGCCATTGTAGGCGGCGATACGGTCGAGCAAGTCTTGCAGCGAGACGCCGTCTTCCAGCAAGCCCTGGCAGATTTTCCACTGCTCTTCGGCCCAGGCTGCGCCGCCTTCTTTTTTCAGCGCGTCGAGCAGGGGGAACAGGGACAGTTCCACGCCGACGAAAATGTCGGACGAGTTCGTGCGGATTTCCGGGCAGTTGAAGACGGTGGCCTTGATGCCTTTGTCCCATGCGGCCTTGGCCACGTTTTCCAGGCGCATCTTGGCCAGGCCCTGGGTGTAGTTGCTGTAGGTTTGCCACTGGTACTTGCCGTCGATCAAGATCTCCGTGCCGTGGTAGCCGTAGGCGCTGTAGCGCACCTGGCCGCCCGTTTGCTCGATGCGGGCGCGGATGGCGGCGCTGCCGTCGATCAGGTGCTGCAGGGTGTTGGCCGTGACTTCGTCGAAGTTCATCAGGATCAGCTTGCCCAGGTCGCTGTCGAGCAGGGCGCGCGAGGACATGAAGCGCTCGCCGCGGCCTTTATAGATGCGGTTGGCAATCGCCAGGAAGACCTTGACTTTCGGAATGCCGCCAGCCATGGTGTGGGCGAAATATACATTGCTGCCGTCGGGAATCAGGCTGTCCAGCTCGGCCATGGCTTTCGCCACGGAAGCGCTGAAGCGGGCGATGCCGGCTTCGCGGCAGCGTTCGATCTGCGCCCAGTCCAGCTTGTCTTCTTGCCAGCTTTTCAGGGTCATGTCGGCCAGCAGGGCTGTCGGGGTCGGTTCGCCCGCTGGCGCGTCGAGGTCGAAACCGGCCATCAGCGGCACATTGATGATGCGGCCGCCCAAGTTGGCTTCGGCTTCCGCCAGCTCTTCCGCATTCAACGGACGCAGCGCCATGTTTTCATCGCGGCGGCCAACCGTCATGCCGACGATATTCATGCCCGCCTTGCGCGCTTCGTCCAGCAAGCCATTTACATAGCCGCGGCCGAACAGCTCGCCGAACAGCACAAAGGTGTCGCCCTTGCGGAAGATATTTTTTTGCGGGATGTCTCTTAAGGACGTGATCTCGGTCATGGTATCAATTCATTCAAAAATTAGCCGGCGGACGATGGGCAGTCCGGCGTACTGGTTCAACATAGTGATAAATTATGCGCCCTTTCAGTGGCGACAATCTTCTTACGAACGATTCTCGTCTGGAGCGGCATCTTCTTCTTGGGTACTGCTCTTATTCTTTCGCCATGGCGTATTTTACGCTGCCGCGGCGCACAGCGCCTGCAAACAGGGGCAGATAAGCCCGGCAGGCGCCGATATTACCTCAGCTTGGTCATGCCGGTCAGTAAAATTGATTTAAAACAAATCCTGCTGGCCCGATACAAGGCGCGAAAAATCGTCGCCCAGGAACGGCAGGATCGCGTCGGCCACCGGCTGCAGCTGGCGCGTCAGGTAATGGTGGTAATCGATGGGCGAGCGCTGCGTTTCCAGCGGTTCCGGGCCGGCCACCGTGATGACATAGCTGATCCAGCCGCCGTTCTGGTATTGCAGCGGCCGGCCCTGCGCCAGGTTGTAGGCGTCGGCCGTGCGTGCCGCGCGCACATGGGGCGGCACGTTGCGCTGGTAGTCGTCGAGCGGGCGGCGCAGGCGCTTGCGGTAAACCAATAGAGCGTCGAATTCGCCGCGCACGGTGCGCGCCACGTAGTCGCGCACATAGTCCTGGTAGGCGGCGCGCTGGAAGATGCGCAGGTACAAGGCTTGCTGGAATTGCTGCGCCAGCGGCGTCCAGTCGCTGCGCACGGTTTCCAGGCCCTTGTAGACCATCTGTTCGCTGCCGTCGGGCTTGCCCACCAGGCCAGCATAGCGCTTCTTGCTGCCTTCTTCCGAGCCCCTGATGGTGGGCATCAGGAAGCGCCGGTAATGCGTCTCGAATTCCAGTTCCAGCGCGTTCTCCAGGCCGAACTCGTCGCGCAAGTGGGCATCCCACCACGCATTCACGTGCGCCACCAGGGCGCGGCCGATCTTGCCCGCTTCTTCATCCGTATGCGCCGTTTTCAGCCACACGAAGGTGGAATCCGTGTCGCCGTAGATGACCTGGTAGCCCTGTTCCGTGATCAGCTCGCGCGTGCGGTGCATGATGTCGTGGCCGCGCAAGGTGATCGAGGAGGCCAGGCGCGGGTCGAAAAAGCGGCAGCCGCTCGAGCCCAGCACGCCATAGAACGCGTTCATGATGATCTTTAACGCTTGCGACAGGGGCGCGTTGCGCTCGCGCTTGGCCGTCTCGCGGCCTTGCCACACCTGTTGCACGATGGCGGGAAGGCAATGTTTGACCCTTGAAAACTGCGCGCCACGGTAGCCGGGCACGGTATCGGCCTCGTCGCCGCTGGTGCCCACCACCAGGCCCACGGGGTCGATCAGGAACGTGCGGATGATGGACGGGTACAGGCTTTTATAGTCGAGCACCAGCACGGAGTCGTACAGGCCCGATTGGGAATCCATGACGAAGCCGCCCGGACTGTTGTCGCCGGACACGTCGCCCAGGTTGGGCGCAACGTAACCTTGCCGGTGCATCAGCGGCAAGTACAGGTGTTCGAACGCGGCCACGGAGCCGCCGCTGCGGTCGGCCGCCAGGCCCGTCACGCTGGCCCGTTCCAGCAGGAAAGTCAACAGCTCGGTCTTGGCGAAGATGCGCGTGACCAGCTCGCAATCCTTGAGGTTGTAGCGGGCCAGCGCCGGTTTATCTTCGCGGAAACGCCGGTCGATCTCTGCCATGCGCTGGTAGGGATTGTCGATGGACTTGCCTTCGCCCAGCAGCGTCTGCGCCACGTTCTCCAGGCTGAACGAGGAAAAATTCCACGTCGCCGACTTCAGGGCTTCGATGCCGTCGATGATCAGCCGGC
Organism: Janthinobacterium sp. BJB446; assembly: GCF_002735655.1. Taxonomy (NCBI): domain Bacteria; kingdom Pseudomonadati; phylum Pseudomonadota; class Betaproteobacteria; order Burkholderiales; family Oxalobacteraceae; genus Janthinobacterium; species Janthinobacterium sp. BJB446. The sequence goes on along the minus strand of NZ_PDZK01000002.1, from coordinate 474,990 downwards.
CTGCGGCGGCCGCAAAATAGTGCTCCTGCTTGCCGCCATGTTCGCGCCATTCCATCACGGCGCCGCCCCGTCCCAGCCTCAACGGTACTTGATAACGCTCTGCATGTTGCTTGAGCACGCGCAAGTCGAACTGCACCAGGTTCCAGCCGATGATGGCGTCCGGATCGTGGCGCTCCATCCATGTGTTCAGGCGCTCGAGTATCTGTGCGCGGCTGTCGCAGTACTCGAGGTCGAAGTCGCGTTCCCCATCGACGCCATTTGGCGGGCCCAGCATGTAGACCTGGCGCTGGCCGCAGCCTTCCAGGGCCAGCGAATACAGCTCGCCATGGGCCGTCGTCTCGATATCGAGCGACACCAGTTTCAATGTGGGGCGGTAGCCGGGCGCCGGTTTCAGCTGCACTTCCTGCAGTGTTTCTCCGCTGAATATTACCGGCGCCGTGATGAAGCGTTCCATCAGATAGCGCTCGGGCGGGCGGATATCGGCTTCGTACACGTCGATGCCGTGCGCGCGCAGCTGCTTTTCCAGCTTCAGCAAGTGCCGGTATTGCTTGCAGTACAAGCCCAGCACGGGACGGTGATGAAAATCGCACAGCGACAGGGGACGCAGCTCCGCATGGCGCTCGCCGCGCAACAGCTGTTGCGCCTGTTCCTGCTGCTCCATGGGAAGGAAGGCGACGGCCGTCTGCACGGGCAGGCGCACGTGGCGGGGGCCGGCATCCGTTGCCAGCCAGAAATCGACTTCCGTGCCGGCGCTGGTATCGCGCCAGTGGCGGGTCAGGATGAAGCCCTGTTCGGGCGGGTGCTGCGTATTGCCTGTCATGGTGCCGTGAGTGTCGGATGTGCTGGCCTGCACATTACAGCAAGCTGACGCATGGCGGGGGCGGTTGCGGCTATAATTTTCTGCATCGAAGACGATAACAAGAGCGCGCCGCGCCACACACCCTGGAGACAGCATGCAAGCAATCAGTTATGTACATGGCGCCCACGAGACGCCGTTGATCGGCGAAACGATAGGCGCCTACCTGGACGGCATCGCCGCCCGCCATGGCCAGCAGGATGCCCTGATCGTGGCGCACCAGAACGTGCGCTGGACGTATCTGGAATTCCAGCAGCGCGTGCACCGCCTGGCCGCCGGCTTGCTGAAGCTGGGCTTGCAGCCGGGCGACCGGGTCGGCATCTGGTCGCAGAATTGCGCCGAATGGGTGCTGACCCAGTTTGCCACGGCGAAAGCCGGCTTGATCATGGTCAACATCAACCCCGCCTACCGGCGTTCGGAACTCGAATACGTGCTCGACAAGGTGCAATGCAGCGCGCTGATCCTGTCGCCCAGCTTCAAGTCCAGCGACTATCTGGCCATCGTGCAAGACGTGGTGCCGGAAATCGCACGTTCGCGCGCCGGCGCCCTGCAGTCGTCGCGCCTGCCGCAATTGCGCCACGTGATCCGCCTGGGCACGGCCGCGACACCCGGAATGCACAATTTCGACGCCCTGATGGAGGGCATTGCCGACGCCGACCTGGCGCACCTGGAAGAAGTGAGCGCTACCTTGCAGTTTGACGACGCCGTGAACATTCAGTTCACATCCGGCACCACGGGCGCGCCGAAGGGCGCGACCCTGACGCACCACAATATCCTCAACAACGGCTTTTTCATCGGCGAAGCCATGCGCCTGACGCAACAGGACCGCTTGTGCATTCCCGTGCCCCTGTACCACTGCTTCGGCATGGTGCTGGGCAACCTGGCCTGCGTCACGCATGGCGCGGCCATGGTGTTTCCCGGCGAAGGGTTTGACCCGAAAGCCGTGCTGGAAACCGTGCAGGCCGAGCGCTGCACGGGGCTGCATGGCGTGCCGACCATGTTCATCGCCATCCTCGACCATCCTGATTTCAAGCAATACGATCTGTCGAATTTGCGCACCGGCATCATGGCCGGTTCGCCGTGCCCGATGGAAGTCATGACGCGGGTCATCGAGCTGATGCACATGGCGGAGATCACGATTGCGTATGGCATGACGGAAACGTCGCCCGTCAGTTTCCAGACGGCGATCGAGGACCCGCGCGAAATGCGCGTGTCGTCCATCGGCAGGGTTCACCCGCACCTGGAAGTGAAAATCATCGATGCGGAAGGGCGCATCGTGCCGCGCGGCGAAAAGGGCGAATTGCTCACGCGCGGCTATTCCGTGATGCAGGGCTACTGGGGCGACCCTGAAAAAACCAGTGAGGCCATCGATGCGGCGCGCTGGATGCACACGGGCGACCTGGCCGTGATCGACGACAACGGCTTTTGCAGCATCGTCGGCCGCTCGAAGGACATGGTCATCCGTGGCGGCGAAAACATCTATCCGCGCGAAGTCGAAGAATTCCTGTACCGCCACCCGAGCGTGCTCGACGTGCAATGCGTGGGCGTGCCGGACGCCAAGTATGGCGAAGAGTTGTGCGCCTGCATCATCCTGCGTCCGGGCACGCAGGCCACCAGCGAGGACATCCGCGCCTTTTGCGATGGGCAGATCGCCTATTACAAGATTCCCCGCTACGTGCGCTTCGTCGAGGAATTCCCCATGACGGTGACGGGCAAGATCCAGAAATACCTGTTGCGCAAGCAGGTGGCGACGGATCTGGGGCTGGGCGCGGACTAAGTCTTTCGCCAGCCCATAAAAAAACACCGGGACGCTCGCGCGGCCCGGTGTTTTTTATTGATTCAGCGTAAAGCTCAGGCCATCGCGGCTTGCGGTGCGCGCGCTGGCGTGCGGCGGCGTACAAAGGCGAGCAAGCCCAGGCCGGCCAGCAGCATGGCGTAGGTGCCTGGTTCCGGCACGGCCGACACGCTGACCGTGTTGAAGCCGGAGCCGTTCATCGACACGTGGCTGTAATTGATCGAGCTGACCGAATTGGCGACCAGGGTGCCGTTCATGCTGCCCGAACCGGAAAACGCGCTGTTCGGCGCCAGGATGCTGCCGTTGATGCCGACGTTGTTCAGGCTGGTGGTGGTGGCATTGGCGAAGTTCAGCAGCGTGCGGTCGGCGAAGCTGCCGAAATTGTCGAAGCCGCCGCTCAAGGTGATGTTGGTGGCCGTGCCGTTGATGATGATGCTGGCCGTGCTTTTCAGCGAGGACAGGTCCAGGGTCAGGTTATGCAGGTTCGACGCATCGATGTTGAAAATATTCACGTCGGCGTTGATGTCGCCCACCAGCTTGAAGCCATTGTTTTGCGAAAGCACGGTGCCGTTCGATTGCAGCTTGGCCACGTCGCCCGACAGGGTCGTCAGTTGTTGCTTGGTACCCGCGAAGTCCAGGGTGGAAGCGTTGCCTTTGCTGATGCTGCCGGTTGGGAACCATTGTGGCGCTGTCAAGGTGGCGTTGGGATTGCTGACGCCATACACGGCGGAACCACCGATGGTGCCCCAGCCAGTGTTCAGGTTGCCGCCAGCAACGATCGCGTTGGCCGCGCTGCCTGGCTTTTTGTTCGTGCCGACGTTGTAGTTGTCCAGATAGATATTGCCGCCGGCGGCGATGCTGCCACCGACGCTGGTGAAGCCGCTGGCGCCGCTGCTGCCGATGTTGCCGAAGATGAAGGCCGAGTAGCCATTGGCGACGCCGAGGTCAATCACGGTTGCCTGGGCCGAAGCGCTGAAAGAGAAGGCGAACAGGGCGGCGCTGATGAGCGGCAAGGTACGGGCAGTAAATAATTTCATGGACAATCTCATAGTGAATTGGGGGACGAATAGGGCGGGAAAGCAAGACACCGCCATCGCGCAGGCCATCATTATAATCTAAAAAACAATTCTAGTTCAATTTAGGTAATTAACTATATTTAAAAGCAACACTTTTCCTGTCGATAGTGATTGTTTTGCGGACATAAAAAAACCGGGGCTGGCCCGGTTTTTTGCTGCTTACCTGACGCGCTGGTACAGGCGGAAACGTTCCACGTCATCCGTGGGACGGCGCCCCTCCCACAGCTTGATCCAGTCCGCGCCATGGTGCTCGGGCAGTTGTTCCTTGCTGTCAGGCACCTTGATGCTGTCTTGCAACAGGAACACATCGCATTGCTGCTGCCCCACGCTGGCAAACGGCAGGTGGCCGAAGTAGGCGAACGAGGCGCGCTGTGCGGCGCCGACGTTGCTGTTGATGCACTTGCTGCCTGGCGGCAGGTGGACGGAAATCTGGTGCGCCACGCTGGCGTAGCTCTTGCTGTAGTTCAACGGCGGCAGGAACAAGGTCATGATCAGCACCCAGATCAGGATCAGGCCACCGGACGACAGGACCACGGCGCGCCACAGCACGGCCGGCTGGCGCGAGATGCGCCAGTGCACCAGCGCCACCCAGCCCGCGCTGGCGCAGGCGGCCACGAAAAAGGCCAGCAAGTCGAGTTCGGGCTTGAAGCCTGGCATCAGTTTCAGGGCATTATGCGACAGTTTCGGCGGCCAGCCCGTCAGGATGGCGAACCAGAACAGCCACAGCGCAAGGGCGCAAATGGTCAGCACCATCACGGAGAACCAGTCGATAGCGTTGATGGCGCCCCGTTTCATGGTCAGCAAGCCGAACGCGGCCATCACGGCCAGCGGCGGCAGCAGCGGCAGCAGCTGGCTCGGGTCGGGATCGGGATGGCACAGGCCCAGGATGGCCAGCATGGCGACAAAGGTCAGCGGCACGACGATGTGCAGCACGTGGTGCTGGCGGCGCCAGGCATACACGGCCCAGGCGGCGAACGGCCATGCTGGCCAGAAGAACCAGATGCCGACACGCAAGAAATACTGCAGGCTTTTCAGGCTCGGGGCGCTGAACTGGCGGCAATTCCATTCCATCCACGCGTGCAGCGGCGAGTGGCCATATGGTTGCAGCCATTCGCCCGGCAGCAGCCAGACGAGGGTCAGCGCGGCGCCGATCAGGATGGCCAGCGCCAGGTGGCGCACGCTGCGCAGCAGCGGCAGGCGCAGGAAGACGGTGCACAGCAGCAGGGCAATGCTCAGCGCTGCCGGCGTGATCCAGCCGCGCGCGAGGGTCAGGCCGCCCATCGCCAGGCCCAGCAGGGCCGCATTGCGGACGGATGGGCCTTCCATGTAGCGCACGGCGCGGTACAGCAAATAGGCCATCAGGGACACGTACAGCGCTTCGGCCGTGATGTCGTGGCTGTGCTGCAGCAGTCCCAGGCAGCCCAGGTAGATGAGCACGGCCGCATCGGCCAGGGTGCGGCCGAAATCGTCCGGCTCGGGCTGGCCGCCGAAGGCCAGGCGCAGCGGCTGGGCATCGTTGCGGCGGCCCAGGTTGAAGGCGGTGTACCAGACGGACAGGGTGCTGACGACGAAGATGCCGATGGTCGACATGCGCGCGCCAAAGACGTCGCCGTCGATCCAGCCGAACAGCTTGATGAAGATGGCGCCCAGCCAGAAGGCCAGCGGGCCTTCATCGGGCAGCGACAGGCCGGCCACGTTGGGCCACAGCCAGTCGTTCAGGCCGCCATGCGCCATGGTCCACATGATGCCGAAACTGGCGGCGTCATCGTTCTTCCACGGTTCGCGGCCGATCAGGCCAGGCAGGATGTACAGCAGGCCGAGCGCAAACAAGGCCCATCGTGGCAGCGCGAGTGTGGCAGCGGCGGGAAGGCGGACTGGCTTCATCGATAGTCGGTATCAGAAAAAAATGGCAAGACGCGACGAATGGCGTCGGGTATGCGCGAGTATAAAGTAAAGCGGCCAAAGACAAAAAAGGCAGCCGTGGCTGCCTTTTTCTTGGTAGCCGAAGCTGCCCTTTTTTGCCGCAGAGCGGCAAAAATTAGCCTGCTGCGACTGCGGTTTTCGAACCAACCGAACCGAACTTCTGACGGAACTTCTCGACGCGACCAGCGGTATCGACGATTTTGTGCTTGCCCGTGAAGAATGGGTGCGATTCAGCCGAAACCTCGATCTTCACCAGTGGGTATTCTTTACCGTCGTGGGTGATTTTTTCGCGGGTTTGGATGGTCGAGCGGGTAACGAATTTGAAATCGCACGACAGATCGTGGAAAACAACTTCGCGGTATTCTGGATGGGTATCGACTTTCATGGTCTTCTCTCTAGTTTGGTAGCCAAACAGCACTTCGTCGGTCGTCCAGCTTCTTGACCCGATTGCCGATCACTTGCCAGGGTTTAAAATAATGCAACCGTCGATTATATAGCGCTTTTCGGCTGCAGGCAATAAAAAAGCCGCTCAATGAGCGGCTTGCACCTAAGTGAGAGGCGAGATAAAACCGTAGCGAGCAGGCCACAGTTGCGATTGAGTAGCGGAACTGTACTTTAGTACAGTGAGCAACGGAGATCGAAAATGTGGCCGCGCAGTAGGTTTTAGCCGCCTCTACGCATCATGTCGAAGAACTCGGCGTTGTTCTTCGTGGCTTTCATCTTGTCGAGAATGAACTCCATCGCCTCGATCTCGTCCATCGAGTACAGCAACTTGCGCAAAATCCAGATTTTTTGCAGTTCGTTCGGCTTGATCAGCAATTCTTCGCGGCGGGTACCCGATTTGTTCAGGTTGATTGCCGGATAGACGCGTTTTTCAGCCAGACGGCGTTCCAGATGCACTTCCATGTTGCCGGTACCCTTGAATTCTTCAAAGATCACGTCATCCATGCGCGAGCCCGTTTCGATCAGCGCCGTGGCGATGATGGTCAGCGAGCCGCCTTCTTCGATATTGCGCGCGGCGCCGAAGAAGCGTTTTGGACGTTGCAGCGCATTCGCGTCGACACCACCGGTCAGGACCTTGCCCGAGGCAGGGATGACGGTGTTGTAGGCACGCGCCAGACGGGTGATCGAGTCGAGCAGGATGACCACGTCTTTTTTCATTTCGACCAGGCGCTTGGCTTTTTCCAGCACCATCTCGGCCACTTGCACGTGGCGCGTGGCTGGCTCGTCGAAGGTCGAGGCAACGACTTCGCCTCGGACCGAACGTTGCATTTCGGTAACTTCTTCCGGACGTTCGTCGATCAGCAGCACGATCAGGGTGATGTCCGGATGATTTGCCGTGATCGCATGGGCGATGTGCTGCAGGATCACGGATTTACCGGATTTCGGCGATGCCACCAGCAAGCCGCGCTGGCCTTTGCCGATCGGGGCGATCAGGTCGATGATGCGGCCGGTGATGTTTTCCTGGCCATTCATTTCACGTTCCAGGCGCAGCGGCTCATTCGGATGCAGCGGCGTCAGGTTTTCAAACAGGATGCGGTGTTTCGACATCTCCGGCGATTCGCCGTTGACCTTGTCGACTTTGACCAATGCGAAATAGCGTTCGCCATCTTTCGGGGTCCGTACCTCGCCTTCGATCGAATCGCCGGTGTGCAGATTGAAGCGGCGGATTTGCGAAGGGGAGATGTAAATGTCGTCGGTGGACGCCATGTAGCTGGCGTCGGGCGAGCGCAGGAAGCCGAAGCCGTCAGGCAGCACTTCCAGGGCGCCATCGCCAAAAATCTGTTCGCCGGACTTGGCGCGTTTTTTCAGGATAGCGAACATCAGCTCCTGTTTGCGCAAGCGGGCTGCGTTGTCAATGTCAAGACCGATCGCCATCTCAAGCAGGGCGGATACGTGTAGGGCCTTTAGTTCGGATAAATGCATATGTGTTGAGTGTCCCGAGACGGGATGTAAAGGTAGGGGAGGGGACTGCGTGGCGTTGATTAATTATTCGGGAAGGCTGTGCACGAATGAGGCAAAGCCGCTTCCCGGTGGTTCCAGTCAGGCGGCGCTGCGGGCGCAGCGCTGCCCATCATACATTAAATGTTGCTGTCGACGAAAGCGGTCAACTGGCCCTTGGCCATGGCGCCCACTTTTTGAGCAGCTGCAACACCATCCTTGAACAGGATCAGGGTCGGGATGCCGCGGATGCCGAATTTGGCAGGCACTGCCTGGTTGGCGTCCACGTCCATCTTGGCGATCTGGATGCGGCCGGCATATTCCTTGGCCACTTCTTCCAGGATAGGGGCGATGGCCTTGCAGGGACCGCACCATTCTGCCCAGAAGTCGACCAGTACTGGCAACTCGGATTTCAGGACGTCTGCTTCAAAAGATGCATCGCTAATGTGTTTGATATTTTCGCTCATATTTTCCTCAAATGAGGGTGGGATCAATAATGCCTGGAATTAACCATACGCTGGTTCGCCATCCATGCTTCCTGGAATGCAGTTAGAAGATGGGGACAATGGGCACGACTTCAATGTCTTGGAAGGTGCGACCAGAGGTATGCAGGCGGGGATGGCTGAAATAATAACCCATTTTTTCAAAGCGTGGCGATTATTGCAGAAAAACTTGAGGCATATCGCCAGCATATCCCTCCTGTGCGTGGCCGCAGGGCGGCAAAGCCGCATGCCTGCTGGCCTGCAGCGCCGTGCCTGCCCTCCCGGCCGGCCCCTCGATCAGGCTTGTACGTTGGCCAGACGCGCCGTGTGCTGCAGTTGCAAGTTCACCATGAGCTGCAATTCCGCGCTTTCCATCGGCTTGCGGAAGGTGCCCAGGATATGCAGGCCATTCGCCATGGCCAGGCGCTCGGCCGCCAGGCGTACGGCCGAATGCAGGCCCGACAGCAGGACCACGCCGCCGCGGAAGCCGTTTTCCGCCGCCATGCGCAAGAATTCGATGCCGTCGATGTCGGGCATGGACAGGTCGCAGATCAGCAGATCGGGCTGGTGCTGCTTGAGGGTGGCCAGCGCCTGATCGCTGTGCGACTCGCAGCGGATGTCGAACTGGCCCATCTGCTCGAGCATGTCGCTGAGCACGTCGAGCATGAAAACGTCGTCGTCCAGCAGCAGCACGCGCAATGGCGCCAGGCCCGCTTCGTTGTGTTCCTGGCTTGTTTGGTTTGATACAGTGTTCATCGTCATGTCTTTCTGTTGATATGCATCGCTGTCGATGCCGATACCTTGCCGCAACCCAATTTGGCGATAGCTAATCGTCATTGGCAAAGCTGGTGTTATTCATGATTTGTTCGGTAATCTGTTCCAGCAGGGGCCACAGGCGCGTGACGATGCGCCGTGCCCGCTCTGCCTCGTCGGCCGGTTCGCCCGGCGCCAGGGTTTCCAGGTTGTGGCACAGTTCGGCCAGTCCCAGGGCGCCCACGGTGCGCGCCGACGACTTGATGCGGTGTCCCAGTTCGCGCACCTGCTGCACGTCGCCGCGCGCCAGGGCCGCATCGATGTCGCCAAAGCCATCCTGCGTGGTCTGCAGGAACTTGAAGGCGAACTTGCGCACCTTTTCCGGGTTGTAGCCCAGCAATTTGGCCAGGATGGACAGGTCGATCACTTGCGGGTCGCCGGCCAGGGTGGTCTTGAAGGCGGGCGCGGCGCGGCTGCGCGCCGGTGGCGGCGGCGTTTCGTGCGCCGGCAGCCAGCTGGCGATGGTCTGGTACATCATGGCCGGCTGGATGGGCTTGGAAATGAAATCGTCCATGCCCGCTTCCAGGCAGCGCACGCGGTCTTCGCTGGTGGCCGTGGCCGTCATGGCCAGCACGCGCAGGTGCGCCAGCTGCGGGTCGGCGCGGATGTGGCGCGTTGCCTGCAAGCCATCCATCAGCGGCATCTGCACGTCCATCAGCACGCAATCGAACTGCGTCTGGCGCAGCAGGTCGAGCGCCTCTTCGCCATTGTTGGCCAGGCAGACGGAGGCGCCTGCTTCCTCCAGCAATTCCAGCGCCACTTGCTGGTTGAACGTATTGTCTTCCACCAGCAGGATGCGCGCATGCTTGAGCGTGCGCATCACCAGGGCCGCGTCGGCGCTGGCGCGCATGGCGGCCGCCGTCTGCACCATGCTGTCAAGCATGGCGGGCGCGGCCTGATCGGAAATGCCCAGGTTGGCCGTGAACCAGAAGGTGCTGCCGGCGCCGGGACGGCTGTCGACGCCCACGTCGCCACCCATCAGCTGTGCCAGCTGCTTGCAGATGGCCAGGCCCAGGCCCGTGCCGCCATATTCGCGCGTGGTGGAGGTGTCGGCCTGCTGGAAGGACTGGAAGAGCTTGCTCATTTCATCCTGCGACAGGCCGATGCCGTGGTCGCACACTTCAAAGCGCACGAGGCAGTGTTTCGCGTCCGCCACCACCCTGCGCACTTTCACGGTAATGCTGCCCTGTTCGCTGAACTTGATGGCGTTATTGGCGTAGTTGATCAGCACCTGCCCCAGACGCAGCGGGTCGCCCACGAGCACGGCGGGCAATTGCGGGTCGATCTCGAACAGCAGTTCCAGGTTCTTGCCGGCGGCGCGTGGCGCCACCACCGTCATCAGCGTTTGCACCACATGGTCGAAACTGAAGTTGACGCGCTCGATTTCCAGCTTGCCTGCCTCGATTTTCGAAATGTCGAGGATATCGTCGATGATGCCCAGCAAGTGTTCTCCGGCGAAGCGGATTTTTTCCAGGTAGTCGCGCTGGCGCGGTTCCAGGTCCGTCTTCAGGGCGAGATACGCCATGCCGATCACGCCATTCATCGGCGTGCGGATTTCATGGCTCATGTTGGCCAGGAATTGTCCCTTCGCCAGGCTCGCTTCTTCGGCCACCTGCTTGGCCTGGTCCAGCTGCTCCGTGCGCTGCGCCACGCGCTCTTCAAGATGTTCATTGAGTTCGCGCAAGGCGCTTTCGCTGCGCTTGTGATACGTGATGTCCGTCAGGCTGGCCACGACCATGCCCACCTTGCCGTATTCATCGCGGATGGCTTCCGTATTCACGGATAGCCACGACAGGCTGCCGTCGGGCTGCTGCACGCCCATCAGCACGTCGCGCATGGCCTCGCCCGTCGACAGGGTGATGTGCACGGGATGGCTGCGCTGGTCGAAGGCGGAACCGTCTTCGCGGATGGCTTGCCACAGGCTGTTGCCGGCCGGACTGGCCGCCAGCATGCGTTCGGCGGCGGCGTTGCTTTCCAATATGTGGCCGTGGCTGTCCTGCACCACCAGGCCATTCGTCACGGCGCCGAACACGGACGCCATGCGCTGGCTGGAGTTCGACAGCGCGATCGACGCCTGGCGCCGCTCCGTGATGTCGGTAATCATCGCCAGGGTGCCGCCCGGTTCGCCATTGTCCGACTGGATGCTGGTACTCGACAGCAAGCCCCACAGGCTGGACTGATCCTTGCGGAAGAAACGGAAATCGACCTGGTCCGGCTGGCTGGCGAAGCTGCCGTGGCTGGCCAGGCGGCGCTGCATCAGCAACTGGCTGTCGCGGTCCATGAAGTCGAGCAGGGGACGGCCCAGCATTTCCTGCACCGTGTAGCCCAGCATGTGCGCCATCTTCGGGTTGACGAACGTGGTCTTGCCGTTCGCATCCGTCATCCAGATGCCTTCGGCGGCCGTCTGCACGATCAGGCGGTAGCGTTCCGAACTGGCGTGCAGCGCTTCCTCGGCGCGTTGCCGCTGCGTCATGTCGCGCAGCGAGACGATGGAAAACACTTGCCCGGCCATGCGCAGCGGCGACAGGCTGACCTTGGCGGGGAAGTGCGTACCGTCGCGGCGGCGCGCCATCATCACCCGGCCCGGCAGGCTGTGCCGCCCTTGCGGGTCGCCCACGGATTGGCTGGGCGTGCTTTCCGGTACCAATTGCTCCAGCGACATGCCTGTCAATTCGGCCAGCGGATAGCCGAAGCAGCGTGCGCCGATCTGGTTGGCATAATGCACCTTGCCCTCGACGTCGGCCACCAGCATGGCTTCGGGTGCCGCTTCCAGCATCGAACGCATGCGCGATTGCTCGTCCTGCTTGCGCTCGCTGATATCGCAGACGATGCCGCTGGCCTGCGTGGCGGCGCCATCCGAGGCGCGCGACAGGACGGCGCCGCGCGCCAGCAGCCAGCGCCAGTGGCCGTCGCTGTGACGCAAACGGAATTCGCAATTGAAGGTGCCGGGCGTCTGGCCGTCCAGATGCTGGCGAAAGGCCAGGCTCAGGCGCGCGCGGTCATCGCGGTGGACTTCGGCCAGCCAGTCGGCCAGTGCATGCTCGAGCTGGGCATGCTTGTCGCCCAAGACGTCCTGGTATTGGGGCGCGAATTGCAGACGGTCGGACTGGCGCCGCCAGGTCCAGCCGGCCATGGTGGCGCCGCGCAAGGCTTGCATGGCATCCTGCTCAGCCTGGGCATGCGCGGGCTGGGGCTGGCGGCGCAACTGCTGGCGCAAGCGCCAGGATTGCCAGCAAGCCAGTCCCGCCAGGGCAGTGGCACTGGCGGCAGCATACGGCCACAGCAGTGCCGGCGCCATGCCGGGCGCCGCCGCCTGCACCGGCAGCGAAAGCGCCATGCCTGCCGCCAGCATCGTATGAGCGAGCCGGCGCAGCGCAGGGCGCCGAGGGCGTGGTGCGCTGAAACTCGTGTGGCTGCAATACGACAAATGCATCCCTTTCTGGGGCGTGATTGGACTAGGCTGGCAGTACATGAGGCGCGCTCAAATAAACGCCTGCGGCGCTTTCTGGCGGCAACTATAGCATCGAATATTTACTCGGAGTATTTAAGTTCAGAAACGGCCAAAACGGGATTTTTTTCACCCCGAAATGGCTGTTTTTTTCGCGATTTGGTGAGAATTCGTGAGAAAGTTGGCGCGAAATCGTGCTACTCAATCGAGGCGATAGCCTTAGCTAAAACTGCCGGCGAACTGATAGCGGTGTCCGGGATGCCACATGGTGGCGATCGAGGCGATCTTGCCGCCCGAGCGGGTCTGGCGGCGCAGCACCAGGCAAGGCTGTTTGGTGTCGATGGCCAGCATTTCGGCGATGTCGCGCGGCGCCGACAGCGCTTCGATGCTGTAGGTGGCGCCTTGCAGGGGCGCGGCGGCCATCAGGTATTCGTTCGGCGTGATGCTGGAAAAATCCTGCGTCATGTAGTCGGGCGCGCACTCGGGATTGACCCAGCGGTCTTCCACCTGGATCGGCACGCCGTTTTCAAAATGCACGATCAGCGAATGAAACAGCGGGTGTTCCGGCGGCAATCCAAATTGCTTGGCCAGCAGGTCGGACGCCTTGGTGCGTTCCAGCAATTGCAAGCTGCTGCGGTGGATATGTCCGCGCGCACGCACTTCATCGGCGATACTCTTGATTTCCAACAAGGTCGCCTGGTACTTTTGCTGCGCCACATAGGTGCCGGATCCCTGGCGCCGCGTCAGCACCTGCTCGCTGGTCAGTTCGCGCACGGCGCGGTTGACCGTCATGCGCGAGACGCCGAATTGCTTCACCAGCGCTTGCTCGGAGGGAATCACGTCGCCTTCTTTCCAGCGTCCGGCAGCGATGCCGGCCAGCAGAAAATCCTTGATGCGCTGGAAAATGGGCGTATTTTCTTGTGTATTGTGGTCGTCCAATGCGGTTTCTCCGGGGCACGGGCAGGGCGCGCCGCCGGCTGGAGGCGCGATGGCCGATTTTAGCACCGAGCGCGATGCCTGCCGCCAGCCTTTTTTTGAATTCAAAAGCAAGCGCCGGAGTGCGGCGCGCATGGGCGCTGGCTATGCTGGAGATTGACTATAGACTTGCACGGAGTTCGCCATGGAACACGCTTACCTGACTGACGATGAACGCTGGGATGCCCTGCAGCGGCGCGCGCCCGACGCCGACGGCGTCTTTTATTATTCGGTGCGCACGACGGGCGTGTATTGCCGGCCATCTTGCGCGGCGCGCCCTGCCTTGCGCCGCAACGTGGCTTTCCACGCCAGTTGCGAGCAGGCGGAGGCGGCCGGCTTTCGTCCCTGCTTGCGCTGCAAGCCGAATCTGCCGCCGCTGGCCCAGCGCCAGGCGGCCATCGTGGCCGATATCTGCCGCCTGATCGACGCCAGCGACGAGCTGCCCGACCTGGACAGCCTTGCCAGGGCCGCCGGCATGAGCCGCTTTCACTTTCACCGCGTCTTCAAGGCGCACACGGGCATCACGCCGAAAGCGTACGCGGCGGCGCGGCGCGGCGAGCGCCTCAAGGCCGGCTTGCAGGGCGCGGGCAATGTCACGGAAACGTTATACGCGGCCGGCTTCAATTCCAGCGGCCGGCTGTATGCCGCCACGCCAGGCTTGCTGGGCATGACGCCGGGCGCGTTCCGCGACGGCGGCAGCGGCGCCGTGATCCGTTTCGCCATCGGCGCCTGCTCGCTGGGCGCCATCCTCGTGGCCAGCACGGACAAGGGCATCTGCGCGATTTTGATCGATGACGACCCGGAAGTGCTGCTGCGCGACTTGCAGGACCGCTTTCCCCGCGCCGAGTTGCGCGGCGCCGAGCCCGAGTACGAGCAGACGGTGGCGCAAGTCGTCGGCCTGGTCGAAGCGCCTGGCCTGGGCCTGGACTTGCCGCTCGACGTGCGCGGCACGGTGTTCCAGCAGCGCGTGTGGCAAGCCTTGCGCGAAATTCCCGCCGGCAGCACGGTCAGTTATGCGGAGCTGGCCCGCCGCATCGGCGCCCCGCAAGGCGCGCGCGCCGTGGCCGGTGCCTGCGCCGCGAATGCCCTGGCCGTCGCCATTCCCTGCCACCGCGTGGTGCGCAACGATGGCGCGCTGTCCGGCTACCGCTGGGGCGTGGAGCGCAAGCAGGCGCTGCTCGAGCGCGAGGGTGAACGGTGAGGGCGCTGGACTGGCAGCAGATCGAGGATGAGCTGAATCAATACGGCTGTGCCGTCGTGCCGGGCTTGCTGGCCGCGGATGCCTGCGCGGCGCTGGCTGCCCAGTACGAAGAATCAGCGCGTTTTCGCAGCAGGGTGGTGATGCAGCGCCATGGTTTTGGCCAGGGCGAGTACCAGTATTTCGCCTATCCCTTGCCTGATCTCGTGGCCACTCTGCGCGAACAGCTGTACGCTCCGCTGGCGGCCATTGCCAACCGCTGGCAGGCCAGCATGGGCATCGACAGCCGCTTTCCCGTGGCGCACGGAGATTTCCTGGCGCGCTGTCATGCGGCGGGACAAACCCGGCCTACGCCCTTGCTGCTGCGCTATCGCGAGGGCGATTACAACTGCCTGCACCAGGATCTGTATGGCGAGCACGTGTTTCCGTTGCAACTGGCCGTATTGTTGTCGCGCCCGCACGAGGATTTCACGGGCGGCGAGTTCGTGCTGACGGAGCAGCGCCCGCGCATGCAGTCGCGTCTGGAGGTCGTGCCGCTGGCGCAGGGCGACGCCGTGCTCTTTCCCGTCGCGCAGCGCCCCGTCAACGGCACGCGCGGCAGCTACCGCGTCAACATGCGCCACGGCGTGTCGCGCCTGCGTTCGGGCTTGCGCCACACCCTGGGCATCATTTTTCATGATGCGAGCTGAAGAGTAGCTGCGGCGCTTGAGTTTCCAGGATTACATGGCATGATGGCTGCTTCTTGTCACTCTTTCATTTCTGCCATGTCCGCGCTGCTCCGCCTGTTGTGCCTGTTGACAATTTTCCTGCTGCCTGCAGCCCATGCGGACGACGGCGTGCCGGCGCTCGTTGCGGAGGCCGCGTCCGTCGTGGCGCCGTCGCAGGCCACGGCGGCCAGGACGGCGCCGCTGATGTTTGCCAACCGCAAGGTGTTTGTCTTCCGCGCCGAGCTGGCCGGCTATCCGCCCGATGAACGGGCCATCGGCGCGCAGCGCCGGCTGGAAGGCGTGCTGGCCAAGAATGGCCCCTTGCAGACGAGCACGCGGATGATTCCCGAAGGCACGCAAGTGCTGCTCGATGGCGTGCAGCTGTTCGTCGTCGTGCCTGGCGACGTCAACCAGCTGGCCGGCGACACGACGGAAAGCGTGGCGAAAACGGCCGCCGGCGAGTTGAGCAAGGCCGTGCTCGATTACCGCGAACAGGGCAGCTGGCGCTACCTGTCGATCGCGGCCGCCGTGTGCGCGGCCGCCACCCTCGTGTTCTGGCTGGTGTGGATGGGCTTGACGCGCCTGTATCACTGGGCCAAGCGCCGCAGCGGCATCCTGCTGGCCTCGCGCCTGCGCGACGTGCGCCTGAAGAATGTGCGCGTGCTCGATGCCGAACACTACATCGCCTTCGCGTATCAGCTGCTGAGCGCCGTGCTGTGGGGCTTGCGCCTGATGGCCACGTATCTGTGGGCCGCCTTCGTGCTGGGCCGCCTGCCCTACACGCGTTCCTGGGGCGAAAGCCTGAGCGGCTATTTGTTCGACGTGGCCGCCGACGTCTTCCACGCCATCATCGGCGCCTTGCCGGGGCTGGTGCTGGTCTGCGTGATCTTCGCCATCGCGCGCCTGATCGCCGCCACGGCCGCCTCGCTGTTCAAGCGCGTGGAAAGCGGCGAATTGCAAATCGGCTGGCTGGACAAGGACACGGCCCTGCCGACGCGCCGCATCGCCAGCGTGGTGATCTGGCTGTTCGCGCTGGCCATGGCGTATCCGTATCTGCCCGGCTCGCACACGGCCGCCTTCCAGGGACTGTCCGTGCTGGTGGGCCTGATGGTGTCGATCGGCGCGTCGAGCATCGTGGGCCAGGGCGCCAGCGGCCTGATCCTGATGTACACGCGGGCCCTGCGCAAGGGAGAATATGTGCGCGTGGGCGACAGCGAAGGCACGGTGGTCGACGTGGGCATGTTCGAAACGCGGCTGCGCACGGGCCTCGGGGAAGAGGTGGCCTTGCCAAACGCCTGGGTGATGTCGCAAACGACAAAGAACTATTCGCGCGCCCAGCCCGGCGGCGGCTTCGTGCTCGACTCCACCGTCACTATCGGCTATGCCACGCCGTGGCGGCAAGTGCACGCCATGCTGGAACTGGCCGCCTCGCGCACGACGGAACTGTCCACCACGCCGAAACCGTACGTGATGCAGCTGGCCCTGCAAGACTATTATGTGCAATACCGCCTCGTCGCCTACGCCAGCGCCGAAGTCCCTCGCCAGCGCGCCGAAGTACTGAACCGCTTGCACCAGAACATCATCGACGTCTTCAACGAATTCGACGTGCAGATCACCTCGCCGCACTACATCGATGACCCGAAAGAGTCGCATGTGGTGCCGCCGGAGCAGTGGTTCAGGGCGCCGGCGCAAAAGCCGGAGGACGGGGCCAAATAAGGTCACGCGACATGCTGTCCGGCCATGGCGCGCTTCGCGTGAGAATGCCAGTGTATGCCCATGGCGCCCTGGTGGCATTGACCGGGCGCAATGCCTGCGCGCTTGCGTTAAGATGCCGGGCGTTACAACCCAAAGAAAGCGACCCCATGTCCAGCCCATCCAGCATCGCAGTTTCCCACGCCGAATCCTCCCGCACCGCCCGCGGCCTGGCCGCCGCCCTGGCCGGCGATCCGTTCTACCGCACCGTCACGGTGGCGTGCGGCGACGACGAGGCGGCGCGGCTGGCCATGCTGGAAGCCTACTTCGCGCTGGCGCTGGAAGAAGGCCGCCAGGCGGGGCGCGTCGACCTGGCGGATGACGCGGGCAATGGCGCCGCCATCTGGACCACAGATACGCCGGCGGCCCAGCGCCAGGCGGCGTATGGGCAGCGCGAAGCCGCCTTGCGCGCGCTGCTGGGGGAGCAGGGCTTCGCGCATTTCACGGCCATCGTCGCGAACATGGAGCACGCGCTGGCGCCGCATGGTTTGCGGGATGCCTGGTATCTGTCGATCGCCGGCATCGCCCCGGCCGCGCAAGGGCAGGGATTGGGCGCGTCCGTGCTGGCGCCGGGCCTGGCGGCAGTCGATGCGGCCGGCGCCGCGTGCTTCCTGGAGACTTACAATGAGCGCAGCCTGCCGTTCTATGCCCGCCTGGGCTTCGTGGCGGCGGGACGCTACGCGGAAGCCGTCACGGGCTGCGACTACTGGCTGATGGTACGAGCGCCCCGCGCTGCCTGATTGACCATTTTTCCAATTTCTATACACTCGTCTTTTTGCTAACGACTAACAGACCTGGAGATGGAAATGCCGACCTTGCCACTGCGCCGCACCTTGCTCACGCTCGCCTGCCTGGGGGCCCTCGGCCATGCGCATGCCGATACCGTCATCGACAATGCCAACGGCTACACGCTCAACGCAGTCGGCAAGGTGGTGCGTTTCACGGCGCTGGCGTTTGACGACGCGGGCAAGCTGCTCGCCGTCGGCAGCGCCGCGCAGGTGAAACGCAAGGCGGCCAAGGGCGCCACGCACGTCGACGTGCAGGGAAAAACCGTGCTGCCAGGCCTGATCGACGCGCACGGTCACGTGTTCGGCCTGGGGACGATCGCCAGCGGCGTGATGCTGTACGGTTCTGCTTCGCTGCCGGCCGCCGTGCAGGCCGTGGGCGACTTCGCCCGTGCACATCCGGAACGCAGCTGGGTCGTCGGCAATGGCTGGAATCAGGAAATCTGGAAGCTGGGGCGCTTTCCCACGGCAGCCGAACTCGATGCGGCCGAAAGCGCGCGGCCCGTGTGGCTGCGCAGGGTCGATGGCCACGCGGGCTGGGCCAACAGCCGCGCATTGGCGCTGGCCGGCATCACGCGTGCCACACAAGATCCGGCGGGCGGCAAGATCGAACGCGACGCGGACGGCAATGCCACTGGAGTGCTGGTCGACAACGCCATGGACTTGATGGATGCCGTGCTGCCCAAGCCGGGCGACGTGGAAAACCGCGCCGCCCTCGATGGCGCGCTGGCGCAGCTGTCGCAAGCGGGCCTGACCAGCGTGCACGATGCGGGCATCGGCCAGATGCAGGACCGGTTGTTCCGCGATTACGCGGACCATGGCAAGTTGACGGTGCGCGTGTACGGCATGATCGCGGATACGACGGACGACTTCGACGCGCTGTCGAAAAACGGCCCTGTAAATAGCTATGCGCGCGACATGTACGCCTTGCGCGCCGTGAAACTGCTGTCCGACGGCGCCCTGGGCAGCCGCGGGGCGGCCTTGCTGGCGCCGTACAGCGACGATCCTGCTACCAGCGGCCTGCTGTTCTACCCTGACGCTGCCATGCGCGCGAAGATGGAAAAAGCCATGCGCGCCGGCTACCAGGTCAATGTGCACGCCATCGGCGACGCGGGCAACCATCAAATCCTCGATGGCTACCAGGCCTTGACCGCGCAATACCGCAGCGTGGGCCTGCGCCACCGCATGGAGCACGCGCAGGTGGTGCAGTTGTCCGACATCCCCCGTTTCAAGGCGCTGGGCATCGTGCCGTCGATGCAGCCGACGCACGCCACCTCGGACCAGAACATGGCGGAGCAGCGCGTGGGCCACGAGCGCATCAAGGGCGCGTATGCGTGGCGCACCTTCCTCAAGCAGGGCTCGCGCATCGCCTGCGGTTCCGATTTCCCCATCGAGTCGCCGAACCCGTTCGAGGGCATCCACGCGGCCGTGACGCGGCAGAATAGCGAAGGCTTCCCTGCCGGTGGCTGGTACCCGCAGCAAGCGATGACGGTGACGGAAGCGCTGCGCTGCTTCACCCTCGACGCGGCTTGGGCGGCGCACCAGGAAAAGGTCATCGGCACCCTGGAAGCGGGAAAGTGGGCGGATTTCGTCGTCGTCGACCAGGACCTGTTCAAGGTCGAACCCAAGGCCATCGGCAAGACGCAGGTGCTGCAAACGTGGGTGGCGGGCAAGCGCGTGTTCGAGAAAAAATAGCGACATTGGGCCTGCAAAAATCTGTTGACTTGGTTGTATAGACAACCTATGCTGGTAGCACCAGAGCGGGCCAAGTACGCCCGCTCGCACCCTACGAGGAGACAGCATGAACAGCACAATGGACACCGATCCACGCTTTGATGCCAGCCGTACCATCCGCGCCCCGCGCGGCACGGTCATGGCTTGCAAGAGTTGGCAGGCCGAGGCGGCCTACCGCATGTTGCAAAACAACCTGGACCCGGAAGTGGCGGAAAATCCGCAGCACCTGGTCGTCTATGGCGGCATCGGTCGCGCCGCCCGCAACTGGGCCTGTTTCGACCAGATCCTCGCCTCCTTGCGCGAGCTGGAAGACGACCAGACCTTGCTGATCCAGTCCGGCAAGCCGGTGGGCGTGTTCCAGACCCACGCGGATGCGCCGCGCGTACTGATCGCGAACTCCAACCTGGTGCCGAAATGGGCCAACTGGGAACATTTCAACGAACTCGATCGCCAGGGCCTGTTCATGTACGGCCAGATGACGGCCGGCAGCTGGATCTATATCGGCACGCAGGGCATCGTGCAGGGCACGTATGAAACCTTCGCCGAAGCGGGCCGCCAGCATTTCGGCGGCGACTGGGGCGGGCGCTGGATCCTGACGGCGGGCCTGGGCGGCATGGGCGGCGCGCAGCCGCTGGCCGCCACCATGGCGGGCGCCGTGTCGCTCAATATCGAATGCCAGCAAAGCAGCATCGATTTCCGTTTGCGCACGCGCTACCTGGACAAGCAGGCGGCCAGCCTGGACGAAGCCCTGGAGCTGGTCAAGTACCATACGGAGCGCAAGGAAGCCATTTCCATCGGCTTGCTGGGTAACGCGGCCGAAGTGCTGCCGGAACTGGTGCGCCGCGCGAAAGCGGGCGGCCTGGTGCCGGACCTGGTGACGGACCAGACGTCCGCGCACGACCTGGTCAACGGTTACCTGCCGCGCGGCTGGAGCGTGTCGGACTGGAAGGCGGCGCAGCAGGACCCGCAGCGCCATGCGCGCCTGACGGTGGCCGCCGCCGATTCCTGCGCCGCCCACGTGCAAGCCATGCTCGATTTCCACGCCATGGGCGTGCACACCGTCGACTATGGCAACAATATCCGCCAGGTGGCGTTCGACCAGGGCGTGCAGAACGCGTTTGATTTCCCTGGCTTCGTGCCCGCGTATATCCGCCCGCAGTTCTGCGAGGGACGCGGCCCATTCCGCTGGGTGGCCCTGTCGGGCGACCCGGAAGACATCTACAAAACGGATGCGAAGATCAAGGAGCTGTTCCCGCACCATAAACAGGTGCACCACTGGCTGGACATGGCGCGCGAGCGCATCGCCTTCCAGGGCCTGCCGGCGCGCATCTGCTGGCTGGGACTGGGCGAGCGCCACATCGCCGGCCTGGCCTTCAACGAGATGGTGCGCACGGGCGAGCTGAAGGCGCCCATCGTCATCGGCCGCGACCACCTGGACACGGGTTCCGTCGCCAGCCCGAACCGCGAGACGGAAAGCATGAAGGACGGCACAGACGCCGTTTCCGACTGGCCGCTGCTGAACGCCATGCTGAACACGGCCGGCGGCGCCACCTGGGTTTCGCTGCACCATGGCGGCGGCGTGGGAATGGGGTATTCTCAGCATGCGGGCATGGTCATCGTGGCCGACGGCAGCGAAGCGGCGGCGAAACGCCTGGCCAGGGTACTGGTCAACGACAGCGGCTCTGGCGTGATGCGCCATGCCGATGCCGGCTACGAAACAGCGGCCGCCTGCGCCAAGCGCAACGGCCTGATTCTTCCCATGCTTCCTTGAGACTTAGACGCGAATGACTATGACACAGCACTCCAAAAGTTGGACGTTAAAACCCGGCGCGATGACCCTGGCCGACCTGCGCGCCGTCTGGGCCGCGCCGGCAAAATTGACCCTCGCCGCCGAGGCCTATCCCGTCATCGAAGCGTCGGCCGCCGCCGTGCAAGCCATCGTCGCCAAGGGCGATGCGGCGTATGGCATCAACACGGGTTTCGGCTTGCTCGCCAAGACGCGCATCCCCGATGAAAAGCTCGAGCAATTGCAGCGCAACCTGATCCTGTCGCACTCCGTCGGCACGGGAGAACTGCTGTCGGATGCCGTCGTGCGCCTGATCATGCTGATGAAGATCGGCAGCCTGGCGCGCGGTTTTTCCGGCGTGCGCCCGCTGATCGTCGATACCCTGATCGCCCTGTACAACGCGGGCATCATGCCGGCCATTCCCGCCAAGGGTTCCGTCGGCGCCTCGGGCGACCTGGCGCCGCTGTCGCACATGACGCTGGCCATGCTGGGCGTGGGCGATGTGCGCGTCAACGGTGAATTGATGGCGGCTCCCGAAGCGCTGGCGCAGGCGGGCATCGCGCCCGTGGTGCTGGCGGCGAAAGAGGGCCTGGCGCTGATCAACGGCACGCAAGTGTCGAACGCGCTGGCGCTGCATGGCCTGTTCATGGCCGAGCGCCTGCTGGAAGCGGCCATGGTGACGGGCGCGCTGTCGCTCGACGCGGCCAAGGGCAGCGATGCGCCGTTCGACGCGCGCGTGCATGCCGTGCGAGGGCAGCCGGGCCAGATACTGGCCGCGCAGATGTACCGCCAACTGGTGGCGCACAGCGCGATCCGCGCCTCGCACCTGGAAGGCGACGAGCGCGTGCAGGACCCTTACAGCCTGCGCTGCCAGCCGCAAGTCATGGGCGCCTGCCTCGATTTGATCGTCAACGTCGGCCGCACCCTGCTGATCGAAGCCAATGCCGTCACGGACAATCCGCTGATCTTCCAGGATGGTCCCAACGGACAGGCGGAAATCGTCTCGGGCGGGAACTTCCACGCCGAGCCGGTGGCCTTTGCCGCCGACACCCTGGCGCTGGCGATTTCCGAAATCGGCGCGCTGGCCGAGCGCCGCATCGCGCTGCTGATCGACGCCACCCTGTCCGGCCTGCCGCCCTTCCTCGTGCGCGACCCGGGCGTCAATTCCGGCTTCATGATCGCCCACGTGACGGCTGCCGCGCTGGCATCGGAAAACAAGTCGCTTGCCCATCCGGCCAGCGTCGACAGCCTGCCGACTTCCGCCAACCAGGAAGACCATGTGAGCATGGCCACGTTCGCCGGGCGCCGCCTGGACGACATGGCGCACAACACGGCCGTCATCGTTGGCATCGAGCTGCTGGCCGCCGCGCAGGGCATCGATTTCCACCGTCCGCTGAAAACCTCGCCGCACCTCGAGCATGTCCACCAGCAGCTGCGCCAGAGGGTGCCGTTCTTCGACGCCGACCGTTTCTTCGCGCCCGATATCGAAGCGGCCAAGCAGATGGTGCTGCAGGGTGAGTTGAGCAGCACGTGCAAGAATTTGTTCGCCCCGCTGTACGCCTGAGCGGGAGCAAGGAGACAAGCATGGATTTTCGCTTCAACGAAGGCAGCATCCCGCTGCTCGTGTCGATGCCCCACGTGGGCACCGACATACCGGACGATATCGCCGCGCGCATGACGCCGCAGGCCTTGATCAAGGCCGACACGGACTGGCATCTGCGCGAGCTGTATGGCTTTTTGCAGGAGATGGATGCGTCCGTGCTGTCGGCGCGCTGGTCGCGCTACACCATCGACTTGAACCGCCCGCAGGAAGACACGAATCTGTATCCGGGCCAGGATACGACGGGCTTGCTGCCCAACGATACCTTTCACCGCGAGCCGCTGTACCTGGCTGGCCGCGAACCCGATGCGCAGGATGTGCGGCAGCGCTTGCAGCGCTACTGGGCGCCGTATCATGCGCAGCTGCGCGCGGAACTGGACCGTCTGCTGCGCGTGCATGGCGCCGTGGTGCTGTGGGATGCCCATTCCATCGCCTCGCGCGTGCCGCGCTTCTTTGACGGCAAGCTGCCCGACCTGAACTTCGGCACGGCCGATGGCGCCAGCTGCGATGCGGGCCTGACCTCCGCCGTGGTCGATATCGCGCGCGCGCAGGATGCCTTTACCGTGGCGCTGAACGGCCGCTTCAAGGGCGGCCATATCACGCGCCATTACGGCCAGCCGGCAAGCCGCGTGCATGCGATCCAGCTGGAGATGTGCCAGTGCCTGTACATGGATGAGGCAGCGCCATTTGGCTACCGGCCCGACCTGGCGGCGCAAGTGCAGCCGCTGCTGCGCCAGATGATGGAAGCGGCCGTGGCATGGGTGGCGCGTTGAGCGGCTGGCTGTTCGCGCGCCACGCGCTGCTGCCGCAGGGCTGGCGCCGCGACGTGCTGCTGGAGTGGGACGCGGCCGGCGATTTGACGGCGGTGGCGGAAAACGCCGCGTCGCCTGCCGGCGCCGAAGTGGCCGAATATGTCTTGCCCGGCATGGTCAACCTGCATTCGCATGCCTTCCAGCGGGCGCTGGGCGGCATGACGGAAGTCGCGGGGGATGGGCCGGACAGTTTCTGGACCTGGCGCGACCTGATGTACCGTTTCGCGCGCCACATCACGCCGGAGCAGATGGAAAGCATCGCCGCGCAACTGTTTGCCGAATGCCTGCGCCATGGCTACACGGCGGTGTGCGAATTCCACTACCTGCAGCGCGATATGGCCGGTGTGCTGTATGCGCGTCCCGCCGAAACGGCAGAACGGGTGCTGGCCGCGGCACGCATCAGCGGCATCGGCATGACCATGTTGCCCGTGCTGTACAGCCATGCAGGCTTCGGCGAACAGGCGTTGAACGCGGAGCAGGCGCGCTTCCGCACCGATGCGCAAGATGTGCTGCGCATCGTCGAAGCGCTGGCGCCGCAGCGCGGCGGGCAGGTGGAGGTGGGCTTTGCGCCGCACTCGCTGCGGGCCGCTGGCGTGGCGCAGATCCGCGAAGTGGCGCAAGCGCTGCCCGCGGATCGCCCCATCCACATCCACATCGCCGAACAGCAGGGCGAAGTGCGCCAGAGTCTCGATTACAGCGGCCGGCGTCCGGTGCAGTACTTGTACGATCAGGTCGACGTCGATGCGCGCTGGTGCCTCGTGCATGCCACGCATGTGCAGCCCGATGAAGTGGCGCTGATGGCTACGAGCGGCGCCGTGGCGGGCCTGTGCCCGACGACGGAAGCAAACCTGGGCGACGGCCTGTTCCCGCTGGCCGAATTCATCGCCGCCGGCGGGCGGTTCGGCGTTGGCAGCGACAGCCATGTATCGCAGTCGCCCGTCGAGGAATTGCGCTGGCTCGAATATGGCCAGCGCTTGCAGCGCCAGCAGCGCAATGTGGCCGCCACGCCGGACCAGCGCCATGTGGGCGACTACCTGTGGCAGGCGGCCTTGCAGGGCGGCGCGCAGGCGGCCGGGCGCAAGCTCGGTGCCCTGGCGCCGGGCTGCCGCGCCGACTTGCTGGTGCTCGACGAGACGCATGTGAACCTGTGCGGCGTGGCCATCGAAAATGTGCTGGGCGGCGTGCTTTTCTGCGGCAACGACAACCTGGTGCGCGACGTGCTGTGCGGCGGCCAATGGCAGGTGCGCGACGGGCGTCATGTGGCGCAGGACGCCATCGCGGCCGGCTACAAGCGCACCCTGGCGCAACTGAGGGCGCTCTGATGGCGACCTTCATCCCGCAGGAATGCCTGCGCGCCGCGCCGTGGAAAAATGGCGGCGGCAGCACGATGGAAATCGCCATTTCGCCGCCCGGTGCCGGTCTGATGGAATTTGACTGGCGTATCAGCCTGGCGACGATCACGGCCAGCGGGCCATTTTCCAGCTTTCCCGGCATCGACCGCAGCCTGATGCTGGTCGATGGCGACAGCGTGCAGCTGACGCTCGATGGCGCGCGCAAGGTGACCTTGAGCGCGGCGCAACCGATGCTGTGGTTTCCCGGCGAAGCGGCCGTGCTTGCGCAGGTCAGGGGGACGACGACGGATTTCAATGTGATGACGCGGCGCGACCGCTGCCGCCACCAGCTGGAAAAGATCACGGCGCCGGGCAAACTGGCGCGCCGCAGCGCGGCGACCCTGCTGTTTGTCGCCGGCGAAGGCCACGTGCTGGCGCGCGGTGGCGAGCAGCAGTTCGCGCTGGCCCGCCACGATGCGCTGCTGCTGGACGCCGACGATGCGCAGGAATGGCGGCTCGACGCCTTGCAGCGTTCGGCCGTCTTGTGCGTCGACCTGTTTACCTAGGGAGGGAAAGCGATGCAAGACTGGGATCTGGTCATCCACAACGTCCATTTGGCCACCATGGAGCAGGGCTATGGCGAGCTGCTGGACGCGGCCATTGCCGTCAAGGATGGCCGCATCGCGTGGTTCGGCCCCGGCGACGAGCTGCCGGCCAGTAGCGCCGTGCTGCACGACGGCCAGGGCTGCTGGCTCACGCCCGGCCTGATCGACTGCCATACGCACATCGTCCACGCGGGCAACCGCAGCGACGAATTCGAGGCGCGCCTGAATGGCGCCAGCTATGAAGACATCAGCCGTGCCGGCGGCGGCATCATGTCCACCGTACGCGCCACGCGCGCGGCCAGCGACGATGAATTGCTGCGGCAAAGCCTGCCCCGCGTGCTGGCGCTGCTGGCCGAGGGCGTGACCACCCTGGAGATCAAGTCCGGCTATGGTCTCGACGCGGACAGCGAGGCGAAGATGCTGCGCGTGGCACGCCGCATCGGGCAAGAGCTGCCCGTGTCCGTGCGCACCACCTTCCTCGGCGCGCACGCGCTGCCGCCCGAATATGCGGGCCAGGCCGACGCCTACATCGAGCTGCTGTGCGCGCAGATGCTGCCCCAGCTGGCTGGCGATGGACTGGTCGACGCCGTCGATGCGTTCTGCGAGCGCATCGGCTTTACGCCGGCGCAAACGCAGCGCATGTTTGACGCGGCGAGGGCGCTGGGCCTGCCCGTCAAGCTGCATGCGGAGCAGCTGTCGGACCTGGGCGGTGCTGCGCTGGTGGCGCGCTACGGCGGCCTGTCGGCCGACCACCTGGAATTCCTGTCGGACGAGGGCATCGCCGCCATGGCGCAACATGGCACGGTGGCCGTGCTGCTGCCTGGCGCGTACTACTTTTTGCGCGAGACGCAGCCGCCGCCTGTCGCGGCATTGCGCGCGGCCGGCGTGCCGATGGCCGTGTCCACCGATTGCAACCCGGGCACGTCGCCCATGACGTCCCTGCTGCTGGCGATGAACATGGCGTGCACCCTGTGGCGTCTCACGCCGCAGGAAGCGCTGGCTGGTGCTACCTGCCACGCGGCGCGCGCGCTGGGCTTGCAGGACCAGACGGGCAGCCTGGTGGTGGGCAAGCGCGCCGATTTCGCCCTGTGGCGCATCGCGCGCCCGGCCGACCTGGCGTATGCGCTGGGACTGAACCCGTGCGCGGGCGTGGTGCATGGCGGTGTCTGGCGCGCGCCGGTGGTAAGCTTGCCGGATTGATCATCCGTCCTGGAGCGCCGCGTGCGTGCTGCTTGTTTGCTGTTTTATCTGCTGTTGTCGCTCCTCTTCGCCGCCGCGCCTGCGCATGCCATGGATGGGGGCACCTTGAAGGTGGGCTCGAAGCGCTTCACGGAATCGTATATTCTCGGCGAAATCCTCCAGCAGAGCGCCGCGCCGCACGTCAAGGCGCAGCACCGCCAGGGCCTGGGCAACACGGCCATCGTGCTCGCTGCGCTGCAGGCGGGCAGCATCGACGTATATGCCGAATACATGGGCACCATCGCCAGCGAAATCCTCAAGCACGACAAGGCCATCGATCTGGCGCAGATGCGGCGCGAGCTGGCGGCGCTGGGGCTGGGCGTGGCCGTGCCGCTGGGCTTTAACAATACGTATGCGCTGGCCATGCGCGCTGATGAAAAATCCATCGCCAGCCTGGGACAGCTGGCGCAACATCCGGCCCTGACATTCGGCCTGTCGCATGAATTCATCGGCCGGGTCGATGGCTGGCCGGGCCTGGCCGCGCGCTATGGCTTGCCGCAGCGCCCGCGCGGCCTCGATCACGGCATTGCCTATGAAGCGCTGGCGCAGCGCCAGGTGGACGTGATCGACATTTATTCCACGGACGCGAAGATCCGCCAGTACGGCTTGCGCGTGCTGGCCGACACGCAGCAGTATTTCCCCCGCTACGACGCCATGCTCCTGTACCGGCTCGACGTGCCGCAGCGTTTTCCCTCCGCTTGGCAGGCTTTGCTGCGGCTGCAGGGACGCATCAGCGAGGGCGACATGATCGCCATGAATGCGGCCGTGGAAATCGATGGCAAGACTTTCTCTGACGTGGCGCGGCAGTGGCTGGCATCCGGCACGCAGGCGAACAAACCGGCCGCCGCGCGCAGCAATCTGCTCGATAAAATCATCGGCGACGACTTGTGGACCCTGACGCGCCAGCATCTGACCCTGGTGCTGCTGTCGGTGGCATTGGCGTGCGTGATCGGCATTCCGCTGGGCGTGCTGGCGGCGTTTTCGGCGCCGCTGCGGCAAACGGTGCTGGCCTTCGTCGGCGTGCTGCAGACGGTGCCGTCGCTGGCCCTGCTGGCGATATTGATCCCCGTGCTGGGCATGATCGGCACCGTACCGGCGCTGGTGGCCCTATTCGTGTATGCCTTGCTGCCCATCGTGCGCAACACGTGCACGGGCATCCTGCAGGTGCCGCAAGGCTTGCGCATGGCGGCGCTGGCGCTGGGCTTGAACAAGCGCGACCGCCTGCTGCACGTGGACTTGCCGCTGGCCTTGCCGGTGATGCTGGCGGGCGTGAAAACGGCGGCCGTGATGAGCGTGGGCACGGCCACCATCGCCGCCTTCATCGGCGCGGGCGGTTATGGCGAGCGCATCACCATCGGCCTGGCGCTGAATGACAACGACATGCTGCTGGCCGGCGCGATCCCCGCAGCCGTGCTGGCCCTGCTGACGCAAGGCTTGTTCGAGCTGGTGGAGCGCTGGGCCGTGGCCGGCCGGCAGCACTGACGGCATCACGGTTACAGCGAGTGCAGTTTGGAGCGCACCGAGACGACGGCCTGGTGCAGGATGCGTTCAGCCTGGAAATCGTTCTCGCGCTGTTCGGCGATGGCTTGCAAGTCGCGCGTATAGCGTTCCAGGCGGGAGCGCAGGTAGGCGCGGTAGATTTTCATGACGAGCGGTTTGGCAGAGACATTCATGATGTGGCTCCCAGGTGCGTAATGATGCGTTCATTTTGTGTGAGCGGAATGCCGCCACTTTGCGCCATATCAAATGCCATGACCTCGTCAAATTGGCGCGTTTGACATTGCACAATGCCCCCCAGACCTAAGATGCCACACTGAATCTTCCCTGCTCGCCTGGTCATCATCAGTCGTCGCAGGCCCTGATTCCCTCAAGCATACTCAAGGAGCGTCGCATGGTCATTTTTGCCGTGGTTGCTGGCTGCATCGCCTGTTTGACAGTGTACCAAATCTATAAAAATGCGCAGGGTGGCAGTGGGGTTGCGCAACAACATATCGGTTTGCACGGCACATTGATTGAACCACGGAAATAATCAGTGTCTTTCAAGCGACACTCGGTGACACTTGGTTGGCAGATTTAAGTCAAATGTAAGGCCCGGTAAGCAAATGTAAAGGTCGGCGTGTTGGCAAGCGGCAGCGTTTATATTGATAACCGTTGATTGCATTCTCCCCCCTCCCACTTGACAATGGGTTCACCCCGCGGTGCCGCTAGCCCGCGGGGATTTTTTTGGAACTTACTGCGCGGCGCGCCTTGCGGCCTGCGATGCTCACTGTACCTCGCGTACAGTTCCGCTTCTCGGCCACAAATCGCATCCGCTCGCTACAGTTCCCCTTCCTTGCAGTTCCCGCTCCAATCAGGCCGGCTTTGGCGTACCTGCCGACAATTGCGTCAAGGCATCGCCAGCGACCCGGCAGATCCGCCAGTCCGGCATCACGTCCGCGCCCATGCCCTTGTAGAAGTTGATCGCGTTTTCATTCCAGTCCAGCACCGACCATTCGAAGCGGCCGCAATCGCGTTCGACGGCCAGTTGCGCCAGCGCCACCAGCATCTGCTTGCCATAGCCCTTGCCGCGCACCGATTGCTTCACATACAGGTCTTCCAGGTACAAACCCTTGCGGCACAGGAAGGTGGAAAAATTATGGAAGAACAGGGCGAAGGTCACCACTTCACCATTTTCTTCGCCGACCAGCGCTTCGCATGCGGGATGGGCGCCGAACAGGCTGTCGTGCAGCATGGATTCCCTGGCGATCATCATGTGTTCGAGTTTTTCAAACACGGCCAGTTCATGGATCATGCCAAAGATGGCAGCCACGTCGGATGCGGTCGCGGGACGAATGGCGAGGGAGGAAGAGGTGCTCATGTTGCCTTTGTTGGTGAAGTGGTGGAAAGGGAAGCAATGGTACTTGTCTTGCGCGCGCCCGACGTCAGGGCCCAGGCCACGCTGGACAGGCACAGCACCATGCCCGCCCATTCGATGGCGGCGGGCCGGTAGTGTTCGAACTGCACCGACAGCAGTACGGAAATGACGGGCGTGACGACGCCGATGTACACGGTCTTTTGCGTGCCGATGCGGGCGATTAACGTGAAATAGGCGCTGAAGGCGATCACCGAGCCGAAGATGGCCAGGTACAACAATCCCATCCAGTAACTGGGGCGCGCGGGCAACTGCCAGGACTGCCCCGTGGCGATGGCCCAGACGGCCACCATCAAGGTGCCCCACAGCATGGTCCAGGCCATGGTCAGCATCACGTTGCCGGAATGTTCGCGCACTTTCATGACGAGGGCGTTGCCCACCGTGCTAGACACGGTGGCCACCAGGGCCAGCATGAAACCGAGCAGGAAATGGCCATTCCCGCCGCCCAGAATATCGTGCAGCGCCGCGCCGATGGACTGGTAAAACAGCAGCACGATGCCGCAGATGGCGACAAATGCCGCGCAGCAGGTACTCCAGGTGATGGGCGTGCCGAAGGCGATGCGGTTGAGCAATGGCGTCCAGAAGACCATCAGGGCAAACAGCACGCTGACGAGGGCCGACACCAGGTATTGCTCCGAGCTGTACGTGCACACATAGCTGAGGGCAAACGAGGCCAGTCCCTGCAGCAGCATCCATTGCTGCGCGCGCCAAGGCAGGCGCAAGCGGTCGCCGCGCAAGGCGCACCAGGCAAACAGGGTGGCGGACGCGAGGCCGAAGCGGTAGACCACGGAAACGGCGGGGGCGACATCGCCCAGCTGCAAGGTGATGGCCCAGAAGGTGGAGCCCCAGATCAGGCAGGCAATGATGAACAGGAGAGGAGAGGACATCGCGCAAGTATACGGATATCGCGCGGGGATGGCGAGTCCCGGCCGGGCTTGCCCAATGTGCCATCAGGAGACACGCGGGATTGAGCCAGCGCAGTGCTTCTGGAAAATATTGAATTTATGAAAATATTTACATTAATATCAAGTAAATATTTTCTGAATTGCATCTTTGAAGGGGAGACGCCATGCCAGCCTCACTGCAGATCAAAGTATGGAGCGTGCTTGTGTATGTCGTCGTGACCGCTGTGCTTGCCATCTGGCTGCACCCTTCCGCCTTGCTCGCTGCCGGCGCATTCGGCTGAGCGCATGCGCCGGCAAGCAGATCAATGCGTGACGCGGGTCTTGCGGCCATCGGACAGCAGGCGCACGCGCTCGCCCGGGCGGAACAGTTCGTCGGCATCTTGCACGATGGCGCGCA
The DNA here is from genome assembly GCF_002735655.1 of Janthinobacterium sp. BJB446. Lineage (NCBI taxonomy): Bacteria > Pseudomonadati > Pseudomonadota > Betaproteobacteria > Burkholderiales > Oxalobacteraceae > Janthinobacterium > Janthinobacterium sp. BJB446. The sequence continues at coordinate 443,919 of NZ_PDZK01000002.1, read as the reverse complement.
TGTCGCCATTGTCCAGGCGCACGGTGATTTCCAGGCCGGGTTTGTTCGAGGCATTCGCTTCGATGCTCTTGCCGGCCATGCCGCCCGCGACGGCGCCGAGGATGCTGGCCGCGATGGCGCCCTTGCCGCCACCGACGGTCGAGCCAGCCACGCCGCCCAGCGCCGCGCCGGCCAGCACGCCCGTGCCCGTTTCACCCTTGTCGATGGTTACCTGGCGCACGGATTCAACCGTACCCATGCGAACCGATTGTTCATTCTGCGCCTGGCGCGCATTGTAGACATTTGCCGAGTTCGGTTGTACGGCGCAGCCGGCCAGGGTGGCGAGCAATGCCACTGCAATAATTGGTGCTTTCATATGGGACTCCCTTGGACAAAAGTTGGTTGCCGATTGCGTCGACCGGCAGATGATGACTTATCATAAGGACACTTGCCTCAGATAACTAGTTGCGAATAGTAAAAATCTGTTACCGGCGCAGCGTAACCACATGACTACATGAGCACTTGCCGCTCAATACGCCAGCCGCAGGCGCCGGTACAAAAATCCCAGCACGAACAGCGGCCCCACCAGTAAAAAGCGCAAGTCGTCCAGAAACGACGGTTTCTTGCCTTCGATCTGGTGGCCGATGAACTGGCCTATCCAGGCCAGCACGAACAGCGCCAGCGACACGGGCAGGATGGTCAGCGCCGGCATGAGCAGCAGCAGGCCCAGCATGGCGGCCAGCATCGCCAGCATGCCCGCAGCAAACGGACGTGACAGCTTGTAATAATAGTATAAGGCCAGAATACTGCCGAGCAGCGCCACGCTGGGGTGTATGCTCCACAGCAGCCCCAGCAGGCTGAAAACGATCAGCGGCACGCACACGATGTGCACCCATTCATTGACATGGTTGCGGTGGCTTTCGCCATACTGGGCCAGCAGGGTGTCGATGGTGCGCATGGGCGGTCTCTTGTATAGGGATGGTTGTCCGGGAATTCTACACCGTCGCGTGGCCGGGTAAAATGGCCCTTCATTTCCCCTTCCGGACCGCTCATTTGAATAGCCCAGCCTTCTTGCCAGACGTGGCCGCCGACCCGCGCAAGCGCTGTTTCGATCCCGTCGTCGACGCCGATACGCGCTTGCTGATACTGGGCAGCCTGCCCGGAGAAAAATCGCTGGCGCACAGCCAATACTATGCGCATCCGCAAAACAAGTTCTGGAGGTTGCTGGGCGAAGTGCTGGGCGTGGATCTGACCAGCCTGCCTTACGCAGTTCGCTTGAGTACCTTATTGGCGCGCGGCGTGGGCCTGTGGGACGTGGTGGCGCAGGCGCAGCGCACGGGCAGCCTGGACAGCAATATCCGCGCCCGCGACGACAACGACCTGGTGGCCCTGGCCGCCAGCCTGCCGCAATTGGACACGATCGCCTTCAACGGCGGCACGGCCGCCAAGCTGGGCATCAAGGTGCTGGGCGAGCACGCGCAGCGCTACCGCATCGTCAGTTTGCCGTCGAGCAGCCCCGCCTACACCTTGGCGTATGCGCAGAAATTGCAGGCGTGGCTGGTTTTGCGCCGGTGAGATGGCATGTCAGGCGGCAAGCCTATGCATGAGGCGCTGCGCCTGTTCCTGCCGGTACTGGCGCCGCCAGAACCAGGCGATGCAGATCAAGCCCAGCAGGGATGGCGCCAGCTGCGTCCAGGGCTGGCCCATGCGCAGCAGGTTGCCCGCGGCGGCCGAAAGCATGGCGAACAGCGAGGCGAGCAGCTTGTAGATATGTTCATAGCGCCACAACATGCCATGCCAGCGGCGGGGAAAGAGCCAGCGCGCGCTGTCGTAGACGAGGATGGTGGCCAGGCCGCCCAGCGATGACAGCACGACGATGGTTTGCTGTCCGGAAGCATCGTGCTGCAGGCGCAAGAGGATCATCCCGCCCGCCGCCAGCGCGGCTGCCGTCATCGCGCCATCGACGGCTTGCGGACCGGCATCGCGCGTGTACACGGCGCGCCAGCCGCTCAGCAGCTGGTACAGCACCAGCACCGTCAGCACGGCAAAGACGGGGCGATAGTCAAACAGCAGATTGCCGATGGCGGCCGTGGCGCAGACCAGCAAGGTCAGCCACGCGAACAGCCTGCCGCGGCGGCGGTGCTGCGGCGTGCCCTTGGCCGTGGTCAGCAGGAACAGGCCCAGGCCGATGGCGGCGCTGCCGGCCAGCACATGGGTGACAATATTGATCAGTTGCGGCTGGGGCATGCGCATCTCCGGAAGGTGCGCCAGGCTGGCGCGCGCTCGCGGAGATGGTATCTTGATAATTGCCGCTTGCCAAGATGGCAGGCGACGGGGGAGGCGACGGGACTTATGCCGGCGCGTACGGCTGCGCTTCCAGCGGCTGTCCCTTGGCGTCGAATTTCAGCGCCACGGACAAGCGGGTCACGCCGATAGTGGCCAGCGCATCGCAGATGTCGTCGACTTCGTCCTGCAGGTCGGCGGCCAGGTCCAGCGGCTTGTCGGCGCTGTGCAGCAGCTCGCCGCCCGCCGTGCTGACGTTGACGCGCAGCAGCATTTCGCCGTGTTCATCGGCCGGGCCGACGACCACCGAGACGTCGCCGGCATCCACGTTGTTTTCCGCCAAGGCATGGTTGATGCCGGACATCATCTGCAGCATCGCATACTCGCTCATGCCTTGTTCCTTACCGCCGTGGAACAGATCCTGATAGAGGAAACTCACTTCCAGGGCGTTGCCGGCCGGCGCCAGGCAGCGTTTCACCAGATCACCCACTTCCGTCGTCCATTGCTGGTAGCGGGCCATGCGCGCATCGAACCAGGCGTCGAGCGCCGCTTCGTCCTTCGGTTCCGCATAGAACGGGTCGTCCACGCGTTTCAAGGCAAAGCCCAGCAGGAAGCGCAGCTCGACGGCCGTGTCCTGCGGGCCGAAGGCCGTCTCGCTCCAGCCGACGATGCTGCTTTCCAGGCCCGGCGTGGCGACGATCTTCTTGTCTGTCATCGACGCGTAGGCATCGCGCACCATCTCGTGCAAATGGCTATAGGTGATGCGGTCGATTTCATCGAGGTCGTAGGCATGGCTCATCAAGACGACCTTGGCCTTGGCGCTTTCCAGTTCTGCCTGCTGGAAACTCTTCACTAGCGCTTCGAAAGCGTCCTGGTCCTGGAAGCTGTCCGCTTCCGTCAGGCCGCCCGTGCTTTGCACCAGCAGGGGCACGACAAAGGCGTTGATTTCCATGGCCGGGGCATTCTCGCGGCGGATCACGGAAATGGACGCCGCTTCCTCGATATGGCTGCGCAAATACTGGTAGGCGCCCACGTCTTCGTACTTGGCGCGCTCGATGGCGTCATACAGGATTTCATCCTTCTTTTGATTCAAGGCCTTGCGGATCAGGCGGCCGAACTCGACGGCTTGCTCGGCCAGCACCGTGCCTTGCGATTCGCTGTCTTCCTGCTCCGCCAGGTTCAGGGCCATCGTGCACAGCATGCGCGTGACGGACTCGTCCTTGTCTTCAGGCGTGTTGGCGGATTTACGGGGGACAGGGCGCTTATTTTTGGGCATGGCGATCAACAGGTTAAGAAATACGGGTCAGGCAAACGGAAACGGGCGCCAGGGCTATGCCAGACGCCGGAGCAGATCATACAGGCGGCCGCGGCCGCCCGATACATCAATGGTCGGTATCGAACATCTCGTGCAGTTCGTCGAGCAGGTCGGCAGCTTCTTCCTGCGACAGGCCGAGATGCTGGCAGGCAAGTTCTCCGCCCTTGTCCCACTCCAGCGAGGTACTGTTGCCATGGTAGCGCTGAATGCCCTTTTCGGCCAGCAGCGACAGGGCGACGAGCGAGCGGATGGCGTCGTCCGTGGACGGGTCGGCCAGCACCGTGTAGTCGTGGTGGTGCAGGATGGCCCACGAGACGTCCGAGGACAGGCCCCAGTTGCGTGCCAGCAAGCAGCCGATGGCCGCGTGGTTGGTCTGGTGGCGCGCGTCTTCCAGGGTCGTAAAACAATTGTGTGCATCGTTGGCCGCCGCCGCGTAGGTATTGACGTAGTCGGGAAAACGGTTCATCAGCAGGGGCACGCCGATGTCGCAGAACAGGCCGAAGGTATGGGCGATGTCGGGCGGGGCGATGCGCAGCTTGCGCGAGGTAAATACCAGCGCGCGCGCGCGTTTGGCCGACACATCCCAGAAGTTGGTCAGTTCCACGCCTTCCGCTTCCAGCGCCTGGCGTGCCAGCAAGCCCGTCATCATGGCGCTGCACTGGTTGATGCCGAGAAAGTTGATGCCTTGCTCGACGGACTTGGCCTTGCGCGCGGCGCCATAGAAGGGCGAGTTGGCCAGTTTCAGCAGGGCGCCGGACATGCCGACATCGTCGGCGATGATGCGCGCGATGCGGCGCGGCGACGGGTCTTGCTCCGCCAGTTCGCGCTGCAAGTCGACCAGCAGGCTGGGACGCGGCGGGATGCGGATGGAACGCATCAAGGCGTCAACCGGATCTTCCTGCTCTACCTGCTTTTGCGCTGCCGCTCTCATCATCACGCTTTCATCATCATTTTTGTGCCCGGTGCTTATTCTGTCGTGCGCTGCCGCTGCCCGCTTCATGAGCGTCTGGCGCAGTGCCCGACGATTATCGCTGTTTATGCATGGCAATAGTTCATATCTGCAATATATTGTCGCAAAAATTCCCGTTTTGGCCTGGACTCGCCGCCATTTTCGTCATTTTACGACGCTGCCCATCCTGATATTCATGATGAAAAGATCAAGTTGTATTTGTTTTCAAGGCGGGGCAAGGCGTGCGGCGGGATGTGCGGCAGTACAATTGCCGGATGAAAAAAATCCTTGCGGGTATCGATTTTGCGGACGATTCCAGCAGCGTGGCGCGCCAGTTGATCGGCGTGACCGTTCTGGTCGACGGCGTCGGCGGGCGTATCGTGGAAACGGAAGCGTATGACCGGCTGGACCCCGCTTCGCACACGTATGGCGGCATGACGCCGCGCAATGCGGCCATGTTCGGCCCGCCCGCGCACGCCTATGTCTACCGCTCGTACGGCATCCACTGGTGCCTGAATTTCGTGTGCCGCGAAGCAGGGCATGGGGCGGGCGTGCTGATACGCGCGATTGAACCCGTGGCGGGACTCGATGCCATGCGCGAGCGGCGCGGCGTCGAGGATGCGCGGCTGTTGTGCTCGGGGCCGGGCAAGGTGTGCCAGGCGCTCGGCGTGAGCTATCTGCAAAACCGCCTGGCGCTCGATGCCCCGCCGTTCATGCTGCTGGCCCGCGAAGAAGAGGTGACGGTGCAGGCGGGCTCGCGTATCGGCATTTCCAAGGCGATGGAGACGCCGTGGCGTTTCGTGCTGGCCGGTTCGCGCTATCTGAGTAAACCGATGCGCGTGCCCGCCATCTAGCTGCGCTGGCGCCGCGAGGCATCCTTGGCGGCACGTAGGCCGGGCATGCGGCGTAGCGGGCTATGCAGTGCGCGCCGCTCCTGTTGCGCACTGGCAGGTTGCCGGAACGCTTCTTCTTCGGTATGGCCGCTCGGCGCGGCCGGGCGCTCGTCCAGGGTGAACACGGCCACGGCCGCCGACAATTTGACGGCCTGGTCCTGCAAGCTGGCCGCCGCCGCTGCCGCCTGCTCCACCAGGGCCGCATTTTGCTGGGTGACGTCATCCATTTGCGCGACGGCCTGATTCACTTCCGTGATGCCCGAGGCCTGCTCGGCGCTGGCCTCTTTCACGCGCTGGATGATCTCGTTGACTTGCTGCACCGAGGCCACGATGGCGTCCATGCTGTCGCCCGCCTGCTGCACGGCTACGCTGCCGCCATCGATGGTGGTGACCGAGGTGGCGATCAGGGTCTTGATTTCCTTGGCCGCCTGGGCCGAGCGCTGCGCCAGGGTGCGCACTTCGGACGCCACCACGGCAAAGCCGCGGCCCTGTTCGCCCGCGCGCGCCGCTTCTACCGCCGCATTCAGCGCGAGGATATTGGTCTGGAAGGAAATACCATCGATCACGCCGATAATGTCCACGATCTGGTGCGAATTGGCCCGTATTGTCGCCATCGTCGTCACGGCTTGCTGCATCGACGCGCCCCCTTGCACGGCCAGGGTCGATGCTTGCCCCGCCAGCTCGCAGGCCAGCTGGGCGTTGTCGGCGTTGTCATTCACGGCTTGCGTCAGCGTTTCCATGGCGCTCGACGTTTCTTCCAGCGAACTGGCCTGCATTTCCGTGCGCGCCGACAGATCCAGGTTGCCGGTGGCAATTTCGCGCGAGGCCGTGTCGATCGATTGCACGGCGCCCATGATGGTGCGCAAGGTCTGGTTCAGGTGGGCGATGGTCTGGTCCAGCACGCGCGACGTGGCGGCGATTTCATCATTGCCTTGCTTGGGCGCACCGGCCATCAGCTTGCCCGCCGCCAGGTCTTGCACGGCGTCGGCAATGCCGCGGATTTCCACCAGCATGGCGCGCCGCACCAGCATGGTCACCACGATGGAGACGAGGATCGACAGCAGCACCGTCAACAGCAGGCTCCAGCCCAAGGTGCGGAACTCGGCGCTGGCCGTCGCATGGGCCTGGCTGCTGAGCGTCGTTTCCAGCGCGGACAGTTGTGTCAGCTGCGTATTGAACTGGACGAATTGGGTTTCCGCCTTGAGCATGGAATTGGTGGCGATCGACTGGTCCATCTGCGCCATTTCCATGGTTTCCAGCACCGCCTTGCGATAGCCGGCCAGGGCCGTGATGGCCGCATCGACCAGGGTGCGTTCGGCGCCCGTGGCCGTGGCGCGCAGCGTGGCCAGCTGGGTGCCGATGGCCGCATGGCGCGCCTTGATCTGTTGCTCCAGCGTATCGAGGCGGGCCTTGGCGAAGCTGCCATTCGTCCACGACAGCAACTGGTACATATTGCCGTGCACATGCCTGGCCTCGCCTAGTACGTCGGCGGCCGCCTTCAAATGCGTGATGCGTACCCGTACCATGTTTTCCAGTGAGGCATTTTGCCGCACCATGCCATACCAGGCGCCGGTCGAGCTGAGTATCAGCAGCAGCAGGACCAGGGTGGGCGCCAGCAATAATTTTGGTCCGATGCGTAATCGATTGAGCATGCTTGACTCCCTGGCTATGGCTGTTCCAACCGCAGGCGGCGCGCGGCGTTCGTGCGCGCCGCCCTTGCCCTATTTCTTGTAGATCCCCGCTTCCAGCACCACATCGTTGACGCGCAGGATGTACGTGGTCTTCGGCTCGATCTTGCCGCTGGTGGGATTCTTGTACTGGTAGTCGACCCAGCCCTTGCCCTGCTTTTGCGCCAGCTCGATGATTTCACGGCGATATTTCTTGCCATTCGCGTCAGGGACATCCGTCAAATCCTTGCCCACGATGGAAGGATTGATGGGGTGGGCCAGCACGATGCCCGTCTTGATGTCGCGCATGTCCACATACAGCGAGCCCTGCACGAAGTCCGGGTCTTTCGCCGTGATTTTCTTCATCATTTCTTCCTTGCCATGCGCCTTCATGAAGGCGGCGCCCCGTTCGGCCATGGCGATGGCGTCTTTTTCCGTTGGTTCGACCGCGGCGCTGACGCTGCCGCCGGCAAATGCCAGGCACAGCAGGCTACCCGTGAATAAGCGTTTCATGAAAGCTCCTTGTGGTATCGAGGGATGTGTTGCCAAGTCGTAATTTACGTCGCCGGCGGTCCCATCAAATTGCGATGGAACAAACTACGGTGTTGCTTGTCGGCAGCATGCAACGTATCGACGGCTTGTTGATATGTAGCAATTTGGTTCCAGGCAGCAAGAACTATGATGACTTTCACAGCATGCCGAGCTGGCCGGGTATGGGGGAGGAAGAAGCTGGAATTGGCCGATATGGGGCTGGTTTCATGAAAGTTATCGCTATTTACAGGCAAGGAGCAGATCGTGTCCGCACCCATTACCGAGCCGTTTTCACCCAAGTTCAAGCCGTATACGCGGCACACCATTCAACAGGCGCGGCAGTGGGAATGGCTGCCGGAAGAGCAGCGCGAAGCCGTGCAAGTGGTGTCGCACGTCTTGCCATTTCGCACCAATGCCTATGTGCTCGATCAGTTGATCGACTGGAACAACATCCCGGACGACCCCATCTACCGCCTCGTCTTCCCCCACCGCGACATGCTGCCGCCCGAGCAGTACGCGCACTTGCGCGAGCTGGTGCTGGTGCAGCGCGACAAGGCGGCCATCGACGCCTATGTGCATGGTTTGCGCCTGGGCATGAATCCCCATCCAGCCGGCCAGATGACGCACAACGTGCCTCGGGTCAACGATGCGCCCGTGCGCGGTTTGCAGCATAAATATGCGCAAACGGTGCTGTTTTTTCCCAGCGCGGGACAGACGTGCCACGCGTATTGCACCTTCTGCTTCCGCTGGCCCCAGTTCGTCGGCATGGACGACATGAAGTTCGATGCGCACGAGTCGCATGAACTGGCCGCCTACCTGCAACTGCATCCGGAAGTGACGGACGTGCTGATCACGGGCGGCGACCCGATGATCATGAATACGCGGCAACTGGCCGCCTACCTGGAGCCGCTGCTGGCGCCGGGCCTGGAACACATCCAGAACATCCGCATCGGCACCAAGGCGGTGGCGTATTGGCCGCAGCGCTTTGTCTCGGACCGCGATGCGGACGACTTGATGCGCCTGTTCGAGCGCATCGTCAAGGCGGGCAAGAACTTGGCCGTGATGGGCCATTACAGCCATGCCGTCGAGTTGCGCCAGGACATCGCCCAGCAAGCCGTGAAACGCATCGTCTCCACGGGGGCCACCTTGCGCATGCAGGGGCCGCTGATCCGCCACATCAACGAAGACCCGGCAAGCTGGGCCGAGCTGTGGCAGACGGGCACGCGCCTGGGGGCGATTCCGTATTACATGTTTGTCGAACGGGACACGGGCCCGCGCGCCTATTTCGAGTTGCCCCTGGCGAAGGCGCACGAGATTTTCCAGGCCGCCTACCAGATGGTGTCCGGCCTGTCGCGCACGGTGCGCGGACCGTCCATGAGCGCCTTCCCCGGCAAGATCGTCATCGACGGCATCGTCACCATCCATGGCGAAAAACTGTTTGCCCTGCAATTTTTGCAGGCGCGCAACCCGGACTGGGTGCGCCGGCCGTTTTATGCCAAGTTCGATGCGGAAGCGACGTGGATGGACGATTTGAAGCCAGCCTTTGGCCAGGAGAAATTCTTCTTCGAAACGGATGAACCCATGCCGCACGTGCCGCATAAAATCATCCGCCTGGCACAGGCCGCCTGAGCATGCACGGCGCCGGCGGCTCTTCCCGCTCCGGCGTGGCCGTGTTTTGCCTCGTGTTCCTGCCGTTCGCGCTCGGGCACTACCTGTCGTGCCTGTTGCGCGGCGTCAATGCCGTGCTGACGGCGGAATTACTGGGCGCCATCGCCCTGACGCCAGCCCAGCTAGGCCTGCTGACCAGCGCCTTCTTTCTCGCCTTTGCTCTGGTGCAATTGCCAGTTGGCATGGCGCTCGACCGCTACGGCCCCCGCACGGTGCAACTGTGGCTGCTGGCGCTGGCCGCCCTGGGCGTGTGGCTGTTCAGCCGGGGCCACAGCTTTGCCGAACTGATGTGGGCGCGCGCCCTGATGGGGGCGGGCCTGGGCGGCTGTTTCATGGCGGCCGTGAAGGCGATCTCGTGCGCCATCGCGCCATCGCGTCTGCCTTCCGTGCATGGCTACCTGATCGCCGTGGGCGGCCTGGGCGCGGCCACGGCCACCATGCCCGTCAAGCTGGCCCTGCACTACACGGACTGGCGCGGCGTCTTCCTGGGCCTGGCGCTGGCGGCGCTGGCCATCGGCTTGCTGATCCGTCTGCTGTCGCCGGCCCTGCCCCTGCCTGCCGTGGCCATGAGCAAGGTCAGCGTGTGGAGTGTCTACCGTGACCGGGCCTTTCGCCGCACCATCGCGCTGATCCTGTTGCCGCACACGGTGTTCTTTGGCGTGCAAGGCTTGTGGGTGGGGCGCTGGCTGGCCGACGTGGGCGGCATGTCCGATGACAGCGTGGCATATCTGTTGTACCTGGGCATGGCGGCCGTCATCTTCGGCGCCATCGGCATGGGCATGCTGACGGAGTGGGCCGGGCGGCGCGGTATTGCACCCATGCAAGTGGCGGGCGTGGGCATCGTCCTGTTTGTCGCCGTGCAAGTGGCGATGGCATGCAATGTGGTGCCCAGCCTGCCTTTGCTATCCGTGCTGTTTACCCTGCTGGGCACGGTGACAGGGCTCGAGTATGCGATCGTCGCGCAAAGCATGCCGGCCAGCTTGACGGGCAGGGCGGCCACCTGCCTCAATTTGCTCATTTTCACGGGCGCCTTCCTGGTGCAGGCGGGCTTTGGCTTGATCCTCGGCTGCTGGCCACTGAACAGCCAGCAGCAGTATCCGCCGCAGGCTTACCAGGCGGCGTTTGGTGTGCTGGCGGCCTTGCAACTGCCGGGACTTGCGATGTTTTTCATTCACCGCTACAGGCGTGCCGGACCATCCGGTAAAATGGCAGCCTGCACAGCGGCAATGATCAACTCCAAGGAAGACTATGAAACTCGTTCGTTATGGACGTCCAGGCAAGGAAAAACCGGGCCTGATCGATGAAGAAGGCAAACTGCGCGACCTGTCCGGCGTGATTGCCGATATTGACGGCGCGCAACTGTCCGACAAGGCACTGCGCAAGCTGGCCAAGCTGGACGAAAAGACGCTGCCCCTGGTGCGCGGCAATCCACGCTTCGGCGTGCCGCTGGCGAAAGTCGGCAAGTTCATCGGCATCGGCCTCAATTACGCGGATCACGCGGCCGAGTCCGGCATGGCTATCCCGGCCGAGCCCATCGTCTTCATGAAGGCCATTACTTGCCTGAATGGCCCGGACGACAATGTCGTGCTGCCGAAAGGCTCGAAAAAGACGGACTGGGAAGTGGAGCTGGGCGTAATCATCGGCACGCGCGCGCAATACGTGAGCGAAGAGGATGCCCTGAAATACGTGGCCGGTTACTGCGTCGTCAACGACATTTCCGAGCGCTCGTTCCAGCTGGAACGGGGCGGCCAGTGGGACAAAGGCAAGGGCTGCGACACCTTCGGCCCCGTCGGCCCGTGGCTGGTGACGCGCGATGAAGTCATCGACGAGCAGGATCTGGACCTGTACCTGGAAGTCAATGGCAAGCGCATGCAGACGGGCAATACGCAAACCATGATCTTCACGGTGGCGCAGATCGTCAGCTACCTGTCGCAATTCATGACCCTGGAACCGGGCGACGTCATCGCCACGGGCACGCCGCCGGGCGTGGGCCAGGGCCGCAAGCCGCAGCGCTTCCTCAAAAAAGGCGACAGCATGCGCCTGGGTATCGCCGGCCTCGGCGAACAGCAACAGGACGTGGTCGCCTGGACTGCCTGATGGCCGGTAGCGATATCGACCGTTTGCCGCCGCTGCCGCTGAACCAGCTCGACGCCCAGCAGCGCGCGGCCGCGCAAGCCATCATCGATGGTCCGCGCGGCGCCCTGTACGGCCCCTTCGTGCCGCTGATCCGCAGTCCCGAACTGATGGAAACGGCGCAGCGCATGGGCGAATATTTGCGCTACCGCAGCGCCATCGGCACGCGGCTGTCGGAACTGGCGATTCTGGTGACGGCGCGCCAGTGGGACCAGCAAGTCGAGTGGGCCATCCACGCGCCGCTGGCCGTGCAGAACGGCATCGCGCAAGCGGCCGTGGACGCCATTGCCGCGCGGCGCATGCCGCTTGCCCTGAAAGAAGATGAGCAAGCCGTGCACGACTTCTGCGTCGAGTTGCAGCAGAACAAGCGCGTCAGCGATGCCACGTATGCGCGGGCGCTGGCGCTGTTTGGCGAGCATGGCGTGGTCGACTTGATGGGTATCAATGGCTACTACACCTTCCTGGCCATGGTGATGAATGGCGCGCAGACGGCCGTGCCGGCATTGGGCGTGCCGCCCATGCCCGCCTGATGAGAGGAGTTTTTCTGGCAAAGATGGACAAAGTGTAATGAAGTTGCAATTATTCAATATATAATTTTACTTCCCTTCCATTGCCAACAAGCTCAATGAAAACTCGTCCGTGCTTCACCCTGATGGGCCGCGCCTTCCTGGCGCTGGCCCTTTCTTTTTGTCCCTTGATGACGGTGCGTGCGCTTGCCGCCGAGACGGCCGCCAGCGCCAGCGCTTCCGCCCTGGAAAATTCCGTCGTCAAGGTGTTTTCCACCCTGCGCGGGCCCGATCCGTATAAACCGTGGAGCAAGGCGGCGCCGCAAGAAGTGACGGGCTCCGGCGTCGTCATCGAAGGCCGCCGCATCCTCACCAATGCGCATGTGGTCGGCTATGCCAGCCAGGTGCAGATTCAGGCGAATGGCGCGGGCGACAAGATCCCGGCGACCGTGCTGGCCATCTCGCGCGGCATGGACCTGGCCTTGCTGAAAATCGATGACGACAGTTTTTTCGCCAGCCACAAAGCGGTGCCGCGCGCCAATGTCTTGCCGGACGTGCGCGATGCCGTGCTGGCGTATGGCTATCCGACGGGCGGCACGTCCTTGTCGATCACCAAGGGCATCGTCTCGCGCATCGAATTCGTGCGCTACAACTTTCCTGTCTCCGGCCTGCGCATCCAGATCGATGCGGCCATCAACCCGGGCAATAGCGGCGGCCCCGTGATTGCCGGCGACAAGATGATCGGCCTGGCCTTTGCCGGCATGCTCAATGCGCAAAACATCGGCTACATCATCCCCAACGAGGAAATCGAGCTGTTCCTGCGCGACCAGGACAGTGGCGCGCCCAAGGGCAAGCCGGCCATGCGCGACGTGACGCAAACGCTGGAAAACCCGGCGCTGCGCACCTACCTGAAGCTGGCCAAGGGCGTCGAGGGCGCCGTCGTGATGTCGCCGGCCAGCAAGGATGCCGCCTATCCGCTCAAGGAGTGGGATGTCATCACGCATATCGGCGATTTTCCCATCGATAACCAGGGCATGGTCAAGCTGAATGCCAACAGCCGCGTGCGTTTCCAGTACCGGGTGCAGCAACTGGCGAAAGATGGCGAACTGCCGTTGACGGTGGTGCGCCAGGGCGCGCCCCTGAAAATCAAGGTGCCCGTCTCTGCCGCGCACCCGATGCTCATTGCCGGCCTGCAGGGCAATTACCCATCCTATTTCATCTTCGGCCCCATGGTGTTTTCGCGCGCCACCACGGAATTCATGGCGGCGCCGAATGGCAACCCAACGATTTTGGGCGGCATGGCGTTTGCCGGCAATCCGCTGGCCACGCGGCGCGGCGATGCGCCCGATAGCGAGCGCGAAGAGCTGGTGGTGATTGCCGCGCCGTTCTTCCCGCACAAGCTGATGAATGGCTACAGCACCCGTTTCTTCTCGGTCGTCGATTCCGTCAATGGCGTGCGCGTGCGCAGCCTGGCGCACCTGGTGGCCTTGCTGCGCGACCAGACGGATGAGTTGCTGACGTTCCGTTTCCAGCAGCGCGATGCGGAATTGGTCGTCGTGCCCCGCAAGGACATGCTGGCAGCGACGGAATCGATACTGACGGATAACGGCATCCGTTCGGAAGCCTCGCCCGACATGCTGAAAATCTGGAATGAAAAAACGCCGGCGAACTGATCGTTCCCGGCGTTTGGCAAGACAACAGGCGCGGCGCATACCGCGCCTGTTTTGTTTTATGCCAGCACTTTTTTCAGCCACGCGCCGATGGCGTCGATCTCTTCCTGGCACAGCGAGTGCTGCATCATGTACTCGTGCCATTCCAACTTGTAACCCATGCCTGTCAGCAAGTCGCGCGACTGCTGCGCGCGGGCGATCGGTACCACGGGATCGGCCGTGCCGTGCGCCATGAAGATCGGCGTCTGCAGGCTCGCCGGCGTACGTTCGGTCGCCGTCTTGTCGGCCAGCGGCAGGTAGCCTGACAGGCACATCAGGCCAGCCAGCGGTTCCGCGTGGCGCAAGCCCGTTTGCAAGGTCATGGCGCAGCCTTGCGAGAAGCCGGCCAGGATGATGCGGCTGGCGGGAATGCCGCGCGCCTTTTCGCGCGCGATCAGCGCTTCGACCTGTGCCTGCGAGGCGCGCAAGCCGCCTTCATCTTCGCGGCGCACGAGGTCGCTCACGAGGATGTCGTACCAGGCGCGCATCACATAGCCGTTGTTAATGGTGACGGGCATGGTGCCGGCGCTGGGGAAGATGAAGCGGATGGCGGGGCAGCCGCGCAAATCGAGTTCCTTCACCAGGGGCACGAAGTCGTTACCGTCCGCGCCCAGGCCGTGCATCCAGATGATGGAGACGGTGGGATTCGGTGCGCTGTCGAGTTCTATGGTTTCCAGCAAGGTGCTCATGTATTTTCCTCAGGTAAAGGTTGCGCCGGACGCAGCGCCGATTTGGGACGGAAGGCCTTGCAGATGGCCGGGTCGGTTTCCATGTAGGGGCCGCCGATGAGGTCGATGCAATATGGCACGGCGGCAAAGATACCGTTGACCAGTTGCACGCCGTCGGCATCCTTCAAGCCTTCCAGGGTTTCCTTGATGGCTTTCGGCTGGCCCGGCAAGTTCATGATCAGGGCGGCACGCTCTGGCGTCTCGCGGATCACGGCCACCTGGCGCGAGAGGATCGCCGTCGGCACGAAGCGCAGGCTGATCTGGCGCATCTGTTCGCCGAAACCGGGCATTTCCTTGGTCCCGACGCTGAGCGTGGCATCCGGCGTCACATCGCGGCGCGCCGGGCCCGTGCCGCCCGTCGTCAGGATCAGATGGCAGTGGCTCAGATCGACCATGTCGATCAGGGTGTTTTCAATTTGCGAGCGCTCGTCCGGGATCAGCCGTTTTTCCAGGCGGAATGGCGTGCGGATGGCGGCGGACAGCCAGCTTTCCAGGGCCGGGATGCCCAGGTCTTCATACACGCCGCCGCTGGCGCGGTCCGAGATCGACACAAGGCCGATAATCAATTCGTCTTCTATCGTGGTCATGGGGCACCTGTCTATGTCGTAAAAAAACCGGGCTGATCCCGGTTTTTGTCAACCCAAGCCCTGGAGCTGGGGTTTATTCGTCGTCTTCTTGCTCAACGTCATCTTCATCGGCATCTTTCTTGCCGCTGTTGTTCTTCTTGGCGATCTCTTTCAAGATCTGGAAGATTTCACGGTAAGCTTTTGGTGGCTTGTTCTCGGCCTGCTCCTTGCGGGCATTGCGGATCAGGGTGCGCAGGTGCTGCACGTCCAGTTCCGGGTTTTCCGACAGCAAGACGGTCAATGCCTTGTCATCCGTCAAGAGTTTGTCGCGGCGGCGCTCCATCGCGTGCATATTGGCCGTGTCGGCTTTCGACAAGCCTTTCCAGCTATCGATGGTGCGTTGGATGGCGGCAACTTCTTCTTCATCCAGGGTACGCATCTTCTTGCCCACGTATTGCAGCTGGCGGCGGCGGCCTTCGTGGTCCTTGATTTGCTGGCATTCGAGAATGGCGTCGCGCACGTCTTCCGGCATCGGGACGCGCTTGACGCGGTCACGTGCCTCATTGACGAGTTCTTCGCCCAGCTTTTGCAGGACGGTCATCTGGCGCTTGAGTTCCGACTTCGAAGGACGTTCATATTCCTGTTCGAATTCGGTCGATTGGAAGCCGCAAGCTCCCCGGTTTGGATTTGGCATGATAAGGCGGGATTGGCCGCGTAGGCCGCACCTGTAAACTGTAAACGACTGCTATGATAACCTTTTTAGCGGCTTTCCGAAGAAAACAGCGCATGAACGACTCCGTATTTACCCATAGTCAAGAGCAATTGCAGCAACTAGCCCGTGATGTGTTGTCTTTTGCGCGGGAAGCGGGCGGCACCGACGCTGCCGTCGAAGTCAGCGAAGGCGGTGGCCTCTCCGTTTCTGTCCGAAAAGGCAAGATCGAAACGATCGAGCAAAACAAGGACAAGGGCATGGGCGTGACCGTGTTTGTGGGCAAGAAGCGCGGCAATGCCAGTACCTCCGATTTCTCGCCGTCCGCCCTGCGCGCCACGGTGGACGCCGCCTACAACATCGCCCGTTTCACGGCCGAGGACGATTGCGCGGGACTGGCCGACGCCGACATGCTGGAAATGGCCCCCCGCGATTTGCAACTGTTCTATCCCTGGCTCATTTCCGCCGAGGAAGCCGTCGTGCTGGCCCAGCGGGCCGAAGCGGCCGCGTTTGCCGTCGATCCGCGCATCACGAACAGCGAAGGCGCCGGGGTGCACGTGCAGCAATCGCACTTTGTGTCCGCCAATTCGCGCGGCTTCATCGGCGGCTACCCGTTTTCGCGCCACACCCTGTCCGTGGCGCCCATCGCCGGCAAGGGCGCCAAGATGCAGCGCGACGACTGGTATTCGTCCGTGCGCGACGCCTCCAAGATGTCGAGCCCGGAAGCCATCGGCCGCTACGCCGCCGAGCGCGCCCTGTCGCGCCTGAACGCGCGCAAGCTGGGCACGCGCACCTGTCCCGTGCTGTTCGAGGCGCCGCTGGCGGCCGGTTTGCTCGGTACCTACGTGCAAGCGACCTCGGGCGGCGCCCTGTACCGCAAGTCCACTTTCCTGAACGATTCCCTGGGCACGCAAGTGCTGCCGTCGCACGTGCAGATCTTCGAAGACCCGCACGTGATCGGCGGCGTCGGTTCGGCCCCGTTCGACGAGGAGGGCGTGAAAACCGTCAGCCGCGACGTCGTCAAGGATGGCGTGGTGCAAGGCTATTTCCTGTCGACTTACACGGCCCGCAAGCTGGGCATGCAGACGACGGGGAACTCGGGCGGCTCGCACAATCTGTACCTGACCTCGAAGCAGACGGCTGCCAGCGACGATTTTAGTGCCATGCTGAAAAAGCTGGGTACGGGCTTGCTGGTGACGGAACTGATGGGACAAGGAACCAATTACGTGACGGGCGACTATTCGCGCGGCGCGGCCGGTTTCTGGGTGGAAAACGGCGTGATCCAGTATCCGGTGGAAGAAATCACCATCGCCGGCAACATGAAGGACATGCTGCGCAACATCGTGGCCGTGGGCGCAGACGCCTTGCGCCGCGGCACCAAGGAAACCGGCTCCATCCTCATCGAGAGCATGGTGGTGGCGGGCGGTTAAGCCCCGCCCTGACACACCCCGGCCAGCGGCATGGTTGCTGGCAGGCCGGGGGACTACCTTACCGTTCTACGTCGTTTTGACGTTGACGCACATCCACGCAATATTCGAGGCGTCCCAGGTGGCTTTCCAGTTAATTGCCGTCTGGTCCCTGCATGCTTGCTCGGATGCAAATTTGCTATCCTGGTAGCGCTGGTAGACATAGCCGTCTTGCGGACGCCATACGGCGCCGTACCAATAGTTGTTGGCATCGACGGCGGTTCCCAATTGTTCCACCGGTTTATTCAGGACCGTGTTCTTGTAGTCGATCGCGACACTGCCGTCCTCGTTGTAAAGTCGGACCCATGCGGAATTATTCTGCGTGCCGGCCGCATCGACTGGAACGCACATCCGCGTCTTGGTCTTGGACATGCTGCCAGGCATGGTCAGGCAGAAATAGGGATTTGGCGAACCTGCCGCAACCGACCATTCCACATTGGTGGTCGTGGTGGCGCTGGGGTCGCAGTAATTCGCGTACTTCCCGGCTTTGAAACCTTCGACATACGCCGACGTTTGCACGCCCGAAAAATACGTGCCGGATGCATTGCTGAGAGCGGGCAATGCTTCGTGGCCCGTGACGGACATGCACGCTTTGTAGCCGGCATCGGCATAGCCGAGTGCCATGCCGATGGGCTGCATGTTTGCGTCCAGATGCAGTTTCCAGGTGTTCCGGTATAGCAGCTTGCCGCTGGCATTGCTGCGCAGCAGTGAAATGACTTTGACGGACGCTGCTTGTTGCGATACGCCATTGGTAATGAATGGTGCAGGCTGTCCGAATTCCTGGCTGACGATTAACGTCGCCGACCCCAGATAGCCATCATTGGAGGCCAGATTCGAGATGGTCAGGTCGCTGCCCAGGAATTTCTTTAATGCATCTGCGGCATTGATGGATGCCAGCACCGGTGTCGGCGGCACCACCGGTTTAGGATCCGGATTGCTGCCATTCCCGCCGCTACCTCCGCTACCGCCGCCGCCGCAAGCGGAGAGGGTGAGCAGGCTGACGAGCGCGCACAGTATGGTTTGTTTCTTCATCTTCACAACCTAATATAGCGACAAGCATGCGTGTCGTTGCGCGGTCGCATTATAGGGAGTGTTGATTGTAGGAAATCTATCGAATTGTCTCGTTGTTGCCCCCATTTCTCCTCTCGCTGCCACCGCATGTTTCTCTCTGCGCGCGAATGCAAACTGGCGGTCAGGGGAATGCCAGTCGCCGCCGGCCGCCGGGGCAGTGTGCATGCGGCGGCTTGGTAGTAGTGATCAGCTCGTCATACGGATGAAATATTGCCTTCGTATGATGTCGCCATCTGACGTTATCTGCGCTATTTAGATGCTTTTAATGTAAGTAAGCCGAACTTCGTGATATTTCATGCAAGATGCGAGTCTTGCCGTGACGCGTTGTTGTTGATCCAACCTGCATAGTGACCCTCTCCATGACCTACTCCCGTACCCGCATCGCCCGCGCGGTGGCCCTGTTGTGTGCCATGAACGCCCTGTTCGCCCATCCGGCCCAAGCCCATGGTGCCGCGCCCGCTGCGCCAGCTTCCGCCAGCGACGCCAGTGAAGCCCCGCAAGCCGTCATCGTCACGGGCACGCGCGGCAGCAACCGCACGCAGTTCGACACCATGGCGCCCGTGGATGTGTTCAACCGCGAAGATATCGGCGCCGTTGAATCGTCGGACTTGAACGATGTGCTGGCGCAACTCGTGCCTTCATATGTGGTGCAGCGTCTGCCGATGGCTGACGGGCAAGTGTTCGTGCGTCCCGCCACCTTGCGCGGCCTGTCGCCGGACCAGACCCTGGTGCTGGTCAATGGCAAGCGTTTCCACCGCAGCGCCTTGCTCGGCGCGCGTGGCGCGCAGGCGCCGGACCTGGCGCAGATTCCCGCCTCCGCCATCAAGCGCATCGAGGTGCTGCGCGACGGCGCCTCTGCCCAGTACGGCTCCGACGCGATTGCCGGCGTGATCAACATCATTCTCGACGATACGCTCGGCACGGAGGTCTCCTTGCACCATTCGCAATATTCGGAAGGCGACGGCAAGGGCAATGAAGTGAACCTGAAGACGGGCTTTGCCTTTGGCGAGACGGGCAAGGCGACGATTTTCGGCGCGCTGGCCAAGTCCGACCCCACGTCGCGCACGCGCCAGCGGGCCGACGCCATCGCTTTCCAGAATGCGCATCCGGAACTGAAGGTGCCGAATCCCGTGCAGCGCTGGGGCCAGCCTGAACTCGACAGCAAGCGCATCGGCTTCAACGCCAGCATGGCCCTGTCCGACACGACGGAACTGTACGGTTTCGGCCTGTTCAGCCGCAGTGACGGCACCTCGGATTTCAACTGGCGCAACCCGGACACGAGCACGGGCGCGTATAAAACCAGCAGCCTGTTCCCTGGCTGGGACTTGCGCAGCATCTATCCGCTGGGCTTCAGCCCCAGCTATTCGAACGAGCAGGATGATGTACAGGTGGTGGCCGGCGTGCGCGGCCATTTCAACGACCGCTTCGGCTGGGACGTGAGCGCTTCCTGGGGCCGCAACCGCATCGATTACAACCTGGCCAATTCCATCAACGCCTCGATGGGACCGGGCAGCCCGACATCGTTTTACCTGGGCCAGTTGTCGCAGGTGGAAAAGATTCTCAACGCCAACTTCAACTATGAATTGCCCGTAGCGTCCCTGCCGCAACCGGTCAACATCGCCTTCGGCGCGGAGGCGCGCAATGAAACCTATGGCGTGAAGGCGGGCGACGTGGCGTCCTGGACGGTGGGGCCGGGCGCTGCCATCGGCCTCGACGCGAATGCGAATGGCGCGCCAGGCTTCAGCGACCGCCAGGCGGGCAGCTGGGGCCAGGACAGCTATGCGGCCTACCTGGACGTGGAAGTGCCCGTCACGAAGGCCCTGAGCCTGGGCGGCGCGGCCCGCTATGAACATTTCTCGGAATTCGGCAGCACCGTCAACGGCAAGTTGTCGGCCCGCTATGCCTTGAGCGAAGACATGGCCTTGCGCGGTTCCTACTCGACAGGTTTCCGTGCGCCAACGCCGGGCCAGTCGAACACCAACAGCACGAATCAAGGCCTCGACACCAAGACCCTGCTGCTGTTTACCAGCGGCCGCCTGGCCAACAACGATCCGCTGGCCATCCTGCTGGGCGCCAAGGCATTGAAGCCGGAAAAATCGAAAAACCTGTCGCTGGGCTTTACGTGGAAAACGCCGGCGGGCTTCTCCGGTTCCGTCGACGTATATGACATCAAGGTCAGCGACCGCTTCAGCACGTCCGCCGCGTTTGCCGTGCCGGCCGGCGTGGTCAATCCGCTGCGCTACACCTCGGTCAGCTACTTCACGAATGACTTCGACACCACCACGCGCGGCATCGATATCGTCGGCAGCCACCTGAGCCGTATCGGCGACGGCAAGCTGAACCTGACCCTGGCCTACAACTACAACACGACGAAAGTCGACGACGGCAAGTCCAGCCTGGTGACGAATGCGGCCCAGCGCCAGGTCTTCGAGGAGCGCTTGCCGCGCCAGAAAGCCACCATCAGCGGCAACTATGACCTGGGCAACTGGAATACCCTGGCCCGCGTGCGCTATTACGGCGCGTGGACGGACAATTCCGGCAATGCCACGGGCGATATCTTCCAGCGTTTTGGCGCCATGCAATTCCTCGACCTGGCGGCCAGCTACAAGATCAGCGACAAGCAGTCCGTGCGCGTGGGTATCGACAACGTGCTGGACAAGTATCCTGACGAAGCAACCTTCCAGGCCAGCCGCGGTCTGATCTATTCGCGCAATGCGCCGTACGACACGGACGGGCGTAACCTGTACGTCGAGTACAAAGTGAAATTCTAAGGGAGATGACGATGAATCCACAACGCCGCGCCCTGTTGCGCGCGGGTTCGCTGGCGGCAGCGCTGCCCATGGCGGCGGGCGCAGGATCGGCTGCGGCAGCATCTGCCGCCCTGCCTCCGTCCTTGCCATCGGTGCCGGCCGGCACCACGCCGGATGCCCTGGCCAGCAACCAGGCTTACTGGCAGGCCGTGGCCGCGCAGTACGACACGACCGATGCCATCGTGCAACTCGACAATGCTTTCTGGGGTTCGATGGCCAGGCCCGTGCTGCGCCACTACGAGCAGCAGCTGGCCATGGTCAACCGCGACAACGCCTGGTATGCGCGCATGCGCTTTCCGGCCGATTTCGAGGCGGCGCGCGCGGCGGCGGCCAGGGCGCTGGGCGTGGGCATCGATGAAATCGTGCTGACGCGCGGTGCCACGGAAGCGCTGCAAGTCCTGATCGCCGGCTACAACCGCCTGCGTCCCGGCGACACGGTGCTGTACGCGGATATCGATTACGACAATATGATCACCGTCACGCGCTGGTTGCAGCAGCGGCGCGGCGCCCAGGTCGTGTCGATTGCCATGCCGGAACCGTTTACGCATGATGGCGTCATCGCCGCCTATGTTGCTGCCATGGAACGCCATCCGACCTTGAAACTGATGCTGCTCACGCACGTCAATCACCGCAACGGCATGGTCTTGCCCGTGGCCGAGATCAGCCGCCTGGCACGCGCACGGGGTATCGACGTGATCGTCGATACGGCGCACGGCTTCGGCCAGCTGGACATGACGATTCCTGACCTGCAGGCGGATTTTGCCGGCATCAACCTGCATAAATGGATAGGCGCGCCTGTTGGCGTGGGTGCTGCGTATATCAAGCGGGGCAGGGTGGTTGATATCGACGCATATATGGGAGAAAAGACGGGCGACGATATCCGCACGCGCGTGCACACGGGCACGGTCAATTTCGCTGCCTATCTGAGTTTGCCGGTGGCGCTGGACTTGCATGCGCAGATCGGCGTGGCCAACAAGCAGGCGCGGCTGCGACTGCTGCGCAACCGCTGGGTGGAAGCGGCGCGCGCCATCGAGGGCATCGAGGTGCTGGCATCGGCCGATCCGCGCCTGACGAGCGCCATCGCTTCGTTCCGCCTGAAGGGCAAGACGAGCGTGGCCGACAGCTATGCGCTGTCGAAAAAGCTGGTACAGGAACACGGCATCTTGGCCGTGCCGCGCGACGGCCTTGCCAGTGGCGCGTGCGTGCGCGTCACGCCGGGCATCTTTACGCCCGAGTCGCATCTGGACCGGCTGGTGGAAGCCTTGCGCAAGGTAGCCAAGGGCTGAGAGAAAAGCACGGCCCGCCTGCGAGGTCGGGCCGCGTGACTGCGGTAAGGCTTAAGCGCGCAAGGTGGCCAGGATCGGTTGCAATACGGCAACGCCCAGGGCGGCGCTGCGGGCGCCGCTCCAGCCCGTTTGCGGGTCGGGATCGTTGGCGTTGTCCTTGAACGGCAGTTCCAGGGTCAGCGACAGGCAGCCGAAGGCGTGGGTGATATGGGGCGAACCCATGGTCAGCACTTCCGGCGTGAACGGGCCGTCTTCATAGCCGTGTTCATCCTGGAAGTCGGGGCTGGCCACCTTGAAGTCGGCGATGAAGCGGTCTTGCTCGGCCTTTTGTGCCGGCGTGAAATTTTCCAGCGCATCGCTGCCAGCCACGAAGACGTAAGGCAAGCCTTCGTCGCCATGCACGTCGAGGAACAGGTCGCAGCCGATTTCATGCATTTTTTGTTTCACCAGGAACACTTCCGGGCTGCGTTCCATGGTAGGCGTCATCCATTCGCGGTTCAGGTTGGCGCCGGCCGCGTTGGTGCGCAGGTTGCCATGCACGGAACCGTCCGGGTTCATGTTCGGCACCACATAGAAGACGGCGTCCTGCAGGCACTGGCGGGCAAACGGATTGGCCTGGTCCAGCAAGGCTTCGAGCATGCCTTCAACAAACCATTCGGCCATCGTTTCACCGGGATGCTGACGCGCGATGACCCAGACTTTCTTCTCTGCATCGGCGTCACCGACCACCAGCAGGTTCATGTCGCGGCCTTCCACGGTGCTGCCCAGGTCGATCAAGCGCACCAGCGGCGACGCTTGCGCGCTGTCGATCAGGGCCAAGTGGCGGTCCCATGGATATGGCTCGAAGTAGGCGTAGTACACGCTTTCTTCTTCCGGCGTGTGTTCGATAGTCATCACGGTGCCATCAAAGCTGGTGGGCACGCGGAACCAGGTTTCGCGGTCGTAGCTGGCCACGGCCTGGTAATCTTTCCAGCCGTCCGGATAGGCCGATTTTCCGGCATTCATGAAGCGGATCGTGCACGCCTCGCCTTGCGCGCCTTGCAGGCGGAAGTAAAACCACTGCGTGATGTCGGCGTGGGAATCCTTGCGGATGTTCAGCTCGATGGATTGGGCATCGTCGGCGCGCAGCACCTCGATCGCGCCGGCATCGAATTGCTGGCTGATTTTAATGGTCATGTGTGTTCCTGATAAAAACGTATGGGTTTTGCATCGTGTGCAATGGCGCGATGATACCTGTTTTGCAGTAGTCTTTGTGCTGGCGCAAACGACGATGGACGCGCTTTGCTAACGTGATAGCTTCAATACGGGGAGAGCATCATGGATGACAACGGCAAACACATACGCGAACTGGAAAAGAAAGTCAGCGCCCTCAGCGATGCCCTGGCGCACCTGGGCAAGGGCACGACCTTGCAGGAATTGCTGCGCATCATACGTTTCCCCGGCTATACCACGCCGGCCGAATTCACCTTCAATGCCGCCATCCTCGACACCATGCTGGTGCAGGCCAATGCGCTGGAAAAGCTGGGGCAGGATTTGTTGGCGGGGGCCAAGCAGGTCGTCGCCATGAACAAGCAGTGAACGCAGTAGTGAGCAAATCCTGAACGCCTGAAAAATGGCCAGGGCAAGGTGCAGGGCCGCAGGCAGTACGAACGTACGCCCAGGCCCTGCAACGCCGCCATGGACGTTTTGTCAGGTGTTCAGTCCGCCGAAACGTTCAAAAAACCATGGCTCGACAGATGCCGCCTGCTCATCCTCGCGCCGCAGGGTGGCCAGGATATGTTCCTCTGCCGCCGCGTAGGTAAGGCGGTAGAGGTCGCGGGCCAGCGCATACGCTTGCGTGCCGGGCCACGGCTCGGGCAGCAGTTCGACGGGCAGTTGCGGGTCGTGCAACTGCACACGGCGGTAGGCGTGCGTCAGCAGCGAGCGGATGACGAACGCTTGCTCCGCATCGAACACGGGCGCTTCTTGCAGCAGGGTCAGCAGCGGCTGGAAGCTGGCGATGAATTTTTCGTAGCCAGCCATCACTTCCGACAAGTCCCAGCAGTCGCCCACCATGTCGCGCAGGGGACGCGTGCTGACGCCCGGCAACTCTGTTGTGTGGCAAACATACAGCTTGCCCTGCACCTCATTGCGCACGAGGATATCTTCCAGCGCCTCCGTATTGCTGGCAGGGTGGCCAAAGATACCCGGTGAAATCAGGCCATAGCCGGCCCATAATAATTCCTTGCGCAGCGCCCCCCGCTCGGCAGCGCCGATGCTGCCGGCCGGCCCGATCACCAGAGTCCAGCTGCCATCCCAGTGCACGACCAGCGGCGCATAGATGCGGCGGTAGGCGCGTTCGAAGCGGGCCAGCGCCTCCGGGCGTATCGTATAGGCGCTGCGGCGGCCATCGCGCTGCGAGCTGAGCCAACCTTCCTGCGCCAGGCGGAACACGCTGGTACGCAATAAACGGTCATTGACGCCGAATGGCGCCAGCAGTTCGATCAGGCTGCCCAGCCAGATGGCGCCGCCGCGCGGCACGATGGCGTCGCCAAAGATGGTCATCACCAGGGACTTCGAGCGCGGTGGGTCGCTTTCCAGGAAATCGGCTATCCATGCCGTGCAGCGGGTGTTCTTCATGTGGTTCCGGTCTGGCCGTGTTGCGGTCGAATCAATAAAAGCAGCAGTTTACTTGGCTGCGCGGGTAGCGCGGCAATAATTTGCCGGAAGCGCTGGTGGCGCTCTGTAGTGTTTTCTCATAAGCAATATCATACGCACAAAAAAGCTGCACAAGATACGAATTTTTAAAATGATTCATATCAAGTGTATGCAAATCGTTTTTTGTATCGTATTATCTGTTCATCGCACCGCGTTGCTGCGCAAAATCAAAGACATGGGAGACAGATCATGTACGCACAAATGGTTGAAACCGGCCTCAAGAACGTCCGTTCCCTCGACGACATGGGCCAGGAAGAGCGCGCTTTCCAGGCACGCATCGACGAAGGCATCAAGATCGAGGCCAAGGACTGGATGCCGGACGCCTACCGCAAGACCCTGATCCGCCAGATTTCGCAGCACGCGCACTCGGAAATCGTCGGCCAATTGCCAGAAGGTAACTGGGTCACGCGCGCGCCGACCCTGAAACGCAAGTCCATCCTGCTGGCCAAGATCCAGGACGAAGCGGGCCACGGCCTGTACCTGTACAGCGCCGCGGAAACCCTGGGCGTGTCGCGCGACGACTTGCTGGCCGCCTTGCACTCGGGCAAAGCCAAGTATTCCAGCATCTTTAATTATCCGACCCTGTCGTGGGCCGACATGGGCGCCATCGGCTGGCTGGTCGACGGTTCCGCCATCATCAACCAGATTCCCCTGTGCCGCTGCTCGTATGGGCCGTATGCGCGCGCCATGATCCGCGTCTGCAAGGAGGAATCGTTCCATGCACGCCAGGGCTACGACATCATGATGTCGCTGTGCAAGGGCACGCCGGCGCAGAAAGCCATGGCGCAGGATGCGCTGAACCGCTGGTGGTGGCCATCGCTGATGATGTTCGGCCCGTCCGACGCCGCCTCCGTCAACAGCGCCCAATCGGCGCAATGGCGCATCAAGCTGTTCTCGAACGATGAATTGCGCCAGCGAATGGTCGACCAGACCGTGCCGCAAATCGAATACCTGGGCCTGACGGTGCCCGATCCTGACCTGAAATTCAATGCGGAAACGGGCCACTATGAATTCGGCGAGATCGACTGGTCCGAGTTCAACAATGTCCTGAAGGGCAATGGCCCATGCAACCGCGAACGCCTGCAAACGCGCGTGAAAGCGTATGAAGACGGCGCATGGTTCCGCGATGCCTTGGTCGCGTATGCAGACAAGCAAGCTGCTAACAAAGCGGCAGCGTAAATACATAAGACAGATAGGGGATAGCAACATGAGCAAAGAATGGCCTTTGTGGGAAGTTTTCATCCGCAGCCAGCACGGCCTGGCGCACAAGCATGTGGGCAGCCTGCACGCTTCCGACGCCACCATGGCGGTCAACCATGCGCGCGACGTCTACACGCGCCGCAATGAAGGCGTGAGCATCTGGGTGGTACGCGCGGCCGATATCGTCGCCAGCAGCCCCGGCGACAAGGGCGCCCTGTTCGAGCCGTCGAACAGCAAGGTGTACCGCCATCCCACCTTCTTCCCGATGCCGGAAGAAGTCAAGAACCTGTGATGGGAGCGCCTGCAATGGATGACAAGGTCACTCAACAAAAGTTCGATTACCTGCTGCGCCTGGGCGACAATGCCCTGATCCTCAGTCAGCAGCTGTCGCAGCTGTGCGGCAAGGGTCCGGCGCTGGAAGAAGACATGGCGCTGACCAACGTGGCGCTGGACTTGCTGGGCCAGACGCGCTTGTGGTTCAGCTACGCGGCCGAACTGGAAAACGCGGGCCGCGACGAGGACGATATCGCCTTCCTGCGCGACGCCCACGATTTCAAGAACTGCCTGCTGGTCGAACAGCCGAACGGCAATTATGCCGACACCATGATGCGCCAGTTCTTCTTCGACAGCTGGCACTACTTCCAGCTGCTGGAACTGACGAAATCGACGGATGCGCGCATCGTCGAGGTGGCGCAAAAGTCGATCAAGGAAGTGACCTATCACCTGCGCCGCAGCGGTGACCTGATCGTGCGCCTCGGCGACGGCACGGCCGACAGCCATGCCAAGACGCAGGCTGCCGCCGACAAGCTGTGGATGTACACGGGCGAGATGTTCCAGTACGACGCCGTCGACCAGGCCATGGTCGCCGCCGGCATCGCGCCGCCATCGGACGTGCTGCGCCGGGCTTTCCTGGAGCACGTGGCCGAGATCTTCGCCGAGGCGACGCTTGTCATGCCGGCGCCCGACGCCTGGATGCAAAAGGGCGGCAAGCAGGGCACGCACACGGAGCACCTGGGGTTTATCCTGGCCGAGATGCAGTTCCTGCAGCGCGCCTATCCCGGGGCGGAGTGGTAATGAACACGGCCGCTGGCGCTGCGGCGCTGGACGCCGCCCAGGTCTGGGCCTGGCTCGGCGACGTCGCGGACCCGGAAATCCCCGTCATTTCGGTGGTGGACCTGGGCATCGTGCGCGCCGTCGAAGTCACGGATGGCGACGCATGCATCGTGACGATCACGCCCACGTATTCGGGCTGCCCGGCCATGCAAGTGATCGCCGACGCCGTCACGGATGCCTTGCGCAGCCATGGCGTGGCCAAGGTGACCCTGGTGAACCAGCTGGCGCCCGCATGGACCACGGACTGGATGAGCGAAGCGGGCAAGGCCAAGCTGAAAGGCTATGGCATCGCCCCGCCGCAGCAGCAGGTGATCGACATCAGCGGCTTGAAGGGTGGCGTAAAACGTCAAGCGATGCCAAAGCTGGACGTGATCTGCCCGAACTGCGGCTCGACGCATACGCAACTGACCAGCCAGTTCGGCTCCACGCCGTGCAAGGCCCTGTACAAGTGCCTGGCTTGCCGCGAACCGTTTGACTACTTCAAGTGCCACTAAAAAAATCAGGCACACGTTCCGAAGAAACTGGAGATGAAGCATGAGTAAATTTTATCCGCTGTGCGTAGCGAATGTGCGCAACGAAACGCGCGACACCATCGCCGTCACGTTCGACGTGCCAGCCGAGCTGCAGCAGCAGTTCCGCTTCCAGCAGGGCCAGCACCTGACCCTGCGCGCCAATATCAATGCGGAAGACGTGCGCCGCTCGTATTCCATCTGCTCGGCGGTGCAGGACGGCACCCTGCGCGTGGCCATCAAGCGCACGCCGGGCGGCGCGTTCTCCACCTGGGCGAACGATACCCTGAAAGCCGGCGCCACCATCGAGGTGATGCCGCCCATGGGCCACTTCAACGTGCCGCTCGACTGCGTCAACCGCAAGCACTACCTGGCGTTTGCGGCCGGCAGCGGCATCACGCCTATCCTCTCCATCATCAAGACCACCCTGCTGACGGAACCCCTGAGCCGCTTCACCCTGTTCTACGGTAACCGCGCCTCGTCGTCCGTCATCTTCAAGGAAGAATTGACGGACTTGAAGGACTTGTACCTGGAGCGTTTGAACCTGGTCTACGTGATGAGCCGCGAGCAGCAGGACATCGAATTGTTCAACGGCCGCATCACGCAGGAAAAATGCGAGCAATTCCTGCAGCACTGGATCAAAGTCGAAGACTACGACAACGCCTTCATCTGCGGCCCGGAAGACATGATGCTCGGTGTCTCCGCTGCCCTGCAGGCTGCCGGCATGCCCAAGCAGAATATCAAGATTGAACTGTTCGCCGCCAGCATCCCGAAAAACGCCCACAAGCCGCGCGCGCAGCTCGACGCGGGCGTGGTGCAGGAAACGGAAGTGACCGTCATCATGGATGGCAACCACACCACCTTCACCATGGACAAGGACAAGGAATCCATCCTCGACGCGGGCCTGCGGCAGGGCATCGACATGCGCTACTCCTGCAAGGGCGGCGTGTGCTCCACCTGCCGCTGCAAGATCCTCGACGGCAAGGTTGAAATGGACGTCAACTACGCGCTGGAAGACTACGAAGTGGCGCGCGGCTTTGTCCTCAGTTGCCAGAGTTTTCCTCTCACAGACAAGGTCGTGGTCGACTTCGACCAGGCTGAATAAGCTGGTGCAGGGCACGGGCCCTGCCTTACCTATTACACAAGCGAGACGCCATGACCTACCAAAACATCCTCTTCACCATCGAGCAGGGCATCGCCACGCTGACCCTGAACCGTCCCGACAAACTCAATAGTTTTACGCAAGCCATGCACGAGGAAGTGCGCGACGCGATTGCGAAAGTCAATGCCGACAGCACCGTGCGCGTCTTCGTGCTGACGGGCGCGGGCCGCGGCTTTTGCGCGGGCCAGGATTTGTCCGACCGCGCCGTGGAACCCGGCTCGAAGGGCGTGGACCTGGGCGAGTCGGTGGAAAAGAACTATGCGCCGCTGGTGCTGGCCCTGAAAGCGCTGCCGATGCCCGTGATCTGCGCCGTCAACGGCGTGGCCGCTGGCGCGGGCGCCAACCTGGCGCTGGCTTGCGACATCGTCATCGCCGGCAAGTCGGCCAGCTTCGTCGAAGTATTCTGCAAGCTGGGCCTGATCCCGGACACGGGCGGCACCTTTTTCCTGCCACGCCTGATCGGTTCCGCGCGCGCCATGGGCCTGGCCATGCTCGGTGAAAAACTGACGGCGGAAAAAGCGGAAGACTGGGGCTTGATCTGGAAATGCGTCGAGGATGCCCAACTGGCGGAAGAAACGCGCAAGCTGGCCGTGCACTTTTCCACGGCGCCGACCAAGGGCCTGGCCTACACCAAGCAGGCACTGGCCGCCAGCGGCGCCAATACCTTGCCGCAGCAGCTGGCGCTGGAAGCGCGCATGATGAGCGATCTCGGTAACAGCGACGATTACCGCGAAGGCGTTGCCGCCTTCATGGAAAAGCGCGCACCGCAATTCAAGGGACATTGATATGGCAGCTTTGGACAACAACAGTATCGTCGCCGTCATCGGCAGCGGCGCCATGGGCGCCGGCATCGCGCAGGTGGCCGCCGCCGCCGGTTACCGCGTAAAACTGTACGACACGCGCGCAGAAGCCGTCAGCAAGGCGCTGGCCGATATCGGCAAGATGTATGCGAAGCTGGCCGAGAAGGGCCGCATGACGTTTGACGAAGCTACTGCCGCCACGGCGCGCCTGCAGGCGGCTGGCAGCCTGGCCGATGTGAGCGATGCATCCCTGGTGGTGGAAGCCATCGTGGAAAATCTCGACGTCAAGCGCGGTCTGTTCGCGGAACTGGAAGCGCTGGTCGGCGACGACTGCATCCTGGCGACGAACACGTCGTCGATTTCCGTCACGGCCATCGCCGCCAAGCTGCGCCGCCCGGAACGCCTGGTCGGCATGCATTTCTTTAATCCCGTACCCCTGATGGCGCTGGTCGAAGTGATCAGTGGCCTGGCCACCAGTGAGCAAGTGGCCGCCACCGTGTATGACACGTCGATTGCCTGGGGCAAGAACCCCGTGCATGCAAAATCGACGCCCGGATTCATCGTCAACCGTGTCGCCCGTCCCTTCTATGCGGAAGGCTGGCGCCTGCTGAACGAACAGGCGGGCGACGCCGCCACCATCGACGCCGTGCTGCGCGAAGCGGGCGGTTTCCGCATGGGGCCATTCGAGCTGATGGACCTGATCGGCCACGACGTCAATTTCTCCGTCACGCAATCCGTGTTCGGCGCCTATTTCAACGATCCGCGCTTCACGCCGTCCGTGCTGCAGCAGGAAATGGTCAACGCCGGTTTCCTCGGCCGTAAATCGGGCCGCGGTTTTTACCTGTATGGCGAAGGCGCCGTTGCCCCCGTGGCGCAGGCGGAAGGCGCGCAGGCCAAGCCCGAATTCGTCGCCCTGTCGGCCGCCATCGGTGGCGATGGCCGTGGCCACAGCGGCATCATCCACAGCCTGGTGCAGCGCCTGGAGCAGGCGGGCATCACCGTCAGCCGCCGCGTGACGCAGGAAGGCCAGGCGCACGACGAGGCGCCGGCCCTGCATTGCCATGGCGCCGCGATTTACCTGACCGATGGCCGCAGCGCCACCCAGCGCGCGCACGACAACCAGCATCCGGACACGGTGCTGTTCGACCTGGCGCTCGATTACGCCGGTGCCCGGCGCATTGCCGTGGCCCGTGCGGACCAGTGCAGCGACGCCGCCTATGCGGCTGTCGTCGGCCTGTTCCAGGCGGCCGGTTTCATCGTCACGCGCCTGGACGACGTGCCTGGCCTGGCCGTCATGCGCACTGTCGCCATGCTGGCCAACGAGGCGGCCGACGCCGTCAACCAGGGCGTGTGCACGGTGGCCGCCGTCGATATCGCCATGCAGAAGGGCGTCAATTACCCGCGTGGCCCGCTGGCCTGGGCCGATGCCGTCGGCGTCCAGCACATCGTGTCGGTGCTGCACCACCTGGCGCAAGGCTATGGCGAAGACCGCTACCGGGTCTCGCCGCTGCTGCGCCGCAAACTTGCCAATGGAGATCGCTTCCATGCCGAATGAAGACCATAACATGACCGCACAAGCCCTGGCCGAAGCGGCCGCTGCCTCCATGCTGTCGCGCGATAACGCCACCGCCGCCATGGGCATCGCCCTGGCCGAAGTGGGACCCGGCCATGCGCGCATGACGATGACGGTGCGCCCGGACATGCTCAATGGCCACCAGACCTGCCATGGCGGTTTTATCTTTGCCCTGGCCGACAGCGCCTTCGCGTTTGCCTGCAACAGCTACAACATGAACACCGTGGGAGCCGGCTGCACCATCGATTACCTGGCGCCGGGCCGCGAAGGCGACGTGCTGACGGCGCACGCCGTCGAGCAGGCGCTGGCCGGCAAGAGCGGCGTCTACGACGTCAAGGTCAGCAACCAGGAAGGGCGCGCCATTGCGCTCTTCCGTGGCAAGTCGATTCGCGTGGCGGGTGAAGTCATCAGCAATTGAAGGTACAAGAGCAGGCTTGAACTGCCGGAACGAATTACATAGTTATAGAACCGAATCAGGAGACAGAGATGGTCCAGAGAACCCCAGCACCGAATGACCTCGAGCCGATCGAGCGCGCCAGCAAGGATGAACTGCAGGCGCTGCAGCTCGAACGCATGAAATGGACGCTCAAGCACGCGTATGACAACGTGCCCCATTACCGCGCCGCTTTTGACGAAGCGGGCGTGCATCCGGACGACCTGAAATCGCTGTCCGACCTGGCCAAATTCCCGTTCACCGATAAAAAGGTCTTGCGCGACAATTACCCGTTCGGCCTGTTCGCCGTGCCGCGCGAGCAAGTGGTGCGCATCCACGCGTCCAGCGGCACCACGGGCAAGGCCACGGTGGTCGGCTACACGCAGAACGACATCGATACCTGGGCCAACGTGGTGGCGCGCTCGATCCGCGCCGGCGGCGGCCGCGCGGGCGACATGGTGCATATCTCCTACGGCTATGGCCTGTTCACGGGCGGCCTGGGCGCGCATTACGGCGCCGAGCGCCTGGGCTGCACGGTCATTCCGATGTCCGGCGGGCAGACGGAAAAGCAGGTGCAACTGATCCAGGATTTCAAGCCGTCGATCATCATGGTTACGCCATCGTACATGCTCAACATCATCGAGGAATTCACGCGCCAGGGTCTGGACCCGGCCGAATCGTCGCTGAAGGTGGGCATCTTCGGCGCCGAGCCATGGACGGACGCCATGCGCTCGGAAATCGAGGCGCGTGCCGGCATCGACGCCGTCGACATCTACGGCCTGTCCGAAGTGATGGGCCCTGGCGTGGCATCCGAATGCATCGAAAGCAAGGACGGTCCCGTCATCTGGGAAGACCATTTTTACCCGGAAATCATCGATCCGGAAACGGGCGAAGTGCTGCCGGACGGCGAAGAGGGCGAGCTGGTGTTTACCTCGCTGTCGAAGGAAGCGCTGCCCATCATCCGCTACCGCACGCGCGACCTGACCCGCTTGCTGCCGCCGACATCGCGCTCGATGCGCCGCATCGGCAAGATCACGGGCCGCTCGGACGACATGCTGATCATCCGCGGCGTGAACGTCTTCCCCACGCAGATCGAAGAGCTGATCCTCAAAATGCCGAAGCTGGCGCCACAGTATCAATTGGTGGTCACGCGCGACGGCCACCTCGACAAGCTGGAAGTGGTCGCCGAGCTGCGTATCGACCTCACTGCCACCATCTCGGCCAGTGAAACGGACGCGCTGGCGCGCGAGCTGGAACACCGCATCAAGACACACGTGGGCGTGAGCACGCGCGTGCGCCTCGTGGCCGCCGCCGGCATCGAACGCACCCTCACGGGCAAGGCCCGCCGCGTGGTTGACCAGCGCCCGAAGATTTTTTCCTGATAGCCCGCCCGAACAAGGAACCAGACATGAATGACGCTTTTATCTGTGACGCCGTACGCACTCCGTTTGGCCGCTATGGCGGCGCGCTGTCCAGCGTGCGCGCGGACGACCTGGGTGCGCTGCCGATTGCCGCGCTGATCGCCCGCAACCCGTCCGTCGACTGGGCCGCCATCGACGACGTGTTCTACGGCTGCGCCAATCAGGCGGGCGAGGACAACCGCAACGTGGGCCGCATGGCTGCGCTGCTGGCCGGCTTGCCGGCGGCAGTGCCCGCCAATACCATCAACCGCCTGTGCGGCTCCAGCCTGGATGCCGTCGGCATGGCTGCCCGTTCCATCAAGGCGGGCGAGGCGGAACTGATCATCGCCGGTGGCGTGGAAAGCATGACGCGCGCGCCTTTC
The DNA here is from genome assembly GCF_002735655.1 of Janthinobacterium sp. BJB446. Classification (NCBI taxonomy): domain Bacteria; kingdom Pseudomonadati; phylum Pseudomonadota; class Betaproteobacteria; order Burkholderiales; family Oxalobacteraceae; genus Janthinobacterium; species Janthinobacterium sp. BJB446. Next base: position 410,380 of record NZ_PDZK01000002.1, on the reverse strand, counting down.
GTGATGGGCAAGGCCGACAGCGCGTTTTCGCGCGCGGCGAAAATCGAAGACACGACCTTGGGCTGGCGTTTTGTGAACGGCAAGATGAAGGCGCAGTACGGCATCGACACCATGCCGGAAACGGCGGAAAACGTGGCCGTGGAATTTGGCATCAGCCGCGCCGACCAGGATGCGCTGGCCCTGCGCAGCCAGCAGCGCTGGGCGTCCGCCCACGCGGCAGGCGTGTTCGAGCGCGAAATCGTGCCCGTCGCCGTGCCGCAAAAAAAGGGTGAGCCGAAGATGGTCACCAGCGACGAACATCCGCGCCCCGACACCTCGCTGGACATGCTGGCAAAGCTCAAGGGCGTGGTCAAGCCGGACGGCACGGTCACGGCCGGCAATGCCTCGGGCTTGAACGATGGCGCCTGCGCCATCCTGCTGGCGTCCGCCGCCGCCGTCGACAAATACAAACTGACGCCGCGCGCAAAGGTACTGGGCATGGCCACGGCCGGCCTGGCGCCGCGCATCATGGGTTTTGGTCCATCGCCCGCGTCGCGCAAGGTGCTGGCGCAAACGGGATTGAGCATCGAGCAGATGGACGTGATCGAACTCAATGAAGCGTTTGCGGCGCAGGCACTGGCGGTGACGCGCGACTTGGGGCTGGCGGACGATGCGGCCCACGTAAATCCGAATGGCGGTGCGATCGCCATCGGCCACCCGCTGGGCGCATCGGGCGCGCGCCTGGTGATGGCGGCCCTGAACCAGCTGGAACGCACGGGCGGGCGTTATGCGCTGTGCACCATGTGCATCGGCGTGGGGCAGGGTATTGCCGTCGTTATTGAACGCGTATAAAAGCAGTATATAAAACAAGGTGCAAGATAGCACCACCCAATTTGACCGTAGTGCCAACCTGGTGGAGACCACAATGATTGCCAATATCTTCAAGAAAACCCTGATCGCCGGCGTGCTGGCCATGTCCGCCGTGGGCGCGTATGCGGCCGATAACATCAAGATCGGTTCCGTGCTGTCCGTCACCGGGCCTGCCGCCTTCCTGGGCGACCCGGAACTGAAAACCCTGCAGCTGTATATCGAGAAGATCAACGCGGCCGGCGGCGTCCTGGGACGCAAGCTGGAACTCGTGCATTACGATGACGGCAGCGATGCCGCCAAGGCCAACGGTTTTACCAAGCGCCTGATCGAGTCCGACAAGGTCGATGTACTGATCGGCGGCACCACCACCGGCGCGACGATGGCGATGGCGCCGCTGGTGGAGCGCGCCAGCATGCCGTTCATCTCGCTGGCCGGCGCCGTGGTCATCATCGATCCGGTCAAGAAATGGGTGTTCAAGACGCCGCATACGGATCGCATGGCGGCAGAGAAGGTGTTCGAGGACATGAAGAAGCGCGGTATCAGCAAGGTGGGCCTGCTGTCGGAAACGAGCGGCTTTGGCGCTTCGGGCCGCAAGGAATCGCAAATCGTCGCCTCGAAATACGGCATCACGCTGGTGGCCGATGAAACCTACGGCCCGAAAGACACGGACATCACGGCGCAGCTCACGCGCATCAAGAATACTGCTGGCGTGCAAGCCGTCTTCGTCTTCGGCCTGGGCCAGGGCCCGGCGGTCGTGACCAAGAACTATGGCCAGCTGGGGATGGCCGCGCTGCCGCTGTACCAGTCGCATGGCGTGGCGTCCGACGAATACCTGAAACTGTCGGGCAAGGCCGCCGAAGGCGTGCGTCTGCCGACGCCAGCCCTCCTGATCGGCGCCATGCTGCCGGACAGCGACGCGCAAAAGGCGATCGTCGTCGGCTACGACAAGACGTATAAGGACCGCTACAAGATCGACCCATCGACCTTTGGCGGCTATGCGCTCGACGCCCTGAACCTGTCGGTCGACGCCATCAAGCGCGCCGGCGGCACGGACCGCGACAAAGTGCGGGCGGCGCTGGAGTCGACCAAGGGTTTTGTCGGCACCACCGGCGTCTTCAACATGTCGGCCAAAGACCACATGGGCCTGGATCTGTCGGCTTTCCGCATGGTCGAAGTGAAGAACGGCGAATGGCAATTGTCGAAATGATGTAAGCCAGAAGTACCTGCGCGGGCCGCCCTCGAAGGCGGTCCGCGCATAGCCGAACATAATGGAGACACCATGGAAGTCGCACAATTTCTACAATTTCTGTATTCCGGGATGACGGTCGGTTCCGCCTACGCGCTGGCGGCGCTGGGCTTCACCATCATCTACAACACCAGCGGCGTGATCAATTTCGCCCAGGGCGAATTCATCATGCTGGGCGGGATGCTGGCTGCCGTGATGTCGGCCGCCGGCGTGCCGCTGCCGCTGGCCATCATCCTGGCCGTCATCGCCACCGGTATCGTTGGCCTGCTGATGGAAAAAACCGTGATCGAACCGGCGCAAAATGCACAGGTCATCACGCTCCTGATCATCACCATTGGCGCCTCGCTCGTGCTGCGCGGCCTGGTGCAAATCTGGCTGGGCAAGGACACGCATTCGCTGCCCGCGTTTTCCGGCGACGCGCCGATCGAATTCCTGGGTGCCAGCCTGCTGCCGCAAAGCCTGTGGGTGCTGGGCGTCACCGTCGTCATCGTGCTGGTGCTGGGCTGGTTCTTCGGCCGCACGCTGATGGGCAAGGCCATGCTGGCCACCTCCCACAACAAGCTGGCCGCGCAACTGGTGGGCATCAACACGCGCAAGGTGCTGCTGTTCTCGTTCGGCCTGTCGGCCCTGCTGGGCGCTGCCGGCGGCATCCTCGTTGCACCGATCACGTACACCTCGTATGACGCGGGCATCATGCTGGGCCTGAAAGGCTTTGTCGCCGCCGTCCTCGGTGGCCTGGGCGGTGGCGCGGGCGCGATTGCCGGTGGCCTGATCCTCGGCATCGCCGAAGCCATGACGGCCGGCTACATCTCGTCGGCTTATAAAGATGCCGTCCCCTTTGTGCTGATTTTATTGATCCTGTTCTTCCTGCCGCAAGGCTTGTTTGGCGCTAAAAATTCGGAGCGTGTATGAAGAGTTTCTTTGCCCGCTCACGCCACGGTGGCCTGTTGTTGCTGGCCCTGGTGCTGGCCATCCTGCCCCTGTTCCTCACCAATGCGTTCTACTATGACGTGGCGATTCGCATTGCCCTGAACGCCATCGTTGTCATCGGCCTGAACCTGCTGATGGGCTATACGGGCCAGATCAGCCTGGGCCACGCCGGTTTCTACGGCCTGGGCGCGTATGCGTCTGCCGTGCTGACCACGCACTACAACTGGCCGCCGCTGGCCGCGCTGGCCGCAGGAGCGGTTGCCACGGGCTTGCTTGCCCTGCTGCTGGCGCGTCCCGTGCTGAAACTCAAGGGCCACACCCTGGCCATGGCGACCCTGGGCCTGGGCATCATCATTTCCATCGTCATCAACAACGAGACGCAGTGGACGGGCGGCCCGGACGGCATCGGCGTGTCCGCCTTCTCGGTCGCCGGGCTAGAAATCGCCGGCGAAAAATCGTGGTACATCCTGTGCGCCGTGCTGCTGTTGCTGGTGACGTGGCTGGCCCTGAACCTGATCGATTCGCCTGTCGGCCGCGCGCTGCAGGCCATCCACGGTTCGGAAGTGGCGGCCCGCGTGGTCGGCGTCGATACGACCCGCTTCAAGGTACGCGTGTTCGTGCTGTCGGCCGTCATTGCCAGCATCGCGGGCAGCATCAGTGCCCATTACATCGGTTTCATCACGCCCAACCTGGCGGGCTTCTTCCACTCGATCGAGCTGGTGACGATGGTGGTTGTGGGCGGCATGGCGTCGATCTTCGGTTCCATCATCGGCGCGGCCCTGCTGACGATCCTGCCGCAGCTGCTGTCCAGTTTTGAAGGCTGGGAAACGGTGGTGTTTGGCGTGATCCTGATGGCGACCATGATCTTCATGCCGAAAGGCCTGGTGCCCAGCCTGGCCAGCCGTTCGCGCAAACGGGCAGGGGTGCCGCAGGCGCCCAGGGCCCCCGAAGGCGCGGCAAAACCACCGGCGCAGGAGGTATGAGATGTTGACGATTAACAATCTGAGCAAGAGCTTCGGCGGCGTGCACGCGGTGCAGGATGTGAGCTTTACCGTCAAGGAGGGTAATATCCACTCCGTCATCGGGCCCAATGGCGCCGGCAAGACGACCCTGTTCAACCTGATCACGGGCGTCTACACGCCGAGCAAGGGCGAAATCCTGCTCAATGGCGAGAACGTGGCCGCCATGCCGCCCGATGCGCTGGCGCGGCGCGGCATGAGCCGCACCTTCCAGAACCTGCAAGTGTGCATGAACATGACGGCCATCGACAATGTGATGGTGGGCGCGCATCTGCGCCTGAACCAGAATCTGTTCGCTTCCATGCTGCGTTTGCCGTCCGTGCGCCGCGCGGATGCGGCTTGCCGCGACGAGGCGGCGGGCCTGATGGAATTCGTCGGCGTGGGTCGGCATATCGATGACGAGGGGGGACAGATGTCGTATGGCGCCTTGAAGCGCCTGGAAATTGCCCGCGCGCTGGCGGCCAAGCCGAAAGTGCTGCTGCTCGATGAACCGGCCGCGGGCCTGAACCACACGGAAACGGGCGAGATCGAAGCGCTGATCCGCAAGGTGGCACAATCGGGCGTGACGGTGGTGCTGGTCGAGCATGACATGAAACTGGTGATGAATCTGTCGGACCATATCCTGGTGCTCGACTATGGCAAGAAGCTGGCCGAAGGGACCGCCGCCGAAGTGCGCGCCAATCCCGACGTGGTGGCGGCATATCTGGGGGTGGCGGCATGATGACAATGGAAAAACCTCAGACTCCGCTGGTGCTCGATATCGCCGGCCTGACCAGTCATTATGGCCGCATCCAGGCCTTGCACGGCATCGACCTGCAAGTTCGTCAGGGCCAGCTGGTGGCGCTGGTGGGCGCGAATGGCGCAGGCAAGACAACCCTGCTGCGGGCGATCTCCGGCGTGCAGCCGATCAGCGCCGGCAGCATCGCCTTCGCCGGCCAGGACGTCAGCCGCATGAGCGCCGACAAGCGCGTGCGCGCCGGCATCTGCCAGGTGCCGGAAGGGCGGCAAGTGTTCGGCCCCATGACGGTGGAAGACAACCTGCGCCTGGGGGCTTTTACACGCCCACCGCAGGACGTGGCCGGTGACATGGAGCGCATGTACGGCCTGTTCCCGATCCTGAAGGAAAAGCGCTTGCTGCTGGCCGGGACGTTATCGGGCGGACAGCAGCAGATGCTGGCCATGGCGCGCGCGCTGATGGGCCGCCCGCAACTGCTGCTGCTCGATGAGCCGAGCATGGGCCTGGCGCCGCTCCTGATCGCGGAGATATTCCGCATCGTGGCCGAGCTGCGCGACCAGGGCATCACCATCTTCCTCGTCGAGCAGAACGCGCACGCCGCCCTGTCGATCGCCGACGTGGGCTATGTGATCGAGACGGGCGCCATCACGCTGTCCGGTCCGGGGCCTGAATTGCTGCATAACGAGCAGGTACAAAGTGCCTATCTGGGCATGTGAAAATCCGGGGTCAGACCCATCGGGACCCGGCGTCCCCGTCTGACCCCAGCTCTACGTTGCGTTTAGAAATAGCTTGCGCAACATGTGTATTGGAAAGTGAGTATGGTCAAAGTCTACGAAATCAACGGCGTCACCCCCGTCGTCCACCCCAGCGCCTATGTGCACCCATCGGCCGTGCTGATCGGTGACGTGATCGTCGGTCCGCGCTGCTATATCGGTCCGCTGGCCTCGATCCGCGGCGACTTCGGCCGCCTGATCCTGGAGGAGGGCGCGAACCTGCAGGACACCTGCGTCATGCACGGCTTCCCCGGCTGCGACACGGTGGTCGAAGTCGACGGCCATGTCGGCCATGGTGCCGTGCTGCATGGCTGCCGCATCGGCCGCAATGCGCTCGTCGGCATGAACGCCGTGGTGATGGATAACGCCGTCATCGGCGAGGAATCCATCGTCGCGGCCATGAGTTTTGTGAAGGCGGGCATGATCGTCGCGCCGCGCAGCATGGTGGTGGGCACGCCGGCCAAGATCATCCGCGCGCTGACCGACGATGAAATCAAATGGAAAAGCTCGGGCACGGGCCAATATCACGAACTGGCCGTGCGTTCCATGCAGACGATGCGCGAGGTGGAGGCCCTGACGGAAGTCGAGGCCGGCCGCCAGCGCCTGAATTTCGAATCCGCCTTGCCGCTGCATTTGCACAAGAACGCAGCAGCGCAGTAAGCACGCAGTAAACCAACATAGGAGTAAACCACATGGCTCATATATCCACCCTGCAAAGCCTGATCGCCGGCCGCTGGCTGGGCGAAGGCGCTGCCGTGCCCTTGCACAGCGCCTTGAACAACCGCGTCATCTATCACACGCATGCGGAAAAGATCGACTTCGACGAAGCCGTCACGTATGCCCGCAAGACGGGCGTGCCGGGCCTGATGGCGCTGGACTTCCAGCAGCGCGCCGCGCGCCTGAAGGCGCTGGCCCTGTATCTGGTCGAGCGCAAGGAAGAACTGTATGCGATTTCGCACCTGTCGGGCGCCACGCGTGCCGACAGCTGGGTCGATATAGAAGGGGGCACGGGTACCCTGTTCGCCTACGCCAGCATGGGCAGCCACGAGTTGCCGTCGTCGAACGTGCTGCACGAAGGCCCGGCCATCGCGCTCGGTAAAAAAGGCGGTTTCGCCGGCACGCACATCCTGGTGCCGCGCGGCGGCCTGGCCGTGCACATCAACGCCTTCAATTTCCCCATCTGGGGTTTGCTGGAAAAATTCGCGCCCAGCTTCCTGGCGGCCATGCCCTGCATCGCCAAGCCGGCCACGGCGACCAGTTACCTGACGCAGGCCGTCGTGCGCATGATGCATGAATCGGGCTTGCTGCCGGCTGGCAGTTTGCAGCTGGTGATCGGTTCCACGGGCGACTTGCTGGACCGCCTGAATGGCCAGGATTTCGTGACATTCACGGGATCGGCCGCCACGGCCGCCAAGCTGCGCACGAATCCGAACCTGATCGCCCAATCCGTGCCCTTCAACGGCGAAGCCGATTCGCTCAATTGCGCCATCCTGGCTCCGGACGTCACGCCAGACGACGTGGAATTCGACCTGTTCGTTAAGGAAGTCGTGCGCGAGATGACGGGAAAATCGGGCCAGAAGTGCACGGCCATCCGCCGCATCATCGTGCCCGAGCACCTGATGGACGCCGTCGGCACGCGCCTGCGCGAACGCCTGGCCAAGGTGGTGGTGGGCGATCCGTCCATCGAGGGCGTGCGCATGGGCGCGCTGGCGTCAAAGGAACAGCAGAACGACGTGGTTGAACGGGTCGCCACCCTGTCGCAGGGTAATGAAGTGGTGTTCGGCGCGGCCGACGGTTTTAGTCCTTTGGGCGATGGTGCCCTTGACGGCAGCTTCTTCTCGCCGACCCTGCTGCTGTGCCGCGACGCCTTCGGCAACGATGCCGTGCATGACGTGGAAGCGTTCGGCCCCGTCAGCACCATGATGGGCTATAAGGACATCGATGAAGCGCTGGCCCTGGCCGCGCGCGGCAAGGGCAGCCTGGTGAGCACCCTGGTGACGCGCGATCCGAAGATCGCCGCGCGCGTGGTGCCGCAAGTGGCGGCCACGCATGGCCGCGTGCATGTGCTCGAGCGCGTGGCGTCCGTCGATTCGACGGGCCATGGCTCGCCGCTGCCGCAACTGAAGCACGGCGGCCCTGGCCGCGCGGGCGGCGGCGAAGAGCTGGGCGGCGTGCGCGCCGTGCGCCACTACCTGCAACGGGCGGCCGTGCAAGGCTCGCCGACCATGCTGGCGGCCATCACCGGCGAATACGTGCGCGGCGCGGACGTCAATGAAAGCCCGATCCACCCGTTCCGCAAGCACTTCGAGGACTTGAAGACGGGCGACTCGCTGCTCACGCACCGCCGCACCGTCAGCGAAGCGGACATCGTCGCCTTCGGCGGCATTTCGGGCGACTTCTTCTACATGCACTTCGATGAAATCGCGGCCAAGGAATCGCAGTTCGGCAAGCGCATCGCCCACGGCTACTTTGTGCTGTCGGCCGCCGCCGGCCTGTTCGTCTCGCCAGGCGTCGGTCCTGTGCTGGCCAACTATGGCCTGGACAACCTGCGCTTCGTCGCGCCGGTGGCGATTGGCGACACCATCCGCGCCCGCCTGACGTGCAAGCGCAAGGTCGACCGCAACCGCAAGGACGTGTTTGGCGTGGGCCAGGGCGTGGTCGCGTGGGACGTGCAGGTGACGAACCAGAACGAGGAACTGGTGGCCAGCTACGACATTCTGACCCTGGTGTCGAAGCGCGAGTAAGTCCGAGAGTAAGCGTCTCTGGCAGGATTGGTTTGAACGGCGCCGCCCGCGATCATCGCGCGGGCGGCGCTTTTTTTTATGCGGATTCTTTTCGTCTTGAATTATCCATAAGTGTATGAAAAATATAGCCTAAGTGTGGTTTTGCACGGCGTGCTATTTAGATAAACTCCTCTAGAACGCGTGCTTTTTTCATGGAAATGGGCGAATTCGCTCATTGCCTCAAGAAAACTTTCCAACGTAAAACCTTTTCTCTGTAGCATGGTTTTACTCACTGGTCACGCCGCCATGGACGCCCAAGGCGATGGCGGCGCGAAAAAAACGGACCCGGCCTTTTACGGCCGGTGAGCCATCGACCGCGAGTCCCATTCCACGATTAACGTTCACCGCTACGGGTATTTAATTACTATGAATAAACACGTCCTGATTTTCCTGCTGGCCATGCCCCTGGCCATCAGCCATGCCTATGCCGAAGAGGCCCCTGGTCCCGCGGTCAAGATCAGCGGTTACGGCACCGGCGCCATGACCATGGCCGATACCGACAGCGCGCAGTTCGCGCGCCCGAACCAGGCTGCCGGCGCAGGCCGCACCGCCCGCACAGGCGTCGATTCCAACCTGGGCTTGCAGGCCAATGTCACCGTCAATCCCTGGCTGTCGGCCACCGTGCAAGGGCTGGCGCGCAAGGATGGCGAAGACGATTTTGGCGCCGAACTGGCGTGGGCCTTTGCCAAGGCCAAGGTATCGGACAGCTTCAGCGTGCGCGTCGGCCGCATGGGCCTGCCTGTCTTCATGATTTCCGATTACCGTAACGTCGGCTATGCCAACACCATGCTGCGTCCGCCCGGCGAAATGTATTCGCAGGTTCCCCTGAACAGCATCGACGGCATCGATGGCACCTACCAGTTCAGCGCGGGCGACACCAGCATCACCACGCAGCTGGCGCTGGGCCGCACCAAGGCCACCCTGGCCACGGGGCCTGATTCGACCGTGCAGGTGGAAGGCAAGTCCATCGTCGCCCTTAACGTGGTGGCCGAACATGGTCCCGTCACCGTGCGTTTCGGCCGGGCCGAGACCAAGCTGACGATCAACGATTCGCCCAGCCTGAATACCTTGATGGGCAGCTTGCGTGCGGCCGGCAGCGGCTACAGGATCGCCCAGTTGGGCGCCCTGGCCGATGCGCTGGAAGTCAAGGACAAGAAGGCATCGTTTACGTCCGTGGGCCTGGGCCTGGACTGGAACAATGTGCTGCTGCAGTCCGAATATGCGAAGCGCAAGACGGACAGCTATGTCAGCGACAGCACCTCGTGGTACGTGATGGGCGGCTACCGCATCGGCGCCTTCCTGCCGTACTACAGCCACGCCAGCCTGAAGGCCGATGGCCGCGTGAACAACACCGTGCCCGCATCCTGTCCTGCCGGTTATCCAGCCGCCTGCACGCCGACCTTGCGCGCCCTGTCGGCCGGCGTCGACACCCTCGCATATATGCGCAATCAGCTGGAGCAATCGACGGACAGCATCGGCGTGCGCTGGGACTTTCACCGTTCGGCCGCGCTGAAAGTGCAGATCGACCGCATCAAGCCGAAGAATGGCCCGGGCCTGTTCGTGCAAGCCAAGCCGGGTTTCCATGGCCCCGTCACGGTGGCTGCCGCCGCCATCGATTTCGTTTTCTAAGGAGCGCCGCATGAAACCATTGATCTTGAATGTGGCTGCCTTGCTGGCGCTGTCGACCGCTGTTCCCGCCATGGCCGAAGTGGTCGTGGTGGTCAATCCGAAGAGCGCCGCCGGCGCCATGACGAACGAACAGGTGGCGCAATTCTTCCTCGGTAAATCGACGGCCATGACGCCGGTCGACCAGCCGGAAAGCGCCCCCGTGCGCGCGGAGTTCTACAAGAAGGTGACGGACAAGGAGCCGTCGCAGGCGAAGGCCCTGTGGTCCAAGCTGGTTTTCACGGGCAAGGCGACCTTGCCGAAGGAAGTGGCCAATAGCGCCGACGTGAAGAAGGCCGTGGCCGCCGATCCGAAAGCCATCGGCTATATCGAGAAGAGTGCCGTCGACGGCACCGTCAAAGTGGTGCTGACGACGCCATAAGGCCGCCATGACGGCATGCGGCGACGCATGCCGTCTTTTGCACGAGATAACATCAGGAGACAGCAATGAGCATCAAACGCAAGATATGGGCGCTGCCTGTCGTCTCGGCCGTGATTTTCGGGCTGGGGCTGGCCGTCAGCGCCTACCTGTCCACGGCCACGCTCAATTCCATCCACGCCACGGAAAGTGCCGACTATCCCGTGCTCGACATGGCCAAGTCGCTGACCCTGGACGTGGCCGCCGTCGGCGACGCCCTGCGCGATGCCGTCAGTGAAGGCGACAAGGAGCGTATCGGGCAAGTCGGCGGCCAGGCTGTCAAGCTGCGCGCCAGGCTGGGCGACTTCGCGGCGATCCCTGGCCAGCGCGAGCAGGGCCTGCGCCTGGCCAGGGAATTCGATGCCTACTATGCGCCGGCCCTGAGTGCGGCGCGCATCATGCTGGAAATGGAAGAGGGCGACCCGCAGGCGACCGTGGCGCGCATGCAGGGGGCGCTGGCGGTGCTCAACACGGACCTGGCAAAGACCAACGAACAGGCGCAATTGCAATTCAAACAGGGCATCGAACGCAGTGCGGCCAATGTGCGCAATGCGCTCAATACCAGCATCGCCGTGGCGCTGGCCGTCATCGTCTGCCTGGTGGCCGTGTCGCATTTCGTCGTGCGCGCCATCTGGCAGCAGCTGGGCGGCGAACCCGAATATGCGCGCCAGATCGCGCGTGCCGTGGCCGATGGCGACCTGTCGATGGAGATCGCCACCGAGGCGGGCGACCAGGCCAGTCTGCTGGCGGCATTGAAGGAGATGCGCGGCCGGCTGGCCGGCATGGTGTCCGGTATCAAGGCGTCGGCCGAAACCATCCAGGTGGCCAGTGCCGAAATCGCCCAGGGCAATGCGGACCTGGCCGCGCGCACGGAATCGCAGGCGGGCAGCCTGGATCAGACGGCGCGCAGCATGGACAGCCTGACCTCCACCGTGCGCGACAACGCCGCCAACGCGGGCCAGGCGCATGAACTGGTGGTGTCGGCATCTTCGGTTGCTGTGAAGGGCGGGCAGGTGGTCAGTCAGGTAGTCACCACCATGGGCGAGATCAACGATTCGTCCAAGCGCATCGTCGACATCATCGGCGTCATCGACGGCATCGCCTTCCAGACGAATATCCTGGCCTTGAATGCGGCCGTGGAAGCGGCGCGCGCGGGCGAGCAGGGGCGCGGCTTTGCCGTGGTGGCGTCCGAAGTGCGCAACCTGGCGCAGCGCAGCGCGGCAGCGGCGCGGGAAATCAAGCAATTGATCGGCGATTCGGTGGCCAAGGTGAATGTCGGCTCGAAGCTGGTCGACGAGGCGGGGCTGACCATGGGCCAGATCGTCGACTCCGTGAAAAAGGTGGCCGACATCATGGCCGAGATCAGTACCGCCAGCCAGGCGCAAAGCGCCGGCATCGGCGATATCGGCGTGGCCATTGGCAGCATGGACCAGATGACGCAGCAAAACTCCGCGCTGGTGGAAGAGGCGTCGGCGGCCGCCGAATCGCTGCAGGAACAGGCCGTGCAGCTGGGCACGGCGCTGGCCGTGTTCAAGCTGGCGCAGGGAAGCGCTGTGTCGGATTACGCGCAGGGCGCTGATCCGACCTGCCTGGCATTGCGGTGATACCAGCTTGACCTGCCTGGCATGGCGTAGGTTGGATTAGCGCAGCGTAATCCAACCCAAGGGCATCTGCTTACGCGTGCAAGCCGAACGGATCATCGATGCTGTGCGCCGGCTGCGTGAACCAGCGCGGACCGTCATCCGTCATGTAGAAATGGTCTTCATGGCGGATGCCGAATTCGCCGGGGATGCAGATCATCGGCTCGTTCGAGAAGCACATGCCCACGTCGAGCGGCGTCGTGTCATTGCCCACCAGGTAAGGCCACTCGTGGATATCGAGGCCGATGCCGTGGCCCGTGCGGTGCGGCAGGCCGGGCAGCTTGTAGCCGGGGCCGAAGCCATCCGCCTCCAGCGAGACGCGCGCGGCGCGATCCACGTCGCCGCAGGGCACGCCCAGCTGCGCGGCCGCGAATGCGGCGGCCTGCGCCGCCTTTTCGCTGTTCCATACGGAGCGCTGGCGCTCGCTGATGGCGCCAAACACATAGGTGCGCGTGATGTCGGAGATGTAGTTCATCACCTGGCAGCCCGTATCGATCAGCACCGTATCGCCCATTTTCAAGGTTTGTACGTAGTTGACGCCATGCGGGTAGGCCGTCGCTTCGCCGAACAGCACGATGCAAAAATACGAGCGGGGCGCGCCCACCTTGCGGTGCGCGCGCTGGATGAATTCTTCCACTTCCACCGTCGTGATGCCTTCGTACAGCATGCTGGCCGTGGCCACGTGCACGGCCAGGGTCATGTCCATTACGCGCTGCATCAGGGCGATTTCCGCCGGTGACTTGCGGCTGCGGCAGTACGCGGTGACGGCGCGCGCGTTTTCCAGCGCGTAGCCGGGAGCCAGCGGCTTGATGCCGTCGTAGATGAAGAAGGCGGCGCTTTCGCAGATGCCCACGCGCGGCGGCGCAGCTTCATCCTGAGCTATCCCCATGCGCGCCAGCACGTCGACGAACAGCTGGTACGGGCTTTCATGCTCTTCCCAGCAATTGACCTTGCCTTCGATGAGCATGAAGCCTTGCAAGGTGCTTTTCTCGAAGGCGGGGGCGATGTATTCGATCTCTCCGCTGGCCGGCAGGATGGCGCCCACCATGCGTTCGCTGGCATACCATTTGGTGCCAGTGAAATAGGTGAGATTGGCGCCCGCGTTCAGGTAGACGGCGGCGATGCCCTGTGCGCGCATGAATGCCTGCGCCTTGGCGATGCGTTGCGCATGTTCGTCCTTGCCGATGGCAACCATGCCGCCCGTCATGTCCGACAGCGATGCCAATGCCTGTTCGATGGAAGTGCCACCTATGCTCATGCCTGCTCCTTTGCTCGATGCTGAATATGGAATGCGGGCATGATATCAGTTTGCGCCTTTCGGCTTGAGCCCGGGCGCGCCGCCGGCGGCATCGGGCGGGGCCAGCACCAGGTCGTGCGGATACGTGAAGTGCCAGTCCGCGTAGCGCTGCTTGCGGCGCAGGCTGGCGTCTTCGTCGAGAAAATTGTCCTGCTTGATGGGGAGCTGTGGCGACAGCGAATGGATGCCGACGATGCGTCCCTCCTGCCGCAGCACTCCCCATTCCGCCTTGCCCGTGACAGGGTCCGCATACAGGCGGCGCAAGTGCCGCCGGGCGTTGGCAAAGCGCGGGTCGCGCAGCAGTTCCTGCAAGGTCAAGGGATAGCGGGGCCGCCCGTCGCCCGGCGTGCTGTCGTAGTAGCGGCCCAGCGCGTTGCGGAATTCATGGCCGATGAACAGCAGCTCACGCTCCTTGTCGCGCCGCGCTGCCGTGGCAAACAGTTCGCTGGCCAGCACCAGGCCCACGCCCATGAAAGCGACCAGCATCAGGGTCCAGATATACGCGAAGCCCCGTGCGCGGCGTTGAAAATCAGAGCTGCTCAAAGGGGATGCCCTCGCGCGTCTTGCCCTTGGCGCCGCTGCGCACGTCGGCCACGCCGCCGATCTCGCCATTGGGCGAAGGGATCAATTGCCAGGTGGCGCTGGACTCCGTGACGGGGTCCAGCGGCACGCTGCGGAAGTAATGGTGGGTCACGAGGTCGTCCAGGGCGGCCGGATACTCGCCCTTGTCGGCATAGTATTTATCCAGGCCGCTCCTGAGCACTTGCAGGTTTTCCTTCAGGGCGACTTCCTTCGACTTTTCCACGGAACCGAAATAGCGGGGAATGGCGATCGTCAGCAGCAGCGAGATGATCGCCAGCACCACCAGCAGTTCGACCAAAGTAAAGCCGCGGCGTGAGATAGAAGCGGGCATCAAGTTCACCATTGATTGAGCGGCACGCCGTTCAGGCCCACCTTGGTCGAGCGCGAGGCGACGTCGAACACGTCCTCGCCTTCGCTGGGATTGTCGGGCGGCGAGGCATAGGCGCGCTTGCTCCAGCTGTCGGCGGCGCTGCCTTCTTCCCTGGGCTGGAACGGGTCGCGTGGCAGACGGCGCAAAAAATAGATGTTCTGCTTCGAGACGCTGCGCTGATCGGGCACCCCCTCGACCAGTTCCTCGAGTTTTTTCGGATAGCCAGATCCTCCCAGCGACAGCTTGATGCGGCCATTGTCCGAAGCGCGCTTGTAGGCATCGATGGCCTCGCGCATCTCGATCAGGGCGCTGCGCAATTGCTGTTCCTTCGCCCGTTGCAAGGCCACCTGCGCCATCGGCACGGCCACCGTGGCCAGGGTCGCCATGATGGCCAGGGTGATCATCAGCTCGATGAAGGTAAAGCCCCGCTCTTTCACTGGCCACCCTTGACAGTGGCCTTGTCGCCGGCGGCAGGCGCTTCGTCGCCACCCGTCATGGGCGAGCCGGTGCGCGGCGCGGCCTGTTCTGGCGCGGCGATGGCCTCGGGGGAGCCGCCCACGCTGGCGCGGCCGCCCACGGATGTCTCGGTGCCGGAATTGAATTCGGCCGTCGTCAGGTCCGGGCGGCGGATGCTGCGCAGCAGGCGCGGCGTGATCGACAGTACGATCTCGCTGCGCATGGCGTCGTCCTTCTGGCTGCCGAACAGGCGGTTCAGCACGGGCAGCTCGCCCACGCCGGGCACCTTGTTGGCCGTACCCCGGTCTTCGTCGCTGATCAGGCCGGCCAGCACCTGTGTCTCGCCATCCTTCAGGCGCAGCACCGTGGAAGCGCTGCGCGTGCCGATCTGGTAAGCCTGCGTGCCCGTCTTGCTGATCACTTCCTTGACGACGTTCGACACTTCCAGGTTGATCTTGATGGCAACTTCGTCGTCCAGGTAGACGTTCGGTTCGACGTCGAGCTTCAAACCCACGTCGATGTAGTTGACGCTGTCGGAACTGACACCGTTATTCGTCGTGACGGTAATGACGGGCACGCGGTCGCCGATGAGGATCTTCGCCTTTTCCTTGTTGCGCACGCGGATGCGCGGATTGGCCAGGATATTGCTGTCGCTGTCCGTCTTGTTGGCGTTCAGGGTGACGCCGCCGATGCCCAGGTTGATATTGTCGCCATTGATGCGGTGCAGGTCGGCCACTTTCAAGCCACCGAGTCCTCCCGTGCTACCTGCGACGCCGGCCAGTGTCAGGCTGGCCTGGTCCGGCCAGCGCACGCCCAGTTCCATCAGGCGCGTGCGCTTGACTTCCAGCACCTCGACTTCCAGCATCACTTCCGGGTCGGCAAGGTCTTGCACGTTGATGATGCGTTCGGCCATGCGCACCATTTCCGGTGTATCGCGCAGCATGATGATGCCCAGGCGTTCATCGGTGACGACGTCCTTGGCCTTGAGCAGGGTCTTGATGGAGAACGCCACCGTCTTGACGTCGGCATTGGCGAGGAAGAAGGTGCGCACCACGAGCTGCTGGTAATCCTTCACCTTTTGCGGCGTGTTCGGGTAGATCGTGATCGACTTGTCGCTGGTGACGCTTTGTTCCAGCTGGTTGGCGCCCAGCAGCATGGCAATCGCCTCTTCGATGCTGGTGTCGCGCACGGAAATGGTGGCGCGCAGGGCGGGATCGACTTCCTTGTCGAAGACGAAGTTCAGGCCCGACACCTTGCTGATGAAATCGAACACGGAACGCAGCGGCGCGTCGCGAAATTCCAGGGTGACTGGTTTCCTGTAGGCGGCCGCCAGCTTGCCGCCGGCCGGCAGACTTTTGGATTGCGCCTCGCCGATGCGGCTTTTCAGGGCCAGCGCCTCGCGCTGTGCGGGGCGCTCCTGCAGCACCTGGCGCAGGGCTTCCTGCGCCTGCGCGATATTCGCTTCGCCGCCGCGCTGGTAGCTGGCCTGCGCTTCCTGCACCAGCTTGCGGTGCCGTTCATCCTGTGCCACGCCGGCCAGGCCCCGCTGCGCCACGTCGTTGCTGGCGTCCAGCGCGAGCGCCTGCTGGTACAACGCCTGCGCTTCGGGCAGCTTGCCCTGCTGGCGCAGCGCCTCCGCAGCGCCATTCAGCTTGTTCAGCGCGCGCATCCTGCCATTCGTGACGGCAATACGGTACTTGGCGTTGGTCGGCTCGGCCTGCGCCGCCTGTTCCAGCAGGGCCAGCCCCTGTTCCGTGCGGCCCGCGCCCAGCATGGCCTGGCCATCGTTATAGGCCTGGTTGCCGGCGCAGGCGGCCAGCAGGGACAGCACCGGCAGCAAGGTGAGGATAGTACGAGACATACGTGCGGCGCGTCGTTTCAATTTAGGTCCCCTACGGCGAGTGTCTGTTTCAGGTTGAGCGGCAGATAGGTAAATTGCAGAGAACCCTGCACCACGCCATCGAAGCGATAGCGCTCTTCGAGCGTGTCGCCGGGGCGCGCCACCACGTTGCGTTCGCCCGCCTGCAGGAAGTAGGCGGCCTTGCCTTCGTCGATAAAGCGGCCCAGGAATTGAAATGGCAGCGGTGGCGGCGCGTTTGCATCCACGCGGGCTGCGGGTAGTGCCGCCTGGGCTGCCTGCTGGTCGAGCATGATCTTCTTCGGCGTCTCCGGCTGCCAGCTCTGCTTGGCGAACAGGGTCGCTGCTTCGTCGTCATCGAGCCCCCGGCGCGGTTCGATGGCCAGCGCACGATTGGTTTGCGCAACGGCGGCTGCGGCGAGGGGGGCTGGTGCCACCCGCTCCACCTGGCGCGTGGTGGCCGTGGCCGGTCCCACGATGCTGCCTTCATCCTCGGGCGCGAAGAGGGCGGCCAGCAAGGTCGCCACGGCGGCGCCTCCCAGTACGGCTTTTTTCATCGGCGCACCTCCGCCTTTTTCACCAGCAGGATGAACTGGATGCGCGCGTCGATCTCGCCCGCCTCGATCTGCTCGCGCTTGAACAGCACGGAGTCGAGCGTCAGGGTGGGCAGCGCCTGCAGGGCATCGACGATAAAGGTCTGCAGCTGCGCGTATTCGGCTTTGACGGGCAGCGTGATCTGGTAGCGCAGGAAGGCCGTGTTGCCATCTTCCTGCGGCTTGTAGTCGGCCTTGGCCAGGGTGACACCGCTCTTTTGCGCCACTTCCAGCAAGGCCTTCAATTGGTCGGGAATGCTGTCATGCGCGGGCAGGTAGGCGTGAAAGGCGGCCAGGCTGTCCGCATCGGCATCGAGCGTGATGGGTGCCGGCGGCAGCGCCGACTGTCTGGCAGCAGCGGCCAGTTGCGCCGCCAATTGCTGCTGGCGTGCGGCCAGCGCATCGCCCTGCTGCATGGCGAAAGCGGCCAGCGCCAGGCAGGCCGCGCCGAGGGCGCTGGGCCAGCCGAGGGTGCGCCACAGCCGTTGCGCTTCCCACGCCAGGCGCGGCGGCATGCGCAGCTGCAGGCGCGCGCGGGCCACGGGCGTGCTGGCGTTGAATACGGGTTTTATTGCCGCCATTGCGCCTCCAGCTGAAAACGGTAAGGGTGTTCGGGGGCGTTCGCGTTCATTTCATGCTTGAGCAGATACACGGAGCTGAACATGGGCTGCTGGTTCAGGAAAGCCAGGTAGTTGAGCATGTCCTGCGGCGTTTCCGCCTCGGCGGCGATTTTCAGGACGCTGGCGCCATCCTGTCCCTGCTGCGCGTTCAGGTCCAGCCCCAGCAAGGCCACGCGCACATCGCGCGGCGCCTGCACGGTTTTGACCAGGCGGGTGACGGGCAGGTTAAGCTGGCGCACGGCGGCGGCCACCTGTTTCAGTTCGATGTCGCGTTCGCGCTGCTGGCTGGCGGACAAGGGCGCGCGCACGGGACGCGCGGGCTGCAGCTGCGCCAGCTGCGCTTCCAGGCGCCGCGTTTCCTGCGCCTGCACCAGCCAGTACACGGCGGCAGGCAGCAGCAGCAAGCCGCCCGCCAGGCACAGGGCCAGGCGCCAGCCCTTGAACGTCTGCACTGCGCCGGGCGCCAGCAATTCCAGGCGGCTCAGGCCCATGCGGCCTCCCGCATCAGGTGAGCGGCGCCGGCCACGGGAAGGGACTGGAAGCGCGCCGGCAGCTCGTCCTGCGGCATGCCGCTCAAGTCGAGCAGCGCCACGTGTTCGATCGCGTCCAGCTGTGGTGCGCGCAAGTTCCAGCGCCGCCACGCCCGATCCAGTTCGTCGCCCCAGGCGGCGCCGCAGGACTGGCTATGCAGACCCGTGATGCGCCCGCCGCTCGTCGTTGCCAGCAGCAGCCGTCCCGCTTCCACCAAGGCGAAGGCGGAAGGTTTGCCGCCGGCGATGCTGCGCCAGGCCGGCCCGACGATGGGTTCGAGGGACAGGCAGCGCCGTCCATGCGCGGCCGCCGCATCCTGCACGCCTTGCAGCAGGGCCGCATCGATGCCGCAGGCCAGGCGTGGCTTGCCATAGGGCGCATCGTCGGCAGCCAGGCGCCAGGCGCGCGCGCCATCGCCGTAGACGGCAGCGAACTGGCTATGCAGGAAGCGCTGCGCGCTGGTTCGGTCGAGCAGGGCGCCGCTCCACGGCACCATCAGCATGGCGCACCAGCGGCTGGCCAGGCTGACGGCCAACGGCAGTTTTTTTTCATTGTGCTGTTCCAGCCAGCCGCGCAGGGCGGCCAGCGCCACTTCCCAGCTGGCGTCGGGGTTCGCAATGGGCAGGTGGAAGGCGCTGTCGGGCACGGGACGGCCGGCGCGGCGCAGCACGCCGTGCAGCCCGTGCGGCGCCAGGTGCAGGCACAGGGTGGCGCGGGTAAGGCGTTCAATAAGTGACACGATTGAGCTCCGCTAAAGTGGTTTCGCCGCGCCGCACCAGGTCCAGGCCCGCTTCGCGCGCCAGGCGAAAGCCGTTGCGCGCCGCTTCTTCCTTCATCTGGCTCAAGGGCGCCCGCGTGCAGATCATTTCGCGCATGGCGTCGCTGAGCATCAGCACTTCGGCGACGGCCTTGCGGCCCTTGTAGCCGGTGCCGCGGCAGTGGCCGCAGCCCTTGCCGGCCATGAAATGCCAGTCCTGCACCTGGTGCAGGGCCAGGCCGCTGTCGCGCAGCTGCTGCGCATCGGCCAGCACCTCGGCGCTGGCATCGACGGCGCAATGGGCGCAATTGAGGCGCAGCAGGCGCTGCGCCACGATGCCGTTCAGGGCCGCCGCAAAGCTGTAGGCATCGACGCCCATGTGCAGGAAGCGCCCGACCACATCAAAGACGTTATTCGCGTGCACGGTGGTAAACACCAGGTGGCCCGTGAGTGCGGCCTGCACGGCGATCTGCGCCGTCTCGTCGTCGCGGATTTCGCCGATCATGATCTTGTCGGGATCGTGGCGCAGGATGGAGCGCAGGCCGCGCGCGAACGTCAGCCCCTTCTTTTCATTGACGGGGATCTGCAGCACGCGCGGCAAGCGGTATTCGACGGGGTCTTCGATGGTGACGATCTTGTCGCGGCCCGTATTGATTTCCGTGATGGCCGCATACAGCGTGGTGGTCTTGCCGGAACCGGTGGGCCCGGTCACCAGCAGCATGCCGTGCGGCTTGGCGGCCAGGCGGCGTATCTGCTCGATGGCGTCCTCGTTCAGGCCCAGGCTTTCCAGGCGCAGCGCTTGCGCCGCTTCCGTCAGCGCGCGCCGGTCCAGCAGGCGCAGCACGGCGTCCTCGCCAAAGATATTCGGCATGATGGAGACGCGAAAGTCGATCTCCGCCCCTTTCACGCGCACCTTGAAGCGGCCGTCCTGCGGGATGCGGCGCTCGGCGATGTCGAGATCGGCCATGACCTTGATGCGCGAGATGATCTGCTCGGCCATCGCCAGTCCCTGTACCTGGCCCGCCTGCACCAGCACGCCGTCGACGCGGTATTTGATGACCAGGCTGGCCACGTCGCATTCGAGGTGGATGTCGCTGGCCTGGAATTTCAGGGCATCGTAGATGGTGGAGTTCACCAGTTTCACCACCGGGCTGCTGTCTTCGCTGATGCGGATCAGCGAGATATCCTCGATACTCTGGTCCAGGCCCGGCACGTCATCCCCATGCTGCATTTCCTGCATCGCCTGCTGCACGCTTTCCTGCTGCAGCAGATAGGCGGCCAGGTCGTCCGGCTGCGCCAGCGCCACCGTGAAGGGCGTGGACAGGGCGAAGTCGGCCCACTGCAGCAGGTCTTCCGCAAACGGGTTGCCGACGACGAGCACGGGCGGCGCGCCGGGCACGCCCGGCTGCAGCAGCACGCAGTCGCGCTGGGCGCAATCCGTGTAGGGCAGCAGGGCAAAGGCGGGCAAGGCGGCTTGCAGCTCGGCCATCGTCCAGGCCGGGTAGCGAAACAGGGCGGCCAGCTGGCGCAAAAAGACTTCGGGCGGCAAGGCCGCCGTTTCCTGCAGCACGGCCATCCGCGGGCGGCCCTGTTCCAGCGCGCTGGCGTGGGCCCGGCGCAGCATGGCAGCATCAAGCACGGCCCGTTCTTCGTCGCGCGCGTTCATGGCAGGCACCACATGGTAAAAACCGTCACGATAAGCTCCCGGCCAGTTCAAAGATCGGCATGTACATCAGCACCACGACGCCGCCGATGACGACGCCGATGATGGTCATCAAGAGCGGTTCGAGCAGACGCGAGGCCCAGTCCACCCAGCGGGCGAATTCCTCGTCGTGGAATTTGGCCGAGCGTTCCAGCATGTCGCCCAGGCGGCCCGTGTTCTCGCCCACTTTCAGCAGCGATTGCGCCACCGGCGTGGCCATGCCGGCGTGTTCCAGCGCGGTGGAAAACGGCATGCCCTCCTGCACCGCGCGGCGCGCCTGCGCCAACTGCTCCTGCTGCGCCGGCAGCAGCATGGGCGCGACCATGGCCAGCGCCTTGTGCAGGGGGATGCCCGCATGCAGCAGCAGGCTGAGAGCCCGGTAGAAGCGGGCCAGGCGGAATTCGGCAGCCTTCTCCGCCAGCACGGGCAGGCGCAGCAGGCGCAAGACCAGGGCCTGGCGCGCGCCGGCATTGGCGATGCCGAAGACCACGGCGGCCACCACGGCGGCCAGCGCGCTGGCGCACAGCAGCGGATGCGCGGCCAGGGTCTGGCCAAAGCCGAGCAGCATTTGCGACATCCAGGGAATCTCGCGGCCCGAGCTTTCGTAGACGACGCTGAATTTGGGCACCACGTAGCCGAGCAGGAACAGGGTCACCAGGCCGCCGACGACGAGCAGCATGCACGGGTAGATGGCGGCGGAAATGAGTTTCTTGCGGATGGCGTCGAACTGCAGCTGGTAGCCGACGAAGCGCGCCAGCGCCTCGGGCAGGTTGCCCGAGCGTTCGGCCGCATGCACGGTGGCGATGTAAATGTCGGGGAAGATGTCGGGGAAACCGGCCAGGGTGTCGGAAAAGCTTTGCCCTTGCTGCAGGGTGAGCACGATGGCGGCCAGCGTGGCCTTTGCGCTTGGCCGCGTTTCCTTGTTATGCAGGGTGGCCATGGCCTCGCCCAGGTTCAGGCCCGCTTCGAGCAGGGCCAGCAGCTCCTGGCTGAATTGCAGCAGAGGCAGGCCCTGTTTGCCGGGACGCAGCGCGACGCCCGTCTCCTGCGCAGCGCCAGCGTCGACGGCCAGCACGCGCCAGCCGCCGCGCACGGCCGCGCGGATCGCTTCGGCCTCGCTGGCGGCGTCGATGGCCAGCGCCTGGCTGCCCGCCGGGCCCTGCACCTGAAGGTGGAACTGCATCGTCGGCTCAGGCGAGCATGGCGAGGGCCTGGGGCGTGAAAATGGGGTAAGCGGAAGAAGGGAATGCGCGTGCGGACAAGGTCGAAGTAGGCATCGGTCAGGAACAATCCAAAAAAAAATTCAATTCGTCGCGGGTACCAGCAGCAGGCAAGATGCAATCACTGCCTCAGGGTAGACTGGAATTGCCAGGAAATCAATCGTGCCGTGCGGGCAAGCCTTGTCGCGATGGCTTGCCCGCATGTTCAGCCGCTTACTGGGTGACCAGGCTGACCTTGTCGATCACGAACGAGGTTTGCAGCGATGCGTCCTCGGTCGCGGCAAACGAGATCTGCACGGTCTGGCCCTTGTAGGCGATCAGGTCAAACGTGCGGATCTGGTAGCCGGCAGCCTTGTTCACGTTCGAGTACGAGGCCAGGGTGCCCAGCACCGTGCCGGCGCTGTTCTTCACGGTGACGACCAGCTTGTCGTACACGGTATTGCCCGTTTCCGCCGTGTCGATATGCAGCGCGAAGGTCAGGCTGGCCGAGGTGGCGGCGGCCGGAATGGCCACGCTTTGGGTCAGCGATTCGCTGGCCGTGGTGCCATTGCCGCCCAGCCAGGCGTACTTCGTGCCTTCGTACGCGGTTTGGCCCGTGAAGGTGCCGATGGCGCCCGTGGTGCCGCTCCAACCCGTGGCGCCGGACTCGAAGCCGCCGTTCGTCACGCGTTCGGTGGCGCTGCTCGTGCCCACCGTCAGCGTGGCGTTGTTCGACGTGGCCGTTACGGCAGGCGAGGACGAATCCGTCACCGTGGCCTTGAAGACGGCGCCGCTGTCGGCCGCTACGGTCGTGAAACTGTAGGCGGGCGACGTGGCGCCGCTGATCACGGCGCCGTTGCGGTACCACTTGTAGGTGTACGGTGCCGTGCCGCCGCCCGCGCCCACGGCGAACGAGGCGGTGGCGCCCGGTGCGACGGTGATGCTGGCCGGCTGGCTGGTGATGGTCACCGCGCCGCCCGTCGTCGATTCATCGACGTCGGCGCCCACGTTGATGGCCGCATACGCGCGCTTGACGGCGATCGCCTCGGCGCTGCCCACGCCATACAGTTCCTCGGCTGCCAGCAGCACCTTGTTGCGCGCGTCGGCGTAGTTGGTCGACGAAGTGAACTTGGTGGTGGCGGCCTTGAACCAGATGCGGTAAGCCTTGTCGCTGCCGATACCGGTCATGGCCAGCGGGCTTTTGTTCAGGTAGGAGCTGTAGTAGTCGCTGCTGGACGTGGAGTTCGACCCTTGCGACAGGAAGTAGAACATGCGGTTGTTCGGGCCGCTGCTGTAGTGGACGTCGAGGTTCTTGATGGTGCTGCTCCACGCATTCGGGCTGCTGCCATCCTTGCTTGGCTTGTACAGCCAACGCAGCGGCTGGCCATTCTTGGCGATTTCCTTGCCCGTCATCCAATCGTTGCCCGTGTTGGGGATCGTGGTGCCCGTGCCGCCGGCGCGCGCATACGCTTCCACCATTTCACCGGCGATGTCCGAGCTCGATTCGTTCAAGCCGCCCGACTCTTGCGAGTAGATCAGGCCCGAGGTGGCGTCGGTGATGCCGTGGCCCATTTCGTGGCCGATCACGTCGATGGAACCGAGGTTGTTGAACGAGCTGCCGCCGTCGCCGATGTACATGCACTTGCAGCTGCTGTCGTAGTAGGCGTTGTCGTAGGCCGTGTTGACGTGGGCGGCGATGTGGGTAGCCGTGTTGTTGCCGTCCAGGCTGGACCAGCCCAGCACATTCTTGTGCGTGTCGTAGGTGTTCATCAGGCCCCACATCGCGTTCACGGCCGCCGTCTGGCCATTGGCGTTG
Source organism: Janthinobacterium sp. BJB446 (assembly GCF_002735655.1). Lineage (NCBI taxonomy): Bacteria > Pseudomonadati > Pseudomonadota > Betaproteobacteria > Burkholderiales > Oxalobacteraceae > Janthinobacterium > Janthinobacterium sp. BJB446. The sequence continues at coordinate 386,540 of NZ_PDZK01000002.1, read as the reverse complement.
GTGGTGCTGCCGCCGTTGATGTATTGCTGGCCGTCGCCCCAGGTATTGCTGGTGCTGCTGTACACGCTGCCCGAGCTGGTGCCGTGATTGGCATTCGTGATGGCCATGCCGCCGAAGCTGCCGCCCGTGCCGCGGCTGGGGTCCTTCATGGTGTAGGTGCTGCCCGTGAGCGTGGTGTTGAGCGGTACCTGGCCGTTGTACTGGCTGTTGCCGATGCCGGCCACGGTTTTCAGGGCTTTCCATTGACGCAGGATGCGGCCATCCTTGGCGCTGACGACGGTGTCGTAGTAGACGGGCTTGTTACCGCTGATCATGCGCGTCTGCACCAGATAGGCCAGCTCGTAGTGGTCGACCACGTCCTGCACGTCGAGGGCGTTCAACGCGGCTTCCGATTTGTTCTCGGCGCCGGCCACGCGCACGGTTTTCATGACGGGGTAGATCAGCAGTTGCGCATGCGGCGGCACGTGGTCGACGGCGCGCACGCCAATGCTGTCCACGGCGGCGGCGATGGCTGCCGCCGCGCTGATGGCGGGCGTGGTGTCGATATCGGTGGTGGCGCTGCGGGTGACGGAATTGACACCGCCGCTACCGAGGCCGGAAGCGCGGTCCGACACGGATTCGCTGACGATGTCGCCGGCGCTGTTGCTGACCACGACCGTTTCGGAACCGAAGACGGGCAAACCCTTGTAGGTGTGCTGCACGCGGCTCACGCGTGTGCCGCTGACGCCAGGATGCTGGGCGCCGACGGCAAAGCCATGTTCGGTATTCAGGCCGCGGCTGCGCGCCTGCGCAGCCAGCTTGTTGACCAGGCTGGCGGTCTCTTGTGGAGAAGCCAGGGCGACCGGGGCGGCCATCAGGGTCTGTGGCAGCGGCGTGGCGGCGTCTGCCGTGGTAGCCATCAGCGGCAGGGCGGCGATGGATGCGGCAACTATCGTCAAACGTAAATTCATTTCTGCTCCATGGTATCGGTTAAGGAAATGGTGAATGAGCTGGCCGCGATGCCTGATGGCCACCCCGGCGTGCCTGACAGGCGGATAGCCTGCCGTTTTGTGGTGGCATGACGCCGGGTAGGGGGACACTAAACTTGTCGATATCGCCATGTCAAAAAATTCAAGAAATGGGTCACTACGCGAATTTTTGTTAAGAATTGAACATTTATCGGTGCTACATCAGCGCAAAGTTTGATCTACCACAAGCTGTAACTTTTGTTTTGGACTACTTCCCCTAATGGCGCGTTCTGTTGGAAAAACACTGTTGCATTTTCTAAATGTTGCGATCTACACTAGGTATTCGCGTGGCCCCAACGGACCAGGCGAAGACAAAAAAAGCGCACGCGGCAATGACCGCGTCCAGATACAGCGCATCGGGAAAAAAATTCGGGAGTTTCACATGACGTCAGTTCTGTTTTCTGCTGTTGGTTTCAGCCATTTCCCCTCTGGAGCGGCATTCATGCTGCATCCGCCTTCCTAGCCGCCGCCAGCCGGTTCTTCCCCCCGCGAGGGGGTTCTTTTCCGCGAGTCCGACCGCGCCGCCCGGCGCGGCCGCTGGCGCAGTGCATCCTTTTTTCAGGAAGGGTTGCCGGCTCCTGGTGCGTGCACCGGAATCACCGGCCCGACGAACTATGCTTTCGATAGCGACCAAAGTGGAACAGATCGTGATGGAATCGGCCTTTCTCAGCGAGGGATTGGGCCGCGGCTTGCTGAACCTGTCGGAACTGGCGCGCCAGCTGCAGCCGCAATTGCAGAGCGACTTATGGAAACCGGTGGGGCAGGCCGCCGTGGTGATGGCGCTGCGCCGCCTGGCCGAACGGATGCCGCAGCAGAAAAGCGGCGAAATCGTGCTGGCGCACCGCGCGGGAGAACTTTCCACGCGCAGTGAATTGATGATTTTTACCTACCGCTATTCCGACCAGACCTATGACTGCCAGCGCCAGTTGCTGGCGCTGGCCGCACCCCAGCGCGGCACCTTCATCACGGTCACGCGCGGCGTCAACGAGGTGATGGTGATCTGCAGCCGCAGCCTGCACGCGCTGGTGGAAGAGGTCTTCGGCGGCGAGCAGGAACTGGCGCGCCTGGAGCGCGTGACGGCCGTGACCCTGCACCTGGCGCCCGAGACCTGCTATACGCCAGGCGTGTATCACGCCATCCTCAAGCGCCTGGCCTGGGAGCGCATCAATCTGATCAATATCATCTGCACCTACACGGAACTGACCTTGCTGCTGGAAGCATCGCAGACGGGGGCCGCCTTTTCCGTGCTGTCGAAGATCGTCGCGCAATGAAAAACGCCCCGCTGCAGCGCTGCAGCGGGGCGTTTGCGGGATGGACGCCGCTTATTTTTCCAGCTGCGTGCGCACGCGGGCGATCGCGGCGCGCACCTGGTTTGGCGCGGTGCCGCCCACGTGGTCGCGCGCGGCCACGGAGCCTTCCAGGGTCAGTACTTCAAACACGTCTTCGCCCGTCAGCGGCGAGAAGGCGCGCAACTGCTCCAGCGACAGGTCGGCCAGGTCGCAGCCCGCATCGACGCAGGCGCGCACGGCCAGGGCCACGGCTTCATGGGCGTCGCGGAACGGCAAGCCCTTCTTGACCAGGTAGTCGGCCAGGTCGGTCGCCGTGGCATAGCCCTGCAGGGCTGCCGCGCGCATCGCTTCCGGCTTCACCGTGATGCCGCCGGCCATGTCGGCGAAGATGCGCAGGGTGTCGATGACGGTGTCGACGGTGTCGAACAGCGGTTCCTTGTCTTCCTGGTTGTCCTTGTTGTAGGCCAGCGGCTGGCCTTTCATCAGGGTCAGCAGGCCGATCAGGTGGCCGTACACGCGGCCCGTCTTGCCACGCGCCAGTTCCGGCACGTCCGGGTTTTTCTTTTGCGGCATGATCGACGAGCCGGTGCAGAAGCGGTCGGCGATGTCGATGAAACCGATGCGTGGGCTCATCCAGATCACCAGTTCTTCGGCCATGCGCGACACGTGCATCATCAGCACGGCGGAGGCGGCACAAAATTCGATGGCGAAATCGCGGTCCGAGACGGCGTCGAGCGAGTTGTGGCACACGTCGTCAAAGCCCAGCGTTTTTGCCACGCGCAAGCGGTCGATGGGGAAGGTGGTGCCGGCCAGCGCGGCGGCGCCCAGCGGCAGGCGGTTGACGCGCTTGCGGCAGTCGGCCATGCGCTCGGCGTCGCGGCCGAACATTTCAACATACGCCAGCATGTGGTGGCCAAAGGTGATCGGCTGGGCCACCTGCATGTGGGTAAAGCCCGGCATGATGGTGTCGGCATGCTGCTCGGCCAGGTCCGTCAGCGCGCTGCGGAACGTCGCCAGCAGGGTGGTGATGTCGTCGATGGCGGCGCGCACGTACAGGCGGATGTCGGTCGCCACCTGGTCGTTGCGCGAACGGCCCGTGTGCAGGCGCTTGCCCGCGTCGCCTACCAGTTCGGTCAGGCGTTTTTCGATATTCAGGTGGACATCTTCCAGGTCCAGCAGCCATTCGAACTGGCCGGCGGCGATTTCCTGCGAAATTTGCGCCATGCCGCGCTGGATTTCCGCGTAATCGGCCGGGCTGATGATGGCTTGCGCATGCAGCATTTCCGCATGGGCCAGCGAACCTTCGATGTCGAACAGCGCCAGGCGCTTATCAAAAAATACAGAAGCTGTGTAGCGCTTGACGAGGTCCGAGACCGGTTCGGAGAACCGGGCCGACCAGGCTTCGCCCTTTTTGGAGAATTGATCAGTCATGAAAGAAGTCCTTTAGTGTACGGCGATTATAAACAAGGTTGGCCGGCGGTAGGGCTTTTAGGACCTTGCAGGGCGCTGAAATGGCCAGGAATGGGGCTGGCAAGCCTCAAATGCCACGACGCGGGCACGTTGTGCGTTCCATCCGGGCTTTTTGTATTCTGTCCCGCGAATCGTGCGTTTGGTCGCAATCCGATGGCAGTTCAGGGGGGATCGGCCTACAGTTCAATCATCGCAGGACAAACAGCAACGCCCCTCAACCTCAAGGAAAATATCATGAACATCGCTAAAAACATGGAAGCCATCTTCGTCGCCATCATCGCCATCGCCGCCGCCACCAGCCTGGCCACCGCCGCCGTGCCGAAGTTCCGCGCCGCGCCAGCCGCTTCCGTCACCTTCGTCGCCAGCGCCGATCAAGCCACCATGCACACCGTGTATGTCAGCGCCAAGCGCCTGAGCGCCGAAGAAAAAGCCGCCCTGTAAGCGCGGCCATGCCATGCACGCAGTATCGGTAACAGCAGTAGCAGCACCGTACCTCGCAGCACCTTGCAGTATCTCATCACGGGCAATTCGAACGGGCGGCGCCCCCGTTTCTCTCCCGCCCAGGTGACAGCAGCGCGCAAATCGCCGATGATCAGTTTTTTTCCACGACAGGCGGACAGCGTGATGCCACACTTGAAGATCAGTAGCGACAAGGCGGAACTTGACGTTCCGGCCATTCACCATTTTCTCAGTACGCAATCGACATGGGCCATCGGCATCGCGCAGGCCACCGTACAGCGCGCGATCGACCATTCGCTATGCTTCGGCGGCACGCTGGACGGCCGTCAAGTGGCATTCGCCCGCGTGGTCAGCGACTACGCCACGTTTGCCTATCTGGTCGACGTGTATGTGCTGGAAGAGTGCCGCGGCCGCGGCTACAGCAAGCGCCTGATGGAGGCCGTGATGGCGCATCCCGACTTGCAGGGGCTGCGCCGTTTCATGCTGGCCACCAGCACGGCGCATGGCTTGTATGCGCGTCACGGCTTTACGGCGCCGCTCAGGCCGGAGACGCTGATGGAGCGGTATGTGCCGAACATCTACCTGCGCTGACTGGCTTACTGCCAGTGCATCAGACAGGGCGGAATCAAGAGCAGCAGCGCCAGCACCAGGTAAATCAGCTGCAGCGGGATCATCCACTTGGCCCACGTAATCCAGGGCACGCGCGCCAGCGCCAGCACGCCGACGGTGATGCCGGAAGTGGGGATCATCGGCGTGGTGAATTCGCCGAACTGGAAGGCCAGGATGGCGGTCTGGCGCGTCACGCCCACCAGGTCGGCCAGCGGCGCCATGATCGGCATGGTGAGAGCCGCCTGGCCGCTGCCCGAGTGGATGAAGAAGTTGATCACCGACTGCATGAAGAACATCTTTTGCGCGGCGAAGACGGGACTCGACGACGCCACCAGGGGCGTCAATGCGTGCAGCATGGTGTCGATGATCTGCGCGTCGCGCGCCAGGATCATGGTGCCGCGCGCCAGCGCGATGACCAGCGCCACGCTGACCATGTCGCGCGCGCCCTGCACGAACGACGCCACCAGGCTGTCCATGTCGAGCCGGCCGACCAGGCCGACGACGATGGCCATCACCAGGAACAGGGCGGCGATTTCATCGATGAACCAGTCGTACTTGACGACGCCGACGACCATCGTCAGCAGGGTTGCCATGAAAATCCACAGCACCGCGCGGTGCGTGCGCGTCATGCCGGCAAAGCTGTTCAGGTCCAATGTGTGCTCGCTGCGCTTTTCGATATCGAGCAGGTAGGTCGGGCTTTTTTCCGGATGGCGCTTGATGCGCGCCGCGTACCACATCAAGAACACGATGCTGACCGCCGTGGCGATGGCCCACACGATCAGGCGGTAGCCGATGCCGGAAAAGATCGGCACCCCGGCGATGCCCTGCGCGATGCCGACGTTGAACGGGTTCAGGAAGGCGGCGGAAAAGCCCACTTGCGAGCCGATGAAGGGAATCGACACTCCCGTGATGGTGTCATAGCCCAGGGCCAGGGCCAGCGGCACGAAGATCAGGATGAAGGGAATCGCTTCCTCGTTCATGCCGAAGGTGGCGCCGCCCAGCGAGAACATCGTGAAGAAGACGGGGATGATGGCGGCGCGCACGAAGCGCGAACTGGTATGTGCCTTGGCGATGGCCTTGATCAGCGAATCGAAGGCTTCCGTTTTTTGCAGCACGGCGAAGGCGCCGCCGACGATCAGCACGAAGCCGATGATCAGGCTGGCGTCGACGAAGCCCTTGATGGGCGCCATCATCAGCGCGGCGAGTCCCTGCGGCTTGTTGTCGACATAATGAAACGTGCCGGGGATGATCAGCTGCTTGCCGTTCACCAGCTGGGTATCGAATTTCCCGCCCGGCACCAGCCATGTCGCCAGGGCGATCATGGCCAGGATGCCGCACAGCAGGACGAAGGTATTGGGGAGCTTGAATTTTCTCATGGCGCTTTTTGTGACATTTATTGGCTCAGCAGGCTGCCGCCGCGGAAGGCGACGGCGCCGGCGACCTTGCCGACGTTCATGCCCCGCAGGACGTGGCGGTGGGCGCTGCGCGCAAAAAAGACGCCGGCCACGGTGCAGCGCAAGGTTGTCGTCTCGCCGCTGACGGGGTCGATCAGGTCGGCCACGGCGTCGCCGGCGGCCAGCACGTCGCCCATTTCGCGCAGATACACCAGCACGCCATGATGCGGCGCAAGGATCGGTTCCACGCCGGCCAGCGGCGTCGGTTCGCATTGCGGCGCGGGCAGATCGTCGCCGGCGCCGGCTATCTCCAGCACGCCCTCGATGGCGAGAAAGCGCAGCAGGGCGGTGGCGTCGCGCTCTGCCAGGGCGTAGCTCACTTCCACTTCGCCGCGCAACTCGACCGTGGTCGACAGGCAGGCGGCGGGAATCGGATAGCGTCCGCCGAAGTGCGCGTCGAGATCCCACCACAACCGGCTGCAGGCTTCATCGAACGGCTCTTCGCCAGCAGCCAGTTCCAGCAGCACGGCGCGCGCGCCCAAGAGAGCGGACAGGGGCGCGATCTGCGCCGCCAGCGGCGTGCCCGTATAAATGTGCAGGGCCGCCTCGTTATCGCAATGCAGGTCGAGCACGATGTCGGCGTCGATGGCCATGCCCAGCAGGGTTTTCTTCAAGGTCTCCGCATCCGTGCCCGGCCGCCAGGCGGCGACGGCCGCGCGCGCATGCTCGCGTATCAGCGCCACGTTGGCTTGCGCATCCTGTCCCAGCTGGCCATCGAGCGTGGTTTTCAATTCATCGGCCACGTGGCGGTAGGCGCGGTTGAAGTTGATGCCGGTGGTCAGGTCGAAGCGGCCGAACGGCGCGCCATGGATGGCTTGCGCCAGGCCGATCGGATTGGCGGCCGGCACCAGGATGATTTCGCCATGCACCTTGCCCGCCGCCTCCAGCGCCAGCAGTTCGCGGCGCAGGAATTGCGACACCAGCATGCCCGGCACTTCATCCGCATGCAGCGCCGCCTGGATGTAGACCTTCTTGCCGCTGCGGCTGTTGGCTGCCGCGGTGCCGAAGTGAAAGCTGCTCAATTGGCACGCTACGCTGGCGTGCGCGGTGGAGATGGGGTGCTGTTGTACTTGCATGGTGAATTCGCCCCAAAACGGGGCGCGGTTGATGGATTTCGGTCGATTATGTAGCAATATTTTCACGAAGTAAATCAATGAAAATCCTTTTACAAATATTTGTTGAGTTTTCTTTTTGATATGAGTACAGTAAGTTCCAGCGACCCGATTTCGCCTTCCGCCAGTGATCCGCAGTGCCCCAGAATACAGGCCGCCAGTGATATGAGAGCATCCGCCAATCCTGCACGCAGCAGTCCCCACACGCCACGGGCTGGCACGCTAGCGTCGCCCGATGCCGCGTTCGCGCAGTCTCCGCTGGGGCAGGCGCTGATGCACGTGCTGGCCGGCGGCTCGGCTTCGCAGCGGCAGATCGCCGACTACCTGCTGCGCAACCAGATGCGGGTGACGGCGCTGGGCATCGAGGAACTGGCCGACAGCTGCCAGGTATCGACGGCCACCATCAGCCGCTTCGCGCGCGACATCGGCCAGAAGAATTATTCGGCCATGCGCGGCGCCATGGCCGAAACCCTGCAATCGCTGTTGCAGCCAGTCGACAAATTGCGCCGCACGATAGAGCGCCGCGCGCGCACCACGTCGCCCATCACGGAAAGCCTGGAATATGCGGCCGCGAATATCGCCGCCACGTCCGCTGCCCTGTCGCCGCACGCCATGCAGGCCGTGGTACGCCGCCTGACGCGCGCCAGGGTGGTGTATGTGATGGGTTTTGGCCTGTCGGCCAACCTGGCAGGCATGCTGGTGCAGCATCTGCAGCCATTTTGCCCGCATGTGGTGGAGGTGGTGGGCATCGGCGGCTCGGAAGTGGCGGCCGGCCATTTGGTCAACCTGACGGCGCACGACGTGCTGGTGGTGATCTCGTTTCCCCGCTACACGCTCGACTGCATCGGCCTGGCCAGCTTCGCGCGCGACCGCGGCGCCTGCATCGTGGCGCTTACCGATTCGCCCGCCTCCCCCCTGGCCGAACTGGCCGATCACGCGCTGTATGCGCAAAGCACACACCCCGTCCTGCCCAGCAGCGCCAGCACGGCGCTGGCCATGATCGAGGCGCTGGCCGTGGCGCTGATGGTGTCGAACAAGAAGAACGTTGAAAAAGCGGCCCGTCTGAGCGAAGTCATCGCCGCCTATCTGTACGGCGGCGAGCATGGCGTGCAGGGACCCCGGAAAACAGCTTCAAAGCAACGCAAGGCAGTCTCAAAGTCATTATAAAAATCAGGCATCATCATTGGGGAGAGTGGCAATGCACATGAAAAGACAAGACGGCGGCTCCTTGCCACGCGAGTCGGTGCTGGCGCAAGGCGTGCGACTGGCGCTGGGCGCCCTGAGCGTGTCGGCGGCGCTGGGCATGCTGGCCGGCGGCGCGCAGGCGCAGGAGCAGGTGCAGGACGGCGACGCCGCGCCGAAAAAAATGCAGCGCGTGGAAATCACGGGGTCGGCCATCAAGCGGCTGGAATCGGAGACGGCGCTGCCGGTGCAGATCATCACGCGCGCCGAGATCGAAAAGGCGGGCGTGACGACGGCGGCCGAGCTGATGGCGCGCGTGTCGGCCAACGTGGGAGGCCTGACGGACGGCGCCAGCATCAATATTGGCGGCGACCAGCGCGGCTTCAACAGCGCCAACCTGCGCGGCGTGGGCACGTCATCGACCCTGGTGCTGCTGAATGGCCGGCGCATGGCCAACTTTGCCTCGCCCGGCGACGATGCGGGCGTGGATCTGAATAATATTCCCGCCGCCGCCCTGCAGCGCGTGGAAGTGCTGCTCGATGGCGCCTCGGCCCTGTATGGCACGGACGCCATCGGCGGCGTGATCAATTTCATTACGCGCAAGGATTACCAGGGCGTGGAGCTGAACGTCTACGGCAGCCGCACCGATGAAGGCGGCGCCGGCAAGCGCACGGCCAGCATCACGGCCGGTACTGGCGACCTGGGTACGGATGGCTACAATATCTTCGCCGTGGTCGACCTGCAAAAAACCGACCGCCTCAGTTCCTCGCAACGCAAGTTCATTCCGAACCTGCAGGTTCCGCAGCGCCTGGGGCATTTGCTGTCGAGTTTTACCAGCCCGGCGAATATCCGCCTGTCGGGGGAGCAGCGCGACTATTTGCAGGAACAGGGCTTCCTGCTCAATGGCCAGCCGATCAGCGGCCGGCAGATCAATCCGTCGATCCCGAACTGTTCGCCGCCGGCCAATCTGTACCTGCCAGCGGGAACGGGCGGCGTCGATGCCTGTACCTACGATTACATGGGCGACACGGAGCTGTATCCGAAGACGGACAAGCAGAACCTGCTCACGCGCGGCGTACTGAAACTGAATAACGAGCACCAGCTGTACGCGGAAGTGGCGCTGAGCCGTTCGCGCAGCTATTACGTGGGCTCGTCGGCGCGCGTGATCGGCTATCTCGATTACAGCAAGGTGCCGCAGCTGGCCAATACCGGCCTCGATAGCATCGTCGATGAAGACGGCAATCCGACTGCGCGCGAACTGGAGCTGCGCATGCGGCTGAACGAGGCGGGCATGCGCACCAGCCAGTTGACCAGCGAGAGCCAGCGTTTCGTGGTGGGCGCCAGCGGCACGCTCGCCGGCTGGGATTACGACGTGGGCTTCAATCACAGCGTCAACGTCGTGAAGGACCGCGACACGCATGGTTATGTCCTGTACGACAAGCTGTTGGAAGGCATCGCCTCCGGCGACATCAACCCATTTGGCCCATCGGGCGCGAAGGGCAAGGCGCTGCTCGACAGCATCCAGGTCAATGACGAAGTACGGCATGCGCGCGGCACCATGGATGCGCTCGACTTCAAGGCATCGCGCGCGCTGATGGCCTTGGGTGGTGGCGACATGGCGCTGGCCGTGGGCGGCGAAGTGCGCCGCGAGCGCACCGAGTTCCGTCCCTCGGCGTTGCTGATGAGCGACAACATCAACAACGACGCGGCGCCCGAAGGCGGCGTGGCCACCAGCGACAGCCGCAATGTGCAAGCCATCTACAGCGAATTGCTGCTGCCGTTTACCAAACAGTGGCAGGCGCAGTTGTCGGGGCGCTATGACCATTACCAGCAGGTGGGCGGCGCCCTCAGTCCGAAGATCGGGCTGACCTATATGCCCAGCAAGCAGGTGCTGCTGCGCGCTTCGGCAGGCAAGGGCTTCCGCGCGCCATCCATGTCCGACCTGCACCGGCCCACTGCCTACAGCAGTACGGCGACGCTGCCGGATCCCGTGTATTGCGCGAGCGAGAACAATGATTACTCCGTCTGCGCCGATAATTGGGATACGCGCCGCTACAGCAACGACAAGCTGAAACCGGAGCGCAGCCGCCAGTTCACGGCCGGTCTGGTGCTTGAGCCCAGTCGGCACTGGACCTTCAGTGCCGACTACTGGAACATCAAGCGCACGGACCTGATCAGCGAAATCGGCGACGACATCATCCTGGGCAACCTGGCCAAGTATGGCGACCTGGTGCACCGCGACGAAGACAATGAAATCGACTACATCGAGCTGCGCAAGGAAAACCGCGGCGCGCAAAAGGCGGCGGGTCTCGACATCACGGCGGACCTGCATGGCGTGCAAATGGCGTGGGGACGTTTCGGCGCCCACCTGAGCGGCACCTACGTGCTCGATTCGAAAATCCAGACCAGCCCCGGCGACGTCTTTATCAGCAACCTCAATAAATTCGTCACGGAAGGCGTGGTGCAGCGCTGGCGCCATACGATCACGCTCGACTGGGACAATGGCCCGTATTCGGCCAGCCTGTCGAACACGTATTCGAGCGGCTACGATGACCAGAACTCGGCCATCAACACGGATAACGGCAGTGTCGTCAAGCCGAATCGGGTGAAGGCGTACACGCTGTGGGACATGTCGGGCGCGTATGCCGTCAGCAAGCAGTTCAAGCTGCGCGCGGGCATACAGAATCTGTTCAATACCAGCCCGCCATACTCGAACCAGGCCTACTTTTTCCTGTCCGGCTATGACCCGACCTACACGGATCCGCGGGGCCGGCGCTTCTATGCGAGCGCCAATTACAGCTTCAAGTAAGCAGTTTTACATAGAAGCGTGGAGATACCGCAACAACGCCGTCATCTGCGGCGGGTAGCATCGTAGTGTGATGGCGCTGGGTTGCAAGCAGCAGTATTGCAAGCAGCAGTATTGGCAGCAAGGGCGCGTGCCTGCATCAACAAGCGTGCGCCACTTTTCTTGTATTTGAAAGGCACCATGAAATCATCCGCAAGCCTGTATCACACCTTCCGCGCCGCGCTGCTGTTTGCGCTGGCATTGTGCAGCGTCCATGCCGTGGCGGCGCCGGGCGGCAGTGCCATCGGCAGCGCGCCGCAGGGAACGCTCGTCATCATCGGCGGCGGCCTGCGCGCCGATAATGCCGAAGTCTGGCAGCGCATCGTCAAGTTGTCGGGCGGGCCAGGCGCGCGCATCGCCGTGCTGGCCTCGGCCGCGATGAACCCGGAAAAATCGGGCGAAAGCATCATCAAAAAGTTGAACCAATATGGCGCCGATGCCTTTTTCGTGCCGCTGGCCGTCAAGCTGCCGAACAGGGATTACCGCAAGGCCGCCGAAGACCCGGCCATCGTCACGCAGATCAAGTCGGCCAGCGGCATTTATTTTGCCGGCGGCGACCAGGGACGCATCACGCAAGCCTTGCTGCGTCCGGACGGCAGCCGTACGGCAGCGCTGGAAGCCATCTGGTCGGTCTACCGCAACGGCGGCGTGATCGCCGGTTCCAGCGCCGGTGCCGCCATCATGAGTACCACCATGTTCTACGACGCCAAGCCCGTACTCGACATGCTCAAGATGGGCGTCACGGATGGCCGCGAGATCGCGCCTGGCCTGGGCTTCATCGGCAGCGATGTCTTCGTGGACCAGCATTTGCTGGTGCGCGGCCGTTTCGCCCGCATGATTCCCGTGATGCTGAAAAAAGGCTATCACCTGGGCCTGGGCATCGATGAAAACAGCGCCATGGTGGTCGACGCCATGCGCGACGTGGAAGTCATTGGCTACAGCGGCGCCTTGCTGATCGACCTGTCGGGCGCCATCAGCGACCGTGGCGTGAAAAATTTCAATATCAGCAATGCGGCCATCAGCTACCTGGACCGGGGCGACAAATTCAACCTCGTCACGCGCGTGTTTACGCCGTCGCCGGACAAGGCCGACAACAAGCTCGATCCGAACCAGCCCGACATGCGCGAACCCGTGTTCACCAACGATATCCTCGGCAATAACGCCGTGCTGGACCTGATGGGCAACCTGATCGACAACGCGCAGCAGGAAGCCATCGGCATCGCCTTCGGCAATCCGCGCGATCCGTATCCGGACCTGGGCTTTGAATTCCGCTTCAGTAAAACCGTCAACAGCGTCGGCTACAGCTCGACCGAGGCGGAAGCGTATTCGGTGCTGAAGCTGCGCCTCGATATCCGCCCCATCCAGTTGCGCCAGCCGCTGTACCGCTACAAGTAGGCGCCGCGCTAAGTAATCCTCAGGAAATTATTGTGAATTTATGACGAACAGAACTGGATGCTATGCAAGGCGCCTGCTGCGACGCAGTGCGAGCACTGCTAACAGCGGGCAACGCCGCAGAGCGCCGGTTATGGAAGTCAGAAATCACAATAATTTATTGGGGGTTACTTGGCGCCGCCAGCGCGGCCACGCGGCGATCGTCAAGGCCCTGAGCAGCCACTCGACGGGGCCATACGCGTGGCCGCGCAGCCACCAGCGGCTCAACGGCAACTGCACGCAAAAGATGATGAGCGCCAGCGCCAGGGCACCGAGCGGCGAGACGCTGCCCATCAGCCGTGCGCCATACGCGAGGAACAGCATGGCGCAGATGGCCGACTGCAGCAGGTAGTTCGACAGGGCCATGCGGCCCGTGTCGGCCAGCAGCGCAAACAGCGTGCCGTCGCGCAGGCGCTCGAACAGGGCCAGCGCCAGCGCCACATAAGCGCCGGCCAGCAGCGGCGCGCTTGCCAGGCCCACGGCCAGTCCCGCCACCTGCCATGCCTGGCTTTGCGCATACACGGACGTCCACGCATAGAAGGCGGCGCCAGGCAGTCCCGCCAGCGCGCCGGCCCACAGCAGGCGGCGGCGCAGCGGCAGGTAATCGCTGGCGTGCAGCAGCATCTCGCGCTTGCCGGCGGCCAGGCCGCACAGGAACATGGCCAGCGCACACGGTGCCTGCACCAGCAGCAGGACGATCCAGATTTCACGCAGTTCGCGCAGGTGCTGCTTGACGACGGCGGCCGGCGTGGCGTGGTAGGCGGCCAGCGCGCTTGCCGCCTTTTGTGCCATCGCCACGGCGTTGTCCGCGACGTCGCCCGCCGGTTGCAGGCTTTGCAGCCACGCCATGCCGGCCCAGAATGCCACGCAGACGGTGACGAGGATGCCGGCCAGAGTGAGTGCCTGGCGTTCGCCGCAGCGGTGCAGCGCCAGCAGCACGATGCCCAGCACGGCGTAGGTGGTGAGTATGTCGCCATGAAACAGGAACATGGCATGCAGGGCGCCGATCAGCCACAGGCCCGCTTGCCGGCGCAGCATGCGCGGCACGAACGGCGCGTCGGTGCGCGCCGCCGCCTGCATCTGCAAGGTGAAGCTGTAGCCGAACAGGAAGGAAAACAGCAGGTAGAACTTGGTCTCGAACAGCAGGGCGACGAGAAAGTGCGTGGCGCGGTCCACGCCGCCGTGAAAGGCCGGATCGGTTAAGCCCAGGCCGAACCAGGGCGTGGCGAAGGCGCCGATATTGACGACCAGGATACCGAACAGGGCGCAGCCGCGCAGGGTGTCGACGTCGGCGATGCGCGCGGACGGGGTTTTCATGGCGCCGCTCATGCCACGGCAGGGCGCAGGAAGCGCGCCAATAACAGGTGCAGGCTGGCCCGCTGCGCCAGCGGGGCGTATTGGGGATCGACGGCGACCCGGTTGAAGATGCCGTCGATTAGCGCGGCGATCCAGCTGGCCGTCTGCGCGGCGTCCAGCGCGGCGTCGGCCTGGCCCGCTGCGGCCGCCTCTTCCAGCAAGGTTTGCAGGCCGCCGCGCAGGGTAGCGTCGTTGCGCGCCACCCTGGCCGCGATATCCGTGTCGCGCATCGCCTCGGCGGAAATGTCCAGCGCCAGCCCCGCAAAGTCGCCATCGGCCGCCAGCGCCAGCACCAGGTCCATGAAATCGAGCAGGGCGCCGTAGGCATCGGCACTGCCTTGCACGCCGGCGAAATAGGCGGCCGTCTCGCTGCCTTCCTGGTCGACGATGGCGGCGATGATGGCTTGCTTGGTGGGGAAATAATGAAACAGGTTGCCGGGACTCATGCCCGCTTGCGCGCAAATGGCGGCGGTGCTGGTCTGGTGAAAGCCCTTGCGCGCAAAGCAGCTGCGCGCGGCGGCGAGAATGGCGTCGCGGCGGGCCGCGTGTTTGCCGGGATCGATGGTGCGCATGGTTCTGTCCTTTTATAAATCGACTAGTCGATCTAATATAAGGCGATTGCATCGCCTGGTCAAGCGCATCGTCTGAAATGGGCGCTTTGCACGCTCCCTTCCTGTCGCTACAATGTGCCGCAGCGGTTTTTCCCGCGCCTGCCGGCTGGCCCGCCGATTGTTTGGAAAACCGATCCCTTCACCTGTTTTTCTACCGTTTTAGGAATAACATGCAGCAGACCCCGATTCGATCCTTCCTCTGCGCGCTGGCGCTGGCCGCCGGCATCGTCCCTGCCGCGCAGGCGGACAACGCGCCACTGCCGGCCACCATGCGCCTCGATTACCAGCACAGCGGCAATGCGCTGGGCGAGCATTATGCGGTCGAGCGCGTGCTGGTCGAGCCCCTGCCATGGCCGGGCAACCTGGCGCGTCCCATCGATGACAGCAATCGTGGCAACAACCTGCTGGAAGTGGTCGACATCAAGTCGGGCAAGGTGCTGTACTCGCGCGGTTTTTCCACCATCTTCGGCGAATGGGCCAGCACCGATGAAGCGAAAACCACCACGCGCGCCTTCCAGGAATCCGTGCGCTTCCCGCAGCCCGAGCACCCCGTGCGCGTGCGCATCCTCAAGCGCGACGAGCGCGGCCTGTTTTCCATCGTGTGGAGCACCGATGTCGACCCGGCGGCGCAGGACGTGATCCGCAAGCAGCCGCCGGCGCCCGTCAAGCCTATCCCGATCCGCATCAGTGGCCCCTCGTCCGGCAAGGTTGACCTGCTGATCATGGGCGATGGCTATACGGCCGCCGAAATGGGCAAGTTCGAGGCGACGGCGCGCAAATTGGCCGAGCACCTGTTTACCGTCTCGCCATTTCGCGAGCGGGCCAATGACTTCAATGTGTGGGCCATGGCCGCGCCGACGCAGGAATCGGGCGTGTCGCGTCCATCGACGGGTGTGCATCACGCCTCGCCGCTGGGTACGCGCTACGACATCTTCGGCAGCGAGCGCTATGTGCTGACGACGGACAACCGCGCGCTGCGCGACCTGGCGCAATATGCGCCGTATGAATTCATCGAAATCCTCGTGAATAACGATACCTACGGCGGCGGCGGCATCTTCGGCCAGTTCAGCACGGCGGCAGCGAACAGCGACTGGGCCAATTACCTGTTCGTGCATGAATTCGGCCACCATTTCGCCGGCCTGGCCGACGAGTACTACACCTCGCCCGTGGCCTACCAGTCGAATGGCGAGCGCCAGGAGCCGTGGGAGCCGAACGCCACGGCGCTGCGCGATCCGGCCAGGCTGAAATGGAAGAACCACGTCAAGGCGGGCACGCCGCTGCCCACGCCATGGCCGAAGGAAGCATACGACAGCCATGCGCGCGAATACCAGAAGCAGCGCGCGGCCCTGCGCGCGCAAAACCGCCCGGAAAGCGAGATGAGCGACCTGTTCAAGGCCGACCTGGCGTACACGCAGCAGCTGTTCTCGAAGGCGCCGCAGCGCCATGCGGTGGGCGCCTTCGAGGGCGCGAACTACGAGTCGTCCGGCTACTACCGACCGGAGATGCAGTGCATCATGTTCGACCGCAGCGAGACGTTCTGCTCCGTATGCCAGGATGGCATCAGCACCATCATCGACCTGTATTCGCGTCCCGCACCGGCGCCGGAAAAATAAGACCGTTCAAGTCTGTCCTGTAATGCATGGTGGGCCATGTTGCAACGCAATAGCATGGCCCCCTTTCTGCCTCGTCCTGCCGCCTGCCTTCCACCACTGCCCAGATCCGCTTGTTTTTCAGGCAATATGCATCTGCGCCCGCATGCCGTCTTTTCTTCCCGTCAGCCCGGTAGTATTATCAAATACATACGCTCGCACGCTTGCCTGAAAAATATTTCATTTAGATAATATTGCGGTAAAATTTGATTTACATCAATGTTGCATTGCCGCAATCGCACTTATAGTTGACCTAGCTCAAAACGATAAGCATGTGGACCGGACTCATCGCGAATCACGTATCTAAATGCTGTAGAGTAATTTTCGCCCTGTACCAGTTCCCCGAGAATGCACTGGTGCCGGCCTCGAATTTCAGTGACGGAAGCCGATTCATGAAGATGCAGACCCCCGCGCCTGACGCGTGCAGTACCTTACACCCCCACACTCCGATAGCCTTGCCGTATGCGCGCGCCGGTGGCGTCACCCTGGCCATGTGCGCCGCCGCCATGCGCGCCGGCGCGGTGCGCTGCGTGCATGCGGCCACGCCGTGGCCCGCCCTGCGTCCAGTCCAGGCATGATGGCCGCCTTGCCGCAGCACTTGCCTTTGCAGGGCAAGCGGGGCCTGGTGGTGGGCATTGCCAATGGGCAAAGCATCGCCTGGGGTTGTGCCAGCGCCCTGCGCGCGGCCGGCGCCGAACTGGCCGTCACCTGGCTCAATGACAAGGCCAGGCCGCACGTGGAGCCGCTGGCGCAGCAAGTGCAGGCGGCCATCATGGCGCCGCTCGACGTGGCCGTGCCGGGCCAGCTCGAAGCGCTGTTCGCGCAGATCGAACGGCAGTGGGGGCGGCTCGATTTCGTCGTCCATTCCATCGCCTACGCGCCGAAGCAGGACTTGCATGGCCGCGTGACGGACAGTTCCGCCGACGGCTTTGCGCAGGCCATGGATGTCTCCTGCCACTCCTTCATGCGCATGGCGAAACTGGCCGAACCGCTGATGCCGGACGGCGGCAGCCTGATGACCATGAGCTATTTGGGCGCCGAAGAAGTCATCGCCGACTATGGCCTGATGGGTCCCGTGAAGGCGGCGCTGGAAGCGTCGGTGCGCTACCTGGCCGCCGAACTGGGGCCGCAAGGCATCCGCGTCAACGCCATTTCGCCGGGGCCACTGGAGACGCGGGCCGCTTCCGGCATTGCTCATTTCGACCGCCTGATGGCTGACGCCATCGAACGCTCGCCCATGCGCCGCCTGGCCACCATCGAGGACGTGGGCGCGCTGTGCGCCTTCCTCGCCGGCGACGGCGCGCGCGCCATCACGGGCGGCACCCTGTATGTCGATGGCGGCTACAACATTCTGAATTGACTGGAAGATGATGACCATGGCTGTTTCTACTTTGCCCAACCGCGCCAGGATGGCCGCGCTGGCCACCATGCTGGCCCTGGCCGGCTGCGCCTCGATGGCGCCGCCGTACGCGCCACCGCCGCTGCCGGTGGCGGCGCAATATCCGGAAACCGATCCGCCCGGCGCGCACGCCCCCGACGTCGCCTGGCAAGCCTACTTTGCCGACCCGCGCCTGCAGGCGCTGATTGCGCAGGCGCTGGCCAGCAACCGCGACATCCGCATCGCCGCCCTGCGCGTGGATGAGGCGCGCGCCGCGTATGGCATCCAGCGCGCCGAACAATTTCCCGCCATTGCGCTGGGCGCCTCCGGCAGCCGCGCGCGCGTGCCCGGTGACCTGAGCGTGACGGGCCGCCCCATGACGAGCGCGCAGTACCAGGCGGGCTTGAACGTGAGTGCCTGGGAGCTCGATTTCTGGGGCCGCGTGCGCAGCCTGAAGGACAGCGCGCTGCAAACCCTGCTGGCCAGCGACGAGGCGCGCCGCGCCGTCGGCGTGGCCCTGGTGGCGCAGGTGGCGAATGGCTACCTGGGCTTGCGCGAACTCGATGAACGGGTGGAACTGGCGCGTGCCACGGTCGACAGCCGCGCCGAATCGCTGCGCATCTTCACGCGCCGCTTCGAGGTGGGGGCGATTTCCAAGCTGGACCTGACGCAGGTGGAAACCCTGCTCAGCCAGGCCTTGTCGCTGTCGGCCCAGCTGGAACAGGCGCGCGCCGTACAGGCGCACGCGCTGGCCCAACTGGTGGGCGGCCCCGTCGACCTGACGCCGGTGGCTGGTGAGGTGCGCCGCTTCGACGACGCCAGCGTTCTGCAGCCGCTGCATGCGGGCCTGTCCTCGGCTTTGCTCACGCAGCGTCCCGACCTGATGGCGGCCGAACACCAGCTGCGCGCCGCGCAAGCCAATATCGGCGCCGCGCGCGCCGCCTTCTTCCCGACGATTTCGCTGACGGCGGCTTACGGCACGGCCAGCGCGGAATTGAGCGGCTTGTTCGATTCGGGCAGCGGCGCGTGGAATTTCGCGCCGCGCCTGGTGCTGCCGATCTTTGACGCGGGCCGTATCCGCGCCAATATGGACCTGGCCGAGGTGCGCCGCGACGTGGCCGTGGCCAATTATGAAAAGAGCGTGCAGGGCGCCTTCCGCGAAGTGGCCGACGCGCTGTCGAACCGGCGCTGGCTGGCGCTGCAGGTCGACATCGGCAAGACGACTTTGGCCGCGCAGAGCGAACGGGCGCGCCTGGCCAAGCTGCGCTACGACAATGGCGCAGCGCCCTACCTGGAAGTGCTCGATGCACAGCGCGACTTGCTGACGGTCGAGCAGCAACTGGTGCAGACGCGCCGCGCGCTGCTCTCCAGCCAGGTCAGCCTGTATGCGGCGCTGGGCGGTGGCGCGCCAGCCACTTCCGCCGCCGCTTCCACCCACTAATTTGATCGCCCCGATACCATGACTCCACAACTGAAGAAAAAACTCATCCCCGCGGCGCTGGTCGTGGCCGTTCTCGTGCTGGGCTATGTGGCCTGGCAAAAAATGCGTCCCACGGGCCCTGGCGAAGGCTTTGTCAGCGGCAATGGCCGCATCGAAGCGACGGAAATCGACGTCGCCACCAAGCTGGCGGGAAGGGTCAAGGAGATCCTCGTGCGCGAGGGCGACTTCGTCAAGGCGGGCCAGCCGCTGGCCACCATGCAGGTCGATTCGCTGACGGCCCAGCGCGACGAGGCGCGCGCGCGCCAGCAGCAGGCGTCCGACGCCGTGGTCGGCGCGCAGGCGCAAGTGGCCGTGCGCGAGAGCGACAAGGCTGCCGCGCTGGCCATCGTGGCGCAGCGCGAAAGCGAACTCGATGCGGCGCGCCGCCGTCTGGCCCGTTCCGAAACCCTGTCGAAAGAGGGCGCTTCCTCGGTGCAGGAACTCGACGACGACCGTGCCCGCGTGCGCAGCGTGGCCGCCGCCCTGAATGCGGCCAAGGCGCAGGTGACGGCGGCGCAGGCGGCCATCGACGCGGCCCGGGCGCAGGTGGTCGGCTCGCGCTCCGCCGTCGTCGCCGCCGAGGCGACCACGGCGCGCATCGACTCCGACCTGGCCGATGGCCAACTGACGGCGCCGCGCGACGGCCGCGTGCAATACCTGGTGGCGCAGCAGGGCGAAGTGCTGGCCGGTGGCGGCAAGGTGCTCAACCTGGTCGACCTGTCGGACGTCTACATGACCTTCTTCCTGCCCGAGACGGCGGCCGGCAAGGTGGCGATGGGCGGCGAGGTGCGCATCATCCTCGACGCGGCGCCCAACTACGTGATTCCGGCGAGGATCTCGTTTGTCGCCGCCAGCGCGCAGTTCACGCCGAAGACGGTGGAAACGGCCAGCGAACGCCAGAAACTGATGTTCCGCGTGAAAGCGCAGATCAGCCGCGAGCTGCTGCAAAAGCACCTGGCGCTGGTGAAAGTGGGCTTGCCCGGCGTGGCCTGGGTGCGTCTCGATGCGAAGCAGGCATGGCCCGCTGAACTGACGGCGAAGGTCCCGCAGTGACCATGGGCGTGAACAATTTCGTCGTCAGCATCCGGGGCGTCAGCCAGCATTACGGCAAGACGGTGGCGCTCGACGGCATCGACCTCGATGTGCCGGCCGGCCGCATGGTGGGCCTGATCGGGCCCGATGGCGTGGGCAAATCGAGCCTGCTGTCGCTGGTGGCCGGCGCGCGCGCGGTACAGGAAGGCAGCGTCATGGCGCTGGGCGGCGACATGCGCGATGCGCGCCACCGCGACGACGTCTGCCCGCGTATCGCCTACATGCCGCAAGGCCTGGGCAAGAATCTGTATCCGACCCTGTCGGTCGAGGAAAACCTGCAGTTTTTCGCGCGCCTGTTCGGCCACGACGCGGCCGAACGCCGCCGCCGCATCGACCAGCTGACCCGCAGCACGGGCTTGCAGCCCTTCCTGGCGCGTCCGGCCGGCAAGCTGTCGGGCGGCATGAAGCAGAAGCTGGGCCTGTGCTGTGCGCTGATCCACGATCCCGACCTGCTCATTCTCGATGAGCCGACCACCGGCGTCGATCCGCTGGCGCGCGCCCAGTTCTGGGACTTGATCGCCGGCATCCGCGTGCAGCGCCCGCAAATGAGCGTGATGGTGGCCACCGCCTACATGGACGAGGCGCAGCGCTTCGATTGGCTCGTCGCCATGGACGACGGCAAGGTGCTCGACACGGGCACGCCGGCCGAACTGCTGGCGCGCACGCAGAGCGGCAATCTGGAAGCGGCCTTCATCAAACTGCTGCCGGAAGCCAAGCGCGCGGGCCACCAGCCCGTGGTCATCACGCCGCTGGACGCTGCCAGCGCGCAGGACGTCGCCATCGAGGCGCAAGACCTGACCATGCGCTTTGGCGATTTTACGGCTGTCGACCATGTGAATTTCCGCATCGGCCGCGGCGAGATCTTTGGTTTTCTCGGCTCGAACGGCTGCGGCAAGTCGACCACCATGAAGATGCTCACGGGCCTGCTGCCGGCCACCGAAGGCAAGGCCTGGCTGTTCGGCAAGGAGGTCGACTCCAGCGATATCGACACGCGCCGCAGGGTCGGCTACATGTCGCAGGCATTCTCTCTGTACAGCGAGCTGACGGTGCGCCAGAATCTGGTGCTGCATGCGCGCCTGTTCCACGTGCCCGACGGTGAAATAGGGGCGCGCATCGACGAAATGGCGCAGCGCTTCGACTTGCGCGCGGTGATGGACGACTTGCCCGACAGCCTGCCGCTGGGCATACGCCAGCGCCTGTCGCTGGCCGTGGCCATGGTGCACAAGCCGGAAATGCTGATCCTCGACGAACCGACGTCCGGCGTCGATCCGATTGCGCGCGACAATTTCTGGCGCCTGATGATCGAGCTGGCGCGGCGCGACCGCGTCACCATTTTCATTTCCACCCACTTCATGAACGAGGCCGAGCGCTGCGACCGCATCTCGCTGATGCATGCCGGTAAAGTGCTGGTCAGCGATGCGCCGGCCGAACTGGTGCGCAAGAAGGGCGCGCCGTCGCTGGAAGCGGCTTTCATCGCTTACCTGGAAGAGGCGGGCGGCGGCACGGCGCCGGCGGAGCAGGAAAGCGAGGTGCCCGCGCAGAAGGCTGAAGTGGCCGCACCGCAGCAGGAACACCGGCGCAGCCGTTTCAGCCTGAGCCGCATGCTCAGCTACATGTGGCGCGAGACACTGGAACTGCGGCGCGACCCCGTGCGCCTGACCCTGGCGCTGGGCGGCTCCGTGTTGCTGCTGTTCGTCATCGGCTTCGGCATCAGCCTGGACGTCGAAGACCTCAGTTATGCGGTGCTTGACCACGACCAGACCACCCTGAGCCAGAATTACACGAACAACCTGGCCGGTTCGCGCTACTTCGTCGAACGTCCGCCCCTGCGCGACTATGCCGATATCGACAAGCGCATGCGCAGCGGAGAATTGTCGCTGGCCATCGAGATCCCGCCCGGCTTCGCGCGCGACGTGCAGCGCGGCGCGCCGGCCCAGGTGGGCGCGTGGATCGACGGCGCCATGCCGATGCGCGCCGAAACCGTGCAGGGCTACGTGCAGGGCATGCACCAGCTGTGGCTGGCCGACCAGGCCTTGCACCGCTATGGCATCACGATGAACAACCCCGTCGCCATCCAGACGCGCTACCGCTACAACCCGGACGTGAAAAGCCTGCCGGCCATGGTGCCGGCCGTGATTCCCCTGCTGCTGCTGATGCTGCCGGCCATGCTGGCGGCGCTGTCCGTGGTGCGCGAAAAGGAACTGGGCTCCATCATCAACCTGTACGTGACGCCCGTGACGCGCCTGGAATTCTTGCTCGGCAAGCAGGTGCCGTACGTCGTGCTGGCCATGTTCAACTTCGTCCTCATGGCGCTGCTGGCCGTCACCGCCTTTGGCGTGCCGATCAAGGGCAGCTTGCCGACCCTGATCGGCGCCACCTTCATCTTCAATATCTGCGCCACCGGCATCGGCCTGTTCGCCTCGACGTTTACGCGCAGCCAGATCGCGGCCCTGTTCGTGACCATGATCGGCACCATGATCCCGGCCATCCAGTTTTCCGGCCTGCTCAATCCCGTCTCGTCGATGGAAGGCGTGGGCAAGGCCATCGGCCTGATGTACCCGGCCACGCACATGCTCAATATCAGCAGGGGCGTGTTCAACAAGGCGCTGGGCTTTGGCGATCTGCATGCCTCGTTCTGGCCCCTGATCGTGGCCATTCCCGTGATCCTCGGCGTGACGGTGGCGCTGCTGAAGAAACAGGAGAGCTGATATGCGGCATCTTGAAAATATCTACCGCCTGGGCGTGAAGGAAATCTGGAGCCTGATCCGCGATCCGATGATGCTGATCCTGATCCTCTACACGTTTACCTTGGCGATCTACGTGGCCGCCACGGCCAAGCCGGAAACCCTGCACATGGCGTCGATCGCCATCGTCGACGAGGATGGCTCGCCCCTGTCCGGGCGCATCGCCTCGGCCTTCTTCCCGCCGCAGTTCACGCCGCCAGCCATGATCAACCAGAGCCAGGTCGATGCGGGCCTGGACGCGGGCCAGTACACCTTCGTGCTGACGATACCGCCCAAGCTGCAGGCGGACGTGCTGGGCGGGCGCCAGGCGGAATTGCAGCTGAACGTGGATGCCACGCGCATGAGCCAGGCTTTCAGCGGCAGCGGCTACATCCAGCAGATCGTCGCCGGCGAGGTGTCCGAATTCGCCAAGCGCTATCGGGGCGCGACCGTCTCGCCCGTGGAGCTGGTGATGCGCGCGCGTTTCAATCCGTCGCTGAGCCAGGCCTGGTTTGGCTCGCTGATGGAGCTCATCAACCAGGTGACGATGCTGTCGATTATTCTCACGGGGGCGGCCCTGATCCGCGAGCGCGAACACGGCACCATCGAGCATTTGCTGGTGATGCCGGTGACGCCGGCCGAGATCATGCTGGGCAAGGTCTGGTCGATGGGCCTCGTGGTGCTGCTGGCTGCCGCCCTGTCGCTGAACCTGGTGGTGCGCGGCATGCTGCACGTGCCCATCGAGGGTTCCATCGCGCTGTTCCTGTGCGGCGCGGCGCTGCACCTGTTTGCCACCACCTCGATGGGCATCTTCCTCGCCACCGTGGCGCGCAGCATGCCGCAGTTCGGCATGCTCCTGATCCTCGTGCTGCTGCCGCTGCAGATGCTGTCGGGCGGCAGCACGCCGCGCGAAAGCATGCCCGAACTGGTGCAGAACATCATGCTGATCGCCCCGACCACGCATTTCGTCGAGTTGAGCCAGGCGATTCTGTACCGGGGTGCCGGCATCGACGTGGTGTGGAAACCGTTCCTGGCCTTGCTGGCCATCGGCACGGCCCTGTTTACCTTCGCGCTGGCGCGCTTTCGCAAGACCATCAGCCAGATGGCGTAGCCCCCGCGCCGGAATGGTCCGGCGTTTTTTGCATGAAAAGGATAGCCATGAAGATCGAAGCTGCACCATTTTTCTCCACCGGCGGCTTGCCGTCGCTGGGCGTGCTGGGCGACTATGCGCGCGACTCGTGGCAGCGCATCGTGCTGTATGCGGACGTGATGCGCCGGCGCGGCAACCAGTACCAGGAGCACATGGCCGAGGAAGTGCCGAACGTGCTGGACTTCCCCGCCGAACTGGTGATGTCGGGCCTGGACCTGGCGCGTCCCGTCAACTACGGCCTGGCGCGCATCTTGACGCCCGATGCGCCGGAGCCCGATCCATCGAAGCGGCCATTCGTCGTCGTCGATCCGCGCGCCGGACACGGTCCCGGCATCGGCGGCTTCAAGGCGGAAAGCGAGATCGGCGTGGCCCTGCGCGCCGGCCACCCGTGCTACTTCATCGGCTTCCTGCCCGATCCCGTGCCGGGACAGACGGTGGAAGACGTGATGCACGCCGAGGCGGCCTTCCTGGAAAAAGTCATCGCCCTGCATCCGCTCAGCGAAGGCAAGCCCGTCGTCATCGGCAATTGCCAGGCGGGCTGGCAAATCCTCATGACGGCGGCGATGCGCCCGGAATTGTTCGGCCCCATCATCGTGGCCGGCGCGCCCGTGTCCTACTGGGCCGGCTGGCATGGCCGCAACCCGATGCGCTACGCGGGTGGGCTGATGGGCGGAAGCTGGGCCACGGCGCTGGCGGGCGACCTGGGCAACGGCCGCTTCGACGGCGCCAGCCTGGTGCAGAATTTCGAAAAGCTCAACCCGGCCAATACCCTGTGGAGCAAGCAGTACAACCTGTATGCGAACATCGATACGGAAGCGCCCCGCTACCTGGAATTTGAAAAATACTGGGGCGGCCATGTCTTCCTCAACGACGTCGAGATGCAGTACATCGTCGACAATCTGTTCATCGGCAACCGCCTGGCCACGGCGGAATTGATTACCTCCGACGGCGTGCGTCTGGACTTGCGCAATATCCGTTCGCCCATCGTCGTGTTCTGCTCGAACGGCGACAACATCACGCCGCCGCCGCAGGCGCTGGGCTGGATCACGGACCTGTACCGCGACGACAAGGATGTGCTGATGCACGACCAGACCATCGTATATGCCGTGCATGACAGCATCGGCCACCTGGGTATCTTCGTCTCGGCCAAGGTGGGACACAAGGAACACCAGAAATTCGCCAGCAATATCGACCTGATCAACCTGCTGCCGGCCGGCATCTACGAAGCGAGGATCGTCGACAAGACGCCCGATACGCCGAACGCGGACCTGGCCAGCGGCGACTATGTGCTGCAGGTCGAACACCGCGGCATCGACGACGTGCGCGCCATCGTGCAGCCAAGCGTGGAAAACGACCGCAAATTCGCCGCCGCCGCGCGCGTGTCCGAAGTGAACCTGGCCCTGTATCGCACGTTTGCGCAGCCGTGGGTGCGCGCCATGGTCACGCCGCAGACGGCGCGCTTCCTGCAGCTCGCGCATCCGCTGCGCGTGTCGTACGAGCGCTGGACGGACCATAATCCGCTGGCCAGGCTGGTGGCCAAGGAGGCGGAAAAAGTGCGCGCCCACCGCCAGCCGGTATCGCCCGACAACCCGCTGCTGGCCATGCAGGAAGCCATTTCCGGCGCCATCACGGCCGGCTTGAACAGCTGGCGCGACTGGCGCGATACGCTGCAGGAAACCACCTTCGACCTGGTGTATGGCTCGCCGCTGGTGCAGGCGCTGACGGGACAAGCCATCGGCGATACGGCGCCGCCGCGCCCCCATCCCGGCATTTCGCCCGAGCATTGCGAATACGTGCGCTGCGAAACGCGCAAGATGGACGAGGACATGCAGCGGGGCGGCCTGGTGGAAGCGGCCGTGCGCGCGCTGTTCTACATCTACCGCTTCCGCATGATCGCCGACGAGCGCAGGGTCAACCTGGCCCTGAAACTGATCAAGCCGCAATACCGGCAGGATATCGGCATGGAGGAATTCCGCGGTATCGTGCGCCAGCAGGCGCGCTTGATGCTGCATGATTTCGATGCGGCCATCGCGGCCTTGCCGACCTTGCTCTCTCGCGCCGACCCGGACGACATCGGCGCGCTGGCCGAGTGGCTGCAGCAAGTGCTGCAAGTGCCCGAGGCGCCGACGCCGGACGAGGAGGCGAGCCTGCAGCAGATGCTGGACGTCTTCGACCGCGCGGTCAAGGCGCAAGCGAAGGCCTTGCCGTCGGACGCGGGCGCATCCCCTGCCGGGCCAAAAGCCAAGCCGGCCAAACACATTACCCCTGTATAGAAGACCACGATGACCACTACCCAAGACGATGATTTGCATATCGTGCGTAACCGCACCTTCGACCAGATCGCCATCGGCGACACTGCCAGCATCACGCGCACCCTGAGCATGGACGATATCGCCCTGTTCGCGGTGATGTCGGGCGATGACAACCCGCAGCACCTCGATACCGAATTTGCCGCCGCCACCCGCTACCAGGGCGTGATCGCGCACGGCATGTGGGGCGCGGCCCTCATTTCCGCCGTGCTGGGCACGCGACTGCCCGGCGCCGGCACCGTCTACACGGGCCAGACTCTGCGCTTTCTGCAACCCGTGCGCGTGGGCGATACGCTGGCCATCAGCGTCACCGTCACGGCGCTCGAGCCGCGCAGCCGCCACGTGACGCTGGCTTGCCGCTGCGTCAACCAGCAGGGTGCCGTGGTGCTCGATGGCGAGGCGCAGGTGATCGCGCCCGCCGAGCAGATCGAACGCAAGCGCGCCACCTTGCCCGAAGTGCGCCTGCATAACGGCGACGGCACGCGGCGCCTGCTGGAACACGCGCGCACCCTGGGGCCGATCAGGGTCGCCGTGATCCACCCTTGCGATGAACTGAGCCTGTCGGGCGCGCTTGACGCCTACGCGGCAGGCTTGATCACGCCCGTGCTGGTGGCGCCGCGCGCGCGCCTGGAGGCGGTGGCGCTGGAGGCGGGCCTGAGCCTGGAAGGCATCGCCATCGAAGACGTCGAACATAGCCATGCGGCCGCCGCGCGCGGCGCCGAACTGGCGGGCAAGGGCGAAGTCGAGGCGCTGATGAAGGGCAGCCTGCACACGGATGAGCTGATGTCGGCCGTGCTGTCGGCCAGCGCCGGCCTGCGCACCAAGCGCCGCATCAGCCACTGCTTCCTGATGCAGACGCCCGCGTATCCGCGTCCCTTCATCATCACGGACGCAGCCATCAATATCGCGCCGAACCTGGCCATGAAGGCCGACATCGTGCGCAACGCCATCGACCTGGCGCACGTGATCGGCGTGGCCTGCCCGCGCGTGGCCATCCTGGCCGCCGTGGAAACGGTGAATGCGGACATGCCGGCCACCCTGGATGCCGCCGCCCTGTGCAAGATGGCCGACCGTGGCCAGATCACGGGGGCGATCCTCGACGGCCCGCTGGCCTTCGACAATGCCGTGTCGATCGCCGCCGCCACCGTCAAGGGCATCGTCTCCGAGGTGGCGGGCCGCGCCGACATCCTGCTGGTGCCCGACCTGGAAAGCGGCAACATGCTGGCCAAGCAGCTCGAATACATGGGCGACGCGGACAGCGCCGGCATCGTGCTGGGCGCGAAGGTCCCCGTCATCCTGACCAGCCGCGCCGATTCGCGCGCCAGCCGCATCGCCTCATGCGCCATCGCCGTGATGCTGGCCAACCATTACCGGAGCACGCCGCCATGAATGAAGCACTCCAACATGCCGACGGCACCCTGATCCTGGTGCTCAATTGCGGCTCGTCGAGCATCAAGTTCGCCCTGTTCGAGCAAGCGGGCGGCGTGCTGCCGCAGCAGGCGCAATGGAGCGGCAAGGTAGAAGGCATCGGCCGCGAAAACGCCACGTACCGCGCCGGCGGCCTGCCGGCAATCGCCTTGCAGCTCGATGCAGAGCAGCCGCATCACGCGGCCCTCGAATACATCCGCGCGCAAGTGGTGGCGCAGCTGGCCGGGCGTCCGCTGCGCGCCGTGGCGCACCGCGTGGTGCATGGCGGCAGCAAGTATTTCGCCCCCGTGCGCATCGATTTCAAAGTGCTGGCCGACCTGAAAAGTTTTGTGCCGCTGGCGCCCCTGCACCAGCCGTTCGCGCTGGAGGCGATCGAGGTGCTGCTCGAATCGCGCCCCGACATCGCCCAGGTGGCGTGCTTCGACACGGCCTTCCACCACACGGTGCCGCAGGTCGAGCAGATGCTGGCCCTGCCTTACGATGCGTGGGAGCGGGGCTTGCGCCGTTACGGCTTCCACGGCCTGTCGTACGAATACCAGTCGCTGGTGCTGGAGCAGCGCTTCGGTGCCGTCGCGCGCGGCAAGGTCATCGTGGCCCACCTGGGCAGCGGCGCCAGCCTGTGCGCCATGGAGAACCTGCACAGCGTGGCCACCACCATGGGCTTTTCCGCGCTCGACGGCTTGATGATGGGCACGCGCTGCGGTTCGCTCGATCCGGGCGCCGTCATCTATCTGATGGAGATCGAAAAGCTGTCGCTGGAAAAAGTGGCGCATGTGCTGTACCACGAGTCGGGCTTGCTGGGCGTGTCGGGCGTGTCGGCCGACCCGCCGGTCTTGCTGGCGCAGCAGGACCGGCAGGATGCCACGGGCGAGCGTATCCGCGCCGCGCTGGCCTTGTATATCCGCCGTATCGTGCGCGAGATCGGCGCCCTGACGGCCGTGCTGGGCGGACTGGACATGCTGGTGTTTACGGCAGGTATCGGCGAACACAGCGCCGAGCTGCGCCAGCGCATCTGTGCCGAGCTGGGCTTTATTGGCCCCGTGCTCGATGCGGATGCCAATGCGCGCAACGCCAGCCGTATTTCCACCGATGCCAGCCGCATCGTGGTGGGCGTGGAGCCGGCCAACGAGGAGTGGGTGGCGGCGCGCCACGCGGCGCTGGCCGTACGGGCATGAGGTCCTGAAGCGTACAGCCGCGCTCGATGGGAAATTTGCCGAATTGCACATATTTTCCGTTGAGTGCGCTAACGCACTGTGTGGTTTGCCAGTTATCTTTACTATGAAGTCATGCCATTGCGCTACATCAAGAAACAGCGCGATGCCTGGCAAATTTTGAACATTTTGCCCGCCTTTAGTAAGAATAAAATTAAACCATATTGAAAGGTCTCATCATGAACAAATTACTCGCCGCCCTGATCGCTACCCTGTTTGCCACCGCTGCCATCGCGCAAACGTCGCCAGTCACCCCAGCCGTTGCCAGCGCCCAGGCGTCTGCGCAGCATGACATCAACAAGGCTGCCAACAAGGAAGCCAAAGTCGATGCCAAGGCTGACGCCAATGTCGCCAAGGCTGAAATGAAGGCTGACGAAAAGAAAGCCGACGCCCAGCACAAGGCGAACAAAACCAAGGCCAAGGCCCACGACAAAGTGGCCGATGCCGATCCGGAAGACAAGATGAAGGCGCAAGCCAAGGCTGACAAGGCTGCCGCCAAGGCCGATGCGAAAGCAGGTAAAACCTCCGTGAAAGCGGATGCCAAGGTCGCCAAGGAAAAAGTGGAAGCGAACGCCGATAAAGCCATCGCCGCCACCAAGACGGAAGAAGCCAAGGCCAAGGCCGACGCTGAAGTCAAGGCCGCCGCCGCCAAGTAATCCCCTGTTTGCGGGCCACGGCCTGCAAGCCCAAAAGACAGCTTCGGCTGTCTTTTTTTTTCGTCTGCCACTTTTCTTTTGCACCGCTTGCCAGTCTTGATCTGGCGCAAATGCTCCTCTTTTCGCCGTGCCATAGTGAATTGGCAAACAGACGAAGGGAGATATCATGAGCACCGCTAAAACGAAAAAAACGCCGGCTACCGGTTCGGCGGAAGGCGCGCCTGCCGTGTCCGCCATGCAGCCCATGCCGGTCGAAGGCGACATGCAGGCTGGCGACGCTGCGGCGGGCGGCGACGCCATGGCTGGGCCGCGCCTGGGCGTGTCGTATGCCGACCAGGCTGCGCTTACCCAGGGTACGGCCGCCGCGGATGCCGGCGCCATGCCGGGCGGCGGCATGCAGCAGGCACCGCAGGGCATGGCGGCCACCAGCTGCATGCAGCTTGGGGCTGGCGGTGGCATGGGTGGCGATGGTGGCGGTGGCGGTGGCATGGGGGGCAGCGACGGTGGACAGGGCGGCGGTACACCGCAGAAGCGCACCTGCGCCACGATGGACGTGCATCGCCGCCTGCTGAGCGAAGATCCATCGTATGCGAACGTGCGCGCCGATATCGAAAACCTGGCCGGGCTCTACGAGGGCGACGGCAGCATTGCCGGACGTTCCGGCGTGACGCAGATACCGGTGGTGGTGCACGTGGTGTGGAATACGGCCGCGCAGAATATTTCGGATGCGCAGATCGCCAGCCAGATCGATGTGCTCAATCGTGACTTCCGGCGCGTCAACCCGGATGTCAACAGCACGCCGGCGCCATTCCTGCCCCTGACGGCCGATGCGCGCGTGGAGTTCGCGCTGGCCACGACCGATCCGCATGGCGCGGCCACCAGCGGCATCGAGCGACGCCAGACGACGGCGGCTTCGTTTGGCGCGGACGATGCCGTCAAGTCGCAGGCGACGGGCGGCATGGATGCCTGGCCGGCCGACAGCTACCTGAATATATGGGTGTGCCAGCTGGGCGGCGGCTTGCTGGGCTACGCGCAGTTTCCCGGCGGCCCGGCCGCCACCGACGGCGTGGTGATCCTGCAATCGGCCTTTGGCACGACCGGCACGGCGGCGCCGCCGTTCCACCTGGGGCGCACGGCCACGCATGAAATCGGCCATTGGCTGAATCTGAACCATATCTGGGGCGACGACGGTACCGGGTGTTCGGGCACGGACAACGTGGCCGACACGCCGAACCAGGGCGGGCCGAACACGGGCCAGCCCTCGTTTCCGCAGGTGTCCTGCAGCAACGGGCCGAATGGCGACATGTTCATGAACTATATGGATTACGTCGACGATCCCGCCATGTTCATGTTCACGGCGGGACAGGTGGCGCGCATGCAGGCCTGTCTCGATGGCCCGCGCGCCAGCATCGGCACGGGCGGCACAGGTGCAGGCGCCACGCCGCGCCAGAGCTCGTCTCCCGTCGTGGCCTGGGGCGCGACCCGCCTCGACGTGTTCGTGCTGGGCACGGACCGCGCGCTCTACCACAAGGCCTGGAATGGCACGGCCTGGGCGCCGTCCGTCACCGGCTATGAAGGGCAGGGCGGCATTTGCACCAGTGCCCCGCAGGTGGTGTCGTGGGGGCCGAACCGGCTCGACGTTTTCGTCACGGGCACCGACAGCGGCTTGTTCCACAAGTGGTGGAATGGCACGGCCTGGGGGCCGTCGCTGACCGGCTATGAAGCGATGGGCGGCTTGTGCGTGGGCGACCCGCGCGCCGTGGCCTGGGGACCGAACCGCCTCGACGTGTTTGTCGTCGGCACGGACCGCGGCCTGTATCACAAGTGGTGGAACGGAGCCGCCTGGGGGCCGTCCTTGACGGGGTACGAAGCCATGGGCGGTATCTGCCTGGGCCAGCCGGAAGCCGTGGCCTGGGGGGCGAACCGCCTCGATGTCTTCGTCGTCGGCACGGACCGGGCCCTGTACCACAAGTGGTGGAACGGCACGGCCTGGGGACCGTCGCTGACGGGCTATGAACGCCTGGGGGGCATCTGCACCTCGGCGCCGAAGGCCGTGGCGTGGGGACCGAACCGCCTCGACGTCTTCGTCACGGGCACCGATGGCGCCCTGTACCACAAGTGGTGGGATGGCGCGAAATGGGGGCCGTCCATCGACGGCTTCGAGCGGCTGGGCGGTATATGCGTGGGCGAAGTGGAAGCCGTGTCGTGGGGTGCCAACCGGCTCGACCTGTTCGTCATCGGCACGGACAGCGCCCTGTATCACAAGGCGTGGAATGGATCCGCCTGGTCGCCATCCGTGACTGGCTTTGAAAGCCTGGGCGGCATATGCACCTCGCGTCCGCGCGCCACGGCCTGGGCGCCGAACCGCCTCGACGTCTTTGTCACGGGCACGAATGGCGCCCTGTTCCACAAGGCGTGGAACGGCACGGCCTGGTCGCCTTCCGTGAGCGGCTATGAAAGCCTGGGCGGCGTGGTATCGTGTTTCTGACATCCATGGTTGACACGGGAGGCGGCATGCACGGCATGACAACGGCACTGCCCAGCGGCAGCTGGACGCATTCCTTCGAGGAGGATGCAGACGGTATCGAGGTGTACCGGCCCACGGCCACGTTCGTCTTTCCTCCCAGCCGCAAGGGGCGCAAGGTGCTCGAGTTCGGCGCGCCCGCCGGCGCCACGGCGCAAGGGGAGGCGACATTGACGTCCATGGCGCCCGGCCCCGATGACCGCCCCCGCGCCGGTCCCGTGACCCGGCTGGTACCCGTGGGCATGGGCCGCTATGCGCTGGGCGATGCTGGCGGGGCGCAGGACGTGATCGACATCGTTGAAGCGACGCCTGAGATGCTGCGCCTGTCGCGGCGTCAAGGATGACCCAGGAGCTTGTGCGCGAGCGCCGTGCGGTTGCCCACGCCCAGTTTCTGGTAAATCGCATGCAGCTGGTTGCGCACGGTGGCCGGCGACTTGCCCAGTTCCCTGGCGATGCTTTTATACGGCAATCCTTCGGCCGCCATGGCCGCCACCAGCCGTTCGGCCGGGGTCAGGCGCTGCATGGCAGCCTGCCTGAAACCTTGTTTGTCATCGCTGTTCTCCTGTCGCTGGGCGGCGTGCCGGTGGCATGCCTGCAGGGATAACGGGAGCGCGGGACATATCTGTCAAATTATCTGTGAAATGTTTTTTCCTGTGCGGCTGCGCGGCGATGGGCGAAAAAAAAGACAGGCGAACCTGTCTTTTCGTATGGCCGGGTGCCGATCAGCCGATGGCCGCCATGGAGACCGGTTTCAGCTTGGCCGCCAGCGCCTTGCCTTTCTTGGCGCGCTTGCCGAAGTGTTCGGCCAGGGCCGTGGCGCCCAGCGATGCATCCTGCGGTTTCGAAGCCCTGCCGATGCCCGAGACCACCACGCCGCGCTGGGTGATCGGCTGCACGGCCAGCAGCTTGTCTTTCGCATCGAGGTCGATCAGCTTGACGCCGGTGCCGCCCTTGGACAGGGTTTTCATTTCATCGAGGCCGAACACCAGCAGGCGTGCGCCTTCCGTCAGGCAGGCCAGGGCGCTGGCCGCCTCGGGGATGACTTTCGGCGCCAGAGGCACGTCGCCATCGTCCAGGGTGATGAAGGCCTTGCCGCCTTTCAGGCGGCTCGTCATGTCGCCCGCCTTGGCGATGAAGCCGTAGCCTGCGCTCGACGCCAGCAGCAAATTGGTGGCGCCATTGCCCGCAAAGTAATGGAGGATGCGCACGGCGTTGCCCGGCGTGCCGCCGCTCAGGTCGCACAAGGTCGTGATCGGCACGCCATCGCCGCGCGCGTTGGGCAGCGCGGAGACGGGAACCGAGTAAATCTTGCCGTTGTTGCCAAAGCCCAGCAGGGTGTCGACCGTGCGGCACTCGAAGGCGCCATGCAGGGAGTCTCCCGCCTTGAACGTGAACTGCGCCGCATCGTGGCCGATGCCGGTACGCGCGCGCACCCAGCCTTTTTCCGAGATGATGACGGTGACCGGTTCATCGACCACCTTCTGCTCCGCCACGGCTTTCTGCGCTTCCTCGATCAGGGTGCGGCGCGCGTCGCCGAACTGCTTGGCGTCCGCCTCGATTTCGCGGATGATGGCGCGCTTCATCGAACCCGGATTGTCGAGCAGGTCTTGCAGCGATTTTTCTTCCTTGCGCAGCTCGGCCAGTTCCTGCTGGATCTTGATCGTTTCCAGGCGCGCCAGCTGGCGCAAGCGGATTTCCAGGATGTCGTCGGCCTGGCGTTCGGACAGCTTGAACGCTTCGATCAGGGCCGCCTTCGGTTCATCCGAATTGCGGATGATCTGGATCACCTTGTCGATATTGAGCAGGATCGCTTCGCGCCCTTCCA
Source organism: Janthinobacterium sp. BJB446 (assembly GCF_002735655.1). Lineage (NCBI taxonomy): Bacteria > Pseudomonadati > Pseudomonadota > Betaproteobacteria > Burkholderiales > Oxalobacteraceae > Janthinobacterium > Janthinobacterium sp. BJB446. The sequence goes on along the minus strand of NZ_PDZK01000002.1, from coordinate 352,290 downwards.
GGATATGGATGCGGTCCTTGACCTTGCCCAGTTTGTAGCCGGTGCGGCGCGTGACGGTCTCGAAGCGGAAGTCGATCCACTCGCGCAGGATGTCGCCCAGGCCTTTCTGGCGTGGACGGCCATCGCCGCCGATCATCACCAGGTTGATCGAGGTCGACGATTCCAGCGAGGTGTGCGCCAGCAGCATCAGCATGAATTCCGTCTGGTCCTGGTTCTTCGACTTCGGTTCGAACACGAGGCGCACGGGCGCGGCGCGGCCCGATTCGTCGCGGATGGTGTCGAGCGAATTGAGGATCAGCGCCTTCAGGGCCACCTGGTCCGGCGACAGCGCCTTCTTGCCCAGCTTGATCTTCGGATTCGTCAGTTCCTCGATTTCTTCCAGCACCTTCTGCGACGAGGTGCCTGGCGGCAGTTCCGTCACGACGGCTTGCCACTGGCCGCGCGCCAGTTCCTCGATCTTCCAGCGCGCACGCACCTTCATGCTGCCACGGCCGCTCGCGTACATGTCCTGGATCTGCGATGGCGGGGTGATGATCTGGCCGCCGCCGGGGAAGTCGGGGCCGGGAATGATGGCCATCAGCTCGGCGTGCGTCATCTTCGGATCGCGGATCATGGCGACAGCCGCTTTCGCCACTTCCGCCAGGTTGTGCGACGGGATTTCCGTCGCCAGGCCCACGGCGATGCCGGAGGCGCCGTTGAGCAGCACCATCGGCAGGCGCGCCGGCAGCAGCTTCGGTTCTTCCGTCGAACCGTCGTAGTTGGGCTGGAAGTCCACCGTGCCCATGCCGATTTCATCCATCAGCAGCTTGGCGATCGGCGTCAGGCGCGCTTCCGTGTAACGCATGGCTGCGGCGCCATCGCCATCGCGCGAGCCGAAATTGCCCTGGCCATCGATCAGCGGATAGCGCAGGGAGAAATCCTGCGCCATGCGCACCAGCGCGTCGTACACGGACTGGTCGCCGTGCGGATGCAATTTACCCAGCACGTCGCCGACCACGGCCGCCGATTTGCGGGGCTTCGCCGTGGAATTGAGCCCCAGCTCATTCATCGCATACAGGATGCGGCGCTGCACGGGCTTCTGGCCATCGCACACGTCGGGCAGGGCGCGGCCCTTGACGACGGAGATGGCGTAATCGAGATAGGCGCGCTCGGCAAAGGTGGACAGGGTCAGCGCTTCGCCGTCGAATACCGGTTCATCCGGCTCGATCGGCTCAGGCTGGGCATCGTCAAATAAATTGGTTTGTGTGGACATGGCGCTTGTTTCGGTGTTAAGTGGTTGCGGTTGAATTCGTGGGGTTGATTATGACAGCCCGGGTTTGGAAAAAGACTTGCTATACGTCAGATACATGTAGCGCAAGGTCAGATACAGCACGGCCAGGGCCAGCTCGACACTGTTATGCATCATCGGCATGGCGCGGATGGCCGGGGCGTGGCCGGCCAGCACGAAGCTGGCGAGCGACGGCACCAGCACCACCGGCCAGATCGTCTTCCATTTGAAATCGGTGGGGGAAAACAGCAAGCCGGCGCACGACCAGGCATACAGCGCGGCGCCGACGAGGGCGGCCGGCAGCAGTTGCAAATACAGTTGCAGCAGCAAGCCCGCGCAACCGATCAGCCATGCCGCGCGCAGGCGGGGCAAGAGCGCCTCGGGGAAGCCGCAATCGCCATACAGGCCGGTGGCGCTGCGCAGGGCCAGCGCCGCCAGGCAGAATATCAATGGCATGGCCTCGCCGATGGCCAGCGCCGCAGGGCCTTTGCCGCTCATGAACATGGCGGCGAACAGCGACAGGCCGAGGCACAGGAGCAGCAGCATGCCATGCAGCAGTTGGCGGTTCATCGCGTACGCGAGCAGGGCCGACGCGCACAAGCCGGCCGCGGTAACGAGGCGCATGGTCTCGCTGCGTTCGGGCAGGAACAGCAGCAGCGCCAGCACGAGGTAGGGCACGATCCAGCCCAGTTGCCGCAAGCCTGGCCGCTGCCACAGCGTGGGCAGGCGTTCCTGCAGTGCTTCCTGCAGCGTGTCGAACCGCGCGAACAGGGGTGCCGGCCAGCGCAAGGCATGCATGGCCAGCAGAGCAAAGGCGAGCGCCTGGAAGCCCAGCAGGCTGGCATAGGCGGCCGTGTCGCCAAGCTTGAAGCCGGCCGCATCGAGCACGCCAGCGAGCATGAAGTGCAGCACGAAACCCAGGCCGCCCGAGGCCAGCGCCGTCTGCTTGAAGTAGCGCTTGGCATGGACGGCCTGCTCCCATTGCTCGAACAGGTCCGTATCGAGCTTGTAAGCCAGCATTTCGCCGTGCTGCCAGCGTATCGCGTGCAGCAGTTCGCGCAGCTGCAGGTTGAATTTTTGATCGAACAGCTGGCGCGCGTAGGCCGATGGCGGCTGCTGCGACATGATGCAGTCCAGGCCGGGATAGCTGTCGCGGTTGTCGCTGAAATGGGCAAACGAGTGGTCGGCCCGGTAGCGCTGCACGGCGCCGCGCACCAGGTCCGCATGGCTGCGCGCCAGGTAGGAAAAATCGTGGTCCCAGCCCAGCTGCTCGAACAGGGCCTGGCGCAGCGGCAGCGTATAGCCGGCGCTGGCGCAATAGCGCAGCGCGCACAGGTCGAATTCCTCGCGCACGTCGAGGTTCAGCATGGCGTCGTCCTGCAGTATTCCCGCCAGCACCTCGCTGGCATCCGCGTGCCGCGTCTGCGCCAGGCAGCCTTGCCACAGGTTGGCCGCTTCCTGCGCCGGATCGATGGCGATCACGCCCCATTGTTCTGGCGGCGGCGTCTGCTCCTGGGCTATGACGCCCCACAGTTCTGCGGGCGGCTCCTGCGCGGGTTCATCGATGACGCCCCACAAGTCGGCCGGTTCCATCGGCGGTGCTTCTGGCGCTTCCGCTTCCGCTTCGGCCGCTGGCGGTTCCGGTAATTCCTCGGCAAACAGGTGCGCATGGCGCAGCGCGTATTCATACGCTTCGCGCAGTTCCTGGAAGGCGGCCGGATCGTCTTCGGGACGCGTCACCTTCAGACGCTTCGCATACGCGCGCTTGAGGGCGCGCTCGTCGCCGGTCGGCTCCGTGCCCAGGATTGCCCACAGGCTGCGCTGTCCGTTGTCCATGCCGCCGTCCATTTACAGGAAGCTCTCGCTCTCGACCTGGCGCAACACTTCGTCGAGCGCCTGGCGTGCCTTGCGGATGGTGTTCGGGTCCTGCGTTTCCAGCGCGGCCTGGAAGTTGGCCGTGTGCGCTGCCAGGTACTGGCGCACGTCGCCCAGAGACTGTTCGTACAGCCGGTCGGCGCGCGTGACCAGGGTGCGGTTTTCCATCTGCTCGCGCGGGTGGATCTTCAGGTCGGCCAGTTCCGCAAAGCGCTGCTCGATCTGTTCCGGCGTCATCACGCCCGCGTTGTCGCTGATGATCATCTTGTGCTTTTCCTGCGTGGCCAGCACTGTCACTTCCGCTTCCAGCACGCCGCTGACGTCGTAGGTGAAGCGCACGTCGATGCCGATTTCGCCCGCCTTTTTCGCGGGTATCGGGAAGCTGATCTTGCCGAGGAAGACGTTGTCGGCCACCAGGCGCGACTCGCCCTGGAAGATAGCCACGTTGATTTCCTTCTGGTTGTCGTGGATGGTGGTGATGTTTTCCGTGCGCGAGACGGGCACCACGGAATTGCGCTCGATGATGGGCAGGTAATGCCCGCCTTCATACTGGTTCGCGCCGACCTGGCGCGAAATGGAAATGCCCAGCGAGTACGGCGCCACGTCCGTCATGACCACTTCGTCGAGCGCCGCGTCGCGCATCTTGAGCCCCGCTTGCACGGCGGCGCCCAGCGCCACGGCTTCGTCCGGATCCAGGTGGATGGCGGGGAAGCGGCCGAACATGCGCGAGACGAGTTTGCGCACCAGCGGCATGCGCGTGGCGCCGCCGGCCAGCACTACTTCATTCAATTCCGCGGCGCGGATGGTGGCGTCGCGCAGCGCCCGTTCCACGGGCAGGCGCAGGCGGGCCAGCAGGGGCTCGCACAATTGCGCCAGTTTGTCTTCGCTGATCTCCCAGCTGTATTCCTTGTCCTGGTAGCGCGTGGCCATGCGCACGGATGGCTGGTCCGACAGCAGGCGCTTGACGCGCTCTGCCTCATCGCGCAGCAGCTGCTGCTGGCGCGGGTCGAACAGGCGGCTGCCGGCCGCATCGCGCAAGCCGCTGCCTTCCAAAAAGGCGTCGACCAGCACGGTGACGAAGTCTTCGCCGCCCAGAAAATTGTCGCCGGCCGAGGCGCGTACTTCCATCACGCCTTCGAACAGTTCCAGGATCGACACGTCGAAGGTGCCGCCACCCAGGTCGAAGACGAGGAATTTGCTTTCCTGTTCCTTGTCGCGGATGCCGTAGGCCAGCGCGGCGGCCGTCGGCTCGTTCAGCAGCCGCTCCACGCGCAAGCCCGCCAGCTGGCCGGCGATGCGCGTGGCCTTGCGCTGCGCATCGCTGAAATACGCGGGCACGGTGATGATGGCTTCCTCGACCTTGTGCCCCAAAAAGGCTTCGGCATCTTCCTTCAGCGCGCGCAGCACCATCGACGACAGCTCTTCCGGACGGAATTGCTGCGTGCCGAGGGTGATCTTCTTTTCACTGCCCATGTAGCGCTTGAAGACGGCCGCCGTCAGCTGCGGGTGCGTCTGCAGGCGCTCGCGCGCGGCGCGGCCCACCAGCACGGTGCCGTCGTCGTCGATGCTGACGCACGACGGCGTCAGGTGTTCACCGAGCGCATTCGGGATGATGGAAGCCTTGCCATCGCGCCAGATGGCGACCAGGCTGTTGGTGGTGCCCAGGTCGATACCGATGATCATCAGATATCCGCCTCCGCCTCATTGCCGTGTTCTTCGATCCAGGCGCGGCGTCCGGCCGCTTCGCCTTTGCCCATCAACATATTGAAGCGGGAGGCCGAGGCCATGTGGTCGACTTCACCGAGCGTGACGGGCAGCAGACGGCGCGTGTCCGGGTTCATCGTCGTTTCCCACAGCTGCTCGGCATTCATCTCGCCCAGGCCCTTGAAGCGCGAGATCGACCAGGCGCCCTGTTTCACGCCTTCCTTGCGCAGCTTGTCCTCGATGGCGAGCAGTTCGCCGTCGTCGAGCGCATAGATTTTCTGCATCGGCTTCTTGCCGCGCGCCGGCGCATCCACGCGGTACAAAGGCGGGCGGGCGATGCAGATGTGTCCCTTGTTGATCAGGGCCGGGAAGTGCTTGAAGAACAGCGTCAGCAGCAGTACCTGGATGTGCGAGCCGTCCACGTCCGCGTCGGACAGGATGCAGATCTTGCCGTAGCGCAGGCCGGACAGGTCGGGCGTATCGCCCACGCTGTGCGGATCGACACCGATGGCGACGGCAATGTCGTGGATCTCGTTATTCGCGAACAGACGGTCGCGGTCCGTTTCCCACGAGTTCAAGACCTTGCCGCGCAGGGGCAGGATCGCCTGGAATTCCTTGTCGCGCCCCATCTTGGCCGAACCGCCCGCCGAGTCGCCCTCGACGAGGAACAGTTCATTGCGCGCGATGTCCGACGATTCGCAATCGGTCAGCTTGCCGGGAAGGACGGCCACGCCCGAGGATTTTTTCTTTTCCACTTTTTGCAGCGAGCGCTGGCGCGACTGCGCCTGCTTGATCACAAGATCGGCCAGCTTCTTGCCGTAGTCGACGTGCTGGTTCAGCCACAGTTCCAGCGGCGGCTTGGTGAAGGTCGAGACGAGGCGTACGGCGTCGCGCGAGTTCAGGCGTTCCTTGATCTGGCCCTGGAATTGCGGGTCCAGCACCTTGGCCGACAGCACGAAGGAAGCGCGCGCGAACACGTCTTCGGGCAGCAGCTTCACGCCTTTCGGCAGCAGCGAGTGCATTTCGACGAAGTTCTTCACGGCGCCGAACAGGCCGTCGCGCAAGCCCGATTCGTGCGTGCCGCCATTCGAGGTGGGGATCAGGTTGACGTACGATTCGCGCACGATGGCGCCTTCTTCCGTCCACGCCACCACCCAGGCCGCGCCTTCGCCTTCGGCAAAGCCTTCCGAGTCCGGGCCCGCGTATTGCGCGCCTTCGAACAGGGGAATCAGGGTTTCGCCATTCGATACCTGCGCCAGCGTTTCGGTCAGGTAGCCGCGCAAGCCTTCCGCGTACTGCCAGGTTTGCGTGTCGCCCGTCTTCGCGTTGGTGAGCGTCACGGTGACGCCCGGCAGCAGCACGGCTTTCGAGCGCAGCAGGCGTTGCAGCTCCGTTTGCGAGATGTTGGGCGAATCAAAATATTTTGCGTCGGGCCAGGCCGTGACGCGCGTGCCCGACTTCTTGCCGTCGCGCGGGGCGGGGCGGGAATTCAAGGGCTCGATCACGTCGCCATTCGCAAACACCATGTGGTGCAAGCCGTTGCCGTCGCTTTCCTTGCGCCAGACGGTGATTTCCAAGCGCGTCGACAGCGCATTGGTGACGGACACGCCGACGCCGTGCAGACCGCCCGAGAACGCGTAGGCGCCGCCCGAACCCTTGTCGAACTTGCCGCCCGCGTGCAGCCGTGTAAACACGATTTCCACCGTCGGCACGCCTTCTTCCGGGTGCAGGCCGACGGGAATGCCGCGGCCATTGTCTTCGACGGTAATGCTGCCATCCGTGTTTTGCGTGACGGCGATATGCGTGCAATGACCGCCCAGCGCCTCGTCGGAGGCATTGTCGATCACTTCCTGAATGATGTGCAGCGGATTTTCAGTGCGGGTGTACATCCCCGGGCGCTGCTTGACGGGTTCCAGTCCTTTCAGGACACGGATGGATGATTCGCTGTAGTCGGATGCTGGTTTTTTAGTGGCCATACGTGTTCAAGCTAAGTAAAGACAGTGGTTGGAACGCCAGGCCAGGGCACTGCGGGCGCAATGACAGCGGCGGCGATAACTGTATGAATATACAGTATATCCCGTCCAGCGTCACTGGGGGAGGGCAGTGCGGCAGGCTTGGCGTCCTTGTGCGGACGCTCGCGCATTCTATCTTGATCGGCGGGCAATAGCGCTACTCCAAGGCAACAACAGTGCGCCGCGCGCGTGGTTTTGCGCCAATTGTGCTGGATTTTATGCGGTAAAGCCCCCGTTTTTACATCTTGTTTACAGCTGCCTCCCCAGTCTTTACGAATTTTTTAGACCCTTTTGGCTAATCTGCTCACTATCAAAACAAACCTGAATGAGGGTGGGAATGGATCTCGTGTATCTCGGCTTGATTGCCGTGTTTTTCGTCGTGGCGGCCGGCTTTGCCGTCGCCTGCGACAAATTAGGGAGCGTCAAATGAACGCGTTTTATGTGCTGGGCGCCGTCGTCTCGGCTGGCCTGCTCGTGTATTTGCTGGTGGCGCTGCTGAAGGCGGAGGAGCTGTGATGACGACGCAATCGATACTGTTATTGGTGGCTTTCCTGGCCGTGCTGCTGGCCGCCGGCTATCCGCTGGGTCTGTACATGGCCAGGGTGGCCGGCGATGGCCCCGTGCGCGGCCTGGGCTGGCTGCAAAAGCTGGAAAACCTGCTGTACCGCTGGTCCGGCCTTCCCGCCGACAAGGCCATGGGCTGGAAAAGCTATGCCATCGCCCTGATCGTCTTCAATACCGTGGGCGCCGTCTTCGTCTACGGCCTGCAGCGCCTGCAGGGCTTCCTGCCACTCAATCCGCAGGGACTGGGCGCCGTCAGCCCCGATTCCTCGTTCAATACCACCGTCAGCTTCGTCGCCAATACCAACTGGCAGGGCTACGGCGGCGAACAGACGATGAGCTACCTGACCCAGATGCTGGGCCTGGCGTGCCAGAACTTCTTTTCGGCGGCCACCGGCATCGCCGTGATCTTCGCGCTGGTACGCGGCTTCGCCTCGCGCTCGGGCAAGTCGATCGGCAATTTCTGGGTCGACCTGGTGCGCTCGACCCTGTACATTCTGCTGCCGCTGTCCCTGGCCCTGTCCGTCGTTTTCATGGGCGAAGGCATGATCCAGAATTTTTCCGCCTACAAGGAAGTGACCCTGCTCGACCACGTGGCGTATGAAACGCCGAAAGTGACGGCCGACGGCCAGCCCGTGCTGGATGCGGCCGGCAAGCCCGTGATGGAAGCGCAAGTGGCGACGACGCAGACGATCGCCATGGGCCCTGTCGCGTCGCAGGAGTCGATCAAGCTGCTGGGCACGAATGGCGGCGGCTTCTTCAACGCCAATTCCTCGCATCCGTATGAAAACCCCACCGTGCTGTCGAACTTCCTGCAGATGCTGGCCATCTTCATCATTCCCGCCGGCCTGTGCTTCACGTTCGGCCGCATGGCGGGCGACATGCGCCAGGGCTGGGCCGTGCTGGCCGCGATGACCCTGATCTTTGTCGTCATGACGGCCGGCGTGATGAGCGCCGAGCAGCAAGCCAATCCTGCCCTGCAGGCGCTGGGCGTGGACCAGCAGGCCAGCAGCCTGCAATCGGGTGGCAATATGGAAGGCAAGGAAACGCGCTTCGGCATCAGCTCCTCGACCCTGTTCGCGGCGGTGACGACGGCCGCTTCGTGCGGCGCCGTCAATTCCATGCACGACTCCTACATGCCCCTGGGTGGCATGGTGCCGCTGCTGCTGATGCAGTTCGGTGAAGTGATTTTCGGCGGCGTGGGCACGGGCCTGTACGGCATGCTGATGTTCGCCATCCTGGCCGTCTTCATCGCCGGCCTGATGATAGGCCGCACGCCCGAATATCTGGGCAAGAAAATCCAGGCCTATGAAATGAAGATGGTCTCGCTGGCCATCCTGGTCACGCCAGCCCTGGTCTTGACGGGCACGGCGATCGCCGTAATGGTCGAACCGGGCACGGTTGGCGTGGCCAATCCGGGCGCGCATGGCTTCTCGGAGATCCTGTACGCCTTCACGTCGGCGGCCAACAACAACGGCAGCGCGTTTGCCGGCCTGTCCGCCAACACGCCGTTCTACAACGTGATGCTGGCGATCGCCATGTGGTTCGGCCGCTTCGGCGTGATCGTGCCCGTGCTGGCGGTGGCCGGTTCGCTGGCGGCCAAGCAGCGCCTGTCGGCCAATGCCGGCACCATGCCCACGCACGGCCCCATGTTCATCGGCCTGCTGATCGGCGTTGTCGTGCTCGTCGGCGTATTGAACTACGTTCCCGCGCTGGCCCTGGGCCCGATCGTCGAACACCTGCAACTTTTCATCAAATAAGAGGCTACCATGTCACGCACAAGCCTGACTTTGTTCGATTCCGCACTGATCGGCCCCGCCGTCGTCGATGCGTTCAAAAAACTCGACCCCCGCACGCAGTGGCGCAGCCCCGTGATGTTCGTCGTCTACGTAGGCAGCATCATCACGACCTTGCTGGCCATCCAGGCCCTGAATGGCCAGGGCGAAGCGCCATTCGGCTTCATCGTCGCCGTCGCCGTGTGGCTGTGGTTTACCGTGCTGTTCGCGAATTTCGCCGAAGCGCTGGCCGAAGGCCGCAGCAAGGCGCAAGCCGCGTCCCTGCGCGCCCTCAAGCAAACGGTGATGGCAAAGAAAATGCAGACGCCGAAATACGGCACTTCCTGGCTGCCCACGCCGGCCACCGACCTGCGCAAGGGCATGACGGTGCTGGTGGAGGCGGGTGACGTCATTCCCGCCGACGGCGAAGTGACGGCCGGCGTGGCCTCCGTCGACGAGAGCGCCATCACGGGTGAATCGGCGCCCGTCATCCGCGAATCGGGCGGCGATTTTTCCGCCGTCACGGGCGGTACCCGCGTGCTGTCGGACTGGCTGCTGGTGCGCGTTTCCGTCAATCCTGGCGAAGCCTTCATCGACCGCATGATCGCCATGGTCGAAGGCGCCAAGCGCCAGAAGACGCCGAACGAGATCGCCCTGACGATTCTTCTTGTCGCCCTGTCGATCGTGTTCCTGATCGTCACCGTGACTTTACTGCCGTATTCGCTGTTTTCCGTGGCGGCGGCCGGCAGTGGCACGCCGGTGACCATCACCGTGCTGATCGCGCTGCTCGTGTGCCTGATTCCGACCACCATCGGCGGCCTGTTGTCCGCCATCGGCGTGGCCGGCATGAGCCGCATGATGCAGGCCAATGTGATCGCCACGTCGGGCCGCGCCGTGGAAGCGGCCGGCGACGTGGACGTGCTGCTGCTCGATAAAACGGGCACCATCACCCTGGGCAACCGCCAGGCTTCCAGCTTTGTGCCGGCGCCAGGCGTGACGGAGCAGCAGCTGGCCGATGCGGCGCAGCTGGCATCGCTGGCCGATGAAACGCCGGAAGGGCGCAGCATCGTCGTGCTGGCCAAGCAGAAGTTCAATATCCGCGAACGCGAGATGGCCAGCCTGCACGCCACCTTCGTGCCCTTCACGGCGCAAACGCGCATGAGCGGCGTGGATATCGCGGGCGAACAGCAGGTACGCCAGCTGCGCAAGGGCGCGGCCGACTCCATGAAGAAGTACGTGGAAGCGCTGGGCCAGCCGTATCCGACCGAGGTGGGGCGCGCCGTCGACGACATCGCCCGCCGCGGCAGCACGCCGCTGGTGGTGGTTGACGATGGCCGCGTCATGGGCGCCGTGGAGCTGAAGGATATCGTCAAGGGCGGCATCAAGGAGCGCTTCGCGGAATTGCGACGCATGGGCATCAAGACCGTCATGATCACGGGCGACAACAAGCTGACGGCAGCGGCGATTGCCGCCGAAGCGGGCGTGGACGATTTCCTCGCCGAAGCGACGCCGGAAGACAAGCTGAAACTCATCCGCAGCTACCAGGCCGAAGGCCGCCTGGTGGCGATGACGGGCGATGGCACCAACGATGCGCCGGCGCTGGCCCAGGCCGACGTGGCAGTGGCCATGAACTCGGGCACGCAGGCGGCAAAAGAAGCGGGCAATATGGTGGACCTGGATTCGAATCCCACCAAGCTGCTGGAAATCGTTGAAATCGGCAAGCAGATGCTGATGACGCGCGGTTCGCTGACGACGTTCTCGATCTCAAACGACATCGCCAAGTACTTCGCCATCATCCCGGCCGCCTTCGTGGGCACCTATCCGCAATTGAAGGCGCTCGACATCATGCACCTGGCCAGCCCGGCCTCGGCCATCATGTCGGCCGTGATCTTCAATGCATTGATCATCGTCGTGCTGATTCCGCTGGCGCTGAAAGGCGTGCAATACCGGGCCATCGGCGCGGCCAGCCTGTTGCGCCGCAACCTGCTGATCTACGGCCTGGGCGGCATCGTCCTGCCCTTCATCGGCATCAAGCTGATCGACATGCTGCTGTCCGCACTCAATTTAGTCTAAAGGAACCGTCATGAACACTATCGTACGTCCCGCCCTGGTCCTGTTTGCCGCGCTGACCGTGATCTGCGGCGTCGTCTATCCGTTTGCCACGGCCGGCATCGGGCAGCTGGCTTTCAACGATGAAGTCAACGGCAGCATCGTCGAGCGTGGTGGCAAGCTTGTCGGCTCGACCCTGATCGGCCAGTCCTTCACCTCGCCCAAGTATTTCTGGGGCCGCCCATCGGCTACCGCGCCGATGGCGAACAACGGTGCCGGTTCGGGCGGCTCGAACCAGGGGCCGACCAATCCGGCTCTGGTGGACGCAGTCAAGGCGCGCATCGCCGCCCTGCAGGCTGCCGATCCGGGCAACCGCAACCCGATCCCCGTCGACCTGGTGACGGCGTCGAGCAGCGGCCTGGATCCGGAAATCAGCCTGGCGGGCGCCCTGTACCAGGCGCCGCGCGTGGCCCGCGTGCGCGCCATGCCGCTGGCGCAGGTGGAAAACGCCATCGCCAAGGTGCAGAAAACTGCGTATATCGGCTTTTTCGGCGAACCACGCGTGAATGTGCTGGAACTGAATCTGGCGCTGGATGCCATGGCAAAGTAAGCTGACAAAGGTTGGTTGGCCGGCGTAGGTCGGCGTAGGTCGGCTTAGCGCAGCGTAAGCCGACATCACCACCGGCCAGGCCAACGATGTCGTCGGATTACGTGCTAGCGCGCTAATCCGACCTACAATGCCCAGGAAGATTAAAATACAACATGCTCCCCAACGACAGCCAACGCCCCGACCCTGATGCCCTGCTGGCGCAAGTGCAGGCACAGGAAAAGAAAGCCGCGCGCGGCCGGCTGCGCATCTATTTTGGCGCCTCGGCCGGCGTCGGCAAGACCTATGCGATGCTGGCGGCCGCACGCAAATTGCTGGCCGATGGCCAGGACTTGCTGGTGGGGGTGGTGGAGACGCATGGGCGCCAGGATACGGCGGCCCAGCTTGACGGCTTGCCCGTGCTTTCCCTGAAGGCCATCGAGTACCGGGGCAAGACCCTGTTCGAGTTCGACCTGGACGAAGCGCTGCGGCGCGCGCCGGCGCTGATACTGATGGATGAACTGGCCCACTCGAACGTGGCCGGTTCGCGCCATCCGAAACGCTGGCAGGATGTCGAGGAATTGCTGGCGGCCGGCATCGACGTGCTGTCGACCGTCAACGTGCAGCACCTGGAAAGCCTGAACGACGTGGTGGGCGGGATCACGGGCGTGCGCGTGGCGGAGACTTTGCCCGACACGGTATTCGACCGCGCCGATGAGGTGGTGCTGGTCGATATCCCGGCCGATGAACTGCTGCGCCGCCTGAAGCAGGGCAAGGTGTATCAGCCGCTGCAAGCCGAGCGGGCATCGCAGCATTTTTTCCGCAAGGGTAACCTGATCGCCTTGCGCGAACTGGCCTTGCGCCGCACGGCGGACCGGGTGCAGGACGACGTGCAGGCTTACCGCGTCGAGAAATCCATCAATCCCGTGTGGAAGACGGGCGCCGCGCTGCTCGCCTGCGTGGGACCGCACGCGGGTGGCGAGCACGTGATCCGCAGCACGGCGCGCCTGGCCAGCCAGCTGAATGCGGAATGGCATGCGCTGTACGTGGAAACACCGCGTTTGCAGCGCCTGCCGGCGGTCCAGCGCGAGCGCATCCTGAAAACCCTGAAACTGGCGCAGGACCTGGGCGCGCGCACGGCCATTGTGCCGTCCGCCGACATCGCCGGCGCCGTGGTCGAGTATGCGCGCAACGCGAATATCTCGAAAGTCATCGTGGGCCGTGGCCGCGCCGGCACGCTGACGCGCCTGTGGCACACGCCGCCAGCCGCGCGCATGGCCAGCCTGGCACCCGATATCGATTTGATCGAGGTGGGCTTGCCGCCTGCCGATGCGGCGCCCCGGCGCGCGGCCGGCGAAGATGCGGAGGCGCCGCGCCGGCCCCCGCGCCATTGGCGCTACATATTGGCCGCCGGCGCCAGCCTGGCCACGGCGCTCGCCTCCGTCCCCCTGCAGCCCTATCTTGACCTGGCCAATATCGCCATGCTGTCCTTGCTGACGGTGGTGCTGGTAGCCGTGCGCCTGGGGCGCGGGCCGGCGGCATTGGCCAGCCTGGTGGGCGTGGCCTGCTTCGATTTCGTCTTCGTGCCACCGCGCTTCTCGTTTGCCGTGGGCGATTTCCAGTATGTGATCACCTTTGGCGTGATGCTGGCCGTGGGCCTGATCACGGGCCACCTGACGGCGGGCCTGCGCTTCCAGGCGCGCGTGGCCTCGCACCGCGAAGCGCGCGCCCGCGCCCTGTATGAATTCTCGCGCGAGCTGTCTGGCGTGCTGCAGACGGAGCAGATTTTCGACATCACGAAAAGCGCCATCGAACGGGCTTTCCGCGCGCGCGCCACCCTGCTGCTGCCCGATGACGAGGGCGGCTTGCAGGCCCCGAACGGCGGCGAGGCGCTCGATATCGGCATTGCGCAGTGGGCCTTCGACCATGCGCAGGCGGCGGGGACGGGGACCGATACCTTGCCGGCTTCGCCCGTTTTCTACCTGCCGCTGATCGCGCCGATGCGCACGCGGGGCGTGCTGGCGCTGCTGCCGCTCGATGGCGCGCAGCGCGGGCGCTGGCTGCTGGTGCCGGAACAGCGCCAGCACCTCGATACCTTTGCCGCGCTGGCGGCCATCGCCCTCGAACGCGTGCACTATATCGACGTGGCCCAGGGCGCGCTGCTGCAGATGGAGTCCGAGCGGCTGCGCAATTCGCTGCTGGCGGCCCTGTCGCACGACTTGCGCACGCCATTGACGTCGCTGGTTGGCCTGGCCGAATCGCTGGCCCTGTCGCGGCCCGCCTTGTCGCCCGCGCAGCTGGACATGGCGCGCTCGCTGCAGTCCGAAACCGTGCGCATGAGCGCCCTGGTGGCGAACTTGCTGGACATGGCGCGCATCGAGAGCGGACAGGTGCGCCTGAACCTGCAATGGCAGGCGCTGGAAGAAGTGGTGGGCAGCGCGCTGCGCGCCAGCGGTCCGCAATTGCAGCAGCATGCCGTGCAGACGCAGCTGGCGCCGGACTTGCCGCTGGTGCGCTACGATGCCGTGCTGGTCGAGCGCGTACTGTGCAACCTGCTGGAAAATGCGGCCAAGTACACGCCGCCGGGCAGCACCATCACGGTCGCGGCCGGGGTGCATGGCCAGTTCCTGCAGGTGGCGGTGTCTGATGATGGCCCGGGTTTGCCGCCGGGCCGAGAAGAAGCCATCTTTGAAAAATTTACGCGCGGCGAGCGCGAGTCGAACAAGCCGGGCGTCGGGCTGGGGCTGGCCATTTGCCGCGCCATCGTCGAAGCCCATGGCGGCACCATCCACGCGCAGCCGCACGCGCCGGGACAGGGCGCCGCCATCGTCTTCAGCCTGCCGCTGGGCACGCCCCCGGCGCCGCCGGAGACCGAGCTCGATGACGCCAACGACCATGAAACAGGAAAACCAACATGAACGAACCTTCCGCCACCGCCTTGCTGGTCGAGGATGAACCGCAAATCCGCCGCTTTGTGCGTGCCGCGCTGGAAGACGAGGGCTGGCAGATTTTCGAATCCGCCACCATGCAGCGGGGCCTGATCGATGCCGGCACGCGCCGGCCCGACCTGATCGTACTGGACCTGGGGCTGCCCGACGGTGACGGCATCGATTTCATCGCCGACATCCGCAAATGGTCGGCCGTGCCCATCATCGTGCTGTCGGCGCGGGTCGACGAGCAGGACAAGATCCGCGCGCTGGACGCGGGCGCCGACGATTATCTGACCAAGCCGTTCGGCGTGGGCGAATTGCTGGCCCGTGTGCGCGCCACCTTGCGCCGCCAGCGCCAGCCCGCCGCCAGCGACGATGGCGTGGTGCAGTTCGGCGACGTGCGGGTCGACCTGAAGGACCGGCTGGTGACGCGCAACAAGCAGCTGGTGCACATGACGCCGACGGAATTCCGTTTGCTGTCGGTGCTCGTGAAGAACGCGGGCAGGGTGGTCACCAATCCGCAGCTGTTGCGCGAAGTGTGGGGGCCGTCGAACAGTGAAAACGGCCATTACCTGCGCATCTACATGGGGCATCTGCGCCAGAAGCTGGAAGCCGATCCTGCCCAGCCGCAGTACCTGTTGACGGAAACGGCCGTCGGCTACCGGCTGCTGCTGCCGCTCTAATACCTGTCAATCCCCTGTTGGAAAACAGGCGCCGCGCGCGCCAGGGGGACGCTTTACCCAAAATTTTTGCAGCGGCGGGCCAGCTGCGCCATGTTGGCAAAGGCCCATACCACCAATGAAGAAGAAAAAACCATGAATAAAATGTTACTTGCACTTGCCGTCGCCACAGCCTTTACGGGCAGCCTGGCCCACGCGGAAGAGGCCAAGCCCGATAATGAAGTCAGCTTCAACGTGGCCGGCGTGTCCGACTACCGTTATCGCGGCATTTCGCAGACGCGTTTGAAACCCGCGCTGCAGGGCGGCGCCGACTATGTCAACAATCCGACGGGCCTGTACGCGGGCGCCTGGGCCTCCACCATCAAGTGGACCAAGGACGCGGGCGGCAGCGGCGACGTGGAAGTGGACCTGTATGCGGGCAAGCGCGGCCAGTTGACCAGCGACGTTGGCTATGACGTGGGCGTGCTGGCGTACGTGTATGCGGACAACGGCTTGAAGCATATCGCCGGCCTGGCCGATGCGGACACGCAGGAAGTCTACGGCCAGCTGTCGTATGGTCCCGCCTACGTCAAATATTCGCACGCCGTCTCGAACCTGTTCGGCATCGTCAACAGCAAGAACAGCGGCTACCTGGACATCGGCGCCACCATCGACCTGACGAACGGCTGGACCGGCAACCTGCATGCGGGCCATCAGAAGGTCAAAAACAACGACGCGGCTAGCTATACGGACTGGAAAGTGGGCGTCACGCGCGACTTCGGTTTAGTGACGGGCGCGCTGGCCGTGATCGGCACGAACGCGGACAAGTCCGCCTATGCCTCGCCCGTGAATGGCAAATTCATGGGCAAGACGGCGCTGCAGCTGACCGTCAGCAAGACGTTTTAATTGACAGGGAGGAGAGGCGGCGCATGCGCCGCCTTTTTTTACGTGATGCGCCAGGCTAGGCCGGCAGGTTGAAAACGGCGCAGTACAGCTGTCCCAGGCTGACTACGCGGGCGGCGGGAATCTGCGCGGCCAGGGCATGGGCGGGTGCAGCCTGCGTGTCCGTTGCCAGCAGGACGCGCAGGCCCGGATTGACGCTGCGCGCGTGCGCGATGCGGCGCGCCAAACCTGATTGCGCGGCGGCGTCGACGACACCGTCGAGCGGCACCACCAGTACGCGCGCGGCGATCAGGGCCGAACGGCTGCCCATGGAGTCGCGGCCTTCGCTGTCGATGACGATGTCATGGTAGCAGTGCACTAGGTGTTCCAGCTCCGGTTGCAAGCCCTTGGCGCTGATGGCGCGCGCCATCAGGCGCGGCCGCGTCAGGCTGCCGTGTATGGCGCCGTCGTGCATGTTCCTGGCTTGCGCCATGGCGCCCTGGCGCGGATCGGCATCGAGCAGCAATACCTTGCGTCCGGCCAGCGCGCGCGAGGCGGCCAGCCGCCCGGCCAGGATGGATTTCTCCATCCCCCCGCGTTCATCCGTGATGGCGATGATCATCTTGGCGTACGGCTGGCATGATGTTGGCAGGGGAGACCAGCTGCAGCAGACAGCCTTCGCGCGGCTCTTCCCTGTCGCTGGCCGTCCATGCCGGCAGCTGCATCAATGGATCGAGTGCCGCGGCCAGGGCGGCCTGGCCGGCGGAAGACATGGGCGTCATCGGCAGGCGCAATGCATCGCGCACCTTGCCCTGCATGGCCAGCGCCGCCTTGACGGGAGCGGGATTCGGTTCGGCAAACAGCAGGCGGATGACGGGCAACATGGTCTTGAACAGCGCGCCGGCGGCGCCGTGGCGGCCCTGTTTGACGAGGTGGTACAGCTGCGCATACAGGTCGGGGCGCACTTGGGCGGCGGCCGACATGGCGCCGTGGCCGCCCATGGACAGGCTGGCCAGCAGCAGCGCATCGTCGCCGCACAAGACGTCCAGGCGCGTGTCGAGCAGCAGTTCGCCCAGCTGCTGCAGCTTGCCGCCCGCTTCCTTGATGGCGACGAAGTGCGAGTCGCGCGCCAGCAGGGCCGCCGTCTGCGGTTCGATGTTGACGCCCGTGCGTGCCGGCACGTTGTACAGCACGATGGACTGGTCGGTGGTGGCGGCGATGGCCTGGAAATGGCGCACGATGCCATCCTGCGAAGGGCGCACATAGGCGGGTGCGGAGATGAGCAGGCCGGCCAGCGGATGGTCGTTGTAGCGCTGCACCGTGGCGACGACGCTGCGCGTATCGCTGCCGCCGATCCCTATCACGACGGGGAAGCAGGGGCCGACGGCTTCGAGCACGCTGTCGAGCAGCATGGTCTGTTCTGCGGCGCTCAGCATGGCCGCTTCACCCGTGGTGCCGCACACCACCAGGCCGTCGATGCCGCTGGCGGCCAGATCGCACGCGAGCTGCTGCGCCGCGTCGAAGTCGATTTCGCCATCGCCGTCACGGAATGGCGTGACCATCGGCACCCAGATGCCCTGGAAGTGCGCGGTGATGCGCGATGAAGACATCGCCTGTTCGCAGGCATACTGGTTCATAGCGATTTCCCCTGGCTGATACGGCCAAATTCCGCCGCCGGCAGCAGGCGCATGACGGCATCCATGGTCAGGCGCAGGGCCGGTTCCGTCACGCACAGCCAGACTTTCATGCGTTCGGCATGGTCGACTGCCTCGACGCGCATGAATGACAGCATGCCGCCGCAGGTCTTGACGACCAGCTGGCGCAGCTCGGCCAGGCAGGCTTTGTCGACCGTGATGTGCATGAGGAAGGTGGGCAGGCGGGGATGGCGGTGGGGCAGTGCTTGATGCGCTTGATGCGTTTGCAGGCGTGAATGGGGTTCCATGGTGGCTTTGCAGCGGTGGTTGAGGTACGTTCAAGATTAGCAGCGGGGGCGTAAAGATTCTCTAAAAAGCGGGGCCGCCAGCGTAAACGGGCCGTATGCGTTGAGCGTGTTGCGTGGATGCCCCGTGCGTATGCTTTTGTTACAAAATTGAATCGTGCTTTCGGGGGCAGGGGTTTATATTGAAAACGTCTCCGCTTTCAGTCAGCCCCGCCATGTCAGACGAAAAAGATCCCCAGCTTCCTCCTTTCACCGATCCCGCAGCGCCAGCATCACCGCCGTCGCGGCCTGACCGGGTGGGCCGCCGGGCACCCGATGATGAGCACCGTGCGCGCGACGCGGCGCCCCGCTACCTGAAGGACAACGATACGCCGCTGGCGCTGGCCTGGCGGGTGATCTCGTCGCGCTACCGCTCCATGCGCGACAAGGCCAGCCGCGATTTCATGCGGCGCACCCTGCGCATCGGCATCTCGGCACGCATTTTCCACCCCGAGCCGGGTGCCACTGGCCTGCGCAGCAAGAACCTGCAATACCTGGAAGAGTCGATCGCCCAGTGGGTCATGTCGCGCGACGTGCTGGTCTTCATGATCCCGACGGTCAATACCAGCGGCCAGCTACACCCGAGTAATATCACCTTGCGCCACTATGCGCGCCACCTGGACGGCCTGGTGCTGCAGGGCGGCGCCGACGTCTCGCCGCAGACGTATTCCGAGGCAGCCACGCGGCCCGAATGGAACGGCGACCGCGCGCGCGACCTGTACGAACTGGAACTGCTGCACGAATTCGTCGATGCGGGCAAACCCGTGCTGGGCATCTGCCGCGGCTGCCAACTCATCAACGTGGGCTTTGGCGGCACCCTGTACCAGGACATCGCCTCGGATGTGGAAGGCGCCACCTCGCACGTCAACGATCTGTATGACCGTCACCGTCACAGCATCGTCTTCCCGAAAGGCTCGTCGCTGGCGGGCATGTTCCCGAAGGCGGGCGAGGCGCTCGTCAATTCCATCCACCACCAGTCGGTCAAGGACCTGGGACGCGACATCACCGTGGAAGCGTATTCGCAAGGGGACAATATCGTCGAAGCCATCCGCTACCAGCGGGCGCGCTTCGTCATGGGCTTGCAATGGCATCCGGAATTCCATTCGGCGGGCGGCGTCGAGCTGCTCGATTGCACGCCCATCCTCGATAACTTTTTGCGCGCGGCGCGGGAGACGCGTTTTTGAGTACGCACCTGATCCGCCGGCGCACTGTGCTGGCGGCACTGCTGGCGTTGCCCCTGGCGGGCTTGCGCGCGGCGCCGCGCCCGCATGAGGGGCCGCTGGCGTTTGCGCTGACGTCCGCCGCGCGCGCCCGCACGCTCAAGGCGCGGGTGGCGCCGGCCATTGCCGAACAGGTGGTCAAGGCGGCACGCAAGGATGCGGCGCGGCCCGAGCACCTGATGGCCGAAGTGCGCACGGGCGGCTTGCTGAAGGGAGAGGGCGGACGCGAGACCAGCCAGCAGGCGCAGGAAGACTGGCGCCAGGCGCGCTTGCAGGCGCTGGCCTGGCGGCTGTCGGGCGAGATGGCGCATTTCGAGGCGGCGCGCCAGCTGCTGCTGGCCTGGAGCGGCAGCTATCAGCCCTCGTTCAGCCCCGTCGACGAGACGGAGCTGGCCAGCCTGCTGATGGGCTATGACCTGGTACAGGAACGCTTGAACGGCGTCGAGCGCGAGCAGGTGCAGGCGTTTTGCCGCACCCTGGCGCACGGGTATTTGAGTGATCCCATCAAGGTGGGCGGCCCGTCCACGGCGCGCAACAACTGGCACAGCCACCGCATCAAGATCGGCACGGCCGCCGCGTATGTCACGGGCGACGCCTTGCTGATCGCGCGGGCGAAGGAACGCTTCCTGGCGCACGTGCCGCGCAATATCGGCGCCGGCGGCGTACCCTTCGACTTCGAGCAGCGCGACGCCCTGCATTACACCACCTACAGCCTGGAGCCGCTGCTGACGACAGCGCTGATGGCGCAGGCGCATGGCGACGACTGGTATGGCGCGCCGGAAGCGCGGCGCCTGGCCGAGGCGCTGGCCTGGCTGGCGCCCTATGCGCAGGGCAGAAAGACGCACGAGGAGTTCGCGAAAAGCGCCGTGCCCTTCGACCGCAAGCGCGTGGCGGCCGGTGAAAAGGGCTTTACGGGGAATTGGGAGCCGAAGGGCGCCGCCAATGTGTACCTGCTGGCGGCGCGCTTCGATCCCGCTTGCCTGTCGCTGGCGCTGGAGTTGCGCCCGCCAGCCTGGGCGCTGGCGCTGTACGGAAGCTGATTAAAACTTCGTGCGCACGGTGAACATCACATTGCGCGGTTCGCCGTAGAAGCCCGTCTGGAACAGACCCAGTCCCGTCAGGTACTTCTTGTCCAGCAGGTTGTTCACGTTGAGGCTGGCCGTGACGTTCTTGCTGATCTCGTAGCGGGCCAACAGGTTGACCAGCGCGTAGCCGCCCTGCTTGATGCGCGAATAGTCCTCGATGGCGGGATTCCAGATATTGCCTTCGTAGCTGCTTTGCCAGTTGACGCCGCCACCGACTGTCAGCTTGTCCAGGCTGGCCGGCAGGCGCCACGTGCCTTGCACGCGGACCAGGTGGGCAGGCTGCGTCGTTTGCAGCATGGTGGAAAACACATCCTTGCCATCCGCGTCGCGCACGTGGGTGTAGGTGTAGCCGGCGCTCAGCTTCACATCCTTGGCCACTTCGCCCGTCACTTCCATTTCCACGCCGCGGCTGGTGACGCCGTCGATGGCTTTATACGCTTCTTCGCCGTTGACTTCGCCCACGGAACTGGCCACGTTGCTTTGACGGATCTGGAACAGGGACGCGCTGGCATTGACCTTGCCGTCGAGGTACTCCGCCTTCACACCCGCTTCCACGCCCTTGCCGCGCACGGGCGACAGGAAGTTGCGGTTGATGTCGCGGTTGCTCTGCGGCGCGAAGATGCTCGTGTAGCTGCCGAACACGGAATAGGTCTTGTCGAGGTCATACACGACACCCGCATACGGCGTGATGACGTTGTTTTCCTCGATACGCGAGGTGATGCGCGCGGTGCCGGCATCGAAGAAAGTGCGGTCCTGTTCCTGCTTGTAGTTGCTGACGCGCGCGCCGACGATGACGGACAGCGCATCGACGGGATGCAGGCGCACGGCGCCATACAAGCCGCTCTGGCGCGTGCTGTCGTTGTCGTCGCCCAGGCGCTTGAATGCCGGTTCCGCATACTGGCCGCGCCAGTCGAAATAGCTGCCTTCCACGGGAGGGTAGACCGATTCGTAGACGGGACCATCCTGCTTTGCCGTCGAACTGGAATAGCCGATCATCGCTTCATGCCGGCGGCCAAATGCCGTGAATGGACCGCTGGCATCCACGTTGACGGTGGTCTGGCGGCGGTCGCCCTTGTATTTGCCCATGAAGAAATACGTGCCTGCGCCCGTGACAGGCGCGGGATTGCCGCCGCTGGCCGAACCGAGCACGCTGTCATGCTTGCTGCGCAGCTGGTTGGCGCTCAATTTCACTTTCCATTCGTTGGCGAACGTATGTTCCAGCGAGGTAAACAGCGTGGTGTTCTGCATGTCGCGGCGGCTCCAGTCCGTGGCCGGGTTCCACGAGGTGGGGAAATCCGTGCGGGTGCCATCGGAAAGCAGGACGGGGAAGCCTGTCCAGGTCGAGCCGCGCGGCTTGTAATCCTGGTGCGTGAAGCCTGCCGTGAGCAGGGTGACGGGTGTCAGGTCCGCCTCGATGATGCCGTAGGCGACGGATTTCTGCTGCGTGTAGCGGTCCAGGTAGGAATGCTTGTCCTGGTAGGCGCCCACCAGGCGGCCGCGCACCGTGCGGCTGGCATTGAGCGGGCCGGAGACATCGGCTTCGCCGCGGTAGTTGTCCCACGATCCCGCGCCCAGGGTGGCCGAACCTTCGAAGCTGGCGGTGGGGCGCTTGCGCACCATGTTGACGGTGGCCGACGGGTCGCCCGAGCCGCTCATCAGGCCCGTCGCGCCCTTCAGCACCTCGATGCGGTCATAGATGGCCATGTCGCTGTTCGTCGTGCCCCAGTCGTAGACGCCGTCATAGATGGCCGACACGCCGTCGTACTGGAAATTGGTGACGGCAAAGCCGCGAGCCTGGAAGCTCCAGCGGTCGCTGTCGTAGTTTTGCACGCTCACGCCATTGACGTTTTTCATGACGTCGGAGACCGCGTTGCTGTTCTGGTCATCCATCTGCTGGCGCGTGACGATGGTCAGCGACTGCGGCGTTTCGCGTTGCGTCAACGCCAGTCCCGTGGCGCCGCTGGCGGGGCCGCCCGTATAGCTGCCAGTGCCGCTGGTGGCGGCGCTGCGCTCGGCGGCCGCTACCACCGTGACGCCGCTCATGATGGCCACGCCGCGGCTATCCGCCGAAGGGGCGCCGGCGCTGGCGGGGATTTTCTGCAGCAGGTAGCCGCCGTTCGATTGCGGTACTGCTTGCAGGCCGCTGCCCGCCAGCAGCACGCTGAAACCCTCCTGCAGGCTGTAGCTGCCTTGCAGGCCGGCGCTGCGCAAGCCTTGCGTGGCCTCGCTGGAGAACGACAATAAAATGGCGCTGTCGCTGCCAAAGCGCGTCAGCACGTCGCCCAGCGCGCCGGCCGGAATGCTGTAGGCGCGTACTTGCCGGGTTTGCGCCTGGGCCGATGCCGGCAGGGCCAGGGCCATGCCGATTTGCGACAGGGCGCAGGCCAGGACGGTGCGGGTAAGGAGGGAACGCGAAGCGTGGTGCATGGAATAAAACCTTTCGTGGATGCGCAAGATGGAGACTGCCTATCTAAGTAACCCTCAATAAGTTATTGTGTTTTTTGACTTGCATAGCCGGCGCTGTGCGGTGTTGCCCGCAGCTAGCAGTGCTCGCACTGCGTCGCTGCAGGCGCCTTGCACAGCATCCGGTTCTGTTCTTCATAAATTCACAATAATTTCCCGAGCATTACTTACCAAGTCACGCGAGCACGGCGAAACAGCTCACTTTGCAGAAAATATTTTTTCAGCGGGCCGCCAGTTCGATGCGCACCACCTGATGGCCCCAGAAGCGCGTGACGGTATTGCGCCGCAGTTGCAGGCTGGCGCTGACGGCGTCGAGGATGGCGCTGACATCGGCCAGCGGGTAGGAACCGGACACGCGCAGGCTGGCGACGGCGGGCGCGCAGGCCAGCGGATGGTCGCTGTAGCGCGACAGCTCGGCGAGGAAATCGGCCAGGCGCATGTCGCGCGCCACCAGCATGCCGTCCAGCCAGGCGCCGCCATAAGGCGCCAGCGCCTGGCGGTGCAAGCCGCTGCCGTCGAAATGGGCGCCTTCCCCGGGACGCAGTACCAGGCGCTGGCCGCCGTCGTCGGCCAGCACGGCGACGGCGCCTTCGAGCACGCCGGCGCTGGCATATTGCTCGTGCAGGCGCACCGTGAAACGCGTGCCCAGCGCCTGCAGGCTGCCATGCGGCGTGTCGACGAAGAACGGCCGCTGTGCCGCATCCTTGCCGGTGGCGATGAAGATTTCACCGGCCAGCAGTTGAATGCGGCGCTGTTCGCCGTTGTAAACGATATTGACGGCGCTGCTGGTGTTGAGCGTGAGCCGCGTGCCGTCATCGAGGGTCACGACGCGGCGCTGGTTGACGGCCGTGCGGTAGTCGGCCGTCAACCAGCGCCATGGGCCGCGTCGTTCGAATGCATACAGCGAGGTGCCGCAGGCCAGCAGCAGGGCCAGCGTCTTGACGGCATGGCGGCGCGGCGCATTCGCCAGCACGCAGGCGCGCAGCAGGGTCGCCTGCATGGCGGGCGGCAGGTGTTCATGCTGCGTTTGCAGCTGCTGCCACGCTTGCGTGGCGCTGGCGGCACGCTGCAGATGGCGTTTTACTGTCGCCAGCGAGATGCCGAGCTGGCGCGCAATGTCTTCCTGCGGCAGCTCGTCGAGCTGGCGCAGTAAAAAAGCCCGTTTCACGGGAGGCGGCAGGCCGTCGAGCATGCGGTCGAGTTCAAACACGGTGGCCAGCAGCAGCGACCGTTCCTCGGGCGATGGCGCATGCCGGGGCAGCAGTTGCGCCAGCACGTCGAGGTAAGCCTCTTCAAGTTTCTGACGGCGGTAATGGTTGAACAGCACGCGCTGCGCCACGGTGGCGAGAAAGGCGCGCGGCTCGCGCGCGGCGACGGCGTCTTCGCGGTCGAGCAGGCGCACGAAGGTGTCATGCGCCATATCGGCCGCGCACGCCGTGCTGCCGAGTTTTTTGCGC
Organism: Janthinobacterium sp. BJB446; assembly: GCF_002735655.1. Lineage (NCBI taxonomy): Bacteria > Pseudomonadati > Pseudomonadota > Betaproteobacteria > Burkholderiales > Oxalobacteraceae > Janthinobacterium > Janthinobacterium sp. BJB446. The sequence goes on along the minus strand of NZ_PDZK01000002.1, from coordinate 327,787 downwards.
AGCCAGCCCTGCAGCCAGCCATGGTGGTCGGCATACAGTGTCGCAATGTCCTGGCGTTGTAGCGGCTCTGCCAGCGGCATCGCATTCCCCTTGCATGGCCGGCCCGGCCGGATCGGTGGATTTAAACAATAATAAGAATCATTCTCACTTATTGTAACAAGCGGGGGCAGGGGCTGTAAATGACGGGGGCGGCGGGTGTGGTTTTTTGGCTTTGCGCTGTTGGGGGAAACGTCACGATGACCGGCAAAACCGTCGCGAGCGGAAGGGAGAGGCGGCCAAGAAGACTGCAGGCCGGATTAGCGCGCAAGCGCGTAATCCGACGCCAGCACTGGCGCTAACAATATTGTCGGATTACGCCCTATGGGCTAATCCGACCTACGCTTCTGATTGCACCCCAAAAGCAAGATCCGGGGTTGGGGTGAACGGGCCAGCCCTCAATAATTCATGGGTTCGCCCCTGAAGCAGCGGATCGCCGAATCGACCATGCCCTCGGCGCTACCCTGCAGGCTGTGCTGCTTGCGCAGGTATTGTGCGTCGCTCCACTGCTTGGCCACGTCCGACAGGTGTTTCAGGGCTGGCGTGCTGCCCAGCGCCTCGGCGTGCGGTTCCATCTTGCGCAGGGTGGTCATGATGTCTTCGCGCAGCGACATCGTTTCGTAGGTTTTCGGGTGAGTGATGGCGCCATCGAGGCCGAAGCGGCAAGCCTGGAAGCGGTTGTAGTTATACACGAGGTAGTCGTCTTCCACCGGCGGCGTTTCGCGGCGTTCGAGCAGGTAGCGGCACAGGGCCTGCAGGTAGGCAGCCAGCGCGGCGGCCCGCTCCACCGTCAGCGGCGTGTCGCACACGCGCAGTTCGATGGTGCCGAATTCCGGCTTGGGACGGATATCCCAGTAAAAATCCTTCATGCTCTTGATGATGCCCGTGTTCTCCATCTTGGCGAAATACTCGTTGGAGAACTGGTCCCAGCTGAGGGTGAACGGCGCGCGCCCGCTCATGGGAAACGCGAACACGGAGTTCAGGCGGGCCGAATCGAACAGGGTGTCGCGTCCCTGCACGTAGGGCGAGGAAGCCGACAGGGCGATGAAGTGGGGGATGTAGCGGTTCAGCGAATGCAGCAGGAACATGGCGTCGTCGCCCGAGGCGCAGCCGATGTGCACGTGCTGGCCGAAGATGGTGAACTGCTTGGCCAGGTAGCCGTACAGTTCCGAGATTTCCTGGAAACGGGGCTTGGAAAAGATCTTTTGCGACGACCATTGCTGGAACGGGTGCGTGCCGCCGCCCGCGATGCCGATATTGAGCTTGTCGCCGGCCGTGATCAAGGTGTCGCGGATTTCCTGCAACTGCTCCAGCAGGGGACCGTGATGCGTGTGCACGCTCGAGTTGATCTCGATCATGCTCTCGGTGATTTCCGGCGTGACGTTGCCGGGGAACGGTTTTTTATTCAGCAGATGCAGCAGGTCGGGGCTGGCGGCCGTCAAGTCATAGTCCGACAGGTTTACCAGTTGCAGTTCGAGTTCGACGCCGAAGGTCAGCGCGGCCGATTGGCCAAAGGGTTCCAGCGGCATTTAGCGCTCCTTGATTTCGTGGGTTTCTTTGGCCAGCATCAGCACGCGCTGCACCAGCACGGGGCCGACCAGTTCCAGGCCCAGGGTGATGGCGGCCAGGGCGTTCAATTCGTCGCCGAAGTTCACGCCATGCTGGCGCGCGTGTTCCAGCAGCAGGATGATGAAGACGGAGACGGGCGTCAGCGCCACGCCCGTCAGCACGCCCTTGCGCCAGGAAATGCCGCTCACATGCGAAAACGCGGCCACGCCGACGACCTTCGTCAGCAGGCGTCCGCCGACGACGGCCAGCGCCAGGCCCGCGCCGGCTGCCACGCTGGCCCATTCCAGGGTCGAGGCGGCATACACGAACAGCAGCACCGTCAGCAGCTCGCCCAGCGCGCCGAAATTGCGCTGCGCCTGGCTGAAGGCGACGCGTCGGTGGCGCGCCACCAGGCCGAAGGTGAGGGTGGCCAAGAGCGGCGACAGGCTGGTGGTGTAGGTGAGGGCGACGAGCAGCATCACCGACAGCGCGAACGCCACGGTGGCATCCTGCGCCATATTGCCCAGGCGGCGCAGCATGGCCGGCACGACGATGCCGAAGACGGTGCCGGCGGCCACGGAGGCGGCCAGCACGGCGGCGCTGCTGCTGCTCGCCTCGATCAGGTCAGTGGAACTCTGGAACATCCAGAAGCCGACGATGATATTGAACGTGAAGACGGCCAGCACGCAATTGAGGGCGGTGAGGTGGACGATGCGTTCCGTGACCTGGCCCGAGCTGCGTTCCTCGTTGATGACGCGCATGATGGTGGCCGGCGACGTGGACATGGCCAGGGACGCCAGCAGAAGCGCCGTCATCGAAGTGCTGCCGAATTCGATGCCGATGAAGTAGACGACGGCAAAGGTCAGCAGGGATTCCACCAGGCCCGTGACGGCGATCCAGGGATTGTTCTTCAGCCAGCGCAGGTTGATGCGGTAGCCCACCTCGAACAGGATCAGGCCGAAGGCCACGTCGGCCAGCACCAGCATGGGGCCGGCGTCCGTCTGCGGCAGGATGCCCACCTGCGTCTGCGCGAGGACGAAACCGATCACGCCGTAAAAACTGATGCGCGGCAGGCCAGTCCAGCGGTGGCCGAATTCGCCCACCACCCAGGCCAGGGTAATGGCGAACGGCCAGGACAGGTCGGCGGCGATCGAGATCAGACTTTGCATGCTCATTCCTTTGAAAATGGCGCTGGCACCGGCCGGCAGCACGGGGCTGGCGCGGCAATGTCGTGGTGCAGCGATGGTGCATTGTTTGCGCAGAGCGATGCGCCGATTCTACCGGAGCAGAAGGCGCGCACGATGTGCGCAATCGAACAGTGTCGCGGCCATGGCGGCCGCGCACAGGATGCAGCAGGTTGGGCAGGGCTGGTATCAGCGTATGGTACCCGCCCGCAGCGGAGATGCTCCGCACGGTAGTGCCGTGTCGCAGTGTACGGCATGGCGGCCCCCTGCCGCCATGGACTTTTTGTTGCGTGCCTTTATTTACTGAGCAGACGCATGCCCCGTTCCAGCCCGTCGATCGACAGGGGGAACATGCGGTTGTTCATCAGTTGCCGCATCACGCCGATCGACTGGCGGTACTGCCATAATCCCTCCGATTCAGGATTGAGCCAGATGAATTTCGGGAACGCCTGGGTAAAGCGGGCCAGCCACGTCGATCCCGCTTCCTCGTTGTTGTATTCGACGCTGCCGCCCGGTTGCAGGATTTCATAGGGGCTCATGGTGGCGTCGCCGACGAAAATCAGCTTGGTGTCGGGCGGATATTTGCGCAGCACGTCCCAGGTGGGAAAACGCTCGGCGTTGCGGCGCCGGTTGTTCTTCCACAGGTAGTCGTAGACGCAGTTATGGAAGTAAAAGAATTCCATGTTCTTGAATTCCGTCTTCGCCGCCGAAAACAGTTCCTCGGTGCGCTCGATATGGTCGTCCATGCTGCCGCCAACATCGAGCAGCATCAGCACCTTGATGCGGTTCTTGCGTTCGGGCCGCATCCTGATGTCGAGATAGCCCGCGTTATTGGCCGTGGCGGCGATGGTGGCGTCCAGCGCCAGTTCATCTTCCGCGCCTTCGCGCGCGAATTTGCGCAGGCGGCGCAGGGCCACCTTGATGTTGCGCGTGCCCAGTTCGCGCTCGCCGTCGTAATCCTTGTAGCTGCGCGCTTCCCACACTTTCACGGCCGTGCGGTTGCCGCCCTTGCCGCCGATGCGGATGCCTTCCGGGTTCGTGCCGCCATTGCCGAACGGCGACGTGCCGCCCGTGCCGATCCATTTGCTGCCTCCCTCGTGGCGCTCCTTCTGTTCCTTCAGCAGCTCGTTCAGGCGGTCCATCAGCTTGTCGTAGCCGAATTTCTCCAGCTGCGCCTTCTGCTCCTCGGACAGCTCGCGCTGCATGCGTTTGAGCAGCCAGTCGAGGGGAATCGCCGCGTTCGTGTCGAAGGCCGCGTTGACGCCCTTGAAGTACTGGGCAAATGCGCGGTCGAACTTGTCGAAATGGGCTTCATCCTTGACCAGGGTCAGGCGCGCCAGATAGTAAAAATCGTCCATCGAAGCGTCGATGACGTTCTTTTGCAGCGCTTCGAGCAGGGTCAAGAATTCCTTGATCGAGACGGGAATCTTGGCATCCTTGAGCGTGAAGAAGAAATCGATCAGCATGGCGCTTCCTCTGGCCCCGCGTCTCCCGCGCGGGGCAGCGCGGCGATGGGGCGCTGCGCCAGCTTGTAGCGCAAATGGGCTGCAATTTCCGGCCACTCGCCGCGCGTGATGCTGTACATGACGGTGTCGCGCACGGTGCCGTCGCGGCGCAGCGCATGGTGGCGCAGCACGCCGTCCTTTTTCGCGCCCAGGCGCTCGATGGCCGCCTGCGAGGCATGGTTGAAATTATCGGTGCGCAGGCCCACCAGCGCGCAGCCGAGCGTGTCGAAGGCGTGCGCCAGCAGCAGCAATTTGCAGGTGGTGTTGACGTGGCTGCGCTGGCAGCGCTTGGCATACCAGGTGTAGCCGATTTCCAGGCGCCCGATGGCTGGCACCACGTCGTGGTAGCTGGTGGTGCCGAGCACCTCGCCGCTGGCCACGTCGATGACGGCAAAGGCGAAGCGCGAAGGGCGCATCTCGATGCCCTTGAAAATGTACTGGTCCACCTGGTCCGGCTCGGGCACGGAGGTGACGCGCAGATTCCACAGCTCGCCGTCCGTGGCCGCCGCGCGCAAGCCGGGCGCGTGGTGCGGCGCCAGCGCTTCGAGGCGGATGCCGTGCAGTTCCAGGGGGACGAAGACCTTGTCCGGGCTGATGTCGTTCACCGGCGCTCCTTAGCGGTTGGTGCGCGACATGAACATCAGGCGCTCGAACAGGTGCACGTCCTGCTCGTTTTTCAGCAGCGCGCCGTGCAGCGGCGGCACGACTGCCTTGTTGTCCTTGCTGCGCAGCGCGTCAAAGGGGATGTCTTCGGCCAGCAGGAGCTTGAGCCAGTCGAGGAATTCCGATGTCGACGGTTTTTTCTTCAGGCCCGGCACGTCGCGCACTTCATAGAAGGTTTGCAGCGCCTGCGCCAGCAATTCCTGTTTCAGGTGCGGGTAGTGGACGGAGACGATCTGCTCCATCGTGTCCTTGTCCGGGAATTTGATGTAATGGAAGAAGCAGCGGCGCAGGAAGGCGTCCGGCAATTCCTTCTCGTTGTTCGAGGTGATGATGACGAGCGGACGGTGGCGCGCCGTGACCATTTCGCGCGTCTCATACACATAGAATTCCATGCGGTCCAGTTCGCGCAGCAGGTCGTTCGGGAATTCGATGTCGGCCTTGTCGATCTCGTCGATCAGCAGCACCACCGGCTCGGGCGCCGTGAACGCCTGCCACAACACGCCCTTGACGATGTAGTTCTGGATGTCGCGCACGCGCTCGTCGCCCAGCTGCGAATCGCGCAGGCGCGAGACGGCGTCGTATTCGTACAGGCCCTGCTGCGCCTTGGTGGTCGATTTGATATGCCATTGCATCAGCGGCATGTTCAGCGCGGCGGCCACTTCCTCGGCCAGCATGGTCTTGCCCGTGCCCGGTTCGCCCTTGATCAGCAGCGGGCGTTGCAGGGTCAGCGCCGCATTCACGGCCAGTTTCAGGTCGGCGGTGGCGACATAGCTGTCGGAACCTTCGAAGCGTTGGCCTTGCTGGGTGTGCTGTGCTTGCATGAGCGGTCTGCCAAAGTAGGGAAATGGTGAGTATAAACAGAACTGTGGCGCACTGCCACGCGGACGGCCTGTGCCTGCCTGCCTACAATGCGGGTTTTATAGGTGGACTTGCAAGAATATCTTGGCTAGAATCGGCAAGCAGCAGATTAATTGTCAACCTTAATTGTCAATACATAAAATCAATAAAAAACCAGCTCTGGCGTTTCTCCGATTACCTTTGTTCACATTGCCACTATGAAAAAAATATTTGCACTTCTCGTGCTTGCCGGCATAGCAAATGCCGTCACAGCGGCTGACATTGTAGGAAACGCCAAGGCAGCCCCTGCCAAGGTGGAAATGTGTATCGGCTGCCACGGCATTCCCGGTTACAAGGCAACCTTCCCTGAAGTATTTCAGGTGCCGATGATCGGCGGCCAGCCGGCAAAATATATCGAGAATGCGCTGCAAGCCTACAAGAAGGGCGACCGCAAGCACCCCAGCATGAAGGGCATCGCCAGCAGCCTGTCGGACCAGGATATCGCTGATGTCGCCGCGTATTATGCGCAACAAGCCAAGACGAACTGAGGACCAGCCAGATGAAAAAACTACTCGCCGCCCTCGTTTGCGCCACCGTCTCGTTCGGCGCCAGCGCCGCCGGCAATATCAACACGGGCAAGGCCCTGGCCGAAAAATACAGCTGCGCCACCTGCCACGGCAAGGATTACGGTTCGCCCATCGATCCGTCCTATCCGAAACTGGCGGGCCAGCACAAGGACTACCTGGAACACGCTCTGACGGCGTATAAACGGGGCGACAAGCCCAATGGCCGCAACAACGCCATCATGACGGGCCAGGTAAAACCGCTGAGCAACCAGGACATCAAGGACCTGGCCGCCTACTTCCACAGCCTGCCGAGCACCCTGGTCACTCACCGCTGAGCGGTATCGCAGGGTCTACTAGTTGTTCTGATACCTGACAAAACCGTAGCGAGCGGCGATGAGTTGTGGCCGAGACGCGGAGCTGTGCGAATGCACGGGGCCGCCGAGGCAGTGAGCATCGGAGGCCGCAAATCACGACGCGCAGTAGGTTTGGTCAGGCTTTCAAGCCCACCCGGCGCGCCAGCTTATGTAAATTGCTGGCGTCCAGCCCCAGCTGGCGCGCGGCAGCGGCCCAGTTATCCTGATGCAGGACCAGCGCTTGCCGGATGGCCTGGCGCTGGCTCGCTTCCACGATCTGATGCATGGACAGTAGCGGCGCCGCTGGCGTGCCGCACGCGGCTGGCGCCACTTGCGGCGCGTCCGCACCGGCCGGCGCTTCCAGCGCATCGAGGTCGAGCATATCCGTTTCCAGGGTCACGATGTCCTTGCGGTCCGCGCCGCGGATCACGGCTTTCAGCGCGGCCCGGCTGATCACATGTTCCAGTTCGCGCACGTTGCCCGGCCAGCGGTAATGGCACAAGGCGTTTTCCGCCGCGGCGGACAGGCGCAGGCTGCGCAAGCCCAGGCGCGCGCGGTTCAGTTCCAGGAAACCACCGGCCAGCAGCAGCACGTCATTACCCCGCTCGCGCAGCGGCGGAATCGGCACGGGATACACGGATAAACGGTGGTACAGGTCGGCGCGGAACGAACCGTCGCGCACATGCTCGCGCAGGCTGCGGTTGGTGGCGGCAATCACGCGCACGTTGACCCTGCGCGGCCGGTCCGCACCCAGGCGCTGGATTTCGCCATTTTGCAAGGTGCGCAGCAGCTTGGCCTGTATCGACAGCGGCAACTCCCCCACTTCATCGAGAAACAGGGTACCCCCTTCGGCCGCCTCGAAACGCCCGGGCCGGTCGCTGACGGCGCCGGAAAACGCACCGCGTACATGGCCGAACAATTCGCTCTCGGCCAGGGACTCGGGCAAGGCCGCGCAATTGACATGGATCAGGGGCTTGCCGGCGCGGCGCGACAGGCGGTGCAGGCGGTGCGCGCACAGTTCCTTGCCGACGCCCGTTTCCCCCAGCAGCAGCACGGGCAGTTCGGAATCGGCGACCACCTGCAATTCGTGCAGCAAGTGCGTGATGGCGCTGCTCTGGCCGACGAAATCGTGTTCCTCGCGCGGCGCTTGCGCATCGGCCAGCATGGCGCCGCCCGACAGGCGCAGGGCGCGGATTTCCGCCTCCAGGCGCGTGACGCGTACGGCCGCCTCGATGGCGCAGGCCAGCTCGCCCAGGTCGCGCTGCGCCTGCGTATCGAAAGTGCCTACCTGCAGCGCGTCGAGCGTGATCACGCCCCAGCGTTCGCCCTCCAGATCCAGCGCCATGCCCATGCAGTCGTGCACGGGCAGCGGCTCGCCGGCCCGCTCGGCGATCAGGCCATCGTAGGGATCGGGCAAGGAACTGTCGTGATGGAAGCACAGCACGCCGCGCCGCTGCAGGATGGCGGCCAGGCGCGGATGGTCGGCGACGGCGAAGCGGCGTCCCAGCGCGTCGCTGGCCAGGCCGGCCATCGCCACGGGGCGCAAGTGCTCGCCATCGAGCTTGAGCAAGGCCACGGCCTCGCAGCCGAAGTGGGCGCGCAGGCTGCCGACCAGGCGCTGCAGGCGCACGGCCACGGGCAGGTCGGCGACCAGGTCGGTGAGCAGCAGCAGGTGGATGGCAGTGGTGGTCATAAGTACCATGCAGGGTACAACGGACCATGCTTTAAAAGGGTCATACCGACCCTGCAATTTTCAAATCGTTGATTTAAAACAAGTTTTTCCTGGCACGTCGTTTGCCTAGGTAAGGGGGCCGAACCGGCATACAAGACCAAGGAAAGCTTGATGAAAACGACTCCCTCTCTCCGCGCCATTGCCGCCGCCGTCTGCGTACTGGCCATGCCCCTGTCCGTGCAAGCCCAGGCGAGCCTGCCGGCCAGCGCTGCCGCCACTGCGGCCAAACCCGCCGCCGCCACGCTCAAGCGCTATGAACTGCAAACCAATATCGTCGACGGCAAGATGGTGTTCATCGATGCCAAGGGCCAGGTCAATCCCGTGCTGGCGGCCAAGGTGGGCGACACGGTCGAACTCGTGCTGAAAAGCGGCGAAGGCGCCGAGCACGACCTGCTGATCCCGGAGCTCAATGTGGCCTCGGCCAAGTTCAGCGCCAATAGCGGCAGCACCACCGTGCGCTTCAAGGTCACGCGCGCCGGCACGTTCACCTATTACTGCTCGATTCCCGGCCACCGCCAGATCGGCATGGAAGGCAAGCTGGAAGTGAGCGGCACCTCGCTGGCTGAAGCCGGGGCACCGAAGGCTGCTGGCGCCGGCAGCGCTGCCAGCGAATCGAGCCAGGCCGCCGCGCTGGCCCTGTACACGCCCGCACCGTCGCCGATGCGCGGTCCTGATCCATCGGCCGTCAGCGTTGCAGCCAATCCGGCCTCCGTGCCGGCCGCCATCGGCGCGCGCGCGCCGCAAACCCTGAAATACCGCATGGAGACGGTGGAACTGCCGGGCAAGCTCGATGACGGCACCAGTTTTACGTACTGGACCTTCAACCGGCAAGTGCCCGGCCCGATGCTGCGCGCGAAGGTGGGCGACACGGTGGAACTGACCCTGTTCAATGCCAAGGACAGCAAGATGATCCACTCGATCGACCTGCACGCCGTGACGGGCGGCCATGGCGGCGGACAGCACACGCAGGTGGCGCCGGGGCAGGAAAAAACAGTCACCTTCAAGGCGCTCAATCCGGGCCTGTACGTGTATCACTGCGCCACGCCCCTGGTGCCGCAGCATATCGCGGCCGGCATGTACGGCATGATCCTGGTCGAACCGGAAGGCGGCCTGTCAAAAGTCGACCGCGAGTATTACGTGATGCAGGGCGAGATGTACACGGGCCGTCCGCACGGCGCGCCCGTGCACCAGGAACCGAACCTGGAAAAAATGGCCAATGAACTGCCCGACTACTACGTCTTCAACGGCGAAGTGGGCGCCTTGAGCAAGACGCACAAATTGCAGGCGAAAGTCGGCGAGACGGTGCGCATCTATTTCGGCGTCGGCGGCCCGAACAAGATTTCATCGTTCCACATCATCGGCGAGATATTCGACAAGGTGTACAGCGAAGGCTCGATCAGCAGCCCGAAACACGACGTGCAAACCACCCTGGTGGCACCGGGCGGCGCGACCATCGTCGAACTCAAGGTACAGCATCCGGGCAGCTATCTGCTGGTCGACCATGCCTTGTCGCGCGCCGGCAAGGGCGCCGTGGGCGTGCTGGAAGTGACTGGCGAACCCGTGCCCGGCGTCTACCACGCGGGCGCCCGCCAATAAACCCTATTCATCATCAAGGAACTGTTATGGAAATGATCGACCAATCACTGGGCCAACTGGCTCGCCGCATCCCTGGCGCCACGCGCCTGTTCGATGCGCACCGCCTGGATTTCTGCTGCGGCGGCAACAAGACCCTGCGCGCAGCGGCCGAAGCGGCCGGCGTGGACACGGCGCCCATCGTCGAGGAACTGCGGCTGCTGGCAGGGCGCGCAGATACCAGCGGCGAGCGTGACTGGCAGGAAGCCTCGGCCACCGAGCTGGTGGAACACATCCTGGCGCGCTACCACGCCGTGCACCGCGAGCAGCTGCCCGAGCTGATACGCCTGGCACGCAAGGTCGAGCAGGTGCATGGCGAGCGCGCCGACTGTCCGCACGGGCTGGCGGAACACCTGTCGGCCATGGCGCAGGAGCTGGAAAGCCATATGCGCAAGGAAGAAGACGTGCTGTTCCCTATGATCGTGCGCGGCCAGGGGCCCCGGGCCGGCGCGCCCATCAACGTGATGCGCATGGAGCACGACGATCATGGCGTGGCCTTGCGCGCCATGGAGGCGATGACGAACGATATCACCGCGCCGGCCGGCGCCTGCACCACCTGGCGCGCGCTGTACACGGGCTTGCGCACCTTCCGTGCCGACCTGATGACGCACATCCACACTGAAAACAATATCCTGTTCGAGCGCTTTGCGCCGGCCGTGGTGCACTGACAAAGGAAAGACCCATGGGTCCCTACAAAAAACTCTGGTTCACCCTGATCGGTGTGCTGATCGTGACGTTTTCGCTGCTCGGCTACTACGGCACGGAAGTCTACCGGCAGGCGCCGCCGATCCCCGCGCAAGTGCTGGCGCAGGATGGCCGGCAACTGTTCGACCGCGAGGGCATCCTCGACGGCCAGACGGCCTGGCAATCCGTCGGCGGCATGCAGCTGGGCTCCATCTGGGGCCACGGCGCCTACCAGGCGCCCGACTGGACGGCCGACTGGCTGCACCGCGAACTGACGGCCTGGCTGGAACTGGCCGCGCAAGAGCTGCATGGCAAGGCGTACGCGGCGCTTGACGGTCCCGCGCAGGCGGCGCTGCGCGAAGCGCTCAAGATCGAATACCGCGGCAACCGTACCGATGATGCGCAAGTGCTGCGCCTGTCGCCGCGCCGCGTGCAAGCCATCGCCAACACGGCGCACTATTACGATCAGCTGTTCTCCGACGCGCCGGCGCTGCAAAAAAGCCGCGAGCATTTCGCCATGAAGGAAAACACCCTGCCCAGTGCCGAGCGGCGCGCGCAGATGACGCAGTTCTTCTTCTGGACGGCGTGGGCCGCCGCCACCGAACGTCCTGGCCAGAAAGTGACCTATACGAACAACTGGCCGCATGAACCGCTGATCGGCAACCAGCCCAGCGGCGAAAACCTCGTCTGGTCGGTCGCCAGCGTGGTGGTGCTGCTGGCCGGCGTGGGCTTCCTCGTCTGGGGCTGGGCCTTCTTGCGCGACCACGACGAAGCGCTGCCGGCCGCCGGTCCGCGCGATCCGCTCACCACGTTCGCCCTGACGCCTTCGCAGCGGGGACTGGGAAAATATCTGTTCCTGGTGGTGGCGCTGTTCACCTTCCAGGTCTTCATCGGCGGCTTTACGGCGCACTACACGGTGGAAGGGCAGCAGTTCTACGGCATCGACGTGTCGCGCTGGTTCCCGTATGCGCTCACGCGCACCTGGCATATCCAGGCCGCGCTGTTCTGGATCGCCACGGGCTTCCTGGCTGCCGGCCTGTTCCTCGCGCCCCTGATCAATGGCGGCAAGGATCCCAAGTGGCAGCGTCTGGGCGTCGATGTGCTGTTCTGGGCCCTCGTCGCCGTGGTGGTCGGCTCCTTCATCGGCAACTACCTGGCCATTGCGCAAGTGATGCCGCCCGAGTGGAATTTCTGGCTCGGCCATCAAGGTTATGAATATGTGGACCTGGGACGTTTGTGGCAAATCGGCAAATATATCGGCATCCTGCTGTGGCTGGTGTTGATGCTGCGCGGCGTGGTGCCGGCCCTGCGCAAGCCGGGCGGCGACAAGAATCTGCTGGCGCTCCTGACCGCGTCCGTCGGCGCCATCGGCCTGTTCTATGGCGCCGGCCTGTTCTACGGCGAACGCACGCATCTGTCGGTGATGGAATACTGGCGCTGGTGGGTGGTGCACCTGTGGGTGGAAGGCTTCTTCGAAGTGTTCGCCACGACGGCGCTGGCCTTCATCTTCTCGACCCTGGGCCTGGTGTCGGTGCGCATGGCCACGACGGCCAGCCTGGCGTCGGCCTCGCTGTTCATGCTGGGCGGGATACCCGGCACCTTCCACCACCTGTACTTTGCCGGCACCACCACGCCCGTGATGGCCATCGGCGCAAGCTTCAGCGCGCTGGAAGTGGTGCCGCTGATCGTGCTGGGTCACGAAGCGTGGGAAAACTGGCGCCTGAAGGAGCGCGCGCCATGGATGGAAAACCTGCGCTGGCCCATGATGTGCTTTGTCGCCGTCGCCTTCTGGAACATGCTGGGCGCGGGCGTGCTGGGCTTCATGATCAATCCGCCCGTGGCCTTGTACTACATCCAGGGCCTGAACACGACTCCCGTGCATGCGCATGCGGCGCTGTTCGGCGTGTATGGCTTCCTGGCGCTGGGCTTTACCTTGCTGGTGCTGCGCTATTTGCGGCCCGACTACCGTTTCAGCCCTGCGTTGATGAAGACGGCGTTCTGGGGATTGAACGCGGGCCTGGTGCTGATGATCTTTACCAGCCTGCTGCCGATTGGCATCATCCAGTTCCACGCCAGCGTGACGGAGGGCCTGTGGTATGCGCGCAGCGAGGCATTCATGCAGCAGCCGCTGTTGCAGAACCTGCGCTGGATACGCACCTTCGGCGACGTGGTATTCATCGTCGGCGCCATCGCCATGGCGCTGCAGGTGGTGCTGGGATTGCTGGGAAGAGGGCCTGCACAGGCATTGCCTCAGCGCATGAAGCAGGCGGCAAAACCGATGTGAGGTAGTACTGGCACAACACCTGGGAAAACCGTAGCGAGCGGCAGCGATTTGTGGCTAAGAAGCGCAACCGTACTCTAGTACGGTGAGCATCGCAGGCCGCAAAGCGCGACGCGCAGCAGGTTTTGACAGGTGTTCCTACCGGCGGCGCACGCAGTCGATATAGGCTTCAGTATCGGGCGGCAAGCCCGAACGTTGCGAAGCCCAGATCATCTGGCCCAGGCATTCCATCACTTCGTGCTGGGCGGCATGGGCCGAATCGAGGCGCTGGGTGAGCTGCTGGACGGCCGGGCGGATGCCGCGCGGCTGGTCCACCTGCACCTGCTCCGTGATCGACAGATGCATGGACAGGTGCAGGAAAGGATTGGCTTGGCCGCCTTCGACGGAGTAATCGCGCGCCAGCGCCGCTTCAACGTCGGAGAGCTCGTTCTCATACTCGGGGTGTTCCAGGATCCAGTCGAGCGCGATGGCTTCCATCGGCGTGAGGATTTCATGGGCGCGATGCTTGCGTAATGTTTCACAAAAGAAACGGCGCACATCGTCGGAAGAAGGGTTGAACATGGCTGAAGGACTATGGCTAAAGGGCAGCCGGCATTGTACCGCGTAGCCGTAATAAGTTCTCAGGCCCGGTCGATCCTGCCCGCATAACAACCACGTTTGGCATTGTGCACGTGGATATAGCTGACAGCCGGGTTCTCAAACAGCCGCGCGATCACGGTTTCAATGGCCGTGCCTTCCACCACATCGGCATCGACCATCATCCCACCTTCCGTATAGCCGCGCAGCGACAGCAGCCGGATGCGCATCGATTCCGGCACCTGGTCGACGGCGTCATAGGCTTGCGTGGCGCCCTCGCGGATAAAGATGGCGTGCGAGGCGCGGTAGGGCGTGTCCGCATCCTGGCAGACATGGTTCAGCAGCAGCACCGTGTCGCCGATCGCCGCGTCGCGCAGTTCGATGCGGTCCGGGTAACCGGGCTGGCTGTCGACCACATGGCGGATAATGCCCAGCGCGGCCAGTTCGGCGTCGGGCAGGCCGAAACAGGCCAGGAAAGGGGCGGGCGACAGGCCGCGGATACGAAAAGACATGGTCAGGCTCCGGTGTGGTCAAAGCGTTATCAGACCATGATGGATGGGGGCTCGCCATCCGTTTCTTGCTCCGTGCATTCCTGCACCAACTGGCTTTTTGACGCCTGGTTACTGCCAAATTAATACTCCACAGTAAGTGTTATCCACGATCCTGGCGGCCCGGCAAGGGCAAATAACGGTGATAAAATCGCTGTTCTTGATATTTGCTATAGACAATCGCCGTGTTGTGAGTTTGGCCCCGCGCGAGGGCAAAAACAGCAGCGGCGCCGTGTTTTCCTTGTCCGCACCATCGCCACTCCATCGCTGCCGCAAGCTGCGGCGCGGCGGCGGCATGCATGCGTCATCACCATCGTTGCCCCTTGATCCGGCCGTTCTTGCGCTGGAGGGATAGCCATTTTCCGATGATCTTGCGCTTGCCGCCCGGGTGGCCTGGAAGAACCAACCCTCAGTATTCATAACGGAGTTACCCATGCGTAAATCGCTATTACTTTTGATGTCGTGCCTGATCCTCGCGGCATGTGACAAGACCCCTCCGGCCTCGTCCGAAAAACCGGTCGACGTGCTGCTGATCGGCGCCGGCACCATGAGCGCCACCCTGGGCAGCATGCTCAAGGAACTCGATCCGTCGCTGACGATGGAAATGGTCGAGCGCCTCGATTCCGTGGCCGCCGAAAGCTCGGATGCGATGAACAACGCGGGCACGGGCCACTCGGCATTTGCTGAACTGAACTACACGCCGGAAGCGGCCGATGGCAGCATCGAGACCAAGAAAGCCGTTGCCATCAACGAGCAATTCGAAATTTCCAAGCAATTCTGGGCTTATCAGGTAGCCAACAAGCACCTGGGCGCGCCGCAAACCTTCATCAACAACGTGCCGCACATGGCCTTTGTCTGGGGCGACGACAATATTGCTTTCTTGAAGAAGCGCTATGCCGCGCTGCAAAAGGAAAACCTGTTCAAGGGCATGCTGTTCTCGGAAGACCAGGCGCAGATCGAACAGTGGGCACCGCTGGTCATGCAAGGGCGGGACAAGGGCCAGAAAGTGGCCGCGACACGCATGGAAATCGGTACCGACGTCAATTTCGGCAATCTCACGCGCGGCCTCGTGAAATACCTGACGGACAGCCATGGCATGGTCCTGCACCTGCGCCACCAGGTGGAAGACATCCAGCGCGGCGCCGATGGCGTATGGAACGTGACGGTGAAAGACTTGAACGCCGGCAAGGAAAAGACCATGCGCGCCAAGTTCGTCTTCATCGGCGCCGGTGGCGGTTCGCTGCCTTTGCTGGAAAAATCGGGTATTCCTGAAGCCAAGGGCTACGGCGGCGTGCCGGTCGGCGGCCAGTGGCTCGTGACGACCAATCCGGAACTGGTGGCGGCGCATGCGGCCAAGGTCTACGGCAAGGCATCCGTCGGTTCGCCGCCGATGTCCGTGCCGCATCTCGATACGCGCATCATCGATGGCAAGAAAGCCCTGCTGTTTGGCCCGTTTGCCACCTTCTCGACCAAGTTCCTGAAAAACGGTTCGTGGATCGATTTGCCTGCCTCGATCGGCACGGGCAATGTGAAACCCATGCTGCAAGCCGGCTATGACAATATTCCGCTGACGAAATACCTGGTCGAACAGGTCATGAACACGCCGGAAGACCGTTTGAAAACCCTGCGCGAATACTTGCCGAACGCCAAGATGGAAGACTGGACCCTGCAAAACGCGGGCCAGCGCGTGCAGATCGTCAAGGATGATCCTGTCAAAGGCGGCTTGCTGCAGTTTGGTACGGAAGTCGTCGGCGCCGCCGATGGCAGCATCGTTGCCCTGCTGGGTGCATCGCCAGGCGCCTCGACCGCGCCGCCGATCATGATCAAGGTGCTGCAAACGGCATTCAAGAGCCGCCTGGCTACGCCGGAATGGCAAGCGAAGATGGTGGAAATGGTGCCGTCGTACGGTCAAAAGCTGAACAATGATCCGGCTCTGGCCAACAAGATCCGCCACTACAGCAGCAATATCCTGGGTCTCAAAGCGATTACCCTGGACGTTCCCGCCGCTGCGCCAGCGCCGGCAGCAAACTAAGTCGGCCTGACCGGCAGGGGAGTTTCCTGCCGGCATGAAAAAAGGGGCAGCCTGTTCAGGCTGCCCCTTTTGCGTGGGAGAGTGCGTTCATGGTGCGGCGGACTACTCCTTGCCTGGCAAAATCAGCTCCGGCGTACACCCTTCGGCGGCAATGCCGTCGCAAGGCTTGGCCAGTGCCGTACCATCCTGTGCCCGTGGCGCATGGGGCTGGCGCAGGTAGCGCGACGTGTGGCGGTGCGCTTGCTGTGCGTTGCCATGCACGGGCCAGGTCAGGAAGCGGGACAGCTCCTGCAAGGCACGCTGGTAGACATCGCGTTTAAATTCAATGACGACATCGAGCGGGACCCAGTATTCATGCCAGCGCCAGGCGTCGAACTCGGGATGGTCGGTCAGGCGCAGATTGACGTCGTTATCGCGCGCGCACATTCTCAGCAGAAACCAAATCTGCTTCTGGCCACGGTAATGGCCACGAATCTCGCGCTTGATGAAGTGGTCTGGCACCTCATAGCGCAGCCAGTCGCGGGTGCGGCCGACAATTTTGACGTGTTCCTGTCTGAGTCCGATTTCCTCTTCAAGTTCGCGAAACATGGCTTGTTCCGGTGTTTCGCCATATTTGATACCGCCTTGCGGAAACTGCCATGAGTGCTCGCGCACCCGCTTGCCCCACCACACCTCGTTCTGGGCGTTTAGCAGGATGATGCCGACGTTGGGCCGAAACCCTTCACGGTCGAGCATAATGCACCTCAAACTTTCTGCGACAGTGCGTCTTTTTTACATAATTACCCACAACTTCGCAAGCCGGTGACCTTTTCGGGGTGCGAAAAGCGCCGGAATCGCACCAATTGAGCGCATTTGTGTAAAGTATGGACGCATCAGCCAGCTAATCCTTTAAAATTAGGTTGATTATAACCCTCTCTTTTTAAAAAGAATTCACCGTTATGCGCGCCTCCCGTTTTTTTATTTCCACACTTAAAGATGCACCTTCTGACGCGGAAATCGTCAGCCACCAGTTGATGATGCGTGCAGGCATGATCAAACGCCTCGGTTCCGGCATCTATACCTACATGCCGATGGGCTTGCGCGTGATCCGCAAGGTGGAAGCCATCATCCGTGACGAGATGAACAAAGCCGCCGGCATCGAACTGCTGATGCCGCTCGTGCAGCCAGCCGAACTGTGGCAAGAGACGGGCCGCTGGACCAAGATGGGCGACGAACTGATGCGCGTGAAAGACCGCCACGGCCGCGAATACGCGATCCAGCCGACATCGGAAGAAGTCATCACCGACGTCGTGCGCACAGAAATCAAGTCCTACCGCCAGTTGCCGTTGAACTTTTATCACATCCAGACCAAGTTCCGCGACGAGCGCCGCCCACGTTTCGGCCTGATGCGCGGCCGTGAATTCACCATGAAGGACGCGTACTCGTTCGACCGCGACCTGGCTGGCATGCAGGCGTCGTACAAGGTCATGTTTGACGCCTACACGCGCATCTTCACGCGTTTCGGCCTGCAATTCCGCGCCGTGGCCGCCGACAACGGCGCCATCGGCGGTTCCGGTTCGCATGAATTCCACGTCATCGCCCACACGGGTGAAGACGCGCTCGTGTACTGCCCGACGTCCGACTACGCCGCCAACATGGAAGCGGCCGAAGCGCTGCCGCCAGCGGGCGAGCGCCCAGCCGCTGCCCAGGCGCTGACGAAAACGGCCACGCCGGACACCGTCAAGTGCGAAACCGTGGCGGCCCTGCTCGGTATCGAGCTGGCGCAGACCGTGAAAACCATCGCCCTGACGGTGGAAACCGTTGGCAAGGATGAAAAAGTCACGAAACAGCATTTCATGCTGCTGCTGCGCGGCGACCATGAATTGAACGAGATCAAGGTCGGCAAGGTTGCCGGCCTGGCCGGCCACCGTTTCTCGACGGAAGCGGAAATCCTGGAAGTCTACGGCACCATTCCCGGCTACCTGGGCCCGATTGCCACCCGCGCCCCCGTCACCGTCGTGGTGGACCGCACGGTTGCCCACATGAGCGACTTCGTCTGCGGCGCGAATGACGCCGGTTTCCACTACACGGGCGCCAACTGGGGCCGTGACGTGGCCGAGCCAGCCATCGTGGCCGATTTGCGCAATGTCGTCGCCGGCGACGCGTCGCCGGACGGCCAGGGCGCACTCGCCATCGAGCGCGGCATCGAAGTGGGTCACGTGTTCCAGCTGGGCACGGCGTACTCGGAAAGCATGAAAGCCACCTTCCTCGACGAAAACGGCAAGCCTGCGCCGCTGCAGATGGGTTGCTACGGCATCGGCGTGACGCGCATCCTGGGCGCCGCCATCGAACAGAACTTCGACGACAAGGGCATTATCTGGCCAGCGTCGATCGCACCGTTTGAAGTCGTGCTGTGCCCGATGGGCATGGACCGCAGCGAACTGGTCAAGGAAGAGACGGAGAAGCTGTACGCGGCCCTGCAAGGCGCCGGCGTGGACGTCATCGTCGACGACCGCGGCTTGCGCCCTGGCGCCATGTTTGCTGACTGGGAGCTGATTGGCGTGCCGCACCGCATCGTTATCGGCGAACGGGGCCTGAAAGAAGGCAAGCTGGAATACCAGGGCCGCCGCGATGCGGAAGCCACCGGCGTGGCGCCGGAAGAGATCGTCGCCTTCATCCAGGGCAAAATGGCGCAGTGAAGCGCTTATCGCCAAGCAAAACGGCTGGCGCGCTCGCGCTGGCCGCTGGCCTGGCCTGCGCTCCCTTTGCGCAGGCCGGCAACCAGAAGGAGGAGGCGCTGGCCGACTCCGTCCGCCTGGCCCTGTCGCACGCGATCCGCGACGAGCGCCCGCCGCAACCCAAATTTGCCACTCCCGCCGACTTGCAGCGCTACCAGCAATGGCTGGCGCAGATGTCGCAACGTCTGCAGCGCAAGCTGCCGGATGCGCAGCTGCGCACGGAATTCCTGGAAACCGTCTGGTATGAAGCGCGCCGCGCGGGCCTGGAACCGGCCCTGGTGCTGGGCCTGATCCAGGTCGAGTCGGCTTACCGCAAATATGCCGTCTCGCTGGCCGGCGCGCGCGGCTACATGCAGGTGATGCCGTTCTGGACGGGCGTCATCGGCGACAGCGACCGCAGCAAGCTGTTCCACATGCAGACGAATCTGCGCTACGGCTGCGCCATCTTGCGCATGTACCTGGACATGGAAAAGGGCGACTTGTACCTGGCGCTGGGGCGGTATAACGGCAGCCGGGGAAGGCCCGAGTATCCGAATGCCGTGCGGGCGGCGTGGCGGCAGTGGGAGTTCAAGCCGGCAGGGTGATGGTTTGAGGTCTGACCTTGTGGGACCGTCCTCGTCTGATCTCGGTATGTGCCGGGTTTTATGCGTTTTTAAACCCACCGCAACGGCCGGGGTCAGACCCGACAGGGTCTGACCCCAAAAAAATGCCCCGCTCGCAGTGATGCGGCGGGGCACTCACACGGCGCGGAACGCCCTGTGCGTATCTGATTATTTCAAATGATCGGAGATCAGTTTCGTCATTTCAAACATGGAGACTTGGGCTTTGCCGCCGAAAACTGCTTTCAGCTTGTCGTCCGCATTGATCATGCGGCGGTTGGCCGGATCTTGCAGATCGAGTTTTTTGATGTAATCCCATACCTTTTTGGTCACTTCCGTGCGCGGCAGTGGTGCTGCGCCAACAACGGCGGCCAGCTCTTTCGATGGCGTCATTGCTTTCATGAATGCTGCGTTTGGCTTGCGTGGTGTTGCCGGTGCTGCCGCTTTCTTCGCCGCTGCTGGTTTAGCTGCTGCTTTGGCTGCGGGTGCTGCTTTCTTGGCGGCTGCAGGCTTGGCTGCTGCTGCTTTGGCTGGCGCTGCTACTGGGGTTTTTTTGGCTGTTGCCATCTTCGAGCCTCCTTAACAAACACATGGGAAATTGCGCAATTAATCGCACGGCTAATATTGGTGTGGATTTACCTTGTATGCAAGTGTTTTTCACGTTTTCACGAGGAAAAAGCAGGGAAATGACCATGCTGTCGCCCGGGCGCACCGCTTGGGGGCGCAGAACGGCGTTTTTGCCCGTAAATGGCATGGTTGCTGGCTATGCGGGGAGGGGTACTGCGGGGAGGGAGGAAATGATGCCGGACGCCATGAAAATGCAATCCGGCATGATTTTATAACGGTGTTTCTTGACTTGAACTACATCTCACGCGGCGTAAAAAAGGCCTTCAAAATCGCAGCGAGCGGGGATGATTTGTGGTCGAGAAGCGCAAGCGCACTCTAGTGCGCTGAGCATCGCCGGCCGCAAAGCGCCCCGCGCAGCGGATTTTGAAGCCTTCCACTACCTCATGCCGGGCATCATGCCCTTCATGGAGCGCATCATCTTCATCATGCCGCCGCCCGACAATTTCTTCATCATCGTCTGCATTTGCTCGAATTGCGTCAGCATGCGGTTCACTTCCTGCACTTGCACGCCGGCGCCGGCGGCGATGCGGCGTTTGCGCGTGGCCTTGATCAGTTCAGGCTTGGCGCGTTCCTGCGGCGTCATCGAGTCGATGATGCCGCACATGCGGCGTACCTGCTTGTCGGCCTGGTCCATGTTCTTGCCGCCTGCCGCCTGCTGGAACTGGGCTGGCAGCTTGTCCATCAGGTTGGCCATGCCGCCCATTTTCTTCATCTGGCCCAGTTGCGCCTTGAAATCGTTCATGTCGAACTTGCCGCCGACCTTGATCTTTTGCGCCAGGTCGGCCGCCGCCTTGCTGTCGACGCCCTTGCGCGCCTCTTCCACCAGGGCGAGGATGTCGCCCATGCCCAGGATGCGGTTGGCCATGCGGGTCGGGTCGAACGCTTCCAGGCCGTCGAGTTTTTCCGAGACGCCGGCAAACTTGATCGGTTTGCCCGTGATGTGGCGCACCGACAGGGCCGCACCGCCGCGCGCATCGCCATCGAGCTTGGTCAGCACGATACCGGTCAGCGGCAGCGCATCGTTAAACGCTTTCGCCGTGTTGATGGCGTCCTGGCCCAGCATGGCGTCGACGACGAACAGGGTTTCGATCGGTTTCACGGCGCCGTGGACGGCGGCGATTTCGCGCATCATCTCTTCGTCGATACCGAGGCGGCCCGCCGTATCGATGATCAGCACGTCGTGGTAGTGCTTTTTCGCCCAGTCCAGCGCGGCCAGGGCGATATCGACCGGCTTGTCCGTGCTGGAAGACGGGAAGAAGTCGGCGCCTACCTGGGCGGTGACCGATTGCAGCTGGGCGATCGCGGCGGGACGGTACACGTCGGCCGAGACGGTCAGCACTTTCTTCTTCTTTTCTTCCTTCAGGTATTTCGCCAGCTTGCCGACGGTGGTGGTTTTACCCACACCCTGCAAACCGGCCATCAGGATGATGGCGGGCGGCTGCTGCGCAAAGCTGATCTGCGACGCTTCCGGTCCCAGGTCTGCGCCCATCAGGGCGGCCAGCTCGCGCTGCACCACGCCAACCAGGGCCTGGCCTGGCGTGAGCGAGGAAATGACATCCTCGCCCATGGCTTTTTCTTTGACTTTGGCGATGAATTCGCGCACGGCGGGCAGGGCGACGTCGGCTTCGAGCAGCGCCAGGCGCACTTCGCGCAGCATGTCGGCGGTGTTCGCCTCGGTCAGGCGCGCCTCGCCGCGCATGGTCTTGACGACTTTGGCAAGCCGTTGGGTGAGATTATCTAGCATGATGAACCTGCAATGAAAAGCTTGGGAGTGGGCGGCGAAAGCCGGACGATGGCCGTCATTTTACCTTATCGCGGTTGGCTGGCGGTCCTGCGCTGCATCGCCTGACGGTTGGCCTGCTTTTGAATTAGTTGGTATTTCTGGCAATGCCGCGATTGCATGAAAGTCAAAAACACGGTTAAAATGAGAATAATTCTTATTTACATTCTCGGGTGCCGCACGCCTGAGCGGAAAGGGATGCCATGTCGGCCGCCGATTTTGCACAGCAACAAGACCTGCACGCGCTCTACAGCAGCCATCATGGCTGGCTGCAGGGCTGGCTGCGGCATAAGCTGGGCAATGCGGGCGACGCGGCGGACCTGGCGCAAGACACCTTCATCAGCGTGCTGACGGCCGATTCCGCGCCGCAGATCCGCGAAGCGCGGCCGTTTCTCGCTACCATCGCGCGCCGCCTGGTGGCGCACCGCTACCGCCGGCAAGTGCTGGAAGACGCGTATCTGGAGGCGCTGGCCTGCCTGCCGCCCGAGGTGGCGCCCGCGCCCGAAGAACGGCTGTTGGCGCTGGAAGCCTTGCAGGAAATCGACCAGGCCCTCGACGGCTTGCCGGCGCCCGTGCGCACGGCGTTCCTGCTGGCGCAACTGGAGGGCCTCAGCTATGCCGAGATCGCCGCGCGCCTGAACGTGTCGGCCAGCTCGGTCAAGCAATACCTGACGCGTGCCAACCGCCAGGTGTTTTTCTCCCTGCCGGCATGAGCACGGTGGCAGAACCCGCAGCCCCGGCAGCCATCCGCGAGGACGTGCAGCAGCAGGCGGCCGAGTGGCTGACCGTGCTGATGTCGGACGAGGCCAGCAAAGCGGAACACGCCGCCTGGCAGCGCTGGCGCGAGGCCGACCCGGAACACGAACGGGCCTGGCAGCATATCGACGCTGTCACGCAACGGATCAACGGCTTGCACCGCGGTGCGGCCGCGCAGGCGCTGGCCGGCACGCAGCAGAAAGCCGTCAACGGCAAGCGGCGCCAGTTGCTGGCGTGGCTGGGCGTGGCGGCCGGCGGCGGCATGCTGGCCGCGCAGACGGATGCCTGGGATGGCGTGCGCGTCCTGCGTGCCGACTACCGCACGGCCACGGGCGACAGGCGCGAGATAGTGCTGGACGATGGCAGCGTGCTCAGCCTGAATACGGCTTCGGCCGTGAACGTGCGTTTCGACGCCAGCCGGCGCCTGATCGAGCTGCTGGCCGGCGAAATCCTCGTCACCAGCGGCCACGGCGCCGGCAGCGACGCGCCTTTGGTGGTGGCCACGCGCGAAGGCCGTGTGCGTGCACTGGGCACGCGCTTTGCCGTGCGCCAGCAGGATGGCTACAGCACCGTGGACGTGTTGGAAAGTGCCGTTGAAATCCTGCCCCGCGACGGCAGCGGCGCGCCCTTGCTGCTGGCGGCCGGCCACGGAGTGGCGTTTTCCCGTCAGGCGCCAGACGCGCCGCACGCCATCGATGCGTATGCGCACGCCTGGTCGCGTGGCCAGCTGATCGTCGACGACGTGACCCTGGGCGATTTCCTGGCCGACCTGGCCCGTTACCGCCCCGGCGTGATCGACTGCGCGCCGCAAGTGGCCCAGCTGCGCCTGTCGGGCGTGTTCCCGCTGGCCGACACCCAGCGCATTTTGAACATGCTGCCCAACTCGCTGCCGGTGCAGGTGCGCAGCCGCACGCGGTATTGGGTGACGGTCGAACCGGCGCCGTAGCACCCTACAAAAAATATTTGCAGCCGGACTGCCCGTTTTTCGTTTTCGCGGCACCTACAGGGTAGGGCGGCTGTTTTTTACCGTCTCATGACGCCACTTTTCAGGATTTTTCATGCAACAGGTTTCGCATCTTGTCAATTTCGTATCGCATCGTCCTCAGCGGCATCCGCTGGGGCTGGCCGTGACGGCCTTGTGCCTGGCCGCCGGTACCTCCGCGTTGGCGCAGCAGGTGCCAGCCACGCCCGCCACCGAGCAAACCATGCTTGGCGTGTCCGTCACGGCAGGTCGCGAGGCGACGACGGAAGGCAGCGGATCGTATACGACGGGCATGAGCAATACGGCAACCAAGCTGAACCTGTCGCTGCGCGAGACGCCGCAGTCCGTCAGCGTGCTGACGCGCCAGCAGATCGACGACCTGGGCATCACCACCCTGGATGACGCCGTGCAGTCGATCACGGGCCTGGTCATGCAAAAGGGCAACTTTACGGGCGATTCCGGCAGTTTCAGCGCACGCGGCTTTCCAGTCGACAACATCCTGTTCGACGGCTTGCCCACCAGCCTGGGCGCGAACGGCACCTTCAATGGAGACAATGACGACCTGGCCATCTATGACCGCATCGAAGTGGTGCGCGGCGCCACGGGCTTGATGACGGGCAGCGGCACGCCCAGCGCCGCCATCAACCTGGTGCGCAAGCGCCCGACGGCCACGCCGCAAGCGTCGTTCTCGGCCAGCATCGGCAGCTGGAGCAACTACCGCCTGGAAGCCGATGCGGCCAACGCGCTCAACGAAGCGAAGACCCTGCGCGGGCGCATCGTCGCGACGGTGCAGGACAAGAAGGATTTTGTCGACGTGCTGCATGGCCGCAATCACCAGCTGTACGGCATCATCGAGGCCGACCTGCGCCCCGATACCACGTTGACCCTGGGCGCCCACTACCGCAAGACGGATAACGACGGCGTCACCACGGGCGTGGTAACGGCCGCCGACGGCACTTTTTTGAACTTGCCCCGCTCGACTTATCTGGGCACCGACTTCGATGGCTGGCGCCAGACGGACAAGACCATCTTCGCGGAACTGGAACATCGCTTCGCCAACGGCTGGAAGGCCAAGCTGGCGGCCACGCGCAAGACGCCCGAGATCGACACGACGTTTTCCGGCATCAGCCGCCGCGGCGACACCCTGCGCTTCAATTCGCAAAGCTACCGCGCCGAACTGGCCAACACCAGCTATGACGCGTATGCCACTGGCAGCTACAGCCTGTTCGGCCGCGAGCACGAGCTGACGGTTGGCGCCAGCCACCGCCGTTCGTCGAAAAACAGCTATGGCGGCTGGGCGCCGTACAGCTGGGGCGCGGCGGCGCCGGTGCTTGACCCGTTCAACTGGGATACGGGCAGTGTGGCGCGTCCCGTCATCAATTACGCGCAGTGGCGCACGGCCAGCATCACCGAGCAAAGCGGCGTGTATGCGGGCACGCGCATGCGCCTGGCCGAGCCGCTGTCGCTGGTGCTGGGCGGGCGCGTAAGCTGGTACAAGGACGATGCCGGCTACTCGGTGGCGCGCGAATTCACGCCGTACGCCGGTGTCGTGTATGACCTCGACAAGCAGCATTCCGTGTACGCCAGCTGGACTGAAATCTTCCAGCCGCAGGCTTCCACCGACGCCAATGGGCAGCCCTTGAAGCCGATCAGCGGCACCAACTATGAAGCGGGCGTGAAAGGCGAATACTTTGGCGGTGCCCTCAATGCCAGCGCGGCCGTGTTCCAGATCCGCCAGCAAAACCGGGGCGTGGACGACCTGGCTGGCCCCAATCCCTGCCCCGGCAGCACCTGGGGCTATTGCCAGCGCGCGTCGGGCGAAGTGCGCAGCGAAGGCGTGGAGCTGGACGTGGCGGGCGCGCTGACGCCCGACTGGCAGCTGTCGGCCGGTTTTACGTATGTGAAGGCGCAATTTACGCGCGACAGCGATCCGGCCAATATCGGCAAGGATTTCAACAGCCGCTATCCGCGCCAGCAGCTCAAGCTGGCCACCAGCTACCGCCTGTCCGGCGCCGCGCAGGGCTGGCGCGTCGGTGCCTCGCTGTACGGGCAGGGCGCGACCGAGTCGACGGACGGCAGCTACCATCTGCGCCAGGGCCGCTATGCGATCCTGGGCTTGAATGCGGCGTGGCAGATCGACAGCCGCGCCGAGCTGCGCCTGAACGTCAACAATGCGCTCGACAAGCACTATTACCAGAGCATCTATTCCGATGTCTTCGGCAATCTGGTGGGCACGCCGCGCAACCTGATGCTGACCTTGAACTACAAACTGTAAATAATCACTTTTGAATGACCTATCTTGATGAAGGATGCATGGCTTATGAATGTGCAGTTGAATCTGGCCCACGCCAGCAATGGCGTGAGCCAGCGTGTGCCGCAGGGAGCGCCGCGATGATGAAATCGGCCAACATGATGTTGTTCTCGCGCGTGCTGGCCGCCATTTTTGGCGGCTATGCGCTTACGTCCGGCGTGGCCGTGCTGCTGTCGGCCGTGCTGCCGCTGTCGCGCGCCGAAGCCGTGCTGACGGCCACCCTGAGCGCCTTCGTCGTATATACCTGCGCCGTGATCTGGGTCTTTGCCGTGCAGGACCTGCGCCGCGTCTGGCTGGGCATGCTGCTGCCGGCCATCGCCTGCGGCGGCATCGGCATGCTGCTGTCGCGAGGTGCCGCATGAACGCCGTCAAGGTAGACAAAGTGGTCAAGACGCCACAGCAGGGCGGCTTGCGCCAGGCCATGGCCTGGCTGCATACGTGGAGCGGCCTGTGGATTTCCTGGCTCCTGTTTGCCATTTTCCTGACCGGCACCCTGGCCGTCTTCGACGACCCGATCGGCCACTGGATGACGCCCGAGCACGCACTGGAAGAGGCGGCGCATGCGAACGATCCGCCGCTGCCGAAGGTCACGGACCGCGCGCACCGCCTGGAACTGGCGCTCGATTTCATGGCGAAGGAGCACCCGAAGGCGGACATGTGGGAAATCTGGCCCGTGCAGCGTCCCGGCCACGGCCTGTCCGCCTACTGGTTCCAGCCCAGCGGCGGCTATGGCTCGGCGGACCTCGATCCGCTGACGGGCGCCGTCATCGAGCATGCGCGCGAGGCAACGGAACGGGAAACCATCGGCGGCCACCATTTCGTCGATTTCCACTACGAGCTGCACGCGGGACGCATCGGCGTGTGGATCGTCGCCATCACCACCATGATCATGCTGGTGGCGCTGGTGAGCGGCGTCATCACGCACAAGCGCATCTTCAAGGATTTCTTCACCTTCCGCCCGGCCAAGGGCCAGCGCTCGTGGCTCGACGCGCACAATGCGGTGGCCGTGCTGACCTTGCCGTTCCAGTTCATGATCGCCTACACGGGCCTGGCATTCTTCAGCGATGACTATGTGCCGGCCCCCGTGGTGGCGCAATACGGCATGGACAATCCCAAGAAGGCCTTCCTGGCCGACTGGAACGATGCGGGCAAGCCTGCGCGTTCGGGCCAGCCTCTGGCCATTCCCGCGCTGGAGTCGTTTGCGCAGCGCGCCGAACAGGCCATTGGCCAGGAAATCCGCGCCGTGGTGCTGGACAATCCGAACGATGCCTCCATGCGCGTCTGCATGTACGGCTGGAATGAAGACGCGGAACTGCTCACGCGCCTTAGCGCCAATTCGGGCAGGGCCTGCTACGCGCTGGCCACGGGCGAGCAGGTCGCCGTGCGCCGGCCGGGCGAGTCGGACACGGGCGGCGCTGGCCTGACGCGCTCCGTCATGTCGAACCTGCACATGGTGGGCTTTGGCGGCACGCCGATGCGCTGGCTGTACTTCTTCTGCGGCCTGGCCGGCACGGCCATGATGGGCACGGGCGCCATCCTGTTCATGGTCAAGCGCCGCCAGAAGTCCGGCGGCGAGTTCGGCGCCTATACGCAGCGCGTGTACCGCGTCATCGAATGCCTGAACGTGGCGGCGATTGCCGGCCTGGCCATCGCCTGCGTGGGCTTCCTGTGGGCCAACCGTTTGATCCCCGTCGGCATCGAGCAGCGCGCCGGCTGGGAAGTGCGCGCCTTCTTCGGCGTGTGGTTCCTGATGCTGGTGCACGCCTGCCTGCGCGGGGAAAAGCGCGCCTGGATCGAGCAACTGGGCTTGCTGGCCGCCCTGTGCCTGCTGCTGCCCGTGCTCAATGTCTTGAGCACGGGTGACAACCTGGTGGCGCAGATCGCGCGCGGCGACTGGGAAAGCGCCGGCGTGGAACTGGGCAGCATGGCCTTCGGCCTGCTGGCCGCCAGGGGCGCGTGGAAAGTCCACAAGCGCAAGGAAAAGCCGGCCAGGAAGGGCGCGGCCAGGGAAAGCGCTGCGCCCTCGGCCAGCCTGCAAGTCAATACGGAAGGACAGTCATGATCAATACCATCCTCTGTGCGCTGGGCCTGTCGTATGCGGGCATGGCCAGCCTCTCCCTGGCGATGGACCGCCATCACGGCCAGGTCTGGGGCAGGGACGCGGCGCCGAACGTGCGGCGCGCGCTGCAACTGGCCGGTGCCGTCCTGCTGGCGCTGGCCATCTGGCCTTGCGTGGCTGGCTGGAGCGCCACCGTCGGCGTGGTCGCCTGGCTGGGTTTCATCGGCGCGGGAGCGCTGCTGGTGGCCCTGCTGCTGCCGTACGCCCCCCGCTTGCTGTTTCGTAGTTCCCTGCTGGCAGCCGTCGCCGCGCTGGCAGGTCTTGTGACGTTTCTGCAGTAATTTTGACTGCCATTTTCAAGGATAGACCGATGCACTTTTCACGCCTGGCGACACCGATTGATGTTTTGAATGTACTGAAAGTGGTTTCCTGATGGCGGCCCGCCTGCCTTCCCGCCGCGCCCGCATCCTCGGCGGCGTGGTCTTGCTGGCGCTGTTTGGCGCCGGCGCACTGTGGGCCACGCGTGGCCCGGCCACCGTATTCGACACGGCGCCCGTCAAGCGCGGCAATATCGAGGCCAGCGTCACGGCCATCGGCACGCTGCAGCCGCAAACCTATGTCGACGTGGGCGCGCAGGTGTCGGGCCAGATCACGCGCCTGCACGTGCAGCCGGGCAGCGCCGTGGAAAAAGGCCAGCTGCTGGCCGAGATCGACCCCAGCGTGCAGCAAGCCACCGTCGATGCGGGCCGCGCCGCGCTGGCCGGATTGCGTGCGCAGCTGGCCGACCAGCAGGCGCAGCACCGCCTGGCGGGCCAGCAGCACGTGCGCCAGAAGCAGATGGCCAAGTTCGACTCGACGCCCTTGGCCGACCTGGAAACGGCCGAAGCCACCCTGGCCTCGGCCGGCGCCAAGATCGACCACCTGAAGGCACAGATCGACCAGACCCAGGCCAGCCTGAAGGCGGACGAGGCGCGCCTCGGCTATACGCGCATCTATGCGCCGATGGCCGGCAAGGTGGTGGGTCTGGACGCGAAGGAAGGGCAAACCCTGAACGCCACGTACCAGACGCCGAATATCCTGCGCATCGCCGATCTGTCGGCCATGACGGTGTGGACGGAAGTGTCGGAAGCGGACGTGCGCCGCGTGCGCCCGGACATGCCCGTGTACTTCACCACCCTGGGCGGCGACCAGCGGCGCTGGAGCGGCAAGGTGCGGCAAGTGCTGCCGGCCCCGCCGGTGCCAGGCGGTTCTGCCGCCGGCACGGCCCTGGCGCCGTCGACCAGCAAGGTGATTTTATATACCGTGCTGTTCGACGTGGATAACGCCGATGGCGAATTGATGCCGCAGATGACGGCGCAAGTGGTATTCGTCACGGCCGCGGCGAACAATGTGCTGGCCGTGCCCTTGCCGGCCCTGAAACCCTCGACGCAAGAAGGCGCCAAGCCGGGGCAGTTTACGGCCCGCGTGATGGATGCGGACGGCAAGGTCGATACGCGCACCGTCACCGTGGGCGTGCGCAACCGCCTCAGCGCGGAAGTGCTGCAAGGCTTGCGCGAAGGCGAATTGCTGGTCACGGGCGAGCAGCCGGCCGGCAGCGGCAGCAGCAGGTTCCAGCTGTGAGCGCCATGAGCGAGGCCGCGTCGCTCGGGCAACCCGGGCAGCCGGAGCAGGCGGCGCCGTTGATTGAACTGCAAGGCATCCGCAAGCGCTATGGCGGTCATGACGGCGCGCCGGCCGTGGAAGTGCTGCGCGGCCTGACCTTGTCGATCGGCGCCGGCGAATTCGTCGCCATTGTGGGCGCGTCCGGTTCCGGCAAGTCGACCCTGATGCATTTGCTTGGCTGTCTTGACCGGCCCAGCGACGGCACCTACCGTTTCGCCGGCCAGGACGTGGCCAGCCTGAATCCCGATGAACTGGCGTGGCTGCGGCGCGAAGCGTTCGGCTTCGTCTTCCAGGGCTATCACCTGATCGCCACCGAATCGGCGCGCGAAAACGTGGAAGTGCCGGCCCTGTACGCGGGCATGCCTGCCGCGGCCCGCCATGCGCGCTCGGAAGCGCTGCTCAAGCGCCTGGGCCTGGGCGAGCGGCTCGATCACCGGCCAAACCAGTTGTCGGGCGGGCAGCAGCAGCGCGTGTCGATCGCGCGCGCCCTGATGAATGGCGGGCGCATCATCCTCGCCGATGAACCGACGGGGGCGCTCGACAGCAGCAGCGGCGCCGAAGTCATGGCCCTGCTGGGCGAACTGGCCGACGCGGGCCACACCATCATCCTGATTACGCATGACCGCAAGGTGGCGGCACAGGCGCGCCGCGTGATCGAGATCAGCGATGGCGAAATCATCGAAGACTCGGGCGCCGTCGCCATTCCCGCCACGTCGACGGCCCTGCCGCCGCTGGACATGTCGCGCGCCGCCCATGACACGGGCGCGTCGCTGGGCACGGAATTGCTCGACGCGGCGCGTGCCGCCTGGCGCGTGTTGTGGATCAACCGCTTCCGCACGGGCTTGACCCTGCTGGGCATCGTCATCGGCGTCGCTTCCGTGATCGTCATGCTGGCCATCGGTCTGGGCACGCGCCAGCAAGTGATGGCGCAACTGGGCGCATTCGGCTCGAACCTGCTGTACATGGCGTCGCGCGGCGAAAGCTCGCGTATCCCCGGACGCAGCATCACCCTGGCCGACCTCGATGCGCTGAAAGACGTGCCGGGCATTACCCACGTGCTGCCGAATGTCACGGGCAACAAGGTGATACGCCACGGTAACCTCGACGTGCAGACCTATGTGCGCGGCACGGGGCCGGCCCTGCCGCAGATCCAGACCTGGCCGGTGGCCAAGGGCGGCTTCTTTACCGAGGAAGACGAGCGCGAGATGGCCACCGTGGCCGTGCTGGGCGCCCACCTGGCGGAAAAGCTGATGCCCGACGTGGCCAATCCCGTGGGGCAGAGCATCCTGATCGGCAACGTGCCTTTCCAGGTGATCGGCGTGATGAGCGCGAAGGGCGCGCTGACGGGCGAGAAGGATGAAGACGACGTGCTGCTGCTGCCGTTTTCCACGGCCGGCATCCGCGTCTTCGGCCAGCGCGAGCCGACGTACACGGTGATGGCGGTGGCCGACGTCAAGCGCGTGACGGAGGTGGAGGCGGCAGTCGACGCCACTATGTTCGAGCGCCACCGCATCCGCGACTACGGCATCAGCAACGCGGCCGCGTCGATCGCCGCCGAAGCGAAGACGCAGGACAACATGACCATGATGCTCAGC
The DNA here is from genome assembly GCF_002735655.1 of Janthinobacterium sp. BJB446. Taxonomy (NCBI): domain Bacteria; kingdom Pseudomonadati; phylum Pseudomonadota; class Betaproteobacteria; order Burkholderiales; family Oxalobacteraceae; genus Janthinobacterium; species Janthinobacterium sp. BJB446. The sequence continues at coordinate 296,522 of NZ_PDZK01000002.1, read as the reverse complement.
CTGATCGCCGCCGTCTCCCTGGTGGTGGGCGGCATCGGCGTCATGAACGTGATGCTGATGACGGTGCGCGAGCGCACGCGCGAAATCGGCATCCGCATGGCGACGGGCGCGCGCCGGCGCGACATCCTGCGCCAGTTCCTCACCGAAGCCGTGCTGGTGTCGGTGGTGGGCGGCGTGGCCGGCATCGTGGTCGGCGTGACGGTGGCCGGCCTGCTGCTGGTATGGGACGTGCCGGTGATCTTTTCCCTGAGCGCCATCGCCGGCGCGTTTGCCTGCGCCGTGGTGACGGGGCTGGTGTTTGGCTTCATGCCGGCGCGCAAGGCGTCGGGACTCGACCCCGTGGTGGCGCTGGCGGGACAGTAGCAACAGACGGTCGTCATAACGCCGGCAGCGTGGCTGCCGGCAAAAAAATGTTGCCCTGGCTCCAACACGCGGTACTATCTCTTGATAATAAGAGCAGTGTTTCGCGTAGCTTTGCCCTTGCGGGCATACACCAACCACCACAGGAGAACCCGATGCAGAAAAAATCAACCTTGAAGACCGGTATTGCCGCCGCCCTCATGCTGGCCTTCGGCATGGGCGCTGTCCAGGCACAGGCGCAGGAAGTCGTGCGCCTGGGTAACTTGAAATTCGCCCATTACGGCGCCGTGTCGTACATCAAGGAAATCGCGCCCAAGTGCGGCATCAAGGTCGAAGAGCATATCTTCGCCAAGGGCCTCGACGTGATGCAGGCGATTATCGCGGGCGAACTGGACGTGGGGGCGACGGCGTCCGAAGCGGCCATTTCCGGCCGCGCCGGCGGCGCGCCCATCTACGTGGTGGCCGGTTTTGCCAAGGGCGGCGCGCGCCTGGTGGGCGGGGCGGGGCAAAAGATTGCCAGCGTCAAGGAACTCAAGGGCAAGCGCGTGGGCGTGACGCGCGGCGGCATCCAGGAAGTGCTGCTGCTGGCCGAGCTGTCGCAAGCTGGCCTGACGTATTCCGAAACCAAGGGCAAGGATGTGCAACTGGTATTCCTGGCCTACGCCGACTTGAACCAGGCGCTGATGGGCAAGAATATCGACGCCATGATGCAGTCCGAGCCGCAATCGTCGCAGGCCATCAACAAGGGTTTCGGCACCGAAGTCATCAAACCGTACGACACGCCGATCGGCGAACCCGTGCGGACCATGGTGATGACGGAAAAGTTCTACAAGGAACGCCGTCCCGTGGCGGAAAAATTCATGCGCTGCTTCGTCGAAGCCACCAAGACCTTTATCGACAACAAGGCGACGGCGGAAAAGTATGTGCGCGAAGTGGTGTTCCGCGGCCAGATCACGAAGGATGACTTCGACGACGCGATCAGCAATTCGCCGTATTCGTATGACATCTCGCCCGAGCATATTCAGACCACCACGGACGTGATGGTGAAAACGGGCGTGGGCCGCATGACGAAACCGCCCGTGGCCAAGGACTGGGTCAAGACCGACTTGCTGGAGCAGGCGAAAAAGAGCCTGAACGTGAAGTAAACCGGATATTGGCAATGCCCGATGGCCCGCTTAAGCGGGCCATCATTTTTTTGCGGCATACTAATATATACAGGTAGCGTGAAAGATTGCCGAAATCTTGAGGGTGCGCCACCCCGTCATGCCTCAGGCGCGATATCATGGCAGGCTTGCGGCATTGGATGGCGGCGTCGTGCCTGTCACCGGGCTGTCGCCTGAATCGCGCTTGTCGGCTATGGTGTAAACTTAAACTATGCAGATCTATTTCTTTTTCATCGCCGCGCTGTTGTACGCGGCGTGCGCGGTGCTTCCCTCGTCCCGTGCCCGGCTCATTGCCGGCCTGACCGGCGTTGCCTGGCTGGCGCACGCCGCCACCTTGTGGTTCGACCTGATGGCGCCGGGCACCTTGCGCTTCGGTTTTTCCGCCATGCTGTCGGCCGCGCTGTGGGTCTCGGTGGGCGCCTACTGGATAGAGAACCGCAATTTCAGCCTGGATGGACTGCGCCGCATGGTCATGCCCAGCGCCGTCCTCGCCATCGGCCTGGCCTGGGCCTTTCCTGGCAGCCAGGTCAACATGGAAGGCAAGTCGGCCGTCTTCGGCTGGCACATTGCCGTGGCCGTGCTTGCCTACAGCACCTTGACGATTGCCGCCTTCCACGCCGTGCTGATGGCGCTGCAGGAATCGCGTTTGCATACGCGCAGCGAAAGCCGCGGCTTCATCGGCACGGCGCTGGACCAGTTGCCAGCCCTGCTGACGATGGAAAAACTGCTGTTCCGCATGATCGGCCTGGGTTTCATCCTGCTGAGCCTGACCGTGCTGTCGGGCATCGTGTTTTCTGAGCAACTATTTGGCAAGGCCCTGAACTGGGATCACAAATCCGTGTTTACCATGCTGTCGTGGCTGTTGTTTGCCGCGCTGCTGGCAGGCCGCCGCTTTCGCGGCTGGCGCGGCAAGACGGCCCTGAGTTTTACCCTGGCCGGTTTCGCCACCTTGCTGCTGGCCTATGTCGGCAGCCGTTTTGTACTGGAAGTGGTTTTACACCGAGGATTCGCATGACACGTGTTTTATTCTGGCTGGCGCTGGTATTCCTGGTGCTGTTCGCTATCCGCAGCAAGATCCGGAGCATGCAGCAACGGGCCCGCGCGCAGCAGCAACAGCAGCCGAATCCGTTTGCGCCGCCGGGCCGGCCGCAGGAATTGCCTGATGCCGAACTGATGCTGTGCTGCGCCCATTGCGGCGTGTACTACCCGGCCTCCGAAAACGTGCAGGCCAAGGGCCACGATTACTGCAGCCACGCGCACGCCACCTTGTAAGGGCGTGCCGGCGCGCGTTGCTCATCCGTATCGTAACGGCCTCCGGCATCCGTCCGGCGTAGCATCTGCAGCAGGCGGTTCGTCGCCGCCATTGCAGAAAGGCGCGCTCCCATGTCCCGTCCCAGCCCGCAGACCGTCACCGTCACCGCCGCCGGCATGCCGCCGGCGCCGCAACTGAGCGGCAACTCGCTGCCCATGCAGGCACTGCGCGCGCAGATCGGCCGCATCGCCCGCTGTGGCGCGCCGGTGGCCATCCGCGGCGAATCGGGCACGGGCAAGGAACTGGCGGCGCGCGCCATCCATGCGCAGGGGGCGCGCGCCAGCTTCCCGTTTATCGCCGTCAACTGTGGCGCCATTCCCGAAGCGCTGATGGAAGCGGAATTCTTCGGCTGCCGCCCGGGCGCCTATACGGGCGCGCTGCACGAACGCCAGGGCTTGTTCCAGGCAGCCCACGGTGGCAGCCTGCTGCTCGACGAAGTCGACGACCTGCCGCTGGCCATGCAGGTGAAACTGTTGCGCGTGCTGCAGGAGCGCCGCGTGCGCAAGCTGGGCGGCAGTACTGACGAGGCAGTCGACGTGCGCATTCTGTGCGCCAGCCAGCATGGCCTGGGGCGCGGCGTGGCGGCCGGGACGTTTCGCCAGGACCTGTTCTACCGCCTGAATGTAATCGAGCTGGCACTGCCGCCGCTGCGCGAACGGCGCGGCGATCTGCAGGTATTATGTGAGGTGATCCTCGCGCGCCTGTCGCCGCGCCGGGCCGTGAGCCTGGCGCCGCCCGTGCTGGCGGCCCTGGCCGCGTATGCGTTTCCCGGCAATGTGCGCGAACTGGAAAACGTGCTGGAGCGGGCGCTGGCCTTTGCCGACGGCGGCGTGATCGCGCTCGAGGGGCTGGCCTTGCCGTCGGCGGCGGGCAGCATGCCGTCGCGGGCGCCGCCGGCCTTGCCGGAGCGGCAACTGTGCCTGCCCGGCATGGCGGCGTATGGCGTGCCCCCCGTCTTGCCGCTGGACATGTATTTGCGCCAGGCCGAGCGCGACATGATCATGCTGGCGCTGGTGCAGGCGCGCTACCACCGCGCGCGGGCGGCACGCCAACTGGGCCTGAGCGTGCGCCAGTTGCGTTACCGCATGCAGAAATTGACGATACAGGAAGCCCTATTTGATGAGCGCATGGACGATAGATGAAGACGGCTGGTGCGATGGCGCGCTGCGCTATGACTCCCAATACTACGATGCGCGACCGGACGGCGCGCAAGTCGATTTGCTGGTGATCCATAACATCAGCTTGCCGGGCGGCCACTTTGGCGGACCGCATGTGTCGGACTTGTTTACGGGCCGGGTAGATTATAATGCCGATCCTTCTTTCGCCGACCTGCGTGGCTTGCAAGTCTCAGCGCACTTTTTTGTGCGGCGCGATGGTGCGTTGCTGCAATATGTTTCTGCTGATAAACGTGCCTGGCATGCCGGCGCGTCCACCTTCGAGGGACGTCCGCAGTGCAATGGCTATTCCATCGGTATCGAAATGGAAGGCGCGGACGATGTGCCCTTCCAGCGGCGGCAATACCATGTCCTGGCGGCGCTGACGGTGGCGCTGGCGGCGCGCTACGGGCTGTCCCAGGTGCGCGGCCACGAGCATATCGCGCCGGGAAGGAAGACGGATCCGGGACCGTTTTTTGACTGGCATTTTTACCAAGTATGCTGGCTGGAAACCTTGCGCGGGCAGCCTGCGTTAGCGCTTACTTCGCGGGGATTGGGCTTTCCATCCATGCCCTGAAAAGTCAACCGAAATCGTATAAGAAAAGACAAAAAATTACGCTGGCGGATGCCGGAAAACTATTGCATCACCCTTCGATGGGTACTACAATTAGTGTAGAAGTTGGATGTAAAGACTATATCTAGTGCCATCACAGACGTTTTCAGAATTATTGTCAAAGCTATCCGGATTGCTGATAAAGCACTGGAACTGGCGGTTTATCACCCTTGATCGTGTTTCGCGCCAGCCGGGCAGTGCGGTGTGGCGAGATGGATACTGAGCTGTTTTATGCACTATGAATTTACTATTTAGCAACAAATACCTGAAGAAACCCTGACCATCGGGCGTTCTATTCAACAACACACGCGGCAGCAAAACTGCAGGCTGACTTTAGCTGACAACGGGAGCTTCAATGCAATCACCACAAGATATTTCCATCCATCCAACGCCAGTATCGCCAGCGCCAGGCGCGGCCAACAGTGTGGCGAGCACGGGCGCGGCATTGGGCGACTATCGCATCATCCGCCGCAACGGCGCGGTGGTGGCATTTGAGCCTTCGAAGATCGCCATCGCCATGACCAAGGCGTTTTTGGCCGTTAACGGCGGCCAGGGCGCAGCCTCGGCACGCATCCGCGAACTGGTGGAACAATTGACCGACGGCGTCGTCGCCGCGCTGGTGCGCCGCCATCCGGGTGGCGGCACCTTCCATATCGAAGACGTGCAAGACCAGGTGGAACTGTCGCTGATGCGTTCGGGCGAGCACGACGTGGCGCGTGCCTACGTGCTGTACCGCGCCAAGCACATGGAAGAGCGCCGCCTGCAGAAGGAAGCGCAAGGCGCCTCCGCGCAAGTTTCCGCACCCCAGCTGAACGTCACCGACAACGGCGTGCGCCGCCTGCTGGACATGCAGGAAGTGCGCGACCTGATCAACGCCGCCTGCGCCGGCCTGGAAAAGCACGTCGATGCCGACGCCATCCTGGCTGAAACAGTGAAAAACCTGTACGACGGCGTGCCCGTCGAAGAGCTGCACAAGTCGGCCATTCTGGCGGCGCGCGCGCTGATGGAAAAAGACCCGGCCTACAGCCAGGTCACGGCCCGCATCCTGCTGCACACGGTGCGCAAGGAAGTGTTCGGCAAGGAAGTGCCGCAAGCGGCCGCTGCCGCCGAATACCTGACGTATTTCCCGCAATACATCGCCAAGGGCATCGCCGCCGAGCTGCTGAACCCGGTACTCGCCAGCTTCGACCTGGAACGCCTGGCGAAAGCCATCGTGGCCGACCGCGACTTGCAATTCGGCTACATCGGCCTGCAAACCCTGTATGACCGCTACTTCCTGCACATCCAGGACGTGCGCATCGAAATGCCGCAGGCGTTCTACATGCGCGTGGCCATGGGCCTGGCGCTGAACGAGGCGGACCGCGAAGCGCGCGCCATCGAGTTCTACAGCCTGCTGTCCTCGTTCGACTTCATGAGCTCGACGCCGACCCTGTTCAACTCGGGCACCCTGCGCTCGCAGCTGTCGTCGTGCTACCTGAGCACCGTCTCGGATGACCTGGAAGGCATCTACGACGCCATCAAGGACAACGCGCTGCTGGCCAAGTTCGCAGGCGGTCTGGGTAACGACTGGACGCCAGTGCGCGCCCTGGGCGCCCACATCAAGGGCACCAACGGCAAGTCGCAAGGCGTGGTGCCGTTCCTGAAAGTGGTGAATGACACGGCCGTGGCAGTCAACCAGGGCGGCAAGCGCAAGGGCGCCGTCTGCGCCTACCTGGAAACCTGGCACATGGATATCGAGGAATTCCTCGACCTGCGCAAGAACACGGGCGACGACCGCCGCCGCACGCACGACATGAACACGGCGAACTGGATTCCCGACATGTTCATGAAGCGCGTCATGGAAAAAGGCGAATGGACCCTATTCTCGCCGTCGGACACGCCAGACTTGCACGACAAGGTCGGCAAGGCTTTTGAACAGGCTTACGTGGGCTATGAAGCCAAGGCCGCCGCCGGCGAAATCCGCGTCTTCAAGAAAATCCAGGCGCTGGACCTGTGGCGCAAGATGCTGTCGATGCTGTTTGAAACGGGCCACCCATGGATCACGTTCAAGGACCCTTGCAACATCCGCAGCCCGCAGTCGCACGTCGGCGTCGTCCACAGCTCGAACCTGTGCACGGAAATCACCCTGAACACCAGCAGCGATGAAATCGCCGTCTGCAACCTCGGTTCCGTGAACATGCCGGCGCACATGAAGGAAGGCAAGCTCGATCACGTCAAGCTGGCCAAGACCATCCGTACCGCCATGCGCATGCTCGACAACGTCATCGACATCAATTACTACGCCGTCGACAAGGCGCGCAATTCGAACATGCGCCACCGTCCGGTCGGCATGGGCGTGATGGGCTTCCAGGACTGCCTGCACATGATGCGCATCCCGTTCGCCTCGGACGCCGCCGTGTCGTTTGCCGACACCTCGATGGAAGCCGTTTGCTACTACGCCTACCTGGCGTCGACGGAACTGGCCGAAGAGCGCGGCCGCTATGAATCGTATGCAGGTTCGCTGTGGGACCGTGGCATCCTGCCGCAAGACTCGGTCAAACTGCTGGCCGAAGAGCGCGGCGGTTACCTGGAAGTCGATTCCTCGTCGGCCATGGACTGGACCCCGGTGCGCGAACGCATCGCCAAGTTCGGCATGCGCAACTCGAATTGCGTGGCGATCGCCCCGACGGCGACGATTTCGAACATCATCGGCGTCTCGGCCTGTATCGAGCCGACGTTCCAGAACCTGTACGTGAAATCGAACCTGTCGGGCGAATTCACCGAAATCAACGGCTACCTGGTGCGCGACCTGAAGGCGCGCGACCTGTGGGATGAAGTCATGATCTCGGACCTGAAGTACTTCGACGGCTCGCTGGTGAAGATCGACCGCATCCCGCAAGACCTGCGCGATATCTATGCCACGGCCTTCGAAGTATCGCCAAGCTGGCTGGTGGAAGCGGCTTCGCGTCGCCAGAAGTGGATCGACCAGGCCCAGTCGCTGAACATCTACATGGCTGGCGCATCGGGCAAGAAACTGGACGAAACCTACAAGCTGGCATGGCTGCGTGGCCTGAAAACCACTTATTACCTGCGTACCATCGCCGCTACCCACATGGAGAAATCGACCTCCAAGACGGGCGCCCTGAACGCCGTGGCAGTCGACGGTGGCATGTCGGCCAGCGCCCAAAGTGCACAAACCAGCGCCCAGGCAGCCGTCGTGGCGGCAGCCGCAGTGGCCGTGGCGCCGGTAGTGGCAGCGGCAGCGGACGACGCCGATGGCGAAGCCTGCTACCTGCGTCCGGGTGACGATGGCTTTGAGGAATGCGAAGCCTGCCAGTAAGATTTTAGTTGTCAGCCCGGCACGGCCGGGCTGATTCAATGTTGTCAATGTCCGCATTGTCCGATACAACGGGCCTGTTGCGGATCGCCGGCTCGCCGGCATGGAAAGGAAGAAGAATATGTCGTTGTCTTGGGATGATGAAACCACGTCGGCAGCTGTGCCGCGTCCGGCGCAGCAAGCGCCACTGGGAAATACCGAATTGAACCTGCCGGCAGGTGCCGAGCCGTCCGAAGCGAACGCCGAGCAAGTGGCGCGCCGCGTGAATGCCGACGACAAGCGCATCATCAACGGCAAGACGGACGTCAACCAGCTGGTGCCGTTCAAGTACAAATGGGCGTGGGACAAATACCTGGCCGGCTGCGCCAACCACTGGATGCCGCAGGAAGTCAACATGCAGCGCGATATCGAGCTGTGGAAGAACCCGAATGGCCTGACGGACGACGAGCGCCGCCTGGTCAAGCGCAACCTGGGCTTCTTCGTGACGGCCGACTCGCTGGCCGCCAACAACATCGTGCTGGGCACCTACCGCCACATCACGGCGCCGGAATGCCGCCAGTACCTGCTGCGCCAGGCGTTCGAGGAAGCGATCCATACGCACGCCTACCAGTACATCGTCGAATCGCTGGGTCTGGACGAAGGCGAGATCTTCAACGCCTACAACGAAGTCAAGTCGATCCGCGACAAGGATGAATTCCTGATTCCGTTCATCAACACCCTGACCGACCCGGCGTTTGTCACCGGCACGGTGGAAAACGACCAGAAACTGCTGAAGTCCCTGATCGTGTTTGCCTGCCTGATGGAAGGCCTGTTCTTCTACGTCGGCTTCACGCAGATCCTGGCGCTGGGCCGCCAGAACAAGATGATGGGTGCTGCGGAGCAGTACCAGTACATCCTGCGCGATGAATCGATGCATTGCAACTTTGGCATCGACCTGATCAACACGATCAAGATGGAAAACCCGCAGCTGTGGACGGCCGCCTTCCGCGAAGAGATCAAGGATCTGTTCATGAAGGCCGTGGAACTGGAATACGCGTACGCGGAAGACACCATGCCGCGCGGCGTGCTGGGTCTGAATGCGCCGATGTTCAAGGGCTATCTGCGCTTCATCGCCAACCGCCGCGCGCAGCAGATCGGCATCGAGCCGCTGTTCGCCCAGGAGGAAAATCCATTCCCATGGATGAGCGAGATGATCGACATGAAGAAGGAACGCAACTTCTTCGAGACGCGCGTGACGGAATACCAGACCGGCGGCGCGCTGAACTGGGAATAAACCAGCCGATAGCGTTACCAGTCATGTCACAAAGGCCTCGCGGATGCGGGGCCTTTTGCCATGTGGCGAGCTTGTTGCAGCGGGCTTAGACGGTCGGGATGGTGCCGCCGTCGATCACATACTCGGCGCCGTGGATCGACGCGGCGCGGTCCGAGGCCAGAAAGGCAACCAGTTCGGCCACTTCTTCCGGCTTGCCCGGGCGGCCGATGGGAATGCCGCCCAGCGTCTGCATCAGCTTCTGGCGGGCCGCATCTTCGGTGATGCCGGCGTGGCCGGCCCAGCGCCGTATCATCGCGTGGGCCGCCGTGGTTTCGATGAAGCCCGGCGAGACGGTATTGATGCGGATGCCCTGCGGGCCGAATTCCTTCGACAATCCCTTGCTGTAGTTGCTCAGCGCAGCCTTGGCGGCCGCATACGCCAGCGTCGACTCGTACAGCGGCAGGCTGCGCTGGATCGACGAGATGTGGATGATCACGCCATATTGGCGTGCCACCATCGCCGGCAGCAGGGCGCGGTCGAGGCGCACGGCGGCAAGCAGGTTGCCATTGAGCGCGTCTTGCCAGGCATCGTCGTCCAGGGCCAGTGCGCCGCCGCCCGCGGCCGTCGAACCGCCCACGTTATTGATCAGGATATCGACCCCGCCCAGGCTGGCCAGCGCTTCCCGGATCAGCGTGTCGGTTCCCGCGCGGGTACGCAGGTCGGCCGCGATGAAGTGCACGCCGGCCGGCAAGCTGCCGCTGGCGGCGCGCGCCGTGGTCGCCACGCGCGCGCCGCGCTCGAGCATCAGTTTCAGCGTCGCCCCGCCCATGCCCTTGGTGCCGCCCGTGATCAGCACGCGCTTGTCTTTGAAATCGGCATTCATGCGCTGATCTCCAAGGTCTGGATGCGGTTGCTGGCGAGCGTGAAGGCAAAGCGCAGCTCCAGCGGGCTGCCGGGGAAATTGCCACTGACGCTGCTGGTGACCACGCAGAGTGCGCCCCGGGTGTCGGCCGAGGTGGGGCTGACGGTGGCGCCGTACTGCTTGCTGCCAGCTTCCTTCCAGGCCTTGATGGCGGCATGGCCCGCGTGCGCATGGCCGTCGTCATGCACGACGCCATCGGCTGCGAAGCACTGCGCCACGGCGTCGCTATCGTGATGGTTTTCAGCGGTAAAGTAGTCGCCGACGATTGCCGGCATGAGGAGAGACATGGTGCTTCCTTTGGGGGAGAGGTAGGGAGCGACCATCATATGGCGTTCAATTGCAGAGAAATAGTATGGCAACGGTGATAGGCTTTAAACTTCAGGTTCATTATTGACTGCGTGAGCGCGCATGAAAAATAACTCTCTCGATGGTATCCGTACCTTTCTCGCGGTCGCCGAGCGCAAAAGTTTCAGCGCCGCGGCACTGCAGCTTGGCGTGACGGTGACGGCCGTCAGCAAGGCGGTCAAGGTGATGGAGCGCCAGCATGGCGTGCTGCTCTTCAAGCGCAATACGCGCAATGTCGCCTTCACCGAAGCCGGCGCGGGCCTGTACGCCAGCCTGGCCGGCGCTACCCGGCAGATCGATGACGCCTTCGCGGCGCTGACCATGTTTCGCGACCGGCCCGCCGGCCATCTGCGGCTGACGGTGCCGCGCGCGCTGGGCGCGCTGGTCATGCGCGCATTGATACCGCGTTTTCGCAGCAGCTATCCTGACGTGACCATCGACCTGTCGCTCGACGATGGCGCGGTCGATCTGCTGGCGCATGGTTACGACGCCGGCATCCGCCTGGGACAGTCCGTGGAGCAGGAGATGGTGGCGGTGCGCCTGACGGGGGACTTGCGCTGGTCCGTGGTTGGCGCGCCCGGCTACTTCGAGCGGAAAGGGCAGCCGCTGATCCCGGAAGACCTGGTGCGCCACGACACGCTGGCCTACCGCTTCCACACTTCCGGCGCCTTGCACCGCTGGCGCTTCGTGCGCGATGGCGAGGAATTTCTGGTGGAAACCGGCGCGCCCCTGGTCGTCAACGACACCACGCTGATCGCCGATTTCGCCCGCTCGGGTCTGGGCCTGGCGTATATGCCGGACGTGGAAATCGAAGGTGACCTGGCAAGCGGCAGCTTGCTGCGGGTGCTTGAAAACTACGTGCCGCCGACGAGTGGATTGTTCCTGTATTTTCCTGCCCGTACCCAGAGCCAGCCCAAACTGCGCGCCTTCATCGATACTGCGCTGGCCCTCTCCCGGCTCGCGTCGTCCAATGACGCGCGCTAGCCTGGCCTGTTTTTATCCAGCCCGCCGCCATCGTTCTGGAGACAGGCGGCGGCATCGCATGCCGCTTTTTGTTAGCCGCTTTTTCGTGGCGCGCAGCGGCGCGGCGGCGCATGTGCATCGCGTGCGGCGGCACAGAAAAGTGCGGCCATTTTTTCGCCGCATGACGCGCGCCGCGACGCATTTTTTTGACGGCGCCACTGCGCGCGAGACAGCTGGTAAATATCGTTTCCGGACACGCTGGCGGCGGCATTTGGCGCGCGATTGTGCGATAGCACGCGTAACGTGCAAAAAAGCGGGCGAAAACGTGTCGTGCCGGTTGCGCATTGACAAGGTTTTCGTGTACTTTATGAGATTGCAAATGCGAGCGTTAGAATGCGGGGTTTTTTAACCAGCGCGGTAGCGAAAAAACCTCGCAAAACAGGGATACAGATTTACACGGATATGCACAAAACCACACCGTTTTCGTCTGCCGCCGTGCCCGAATTTTTTCAGGCATGGCGGTTTTTTATTTGACGCATCGGTGTTGTAGCGAGCGCGATGCGAGGAGCGAAAAAACGCACGGCATCGAAAACGAATGACCGAATTCAGACTTTGCCACCAGCTGCGAGATAAAGCAGGGTGGCACCGACGATGGCTGAAGTGCTGCAAACGTGAGGAGTTGCAGCAGTTCAGCTGGTGCCGAATTCATTAGCGCAAACGACCGTTTGCGCCGATGAATAATTCGCCTGGCCTATCCCTGTGGTGGGTCGGACGGGTTTAAATCTTGTAGCTTAAATTTCTCATCTCAGATGAAGGAGAGACAAATGGCAACAGCCGCTAAGAAATCAGAAGTAAAGAAACCAGCCGCCAAGGCTGCTCCTGCCGCGAAGAAGCCGGCAGCCGCAGCAAAGACGGTTGCCGCTAAACCAGCTGCCAAAGCAGCAGCGAAACCAGCCGCAAAACCAGCCGCCAAAGCCGCAGCCAAGCCTGCAGCAAAAGTGGCTGCCAAGCCAGTAGCGAAAGCCGCAGCGAAACCAGCGGCCAAGGCAGCAGCAAAACCGGCAGCGAAACCTGCAGCCAAGGCAGCAGCCAAGCCTGTAGCGAAAAAAGCCGCAGCCAAACCGGCCGCCAAGCCAGCAGCAAAAGCCGCTGCAAAACCAGCGGCCAAGGCAGCAGCCAAGCCAGCAGTGAAAAAAGCTGCAGCGAAGCCAGCAGCCAAGGCAGCAGCGAAACCGGTCGCCAAGGCAGCAGCCAAGCCAGCAGCGAAAAAAGTCGTCGCCAAGGCAGCCGCCAAGCCAGCAGCAAAAGCTGCAGCCAAGCCAGCAGTGAAAAAAGCCGCAGCGAAACCTGCAGCCAAGGCAGCAGCGAAACCGGCCGCCAAAGCGGCAGCCAAGCCAGCAGCGAAAAAAGTCGTCGCCAAGGCAGCAGCGAAGCCGGCCGCCAAAGCAGCAGCCAAGCCAGCAGCAAAAGCTGCAGCGAAGCCAGCGGCAAAAGCGGTAGCCAAGCCAGCGGCAAAAGCAGCAGCCAAACCGGCAGCGAAGCCAGCAGCGAAAGCTGCAGCCAAGCCAGCGGCCAAGGTAGCGGCGAAGCCGGCAGCAAAAGCTGCAGCCAAGCCAGCGGCCAAGGTAGCAGCGAAGCCGGCAGCGAAAGTTGCCGCCAAGCCAGCAGCGAAAGTCGCAGCCAAGCCGGCAGCCAAAGCAGCAGCGAAACCTGCGGCCAAGGTTGCAGCAAAACCTGCAGCGAAGCCAGCGGCCAAGGTAGCAGCGAAGCCAGCAGCAAAAGTTGCAGCCAAGCCAGCCGCCAAGGTAGCCGCGAAGCCGGCAGCGAAAGCAGCAGCGAAACCTGCCGCCAAGCCAGCCGCAGCGCCAGTCGTGGCAGCCGCACCGGCAGCAGCGCCGGCAGCAGCCCCAGCGGCACCAGCCGCCGTGGCAGCCAAGCCAGCCGCCAAGAAGGCCGCGCCTAAAAAGGCCGCACCGAAGAAGGCAGCTCCTGTCGCCAAGCCATCGGCACCTATCGCACCTGTAGCAAAAACCGTGTTGGCTCCGGCTGCAGCCTGGCCATTCCCAACCAGCACCCGCCCATCGTAATTCCAACGATACGGGTGCCTGGATGAGGCAACACGCCGCTGTGTGACTCAATCACACAGCGGTTTTTTTTTGGAGAATTAGTCGTGCTGATCGTTATCCTTACATTGATCGTTGATACCATCGCCACCTTGCTGGGCGGCGTGTTGCTGCTGCGCTTCTGGATGCAGGCGGTGCGCGTGCGGCCGCCTTCGTCGGTGGCGCAATTCACGTTTCAATTGTCCGACTGGCTGGTGCGCCCCCTGCGCCGCGTGGTGCCGGGCGTGGGCGGGTATGACTGGGCCAGCCTGATCGGCGCCTTCCTGATCGTGCTGCTGGCCAGCTCGGTGCTGTTTATTTCCGGCTACCCTGTCGAAGTGGTGCTGCTCAAGTCGCTGCAACGCTTCCTGCAATGGATACTCTACGGTTTCATGGCCTTGCTGATCATCGAAGCCATCTTCAGCTGGGTCAACCCGCATGCGCCGCTGGCGCCGTTTGTACGGGCCTTGAACGAGCCCCTGCTGCGTCCGATACGCAAGGTGGTGCCGCTGGTCGGCAGCCTGGATCTGTCGCTGCTGGTGGCTTTGATCCTGCTGCAGATCGCGCAGGTGCTGGTGGGGATGATTATTGTGGTGAGGTAATACGAGAAGGTCGGCCTGGCGCTTGGGCGCAAGCCGACCGGACTACATACTAATAGCGGTAACCGAACGCCGCTTCGAACTGGTCGGCGATGCTCTCCGGCGTAAACACATGGTTTTGCGCGCCCTGGGTGGCGATCTTGATGGCGCCCAGCAGGCTGGCCAGACGGCCGCTGGTTTCCCAGCCCAGGTCGTTGGTGATACCGAACAGCAAGCCGGCACGGTAGGCGTCGCCGCAGCCGGTCGGGTCCAGCACTTCTTTGGCGGTCACGACAGGAATGTCGATGCGCTTGCCGTCCGTATAGATTTCCGACCCTTTTTCGCCACGCGTGACGATCAGCGCTTCCAGGCGGCTGGCGATGTCCGGCAGGGTCAATCCCGTGCGTTCCATCAACATTTCCATCTCATAATCGTTGGCCGATACATACGTGGCTTTGTTGATGAAATCGATCAACTGTTCGCCATTGAAGCGTGGCAACTGCTGGCCCGGGTCGAACATGAAGGGGATGCCCAGCCCGGCCAGGTCGGCGGCGTGCTTGAGCATGCCCTGGTCGCCGTCCGGCGAAATGATGGCCACCTTGGCCGGGCCCGCATTGGCGATCGGGTTTTCATGCGCAAACGACATGGCGCCCGGGTGGAAGGCATTGATCTGGTTATTGTCCGCATCGGCCGTGACGAAGCACTGCGCGTTGTAGCTGTCGGCCTTGATGAGGATGTTGGCGGTGGAAATGCCCAGCTTTTGCAGGCGTTCCAGGTAGGCGGCGCTATCTTGCCCCATGACGCCGACGATGCGCGGGTCGCCGCCCAGCATTTTCAGGCTGTAGGCGATGTTGCCCGAGCAGCCGCCGAACTCCGTGCGCATGGTTGGCACGAGGAAGGACACGTTTACTTTGTGCAACTGGTCGGCCAGCAGGGATTCGCCGAAGCGGCCGGGGAATTGCATGATGGTGTCGGTGGCAAGCGAGCCGCAGATCAGCGATGTTTTGGTCATGATAGTGTCTGTTAAGGATAAAAGATGGCGATATGGTAGCCAGACGCCGTGAGCTGGTCTAATGCGAAATACAGTTTGATGGTTTGTTCCGAGCGCGGTGCAAACCCCGTGCTCACGTCGATCGTGGCCGGCAGGTAGTCGCGCGGCGCGATCACGCGGCGCAAGACCGGCTTGTCATTGGCGTCGTTGAGTATCAGTTCGATGCTGGGCCAGGCTTGCACGCTGCGGCTCTGGTTGCGCAGCAGCGAGACGTAGGAGAAAGTCTGGTCCTTCAAGGTCTGCAACTCGCCTTGCTCGATAGCCAGCGCCTCGATCTGCGCCGGCAAGTCGACCTGGCAGCCACTGAGCTTGCACAGCGCGACCAGGGTCGGCTTCCACTGCGGAAATTGCGCCGCCAGCGGATTGCGGAAGGTGGTCATCACTTGCAGGAATAGTAAAAGCAGCAGTACAACCGAGCCGATGGCCATGGCCACGCGCAAGGCCTTGCCGCTCTGTTCGCGGCGCCGGCCCAAGGTCACAAAGGCCGGCTCGTCGTCGGCCGGCGGCAGGATGGGTTCTTCCTGCTCTTCGGCGGCATCCGGCGCGACGGGGGCGGCGGGCAATGGCGTGAAGGAATGGTCGGCCAGCGTGGGTTCCCGGCGCGCGGGCTTGTCCAGACTGACTTTTTCAGCGGCAGGCAATGCCGGAGCGGCCGGGGCTGTCACCGTTTCCAGGTTCGGTTCGCGGCGGCTATCGCGCAAATACGTGGCGAAGGCGGGCGCGTCATCGATCTGGCGGCGCTTGAAGGGCGCCATCGGCTGGGGCAACGGTGGTTCGGGCAGCTCTGCCGGTGTTGCAGCAGATTCAGGCAGGTCGAGCGGTGCGGCGGCAGGCGTGTCGGCCAGCGCCTCGTCAGGCAGTGCCACGTCGAGGTCCAGCTCGATGTACTCGCCATCGTCTTCGTTCTCCTTGAGCTGCGCCGTTTCCGGCAGGATGCCGAACGGGTCGAACGAGGTGTCGAAGTCGAGGGAATAAATGGGTTCGTCGTCCGTGGCGGACGGCAGGCTGTTGTCGGCCGGATAACTGGTTGGCAGGGGAGCGGCAGTGCCGGGAGCGGACGTTAAAAACGGCGATGCCGCGGCTGGATCGATCAGCGCGGCATTGCCGTCAAACACTTCCCTGCACGTGCCACAGCGCACGATGCCCCCACGTAACTTCAATTGGTCAGCAGCGACCCGAAATATCGTGTTGCAATGGGGGCATTTGGTGGCGAGGGCCATTGCTGTGCTTATGCACCTTCCGCGCGGGGCGCAGGTGCTTGCGTGCTGCCCAGGCGGCCATGCAGAGCCACCCAGCCATCTTGCTCGGCCCACACACCCAGCTGGATGAATGGTGCGTAGGCAGCGGCCACTTCTTCCGCCTGGCGTGCCAGCACGCCGGACAGGATCAGCGCGCCGCCATCGGCGACACGGCCCGACAGCATCGGCGCCATCAGCTTCAATGGGCTCGACAGGATGTTGGCGACGACGATGTCAAACTTGGCCGTGGCGTGTGCCGAAGTGGCAAACGTGTCTGGCAAGAAATATTCGATCTCGCACTGGTTGCGTTCGGCATTGTCGCGCGCCGATTCGATCGCTTGCGGGTCGATGTCGACGCCGGCCACCGTTTCCGCACCGAGTTTCTTGGCCACCATGGCCAGGATGCCGGAACCGCAACCGTAGTCGAGCACAGTCTTGCCAGGAGCCGGATTGGCTTCCAGCCATTCCATGCACAAACGCGTGGTCGGGTGGCTGCCCGTGCCGAAGGCCAGGCCCGGATCCAGTTCCAGGATCAGGCCGTCAGGGTCCGGTGCCTCGTGCCAGCTGGGCACGACCCAGATATTCTTGCCGATGTGAATCGGGGCGAATTGCGACTGGGTCAGGCGCACCCAGTCCTGCTCTTCGACGGGGCGCATGGCAAAGGCGGGAACTTCCGCCATGCCGACGGCCTGGGCCGCAGCGGCCACGATGGCAGCCTGGTCGGCGTCGACGTCCGTCAGCGCCACCACGCGGCTGCGTTCCCACGCCGCTTCCTTCGGTTCCATGCCCGGCTCGCCAAACAGCGGCTGCTCGGCATCCGTGCCTTCATCGGCGTCTTCCACCGAGACCGACAGGGCGCCCGCTTCCATCAACGCGTCGGACATGGCCTCGGCGTTGTCACGGGCGATCTCGATGACGATTTCCGTCCAGCTCATGCGCCCGCCTTGATTTCGGACTTCTTGGCGATGCTGGGGCTGCCGCCATTCAGGTTCTTGCCCAGGTCCGGCATGTCGGCCAGTTTCTGTTCCAGATAGTGAATGTTGGTGCCGCCTTCGATAAAGCGCGCGTCGATCATCAGTTCGCGGTGCAGGGCGATGTTCGTGTTGATGCCTTCGACCACCATTTCGGACAGGGCGATCTGCATGCGGCGGATCGCCTGCTCGCGCGTGGCGCCGTAAGCGATCACTTTGCCGATCATCGAGTCGTAGTGCGGCGGCACGTAGTAGCCGGCGTAGGCGTGCGAGTCGACGCGGATGCCAGGACCGCCCGGTGCATGCCACGACACGATCTTGCCTGGCGATGGCGTGAACTTGAAGGGATCTTCGGCGTTGATGCGGCACTCGATGGCGTGGCCCGACAGCAGGACGTCGCGCTGGCGGAAACGCAGTTTTTCGCCGGCCGCGATGCGGATCTGTTCTTGCACGATGTCGATGCCGGTGATCATCTCGGTAACCGGATGTTCCACTTGCACGCGGGTATTCATTTCAATGAAATAGAACTCGCCGTTTTCGTACAGGAATTCAAACGTGCCGGCGCCGCGGTAGCCGATCTTGCGGCAAGCTTCGGCGCAACGGTCACCGATTTTCTCGATCAGTTTGCGCGGGATGCCCGGCGCTGGTGCTTCTTCGATCACTTTCTGGTGGCGGCGCTGCATGGAGCAGTCGCGCTCGCCCAGCCAGACGGCGTTCTTGTGTTCGTCGGCGAGGATCTGGATTTCCACGTGGCGCGGATTTTCCAGATACTTCTCCATATACACTTCAGGGTTGCCGAAGGCCGTGCCGGCTTCCGTCTTGGTCATCGCCACGGCGTTGATCAGGGCCGCTTCCGTGTGCACCACGCGCATGCCGCGTCCGCCACCGCCACCGGCGGCCTTGATGATGACCGGGTAGCCGATCTTGCGGGCAATTTGCACGATCGCTTTCGGATCGTCCGGCAACGCGCCTTCCGAGCCGGGTACGCACGGTACGCCAGCCTTGATCATGGTTTGCTTGGCCGACACTTTGTCGCCCATCAAACGGATCGATTCGGAGCGGGGGCCGATGAAGACGAAGCCCGATTTCTCGACGCGTTCGGCAAAGTCGGCATTTTCCGACAGGAAGCCATAGCCTGGGTGAATCGCTTGCGCATCCGTCACTTCAGCAGCGCTGATGATGGCGGGCATGTTCAGGTAGCTCAGGGACGACTGTGCCGGGCCGATACAAACGGATTCGTCGGCCAGCTTGACGTATTTCGCGTCCTTGTCGGCTTCGGAGTGGACTACAACCGTTTTAATGCCCATTTCGCGGCAGGCGCGCTGAATACGGAGGGCAATTTCACCACGGTTGGCAATCAGGATTTTTTCAAACATGGTAGGTTCGCGTATGTCTGTGAGAGCCGGCGAGCCGGCGAAACAACAAGTGTGAGGGGCTAAAACTGCAAACGGCCGTTGCCGGCCGTGTGGACTGGGTTTTAGCCGATCACAAACAAGGGTTGACCGAATTCGACCGGTTGGCCGTTTTCGACCAGGATCTGGGTCACGACACCGGCTTTATCGGAGTCGATTTCATTCAGGAGCTTCATCGCTTCGATAATGCACAGGGTATCACCTTCCTTGACGGTCGAGCCCACTTCAACATAGGCGGCGCTGCCAGGAGCGGAGGAACGGTAGAAGGTACCGACCATCGGCGACTTGACCACATAGCCCGTTGGCTCGGCGGCGACCACGACGGCAGCAGCCGCTGGTGCTGCGGCTGGCGCGGCTGGCTGGTATTGGGCTTGCATGCCTTGCGGCTGCATCATGACCATCTGGTTTTGCGGCATGGCCGACGATTTGACGATGCGAACCTTGCTTTCGCCTTCGGTAACTTCCAGCTCTGCGATATCCGATTCGGCGACCAGGTCGATCAAGGTCTTGAGTTTTCGTAGATCCATGTAAAACCCCTAGGAATGTAGTTTGTTTTATGAGTGATGCGGTGATGTCCAAGAACCTATCGCCGCGCTAAATGCGTGCAGATCGCGTAGATTAACGTTTTTTAAGCGCAAAGTCGATGGCAAACCGATATCCATCGATACCCAGGCCGCAGATCGTCCCCTGCGCGATCGCGCTGAGAAATGAGTGATGTCGAAACGTTTCGCGTTGATAAATATTCGAGATATGGACTTCCACGAACGGGATGGCGACCCCGGCCAGCGCATCGCGCAAAGCAACGCTGGTATGGGTCAGGCCGCCCGGATTGATGACGATGGCATCGATCCCTTCCGCTCGCGCGGCATGGATGCGGTCGATCAGCGCGCCTTCATGGTTGCTTTGAAAGCAAACCAGGTCGGCACCGGCCGCCATGGCTTGCGCCATTGCTGCCTGCTCGATATCGGCCAAGGTGCTGGCGCCGTAGACCTCAGGCTCGCGCGTTCCCAGCAAATTCAGGTTGGGACCGTTGAGCAGAAGGAGGTTTTTTGCCATGTATGGAAGACCGTTTTAGCGAAAGTTCCGCATTTTGCCGCCAAAGATACGCATTGGCAAGAGAAAAAAGCACGCTCCGAATTTACAATTTATCCAGATCGGCGCGCAACTGATCAAATTTCAAGCGGCCCAGATAGGTCTTTTTGACTTCGCCATCGGCGCCGATCAGCACCGTAAAGGGCAAACCGCCCGTGGCATTGCCAAAATGACGCGACAGGTCGGTGCCGCTCATGCCGGACACATACACGGGATAGGCGATCTTGACCTTGCTGGCAAAAGTGGCAATATTACTGGCCGAATCGATGCCGATACCGATCACCTGCAGATTTTTCGCCCCGTAGTGGCCTTGCACTTCGGATAACTCCGGCATTTCTTCCACGCACGGCGGGCACCACGGTGCCCAGAAATTGACCAGCAAATTCTTGCCTTTCCATTGCGACAAGGCTTGCGTGGCGCCTGCCGCGTCCGGCAGGGACAGCGCATACAGCTCGTTGACGGGACCCGTCGCGCCTGGCGCGATGGCGGTCGTCAGCGGTCCCGCTTCTTTCTCCGCTTCTTTCGCTTTTTCCTTGCTCAAACCGACGTAAGCGCCCATGCCGCCAAACATCAACGCCACGATGGCACAGGCGATCCAATTCTTTTTTGTCATAACTTTATCTATATCAATGTTAGTCGGCAGCCGGCACGCCATCGGCGAGGCTGGCGGCCAGCAGGCTGCGCAGCCCGGCGATATCGGTGCGCAGCACCTTGCCGTCCGCCTTGGCTTTCAGCGCGCCGCGCATATCGTCGAGCTCATACAGGGCCGCGTGCACGCCTTCGTTTTTCCACAAGAAACTGGCTGTCTCGACCGCATCATAACGCGCTCCCTTGAAATGCGGGCTTTCCGACATGTCGAGCACGACATTTTTATTGAGCAGGAAGATGTGGATTTCCTTGGCGCTCTCGGCAAACAGCTGCAAATAGATCTCGTCGTGGGGGCCGGCCGTGCCATTGAGTACGGGGCCACTGAGCAGGGGATGAAATTGTTGCAACGCCTCCATCACCTGCAGCGCGATCGTGCGCAGCTGGAACAATCGCGCCGGCTGGCTGTCGGCCAGGAACAGGGCATTGTATTGCCGCACCTGTTCTTCGATCATGTCGTTGTCAGGCAGTATATTGGGCAGGTTCGGCGCGTCACCGAGGACTTGCCGCGCCGCCTTGCGCTTGGCGCTGCCATAGTCGGCGCCATCCTGCGCCACGAGGCGCGCGGCAGCGGCAGCGATTTCCAGGCGCAACTGCGCGCTATCGTCAAATGCATCGTTTGTCATGAGCGAGATGATACTCCGAAGCGGAAAAAGTCATGGCGTCAGGTAAAATCCTGCACTTGCTGTTTTTTATCTCACCGTCTTACTTACTTAAGCGTGCACCTTTCGCACTGATCACATGCATATTCATATTCTCGGCATTTGCGGTACCTTCATGGGCGGCCTGGCTGTCCTGGCCAAGGAAGCCGGCCATAAAGTCACTGGTTGCGATGCCAACGTGTATCCGCCGATGAGCACCCAGCTGGAATCGCAGGGAATCGAACTGATCCAGGGCTTTGATCCGGAACAAACCAAGTTGAACCCGGATTTGTATGTGATTGGCAATGTGGTTTCGCGCGGCAACCCGCTGGTGGAAGAAATCCTCAACCGCAGCCTGCCGTATGTGTCCGGCCCGCAGTGGATCGGTGAACACATCTTGCGCAACAAGTGGGTGCTGGCCGTGGCGGGGACGCATGGCAAGACGACAACCTCGGCCATGCTGGCCTGGATACTCGAAGACGCGGGCTACGCGCCGGGCTTCCTGATCGGCGGGGTGCCGATGAACTTTGGCATTTCCGCCCGCCTCAGCGGCAAAATCGACGGCAAGAGCGCCGACTCGGACTTCTTCGTCATCGAAGCCGATGAATACGATACGGCCTTCTTCGACAAGCGCAGCAAGTTCGTGCATTACCATGCGAAGACGGCCGTCATGAATAACCTGGAATATGATCACGCCGACATCTTCCCCGATCTGCACGCGATCGAGACGCAATTCCATCACCTGGTGCGCACCGTGCCCGGCATTGGCCGCCTCGTGTTCAACGGCGACGAAGCGTCGCTGCAGCGCGTGCTGGCGCGCGGTTGCTGGAGTGAAAAGGAAAGTTTTGGTCAAGATGCCAACTGGCAACTGCAAGAGCAGGCCGATGGCAGCTTCGACGTGTATTTCAATGGCCAGCAGGAAGGCCATGTGGCGTGGGCGCTCACGGGCAAGCACAACCGCAGCAATGCGCTGGCGGCCATCGCCGCCGCGCGCCACGTGGGCGTGCCGATTGCCCAGGCCTGCGCTTCGCTGGCCAGCTTCGAGAGCGTCAAGCGGCGCATGGAAGTGCGCGGCGTGGTCAACGGCATTACCGTGTACGACGATTTCGCGCACCACCCGACGGCCATTGCCACCACCGTGGGCGGGCTGCGCCAGAAGATAGGCAGCAGCGGCCGCATCCTGGCCGTGCTGGAACCGCGTTCGAACACCATGAAGCTGGGCGCCATGAAAGATGCGCTGCCGGGCAGCCTGAAGGATGCCGACCTGGTCTTCGGTTTCGGCAGCCATGCCGCGCTGGGCTGGAGCCTGGGCGACGCGCTGGCGCCGCTGGGCAAGATTGCCAGCGCCTACGAAGACATCGATACCTTGGTGGCCGCCGTGGCCGCCAGCGCCCGTCCCGGCGACCAGATCGTGGTCATGAGCAACGGCGGCTTTGGCGGCGTGCACCAGAAGTTGCTGGAGGCGCTGGGCCGATGATTCTGTACCTGCATGGATTTCGCTCGTCGCCCCTGTCGATGAAGTCGCGCCTGCTGGCCGCGCAGATGCAGGCGCTGGGCCGCGAGGCCGAATGGCTGTGCCCGCAATTGCCGGCCTCGCCCAAGCTGGCCATCGAACTGGCCCTGTCGCTGGTCAAGGATGTGACGCCGGCCGAGCTGACGATCATCGGCTCCTCGCTGGGCGGCTATTACGCCACCTGGCTGGCGGAGCAGCTCGGTTGCCGCGCCGTGCTGCTGAACCCTGCCATCGTACCCCTGATCGACCTGGAACAGCATGTGGGCGTGACGACCGAGTTCCATTCAGACAAGCCATTCGAGTTCAAGCGCGAATACATCGACGAGCTGCGAACCTTTGCCGTAGAGAAAATTACCGAGCCGCAACGCTATTTCCTGATTGCCGCCACGGGCGATGAAGTGCTCGACTACCGCGACATGGTGGCGCATTATCAGGGGGCGCAGCAGTGCGTCATCGATGGCAGCGACCATGGCATCAGCGAATTTGCCGCATACGTGGCGCCCGTGCTGGCATTTTGCGGCATCGATGCGGACGCGGCCAAGTGAGGCCGGGGTCGCTGCGGCAGGCGCAATGGCATGCGCACGTGAACGCCGTCAATGCGCCGCTGGCCTTGCGCCACTGGCTCACGGGCGGTGGGTCGCTGACGGCCAAGCTGAAAGCGCATAGCCAGGCGTTTCGCGTGCAATGTTTGCATCAGAAAACATCGCGCTGTTTGACGGACGAGGCCGCCATCATCGGTTTGCACCGCGCGGGCCGGGTATGGGAACGCGAAGTGCTGTTGCGTTGTGATAACAAACCGGCCGTGTTTGGCCATACCGTCGTGCCCATGCAGGCGACGGCCACGGACTGGCCCTTGTTTTCCGCGCTGGGCGAGCGCTCGCTGGGCACGACCTTGTTTGGCGACCGCATGGTGCGGCGCGGCGAACTGGAATTTGCCCGCTTGCGCGCCGGCCACCCGCTGGTGCAGCGGGCGCAGGCGGCGCTGGCATTGGAAGGGCAGCGCGCCGGCGAGCAGGCGCTGTTTTTTGCCCGCCGCTGCCTGTACCAGCGTCACCAGGGATTGCTGCTGGTAACAGAAGTATTTTTGCCGGCGGTGCTGGAGTTGAATCCCTTCACTCGCACCGTTGCAACCGACACATTAATAAACAAAGCATAACAATGAATCTATTTTTTGAAGAATCCGGCGATTTCAAGGTCGGCACGGTCCTGTCGCAGGCGGGTGAAGCGTACCAGGTCGAAATGGCCAGCGGCAAGCGTACCAAGGTCAAGGTCAAGGATGTGCTGCTGCAGTATGAAAAGCCGTCCCCGGCCGAGTTGCTGGAGCAAGCCAAGACAGTTGCTGCCGAGATTGACCTCGATTTCCTGTGGGAAGTGGCGGGTGAAGACGAGTTCGGCTTTGCCGAGCTGGGCGCCGAGTATTTCGGCCACGCACCGTTGCCGCCGGAAGCGGCCGGCCTGATCCTGGCCCTGCATTCGGCGCCCGTGTATTTCTACAAGAAAGGCCGTGGCCGCTACAAGGCGGCGCCGGAAGCGTCGCTGAAGGCGGCATTGGCCGGTATCGAAAAGAAAAAGCAGCAGGCGCTGGTGCAAGCCGCCTATGTGGAAGAGCTGAAACAGAACCGCTTGCCTGCCTCGATGCAGCCCATGGTGCTGCAACTGCTGTTCAAGCCGGACAAGAACACCATCGAATACAAGGCGCTGGAAGCGGCGTGCACGGAATTGCACACGACGCCGCCGCGTTTGATGCTGGCTGTCGGCGGTATTGCTTCGCCGAAAGATTTGCACTTGTCGAAATTCCTCTTCGAAAATTTCCCGAAAGGCGCCGGCTTCCCGAGCGTGCCCGTGCCGTCCGTGACGGCCAAGCTGCCGCTGGCCGACGTGGCCGGCTTCTCGATCGACGACGTGACCACGACCGAGATCGACGATGCCTTCTCCGTGCAGCCGCTGCCCGATGGCACCGTGAAAGTGGGTATACACATCGCCGCGCCGGGCCTGGGCATCCGCCCGGAAGACGTGATCGACAAGATGGCGCGCCAGCGCATGTCGACCGTCTACATGCCCGGCGACAAGATCACCATGCTGCCGGACGAAATCGTCAACGCGTTTACCCTGGCGGAAGGCACGACGTGCCCGGCCCTGTCGCTGTACGCCACGCTGGACCCGAAAGCGGACTGGGCCGTGGTCAGCACGCAGACGCGGGCCGAGCTGGTGCCGATTGCCAGCAACTTGCGCCATAACCAGCTGGATGACCTGGTCAACGAGGAAACCTTGGCCAGCGGCGAAGGCGAGTACCCGCACAAGGCCGATTTTGCCGTGCTGTGGCAATGGGCGCAGCAGCTGGAACAGGGCCGCATGAAGAAACGCGAAGCGTTCGGCCTGAAGCCGGAACAGAATAACCGCGTCGATTTCAATTTCTATGTGGAAAACGACATCGTCACCGTGGCGCGCCGCAAGCGTGGCGCGCCGCTCGACAAGATCGTCGCGGAACTGATGATTTTTGCCAACAGTACCTGGGGCAAGATGCTGCACGACCATGGCGTGCCCGGCATCTATCGCAGCCAGGGCGGTGGCAGTGGCAATAGCTGGGCGGCAAAGATGCAGGTGCGCATGGTCACCCATGCGGCGCCGCACCAGGGCCTGGGCGTCGATCAATACGCGTGGAGCACCTCGCCGTTGCGCCGCTATACGGACCTGGTGAACCAGTGGCAAATCATCGCCTGCGCCGAGCATGGCGTGACGGCGCCGCTGGTGGCCCCGTTCAAGCCGCGCGATGCGAATCTGTTCGCCATCGTTTCGGCGTTCGACGCCGCGTATGCCGCGTATGGCGATTTCCAGTCGAACATGGAACGCTATTGGTGCTTGCGCTGGTTGCACCAGGAAAACGCGCGCCAGGTCGATGCCGTCGTGCTGAAAGACGAGATCCTGCGCCTGGTCGACATTCCGCTGGTCATCAAGCTGCCGGGCATGCCATCGGTGGCGCGCGGCGCCCAGGTAAAACTGGACTTGCTGCGCTGGGATGAGGTCGACCTGAGCATCGAAGCGCGCCTGCTGGAAATCGCCGCCGTACCGGATGCGGCGGCCGATGCCGAACTGGATTACGAAGAAGAATCGGGCGACGTGGCGCCGGAAGCATCGCCGGAAGCGGCGAACCAGGTCAGCGACGCCGATGCGGAAGTGGCGGAACTGGCCAGCGAAGACGTGGTCAGCGAACCCGAGGTCAAGTAAGGCCGTCGTCAGGCCATCAAGGCGGTGCTGAAAACTGTTGCCGGCACCGCCCTTTGACGTAGAATTCAGCCATCTTGTTATGGTGTGTTTGTTGCGAATTGGGTTGCGCGTGAAGTCTTTCCGAGAGAATCGTTTCCTGATGATTGCCGTGGCGGTATCGCTGCTGGCGCACGGCGCCTTGCTGGCGATGCATTTTGTCGCCCCGGCCCCGCAGCGGGCCGTGGCGACCGATCCCGGCCTGGAAGTGATCCTGGTCAACGCCAAGCATGCGAACAAGCCGCTGAAGGCCGATGCCCTGGCGCAAGCCAATCTCGACGGTGGCGGACAAGCCGACAAGGGCCGCGCCAAGTCGCCCTTGCCCGACATGCGCCAGGTGGAAGAGGGCGACAGCGTCAAGGCCAGCGCCCGGCGCATTGCCGAACTCGAGCAGAAGCAGCAGGAGCTGCTGACGCAGGCGGCCAGGCCGACGCCTTACAGCGCCGCGCCCGTCACGGAAAAAGACAAGCCCAATCCGCTCGCATCCGGTTCGGACTTGATGGAAAGCAGCAAGGCCATCGCGCGCATGGCGGCCGAGATCAGCCAGACCGTGGAAGACCAGAACAAGCGTCCGCGCAAGACTTTCATTACGCCCAGCACGCAGGAAGTCGGCTACGCCATGTATTACAAGACCCTGCAAAAGCGCATCGAGGAAATCGGCACCCTGAATTTCCCGCAAAAGAATGGCCGCAAGATGTATGGCGAACTGGTTGTCTACATCCCTATCTTCCAGGATGGCACGATTTACCAGAAGGAAGGCGGCGCCCGCGTGGAGAAAAGCTCGGGCAACCCCGCGCTCGATGCGGCGGCTCTGGCCATCGTGCGTCGCGCGGCACCGTATGGGCGTTTCCCACCGAACATGTTGTCAAGTGATAAGGATGACCTGTGGGTCGTCATTACCCGCTTCAAATTTACGCGCGAAGAAAAAATGGAAGCTAACCTGACTGGCGGCAGCAATTGAACAAGCAAGAAATGAATCCCGATCAATATTGTGTCTTCGGCAATCCCATCGCCCACAGCAAGTCCCCCTTGATCCACGCCGCGTTTGCCCTGCAGACGGGCGAGCCCATCGTCTACGATCGTCGCCTGGCGCCGCTCGATGGCTTTGCCCTGGCGGCCCGTACGTTTGCCGCCGAGGGCGGCAAGGGCGCGAATGTGACGGTGCCCTTCAAACTGGACGCGTGCGCGCTGGCCACCGTCCTGACGCCGCGCGCGCAAGCGGCCGGCGCCGTCAATACCCTGCGTTTCGATGGCGATACCATTCTTGGCGACAATACCGATGGCGCGGGCCTGGTGGCGGACATCATGCGCAACGCGGGCGTGAGTGTCTCCGGCAAGCGCGTCCTGCTGCTGGGCGCGGGCGGCGCGGCGCGCGGCGTCGTGCTGCCCTTGCTGGAACAGGGGCCGCAGGAAATCTTCATTGCCAACCGCACCGTGGCTACGGCCGAGGCGCTGGTGGCGCAGTTTGCCGATGCGCTGGATCAACCCGGTCAGTTGCGCGCCGGCGGCTACACGCAGCCCGATGGCGTCTTTGATATCGTCATCAATGCCACCTCGGCCAGCCTGGCGGGCGACTTGCCGCCCGTGCCGCCGGGAATCTTCGGCGATCACACGCTGGCGCTGGACATGATGTATGGCGCCCAGCCCACCGTCTTCATGGACTTTGCTGCGCAGCATGGCGCGCAGGTGCGCGACGGCCTGGGCATGCTGGTGGAGCAGGCGGCCGAAGCGTTTTACGTGTGGCGCGGCGTGCGGCCGCGGACGCAGGATTTGCTGGCGCAATTGCGCAGTGCCCTGTGAGCGCCGGCAAGAAGGGCCAGCGCCGCAGCGGCAGCCGCTACGGCTGGATCAAGTGGCTGTTCATCGTTCCCGTGCTGGCGTTTATCGTCGTGCAGCTGTATTTCTTCCTGCAAATCTGGTGGTGGGTCGAGCATAACCCGTCCAGTACGGCTTTCATGCGCGAACAGCTGTCTGTCTTGCAGGACAAGAATCCCAACGCCACGATCAAGCAGACGTGGGTACCGTACAACCGCATCTCGAACAACTTGAAACGGGCCATCATCGCTTCGGAAGACGCGAATTTTTCCGAGCACGAAGGCGTGGACTGGGAAGCCTTGCAAAAGGCATATGAAAAAAACAGCAAGAAGCAGAAGGTCGTGGCGGGCGGTTCCACCATCACGCAGCAGCTGGCGAAGAATCTGTTCCTGTCCGGCTCGCGCAGCTATGTGCGCAAGGGCCAGGAACTGATCATCACGTATATGCTGGAAAGCCTGATGGAAAAGCAGCGCATTTTCGAGATTTATTTGAACGTGGTGGAGTTTGGCACGGGCATCTTTGGCGCCGAGGCGGCCGGGCGCCACTATTACCGGGTCAGCGCGGCGGGCCTGAGCGCCGGGCAGGCGGCAAAACTGGCCGTGATGCTGCCGAACCCCCGCTTTTATGACCGTCACCGCGATACGGGCTACCTGAACCGGCGTACGGGCGTGATCCTGCGCCGCATGGGAGCGGCGGAACTGCCTTGATGGCAGCCGGCTTTCTTTGTATAAAGTTAAAGCTGCCTGATTGGCACTATTGCAGCGCAGCATCTTAATCGGCACCGGTTGGTGCAACGCCGCACTTTTTCGGTGAAAAAGCGGTGCCGGGGGTGGTCGTGAAAAGGCCTTTGCGGGTACACTTGCGCTGTTTTCATTTTTGGCGCCAGCGCCAGCACATCACGATAACCCAACATCCGGCTGAGAGCGCGCATGATCAATGTCTTTGTATTACAGAATGGCCGGCTCAACCAGGTGCCGATCGACAGCCGCGCAGACCTCGAAAATGCCGAACCGGTGTGGGTCGACCTGACCGACCCTACCGATGATGAACGGGCCTGGGTCAAGGCCATCTACAACGTTACCCTGCCGGGCGAAGACGAAGTCAAGGATATTGAAGCGTCGGCCCGCTATTACGAAGCGGAAAACGGCGACTTGCACCTGCGCACAGATTTCCTGCGCGAAGAGGACGATGGTCCCTCGCGCGTCATCACGGTCGCCTTCATCCTGGCCCGCAAGATCCTGTTTTCCATGCATACGGACGACTTGCCCGTGTTCCGCCTGGTGCGCATGCGCGCCCGTTCGCGGCCCGGCTCGATTGCCGACTACATGGACGTGCTGCTCGACCTGTACGCCACCGATGCCGAATATTCGGCCGACGTGCTCGAAGGCATCTACCAGAACCTGGAAGAAGTCAGCACGCGCGTGCTGCAAAAGGAATTTACCGATGCGCACGCGGCCGAAGCGCTGAATGCGATTGCCCACGAGGAAGATTTGAATGGCCGTATCCGCCGCAACATGATGGATACGCGCCGCGCCGTGAGTTTCCTGATGCGCGGCCGCTTGCTCAATTCCGAGCAGTTCGAGGAAGCGCGGCAGATTTTGCGCGACATCGAATCGCTGGACGGCCATACCTCGTTCCTGTTTGACAAGATCAACTTCCTGATGGATGCCACCGTCGGTTTCATCAACATCAACCAGAACAAGATCATCAAGATCTTCTCGGTGGCCAGCGTGGCCTTCCTGCCGCCGACCCTGATCGCTAGCGTATACGGCATGAACTTCAAGCTGATGCCGGAACTGGAATGGTCGTTCGGCTATCCGTGGGCCTGGGGCTTGATGATCACCAGCGCCATCGCGCCGTTCCTGTACTTCCGCCACCGCGGCTGGCTGAAGTAAACCGCATCGCCGGGGCGCTTTCCGCGTCCCAGTTTCAAGACGAACGCAGCGAATTCAAAAATCAGCGATAATCACTGGTATTGCGTGGTATTGAATTGGTATTTACGCGTCGACGCCTGCCTGGCGCCCGATTCTTTCCCCCGTTGGCTGCCTTTTGCAGAAAAGTATCGTCATTCAGACGTTTTCTGCGTGGTAGCGTCCGCCTGTTCCACCTATGATCATTGCGATGCCTGCCTTGGCCGGCTGGCCGCCGCATTTCCCGTCACCGTTGCCTTCTGGAGAGTCCATGCCTGATACCGCCACCACCCCACTGCGCTATACCCATTTGATCAGCGACTGCGATGGCGTGCTGATCGACAGCGAAGCCGTGGCCCTGCAAGCGCTGCTGGAATTGCTGGGACCGCGCCTGCAGAACCTGCCCGAGGGCGTCACCCTGCAAGGCTTGATCGAGCCGCGCCTGGGCCAGCGCCTGGTGCCGCTGATGCAGGATATCTACAAGGAGCTGGGCTTGCCGCAATTGCCGGCCGACGAGATCATGGCCATCGGCAACGCTGTCGATGCGGCCTGCGACGCGCAGCTGCGCGCCGTGCCTGGCGTGGCGCAGGCGCTGGCAGCCATTCCCCTGCCCAAGGCCGTCGCTTCGAACAGCGTCAGCGCGCGCGTGCTGTCGGCGCTCGAGCGGACCAGCATGGCGCCGCTGTTCGACAAGCGCGTCTTTACGCCGGACCTGGTGGGCCACGCCAAGCCGCATCCGGGCGTCTACCTGGCGGCAGCTGCCGCCTTCGGCGTGCCGCCAGGCCAGTGCCTGGTGCTGGAAGACAGCGTCACGGGCGTGACGGCGGCCGTGGCGGCGGGCATGACGGTGTTGGGGTTTATCGGCGGCGGGCATATCGCGCCCGGCCAGGAAGCGCGCCTGAAGGCGGCCGGTGCGCATGTCGTGTTCAGCGACATGGCCAGGCTGCCGGCGCTGGTGGCCGCGGTGATGGACACTGTGGCCGTGTAAAACGCTTATGCCAGTTTGGCAAAGACCTTGCGCGCGGCGGCGATGGTGGCGTCGATGACGGCGTCATCGTGCTGTGCCGAGACGAAGCCTGCCTCGAAGGCGGCGGGCGCGAAGTACACGCCTTCGTCCAGCATGGCGTGGAAGAAGGCGTTGAACTTGCTGCGGTCGCCCGCCATCATTTCCGCGTAGCTGGTCGGCGGGGTGGCGCTGAAATAGATGCCGAACATGCCGCCGATGTAGTCGGCGCAGAAGACCACGCCCGCTTCTTGCGCGGCGGCGGTCAGGCCTTCGGCCAGGCGCTTGGCCGTGGCGCCCAGCTGCTCGTAGAAGCCAGGCTGCTGGATCAGTTTCAAGGTGGCCATGCCGGCCGCCACGGCGACCGGGTTGCCGGACAGGGTACCGGCCTGATAGACGGCGCCCAGCGGCGCCATGTTGTGCATCAGCGCCGCGCTGCCGCCGAAGGCCGCCACCGGCATGCCGCCGCCGATCACCTTGCCCAGCGCCGTGAGATCGGGCTTGATGCCGTACAGCGCCTGCGCGCCGCCCAGGGCCACGCGCAAGCCGCACATGACTTCATCGAAAATGAGCAGGGCGCCGTACTGCGTGCACAGTTCGCGCATCGCCTGCAGGAATTCCGGCGTGGCTTTCACCAAGTTCATGTTGCCGGCCACCGGTTCGACGATGACGCAGGCGATTTCCGCGCCGAAGCTGTCGAAGGCGTCTTTCAGCTGTTCCACGTTGTTATAGTCGAGCACCAGGGTGTGCTTGACGACATCTTCCGGCACGCCGGCAGATGTCGGGTTGCCGAAGGTGAGCAGGCCGCTGCCAGCTTTTACCAGCAGCGAATCGGCGTGGCCGTGGTAGCAGCCTTCGAACTTGACGATCTTGTCGCGTCCCGTGGCGCCGCGCGCCAGGCGCAGGGCGCTCATGGTCGCTTCCGTGCCCGACGATACCAGGCGCACCTGTTCGATCGACGGCACCAGGCGCGTGATTTCCTCTGCCATCAGCACTTCGCCTTCCGTCGGCGCGCCGAACGACAGGCCCAGCGCGGCAGCATCCTGCACCGCCTTCACCACTTCCGGATGGGCGTGGCCGACGATGGCCGGGCCCCACGAACCGATGTAGTCGATATAGCGCTTGCCGTCCGCGTCCCAGAAGTACGGGCCTTCGGCGCGCGTGATGAAGCGCGGCGTGCCGCCGACCGAGCGGAAGGCGCGCACGGGCGAATTAACGCCGCCTGGCGTGGTTTTTTGTGCGCGGGCAAACAGGATGTCGTTTTGTGAAGTCGTCGTCATGATAATCGTGCCTTGAAAGTGGATCGTTGTCTGTGTCGTCTGTACTTATTGGGCGCCACGCTGGCGCTGCTGCCGGAACAGGCGGTTCGGCACCAGCTTGCCCATGCCGTGGCGCTGCGCGTGGGCCAGGGCGCCGGCCGTGAATTCCTGCGCCGCCACGACCACCTGCGGCACATCGTCTTCATCGTTCGCCAGGGCCAGCAGGGCGGTGGCGGCGGCAGACAGGGTGCTGCCGGCGCCGTTGAAGATGCCGGGCAGGTGCTGCCATTCGTCGTGGCGCACCACGCCGTCCTCGCCGAACAGGGTGTTGGCGCGCAGCTTGCCTTCGGCCGTGCCGGACTTGCTGGCGTCGGCCGGCATGCCGGTGACGAGCACGTATTCGCAGCCCAGGGCCACCAGGTAGTCGACGTCGTTTTGCAGGGTGTCGTCCGGATCGGCGTCGCGCCAGGTCTCGGCCAGGCGCTCCAGTTCCACCGGCGAGAGCACCAGCAGCGTCGTTTGCGGGATGAGGAGCTGGCGCACGGCCGTCAGGATGTCTTCATCGTCCATGCCCTGTTCCGGCAGCGCCGAAATGAAGGGATCGAGGATCAGCGGCACGTTCGGATAGTCGGAGACGATTTCGGCGATGGCCGTGACGTTTTCCACGCTGCCCAGCGCGCCGATCTTGATGGCCGAGACGGACATGTCTTCCAGCAGCACGCGCGCCTGGTCGGAAACCCAGTCCGGGTCGACCGCCTGCACGTCTTCCACGCGCGCCGTATCGCTGATCAACAGGCCCGTGGTGACGGACAGACCATGGCAGCCGAAGGCTGAAAACGTGGCCAGGTCGGCCTGGATGCCGATCGCGCCGACCGGATCGGACACGCCGAAGCTTAATATGAGGGGAGAAGTTTGGTTTTGCACGGCGGGTAGATTAAGATACCTAATTCAGCATTTTACTTGATTGAAGGGTGGCAGAACGTGAGTAGCAACGAAACAACGCAGCAATTCCAAACGTGGATGTGTCTTATTTGCGGCTGGGTTTATGATGAAGCGGCCGGCATGCCCGACGAAGACATCGCTCCGGGCACGCGTTGGGCCGATGTTCCGATGAACTGGACCTGTCCTGAATGCGGTGCGCGCAAGGATGATTTCGAGATGGTGGCGCTGTAATCAATCGAGATCCATGGGATGCCGCTGCCGCACGCAGGTATCGCGGCTGCCTGTGCTATGGTATGAAAGATTGTCGAATAATCACATGACGCGTCCCTTATTGCCCGAGGCGCCGTCCGATGCCGTGTGCGCCAGCGCCACGATACTCGTCATCGACGACAGCGCGACGATACGCAGCGCGGCCGCGAAGATCCTGGGCGAGGCCGGTTATCGCGTGGTGGTGGCGGAAAACGGCTTCGATGCCCTGGCCAAGATCGCCGACTGCCGGCCGGCGCTGATCGTGTGCGACATTGTGATGCCGCGCCTGGACGGCTACCGCACCTGCGCGCTGATCAAGTCCAGTGCGGCCTTCCACGCCACGCCGGTGCTGATGCTGTCGTCGAAGGAAGGCTTGTTCGACCGCGCGCGCGGGGCCATGGCGGGCGCCAGCGCCTGCCTGGCCAAGCCGCTGGCGCGCGAGGCGTTGCTGGAGGCCGTGCGGTTGCACCTGGCCGGGCATTTTGAATAAGTGTTTTTATTGATTGACAACGCAGCAAGGAAGCAGATGGCCATACACACAATTCTGATCGTCGACGACTCGCCGACAGAACGCTATTACCTGAGCGAGATGCTGGTGCGTGCCGGTTATGCCGTCCTCACGGCGCAGGATGGCGCCGACGCGCTGGCGCAACTCAAGCAGGCCAGGCCCGACCTGATCCTGATGGACGTGGTGATGCCCGGTGCGAATGGCTTCCAGATCACGCGCGCGATTGCGCGCGATCCCGAACTGCAGGACGTGCCGGTGATTATCTGCTCCAGCAAGAGCCAGGAAACGGATCGCATCTGGGGCTTGCGCCAGGGCGCGCGCGATTACCTGGTCAAGCCGGTGGTCGAAGCCGAGCTGCTGGCCAAGATCGCCGCGATTTCCTGAAAATGCACACGATGCCAGGTCACGGCGTGTCCACAGCGGCCCTTTCGTCTGCCGCTGCCATGCCATCTTTCGAGACGGGCGCGCGGCAGGGGCGCTTGCGCCAGTATCAGCTGCAATTGATCGAGCGGATACAGGCCGCGCGCAGCGGCGCGCTGGCAGCGCGCAAGGAACTGGGCGTGATGCTCGGTGGCCGGCCGTGCCTGCTCGACCTGACGCAGCTCGGCGAAATCGTCATTGCTTCCAGCGTGCAGATCCAGGGCGTGCCGCTGGCGCAGGACTGGTACCTGGGCCTGGCGGCCATGCGCGGACGCCTGACGGCGGTCGTCGACCTGGCCCGCTACATGGGCGAGCCGGCTTGCGTATCGGGCAATCACTGCCGCATCATCACGTTTTCTCCCCGTCTGGGCCTCAATTGCGCCTTGCTGGTCGAACGCGTACTGGGCTTGCGCCAGTTGCGCGCGATGCAATCCGTGCCCGTTCCCGATGCGGCGCAGGGTGTGCTCCCATCGTGGGCGGCGCAGGCGCTGCGCGACAGCGAAGGGCAGCAGTGGCTGCGCCTGGACCTGGCGCAGCTGGCGCAATCTGAACGCTTCCTCGATGCCGGCTTTGACGGCTTCCCCGACCACAAGGATATTTGCTGATGGGCGCCAATTCCCCCATTCTGGCGGCCGGCATGCCCGAAGCGCAGCACGCTGCGGATGCGCCGGCATCGGCGGCAGACCTGCCGCTGCGCCTGCGCGACGCGCTGGGACGGCGCAAGTCGCTGGCCAGCGCGCCGGTCAGCGACTTGAAGCTGCCGCTGATCGGCCATTTTCCGCTGCAAAAGCAGCTGAGCATCCTGTCCACGCTGATGGCCCTGAGCCTGGCCGCCAGCCTGCTGTTCGTGGGGCTGAATACGCGCAGCGGCAATATCGCCTCGGCACAAACGCAGCTGGCCAGCGATGCGCTGATGCATTCGCAGCGCATCGGCAAGGCCGCGCCCAACGCCGTGCAAGGCAATCCGGAAGCCTTCCGCCAGCTCGAGGAAAGCCGCAATGAACTGAACCAGGATTTCCGCCTGATGCTGCGCGGCGGGACGTATCACGGCCGCGATATCGGCGAGTCGCGTGCCGCCCTGCTGGCGGCGGTGGCCGACGCGCGCAAGAAGTGGGCCAGCAGCGACCGCGCGGCCAGCACCATCTTGCGCCTGAAACCGGAACTGGGCGAATTCGACAAGACCTTGCAGCAATTGAATGGGCTGTCGCCGGCGCTGCTGGCGCAGACCGAGGAAATCGCGGCCCTGAAGGTGCAGCGTGGCGGCAATGCGCGCGACCTGGCCGTCATCGGCCGCCTGATGATGCTGAGCCAGCGCATGAGCCGCAGCGCCAGCGAATTCCTGTCGTCGGGCAGCATCAGCTCGGAAACGGCATTTTCGCTGGGACGCGACACGACGTATTTCCGCACCGCCGTGGAAGGCTTGCTCAATGGCAGCGTGTCGCTGCAATTGGCGCCCACGCGCGACGCCGAACTGCGCGACCGCCTGGTGGCGTTGAAAGCCAGTTTCGACACGTACCAGAAGCTGGTGTCGTCGATACTCGACCGGCTCGACAAATTCAGTTCGGCGAAAAGCGCCGAACAGCTGATCTTCAACGAGAACGAAGACCTGCGCCAGCGTTTGACCCTGCTGCAGCAGATGTATCACGTGAACCAGGAAACCCTGGGCATCGCCTTCTGGATGATGGTCGGCGGGGTGTTGCTGACCCTGATCGCGGCGGCCGGCATCGGCCGCGTGCTGCTGCAGGACTCCGTCAACCGCACGCGCGACGCCGAGCGGCGGCGCCAGGAAGCGGAAATCCTGCGGCTCCAGTCGCAGGGAAAAGAGGAAGAGGCGAAGGCCAGGAATGAGCAGAACCAGGCGGCCATCCTGCGCCTGATGAATGAATTGCAGAAGGTCGCCGATGGCGACCTGACGGTGCAGGCGACCGTGTCGGAAGACATCACGGGCGCCATCGCCGATTCCGTCAACTATACGGTGGAGGAATTGCGCGGCCTGGTGGGGAGGGTGACGGCGACGGCCGAACAGGTCAATCGCGCCTCGACGCAGGCGCAAAGCATTTCCAGCAAGCTGCTGATCGCGTCGCAGCAGCAGTCGCGCGAAATCCAGGGCGTCAGCGCCACCGTGGTCAAGATGGCCAATGCGATTACCGACGTGTCGAAGTCGGCCAGCGTCTCGGCCGACGTGGCGCGCCAGTCGGTGGCGGCCGCGCAGCAGGGTTCGACGGCGGTGGAAAACGCCATCAAGGGCATGCATGAAATCCGCGAGCAGATCCAGGATACGTCCAAGCGCATCAAGCGCCTTGGCGAATCGTCGCAGGAAATCGGCGAAATCACCGAGCTCATTTCCGACATCACCGAGCAGACCAATGTGCTGGCGCTGAACGCCGCCATCCAGGCCGCATCGGCCGGCGAGGCGGGGCGCGGCTTTTCCGTCGTGGCCGAGGAAGTGCAGCGCCTGGCCGAACGCTCGGCCGCCGCCGCCAAGCAGATCGGCGCGCTGGTGCGCACCATCCAGGCCGATACCCAGGATGCGACGCGGGCGATGGAAACGTCCACGCAGGGCGTGGTCGAGGGCGCGCGCCTGTCGGACGCGGCCGGCGCAGCCTTGAACGACATCAGCCAGGTGTCGAAACACCTGGCAGAACTGATCCAGGGCATTTCGTTCGCCACCGGCACGCAGGCCGGTTCGGCCAGCGGCGTGGCCTTGAATATCCAGCATATCCTGAGCGTGACGGAGCAGACCCAGGATGGCACGCAGCAAACGGCGCAATCGATCCATAAACTGTCGATGCTGGCGCAGGAACTGAAAAATTCGGTGTCGCGCTTCCGCGTCGCCGCCTGAACGCCGCGCCAGTCCAGGCGATTTCCTTACCGAGGCATGCATGAGCACACCTGATAGTCCACAGCAGTCCAAGCCGTTCGACAGCGAACCTTTGTCGTGGGTGATGGTGGAAATCCGCGAAGCGCTGGGCCGCTCGAAAACGGCCCTGTTCGAGGCGGGTGGCCGCGAGCGCGAGGAACGCGCCACGGCCCTGCAGCATGCACGCTCGCATCTGCACCAGGCGCATGGCGCGCTGGTGATGGTGGACGTGGCCGGCGCCAGCCTGCTGACGGACGGCGCGGAACAGGCGCTGGCGCGCTTTCGCGACGGCAGCCTCGAATACACGCTGGACCATGCGCAAGTCGTCGCCGAACTGTATCAGGCCCTGATCGAATACCTGGAAGATCTGGTGGCCGGCACGCCGCCGCAGCCCACGCGTTTGTTTCCCTACTACCGCGACCTGCAAGCCATGCTGGGCGCCGAGCGTATACACCCGGCCGACCTGTTTTTTCCGCCGGCATCGATGCTGGAAGGGCATGCCATCGCGCTGGCGCAGGCGCCCCCGGTGGCCGATTATCCGGCCTGGCGCGGACGCTTTGAAAAGTCCCTGTTGCCCTTCCTGAAGGCGCAGGATGACGCGGCGCGGCGCCAGCATGCCAGCGACTTGCACGCCACCCTGACCCTGGTAGCCGACGCGCAGCAGGAAGCGCCGGCGCGCACCTTCTGGTTCGCCATGCAGGCCTTTGCCGGGCTGGCGGCCAGCGGCGAGGGCATGGGCACGCTCAACGTCAAACAGCTGTTCGGCCTGATCAACCTGCAATTGCGCCGCCTGGCGCAGGGCACGGCCAGCCTGCCCGAATCGATGCTGCGCGACGCCCTGTTCTTCATCGCGGCCGCCACCGAGCCGACGCCGGAGGCACGCCAGCTGCGCGCCGCCTTCGCCCTGGAGGGGCAGGTTCCGGCCGACGTGGAAACGCGGCGCTACGGCCAGGTTGACCAGGATGCCTTGCAAGGCGCCCGCACGGCCCTGGCGCAGGCGCGCGCCAGCTGGAGCCGCCTGGCGCAAGCCGACCTCGATCCAGGCCTGGGCACGGATTTCGAAGAGTCGCTGCAACAGGTGGCCGCACATGTGGAGTCCTTGAAGCAGCCGGCCCTGGCCAGCCTGCTGCGCGAATGCGCGGCCGTGGCGCGGCAAGCCGTGGCCAGCGGGCGCAGCGCGGCCCTGGAAAATGAAATCGGCATGGCGCTGCTGTTTGCCGACACGGGGCTGGAGCAGCTGCGCCGCCTGCCCGACGATTTTGCCGGCAATGCGGAAACCATCGCCGCGCGCCTGCAGGCATTGCTGGCTGGCGAAGCGCCGCCGCCCGTCACGGCGGGCGAGCTGTCGCGCCAGATCGAACAGGGCCAGACGGTGGCCGCGCTGGCCGAGGAAATGAAGACGGGCCTGCGCCAGGTGGAAAAGGTGCTCAACGCTTATTACGCGGATACGTTGCGGCCGGCGGGGGCACTCGATGGCGTCGCGCCGGTGCTGGGCCAGTTGCAGCAGCAACTGGCCGGGCTGGGACAGGAAGACGCGCGCGCCGCCGTGCTGCAGGTCGACGCGGCCGTGCGGCAGCTGGCCGGTAGCGGCGCCAAGGCGGAGGCGCATGCGGAGGCGCTCGACGAGATCGCACAAAACGTCAGCG
The DNA here is from genome assembly GCF_002735655.1 of Janthinobacterium sp. BJB446. Lineage (NCBI taxonomy): Bacteria > Pseudomonadati > Pseudomonadota > Betaproteobacteria > Burkholderiales > Oxalobacteraceae > Janthinobacterium > Janthinobacterium sp. BJB446. Next base: position 258,006 of record NZ_PDZK01000002.1, on the reverse strand, counting down.
CGCTGGGCTTTTTTGTCGATATGCTGGGCCGCAATGCGCAGGCGGCCAGCGGGCGTTTCCATTTCGATGCCGCCGCCGGCACCTTCCGCGCCCTGCCATTTGAGAAAGTCGCCGCCGCCGGTGCCGTACCGGTGCCCTTGCTCGACCAGACCCTGGCGCCCGCCGCGCCTGCCGGCATGGATGCCGCGCCCGCCGTGACCGATGTCGATGCGGAGATGCTCGATATCTTCCTGGCAGAAGCGCGCGAAGTGCTGGCCTTTATCGACACCACCCTGGCCCTGCCGCGAGAGCAGGCCGCCAGCGGCGACCACCTGGCCATGCTGCGCCGCTCGTTCCATACCCTGAAAGGCAGCAGCCGCATGATCGGCCTGGCGCAGTTTGCCGAAGCGGCCGGCGCCATTGAACGCGTCATGAATACCTGGCTGGCCGAGGCGCGCCCCGTCAGCGACGACTTGTTCACCTTGCTGAATTACGGCTGGTACCAGCTCAGCGAATGGGTGGCCGAACTGGAAGGCGGAGCGGGACGCGAGCGCGAGGCCGGCATGCTGCTGATGGCGGCCGAGCGCGTGCGCGAAGGCGGCCCGTTCGAATTGCGCAAGCCGCGCCCGGCCGCGCCCGTGGCCAGCAATGGCAATGTGATCGGACTTCCCCTGGCCACGGCGCCCACGCTGCACGAAGCGCCGGACGATCACCTCAAACACGTGGGCGAACTGCGCATCAGCCTTCCCTTGTACAACATCTACCTGGCCGAAACGGATGAATTGCTGCGCGTGCTCACGCGCGACTTCGGCGAGTGGCGCCATGAACAGCGCGCCGTCAGCGCGGAAGCGCTGCAAGCCGTGCATACGCTGGCGGGGACCTCGGGCACGGTGGGTTTCCAGTCCCTGCGCGACTTGGCGCACGCGCTTGAAACGGTGATCGAGACGGTGGTGCCGCCGCTGGCCGGCCTGCGCGCCGAACAGCACGACGTGCTGGAACAGGCCACGCAGCGCATCGGGCAAATGCTGCAGGCGTTCGCGCTGGGCGATTTGGCGCCAACGCAGCCGGACATGATCGAAGCGCTCAACACCCTGTGGCGCGCCCTGACGGCGCCGCCCGGCGAGAGCCAGGAAGACGGGCTCAATGCCCTGTTTGCGGCCGCCTACGCCAGCATCGTCGGCGCGCCGGCCCAGCCTGCCGAGTCGCTTGCCGACGCGCCGGCCGACGCATTGGCCGAGATTCCTGTACCCCAGCTCGAGACCCTGTTCGAGGCGACGTATGCGAGCATCGTCGCCGATGCGCTGCAGCCGGCTGCTGCCGAAGTGCCGGCACCGGCGCCGATGCAGGACAGCGGCGCCAGCGACGACCTGTTCGACGCCGGCTTCGAGCACGCGCCGCCATTGGAGCACGCGGCGCCGGAAGCGCCGGCGCCCGCCATCATGCCGGCCGACGCGGCCGCGCTGCTGGCGGCGAGCGCCGGCATCAGCGATGAACTCGACCTCGATTTATTGTCCGTCTTCCTGGAGGAGGGCGCCGACCTGCTGCCGCAGATCGGCGAGGCGCTGCGCAGCTGGCAGCAGCAGCCGCACGACAGCGGCCAGGCGCAGATGCTGCTGCGCACCCTGCATACGGTCAAGGGCAGCGCCCGCATGGCCGGTGCCATGCGCCTGGGCCAGCATGCGCATGAAATCGAGACGCATATCGAAAACATGCTGCATGCGGGTACCGCCACGCCGCAGGCCTTCGAGGAATTGCTGGCCCACTACGACCATGCGCTGCACCTGTTCGAACAGTTGCAGCAGCCCTTGCTGCCCTTGCCGGGCATGGAAGACACGCCTGCCGCCGAACCGAAGGCGGCCCTGGTGCGCGTGCGCGCCGATATCCTCGACCGCCTGGTGAACCAGGCTGGCGAAGTGTCGATCACGCGCTCCAAGATGGAGAATGAAGTGGGCGTGCTGGGCGCTTCGCTGGCCGAGTTTTCCGACAACCTGGCGCGCTTGCGGCGCCAGCTGCGCGAAGTGGAAATGCAGGCCGAATCGCAGATCGCCTCGCGCATGGCCGTCGGCAGCGAGCGCGATTTCGACCCGCTCGAATTCGACCGCTTTACGCGCTTGCAGGAACTCACGCGCATGATGGCCGAAAGCGTCAACGACGTGGCCTCGTTCCACGAAAACCTCAGCCACAGCGTCGATGCGGTAACGGACGACCTGGTGCTGCAGGCGCGGCTGACGCGCGAGCTGCAGCGCGACCTGATGCAGATCCGAATGGTGCCGTTTGCCAGCATCGCCGAACGGCTGTTCCGCGTGGCGCGGCAAAGCGCCAAGGAAGTCGACAAACGCGTCAACCTCGACATCCGCGGCGGCGGCGTGGAAATCGACCGCAGCGTACTGGAACGCATGGCGGCGCCCTTCGAGCACCTGCTGCGCAACGCCATCGTGCACGGCGTCGAGCCGCGCGACGCGCGCCTGTCCGCGGGCAAGAGCGAAACGGGCGAGCTGCTGGTGCAGGTCAGCCAGCAGGGCAATGAAGTGGCGATCGCCTTTTCCGACGATGGCGCGGGGCTGGACCTGGAACGCATCCGCGCCAAGGCGCACGGCGCCGGTCTGGTGGCGACGGATGCGCCATTGACCGACGCGCAGGCGGCCGAACTGATTTTCACGCCCGGCTTTTCCACCGCCGACAGCCTGACGGAACTGGCCGGGCGCGGTTTTGGCATGGACATCGTGCGATCCGAAGCGCTGGCCCTGGGCGGGCGCGTGGAAACGCTGACGCAGGCGGGCCTGGGCATGCGCTTCACCATCCACCTGCCGCTGACCCTGGCCGTCACGCAAGTGGTGTTGCTGGCGGCCAGCGGCAAGACGTATGCCCTGCCATCGGTGCTGGTGGAGCAGGTGCTGCACCTGAAAGGCGAACAGCTGGAGCAGGTGCGGGCGGCCGGGCGCATCGAGTCGCACGGGCAGTCGCTGGCGCTGCACCACCTGTCGGCCATGCTGGGCGAGACGCCGGCGGCGCAGGCCACGCAGCGCTATGCGCCCGTGCTGTTGCTGAGGAATGGCAATGACAGGCTGGCCTTGCAGGTCGATGATGTGGTGGGCAACCGCGAAGTCGTGGTCAAGCACGTGGGCCCGCAGCTGGCGCGCATGCCGGGCATCGCCGGCGCCACGGTGCTGGGCACGGGCGACATCGTGCTGATCCTCAATCCGGTGGCGCTGGCACAGCATCTGGAACACCATCCGGAACTGTTGGCGCAGTATGCGCTGGCCAGCAGCGAGCAGCATGCCGCTTCCAGCGCGCTGGCCGTGCCTGCCGTGCGCATGATGGTGGTCGACGACTCGCTGACGGTGCGCCGCGTGATGCAGCGCCTGTTCGAGCGCGAAGGCTACCAGGTGCTGCTGGCCAAGGATGGCGTCGATGCGCTGGAACAGCTGCATGCGCTGGAGCCGGCTGCCATGCCGGCCCTGCTGCTGGTCGACGTGGAAATGCCGCGCATGGATGGTTTTGATTTGACGCGCAATGTGCGCAGCGACGACAAGACGCGCGCCATCCCCGTCATCATGATTACCTCGCGCAGCGCCGACAAGCACCGCGCGCACGCGTTCGAGCTGGGCGTGAATGCGTATTTCGGCAAGCCGTTCCAGGAAGAGGAATTGCTGGCGGAAGTGCAGCGTTTGCAAACGGAGGCTGGTGCAGAAACACCGCGGCAACCATAACAGGCGTGCATCGCCAAATCAGGAAAACAATGAGCCTTCACGCCAAACTGAAAAAACTCGAAGACAAAGCCATGGCCAAAGGTGAGCATGCGGTCGCCGCGGCCGCCGCCCATCTGTTGCAGGATATCGACTCCATCGACAGGCAAATCAACTTCGTCGGGGCGTTGCATGAAGTGGGCTACCTGCAGAACTCGCTGAAGCCCTACTGGAATGCGTTCAGGGCCGATGAGGCGGCATGGATAGAACGCTGCCTGGCAAGGCTGGTCATTGCCGATCATGACTATTGGGCACTCGCCGCGCTGCTGGGGTGCGATGGTCCGGCCACCATCGGCATCGCCATGGGCAAGGGGTTCAAATCCGCCGCGACGAGGCAGTATGAACGTTTTGACAAACCCGCTGTCCATGTCGATACCCTGTATTTGTCAGGCATGGGCAAGGTGCTGCATCCCATATTGGAAATCGGCTATGACACGCGGGAAATGATCAATGTCGACGTGGGAAGGGCGCGGGCACTGAGCATCGACAATCAGTTGGACACTGCGCAATGGCAGCCAGGTGACCCGCTGGGGACGGGCGGACTATCCCTTTCCATGCAGGCGAAACTTCCGCACGGCGCCTGGCGGTCGGTGTGGACGCCGTTCACCGCACAGGAAGCCGGTGGTCCTACTTGACCACTTTGACCACTTCATAACGCTCCAGGGTCTCCTTGCGCGCCTCGTCGTGCTGCACCAGCGGTTCCGGATAATCGCGCCCCAGCATGATGTTTTTTTGCTCGAGCAGCATGCGCGGCACCAGCCAGGGGGCGTGGATTTCCTTGTCGCCCAGCGCCTTCAGCTGCGGCAGGTAGCGGCGGATGAAGCGCCCGCTGGCATCGAATTTTTCCGACTGCGTGACGGGGTTGAAGATGCGGAAGTAGGGCTGCGCATCGCAGCCGGACGACGAGGCCCATTGCCAGCCGCCGTTGTTCGAGGCCAGGTCGAAGTCATTCAGGTGCAGCGCGAAATACGCTTCGCCGCGGCGCCAGTCGATGCCCAGATCCTTGATCAGAAAGCAGGCCGTGACCATGCGCAGGCGGTTGTGCATGTAGCCCGTCTGGTTCAGCTGCGCCATCGCCGCGTCCACCAGCGGATAGCCGGTGCGTCCCTCGCACCAGGCGGCAAACAAGGCATCGGCCTCGGGTCCCGTTTCCCAGGCGATGGCGTCGTAGGCGGGTTTGAAGGCGCCGCCTTCCACATGCGGGTTCTGGTACAAAATCATGGCATAGAAATCGCGCCAGATCAGTTCCGCCAGCCACACGGGCGCGCCATCGCCGCCACCGCCACGGTCCATCAGGTCGACCACGGTGCGCACCAGATAGCGCAGCGACACGGTGCCGAAGCGCAGATGCATGGACAGGTAGGATGGCCCCTTCAGGGCGGGAAAATCGCGCGCCACGTCATAGCGGGCCACGCGCGGCAGGAAATCCTCGAACAGTTGACTGGCGCCCGCCATGCCGGTGGGGATGGCCAGTTCGGCCAAGTTGCTGGCCTCGAAACCCAGTTCGCCCAGGGTGGGCAGCGGCGCCGGCGTGCCGGCGCGCGGCGGCGCCAGGCTGGCCGCATGCGGCTCGATATCGAACGGCGCCAGGCAGGCGGGTTCGGCGCGCATTTTCTTCAGCCAGGCATTCTTGTACGGCGTGTAGACGGTATACGGCTTGGCCGAGAGCGTCAGCACCTCGTCCTTTTCAAAGATGACCTGGTCCTTGAAACTGAACCACAGGCGCGCGTCGCGCGTGAGCGCGGCGGCCACGCCGGCATCGCGCGCGATCGCTTGCGGCTCGTAGTCGTGGTTGGCAAAAACGGCGTCGGCGTTCAACTCGGCGGCCAGGCGCGGGATGGTCTCGGCCGCGTCCGCGTGCAGCACGATCAGGTCGCCGCCCAGCTGGCGCAGCTCGCTGGCGAGTTCGGCCACACTGGCATGGATGAAGTCGACCCGCCGGTCGCGGCGCGGCAGCGTTGCCAGGATGGCGGTGTCATACACGAAGACGCAATGCACGGCCTGGCTCTGGCGCAGGGCGTGATGCAGTGCAGCATGGTCAAATGCGCGCAGATCGCGCCGGAACCACACCAGGGAAGTCTTGATTGTCATTATTTCGCGTGTTCAGGGTCAAAGATAGGCGATTTTTTGCCGCCAACAGGGCTTTATGGCCGCTCGCGTCGTGCCTTTGGCGTCGCTGCAGCGGCAATTCAGTGTAAACTACCGGGTATGTTCATGGTGCTTTATGTGCGACAGCGATTTTGCAATCAATTTTACAATTGGCATTGAAATGCGCTTGCAGGGAAAGCGACGTTTCCTATCAAGCAAGTCACTCAGCGTGCAGGATGTCGCCGCATGGCACAGCGAATTGATAACTAATTTATAACATAACAAGAATAGCGCCTGGCAACACGGTTCCCGCCGCCCAGCATTCGCGGCAGGATGTGCCAGGCGTACGATAGCGGGGTAAGCGAGACTTGCCAGCAAGCCCACAGAGAGAGCATCGCGTATGAAAAAGAGTAAAATCGACCAGACTCTACCAGGACATCGTCTGATGCAGGGTGTGGGAGAGCCGGCCGCGACCGGTTCCTCCACCCTGAATCTGGCCAACCATTTCCTGATTGCGATGCCGGCCATGCAAGATCCGATCTTCGGCGGCACGGTCGTGTACGTGTGTGAACATAATGAAAACGGCGTGCTGGGCGTCGTCATCAACAAGCCCACCGACATGACCATGGAAGTGCTGTTCGACCGCATCGACCTGAAACTGGCGGCCGGCAGCGACACGCCCATCATCAACGAACCGATCATGTTCGGCGGTCCCGTGCAGGATGACCGCGGCTTCGTGCTGCACACGCCGGGCGCGCGCTATTCCTCGTCGCTGACGGTGACCGATGAAGTGGCGTTTACTACGTCGATCGACGTGCTCGAAGCCGTCGCCAAGGGCGATGGCCCCGAGCGCATGCTGGTCTCGATCGGCTATTCGGGCTGGAGCCCGGGCCAGCTGGAAGACGAGATCGGCCGCAACGGCTGGCTGACGGTAGGCGCCTCGGCCGACATCCTGTTCGACTTCCCCATCGAGCAGCGCTACGTGGCGGCCATCAAGTTGCTGGGTATCGATCCCCTCATGCTCGCCAGCGAGGCTGGCCACGCATGAGCGGTGACGCCATCGACACCATCCTCGCCTTCGATTTCGGCTTGAAACGCATCGGCGTGGCCATCGGCAATACCATGATTTGCCAGGCCAAGCCGCTCAGCGTGATCACGGCCACGGCGAACGAGCCGAAGTTTGCCGCCATCGATAGCCTGATCAAGGAGTGGGGCGCCAGCCGCATCGTGGTGGGCTTGCCCAGCCATCCCGATGGCACGGAACACGAGATGAGCGCGCGCTGCCGCCGTTTCGCCAACCAGGTGCATGGCCGCTTCAACCTGCCGGTGGAACTGGTCGATGAGCGTTACTCCTCGGCCGTCATCGCCGCCAAGCGCGGTGAAGTGATCGACGACCGCGCCGCCGCCATCATCCTGCAACAGTATTTCGACGCGAATTATTAATCTGACCCTAGACTTCCTCCCTGAATGATCAAGAACTCTATGCCGCATCCTACGAATCCTTCCCAACTCGACGCCGAGGCCCTGTACGCGGTCTTGCTGCAGCAAGTGCAGAGCGGCCTGGCGGGCATCTCCAACGTGGCCATCGTCGGCATCCATTCGGGCGGTGCCTGGCTGGCCGAACGCCTGGCGCGCGACCTGAACCTGGTCGACCGCGTGGGTGTGCTCGATGTCTCGTTCTACCGCGACGACTTCGCGCAAAAGGGCCTGCATGCGGACGTCAAGCCGACGCAGATCAGTTTTGACGTGGCCGGCGCCACCATCCTGCTGGTCGACGACGTGCTGTACACGGGTCGCACCACGCGGGCGGCCATCAACGAATTGTTCGACTATGGCCGCCCCGCGAAGATCATGCTGGCCGCCCTGGTCGACCGCGGCGAGCGCCAGTTGCCGGTGGCCGCCGATTTCGTGGCCGCCTTCACAGCCGTGCCGCCGGGCCAGGCCCTGGTCCTGAAGCAAGCCGACGATGGAAAATTCACGCTCACCATAGATACCCACCATGCTTAATCCGCAACTGAATAAACACGGCGAACTGCAACATCTGCTGACGATCGAAGGCTTGCCGAAGTCTATCGTCAACCACATCCTCGATACCGCTTCCTCGTTCGTCGGCATTTCCGACCGCGATGTGAAAAAGGTGCCGCTGATGCGCGGCAAGAGCGTTTTCAATCTGTTCTTTGAAAACTCCACGCGCACCCGCACCACCTTCGAGATCGCCTCGAAGCGGCTGTCGGCCGACGTCATCAACCTGAACATCCAGGCGTCGTCGGCCAGCAAGGGAGAGTCCCTGCTCGACACCATCGACAACCTGTCGGCCATGCATGCCGACATGTTCGTCGTGCGCCACGCGCAGTCGGGCGCGCCCTACCTGATCGCCAAGCACCTGATCGACACCAGGCAGCCGCACGTCCACGTCGTCAACGCGGGCGACGGACGCCATGCGCACCCGACCCAGGGCTTGCTCGACATGTACACGATCCGCCACTACAAGAAGGATTTCACGAATCTGACGGTGGCCATCGTGGGCGACATCCTGCACAGCCGCGTGGCCCGTTCCGACATCCATGCGCTGACCACGCTGGGCGTGCCGGAAGTGCGCGCCATCGGCCCGCACACCCTGCTGCCGGGAGGCCTGGAGCAGATGGGCGTGCGCACCTTCACCAACATGGATGAAGGCCTCAAGGGCGTCGATGTGATCATCATGCTGCGCCTGCAAAATGAACGCATGAGCGGCGCGCTGCTGCCATCGGCGCAGGAATACTTCAAGAGCTATGGCTTGACGCCCGAGCGCCTGGCGCTGGCGAAACCGGACGCCATCGTCATGCATCCGGGCCCGATGAACCGCGGCGTGGAAATCGATTCGGCCGTGGCCGACGGTCCGCAGGCGGTGATCCTGCCGCAGGTGACCTTCGGTATCGCCGTGCGCATGGCGGTGATGAGTATTTTGGCTGGTAATCAGGGCTGATAGCCCAAGGACGAGTAAGCGAGCATGACGACACTACATATCAAGAACGGCCACCTGATCGACCCTGCCAACGGCATCGATGGCTTGCAAGACCTGTTTATCGCCGACGGCAAGGTGCTGGCCGTGGGCAGCGCCCCGGCCGGTTTCAAGGCCGACACCACGTTTGACGCGGCCGGCCTGGTGGTTTCCCCCGGCCTGGTCGACCTGTCCGCGCGCCTGCGCGAGCCGGGCTACGAATACAAGGCGACCCTGGAATCGGAATTGCAGGCGGCTCTCCAAGGCGGCGTCACGAGCCTGGTATGCCCGCCTGACACCGACCCCGTGCTGGACGAGCCGGGCCTGGTGGAAATGCTGAAATACCGCGCCAAGACGCAGAACAAGGCCCACGTGCATCCGCTGGGCGCACTGACCATGGGCTTGAAGGGCAAGTCGCTGACGGAAATGGCGGAACTGACGGAAGCGGGCTGCATCGGCTTCGCGCAGGCGGAAGAGCCGATCGAAGACACCACCGTGCTGCTGCGCGCGATGCAGTATGCGAATACCTTCGGCTACACCGTCTGGCTGCGCCCGCAAGACCCGCACATCGGCCGCGGCGGCATCGCCCACAGCGGCCCGCTGGCGTCGCGCCTGGGGCTGTCCGGCGTGCCCGTGATGTCCGAAACCATCGCCTTGCACACGATTTTCGAATTGATGCGCGCCAGCCGCGCGCGCGTGCACCTGTGCCGCATCTCGTCGGCGGCCGGCCTGGAACTGATCCGTGCGGCCAAGGCTGAAGGCTTGCCCGTCACCTGCGACGTGGGCGTGCACCATGTGCACCTGACGGACGCCGATATCGGCTTCTTCGACCCGAATGCGCGCGTCACGCCGCCGTTCCGCAGCCAGCGCGACCGCGATGCGATCCGCGCCGGCCTGTTTGACGGCACGGTCGACGCCATGTGCTCGGACCATACGCCTGTCGATGACGATGAAAAACTGCTGCCGTTCGGCGAAGCGTCGCCCGGTGCCACGGGGCTCGAGCTGCTGCTGTCGCTGGCCCTGAAATGGGCCGACGACTATGCGCTGGCGCAGCCGCAAGCGGGCGCCCGTCCGCTGGCGCGCGCCGTGGCCAAGGTCACGGCGGACGCGGCCCGTGTCGCCGGCATCCCGGCCGGCAGCCTGGCCGTGGGCGAAGCGGCCGACATCTGCGTCTTCGATCCCGCCGCGCGCTGGACCGTGTCGTCGGCGTCGCTGGCCAGCCAGGGCAAGCACACGCCTTTCCTCGGCTATGAGCTGAGCGGCATCGTCAAGGCGACCATCGTTGCCGGACAGGTGGCGTTTCAGCGTTAAAAAATCAGATCCATGGACCGGGGCGCGCTGCCCCGGCATCCCTTGTCTGCTCCCGGATTTCGGTTCTGGTTTATTTGTTGGTGTGATTTGAAACTTCTGCTTACCTACCGCCTCGCGCGCATCGCCATTCACCTGGGCTGCGGCATGGCCAAGAGCGCCGTGCTCTTTCCCTGGCTGGACCTGGAGGGGCGCAACCGGCGGATCCGCCGCTGGTCGACGCAACTGCTCGACATCTGCGGCGTGCACGTGGCGCAGCCGGCAGACAGCGTGCCGGCACTCGACCATGCGATGGTGGTGGCGAACCACGTTTCGTGGCTCGATATCTTCGTCATCAATGCCGTCCACCCCTGCCGTTTCGTCGCCAAGGCGGAAATCCGCGCCTGGCCGATCCTGGGCTGGCTGGCGGGGCGTGCCGGCACCATCTTCATTTCGCGCGGCAGCAAGCGCGACCTGCGTTTGATTTTCCAGGGCCTGGTGGATAAATTGACGGCGGGCGAGCGCATTGCGTTCTTCCCCGAAGGCACGACCGCCGCGCAAGGACAGATCCTGCCGTTTCACGCCAACCTGTTCGAGGCGGCCATCGACGCGCAAGTGCCGGTGCAGCCGTTCGCGCTCGTGTATGTGGATGACAAGGGAGCCTTGCACCACGCCGTCGACTTCATCGGCGAGATGAGCTTTGCGCAAAGCATGGTGGCGATTCTGAGCGGCCCGCCCATCACGGCGCGCCTGACCTGTCTGGCGCCAGTGGCGACGCTCGACGCGCACCGCCGTGAACTGGCAGCGGCAACGCAGGCGACTATCGCCGCCACGCTGCCGCTGGATAAGGCGGCTTAGTTCTTCACGTGCAGCCAGCGCGCATGGGCGGCGCGGGCCAGGTAGTCGAGGATGAAACCGAGTATGCCGATCAGCACGATGGCGGCCATCAGCTCCGAGTACGCGAGCCGGTCGCGCGTGTCGAGGATGAAGTAGCCGAGGCCCGCCGACACGCCCAGCATTTCCGCCGGTACCAGCACGATCCAGATGATGCCGATGGCCAGGCGCACGCCCGTCAGGATATCGGCCGTAATGCCCGGCAAAATTACCTTGAAGACGATCTCGCTGCGCGTGGCCGACAGGCTGCGAGCCAGCAGCAGCCAGTTCGGATCGAGCCGCGCCACGCCGGCCGCCGTATTGAGCAGGATCGGCCAGACGGCCGCAAACGCCAGAAGGAAGTACACGGGCGCGTCACCGACACCGAGCACCATCACGGCAATCGGCATCCACGATAACGGCGAAATCATGCGCAGCAGCTGGAACAGCGGCATGGCCGCGCCGGAAAAGCTCTTCGACATGGCCACCAGCACGCCCAGCGGCACGCCGATGACGATGGCCAGTCCCAGGCCCACGGCTACCCTTTGCAGGCTCAGTACCACGTGCAGCCAGATATCCGAACCGCCCACCATCTCCTGGAACGCCAGCGCCGTGGGCAAGGGCGCGAAGGCGGTGGCGATCGGCGTGGATTTCTCCAGCGCCGTCACGCCGATGGACCACAGCAGCAAGGCACAGGCCAGCCCCACCAGGGGCAGGCCGAACTTCGTGAACAACTTGCTTGCCATCGTCAGACCGCCACGGTTTCGCTGCGCAGCAGGTTGGCCGGCAAGCCGAAGGCGGCCGGGCCGCCGACTGCCGTGATGGCCTTGCGCACGAAGCGGTCATCGACCAGGTCGCGCGCGGCGAACTTCGGATCGAGGTTGGCCAGGAAGCGCGTATCGCCTTCGACCTTGGTGCGGCCGATGGCGCGCACCAGCTCTTCCGTGTACGAGGCGAATGGATACGGCTGGAAGTCGATGCGGCGCTGCTGCCAGTTCTTGTGCACGATCAGGCCCTGTTTTTCATAGCTGGCGTAATCGGTGGTGGCCAGCACCTTCGTCAGCACTTGCAGCGGATGCGGCGTGTAGCGGTGCTCGCCCACGTTCGACAGCAGCTTGGCCGTGTCGACCTGGTTCGAGCGCGTCCACAGCTGCGCCTTGACGATGGCGTTGGTGACCTTTTGCGCCCATTCGGGACGCGTGTTGATGTCGCGTTCGGACAGGAACGTGACACAGCATGCATGGTTTTTCCACACGTCGCCCGAGAAGCGCAGGATCTTGCCGATGCCGGCGTTTTCCGCCGCCGCATTGAACGGCTCGGCCACGATGTAGCCGGCAATCGACTTGCTGGCCAGTGCGGAGACCATCTCGGCCGGCGCCAGCACGATCAGATTGACCTCATTCGATTTGATGGCTGCGTTGCGCGCGCGTGTGACCGGGGTCAAGCCATTCGAGGACAGGATTTGCTGCAACAGGATGTTGTGGATCGAGTACCAGAACGGGATGGCGACCGTGCGCCCGCCCAGGTCGGAGACCTTGTTGATCTCGTTGGCCACCGTCAGCGCGGAACCGTTGACGTGGTTCCAGGCGACAACTTTGGCGGGGAACTTGGCGCCGTAGCGCACCCACAGGGTGGCCGGCGACAGCAGGTGGATGACGTTGACCTGGCCGGCGACGAAGGCTTCGATGATCTGCGCCCAGCTGCGGAACAGGCGCGGCGTTTCCGCCTGCAAGCCCTCGGCCTCGAACAGCTTGCGGGCGTGCGCGACGAGCAGCGGGGTGGCGTCGGTAATCGGCAGGTAGCCGATCTTCACGGGCTGGTCGTCGCCTTTCGGACCCTGCTGGGCCATGGCGTCGCCGGCGAACAGCAGCGGCGAGGCGACGCTGGCCGTGGCCAGGGCCGACATGCGCAGGAAGTCGCGCCGCGTCAGGCCGCAATCGCAATCGGACGAGGCGCAGATGTGCAGGGGTTTGTTTTGGTCTTCGAATGTCATGGGAATGTTCCGGTCGATTAATGGGGAGCAAAGGCGGGCGTTTGATCCTGCTTTTGCAGCGCCTGCAGGGCGTCGAGGATGTCCATCTTGAGGGCGATGACGTCGGCGCTGTGGCCGATTCTGGGCTGGGCGATGGCGACGGGCCATTCGCGCACGATGTTGCCCGGCTTGCCGCCCATGAGCAAGATGCGGTCGGCCACGAGGATCGCTTCATCGATATCGTGCGTGACGAGCAGCACGGCCGTGTGCCAGCGGTGCACCACGTCGACCAGCAGTGACTGCATCTCGGCGCGCGTGATGGCGTCGAGCGCGGAAAACGGTTCATCGGCAAACAGCAGTTCCGGTTCGCGCGCCAGCGCACGGGCCAGCGCCACGCGCTGCGCCATGCCGCCCGACAGGGCGGACGGGTACAGTTTTTCGCGGCCCTTCAAACCGACCGCTTCGATGGCTTGCGCCACGCGCGCCTGGTGCGCCTCGCGCGTGAGCTGCGGCTGGTGCTTGAAGTCCAGGCCAAAGCCGGCGTTGCCCGTGACATTCAGCCAGGGCAAGAGGCTGGCTTGCTGGAACACGAGGGCGCTGCGCGGATCCGGTTCGCGCATGGGTGCATCGAGGAACTGGATCTCGCCCGTCGATGGCGGCTGCAAGCCGGCCAGCACGCGCAGCAAGCTCGATTTACCGCAGCCGCTGCCGCCCAGCAGGCAGACGATTTCACGCTTGCGCACGCCTAGCGAGACGTGCTGGAACACAGGCGCTGTGCCGGGATAGGCGTAGCTCAGGTCCTGCGCCTGCAGCGCCCAGTCCTGCGCCGCTGCCGTCATGCCGGGGCTCCCGCCGCCTTGGCCGCCTGCTGGCTGTCGAACAGCTGCAAGGCCGCCTGCAATTGCGTCAGGCTGGGGGTGACGATGGGGATGAACGACGATTCGCGCCAGCGGCGGGCAAAGCCCTGCTGCTCGGCGTTCAGGTAGGCGCGCCCGCCCATGGCTTGCAGTTCCAGCATCAGCGCCTGCTGCAGCACGTCGGCCAGCTGTATGCGCAGGCGGAACATGGCTGGCGCCTGCGTCTGGAAGCGGCCATCATGCACGCCGGCCAGCAGGGTAGCGACAGCGTTTTCCAGGGTGGCTTGCAGCGCTTCGATGCGGGGCGTGAGCTGGTTGCGCGAGCCGGCGGAAATCTGCGCCGCTTTTGCCAGGCTGGCGCGCGCCAGGCCGATCGACAGGCCGCACTGCATGCCGAGGAACGATGGGCGGACCTGCGGCAGCCAGGCTGGCGCATTGTCGCTGATGATGTCCGCGGCGGGAATGTGCACCTGCGCCAGCTTGACGGAAGCCGTATTGCTGCCGCGCAGGGCGATCAGGTCCAGGTCTTCGCTGCGCTTGACGCCTGCCGTGCCGCTGTCGAAGGCGACGATGACGGGGGGCGCGCCGTCGTTCGGCGCCACGGCGGCCGCCGCGACAAAGCCCGCCTTGCGCAAGTTCGTCACCCAGGCCAGGCCGCCGTCGACCAGCAGGCCGTCATCGTGGCGCGCGCCCGTGATCTGCAGCTGCTCGATGCCGGACAAGAATTTCATGGCGTTCGACAAACCGCTGGCGCCCGCTTGCGTGCCTGCCAGCAGGCCTGGCAAGCGGCGCTCGGCCAACGCGCGGTTCTCGCTTTGCAGCAGGAATTCGATGAAGCAGCGCTGGCCCCAGAAAACAAAAGCTGCCGTCACCGATTGCTCGGCCACTTTGGCGATGGCGTCGATGGCGTCGCGTACGTCGCCGCCCGCGCCGCCATGTGCCTGCGGCACGCCGATGGCCAGCAGCTGGTCGCCAGCGAGGGCCGGCAAAACGGTTTCAGCCAGTTCCGATGTTTGGTCAAGCTGGTCGGCATGCATGTGCAGCCAGTGATTGAGGCGGCCCATGTCAGACGGCGCCAGGCAGGTAGGGTGTCAACTGCGGATTGACGGGCGTGCCGGCCAGGCTGTTGGCGAAATTGCACAGGGTGGCCAGGCTGATGCCCAGCACGACTTCCAGCGCCTGCTGTTCCTCGTAGCCGGCGGCCAGGAAGGCTTGATATTCGGCGTCGCTGACGGCGCCGCGCGTGGCGATGACGGCCGTGGCGAAGGCGGCGACGGCGTCCAGTTTGATGTCACCCGTCGGCTGGCCGTGCTGCAGGGCGCGCACCGTGTCCGGTGTCTGGCCCGCTTTTTTCAGCGAGATGGCGCTGTGGCCGGCGATGCAGAAATCGCACCCATGGATGCGCGCTGCCGTGATTTGCACCACTTCGCGTTCCATCAGGCTCAGGCTGGCGCGTCCATTGATGCCGGAGACGGTCAGATAGGTTTCCAGGGCCAGCGGGGCATTGGCCAGCACGCCGATCAGGTTGGGCAGGAAGCCATTGTTGGCGATGGCCTTTTCCACGAAGGGACGGCTATCGGCCGGAGCGGTATCTAGAGTGTGCAGCGTCAGACGGGACATGGGGTACCTTGCTAAGTTGGTAAGTCACCCGGCCATTATATCGGCCATGCCGTGCGCGCAACAGACGTCAGCGTCGCCCTTTTGTGCTCGTTCGTCTGCGATTGTGAGATCCTTGATTTCAGCTGGCCAGCTGGCGCAGGCGCTGGTCGCGCCGGTAGGCGCCCGGCTGCTCGCCCGTGACCCGCTTGAAGGCGCGCGTAAAGGCGGCGTGCGAGCGGTAGCCCACCAGTTCGGCCGCGCGTTCGACGGAGACGCCGTCGTGCAGCCGGCGCGCCGCGATCTTCATGCGCAGCAGGAGCAGGAACTGGGCCGGCGAGTGGCCGCTGGCGCTGGCGAAATGCTTGCAGAAGCTGGCGCGCGACATGCACGCTGCCTTGGCCATGTTCTCGATCGACCAGTCGGCGGCGGGGGCGTCGAGCATGCGTTCGAGCAGTGGCGAAAACGCGGGCTGGTGCAGCAACGACAGCAGGCCGGCCGCCACCTGCTCGCCCTGCGCCACATGGCGGATCAGGTAAAAGAACAGCAGTTCGACCAGGCGGGCGATGAGCGGCGATGGTTGTTCCGGATCGCCGCCCGCCTCCGCCAGGATCAGGTCGAACAGCGCGGCGGCGGCGCTGAAGGCGGGCGCGTCGCCGCGTATCAGCAGATATGGCGGGAAGGAGTCGACGATCAGCGCTGAGAGGGCACCGCGAAATTGAAAGAAGCCGCAGGCCAGCGCCGTCGCCGGCAGTTTCGTGGGCGCCTGCAGCGGCAGCATGGCTTGCGCGCTGACCGCCTGCAGCGGGTCGCTGTGGGGACTCAGAAAGTGCGGCAAGTCGCGCAGCAGGAAGACGCCGTCGCGCGGGCCGAGCGCGATTGGCGCCGCGCCGTCGAGGTGCAGATAGCAGTGGCCATCGAGCACCAGGTGAAAGCTGCCCAGTTCCCGGCCTGCCGTGGAGGCGCGCCAGCGACCGCAGTACTGGCCCACATGCAGGACGGCGGTGTCGAGTTCCAGGCTGCCGAGCAGCCAGCGCGCCAGTCTGTCGGTATCAGGGGGCATGGGATCGCACAGACAAAAGCTGCATCATAAAAGTTGCATCATAAGGGCCACGCGCGGCAAGGCCAACGACCGATTTCGACTAAGCATATGCGCGCCATGCTTGTCACTTACCGCTTGCCACTGTGCTGCTGGAAGGCAGGGCAATCGACTTGCAGCAGCGAGCGGTCTTCCAGACACACGGCCGACAGTTTTCCGCCCCACACGCAGCCGCTATCGAGGCCAATCAGGTGTGGCCGCAACTGCAGTCCCAGCGCCGACCAGTGGCCGAAGACGATGGTGTCGCCAGCGCTGCGCCGTCCCGGCACGTCGAACCACGGCAGCAGGCCGGAGCCGGGCGGCGGGCTGCCGCTTTCCTTCATCTTGAAGTCCATCACGCCGTCCGGCGTGCAAAAGCGCAGCCGCGTCATGGCGTTGATGATGCAGCGCAGCCGGTCGGCGCCCTGCAGGTCGTCGCGCCAGGCGGCCGGCTCGTTGCCGTACATGGTGCGCAGGAACGCCACCCAGCCGTCGCTGCGCAGCATGGCGGACACCTCCCCGCTCAGCGACAGGGCCTGGGCAGCGCTCCATTGCGGCAGCAAGCCCGCATGCACGAGCACATGGCCGTCGTGTTCCAGTGCCAGTGGCCGCTGGCGCAGCCAGGCGAGCAATTCCTCGCGGTCGGGCGCATCGAGGATCTCGGCCAGCGTATCGGACGCATGCTCGGGGCGGATGCCGTTGGCCACAGCCAGCAGGTGCAAGTCATGGTTGCCCAGGACGCTGTCGGCCAGGCCCTGCCGCGCCAGCGCATGCACGTGGCGCAGGGTGGCCAGCGATGCGGGGCCGCGATTGATCAGGTCGCCCGCGAACAGCAGGCGGTAGGGGCCATCCGCTGCCGCCTGGATCCGTTCGATCAGCTCGACGGTTTGTGCGTGGCAGCCTTGCAGATCGCCGATAAAGTAAGTTTTCATATGTGCCGGGTGAAGTGAACTACGCGCCTGCATTATAAGCATGCCAGTCCTTTGGCGTTGGGGACATTGCGGATCTGCGAGCAATTGCGCGCATGGCCGGCGGGAAGGAAAAAGCGGATGCCGATTATGCCGCATGGGGATTTAATAGGGCTGCATTTCCCGTTGCCGTACATCGATAATAATCTGCCAGCGCGTTTATCGGCATGGCATGGCTGCGCCATGCCAGCCTTGCAAGCAGCATGCGCAGCCATTCCGGAATGCCACGCATCCTTGTTTATTTATTTTTCACGCGCGCTTTCGGCATATTCCTCATTGAATCTTAATGTTGAACGGATAAATACGCTGATGGCCGCGATTCAATAGCTGATGGATTATGCAACGGTGCGCAGCTGTTTATACAATGTAGTATATTTCACGTGATTTTATTATTTAAATTAATGTAAAGGATGTACCGGATGGATCTGTCAACGATGACGATGCTGGAATTGCGCAAGCTGGAAGATAATGTGAAGCAGGAATTGAACGGCCGCGAGCGCGAAGACTTGAACAAGGCGCGCGAACAGATCATGGCCATCGCGCAGCAGGCGGGCATTCCGCTGAAACAGCTGATACTCGATGGTTTGCACCCGCGCACGGGCAAGGTCGCGGTGCGTTACCGCCACCCTGACAATGCGACCGAGCAATGGACAGGCCGTGGTCGCCAGCCGCTGTGGGTCAAGCAGTGGGTGGAATCGGGCAAGTCGATCGATCTGCTGCGCGTATAATTCGGTATACTCTTGGCGCAGCAGCAAGCTGTCAGCCGCGCGCTGCACCTTGCCAGGCACCACACTATTCCCTTACTTATACCGCCCACACCATGCTTCCATTGTCCAGAACGATCTTCAAGGCCTACGATATCCGCGGCATCATCGCTAAAACCCTCGATGCCAGCGTGGCGCACAAGATCGGTCAGGCATTTGGCCAGGCAGCCCTGGCCAAGGGCGAGCAGCGGGTCGTGATCGGCCGCGATGGCCGCCTGTCGGGACCGGAATTGACGGCAGCGCTGGCGCAGGGCTTGCAAGCGGCAGGCATCGACGTGATCGACCTGGGCGTGGTGGCTACGCCGATGGTTTATTTCGGCACGAATGTGCTCGACACGCGCTCCGGCATCATGGTCACGGGCAGCCACAATCCGCCCGACTACAACGGCTTCAAGATGGTGCTGGCCGGTGAAGCCATTCACGGCGAAGCGATCCAGGCCCTGTACCACAGCATCGTCGCGCACGACGGCAGTGCCAGCAGCACGCCGGGCAGCTATGCCACGCACGATATCCGCGCCGCCTACCTGGAGCGCATCCTGGGCGACGTCAAGCTGGCGCGCCCGATCAAGATCGCCGTCGACTGCGGCAATGGCGTGGCCGGCGCATTCGCGGGCGACCTGTTCCGTGGCATGGGCTGCGAAGTCATCGAACTGTTCTGCGAAGTCGATGGCAATTTCCCGAACCACCACCCGGACCCGGCGCATCCTGAAAACCTGCAAGACCTGATCCGCTGCCTGGCCGAGACGGATGCCGAAATCGGCATCGCCTTCGACGGCGACGGCGACCGCCTGGGCGTGGTCACCAAGGATGGCCAGATCATCTACCCTGACCGCCAGATGATGCTGTTTGCCGCCGACGTGCTGACCCGCCACCCAGGCGCGCAGATTTTGTATGACGTGAAATGCACGCGCCACCTGGCGCCGTGGATCAGCAAGCATGGCGGCGTGCCGCTGATGTACAAGACGGGCCACTCGCTGGTGAAAGCCAAGCTGCGTGAAACGGGCGCGCCGCTGGGCGGCGAAATGAGCGGCCACATCTTCTTCAAGGACCGCTGGTACGGTTTCGACGACGGCCTGTATTCGGCTGCGCGCCTGCTGGAAATCCTCACGCGCGAAGCGGATCCGTCAAGCCTGCTCAATTCCCTGCCGCAGTCCGACAGCACGCCGGAACTGCACCTGGAACTGAAGGAGGGCGAGAACGTCGCGCTGATGGACATGCTGCGCCGCGACGCCGTCTTCCCCGGCAATGAACAGATCATCACCATCGACGGCTTGCGCGTGGAATACGCGGACGGCTTCGGCCTCGCCCGCTCGTCGAACACCACGCCGGTGATCGTCATGCGCTTCGAAGCGGAAACGCCGGAAGCCCTGGCGCGCATCCAGGGGCAGTTCAAGAGCGTGATCCTGGCGGCCAAGCCAGACGCTGTCCTGCCGTTCTGACAGCATGGCCGGTCAACCTGACGCACAGGCGCCCTTGAAAATCCTGCTGGTGCGGGTATCTTCGCTGGGCGACGTGCTGCATAACTTGCCGATGGTGGCGGACATCGCCCGCCATTTTCCGAACGCGACCATCGACTGGGTGGTCGAGGAGGGCTATACCAGCCTGGTGCGCCTGAACCCGCGCGTGGCTACCATCTTCCCGTTTGCGCTACGGCGCTGGCGCAAGAGCCTGGGCAAGAAAGAGACGCGCGCGGAAATCGCCGCCTTCTTCCGCAGCCTGCGGCAGACGCGCTACGATTATGTGTTCGATACCCAGGGCCTGCTCAAGACGGGCATCATCATGGGCGCCGCGCGCCTGGCGCCGGGCGGACAGAAAGTCGGCCTGGCCAATGGCAGCGAAGGTTCCGGCTATGAAGGCATCTCGCGCCTGTTTCACACGAAAAGCATTCCCCTCGACCCGCGCACGCATGCGGTAGCGCGGGGCCGCCTGGTGGCCGCCGCGGCACTCGGCTACACGGTCGACACGCCGGCCGATTTCGGCTTGCCGGAAGTATCAGGCAGCGAGCCGCGCCCGGACTGGATGGGCGAGGCGCCTTACTGCGTGTATTTCCACGGCACGGCGCGCGACGCCAAGAAATGGGCGCCGGAAAACTGGATCGCCCTGGGCCAGGCGCTCGCGCCCATGCCGATTCTGCTGCCCTGGGGTTCGCCCAAGGAAAAGGCGGAAGCCGAACAAGTGGCGGCCGGCTTGCCGAATGCGCGCGTGCTGCCTAAGCTGTCGATGGGCGACGCCACCCTGCTGGCGCGCCACGCGGCGCTGGTGATCGGCGTCGACACGGGCTTGACGCATATCGCCGCCGCCTTTGTGCGTCCGACGGTGGAAATCTATGCCGATTCCCCGTTGTGGAAAACGGAAGGCAACTGGTCGCCGAAAATCATCAACCTGGGCGACAAGGGCGCGCCGCCCGGCGTGCCGGAAGTGCTGGCCGCGGCGCAGCGCCTGCTGGCCGACTATCCTCCCGCCTGACTTCAACATCAAACAATCATGCGACTTCTTTATACCCTTGCCTGGTGGCTGGCCTTGCCACTGGTGCTGGCGCGGCTGTGGCTGCGCGGACGCCAGGAACCCGGCTACCGCCAGTACTGGGGCGAGCGCCTGGGCTTTTACGGGCGCCAGCCAGCGCCTGCCATGGACACCATCTGGCTGCACGCCGTTTCCGTCGGCGAGACGCGCGCGGCCGAGCCGCTGATCGATGCGCTGCTGGCCGCATGGCCCGCTTGCCGCATCGTCCTCACGCACATGACGCCGACGGGGCGCGCCACGGGCAAGTCCCTGTTCGCCAAACACGGTACGCGTCTCGTGCAAAGCTATCTGCCGTACGACACGGGCGCCATGCCGGCCCGCTTCATCCGCCATTTCGCGCCGCGCATCTGCATCCTGATGGAGACGGAAGTGTGGCCGAATCTGATCCACCAATGCAATCGCTACAAAGTGCCGGTGGTGCAGGCCAATGCGCGATTGTCGCAGCGCTCGCTGGGCAAGGCGCAGCGCCTGGGCAAGCTCATCACCGATGCGGCGCGCGGCATCACCCTGGTGGCGGCGCAGACGCAGGACGACGCCGATCGCGTGCGCCAGCTGGGCGTGCGGGACGTGGTCGTCACGGGCAGCATCAAGTTCGACGTCGTCGTGCCCGAGGCGGCGCTGGCGACGGGGGCGGCGCTGCGCGCAGCCATCGGCGCACGTCCCGTGCTGCTGTGCGCCAGCACGCGCGAAGGGGAAGAGCAGCTGATCCTCGCCGCACTGGCGCGCGCCAGCCTGCCACCTGACGCGCTGCTGCTGGTCGTGCCGCGCCATCCGCAGCGCTTCGACGAAGTGGAAAAACTGATCGCGGCGCAGGGCCTGGCCGTGCAGCGCAGGTCCGGCCTGGCGCAGGGCGATACCGTTGCGGCGGCCACGCAGGTGCTGCTGGGCGACTCGATGGGCGAGATGTTTGCGTATTATGCGGCCTGCGATTGCGCTTTCGTCGGCGGCAGCCTGCTGCCGCTCGGCGGGCAAAACCTGATCGAGCCGGCAGCCCTGGGCAAGCCCGTGCTGATCGGTCCCCACACCTTCAATTTTGCGCTGGTGACCGAGCAGGCGATTGCCGCCGGCGGCGCCGCGCTGGTGGCAGACGCCGATGCGCTGATGGCGCAGGCGTCGGCCCTGCTGCAGGATCCCGCGCGCCTGGCGGCTATGGGAGAAAAAGCGCTGGCGTTTGCCAACCAGCACCGGGGCGCCACGCCACGCACGATAGCGGCCATCAAGCCCCTGTTGCCGTGATGGATGCACGGCCAACAATGTTGTCGGATTACGGCCTGCGGCCTAATCCGACCTACTGCCGTGATCGAGGTAGGTCGGATTAGCGCTTGCGCGTAATCCGACAGGCGACGCCAACAATGTTGTTTACGCGAACAGGACTGGCAGCTCTTGCGAGCGTTTTCTGAGCGCCTGCTTGGCACCGTCGTAATCGGGATAGATCGATTCCACGGTGGCCCAGAAGCGGGGGCTGTGGTTCATTTCCAGCAGGTGCGACAGTTCGTGCGCCACCACGTAGTCGATCAGCGGCAGGGCGAAGTGGATCAAACGCCAGTTCAGGCGGATCTTGCGCTCGATGGTGCAGCTGCCCCAGCGCGTGCCGGCCGACGATAGCGACAATGAGTCGTAGCGCACGCCCAGCTTGTCCGCATACAGGTCCAGCCGCGCCTCGAACAGCTGGCGCGCTTCATGCTGGAACCAGCCCTTCACTTTTTCCTTCAATTGCTGCTCGCTGCCCGTGGGCGTGACCCATACGTGCAGCTCATTCGTCTCGCGCTGGAAGCTGGCGCGGTGGCGCGGCGCCTGGTGCAGTCGCAGGGTGATGTCGCCGCCGAGGTAGGGCAGTACGGCGCCATCGACCCAGGCCACGGGCGGACGCTGCTGGCGCTGCACCTTGCGCTCGCCCCGCTCCAGCAGCTTCGAGACGATCCAGCCTTGCTTGGCGCGGATGGCGTTGTCGATTTCGGCCAGGGTGACGCGCTTGGGCGCCGTGACGCGCAAGCCGTTATCGTCGATCATGAAGCCGATGGAACGGCGCGTGGAGCGGCGCAGGGCGAATTCGACGAGGTGGCTGCCCAGCTGCAGCTGACGCAGCGGCGGGCCATCGGCGGTGCGTGGCGGGGAAGGCAGGGGAGGCGGGGCAGGACGAATGATGGGGGGCGCGGGCGCCACTACCGGTGGCGCCACGGGCGGCGCTGGCGGTGCCGTGGGGCGCACCGCCGGGGGCGTGCTGGTCGAGACGTCATGCGCGAACAAATCCAGTTGCTGGTCGCCGACCTTGATGGTCTTCATCTGCTGGCGCAGTGTCGGCTCCTGGATGACCGCGCTGATGCCGTCTAGCCAGCGTTGTAGGCGTGAGGCGAAATGACGCGCATTTCTGATTCTATCCAATTTTCCACCTGTTGCATCATGCTGTCCGGGGTTTGCCCTTCCGGCGAAATCGGTTTGCCTATCGAGACGGTGATCAGTCCCGGGCGTTTGAGGAATGACTGCTTGGGCCAGCACTCGCCTGAGTTGTGTGCAATCGGCACCACCACGGCGCCCGTGGCGATGGCCAGACGCGTGCCGCCGCTCTTGTATTTGCCCGCCTGGCCCACGGGAATGCGCGTGCCTTCAGGGAACATGATAATCCATTGGCCATCGGCCAGGCGGCGCTTGCCATGCGCGACCACGCTCTTGAACGCATGCTTGCCCTGCTTGCGGTCGATGGGGATCATGCGCAGCAGCGCCATGGCCCAGCCGAAGAACGGGATGTACAAAATCTCCTTCTTGAACACATACACGAGCGGGCGTGGCAGGCTGGGAAGTAAAAAGATGGTTTCCCATGCCGACTGGTGCTTCGACAGCACGATGGCCGGCGCGTCGGGGAAGTTCTCGGCGCCCTTGACTTCATAGCGGATGCCGCAAATGACCTTGGCACACCACAGGATAAACACGTTCCAGCGCGAGGTGACCCAATAGCGCTTGTTGTAGCTCAATGGCGCGGCAAAAAAGCACACGCAGGCCCAGACGATGGTGGCCACGATCATGATGATCATGAACAGCAGGGATCGCAGGAACAGGGAAATATTACGCAATGCGGTTCTCCGAAGATTAGATACTCAATGCCACGCTGGGCGCCGCTGCGGCGGGTGCCTTGAGCAGGTGGCTGACGACGGCGGCCAGGTCGGAGAAGACCTGCGTGCCAGGCGGCAGGCCACCCGTTTCGTTGGTCTTTTCGCCCTTGCCCGTCAATACCAGGTAGGGCACGCAGCCGCTGATGAAGCCGGCCTGCAGGTCGCGCAGCGAATCGCCGACGGTGGGCACGCCTTTCAGGCTGGTGTTGTAGCGCTGCGAGATTTCATGGAACATGCCGGGCTTGGGCTTGCGGCAGTCGCAATTGTCCGCGCCCGCGTGCGGGCAAAAGAAGATGGCGTCGATATCGGCGCCTACCTGCTGCGCCAGGGTGTGCATCTTCTGGTGGATCGCGTTCAGCACCGTCATGTCGAAATATTCGCGCGCGATGCCCGACTGGTTCGAAGCGATGACGACGCGATAGCCAGCCTGGTTCAGGCGGGCGATCGCGTCGAGCGAGCCGGGGATCGGCAGCCATTCGGCCGGCGACTTGATGAAGTCCGGCGAGTCATGATTAATGACGCCGTCGCGGTCGAGAATAATCAGTTTCAGAGCCGGAGTACCCATTATGCCGCCAGCTTGGAAATGTCGGCCACGCGGTTCATCATGCCGTGCAAGGACGACAGCAAGGCCAGGCGGTTGTTGCGCAGGGCGACATCCTCGGCCATCACCATCACGTCATTGAAGAAGCCATCGACATCGTCGCGCAGCTGCGCCAGGGTTTGCAGGGTGCTGGTGAAATCGCCCTTGGCAAAGGCCGCGTCGACTTCCGGCTGCACGCGCGAAACGGCGGCGGCCAGTTTTTTCTCCGCTTCGTCCTGCAGCAGCGCCACGTTCACGCCACCGGCGGCGACCTGGCTGACGGCTTCCTCGTTCTTTTTCAGGATGTTCGTGATGCGCTTGTTGGCGGCGGCCAGCGAGGCGCTTTCCGGCAGTGCTGCAAACGCCTGCACGGCTTCCAGGCGCTGCACGATGTCGTCCAGGCGGTCCGGGTTTTGCGCCACGACGGCTTCGATTTCATTTGGCGAGAAACCGCGCTCGCGCAGGATGCCGCGCAGGCGGTCCAGCATGAAGGTGGTGACATCCGCGACCGGATCCTTGAAGCCGGGCACCGTTGCGAACTGCGCGGCGGCATCGGCCAGCAAGCCCTGGATCGACAGTGGCAAGCGTTTTTCCAGCAGCATGCGCAGCACGCCCAGAGCGTGGCGGCGCAGCGCGAACGGATCCTTGTCGCCCGTCGGCGCCAGGCCGATGGCCCAGATGCCGACCAGGGTTTCGAGCTTGTCGGCCAGGGCCACGGCGGTGCCGGTGCCGGTGGTCGGCAGGCTGTCGCCGGCAAAGCGCGGCTGGTAGTGTTCGGAGGCGGCCAGCGCCACTTCTTCCGGTTCGCCGTCATGGCGCGCGTAATACGTGCCCATGATGCCTTGCAGTTCGGGGAATTCGCCCACCATATCGGTCAGCAGATCGGCCTTGGCCAGCAGGGCACCGCGTTCGGCCAGGGCCACGTCATATTGCAGCTTGGCGGCGATGGCGCCGGCCAGCGACTTGACGCGCTCTGTGCGTGCCGCTTGCGTGCCCAGCTTGTTGTGGTAGACCACGTTGGCCAGCAGCGGCAGACGCGCTGCCAGGGTCTTCTTCTTGTCTTGCTCGAAGAAGAACTTGGCGTCGGACAGGCGCGGGCGCACGACGCGCTCGTTGCCGCCGATGATGTGCTCGGGCGTGTCCGTCTCGATGTTCGAGACGATCAAAAAGCGCGAGCGCAGCTTGCCTTCGCTGTCCGTCAGGGCGAAGTATTTCTGGTTCGTCTGCATGGTGAGGATCAGGCATTCCTGCGGCACGGCCAGGAATTCTTCCTCGAAGTGGCATTCATACACGACCGGCCATTCGACCAGGGCGGTGACTTCATCGAGCAGCGCTTCGGGCATCAGCACCTGGTCGGCGCCGGCCTTGTCCAGCAACTGGGCGCGGATGCGTTCCTTGCGTTCCTCGTTGCTGGCGATGACGCTGGCGTTGAGGATCAGCGAAGGCGCATAGTTTTCCGCGTGCGCGATGGTGATCGGTTCGCCATCGGTGAGGAAGCGGTGGCCCAGGGTGGTGCGGCCGGCCGTCAAGCCCAGCAGAGTCAACGGCAGGATATTGATGCCGTGCAGGGCGATCAGGCTGTGGGCCGGGCGCACGAATTGCACGGTGGTGCCGTCCGGGCGCTGATAGCTCATCAGCTTTGGAATCGGCAGCTTGGCGCAAGATTCCGTCAATGCCGCCTGCGCGCCGGTGGCGAGCTGGCTGCCTGGCGCCGTGTAGGTGTAGAAGAAGCTTTCGGCCTTGCCATCGACGGCGCGTTCCAGCTCGGCCACCGTCAGTTCGGGGAAGCCCAGTGCGGCCAGTTTCTTGGCCAGCGGCGGCGTGCCGTTGCCGTTCGCGTCCAGCGCCACGGAGACGGGCAGGACTTTTTCGCGGATCGATTTGTCGGGCGAGACTTCGCGCACGTTGGTGATGGAGACGGCCAGGCGGCGCGGCGAGGCGTAGCTGGTGGCGACGCTGTCGGCTTCCAGGAAGTCGCGCGCTTTCAGGCCGTTGACGATGCCGGCCGTGAAGGCGGCGCCCAGTTTGGCCAGCGCTTTCGGCGGCAGTTCTTCGGTCAGCAGTTCGATGAGCAGTGTTTGGTTCATGGTGTTCTTGTCTGGTACGGCGGTGTATGAGCTAGGCGATCAAGCGGCGGCGGGTTGGTCTGCGGCGGGCAGCATCGGGAAACCGAGGCGCTCGCGCGAGTCGTAATACGCTTGCGCCACCAGGCGCGACAGGGTGCGCACGCGGCCGATGTAGGCGGCGCGTTCCGTCACCGAGATGGCGCCGCGCGCGTCGAGCATATTGAAGCTGTGCGAAGCCTTCATGATCTTTTCGTAGGCGGGCAGGGTCAGTTGCAGCTCGATCAAACGCTTCGCTTCCGCTTCGTAGTTGCCGAACTGTTCGAACAGCAGGTCCGTGTTCGCGTGCTCGAAGTTGTAGGTCGATTGCTCCACTTCGTTCTGGTGGAAGACGTCGCCATAGGTCAGCTTCTTCGTGACTCCGTTTTCTTCCCACTCGGTCCACACCAGGTCATACACGTTTTCCACGCCTTGCAGATACATGGCCAGGCGTTCGATGCCGTAGGTGATCTCGCCCAGCACGGGCTTGCAATCGAGGCCGCCCACTTGCTGGAAGTAGGTGAACTGGGTCACTTCCATGCCGTTCAGCCAGACTTCCCAGCCCAGGCCCCAGGCGCCCAGGGTCGGGCTTTCCCAGTCGTCTTCGACGAAGCGCACGTCATTCTGCTTCAAGTCCAGGCCCAGCGCGGCCAGCGAACCCAGATACAGGTCGAGGATGTTTTCCGGCGCAGGTTTGAGCACCACCTGGTACTGGTAGTAGTGCTGCATGCGGTTCGGGTTTTCGCCATAGCGGCCATCTTTCGGGCGGCGCGACGGCTGCACATACGCGGCGCGCCAGGGTTCCGGGCCGATCGCGCGCAGGAAGGTGCCGGTGTGGAAGGTGCCGGCGCCGACTTCCATGTCGTAAGGCTGGAGCAGGGCGCAACCTTGCTTGTCCCAATAGGTTTGCAAGGTCAGGATAATTTGTTGAAATGTGAGCATCGTATGAGTTCGCCGCGCGGGAGACTGCGCGCTGTTAAGGTTTGCTTGAAGCCCGGACGCTGCCAGTCAAGCGCGTCCGGGCCGGGGTTTTGCTAATTTTAGCGGTTTTTACGGGCCCACTGTGACTCTTCCGGCAATATCGGCCGCTTATTGCTGCCCGGCGCGGCCACGGCGGGCGGCGCGCGACAGCAGGAAGGCCGCCAGCAGGGCCAGCGCGGCCAGGGCCAGCACCAGTTTGTTGCCGTACAGAATGTATGGCGTCATGCCGCCCATGCCTTGCACCTTGGCTGCCAGCGTGGCTTGCTGTTCCGGCGGCAGCAGGCTTTGCACCACGCCCTTGCCGTCGATGACGGCGGTGGCGCCCGTGTTCGTCGAGCGCAGCATCGGGCGGCCCGTTTCCAGGCTGCGCATCTGCGAAATCTGCAAATGCTGCGGGATGGCGATCGAGTCGCCGAACCAGGCCAGGTTCGAAATATTCAGCAGCACGGACGCCGACTGCTTGCCATGGCGGTGGGCGCTGGCCAGCTGGCCCGCGATTTCCTCGCCAAACAAGTCTTCGTAGCAGATATTCGGCAGCACCAGCTGGTCGCGCACCTGCAGCGGCGCCTGCACTTCCGCGCCGCGGCCCATGTCGCCCAGCGGGATGGCCATCATGGCGACAAACCAGTGCAGGCCGGGCGGCACGAATTCGCCGAACGGCACCAGATGGTGCTTGCGGTACTGGTAATACGGTCCCGGCGCGCCGTTGGGCGTGATCCCCAGGGCCGCATTGTAGAAGCGCTGCTGTTCGTCGAGCACGGGCATGCCGACCAAAATCGTGCTGCCCGTCTGCTGAGAATAAGCCGTCAGGCTATCCAGATAGCCGGGCGGCAGCTGGTGCGGCAGTACGGTGACGGCCGTTTCCGGCGTGGCGATCAGGTCGGCCGGCGCGCTGGTGATGGCGCTCTGGTACATTTGCAGGGCGCCCAGCACGAAGCCGGGGTCGAATTTCTGCTGCTGCGGCACGTTGCCCTGCAACAGGCGCACCGTGATCGGGCGTCCGACCGGGTGCGTCCACGCCACGTACTGCAAGCCGATGCCGGCCGCGTACAGCGCGATGACGCCGCCCAGCGCAAACCAGCGCGTGCGGTGCGTCAGCAATAGCAGGGCGCCGGCCGACAGCGCCGCCAGCCAGCCCAGGCCATACACACCGACGATGGGGGCAAAGCCGGCCAGCGGGCTGGCATTGTGGGCGTAACCGGTGGCCAGCCACGGGAAGCCCGTAAACAGCCAGCCGCGCGTCCATTCGAACAGCGTCCATGTGGCGGGCAGCACCAGCAAGGTCATGGCGGGCAGGGACAGCACCCAGCGCTGGCGCAGCCAGGCGGCCGCGCCCATGGCCAGGGCCACGTAAATGGCCATCAGGAGGGCCAGCAGGGCCACGGCGATGACCGCGATCGGCGCGGCCATGTCGCCATAGCGGTGCATGGAGATATACAGCCAGTGCGTGCCGGCCGCGCACCAGCCAAAACCGTAGGCCCAGCCGATCAGCGCGCCGGCCTTGACGTTCGCCGCGCGCAGCACCTGGTAGAACAGCACGCCCAGGCTGAGGATTTGCAGGGGCCAGTAGCCGAAAGGGGCGAATGCCAGCACCGCGACGGCGCCGGCAACGGCGGCAGTCAGCATGCGCGCCCCTATGCTGCGGGGCGGTTTGGCGGGGGCGTTGGGGTCAGCGCGTCTGAAACGCATTTACAGCACGCGCATGTCAGAGTTCCAGTTCCGGCACGTTGGGCAGGCGCTCGACCAGCAGCACGTGCACCTGGCGCGCATCGGCGCGCAGCACCTCGAAGCGCAAATTGCCCAGGTCGAAAATATCGCCCTTGTGCGCCATGCGGCCCAGGTACTTCGACACGAGGCCGCCGATGGTATCGACGTCGTCGTCGACCAGGTGGCTGCCCACTTCTTCGTTGAACTGCTCGATCTCGGTCAGCGCCTTGACGCGCCAGCGGGGGCCGAACTGGCCTTCCTTGAGCGACAGGATGTTGTCCTCGGCTTCGTCGAAGTCGTATTCATCCTCGATATCGCCGACGATCTGTTCCAGCACGTCTTCGATGGTGATCAGGCCGGCGACGCCGCTGTATTCATCGACGACGATGGCCATGTGATTGTGGTTGGCGCGGAAATCGCGCAGCAGCACATTCAGGCGTTTCGATTCGGGGATGAAGATGGCGGGGCGCAGCATGTCGCGGACGTCGAAAGTTTCTTCTGCGTAATAACGCAGCAAGTCTTTCGCCAGCAGGATGCCGATGACCTTGTCGCGCTCGCCTTCGATCGCGGGGAAGCGCGAGTGGGCGGTGGACAGGACTTCCGGCATCCATTCCTCGATCGGCTTGCTGATGTCGATGACATCCATTTGCGAACGGGGAATCATGATGTCGCGCGCGCAGAGATCCGATACCTGAAACACGCCTTCGATCATCGACAGGGCGTCGGCGTCGATCAGCTTGCGTTCATGCGCATCGTGTAGAACTTCGAGCAATTCTGCACGGTTCTCTGGCTCGGGGGAAATGAGTGCGGTCAGGCGTTCAAACAGTGACCGGTGGGGCTTGACGTCAGTTCTGACGCCACTAGGGTGCTCGGGCATAGGAGGCGTGAGCCGTTGTTGCGAAGGGATATAGGATACACCAAAAGTGGGGGAATACCGGATTTCCCCGCTTTTGATGCAAATTTAATATGTTGAAGTGCGCCGTTGCCCGACGTTTCAGGCGTCCGCGCCTAGCACGCGCGCGCGCAGGGCCGCCACGTCGGCCTGCCAGTCGGCGAAATGCTCGCTGTCCTGCCACAGCTGGCGCAGTTCCGACGCTTCCCCGCCGATCTTGTCGAAGGCCAGGCGTGCTTTTTCCAGCAACGGCGGCGTGACCTTCTTCTTGCAGGCGGCCACCCATTCGTCCACTTCCGCGGTGGCCGGGTCGTCCTCGCCCGGCTTGCCCAGCAGGCGCGCGATCACTTCCAGCGCGGCCAGCGCTTCGGCGGCGAACGGCGCCTCCAGTTGCGCTTCCTGGCTGTCGATGACGTTGTCGAGCGTCGTCTCGACCAGTTCCAGGGTTTTATATTCGTGCAAGTCCTGCGCCCAATCCATGGCGTAGTCGTTGCCGAAGGCATCCAGTGCCCAGGTTCCCATGCTCTTACTCCTTGTACGGGTCGGTAATGCCGAGTTTCGCGAGGATGTCCGTTTCCAGGCCCTCCATCTCGGTGGCTTCCTCGTCATCCATGTGGTCGTAACCCTGCGCATGCAGCACGCCGTGCACGATCAAATGGGCCGTGTGCTCTTCCACGCTCTTTTTCTGCTCCGCCGCTTCCTTCTCCAGCACGTCGGTGCACAGGATGATGTCGGCGCGCGTCGGCTCGTCGTCATTCAGCTCTTCGCCTTCGTTGTAGGCGAACGTCAGCACGTTGGTGGCGTAATCCTTTTCGCGGTAGTCGCGGTTCAAGGTACGGCCTTCTTCCGCGTCGACGAAGCGGATCGTGAATTCGGCGGGGGCGAACAGGGCCGCCTTGACCCAGCGGCGCACTTTCGGGCGCGTGATCAGGGTTTCCAGGCGGGCATCCGGGTATTGCACGGACAGGGACAGTTTATTTTTTTCGGACATTTTTGGCGGCAGCTGGTTTCAACAAGGGGAGTAACTGGGCGGCGTCGGCGCCGGCCGCCTGCGCCGTTTCATAGGCGTCGACGATGCGCGCGACGAGCGGGTGGCGCACCACGTCGGTGCTGTTAAATTGCGTGAAGCCGATGCCGCGCACGTCTTTCAGCACGTGTACGGCGTCGATCAGGCCGCTCGTCTGGCTCTTGTGCAGGTCGACTTGCGTGACGTCGCCCGTCACCACGGCCTTGCTGCCGAAGCCGATGCGCGTCAAAAACATCTTCATCTGTTCGACGGTGGTGTTTTGCGCCTCATCGAGGATGACAAACGCGTGGTTCAGGGTGCGCCCGCGCATGTAGGCCAGCGGGGCGATCTCGATCACCTGTTTTTCAAACAGCTTTTGCGTGCGGTCAAAGCCCAGCAAATCATACAGCGCATCGTACAGGGGACGCAGATACGGATCGACCTTTTGTGCCAGGTCGCCCGGCAAAAAGCCCAGGCGCTCGCCCGCTTCGACGGCCGGGCGCGTCAAAATGATGCGCTTGACGGCGTCGCGTTCGAGCGCGTCGACGGCGCAGGCGACGGCCAGATAGGTTTTACCCGTGCCGGCCGGGCCCACGCCGAAGCTGATGTCGTGTTCGAGGATGTCGCGCAGGTAGGCGATCTGGTGCGGCGTGCGCCCGCGCAGGTCGGAGCGCCGCGTTTTCAGCACGGGGCTGGCGATATCCGGCTCGACGAAGGTGCTGGCGGGCGCGTTGGCGTGGTGTTCCGAGGCGGCGGACAGTCCCGCGCGCTGTTCCACCAGGGCCAGCTGCACTTCTTCCAGCGGCACGACCTTGTTGGCGATGGCGTAGAACTGCTCGAGGATTTCCACGGCGCGTTCGGCATTGCTGCCGCCGACGATGAATTTCTCGCCGCGGCGGAAGATCGTCACGTCGAGGGCGGCGGAAATCTGGCGCAGGTTTTCATCGAGGGGGCCGCACAGGTGCGCCAGGCGCGTGTTGTCCAGCGGCTCGGGGATGAAGTAATGCGGCTGTATCGGGGCTTTGGTTTTCAACTGGCTCTTTTCAATGCGGGTGCGCTGGCGACGAGTTCGCCGCGCAGGGTGTAGGAATGGCTTTCGGTGATGCGCACGTCGACCAGCTGGCCGGTCAATTGCAAGCCGTCGGGACCGGCGTCGAAATTGACCACGCGGTTGTTTTCCGTGCGGCCTTGCAGTTCGCTATCGTCTGTATCCTTTTTGGAGCGGCCTTCGACGAGGATGGTTTGCACCGTGCCCACCATGGCCAGGCTGTATTTGCGCGTGTTGGCGTCGATGGCCGCCTGCAGCTGCTGCAGCCGGGCCAGCTTGACTTCGTGCGGCGTATCGTCTTCCAGGCTGGCGGCCGGCGTGCCGGGGCGCTTGCTGAAGATGAAGCTGTAGCTGTTGTCGAAGCCGACATCGGCGATCAGCTTCATCATGGCGTCGAAGTCGGCCTGCGTCTCGCCGGGAAATCCCACGATGAAATCGGACGAAATGGCCATGTTCGGGCGCACGGCGCGGATGCGGCGGATGATGGACTTGTATTCGAGGCCCGTGTAGCCGCGCTTCATGGCGCCGAGGACTTTGTCGGAACCGTGCTGCGCCGGCAGATACAAATGGTCGACCAGCTGCGGGATCTTCGCATAGGCGTCGATCAGGCGCTGCGTGAATTCCTTCGGGTGGCTGGTGACGAAGCGCATGCGTTCGATGCCGGGGATGTCGGCCACGTATTCGAGCAGCAAGGCGAAGTCGGCGATCTCTCCGCCTTCCATCGCACCGCGGTAGGCGTTCACGTTTTGCCCCAGCAGCGTGATTTCCTTGACGCCCTGGGCGGCCAGGCCCGCCACTTCCGTCAGCACGTCCTCGAAGCGGCGCGACACTTCCTCGCCGCGCGTGTAGGGCACGACGCAATAGCTGCAATATTTGCTGCAGCCTTCCATGATGGAGACGAATGCCGAGGCGCCCTCGACCTTGGCCGGCGGCATGTGGTCGAATTTTTCGATTTCCGGGAAACTGATGTCCACTTGCGAGGCGCCGCTGGAGCGGCGCAACTCGATCATCTGCGGCAGGCGGTGCAGGGTTTGCGGGCCGAAGACCATGTCGACATACGGCGCGCGCTTGACGATGGCGTCGCCTTCCTGCGACGCCACGCAGCCGCCCACGCCGATCAAGAGGTGCGGCTTGGCCAGCTTCAGGTCGCGCAGACGGCCCAGGTCGGAAAACACTTTTTCCTGCGCCTTTTCTCGCACGGAGCAGGTATTGAGCAGGATCACATCGGCATCTTCCGGCGTGTCCGTGCGCACCAGGCCATCTGAGGCGCCCAGCACGTCGGCCATCTTGTCCGAGTCGTACTCGTTCATCTGGCAGCCGAAGGTTTTAATGAATACTTTTTTCTGCATGGAGTTGGGCGCTTATCGGTAAATGTGGCGGCAAACAAGATGGCTGGGCGGGATGCTGCAGCGCAGGGGGCCGCTCAGGGCGGGCGCGGTGGATGACCGGCCTGGCGCCTCTGGCTGCCCGGCGGCAGGCTCGCTGCAAGTTCAGGCGATAGTTTAGCGTAAAACGCCGGGGCGGGCCATGTTGTGCTTACCTTGCCGACAAGGTTGCCGCCTGCATATGCCGCCATGTGTCGTGGTGCTCAAAAGCATTTATTGCCGTGCGACACCATTGATTTGTAACAAGTTGCTGCAAAGCCTTGTGTGCGCCCGCTGGCATCCTAATGTGTTGAAATAGCATCGTTGCCAAGCCAACCAGCAGCTTGATTGATATTTAACAATCAGGAAGTTTGCGCGAGGCGCAGATGCTGCGTGTTTGGGCTAGTATATTGCCTTATATGCAATTCATTTTTGGCGAGTCATACGTGCTTTGAGTGTCTTTATTCACGCGGCAAGTTGCGTACGTTGGCTGGGCGTGGCAGTGCGAGTCCTGTACAGGCAGTGCGATAAGGAGGGAGGGCTGAATCCGATGGAAGACGTTTATTTGAACACTCTAAGCCAGCCTTAAGTTCGTATCGGCATTATTTTCTACATTCACCAGACGAGGAAAAATCATGGCACATCATGCATTAGCATCGCAAGAGAGTTACAACCCGAACCACCTGCTGGACATTCTGCTGAGCAAGATGCAGCTGAAAAACGATGCAGCCCTGTCGCGTCTGCTTGAAGTGGCGCCACCGGTCATCAGCAAGATCCGCCACCACCGCTTGCCGGTCGGCGCCTCGCTGCTGATCCGCATGCACGAAGTGACGGGCATGAGCATTCGTGACCTGCGTGACTTGATGGGCGACCGCCGCACCAAGTATCGTCTGTCCGACGCCCAGGGCCGTCCAAAAGCGGAAGACCGCGGCGATGCGCAAGAATCGAATTACGCGCACTGATGTGGTGGTTGTACGCTGACTGTGCCGCTTGCGTAGCTGCTGGCGGCAACAGGCTGGCGTGGACCGGGCAGCATGGACGTACCGCAGTACCTATAACGGCTTTCGCCTCGCAGCGAGAGCCGTTTGCGTTTGCGGCTGTGCCTGCCGAGTTCGCTTAAGCAATCAGCTTAGCAAGGCCGAGGTGATTTCATCGTAGCGCAGCTCCGTTTCGCGGAACAGCTGCAGATACGTGTCTTCGCCCAGTCCCAGCGCATCCCAGGCCACCGGCGAGACGCGCGGCACCATGTCGTCGCCCGCCTGCGCCAGGTCGAGCGCGCAAACAAGCGCATTGGCCACGTGGATCAGCGATGCGAGGAAGCCTGCCCCCGGCGTTTCCGGCTGCAGGTAGTTGGCCAGCGCCAGGCGCATGGTGTCGGAAAAATTCCAGTGTTCGGCTAGCGCCACGCCGGCCTGCACGTGGTCCACGCCCAGCACGGTTTGCTCCGCTTCGAGCAGGCTGCAATCGTGCGCCGCCTGGTGCGCGATGACTTGCGCGTAGTGCGCGGGAAAGCTGCTGACCAGCACCAGGCGGCCGATGTTGTGCAGCAGGCCGGCCGTGAAGGCGTAATCCTGGTTGAAGCGGATCTGCCGCGCCAGCACCTTGGCGCAGGCGGCTGTCGCCACCGAATGGCGCCAGAAGGCCTTGTCGTCGAAGCCGGGGCAACGACCTTCCGGGAAGCAGCCCGTGATGGCGGCCGACGTGATCAGGCTGCGCGTGGTCTGGAAGCCCAGGTACGTGATTGCCTGCTGGATGGTGGTGGCCTTCACTTGCAAGCCGTATTGCGACGAGTTGGCCAGGCGCAGGGTTTTCGCCGTCAGTGCCTGGTCGTACGACACTTTTTTGGCCAGCACGGAAATATCGACGTCTTCCTGGTCGATGCTGTTGAGCAGTTCCATGACGACGGCGGGCAGCGAGGGCAAATCGTCGAGGTGGGCGACGATATCGTCGAGGGTCAGCTGGGTGCTCATGCGGCCTCTCCCGTGCCCAGGCGGTACGCCGTGACATAGCTGCGCAGCAAGGTGGTGGCCGCGTCCAGGGGATCCTCCGGGTCATGCTTGCGGAACAGGTAGGCCAGCCGTTCGCTGTCGGCCGCCTGTTGCGCGGCGATTTCTTCGGGCGACGGTGGCGGCGCCTGGATCGGCAGCATGTCGATGTTGTGGCGCGGCATCAGGGCCAGCATGTTTTCAGTCAATACCGCGCCTTGCGGCAACAGCACTTGTCCATGCGCATCGAGCAAGACATCCGACAAGACCATGCCAGGACGAACTTGTTCCAGGGGTAGATGTTGATGCATGACCGCCATGACGACTCCTTAGATGATTGCGGGATATTACCATTGCCATGACGCAATGTCTCAACCTGTATCAAGGCCCAGTGGAAAACGGCATTGCTGTAAATCTTGCCAATAAGCATGTCATACCGTACATTTGATTCAGGCTGTTGTCCGCTGACGTATCTGCGCCCGCGCCGCGGGCCGGCGGCCGGCCTGGCCCGGGGAGTGTTGATTGATGGTGAGTATCCAAGTCCGGCTGACCCTGCTTTTTGTCGTGATCGTCACCCTGGTGCTGGGCATTTCGGGTACCTATACCCAATATACCTTGAGCAAGGAACTCGAATCGGGCAGCGCGCGCCTGCGCAGCGGCGTGCTCACGCGCTTACAGACGAGTTTGCCTTCCGCCCTGTGGGATCTCGATAAATCCAAGGTCGACAGCATCGTCGCGGCCGAAATGCTGCCGCCGGAACTGGTCGGCATCCGCGTCTACGACGCCTCCGTCGGCCTGTTCGCGGGCGAAGTGCGCGACGCGGCGGGTACCCTGGTGCCGCTGACGGCCGACGTGGCCATGGGCGGCACGCCCGTCGAGGCGCCGCTGGTGTTCCGCGACGCCGTGGCCGCGGCCACGGGCGGCAAGCCCGTGATCGTCGGCAAGGTCATCGTCAATTTCAGCCGCGCCCAGATCGATGCGGCCCTGCGCGGGGAAGTGCGGCGCAAGGTGCTGGAAGTGTTGCTGCTTGACATCATTTTGGTGGGTGCCCTGGCGCTGAGCCTGCGCATTGTCTTCGGACCCTTGAAACAGTTGCGCGACGGCTTGTTCGACCTGGCCACGCGCGGCAGTGACGATGTCGAAGAGCTGCCGGAAAACCGGCGCGACGAGCTGGGCGACGTGATCCGCGGCTTCAATGCCGTGCAGCGCAAGCTCAAGTCCATCATCGAGGGCAGCCGCGAGGCGGAAGACATGGCGCGCCGCTCGCAGCAGGCAACGGCGCAGGCCATGGACGAGCTGCGCCGCGCGCAGGAATCGTTGCTGCAGTCGGAACGCCTGGCCTCGCTGGGCAGCCTGGTGGCCGGCGTGGCGCATGAAATCAACACCCCGGTCGGCATCGCGCTGACCAGCGCCTCGGTGCTGAAGGAAGCCACCGATGCCATCAGCACGGCGGTGGCCGGCGGCAGCGTGAAGAAGACCGATATCGTGCGCTACCTGGAAACGGCCGGCGAAAGCGCGCGGCTGATCATGAACAATGCCTATCGCGCCGCGCACCTGATCCACAGTTTCAAGCAGATCGCCGTCGACCAGGTCAGCGAGGCGCGCCGCTTGTTCGAATTGCGCGACTATATCGGTGAAGTGATTTCGAGCCTGAAGCCGACCCTGAAAAAGACGCGCATCCGCATCGATATCGATTGCCCGCCCGGCATCATGCTCGACAGCTATCCGGGCGCGCTGGCGCAGGTGCTGACCAACCTGGTCTTGAACTGCGTCGAGCACGCCTTTGATGCGGACACGGACGGCCATATCCATATCGGCGTGCATGGCGATAACGACTGGATCGCCATGCAGGTGCGCGACGATGGCCGCGGCATCGCGCCCGACATGCTCGACCGCGTGTTCGACCCGTTTGTCACCACGCGGCGCGGACAGGGCGGCACGGGCCTGGGCTTGAATATCGTATTCAACTTGATTGCCAAGCAGTTTGGCGGCACCATCACGGTCAGCAGCACGCTGGGGCAGGGCGCGACGTTCCTGCTGCGCCTGCCCAAGGTGACGCCATTGCCGGAAGGCGCCGCCAG
The DNA here is from genome assembly GCF_002735655.1 of Janthinobacterium sp. BJB446. Classification (NCBI taxonomy): domain Bacteria; kingdom Pseudomonadati; phylum Pseudomonadota; class Betaproteobacteria; order Burkholderiales; family Oxalobacteraceae; genus Janthinobacterium; species Janthinobacterium sp. BJB446. Next base: position 220,442 of record NZ_PDZK01000002.1, on the reverse strand, counting down.
CGGTCCTGCCGGCCACGCATAGGCAAGGAGACAATACATGGCACAGATGGAAAACAGTCAGCAGGTGGCGCTGTTGCGCGGGATCAATGTGGGCCGCGCCAAGCGCGTGGCCATGGCCGACTTGCGCAAGTTGCTGGGCGACCTGGGGTTTGCGCAGGTAAGTACCGTGCTCAACAGCGGCAACGTCGTGTATGACGGGGGCAAGGTCACGCCGGCCGACGCCGCTGCCCGCATCGAGGAAGCGCTGGTGCTGAAACTGGGCGTGGCGGCCAGGGTGACGGTGCTGTCGGCCAGCCAGTTTGCCGAACTGATCGAACAAAACCCCCTGGCGCCGGCGGCCGATGCGGCCCGGCTGCTGGTGCTGGTGCTGAACAATCCGGCCGACGTCCAGCGTCTGGCGCCGCTCTTGCAGCAGCCGTGGCAGCCGGAAGCGCTGGCGCTGGGGCGATGGGCCGCGTATGCCTGGTGTCCCGATGGCGTGCTGGCCAGCAAGGTGGTGGCGGCCCTGGGCGTGCTGCTGGGCGATGGCGTCACCTCGCGCAATTGGGCCACCATGCAAAAATTACATGCGCTGCTGAACGGGCCGGATGCGGCAGTCATATCGACCAAGGAGCACTGATGCCTTTCATTACCGGAACCTTTGATGTCAGCATCACCCCGGAAACCTTGTCGGACACGGCCGCGCAATCGGGGCTGGGGCGCTTGTCGCTCGACAAGCGCTACCACGGCGCCCTCGATGCCAGCGCGCAGGGCGAGATGCTCAGCGCGCGCGCCAGCGTGGCCGGTTCGGCAGGCTATGTGGCGCTGGAGCGGGTGGAAGGCAGCCTGGACGGGCGCCATGGCAGTTTTTATTTGCAGCACAGCGGCACCATGACGCGCGGCGCGCCCGCTTTGTCGGTGACGGTGGTGCCCGATACGGGGACGCAGCAGTTGCAAGGGCTCACCGGCAGCCTGGCCATCCGCATTGAGGACGGCAAGCATTATTATGACTTTACGTATGACATTGTTGAGACGCAATGAACTGGGATATCGTCAAGGGGGTCTTGATCGTGCTCGTGGCCATCAGCGTGGTGGTGACGGCCTTCGTGCTCATTTCCGCCTCGGGTCCGGACAAGGCGGGCTGCATCGCGCGGGCCCTGAAGTCGGGCATTCCGGTGGGGAATATCGAACGGGTCTGCCGCCTGCTGGATAAATGATGACGCCATAAAAAACATTCCGCACCAGGCGGAATGTTTTTCAGCAGCGCCTTGCCAGTGCTGGCGCCGTCAGTTATCGAATTTTTCCTGTTTTTCGCCGTGCAGGCTCAAGGCCACCAGGCCCAATCCCACCAGTAGCATCGAGTACATGCTTGCTTCAGGCACGGGAGCCGGCACGTGGGCTTGCTGTGCGGGCGCGGCCGTCATGGGCCTGGGCGGCGCCAGGGTCACATGGTGCGCGCCACTGGTGCTCCAGTGCGGTGCCGCGGCCGCGCTGCTGGCAAGCAGGCGTGCATACGGCAAGTCCGGCGTTTCCCAGCCGGGATTATTATTCAAGCTGATGCTTTCATCGATCGCCACGCGTTCGCCGGTTTCCTGCTGCTTGTCGGCCGTCGTGTCGCTGACTGCCGCCACGCTCCATGTGCTGGCCCACAGCGCCAGCAAGGCCACGCATAACGGCTGATAGATACTCATCGTGCTCTCCCTGTTGTTCACCGCGCGGCGCAGCCGAAACCGGCTTGCGCATGGACGGATAATTCGCCTGTACGGGGGCGTATCATGGTTTTTCTGCTGTTCTCCCATTACAGCACAGATCGTGACAATTTTGATACGTTTATTTCCTCTTTATTACGAATATTTGTCATTTTGATAGCGTAAACATGATCGTTGCCGCACACTTTGCATGAGCACGCTATCGCCAAAAAACACTGTTGTTTTTTTGTGCGAATCGCCAGCAGGAAAACAGTATATTGATTAGTATATTGTTTATCGCATGATGATCAATATGACCGCCTGTGGGAGGGCAAGATGGAGACAGTCGTAACACCGCAACACGCATACAACCTCGACGCCATGCGTGGCTCGGCCTACAAGGCCAGCTCGCTGCTCAAGGCCATGGGCAATGCCGACCGCCTGATGCTGCTGTGCCAGCTATCGCAGGGCGAGCATTGCGTCAGCGACCTCGAACAAAAAGTGGGCATCGGCCAGCCGACCCTGTCGCAGCAGCTGGGCGTGCTGCGCGAAGAGATGCTGGTGGCCACGCGGCGCGATGGCAAGCAGATTTATTACCGCGTCGCCAGCCCGCCCGTGCTGGCCGTGCTGCAAGTGCTGTACGCGCAATTTTGCGCGCCGCGCCCCGCCTTCAACGACGAAGCGGACTGAACGCTGCCATGAGCATAGCCTGGCAGCACTTCACGCCGTGGGCCTCGCTGGCTGGCGGCATGCTGATCGGCCTGGCGGCTGCCCTGCTGATTCTGTTCAATGGGCGCATCGCCGGCATCAGCGGCATCCTCGGCGGCTTGCTGCGGCCGCGCAGTGGCGACCTGGGCTGGCGCATCGCCTTTCTTGCCGGCCTGATCGGCACGCCCCTGCTGTACCAATTGTGGCAAGCCTTGCCGCCCGTGCAGATAGACGCGGGCACGCCGGCCCTGATCGTCGCGGGCTTGCTGGTGGGCGTGGGCGTGCGCTATGGCGCCGGCTGCACCAGCGGCCACGGCGTGTGCGGCCTGTCGCGCCTGTCCCCGCGCTCGCTGGCGGCCACCATCGCCTTCATGGCGGCCGGATTCCTCACCGTCTATCTGTTGCGCCATCTGTGAGCAAGCTTATGAGCAAGCTGATCCTTTCCCTGTTGAGCGGCCTCCTCTTTGGCCTGGGCCTGATCGTCTCCGGCATGGGTAATCCGGCCAAGGTGCTCGCTTTCCTCGACCTGGCCGGGGCCTGGGATCCGTCGCTGGCGCTGGTAATGGGCGGCGCCATCGGCGTGGCCCTGCCAGCCTTCTGGCTGGCGCGCCGGCGCAGCACGGCGCTGCTGGGCGAGCCCATGCAGTTGCCGGCATCGCGGCGCATCGACCGGCGCTTGCTGCTGGGCAGCCTGGCCTTTGGCGCGGGCTGGGGCATCGCCGGTTTTTGTCCCGGTCCCGCCCTCGTATCCCTGCTGGCGGGCCAGCCGAAAGCGTGGCTGTTTGTGGGCGCCATGCTGGCCGGCATGGTCCTGTTTGAAGTGCTGGAGCGCCGCAAGCTGCCCGCGCCGGTCTGAGACGGTACAATCTGGCGCATCGCCACTTTGGATACTGCTTACATGAAGACCGTGATTTTCCGCGCCGGCGCGCGCGCCGCCCTGCTGTCCAGCGTGCTGGCGCTGGCCGCCTGCGGCAGCTTGCTGAAGAAGGACGCGCCGCCCGCTCCCGTGCCCGTGGCCGACACCTTGCCCAATCCGCAAGTCTTGCTGCTGGGCGAAGTCCATGACAATGCGCAAGGCCAGCGCCTGCGCGTCGAAGAATTGCGCCGCCGCCTGGCAGCCGGCTGGCGCCCAGTGATTGTGATGGAGCAGTTCGACCGCGAAAACCAGGATTTGCTGACGCGCGCCGCGCGCGATTGCGCCGATCCCGACTGCATCATCCGCGTGATGGAACAGCCGCGCTGGGACTGGAGCTTGTACCGGCCCGTGCTGGACCTCGTCATCAGCTACCAGCTGAGCCTGGTCGCCGGCAACCTGTCGCCGGCCGATGCGTCGCGTATCGTGCGCGACGGCATCCGGTGGTCCATGCCGCCCGCCATGGTGGCCACTTACCTGGCCGCACCCGTGCCGGCCGATATCCTGGACGGGCAACAGAAGGAAGTCCAGGCGGCCCGCTGCAATATGCTGCCCGACATGATGATCAACGGTGTCGTCAACGCCCAAGTGGCGCGCGATATCTGGATGGCCAAGCTGATCCGCGACCAGGCGCCGCGCGACGTGGTGCTGATCGCCGGCAATGCCCATGTGCGCAAGGATATCGGCGTGCCCCGCTGGCTGAAGCTGGCCGACCCGCAGCTGAACGTGCGCAGCATCGGCTACCTGGAGCAGGGCGGTAGCGGCTACAAGGGCACATTTGACCTGACGCAAACGATGCCGGCGCAGCCGCGCGTGGACCCGTGCTTGAAGTTTAAAAAATAAGGTTTAAGAAATAATCACTGCTGCACCCGCACCAGGGCGCTGACCCGGCTGGCCGTCTCGAGCAGTTTCGGCAAGCTGTGTTCCAGCAGGTACGCCACGGACGGCCCCGCCGTCTGGCCGCTGACGTTGATCGCCGCCACCACCTTGCCAGCCCGGTCGAACACGGGCGCGGCCAGGGCGATCAAGCCCTGTTCCAGCTCTTCCTGCACCAGGCACCAGCCCTGGCGCCGCACTTGCGCAATCTCTTCCATCAAGACGTCGATATCGACCTTGGTCGCCGGCGTGATTTTCAGCAGTGCCATTTTCGACAGCCGTGCGTGCAGCACGTCGGGCGCCAGGCCCGCCAGCAAAACCCGTCCCATCGAGGTGCAGTAGGCGGGCAGGCGGCTGCCGATGCCCAGGTTGATCGACATGGTGCGGTGCGCGGACAGGCGCACCACATACACGATGTCATCGCCGTCGAGCACGGTGGCCGAGCACGACTGGCGCAAGGTCTGCATCAATTCTTCCAGCAGCGGCTGCGCCTGCGTCCACACGGGCAAGGACGACAGATAGGCATAGCCGAGGTCCAGCACCTTGGGCGTCAAACGGAACAGCCGTCCATCCGCTTCCACATAACCGAGATGCAGCAAGGTATGCAGGATGCGCCGCGCGCCCGCGCGCGTCAGCTGCGCCCGCTCCGCCACTTCGCTCAGGGTCTGTTGCGGCGCGTCCGCGCCAAAGCTGCGCAACACGGCCAGCCCCCGCGCGAACGATTGCACATAGCTGTCGCCGGGACGCGGAGCGCCGTCGGCGTCAAGGGTGTCTGCGGCGGAAAGGGGCGTGCTGCGGAGGTCGGTCATGGCAATTCCAATTGATCAAGGTGGCAATTATAGCCATGGCGCTGGCGAAAACGGCAAATTGACAAGCGCCCCGATCAGGCATATTCTCACGAATAAGTTCTAAATACGAATATTTGTTCGTTATGCGAACAAATAACAGATGGCTTTGATTTGGAGGAGGCAGGCAATGATCGACAAACTGCGTTCCAGCGTGCTTGATGCGCTGGCCGATATCCACGATGGCGCCACCGTCATGATTGGCGGCTTTGGCGGCGCCGGCCAGCCGGCCGAGCTGATCGACGGCTTGATCGCCCAGGGCGCGCGCGACCTCGTCATCGTCAACAATAATGCGGGCAATGGCGATACGGGCCTGGCTGCCCTGCTGAAAAACGGGCAAGTGCGCAAGATCATCTGCTCATTTCCCCGCCAGGCCGATTCCCACGTCTTCGATGCCCTGTACCGTGCGGGCAAGCTGGAACTGGAGCTGGTGCCGCAGGGCAACCTGGCCGAGCGCATCCGCGCCGCCGGCGCCGGCATCGGCGGCTTTTTCACGCCCACGGGCTATGGCACGGACTTGGCCAAAGGCAAGGAAACGCGCGAGATCGATGGCCGCATGTATGTGTTCGAGTCACCGATCCACGCCGATTTCGCGCTGATCAAGGCGGAGCAGGGCGACCGCTGGGGCAACCTGACCTACCGCAAGACGGCGCGCAACTTCGGCCCGATCATGGCCATGGCCGCGAAAGTCAGCATTGCTTCCGTGCATGAAGTTGCCGAGTTGGGCAGCATCGATCCCGAGCACGTCATCACGCCGGGCCTGTTCGTGCAGCGCATCGTGCAAGTGCCGCGCACGGCCACCGGCCCCGCCGGCTTCAAAGCTGCCTGAGGAGTATCAAGTGAATAAATGGAATCGAGATCAAATGGCGGCCCGCGTGGCGGCCGACATCCATGAAGGCAGTGTCGTCAACCTGGGCATCGGCTTGCCGACCCTGGTGGCGAACCACTTGCCGGCCGGCGCGGACATCATCCTGCACAGCGAAAACGGCGTCATCGGCATGGGCCCCGCGCCCGCGCCCGGCGAGGAAGACTACGACCTGATCAACGCGGGCAAGCAGCCCGTCACCCTGCTGGCGGGCGGCAGCTATTTTCACCATGCCGACAGCTTTGCCATGATGCGCGGCGGCCACCTGGACATCTGCGTGCTGGGGGCGTTTCAAGTGTCCGCCACGGGCGACCTGGCCAACTGGCACACGGGCGCGCCGGACGCCATTCCCGCGGTGGGCGGGGCCATGGACCTGGCCATCGGCGCGAAAAAAACTTGGGTCATGATGGAATTACTGACCAAGACGGGTGAAAGCAAGCTGGTGCAAGCCTGCAGCTATCCGCTGACGGGCATCGCCTGCGTCAGCCGTATCTACAGCGACCTGGCCGTGCTCGACCTGTCGCCGACCGGCGCCGTGGTGGTCGAACTGGTCGACGGCTTGAGTTTTGAACAGCTGCAGGCATTGACGGCCGTGCCGCTGACGGACGGACGTTAATTCACCATCAATACGTCGCCATCAATACGTCACCATCAATACGCAAACTACTTTCTTGGAGGAAAGAACATGACCCACGCATATATCTGCGACGCCCAGCGTACGCCCTTTGGCCGCTATGGCGGCGGACTCGCCGGCGTGCGCGCCGACGACCTGGGCGCCGTGCCCATCCGTGCATTGATGGCACGCAATCCGCACGTGGACTGGACGGCTGTCACCGACGTGCTGTACGGCTGCGCCAACCAGGCGGGCGAGGATAACCGCAACGTGGCGCGCATGGCAGCCTTGCTGGCCGGCTTGCCCGACAGCGTGCCGGGCGCCACCCTGAACCGCCTGTGCGGCTCGGGCCTGGACGCCATCGGCAGCGCCGCCCGCTTCATCAAGAGCGGCGAGGCGGGCTTGCTGATCGCCGGCGGCGTGGAAAGCATGAGCCGCGCACCGTTTGTCATGGGCAAGGCCGACAGCGCCTTTGCACGCGGCATGAAAATGGAAGATACGACCATCGGCTGGCGCTTCATCAATCCCTTGATGAGGGCGCAGTACGGCGTCGATTCGATGCCGGAAACGGCGGAAAACGTGGCCGTCGACTTTGGCATCAGCCGCGCGGACCAGGATGCGTTTGCCCTGGCCAGCCAGGTAAAAGCCCTGGCGGCGCAGCAGGCGGGCGTGTTCGACAGTGAAATCTGCCCCGTCAGCATCGCGCAAAAGAAGGGCGATCCCGTCGTTGTCAGCCGCGACGAGCATCCGCGCGCCACCACGCTCGACACCCTGGCCAAATTGAAACCCGTCGTGCGCGCGGACGGCACGATTACCGCCGGCAACGCGTCCGGCGTCAACGATGGCGCGGCGGCCCTGCTGCTGGCCGATGAAGCGAATGCGGCCCGCTTTGGCCTGACGCCCCGCGCCCGTGTCGTGGCCATGGCGACGGCTGGCGTGGCGCCGCGCATCATGGGCATCGGCCCCGCGCCCGCCACCCTGAAAGTGCTGGCCATGACGGGCTTGACCCTGGCCGACTTCGACGTCATCGAACTGAACGAAGCGTTCGCCGCGCAGGGCCTGGCCGTGCTGCGCCAGCTGGGCTTGCCTGACGACGACCCGCGCGTGAACCCGAACGGCGGCGCCATCGCCCTGGGCCACCCGCTGGGCGCGTCGGGCGCGCGCCTGGCCATGACGGCCGTCAACCAGCTGCACCGCACGGGCGGCCGCTATGCCTTGTGCACCATGTGCATCGGCGTGGGGCAGGGTATTGCGCTGGTGCTCGAGCGCGTCTGACCTGCAGCGCGTCCGGGCAGGCGCCATGCACTGTGCACTGACACAAGATGCGGCATTGGCATCGGCCAGGGCATCGCGCTGGTGCTGGAACGGGTCTGATTCCACGCGCCCGCAGGTGAAAAAAAGTTGCCGGCGATACGTATTAACGCGTATGCCGGGCGGCTTTTTGACCCCGATCAAGGGCGTATGATGCAAAACCAGCCCGGGCAACCCGGCTGGCGTTGGCTTTTTCACACGAACAAGAAGACTGATATGACATCCCACGATACTCCGCATGACGTTGCGCAGCTGACTTCCCAGCAGCGCATCAAGGCCATCATTGGCGCTTCCTCCGGTAACCTGGTCGAATGGTTCGACTTCTACATTTACTCGTTCTGCGCGCTGTATTTCTCGCACGCCTTCTTCCCGTCCGGTAACCCGACCACGCAGCTGCTGCAGACGGCCGGCATCTTTGCCGCCGGCTTTCTCATGCGCCCGGTGGGCGGCTGGCTGTTCGGCCGCATCGCCGACAAATACGGCCGACGCCAGTCGATGATGATTTCCGTGCTGATGATGTGCGGCGGCTCGCTGATGATCGCCGTGCTGCCCACGTATGAAACCATCGGCGCCTTCGCTCCGTTCCTGCTGCTGGTGGCGCGTCTGTTCCAGGGCTTGTCCGTGGGCGGCGAATACGGCACCAGCGCCACCTACATGAGCGAAGTGTCGGAATCGGGCAAGCGCGGCTTCTTTGCCTCGTTCCAGTACGTGACCCTGATCGGCGGCCAACTGCTGGCCTTGCTGGTGCTGGTGGTCTTGCAGCAATTGCTGACCCTGGAAGAATTGCGTGCCTGGGGCTGGCGCATTCCGTTCGTGTTTGGCGCCCTGGCGGCCCTGGTATCGCTGAACCTGCGTAAATCCCTGACGGAAACGACCACCGCCAGCGAGCGCAAGGACAAGGACGCGGGCAGCCTGCGCGGCTTGCTCAAGCACAAGCGCGCCTTCATCACGGTACTCGGCTTTACGGCCGGCGGCTCGCTCGTGTTCTACACGTTTACCACCTATATGCAGAAATACCTGGTCAACACGGCCGGCATGGACACCAAGACGGCCAGCGCCGTCATGACCTGCGCCTTGCTGGTCTACATGGTGCTGCAGCCGGTATTCGGCGCCTTGTCCGACCGCATCGGCCGCCGCACCTCGATGCTGTTCTTCGGCGGCCTGGCCACCCTGTGCGTGCTGCCGATCATGCATGCCTTGAAGGATATCACCAGCCCGTACGCGGCGTTTGGCCTGATCATCATCGCCCTGGCCATCATCAGTTTCTATACGTCGATCAGCGGCTTGATCAAGGCGGAAATGTTCCCCGTCGAAGTGCGCGCGCTGGGCGTGGGCCTGTCGTATGCGGTCGCCAACGCCATGTTCGGCGGTTCGGCCGAATACGTGGCGCTGCAGTTCAAGGCTTGGCATGTGGAAGAGTATTTCTATTGGTACGTGACTGTCATGTGCCTGATTTCCTTCATCGTCGCCATCCGCATGCCGGATCCGAGCCGCTCGGGACTGCTGAAGTAAGCTTGCCGTAAAATGGGGGACACTGCGGTGTCCCTTTTTCATCACCGCCTTTTTATCGTGCCGATCAGGAGTCTTCATGCCGTATGTCATTCCCGCACCGATCCAGCCCAGCGTTCCCGTCACGGGCAGCGCCGACAGCTTTCCCGTCCACCGCATCTATTGCGTGGGTCGCAACTATGTCGACCACGCCAAGGAAATGGGCCACACGGGCCGCGAGGCGCCATTTTTCTTCATGAAACCAAACGACGCCGTGCTGCCCGTGCCTGCCGGCACGACAGGCGAGCTGCCGTATCCGGCGCAGACGCAGGATTTCCAGCATGAGATGGAACTGGTGGTGGCCATCGGCAAGGGCGGCAGCGACATCGGCGTGGCCGATGCGCTGAGCCACGTGTGGGGCTATGCGATCGGCCTGGACATGACGCGCCGCGACGTGCAGGGCGCAGCGAAAAAGCTGGGACGCCCATGGGATACGGGCAAGGCCTTCGAGCATTCGGCGCCCATCGGCCCCATCACCCCGGCCGCGCAGGCGGGCGACGTCAAGCATGCCGCCATCACCCTGCACGTGAACGGCGAGCTGCGCCAGGGCAGCACGATCGACATGCTGATCTGGAACGTGGCTGAAACCATTGCCGACCTGTCGACCTACTTTACCTTGCAGCCGGGCGACCTGATCTACACGGGCACGCCGGCCGGCGTGGCAGCCGTGCAGCGCGGCGACGAGCTGGTGGGGGCCATCGATGGCCTGGAGACCTTGCGCGTGAAAGTGGTCTAAGTTTTCAAGGAGAGCGGCATGATGCACGATACGTATTCTGCAGCGCAACCGGCGCGCGCCGAGATCGACGCTTTGACGGGGCCGGCCCTGCTGGAATTCGGCACGGGCTGGTGTGGCCACTGCCGCGCCACCCAGGCGCCGCTGGCCGCCGCCTTTGCGCTGCACCCCGGCGTGCCGCATCTGCGCGTGGAAGACGGCCCCGGCCGCGCGCTGGGGCGTTCGTTCCGGGTAAAACTGTGGCCGACCTTGATTTTCCTCAAGGATGGCCGGGAAGTGGCGCGCCTCGTGCGCCCGCTCGACAGCCGCGAAATTGAGCAGACTTTTGCATTGATTGATGCGTAGGTCGGCTTAGCGCAGCGTAAGCCGACACCACCGCACATGCTCCATCACAACTTCTTGCCGCACTGCACCACTGCGCGTATCATAAGCCGCTTACAGCAAGATCAACCGCATCCTTCGTGATGCAGGCGCGATCATCGCCGGCCCGCTCCACCCGGAGGGGCCGCAGGCAAGGATTCACCACAAATGACCGATGCCGCGATGCCGACGCGCGGGTCTGGTATGGAATGCCTGGCGATACGCCGGGCCTGATACACGTCGCCCATCCCCTGACGCCTTTCCTGCCGTGCCCCGGGTAACCGGATGGCGCACGACCGTTGTTTCTCTAAATCAGCACTGTTCACAGCGCGATAGCGCGCGTTGCCGGCAGTTCGCTACGGCAACTAAAACCGTTGTTTTTTGTTTGCAAATTTAATAGCAAATGCGCAGCAAATGCCTGCGCGCAAGGCTATGATATGCGAACGACACGGAGACAACGTGCTGTGCTGCTGCCTGAAAAAACATCCAGAGAATGGCCTTTAGACACCCTCCCCAAGGAGCGCAGTAAATGAGCACCCCCCCCAAGAAAAATTCCCCCGGCACGGTGCTGTTCGCCAGTTTGATCGGCACCACCATCGAGTTCTTTGACTTTTATATCTACGCCACGGCCGCCGTGCTGGTGTTCCCGAAACTGTTCTTCCCCGCCGGCGACCCGTCGGCCGCCGTGCTGCAGTCGCTGGCCACGTTCGCCATCGCCTTCTTCGCCCGTCCCATCGGTTCGGCCGTGTTCGGCCACTTCGGCGACCGCATCGGCCGCAAGGCTACTCTTGTGGCAGCCTTGCTGACCATGGGTATTTCCACCGTCATCATCGGCTTGCTGCCGACGTATGCCGCCATCGGCACCCTGGCGCCGCTGCTGCTGGCGCTGTGCCGTTTCGGCCAGGGCCTCGGCCTGGGTGGCGAGTGGGGCGGCGCGGTGCTGCTGGCCACGGAAAACGCGCCACCGGGCAAGCGCGCCTGGTACGGCATGTTCCCGCAGCTGGGTGCGCCGATCGGCTTCTTCCTGTCGGGCGGCATTTTCCTGCTGCTGAGCGAAACCATGACCGATGAACAGTTCTTCAGTTATGGCTGGCGCATCCCGTTCCTGGCCAGCGCGCTGCTGGTCATCGTCGGCCTGTATGTGCGTCTGAAGATCACGGAAACGCCGGACTTCCAGAAAGTCATCGAGAAGAACGAGGTCGTCAAACTGCCGGTCGCCACCGTGTTCCGCCAGCATGGCCGCATGTTGTTCCTGGGCACCATCATCGCCCTGGCCACTTTCGTGCTGTTCTACCTGATGACGGTGTTCGCGCTGAGCTGGGGTACGACCAAGCTGGGCTTCACGCGCAAGGAATTCCTCATCGTGCAGCTGTTTGCCGTGCTGTTCTTTGCGCTGACGATACCCTTCTCGGCCGTGCTGGCCGACCGACGCGGCCGCCGTGCGACCATGATCTGGGTCTCCGTCGCCATCGCCATCTTCGGCCTGGTGCTCGCGCCCATGTTCGGTTCCGGCGTGACCTGGGAAGTGACCGTCTTCATGGCCGTCGGCCTGGGCCTGATGGGCATGACCTACGGGCCGCTGGGTACGATGCTGTCCGAGCTGTTCCCGCCTGAAGTGCGCTACACGGGCGCCTCGCTGACGTTCAACCTGGCCGGCATCCTGGGTGCTTCGCTGGCGCCGTACATCGCCACCTGGCTGGCCACCAACTACGGCTTGCAATACGTGGGCTACTACCTGTCGCTGGCGGCCGTGCTGACACTGGGCGCGCTGCTGATGGTGGGCAAGCCACGCGCGGGCAAGGAAGCCTGGGAATAAACACCCGCGCCAGCTGAATCCCCTTATGTAACAAACCCCGGAAGTTGGCATCCAACTTCCGGGGTTTTTTTATGGCGCCTCCGCCGCGCCATCATTCTGGCCGGTCATCCCGGCTCTCAGCCTCCCGATCCGTTTACCACTTCGGCGTGTACTTCAGGGTGAACTGCACGTTGCGCGGGTCGCCATAGTAGTTGTTCGAACCGGTGGTGTTGTAGGACGGGATGATGTAGCGCTTGTCGAACACGTTGTTCACGTTGAGCGACAGGGCCACTTGCGGCGTGGCTTGCCAGCCCAGGCGCGCGTTCCAGATCGAGAAACCGGCAACCTTGAAGCTGCGTTCGGTATCGACCGTATGGCTTTGCAGGTTGGCGCCGGCGCCCACGCTGAATTTGTCCCAATCGCCAGGCAGGGTGTAGTTCGACCAAAGGCGCAGCATGTGCTTGGGCGTCCACGTGGAGAAGACCTGGCCCTTGTTGTCCGGATCGTCGAGGTAGGTCGTCGTCGTATAGGCGTAGCCGGCCGACAGTTGCAGGCCGCGCGCCACTTCGCCCGACATTTCCGCTTCCAGACCCTGGCTGCGCACCTTGCCCGAGGCGCGCGAGCAGTACCAGCCATCGCAGGCGAAACCGGCGGCGTAATCGGTGACGGCGCGGTCCTTGTGGTCATAGCGGAACACGGCCAGCGAGGTGTTGAGCCTGCCGTCCAGCAGTTCACCCTTGATGCCGCCCTCGTAGCTGCTGCCCGTGATCGGCTTGAGGGTCCGGCCTGCCACATCGTGGTTCGTCTGCGGCTGGAACACGTCCGCATAGCTGGCGTAGGCCGACCATTGCGGCGTCAATGCATAGATCAGGCCCACCGATGGCGTGAACTTTGCCGTGGCGCTGGTGGCGTCGCGATAGCCGTCCGGCGTGGCATACAGGAAGTCGTACCAGTTGAAGCGCCCGCCCAGCAGGACCTTCAGATTGCTCGTCAGCTGGCCGTTCCAGGTGGCGTACAGGCCTTTCTGGCGCATGTCGTAGGTGCTGTAGCTGGTCACGCCCGCTGGGCGCGCGGCGATGGTGTCGAAGTCCTGCCACGGGCGATGGTGGTTGATATTGAAGATGTCCGCACCTGTTTCCCACGCGCGCGCATAGCGGTCGGTCGACGTGAAGCTGGCATAGCTGGCGCCGACGACGACTTCGTGCGCGATGCCCAGGCCATTGAATTTGCCGCGCACGAAGGCGTCGATGCCGCGCTTGCGGTTGTCGAAATCGGTGGAAAAGTCGCCATAGCGCGCGCCGCTGCCATCGGGATTGATTTCAAAGGCCGTGCGCTGGTGCGTGGAGGTGGTGCTTTCATTCGTGCCCAGCGCCGAGGCTTTCAGGCTCCATTGCGTATTGAAATGGTGTTCCAGATCCAGGTAGACGGTGCTCTGCTCGACCTGGCTGCGGTTCCAGTCGGCGCCCGTGAAGGTAGAGCGCGGCAGTGGCAGTGCGCTGCCGTCCTTGTAGCGGGGCAGGCCGATGAAAGTGGGACGGCCGTGGGCCTTGACATGGCTGGCGGCAAGGCCCACGGTGGTGGCGGGCGCCAGGTCGTAGTCGAGCGCCGCGTACAGGGTGCGGTTCTTGCTCCACACCTGGTCGATGAAGGAGTGGCTATCGTCTTCATCGACGATGGCGCGTCCGCGCAGGGTGCCTTCCGCATTCAGGGGGGTGCTGATGTCGATCTGGGCGCCATAATGGTCCCAGGAACCGGCGCGGCCCGTCAGCGTGATCGCGCGCGTGGCCAGCGGACGCTTGCGCACCAGATTGACTGAACCACCGGGGCTGCCCGTGCCGACCAGCATGCTCGAGGCGCCGCGCAGCACTTCCAGGCGGTCGTAGATGACCATGTTTTCCTGGCCCCAGTTGCCCAGCGCATAGGTGTTGCGGTCGATCGGCACGCCATCGTACTGCCATTGGTCGATTTGGAAGCCGCGCGCCGTGATCACCACGCCCGGCCCCACGCCATGCACGCCCACCACGCCCGTGACGTTGTTGACGGCTTCGCGCAAGTCCGTGATGCCCTGGTCATCCAGGCGCTGGCGCGTCAGCACGCTCACCGATTGCGGGATGTCCTTCATCGACTGCTCGCCCTTGCCGATGGTGATCTTGCGCGCCGTGTAGGAGCCGCTGCCTTCGGTGGTGGCGCCTTGCTCGGCCTGGCCGACGATGGTAATCGATGGCATGGTGCGCTCGGCAGCCGAGGCGGAGGTAGCGGCCGCTGTGGGCGCGGTTGCCGGCGCGGCCACCAGCACATAGCCGGTCGGGGTCTTGCCGATGGCGTAGCCGCTGCCGCGCAGCAGCACGGCGAAACCGTCATCGATGGCATAGCTGCCCTGCAGTCCGGCGCTTTGCAAGCCTTGCACCTTGGCGGCGTCGATGACGATGGAGACGCCCGCCTGCTGCGCATAGCGGTTCAGGGCGCCTGCCAGCGGGCCGGCGGGGATGGCGTAGCTGGCGACAGCCGGCATGGCCTGGGCGACTGCCTGGGCGTGCAGGCCGGCGCCAGCGAGCAGCATGGCGGCCAGGGCCAGCGGGCGCAGACGCGTGCGCAGGGTGTTCGGGGAGGAAACGGCAACGACTTGAGCGTACATGTGACAGCCTTTTTTGAATGATCTCAGCTGCCTTGACGCACGAGATGCGCACAGTGGAACCGCGAACGCAAAAAATTCTCTATTTATTTTTTGCGGCCCCGCTGGCGGGGGCGTCGACCATCACGAGATAGCGCGTCAGCATGCGGATGCGCAGCTGCGGGAAATTGTCGATCAGGAGTTGCAGCGCCTTGTCCGTGTCATCCAGCGGCAGCACGGCGGCCACGCGGATGCCGGCGATCTGCGCGCGGTCGTAATGCAGCTGGCCGGGGCGGTGGCGCGCCAGCTCGTCGAGTACTTCGGTCAGCGGCTGGTCGTCGACCACCAGCTGGTGCGCGCGCCACGCTTCCTGCACGCTGGCCGCATCGATGGCCACGATAGGTCCCACGCCATCGTCCGTGATGCGCGCGCGCTGGCCCGCCTGCACCACGACGGCCGGATGTTGCGGCACCTGTGCCAGCACTTTGGACTCCAGCATGCTCAAGGTGGTGCTGCCGCCTTCCTTGCGGACGCTGAAGCGCGTGCCCAGCGCGCGGATCGCCGCCTGGTTGCTGTCGACGATGAAAGGGCGCTGCGCATCCTTGGCCACGTCGACGAGGATGTCGCCGCGTACCAGTTCCACATGCCGCTCTCCCGCATTGAAGCGCACGTTGACGGCGCTGTGGCTGCCCAGGGTCAGGCGGCTGCCATCGGCCAGGGTGTGCGTCTGCCATTGTCCCGTGGGGCTGCGCAGGTCGGCCAGCAGGTAGGCGGGGCGCTCGCTGATGACCAGCGCGCCGGTCAGCGCCAGCACGGCCACGGCGCTGGCGGCGGCCAGCTGGCGCAGACGCTGGCGCTTTGGGGCGATGGCGGCCAGGGCGGCGCGCGCGGGGCGATGGTCGCCGCCGGCCGGCTCGCGCACGGCGCTCAATTGAAGCAGCAGGTTTTCCATGCCGGCGGCGACTGTCGCGTGCAGCGGGTCGGCCGCCTTCCATGCGGCGAAGCCGGCCCGCGCCGTGTCGCGCTCGGACGGGTCGTCGGCGCTCAGACGCACGATCCACCGTGCGGCCTGCTCGGCCGCCGCGTCGGTGCGCGTGCTGTTCATGTGGCCATGGCCGGGCAGGCGTGGCGGCAGGCCAGCAAGGCTTGCACCAGGTATTTCTGTACCATGCGCGTGGAGACGTTCAGCTGCGCGGCGACGGCGGCCTGCGGCTGTTCTTCCAGGTAGTGCAGCAAAAAAGCGTCGCGCGCCTTGGCGGACAAGCCATCCAGTGCCGTGGCGATCTGCTCGAGCGCCTGCACGGCCATCAGGATCTCGTCCGGCGAAGGTGCGCCGGGCAGGCTGTCGGCCAGCAGGGCCAGTTCCGCCAGGTAGCTGCGCTCGAGTATCTGGCGGCGCGCGCGGTCGAGCAGCAATCGCTTTGCCGTGGTGGACAGATAGGCGCGCGGCTCGCGCATGCCGAACAGGGCGTCGCGCGAGGCGATGATGCGCACGAACGTATCTTGCGCCACGTCGGCCGCGCCATGTGGACAGCTGAGTTTTTTGCGCAGCCAGCCGACCAGCCAGCCGTGATGCTCGCTGTAGAGCGAATGCACTTGCTGTTGCAGGCTGGGCTGGATGGCGGACATGGGTGATGAGTAATATAAATGAGAATTATTCTCATTGTAAGCCGCAGGGGCCGCTTGCCACAATCCCCAATGCATGCGCAGAGGGCAGGTGTTGCGTGGAGGCCGCATGCGCGATGATGGCGGAAATGAAAAAACCCGCCGCTGCACGGGGCAGGGGCGGGTTTATCAATGCTGCAAATTCTTGGTGGTGATAGGTGGACTTGAACCACCGACCCCAGCATTATGAATGCTGTGCTCTAACCAACTGAGCTATATCACCAAACAGACCGGTCAGACCGGATGCTGGTTGCGACCATGGTGATACCATGATCCTTGTTCTTTGGTGGTGATAGGTGGACTTGAACCACCGACCCCAGCATTATGAATGCTGTGCTCTAACCAACTGAGCTATATCACCCAACAGCCGAGCATTATCCAGTCTTCCCATTTCCTTGTCAATGCCGGCGCAAAAAAATGTGCGGATTTTTCACGCGCCAGCACAGGCATGATTATTTTTGTAACGGCGTCAGCAAGGGCTGGATCTGCGCCAGCATGGACGAGGCCGGATCAGCGCCCAGGCAATCGATGACGATGCGTTCCGGCATCGAGCGCAGCCAGGTGAGCTGGCGCTTGGCCAGCTGGCGCGTGGCGATGATGCCCGTCTCGCGCAGGGCGGCGCGGTCGATGCGGCCATCGAGATACTCCCAGGCCTGGCGGTAGCCCACGCAGCGCATCGAGGGCAAGCCCGGGTGCAGGTCGCCGCGCCGGCGCAGCTGCTCCACTTCATCGAGCAGGGCGTCGTCTTTCAGCATGAGGTCGAAGCGCGTGGCGATGCGCGCATGCAGCACGGCGCGGTCTGACGGTTCCAGCGCGAACGACTGCAATTGAAACGGCAGCACGGTCTTTTCGCGCCGGGCCAGCAGGGCCGACATGGGTTGGCCGGACAGGGCGATGATTTCCAGCGCGCGGCCGATGCGCTGCGCGTCCTGCGGCGCCAGGCGCGCGGCCGTGACGGGGTCTTGCAGCGCCAGGCGCGCATGCATGGCGGGCCAGCCGATGGCGGCCGCGTCTTCTTCCAGCCGGGCGCGCAGGACGGGATCGGCGCCGGGCAAGTCGTCGAGGCCATCGGCCAGGCCCTTGAAGTACAGCATGGTGCCGCCGACGAGCAGCGGCAGCCTGCCGCGCGCCGTGATCTCCGCCACCAGGCGCAGGGTGTCATTGCGGAACTGCGCCACGGAATACGCGTCGAGCGGGTCGATGATGTCGATCAAATGATGCGGTACCTGGGCCAGTTCTTCCTTCGACGGCTTGGCCGTGCCGATATCCATGCCGCGGTAGACGAGGGCGGAATCGACGGAGATGATCTCGGATGGAATGGCTTGCGCGATGGCCAGCGCACTGGCCGTCTTGCCGCTGGCCGTGGGGCCCATGATGGCGACGGCCAGGGGGAGGTGAGCAGTGATTGTCATGGTGCTTTTTGATGTGCTTGCTATGTCAAACCCAACGACAAGGGCTGGGGTCGGACCCTCAGGGTCCGACCCCAGTAGTCGCCGTTCGGGGTGAAAAGTTATTGGCCGCGCAGGAACAGTTTATCGAGCGCATTGATCTCGACCTGTACCCACGTCGGCCGGCCATGGTTGCACTGGTCGGCGCGTTCCGTGCTCTCCATCTGGCGCAGCAGGGCGTTCATTTCCTGCACCGATAAAATCCGGTTGGCGCGCACGGCCGTATGGCAGGCCAGGGTACCCAGCAATTCGTTCTGGCGCTCGATCAGCACGCGCGAGCCGCCGTATTCGCGCACGTCGCGCAGCACGTCGCGCGCCAGGGTTTGCGCGTCCGCGTTTTTGAGCAGGGTCGGCACGGAACGCACGGCCAGGGTGGTGGGCGACAGGGCGGCGATGTCGAAGCCCAGCGCTTTCAATGTGTCCTGGTTTTCATTCGCCGTCGACACTTCGATGGCGTCCGCGTAGAACGTCACGGGTATCAGCAGCGATTGCACCTGCATGTCCTGGCCGGAGACTTGCGCCTGCAGCGCGTTTTTCAGCTGCTCGTACAGGATGCGTTCGTGCGCCGCGTGCATGTCGACCAGCACCAGGCCCTTGGTGTTCTGCGCCAGGATGTAGATGCCATGCAGCTGGGCCAGGGCAAAGCCCAGCGGATATTCTTCGCGCGCCATCGCTTCGGGCGAGGCGATATACGGTTCCACCTGCGTGATCGGCGAGGACGCGCCGCCGCCGAACAGGGCGCCGTAGGCGGACGTGTCCTGCGCCACGCCTGGCGCATCGGCAAAGAAGGGGCGGGTCGCGCCGGGCGAGGCAGGCGCGAAGGTATTCGTGAATTGTGCGCCGAACGAGGTCTGCGTCTGCTCGCGGCGCCAGATGCCAGGTCCACCCAAACCCGCGCCCGCGGTATCACCGCCGAGGCTGGAGGCAGCCGGCAGGGGCGCCGGCACGCTGCCGAACGCCGTGGCCGACGTTTGCGCCAGCGCGCGCTGCACCGCGTGGAAGACGAACTGGTGCACGGAACGGCTGTCGCGGAAGCGTACTTCGATCTTCGACGGGTGCACGTTGACGTCGACCAGGGCCGGGTCGAGGTCGAGCGCCAGCACGTAGGATGGAAAACGGTCGCCATGCAGCACGTCCTGGTAGGCCATGCGCACGGCGTGCACCAGCAGCTTGTCGCGCACGAAGCGCCCGTTGACATAAAAGAACTGGCCGTCGGCGCGCGCCTTGGACGCCGTCGGCAAGCCGGCAAAGCCGTGAATGCGCAAGGTGCCGGCCGATTCATCCAGCGCCAGGCGCGCTTCGGCGAAGTCGTTGCCCAGGATGTGGGCGCTGCGCTTGGCCAGTTCGCTGATATTCCACTGGTCGATGGTGCGGCCATTGTGCGACAGCGAGAACGATACGTCCGGCCGCGCCAGCGCGATGCGGCGCACGACTTCGGCGCAGTGGCCGTATTCCGTCTGCTCGGACTTGAGGAATTTGCGCCGCGCGGGCGTGTTGAAATACAGGTCTTGCACGTCGACCGTGGTGCCGTGCGCGCCGGACGATGGCGAGACGCTGCCATTGTGCGAGCCGACGATTTCCCACGCGTGGGCCGCGTCCGCCGTGCGCGACGTCACGGTAACGGCAGCCACCGAGGCGATCGAGGCCAGCGCCTCGCCGCGAAAGCCCAGCGTGCCCACGTTTTCCAGGTCGTGCAGGGACGCGATCTTCGAGGTGGCATGGCGCGCCAGGGCCAGCGGCAGCTGGTCCTTGTCGATGCCGCGGCCGTTATCGGTAATCGCGATGCGTTTCACGCCCCCTTCTTCCAGCCGCACCGTGATCTGCGTGGCGCCCGAGTCGAGCGCGTTTTCCAGCAGTTCCTTGACGACGGCGGACGGCCGCTCGACTACCTCGCCGGCGGCGATTTGCGAAATCAACTGGTCAGGCAAGGCCTGGATCGGGCGGTGGGGCGTGATGGGAGCGTTCATGCCCTGATTATAACGGGTTGCGAATTGCCGGGCATCGGCTACTTCGCCACCTCCCGTACCGGTATCGGCGCATTGCACAGGTCAATATGGCCGGCCGTGACCTTGCTCCACGGGCCGCCGCGGTGGCGCTGGGCGTCCAGCACGGCCTGGTAGGCGGCGCTGTCGGTGCGCATCACTTCCAGGTTTGCGCGCTGTGCCAAGGGCACGCTGGCGGCCAGGCGGATGGACTTGATCGGCACGTTTTTCTCGGGGCTGTCATAAAAGCCCATGGGCCCCGTGCCGCGCGGCAGGGTCGACAGCAATGGCATGCCGGAGACGACTCTGCCGACGACGGTGATGTCGCGGTCCAGGTGGCGCGGCGACTGGCCGATGACGGCGTACAGTTCCGTGCCGCCGCCACTGTCGCTGGCGCTGTCGCGGCCCACGCCCACGGTGGCGTAGCAATGCGTGAGCCAGGCCGTGCCGGTTTTCGGGTCGCGCGCGGACGGGAAGCCGTTCGAATGCCCCACTTGCGGCGCATAGCCATCGACGTCCGGCAGGCGCGTGAAGCTCCTGACGTTTTTCAAGGGCACGGTGAATTCACCGGGCAAGGTGCGCTGCGCATGCTGGATCGGCTTGGGATTTTTCTCGTTCGGATCGCCCCACTGCGCCACCCAGTTGTCCTGCGCGCGCGTGATGGCCAGGCCGTCGTAATACTGTTCGGCCACCAGGGCCTTGATGTTGGCCACGTGCTTCGGTGCGAAGTCTGGCGCCAGTTCGATCACCACGCGGCCGGCGGGAATGTCCAGGTACAGGGTGTTGTCCGGATCCAGCGGACGCCAGTCGGACGGTTTCGAAGCCTTGATCACGTCGGCCAAGCCCGCTTTGGCGGGCAGTTCGGCGGGCGCCTTGATCTGCACAGGCGCCGCGTGGGCAGTCAGATGCGCAAGGCCCAGTACGGTGGCCATGGTCAGGCCGCTCAGTGGGTGTCGATACATGTTTTCTCCTGGTCGGCGCGGGTTGCGCCGGTCAGAAAGTGTATACCGGAATGGCAATATTTCGCTGAAAAAACGTTGCGCGGACCGAACACGGTATGCCAGCAGGAAAACTGGCCTGAGCGAGTTGGCGGCGGTAATTCCTTAACCTTTCCTTAAAATGCCACACGCGCACGGGCACAGCATAATTAATCCTGAAATATCGGGCCGGGGACTGCCGTTGCGCTGGCCGGGTGGTGTATGATTCCGCCGCTACCTTTAGGGAAAAATATATGGATTTTGTGCAATTCCTCGACATGATCGTGCATGTCGACAAGACGCTGGGTCTCTTGATCGAGCAGTACGGTACCCTCGTGTATGCGGTGCTGTTCGCCATTATTTTTTGCGAGACAGGCCTCGTGGTGCTGTTTTTCTTCCCTGGGGATACCTTGCTGTTTATCGCCGGCGCGTTCTGCGCGACGGGGCAGATGCACCTGGGCTTGCTGATTTTCCTGCTTGTCACGGCCGCCATCACGGGCAACACGCTCAATTACTGGATAGGCGAGGCCATCGGGCAAAGGGTGTTTACCCACGATTACCGCTGGATCAACAAGGATGCCATGCGCCGCACGCACGAATTCTTTGAAAAGCACGGCGGCAAGACCATCATCCTGGCCCGTTTCGTGCCGGTGGTGCGTACCTTTGCGCCGTTCGTCGCTGGCATTTCCGACATGACGCATGCGCGCTTCCAGATGTACAACGTGACGGGCGCCCTGTTGTGGGTAGTCGGTCTGGTGACGGCGGGTTACTTCTTCGGCAATATCCCGTGGATCCGCGACCACCTGACCTTGATCGTGCTGATCGGTGTCGGCGCCGCCGTCGTGCCGGTGGTACTGGGCGGCTTGTGGAAACTCTACAAGCGCATGGTCGGCAAGTCGGCGTAAGCGTAAGGCCGCATGGATCCGGGGCAAGCGCGCTGCGGCACAGCCCGCAGCCGGCCCCGGATCCCGTTTTTCTCTGCCTTGTTTTTGTTTTACTCCCGCGCTGATTCAAGTTTTGTTGCTTTCCAGCCGTAAACCAGAGGGTATTCTCACTTTCTGGATTTCCATGCGACATTTGAGCGCCCTGTTAGCTTGCAGCCTTGCCGCGATGACGGCCATGGCAAGCGCCAAAGATGCCCCCGCCCCGGCGAGCGCCGCCGCATCCGCGCCCATGTCGGCGTCGGCGCGCGCGGCCGCCATGAAAACCCTGACCGAATCGGTGAAGGGCAAGGAGGCCAAGGCGCCTGTCGTCGTCGCACCCACGGCGCGCGAAAAGGAAGAAGCGGCCGAAGTCGACCTGTCCGAACGCATCGCGGCGCGCCTGGCGGAAATGCGCGCGACCCAGGCGGCCCGCGCCGCCGCCCGCGCCAAGCGCGCCGCCGTGGTGAAGGCCGCGCCGCCGCCACCACCGCCCGTGCCGCGCGGCACGCACTGGTCGTACGAGGGCGACAGCGGCCCGGCCCACTGGAGCAAGATCAATGTCGACTGGGCCAAGTGCGGCAATGGCAGCCGGCAGTCGCCGATCGATATCCGCGACGGCATGAAGGTGGAACTCGAGCAGATCAGCTTTGACTACCATCCGTCGTCGTTCAATGTGGTCGACAATGGCCATACGGTGCAGGTGGGCGTGAGCGGCGGTAATTACATCACGGTGCAGAACCGCATGTTCGAGCTGCAGCAATTCCATTTCCACCGCCCGTCCGAAGAGCGCATCAATGGCAAGGCATTCGAGATGGTGGTGCACCTGGTGCACCGCGATGCGGAAGGCCGGCAAGCCGTGCTGGCGCTGCTGCTGGAGCGGGGCGCGCCGCAGGCGACCATCCAGACCGTGTGGAACAACTTGCCGCTGGAAAAATTCGAGACCATGCAGCCGACCATCCTGCTCGACCCGGCCGAGATGCTGCCCACGCGGCGCGATTACTATACCTACATGGGATCGATGACGGAGCCGCCTTGCAGCGAAGGCGTGTTGTGGCTGGTGATGAAGCAGCCGGTGCAGGCTTCGCCGGCGCAGATGGCGCTGTTCAGCCGCTTGTATCCCTTGAATGCGCGCCCGATTCAGCCTTCGAATGGCCGCATCATCAAGGAGTCGAATTAACAGCGCCTGAGAAAAGCCCATGGCGTTGTTGCCTTGCCTCGTCGTACATGCGTACTGCCTTCGGCAAGGCGCCTAGCCCTGGACTTTTTCAGTCGCTCTTATGTAAATGCGAGATGCTGGCGGCCCGTCCATTCGGCGCCGGCGGCCAGCAGGTCTGGCTGGATCAGGGCTGGCTCGATGCAGATGAAGCGCTGGTATTCATCGTCAGCCAGGTCGGGCAGGGCGGCCGCGTCTTGCGCGCCCGGGTTCCACACGACGGCGTCCGTAAAGCCCTGCTGTTCCAGGCGCAGCGTATGGCCGCCGGACTGCAGGCTCAAGGCGCCCGGCAACTGGTAGTAGATGCGGTCCAGCTTGTCCGCGAATTGCAGCACCTCTTCCGCCTGCAAGGCATCTTGCGGCGTTTCGTCCGAATAGCGCACGCGCTGCAAGCCGCCGACGCGCGCCTCGCTCAATTGATCTATCGAAAAATAGCTGTGCAGGGCCGCCGAGAATGGAAACGCCTGCTCGCCCGTGTTATGCACGGACAGGTGCAGTTCCAGCGTCTGCGCCTTGACGGCCACGCGCAGGCGCAAGGTGAAGGCATAGGCCCAGGTGGCGGCGATCGCTTCCGGCAAGTCAGCCTGGGTCAGGGCAAATTGCGCCCATGCAGCGCCATCGGTGTCGCCGCTCGATTCCAGCTGCCAGGTCGCCACGCGCGCAAAGCCGTGGCGCATGCCCGTGCCGCGCGCGCCGAACTGGGGAAAGATCACGGGCACGCCGCCACGGATGGCGCGGCTGCCATCGAGCGCGGAATCCCGGCTGCAGAACAGGCGCTCCTGGCCGTCGCTGGTCCGCCACGAGACCAGGTGGCCGCCGTACAGGGTGACGGTCGCCTGCGCGCCGTCGGCGGCGCGGATGGTCACGGCCGGCAGTTCGCCAAAGATACTCTTGCTCATGCTAGGCTTTCATGTCAGGTCAGGCGGCTTTTCGCCAGCGGCGGATTCTTGGCAAAATAATTCTTGATGCCCGTGACGATGGCGTCGGCCATCTGGTCCTGATAGCCGTTGTCGGTCAGCTTGGCTTCTTCTTCCGGATTGGAGATGAACGCCGTCTCGATCAGGATGGAAGGAATATCCGGCGCTTTCAGCACGGCGAAGCCGGCCTGCTCGACGGAACCCTTGTGCAGACGGTTGATGCCGCCGATTTCGCGCAGCACGGCCTTGCCCAGCTTCATGCTGTCATTGATCTGCGCCGTCGTCGACAGGTCGAGCAGCACGCTGGCCAGCTGCTTGTCATGGTTCTTTACGTTCACGCCGCCGATCAGGTCGGCCTGGTTTTCCTTGTTGGCCAGCCAGCGCGCGGCCGTCGAGGTGGCGCCTTTTTCGGACAGCACGAAGACGGACGAGCCGCGCGCCGTCGGCTGGATGAAGGCGTCGGCGTGGATCGAGACGAACAGGTCGGCCTGTACCTTGCGCGCCTTTTCCACGCGCATGCCCAGCGGGACGAAGAAATCGGCGTCGCGCGTGAGCATGACGCGCATGTTCGGCTGCAGTTCCAGCTTGGTCTTGAGGCGCTTGGCGATGGCCAGCACCACGTCTTTTTCGCGGCTGCCCCGGCTGCCCATGGCGCCAGGATCTTCGCCGCCGTGGCCGGGATCGAGCGCGATGGTAATCATGCGCACCACTTTCTGGCCCGGCAGGGGCCGCGCTTCGGGACGCTGTTCCGGGCGGATATCGGGCACGGGCGGCACGATGGGCGCTACCGGTGGCACGACGGCGGCCACGGGCGGCTTGCCGCTCTCGGGCAGGGGCAGCGCGGGCGGCGGCGTATGCGTGCCGGCCATCGGCGGCTTGGCAGGGTCGCTCGACCAGTCGCCCTTTTCGATCATTTGCGCGATCAGGTCCGGCTCGCGCACGGGATACAGGTCGAAGATCAAACGGTGGTTGTAGGAGCCGGCCGGCGGCAGCGTAAACAGCTGCGGCGTGACCTCTTCCTTCAGGTCGAACACCAGGCGCACGACGTTGGGCCGGTTCTGGCCCACGCGCACCTGCTTGATGTAGGGGTCGTTCGACTGGATCTTCGCCACCAGGCCCTTGAGCGTTGGATTGAGTTCCAGGCCTTCGATGTCGACCACCAGGCGCTCCGGGTCCTTGACGATGAAGTGGGTCGCCTTGAGGATGCTGTCGTTTTCCAGCGTGACGCGGGTGTAATCCTCGGCCGGCCAGACGCGCACGGCGAGAATTTGCGCCGCCATCGCCGACATGGGCGCGAACACGGACAGCAGCAGGGTGCCGCCGGCCTTGAGTACCGTGCGCCGGGTGATGGGCGAGGAGATCAAAGGTTCGGGGCGAATTTGAGACGGTGAAGGCATGACAGACCCAATTCAGAAGACGCTTGCAATTCTACATCACGTCCTGTACCCGCAACGTTCAAATAAATATTCAGGTCGGCCGGCGGCAGCACCGGCTCGGCTTTCTCCGGCCATTCGACGATGCAGATATTGCGGCCGTCGAAGTCTTCGCGAAAACCCGCGTCGAGGAATTCCTCGGCGCTGCCCATGCGGTACAGGTCGAAATGGATGACGTTGACGCTCTGGCCATCGAGCTGCACCGTGTACGGTTCGGACAAGGTATAGGTGGGGCTTTTCACGTGGCCCGCATGGCCGGCCGCGTGCAGCAGGGCGCGGGTGAGGGCCGTCTTGCCGGCGCCAAGGTCGCCGTGCAGGTAGATCGCCAGGCCCGGCGCCAGTGCGCGCGCCAGCGCGGCGCCCAGCGCGGCGGTGCCGGCTTCGTCGTGGAGGTGGGCTTTGAAGTGTTCGGTCATTATCTTCGGTATCGCATAAAATGGAGGCTGCTGTCATTGTAACCGCCCGCGCGCCTGCCGTTTTCCGTAAAGTCCCCTATGTCCGCCACCGTCACCGATCTCGCCGCCTTGGCGCGCACCATTAAAGAATGGGGGCGCGAGCTGGGTTTTGCCGAGGTGCGTATCGCCGACGTGGACCTGTCGCACATGGAAGCGCCCTTGCAAGCCTGGCTCGATGCAGGGTATCACGGCGAAATGGATTACATGGCCAGCCACGGCATGAAGCGCGCGCGCCCGGCCGAACTGGTGCCGGGCACGGTGCGCGCCATCAGCGCGCGCATGAATTATCTGCCGCCGGCGCTGGGGCCCGACTGGCGTGAGCACGAGGCGGCGCGCGATGCCGATCCCGCGGCGGCCGTGATCTCCGTGTATGCGCGCGGCCGCGACTATCACAAGGTCATGCGTTCGCGCCTGCAGCAGCTGGCCGAGCGGATCAAGGGCGAGATCGGCGACTTCGGCTACCGCGTCTTCAGCGATTCGGCGCCCGTGATGGAAGTCGAGCTGGCGCAAAAGGGCGGGCTGGGCTGGCGCGGCAAGCATACCTTGCTGATCAACCGCCAGGGCGGTTCCTTCTTTTTTCTCGGCGAGATACTCATCGACGTGCCGCTGCCCGTCGACCCGCCGGAGACACCGCGCTGCGGCCAGTGCTCGGCGTGCATCACGGTGTGTCCGACGCAAGCCATCCTGGGGCCGTACAAGCTTGACGCGCGCCGCTGCATCTCCTACCTGACGATCGAATTGAAGGGAGCCATTCCCGTTGAGATGCGTCCCTTGATCGGCAACAAGGTGTATGGCTGCGACGATTGCCAGACCGTCTGCCCGTGGAACAAGTTCGCTCAGCGCGCCGTCGTGCCGGACTTCGACGAGCGCCACAGCCTGGGCAGCGCCGGCATGGTGGAACTGTTCGCCTGGACGGAAGAGGAATTCAACCGCCGCATGGAAGGCAGCGCGATCCGCCGCATCGGCCACGAACGCTGGCTGCGCAACCTGGCCGTCGGCATGGGCAACGCGGCGGCCAAGGCCCGGGGCCAGGCCGACATCGTCGCGGCCCTGCTGTCGCGCCGCGAGCATCCGTCGGCCATCGTGCGCGAACACGTCGAATGGGCGCTGGCGCTGCACGGCATCGCCTGACCTGCGTTTATTTCTGCGTTTATCCCTGCGTTTAAACCTGCTTCAGGCGCAGCGCCGACCACTGACTATCGATGGCGACCATCGCCACGCTGTCGAGGCCCATGGTTTGCGCAAAGTCGCGGATATCGTCGCGCTGGATGTCGCTGCCCGCTTTGATTCCGCCCTTGCGGTACGCCACCCAGACCGCGCCGCCGGGCGCCAGGCGCGCCTGCGACGCCGGCAGGTACTGCTCCAGTTCCGCGCGGCTGCGCGCGAACAGCAATAGCCAGTCGGCATTTTCACCGTCCCGCACCAGCCGCTCTGGCGGCAACTGCGCCAGCAATTCCCCATGTTCGCCGCCGTCATTGAGCACGGCCAGGGCCTTGGCATTTTTCACATACATTTTTTCTGGGACAGTTTTTTCAGGCATGGCAAGGGCGTGTCGATTGCGGAAAGACGAGCATAACAAATTTCTCCTTGACTTATCGATATATCGTTATAAAATGACGATACCTACTAACGATATATCTTTAAAGAGAAAACATGAGAAACTCACACCACGCAGAACACGGCCATCACGGCCATCACCATCATCACGGCCATCACGGCCATCACGGCCATCACGGCCATTGCGGCCAGCAGCATCACCATGGCGAACACCGCCACGAGCACCGCAGCGAATACGCCATGCATGGCCGCGGCCCGCGCGGCTTCGACGAGCGCGGCGACGGCATGGGCCATGGCGGCCCCGGTGGCCCAGGTGGACGAGGGCGCGGCGAACGGGCCGAGCGCGTCTTCGGCCGCGGCGACCTGCCGCTGATCGTGCTGGCGCTGATCGAGATCAGCCCGCGCCACGGTTACGAAATCATCAAGGCCATCGAAGAGCGTTGCGGCGGCGCCTACGCCCCCAGCCCGGGCGCCGTGTACCCGACCCTGACCCTGCTGGAAGAGCAGGATCACGTCACCTCAAGCGAGAGCGCCAGCGGCAAGAAGCTCTACACGATCACGGACCTGGGGCGCGCGTATCTCGACGAGAACCGCGCCCAGGTGGATGGCATCCTGGCCCGCCTCGACATGTTTGCCCGCGTCCAGGCGCGCAACGCCTTGCCCGAGCGCGTGCGCCAGGCCATGCACACCCTCAAGCATGCGCTGTTGCTGAACAAGACCAGCTGGAACGACGCCGAAGCCGAGCGCGTCTCCGCCGTGCTGGAGCAGGCGGCGAATGCCATCGTCGACGGCCACTGAGCCTACTTTACAAGGATAAGCAATGACTACTGCATCACCTGCAGCACCACGTCCGCATGCCATCGAGCGCGTGCGGCATGACTTGAAACTGCGCGTGCTCACCGTCGTGCGCACGGAGCAGCTGACGCCGCACATGCGCCGCATCACCTTGGCGGGCGACGACCTGGATGGCTTTGTCTCGCCGGCGCACGACGATCACGTCAAGCTGTTCTTCCCCGCCCCGGGCGAGACAGCGCCCGTGTTTCCCGTGCTGGGCAATGGCCCGAATCCCATCCAGTACGCGGAAGGCGCGCGTCCCATCGCCCGCAATTACACGCCGCGCCGCTATGACGCCGCGCGGCGGGAGCTGGAAATCGACTTCGTGCTGCATGGCGACGGCCCCGCGGCCAGCTGGGCGGCGCAAGCGGCGCCCGGCCAGACCCTGGGCGTGGGCGGACCGCGCGGCTCCATGCTGGTGCCGCTCGATTTCGACTGGTATGTGCTGGTAGGCGACCAGACGGCCTTGCCGGCCATCGCCCGCCGCCTGGAGCAGTTGCCGGCCACGGCGCGGGCGATTGCCGTGATCGAGATCGTCGAAGACGGCGAACAGATCGCGTTGGAGTGCGCCGCGCAGCTGGACGTGCGCTGGGTC
The DNA here is from genome assembly GCF_002735655.1 of Janthinobacterium sp. BJB446. Classification (NCBI taxonomy): domain Bacteria; kingdom Pseudomonadati; phylum Pseudomonadota; class Betaproteobacteria; order Burkholderiales; family Oxalobacteraceae; genus Janthinobacterium; species Janthinobacterium sp. BJB446. Next base: position 191,598 of record NZ_PDZK01000002.1, on the reverse strand, counting down.
GCGCGCAATGGCCGCAAGGGGCCGCTGCTGCTGGAAGAATTGGCGAAGGTCGCCTTGCCGCAGGATGGCGACGGCTATGTGTGGGTGGCGTGCGAGCATGCGCAGGTGCAGGGCTTGCGCGGGCATTTCATCGATGCCGGCGTGCCGAAGCAGCACCTGCATGTGGCCAGTTACTGGAAGCATGGGGCGGCGGAGCATCACGAGCACCATGATGCGTGATGGCGGTGGTGTCGGGTTACGCGCTGCGCGCTAACCCGACCTACCCGACCTACATTGCAATGTAGGTTGGATTAGCGGCGCGCCAGCGCCGCGTAATCCAACATTGCTGCATTACTTCAACAACCCCGCCAGCTCCACCGCCGTCTTGACCTGCATCTTGTCGAAGATATGCGCGCGGTGGACTTCCACGGTCCGCATGCTGATGCCCAGCTTGTCGGCTACCACCTTGTTCATCTTGCCCGCCAAAATCAGGTCCAGCACTTCGCGTTCGCGCGTCGACAGGGTGGCCAGGCGCGCATGCACGGCGGCCAGTTCGCCCGCCTGGCGCGAGTTGGCCAGTCCCTGTTGCACGCGGTCCATCAGGTCGTTGTCGTTGAACGGCTTTTCAAAGAAATCGAAGGCGCCCCGTTTCAGGCTGTCCACGGCCATCGGCACGTCGCCGTGGCCGGTGAGGAAAATCACGGGCAGGCGCGCCGTCAGGTCGCGCTTGACCAGCTGGTCGAACAGGGCGATGCCGTTCATGTCGGGCATGCGCACGTCGAGCAGCACGCAGTCGCCGGCGGCGTCGAAGCTGCCGTCCAGGCTATCGAGGAATTGCTGCGCGCTGGCATAGTTGCGCGCCTCGATGCTGCGCGAGGCGGCCAGCCAGGACAGGGAGTCGCGTACGACCTCTTCGTCGTCAATGATGTGTAGCATGTGGTCTCCGGCTTGTCGTTATGCGTTATTAGTTAATGCGAGTGCGGCGCGCGCGGCGCGGCCGGCACGCTGAATGTAAAGATGGTACCGCCAGCGGGGTTGGCGCCGAAGGTCAGCGCGCCGCCATGAAATTCGATGGCGGTGCGGCAGATGTTCAAGCCCATGCCCATGCCTTCGGACTTGGTCGAGAAAAACGGCGAAAATAGCCGCTCGGCCACGTCCTGGGGAATGCCGTGGCCATGGTCGATCACGTCCACCGTCACCATGCCCTGCTGCGCGTCGTGGCTGGCCCGCAGGCGCATGATACGCCGTCCCGGCGCCGCATCCTGCATCGCTTCGATGGCGTTGCGCGTCAGGTTCAGCAGCACTTGCTCGATCATCACGGGGTCGGCGCGCAGCAGCGGCAGGTCCGGCGGCAGCTCTTCCTGGATGGTGACATAGTATTTGCGGGCCTGCAGGTCGATCAGCGCGCGGATGCCGTCGATCAGGGTGCGGATGGAGATATCCTGGCGTTGCGGCTCGCTCTTGCGCACGAAATCGTGCACGCTGCGGATGATCTGGCCGGCCCGCTGCGCCTGCGCGCTGGCTTGCTCCAGCGCCGGTTTCAAGGTGCCCGGATCGACGGGGGCGTCATGCTCGATGGCGCGGCGGATCAGGTTCAGCGCCCCCGTGGTGTAGCTGGAAATGGCCGCCAGCGGCTGATTCAATTCATGCGCCAGCATCGACGCCAGCTCGCCCATGGTGGCCAGGCGCGAACTCGTTTGCAGTTTTTCCTGCTGCTGGCGATTCAGTTCCTCGACCCGCTTGCGGTCCGAGATATCGAGCACGGAACCCATCCAGCCCGTCTGCTGGCCGTTCTTGTCCACCAGCGGCGCTTCGAAGATCAGCACCGCCACGCGCGTGCCGTCGGGGCGCTGGAAATAGGTTTCGAACTGCGGCGTGGGATTGCCGGCCAGGGCCTTGACGAAGCGCTGCTGGTATTCCTCCAGCGCCTCGGGCACCCAGTAGGGCATGGGCGGCAAACGGCCCAGGATTTCCTCGGGCGGATAGCCGACGATCTGGCAAAACGCGGGATTCACATATGTGACTCTTCCTTCGAGGTCGCGCGCGCGCATGCCCGTCACCAGCGAGTTTTCCATCGCCGTGCGAAACAGCATCTGCTGGCGCAGCGCGCCCTCGGCCACCAGGCGGCGCGAAATATGCCGCCACAGGGCCAGCAGGCTCCATAATAAACCCAGCGACAGGGCGATGACGGAGCCGACCAGCAGATTGGGCAGCAGCTTGGGCTGGCTTTTCACGCTGTCGGTAAACAAGGTGATGGTGGCGCCGGGCACGTCGAGCGCGCGCTTGTGCGTGTACACGCCGTGGCCGGGACCGGCGGCGGCGCGCCGCGCCAGCACCTTGTCGTCGCGGTCGATCAGCGAAATCTGGTTATCCTGCGCAAACCACCACGGCACCATTTCATCGAGCAGGCTGCTGATCTGGTAGGTGGCCACCAGGCTGCCGACATAGCGCTGGCCATCGAACAGGGGCTGGTGGTAATCCATCAGCATGGCGCCCGGCGGCGCGTCGGGAAAGCCGCTCTGCTGCGAAGGCTGGGCGTACTGGCCCCGGTGCAGTCGGCGCGCATTGTCGGCCGCCGTCAGCGAGGCCGGTGAAAACGACAAGGCATGCGGCAGGCTGTTGTCGCTGGTGGCCAGCACCTTGCCGCTGGTGTCGAGCCACAGCACGCGTTGCAGTTCGCGGCCATTGCGCAGCATCTGCTGCAGCCGTTCGTGCACTTTTTCCGCGCCCAGAGAGGCGCTGGCGATATCGACACCCAGGTTGAACAGGCTTTCCTCGTTGCGCGCCAGCTGGAAGCGGATGGTCTGCTCCACCCACAGGGTGTCGGCGATCAATTGCTCCTGGCGCTCGTTGCTTTCCATCTGGCGCGCCTGCCAGGGCAGCCAGAACAGGATGGACAGGAACAGCAGCAGCAATATGACGGGCAGCAGCCAGCGCATCGGGCTCGATAGCTTGAAGCGGCGTGCAAGGGTGGGGGGAGTCGGCATGGCTGGCAGGGTAGCGGCTTATCGGGAGCCGGCTATTGTGGTTAACCACAATAGCCGAAGCAGTTTCTTTGGCACAATATCCAAGTAGACAAATAATAAAGTTTTTCTAAAAACCATCCAGGAGACAAAAATGCAGATGAAAACCATGTTCGTCGCGCTGTGCGCGGCCATCGGCGCCACCGCCGGCGCGCACGCTTACGCGCAAGCCCCCATCGTCATCAAGTTCAGCCACGTCGTGGCGACGGACACGCCGAAAGGCCAGGCCGCCGAGCGTTTCAAGCAGCTGGCCGAGAAAGCCACGAATGGCAAGGTCAAGGTCGAACTGTACCCGAACAGCCAGTTGTACAAGGACAAGGAAGAACTCGAAGCCCTGCAGCTGGGCGCCGTACAGATGCTGGCGCCCTCGCTGGCCAAGTTCGGCCCGCTGGGTGTGAAGGAGTTCGAAGCGTTCGACCTGCCCTACATTTTCCCCACCAAGACGGCGCTGTACAACGTTACCGAAGGCGAAATCGGCAAGAGCCTGCTGAAAAAACTGGAACCCAAGGGTATCACGGGCCTGGCCTACTGGGACAATGGCTTCAAGGTGATGTCGGCCAACAAGCCGCTGCACAGCCCGGCCGACTTCAAGGGCCTGAAAATGCGCATCCAGTCGTCCAAGGTGCTCGACGCGCAGATGCGCGCGCTGGGCGCCAATCCGCAGGTGCTGGCCTTCTCGGAAGTGTATCAGGCGCTGCAGACGGGCGTGGTCGACGGCACGGAAAATCCGCCGTCGAATATGTACACGCAAAAGATGCATGAAGTGCAAAAGCACGTGACCGTGTCGAACCACGGCTACCTGGGTTATGCCGTCATCGTCAACAAGAAATTCTGGGATGGCTTGCCGCCCGATATCCGCGCCCAGCTGGAAAAAGCCATGCGCGAAGCGACCACGTTCGAAAAAGCCATCGCCCAGCGCGACAACGACCAGGCCCTCGACGCCATCAAGAAAGCGGGCAAGACGCAGATCTATACCTTGACGGTGCAGGAACAGGCCGAGTGGCGCAAGGCGCTGGCGCCCGTGCAAAAGACCATGGAAGCGCGCATCGGCAAGGACCTGATCTCGGCCATCAACAAGGAAAGCGCGAAGTAATAGCGCTGGCCGCGCCACCCGGTGCGGCTTTCAGGCGCATCCCTGTCTTTCTGCAGCAACGGCACCTGCGCGTCCTGCGCGGGTGTCAGCGTACCCGCATTCTTTGAAAGTCCACCATGAAATTTCTGGATCACCTGGAAGAGTGGCTGATCGCGACCCTGATGGGCGCAGCCACCTTCATCATCTTCGTCGCGGTCGTGCACCGCTACCTGGCAGGCTTGCCGATACCGGTCGTGCAAGACTTCCTGATTCAAATCAATACCAGCTGGGCCCAGGAACTGTGCATCTACATGTTCGTCTGGATGGCCAAGTTCGGTGCCGCGTATGGCGTACGCACGGGCATCCACGTGGGCGTCGATGTCTTGATCAACCGCATGAACCCGCGCTGGCGCGACCGTTTCATCGTCTTCGGCCTGGGTGCCGGCGCCCTGTTTACGGGTGTCGTGGGGACCCTGGGCGCCAGCTTCGTGTGGTCGATCGGCCACACGGACCAGACCTCGGCCGACATGGAAGTGCCGATGTGGCTGGTCTACCTGGCCGTGCCGCTCGGTTCCTACCTGATGTGCTTCCGCTTCCTGCAAGTGATGGTGCATTTCATCAAGACGGGCGCCTTGCCGAAACACGACCATTCGCACGTCGAGGGCCTGGAAGACGAACTGACGGCTGAAGAAAAAGGAGCCAAGGCATGAACGCGCTGATCATTTTTGTGTTGCTGCTGGCGCTGATGCTGACCGGCATGCCGATTTCCATTTCGCTGGGCCTGACGGTACTCACGTTCCTGTTTACCATGACGAGCGTACCCATCGAATCGGTGGCCCTGAAGATTTTCACGGGCATCGAGAAGTTCGAGATCATGGCCATCCCGTTCTTCATTTTGGCGGGCAACTTCCTCACGCATGGCGGCGTGGCGCGGCGCATGATCAACTTCGCCAGTTCCATGGTGGGCCACTGGCATGGCGGCCTGGCGCTGGCCGGCGTGATGGCGTGCGCGCTGTTTGCGGCCGTCTCCGGCTCCAGCCCCGCCACCGTGGTGGCGATCGGCTCCATCATCCTGCCGGCCATGGTCAAGCAGGGCTACCCGCGCGGTTTCGGCGCTGGCGTCATCACCACCTCGGGCGCGCTGGGCATCCTGATTCCGCCATCGATCGTGATGGTGATGTATTCCGTCAGCACGAATACCTCGGTGGGCAAGCTGTTCATGGCAGGCGTGATTCCCGGCATGATGCTGGCCATGCTGCTGGGCCTGACCACGTGGTTCTTGGCGCGCAAGCACAATTATCCACGCATGAAAAAGGCCAGCTGGGGCGAGCGCTTCGTCACGTTCAAGAAGAGCGCCTGGGGCCTGCTCTTGATCGTCATCGTCATGGGCGGCATCTACTCGGGCGCCTTCACGCCGACGGAAGCGGCCGCCATGGCAGCCGTGTATGCCTTCATCATCGCCGTCTTCGTCTACAAGGACTTGAAGATCAAGCAAGTGGGCAAGGTCTTGCTCGACTCGGCCGCCATGTCGGCGATGCTGTTGTACATCATCACCAATGCCGTGCTGTTCTCGTTCCTGATGACCAGTGAAAACATCCCGCAAGCGATGGCCGAATGGATCACGGGCAAGGGCCTGGGCGTGATCAGCTTCCTGTTGGTGGTCAACGTGCTGTTGTTGTTGGCTGGTAATGTCATGGAACCGTCGTCCATCGTGCTGATCATGGCGCCGATTTTGTTCCCAGTCGCCATGAAGCTGGGCATCGATCCTGTGCACTTCGGCATCTTGATCGTGGTCAATATGGAAGTGGGCATGTGCCATCCACCCGTGGGCCTGAACCTGTACGTGGCGTCCGGCATTACCAAGATGGGCATTTCGGAGCTGACCGTGGCCGTGATGCCGTGGCTGCTGACGATGCTGGGCTTCCTGGTGCTGATTACCTACGTACCACAAATCTCGCTGTGGCTGCCAAATTTAATTTACAACTAAAACAGTTGTCCCCGTCATGGTGCAAAAAAAGTCGATCCGGCCGAATAAATGCGCTATGATGGGCAGCCTTAAGGGGAAACACGTATATGCATATACGCCCAGGTAGCAAGGCTGAAATACAGAATTGGCAACAAGGTTAGTGGGGGAGTGGTCTATAAAAACGGTATTGATACCGGGGATATATTGAGGAGACACACGTTTCACAGAAGTTGTTGAGTCATAGCTGTCTGCGGCCACAAGCCGGCACCGGCGGACCCAAACGACCGGGAACGTGAAGCAATATTTGAAGCGCACCGACTGGTGCGCTTTTTTTTCGTCCCCGGGAAACGTCCGCCGGCACGCCCAAAGTCGGTGCATAATTCCCGTGGCGCTGTTTCCGGCGCCGGCAGGTTGCATATATGCCACACTTGAATAATGATCAGCAGATGAAAAAACAACAGGGCAGTGAACTGTTCAGCGCCATCGTGGCCGCGCCGTTCGGCGCCATGGGCGTGCGCACGCAGGATGGCCAGGTATGCGAGCTGGTGTATCTGCCGCCGCACTTTGCGGAAAAAGACGCGCAGGATGCCGTCTCCGAGCGGGCGTGCCAGCAACTGGCGCGCTATTTTATCGATCCCGATCAGGTCTTCGACTTGCCGCTGGCAGGCTCGGGCAGCGCCTACCAGCAACGGGTATGGGCGGCGATCGCCGGCATCCCGCGCGGCCAGGTGCGCACCTATGGCGACGTGGCACGCCTGATCGGCTCGGCGCCGCGCGCCGTGGGCCAGGCCTGCGGCGCCAACTGGTTTCCCGTGGTCATACCCTGTCACCGGGTCACGGCCGCTGGCGGCCTGGGCGGCTTTGCCCACCATGACGATGCGACGGGCTTCCACTTGGGTGTGAAGCGCTGGCTGCTGGCGCATGAAGGCGTGGCGGGCATGGGGTGGTCAACACGATGATGAACAGCCTGCTGGCGCCCGACAACACTACCCTGATCGATGAATTTTGCGACAGCCTGTGGCTGGAAGACGGCCTGTCGAAAAACTCGCTGGACGCCTACCGGCGCGACATGCGGCTGTTTTCGCGCTGGCTGGAAGTGGCGCGGCCCGGGCGCGAGGGCTTGTACGACGTGTCCACGGCCGATATCGAGGCGTACTTCGCCGCCCGCCACGACGAGAGCAAGGCCACGTCGTCGAACCGGCGCCTGTCCGTGCTCAAGCGTTTTTACCAGCTGGCCCTGCGGCACAAGCATATCGCGGCCGACCCGTGCCTGAAGATGGTGTCGGCCAAGCAGCCCGCGCGCTTCGTGCATACCTTGAGCGAAGCGCAGGTGGAAGCGCTATTGGCGGCGCCCGACGTCAGCACGCCGCTGGGCTTGCGCGAGCGCACGATGCTGGAACTCATGTATGCGAGCGGCTTGCGCGTGTCGGAACTGGTGGACTTGAAATCCGTGGAGCTGAGCCTGAACGATGGCGTGCTGCGCATCACGGGCAAGGGCAGCAAGACGCGGCTGGTGCCGTTCGGTGAACAGGCGCGGCTGTGGATCGAACGCTACCTGAAGGAAGCGCGCGGGGTCATCCTCGACGGGCAAATGGATGATGCGCTGTTCGTTACGCGGCGCGGCGGCGCCATGACGCGGCAAATGTTCTGGGTCATCATCAAGAAACACGCGCTGAGCGCCGGCATCACGGCGCCGCTGTCGCCGCACACCCTGCGCCACGCGTTCGCCACCCATTTGCTGAACCATGGCGCGGACTTGCGTGTTGTGCAATTGTTACTGGGACACTCCGATATTTCCACCACGCAGATTTACACGCATGTGGCCCGCGAACGGCTGAAACTGCTGCATGCGCAGCATCATCCGCGAGGCTAAACATTTGGTGTTTGGTCCAACTACGTCATAATGTGGCTTATATGCTTATCTGTAACATCTAAAAACTAAAGAGGTAGTAAATGGCCAAGACAAATTTCCAATACGAAAAACGGCAAAAAGAGCTGGAAAAGAAGAAGAAAGCCGAGGAAAAAGCCAGGCGCAAGCTGGAAGCGAAAAACAATCCGAAGCCGGCCGACGGCGGCGAGGGCGATGAGCCGGAAGCGGACGACGCCGACGTCGACGCCGATCCGGCCGCCGAAGGCGACGCTCCCGCCCAGCCCCAGTAATTCTCCGTTCCTGACGACCGGTGCGGCTTGGCCGCGCCGGTATCTCCTCGTTCTCTCCTTCCCCGCTACAAGCGCGGCCGCTGGCCGATCGCCAGTTGCAGCTGCGTGCTGGCGATGGCCGCATCGGCGCGCGCCTGCACATAGCCCTGGTACGCCTCATCGGCCGAGCGCTGCGCCGCCAGCCATTCCAGCAGCGAGGCATTGCCGCTGAAGTAGGACAGGCGCATGCCATCGACCACCTTTTGCGCATCGACCAGCACGCCGTCACGGTAGTGCGCCAGCCTGTCCTGCGCCGCCCGCAGTTGCCGCTGCGCCGTGCGCACTTGCGTTTCCGCTGTCAGTTCCGCCTGGCGCAGGGCCAGCATCGCCTGTGTCACGCCCGCTTCCGCCTGTACGATGTCGCCCTTGTCACGCCGCGACAGGGGAATGGGGATGGCCAGCGAGATGGACAGCGCACGGGAGCGGGGCGCGCCTTCGACGGGATTGCCGCTGGCGTCGATGCCGTCATGGTAGCCGCGCGCGGCGGCCAGGCCCAGCGTCACGGTCGGGTCGACGGCGCGGTTGGCGCGCACCAGCGCCGCGCCGTCGCGCAGGTTGTCCAGCGTGGCGCGGGCGATGCGCACGTCGCTGCGGGCATCGAGCGCTTGCGGCACCAGCACACCGGCATCCTGGTTTTCAAACGCGGCGAAATCGCATACCAGCTGCGCCTCCGGAAACAGCGTGTCGAACTGGCGTCCCAGCGGCGGCGACAGGGCCAGCATGGCGCTGTCCGACTCGCTGCGCGCCTGCGCCAGCTCGGCCTGGAACTGGTCGCGTTCCACGCGCGACTGCAGCAGCTCGATGCCGCCCACGTCGCCCGCCTTGCGCCGCACGGCGTTCGCCTCGACTACCTTCGACAGGGCCGCCATGGTCTGCTCCTTGCGCGCGAGGACTTCGCGCGTGCGGCACGCTTCCGTGAACGCGGCGGCGGCCGTGCCATACAGTTCGCTTTTGAAGCCTGCCACCGTTTCCTCGGCCAGCGCGACATTGCTGTGCGCGGCCTTCAGGCGCGCGGCGCGCTTGCCGCCCGTCTCGATGGCCATGCTGATGGCCGGGTTCCACGTGACGGGCCGGTGTTCGACGCTGCGCACGGTTTCGCGCGTGGCGCCCAGGGTGAATTCGGGATCGGGACGCAGGCCGGCGATGCCGATGCCGGCCCTGGCCGAGACGATGCTTTCCTGCTGTGACTGCAGCTCCAGGCTGTGGCTTTCCACGGCGGACAAATAGGTTTCAAAGCTCAGGGGGGCGGCGATGGCGCAAGGGGCGATCAGCCAAGCCGCCAGCAGTACATTAAAACGTGTCATGGGTCTCTCCTTCGGTATCGATCCGGCGTTTGTGTACGTGCGCCTCGATCAGGTAATACAGGGCCGGCAACAGCAGCAGGGTCAGCGCCGTCGCCGTCACCAGACCGCCCACCACGACGGTGGCCAGCGGGCGCTGCACGTCGCTGCCCAGACCCGTGGCCAGCATGGCCGGCGTCAAGCCCAGGGCGGCCACGGTGGCCGTCATGAGGACGGGGCGCATGCGGTCGCGGGCGCCTTCCAGCACGGCGTCGCGCAAACTGCGGCCTTCGTCGGCGCGCAAGCGGTTGATCTGCGCCAGCATCAGCACGGCGTTCAGGACGGCCACGCCGAACAGGGCGATGAAGCCGACGGCGCTTGACACGTTCAAGGTCATGCCGCGCAGGTGCAGCGCGGCCAGGCCACCGAGCATGGCCAGCGGCACGGCCAGCAAGACCAGCGCGGGCTGGCGCAGGTTGCGGAACTGGCCAAACAGCAGCAGGAACATGGCGCCCAGCGTCATCGGCAGGATCAGGGCCAAACGGCTTTGCGCGCGCTGCAGGTTCTCGAACTGGCCGCCCCATTCGACGCTGATGCGCAGGTGCTCGCCGGCCACGGCTTGCGCCACCAGCGGACGCGCTTCGGCCAGGAAGCCGGCCAGGTCGCGCCCGCGGGCATTCAGGCGCACGATGATGTGGCGCCGGCCCATTTCGCGCACGATGACGCTCTCGCCCGAGGTGGTGCCGATGCTGGCCACCTGCGCCAGCGGGATCTTCGCGCCATTCGCGGCCGTGAGTTTCAGGTTGGCGATGGCGTCCGGGCTGGAACGCGTGGCGGGCGGGAAGCGCACGGTGATGTCGTAGCTTTTCTCGCCCACGTACACCTGGCCGATGGGCGCGCCGCCGATGCCGGTGGCAATCAGGTCGGCCACGTCGGCCGCATTGATGCCGTAGCGGGCCGCCTTTGCGCGGTCCAGTTCCACCTTCAGGTTGGGCAGGGGCGGTTCCACGTCCACGGCCACGTCGGAGGCGCCGGGGACGCCTTTCAATACGTGCGCCACCTTGCCGGCGATGGCGCGCACTTCATCGAGGTCGTTGCCGAAGATTTTCACCGTCAGGTCGCTGTGCGCGCCCGACAATTTATCCTGCACGCCATCGATCATCGGCTGCATGAAGGCCACCGTAAAGCCGGGCATGTGCGCGAAGCGCTCATTCATTTTCGCGATCAGCTGCTGCTTGCTCATGCCCGATTTCCAGCTGGTATATGGATGCAGTCCCACGCTCGCCTCGATGTGCGACGGCGTCCAGTAATCGGTGCCGTCGTCGTTGCGCCCCGTCTGCGTGACGATGGTCGACACTTCGGGGAATTCCAGCGCGGCGCGCCGCAGTTCGCTGGCCATGTCGGACGCCTTGTCGAGCGTGATCCCGGGCGGCATCTGCACCTGCAGCCACAGGGAGCCTTCATCGAGATAGGGCAGGAAATCGCGTCCGATGCTGCCGCCCAGCAGGGCCAGGCCCGCCAGCGAAGCGGCGCACACCATCGTCACCCAGCGCTTCCTGCCCACCATGCGCTCGAGGAAGCGGCCGTACGCGGCCGCCAGCTTGTCCAGCGCGCGGTTATGGAAGGTGCGGCGCGGCTTGCGCAAGGCCAGCCAGGCCAGGCCGGGGATCAGCACCAGGGCCACGACCAGCGCGCCCACCAGCGCCGCGCCCACCGCATACGCCATGGGAGAGAACAGCTTGTATTCGATGCGCTGGAAGGCGAACAGGGGCAGGTAGGCGGCGATGATGACGGCCATGCCGAACATGATGGGGCGCGCCACCTGCAGGGTCGCGTCGATGGCGTCCTGCAGGGTGAGGGGCCGCTCCTGTTCCCGCTCGCGGCGGCGCAGCATGTTTTCCAGTACCACCACGGAGCCGTCGACGAGGATGCCGAAGTCGATCGCCCCCAGCGACAGCAAATTGGCGGGAATTTTAAAGTGGTGCATGAAGATGAAGGCGATCAGCAGGGCCAGCGGGATCGTCAGCGCGACGATGGCGGCTGCGCGCGGGCTGCCCAGATACAGCAGCAGCACGAGGGCGACCAGCAGCATGCCTTCGCCCAAGGTATAACTGACCGTGTGCAGGGTGGCGTCGATCAGCGAGCTGCGGTCCAGGTAGGGCGCCACTTTCACATCTTTCGGCAGCAGGTTGGCATTCAAGTCATCGACGGCCGCGTGGATGCCGGCCAGCGCCTCGGACGGATTGAAGTCTTTCAGCAGCAGGGTGATGCCTTCGATGGTGTCGGGGTTGTCGTCCTTGCCGAGGATGCCGCGCCGCTCCACGTTGCCATAGGCGAGCTTGCCCAGGTCTTTCACCAGCACGGGCACGCCGTCCTTGCTGCTGACGACGACGTTGCCCATGTCGTCGAGTGAATGCAGCAAGCCCACGCCGCGCACCACGTACGATTGCTGGCCACGGTCGATGACGCTGCCGCCGCCGCTGATATTGTTGGCGTTGATGGCGTCCTTGACCTGCGCCAGCGAGAAGCCGTAGCTGTCGAGTTTTGCGGGATCGAGTTCCAGCATGAATTGCGTCGTCAGGCCGCCGAAATTGCTGACGTCGGCCACGCCGCGCACTTGCTGCAGGCGCGGAATCACCGTCCAGAACTGCAGCTCGGACAGTTCGCGCAGCGAGCGTGTTTTCGATTCCAGCGTGTAGCGGTAGATCTCGCCCGTGGGCGAGGTATAGGGATCGAGTCCCGGCTTGGCCTCGTACGGCAGGTTCACGCTGGCCAGGCGTTCCTGCAGCCGCTCGCGCGTGAAGTAGCCATCGCTGCCATCCTCGAACACCACCGTGATCAGCGACAGGGCGAACAGGCTGCGCGTGCGCAGCACGTGCATGCCCGGCGTGCCGAGCAGGGCGCGTTCCAGTGGAATGGTGATCTGCTGCTCGATTTCCTCGGCGCCCAGGCCCGGCACCTGCGTGACGATCTGCGAGGTGACGTCGGCGATGTCGGGGTAGGCTTCGATGGGCAGCTGCTTCCAGCAATAGACGCCGTAGACGGCGACAAACAGCAGTACCAGCCAGACGATGCCGCGCCGCTGGCAGCAGGTGGCGATGAAACGGTCAATCATTGAGCAGCACTCCTTCCTTGACGACGATGCGTTCGCCCGCGCGCAAGCCCGAGACGATTTCCACCTGCCCGCCATGGCTGGCGCCCACTTCCACCGTGCGCGGCGAGAACACCAGCGGGCTGCGCTCCACCATCACGCGCGTCGATGGCCCGCTTTGCAGCACGGCGGCCGCCGGCACGAGAAGGGCGCGGCGGGAAGCGCCGGCGAATCCCGCGTGGGCGAACATGCCCGGCTTGAAGGCGCCGGCGCGGTTGTCGATGGCCACGCGCACCTTTACCGTGCGCGTCTCGGGATCGAGCACGGCGCCCACATACGCGACCTTGCCCTCAAAAGCCTTGCCGGGCCAGGCGTCGACGGTGATGCTGCTCTTTTGTCCCACGGCCACCTGCGCCAGGTCTCTCTCGGCCACGTTGGCCGACAGCCACACGGTGGACAGGTCGGCCAACGTCATGACGGGCGCGTTGATATCGTTCCAGTAGCCGCCCTGGGCCCCTTCCATGGCGATCACGGTGCCGGCGATCGGCGAGCGCAAGACATAGTCGCGGCGCGAACCGCGTGTGCCGGCGCCGTACTGGGCCAGCTTGTCGGCGCTGGCCTGGGCATCGCTGCCGGCCTGCGCAAAAGCCGCCTGCGCTGCTTCGTACTCCTTGCGCGCAGCGATTTCCGCCTCGAACAGGGTTTTCTGGCGCTCCAGTTCCTGGCGCGCCTGCAGCAGGGCGGACTTCGCCTTGCTGTCGTCCGCGTAGGCGGCGCTCAGTTCCGCCGAATCGAGCGTGAACAGCGGGTCGCCCGCCTTCACGCTGTCGCCCAGCGTGCGCTGCAAACGCGTGATCCGGCCAGCCAGCGGCGGCGTGATTTTCACCAGTTTTTCCGGCATCGCTTCGATGCTGCCTGGCGCATCCGTCTGCGTGGCGATCTCCTGTTCCTGCACGGCGGCGACCTGCAGGCGCTGGCGCAGCGGCGACATCTTGTCGACGGCGATGCTGCCGTCGTCCAGGTGTCTCGATTGGGCGGGCGGCGTGGCTGCCGCCGTCGGTTTGGCGCAGCCGGCCAGGGCCGAACAGGCGAGAGCGAGGGCGCAGCTGGCGCCCAGGGCGTTGCGGGTGGTCGTGTTCATCCCGTGTTTCCTTGTTATTGATGGTGATGGGGCATGCGTGGATGCCGTGCCCAGGCGGGCGGTCAGAAGGGGGCGCGGGCAGAGATATGACAGCGCCGGAAAAGCATAGCAATGTGGTCCTGAAGAAGCGCCCAAGAATGCCTGAATCATTCTTCAGGTTCGGTGTGCGGGCGGTGGAGCGCGGTAAAATGCCAGCATGGAAAACAGGGCGCGACGCGAAAGGCAGGCATGAGAATCCTCCTGGTGGAAGACGACCGCAAGGCGGCGCGCCTGCTGGCCCGCGGCTTGCAGGAAGAAGGCTTTGTTGTCGACATGGCGCATAGCGCCGAGGAAGGCGAGGATGAAAGCTACGCCGTCGATTACGATGCGATCGTGCTGGACTGGATGTTGCCGGGCAAGCAGGGCATCGATTTTTGCCGCGACTTGCGCGCGCGCGGCATCCAGACGCCCGTGCTGATGCTCACGGCGCGCGACGCCACGGCCGACCGGGTGGCGGGCCTGAACACGGGCGCCGACGATTACCTGACCAAGCCTTTCGAATTCGAGGAACTGCTGGCGCGCATCCGCGCCTTGCTGCGCCGCTCCGACATCAGCCGCCCGCTGGTGCTGGCGCTGGCCGATTTGACGCTCGATCCCGTCAGCCACCAGGCGACACGGGCCGGTGCGCCGCTGGTGCTCACGCCCAAGGAATACGCGATTCTGCTGATCCTGCTGCGCCAGGCCGGCGAAGTGGTCAGCCGTGCGCGCCTGGCCGAGCAGATATGGCAGGCGGACCTGATCGGCATCGACAACCTGATCGACGTCCACGTGCGCAACCTGCGGGGAAAAGTGGATACGCCGGGCTTGCCGCCATTGATCCATACGGTGCGCGGGCGCGGCTTCCGCCTGGCGGAAAACAACGGTGGCTAGCTTTCGCAAGCGCCTGCTGCTGGTGCACCTGGCCGTTATCCTCGCCATCGTCGCCTGCACGGCGCTGGCCGGCTACTGGGGCCTGTCGCGCGCCGTGCATGGCCAGCTCGATGCGGCCCTGCTGGCGCTGGCCGAGACGGAAATGGCCATGCTGCCGGCCGCGCCGCGCCAGCCCGTGCAGGTGCACGAGGTGGCGCCTGGCCTGGCGCAGCCCTCGTTGACGCGCCTGGACCGCCTGGTACAGATCATCGATGGCGAAGGCCGCGTGCTGGCGCGCAGCCGCAACCTGGAGGCGGCGCAGCTGCCGGCGCCGCCCGCCCTGCTGGCGCGCCTGGCGGCCGGCGAGACTGTCTTCGAGACCCTGCCCAAGTTTGGCGAAGAGCCGCTGCGCATGGTCTCGATTCCCGTGCCATCGTCCGGCGCAGGCCTGGCGGTACAGGTGGCCGGTTCGCTCGACGACGCCAACCACGTGCTGGCCGCAGCCACGGTGCTGTTTGCCGCCATGGCGCTGGCCTTGCTGGCGGCCGTGGGCTTGGCCGGCGAAATGCTCACGCGCCGCGTGCTGGGCGCCATCGACGATGTGGTGGACCAGGCGCATTCGATCGGCGAAGCCAGCCTGCACCAGCGCTTGCCCCATCCCGGCACGCAGGACGAAATCGGCCGCCTGGTCGATACCCTGAACGCCATGCTGGACCGACTGGAGCATGGCTATGATGCGCAGCGCCGCTTCACGGCCGACGCCTCGCACGAATTGCGCTCACCCCTGTCGCGCCTGCGCACGGAAATTGAAATCACCCTGCGCCGCCCGCGCGAGTCGCCCGAGTATGTCGATGCGCTGGCGTCCTGCCTCGACGAAGTGCAGCGCCTGACGACCCTGGTGGAAGAATTGCTGATGCTCACCCGCCTGGATGTGGGCCAGGAGCGCAATGCGGTGGAAACCATCGCGCTCAATCCCCTCGTGCGGGCGGCCGCGCAGCGCCTGGAAAAGGCGGCGGCGCAGCGCGGCATCCGCATCGTCTTTGATGACAGTGTGACCGTCCAGGCCAAAGTGGCAGCCGGCCCGGTGGACCTGGTGCTGGCCAATCTGCTCGATAACGCCGTGAAGTTTTCGCCGCCAGACAGCGTCATCACGGTGCGCGTGGTGCGCGACGGCGAACAGGCGTTTGTGGGCGTGGCGGATGCGGGGCCGGGCATCGGCGTGGACGATTTGCCGCATCTGTTCGAGCGCTTTTACCGGGGCGCCCAGGCGCGTGCGGGCGAGGCACCGGGCTTCGGCCTGGGTCTGGCCCTGTCGCAGGCCATCGTGCACGCGTATGGCGGCAGTATCGAGGCGTGCAACCGTCCGGAAGGAGGCGCGCTGTTCATCATGCGCCTGCCCGCCTCAGATTGACGGTGCGACGCCTTCCCAGCGCACTTGCCGCACTTGCGGCCAGGCGCCCGCGCGGTTGACGAAGCGTACCAGCACGGCGCGCTGCACGGCCTGGCACAGCACCGTGGCGATCAGTTGCACCACCTGCCTGGCGTCGTCCCAGCTGCGCAGCATCTGCGACGGCGCCAGACCTGCGCCCTTGAGTTCGGCCAGCAGCAGGCGCACCACATGGTCGGCTTGCGCCGCGGGGCAGGTGACGGTCAGGCGGTAGGTGGCCACGACAGGCGCTTGCCTGGCAAACCAATGGAAGAACTTTTTCATCATCATACCCCCCGCTCGGCGACAAATTCCGCGTTGTTTACCAGCGCCCAGCGCACGGCCGAAACGCTGCCTTCCAGGCTCACCTGGCTGACGATCTGCTCCAGCAATCCCAGGCTGGACAAGGGCGTGAGCAGGTCGGCGCGCACTTCGATGCGCCCCGCGTGCGCGGCATCCTCGCTGTGCAGCGATTGCAGCATCAGCGCCGGCATGCCGCTGATCAAGCGCAGCATCAGCTTGCGCACCTGGACTTCCTGCTCCGCCTCGCACACGGCCGTCACGCGGTAGATGCTTTCCGTTTCGATGCCCGCTTCGCTGCCATGCGCGTTGATGCGTTGCGCCAGATGGCGCAGCACCAGATTGGCGATCAGCACGAAGCCCGTGCCGATGGCCGCTTCCAGCGCGAAGCCCAGGCCGCACAGGATGCCGATGGCGGCCGAGCACCACAGGGTGGCGGCCGTGTTCAGGCCGCGCACCGTCATGCCTTCTCGCATGATGACGCCGGCGCCAAGAAAGCCGATGCCCGAGACCACTTGCGCGGCGATGCGCATGTGGCCAGAGGCATCGCCTTCGAGCACGGAAACCATCACGAACAGCGAGGCGCCGACGGACACCAGCGCATTCGTGCGCAAGCCCGCCATGCGCTGGCGCAGCTGGCGTTCGGCGCCGATCATGGCGCCCAGGGTCAATGCCGCGGCAACGCGCAGCGCAAAGTCAAATACCACCATAGTTTCTCCCGGCTGGGGAGGAACAGGCGAGTGCCAGGGCGTGCGGAAACCGCCCGGTAAAGGGGGCAGCAGACGATAACGGTGGAACGATGAGGAGGGAAGTGCGGCGAATGGACATCGCCGCTGGTATAACCGCACCTTGCCATGGGCAGGGCGGGCGGAATGCGCGCGTCTTGCCTAAGGCCGATCGCCGATGGTCAATCGACTACTGTCACTGGAACAAGCACCCACGAGTCACTCCATATCATTGATAACGGGGACAGTCTAGCCAGTGGGACAGCTTTGGTCAACTGAAGCTCTCTTCAGAAAGCCGCCGCGTCGTCCCCGCCAATGCGGGGACGGTGAAGGCGACCGGTCTATCAGTGGGCGTGTGCCTTGCCGTCGCCGGCGGATTCGGCATGCTCGCCGCCGCTGCCACCAAAGAAGCGCGCGGCGCGCTTGCCCAGGCTATCGAGGTAGGTGTAGGCGACGGGCACCACCACCAAGGTCAGCAAGGTCGAGGTGATGACGCCGCCGATGACGGCGCGGCCCATCGGCGCCTGCGATTCGCCGCCGTCGCCCATGCCGATGGCCATCGGCAGCATGCCGAAGACCATCGCCAGGGTCGTCATCAGGATGGGGCGCAAACGTACTTGCCCCGCTTCCATCAGCGCCTCGAACTGTCCCAGGCCTTCGCGCTGGCGCTGGTTGGTGAAGTCGACCAGCAAGATCGCATTCTTGGTGACCAGCCCCATGAGCATGATGAAGCCGATCACGGAGAAGATGTTCAGGGTGCTGCCCGTGATCAGCAGGGCGGCCAGCACGCCGATCAGCGACAGCGGCAAGGACACCATAATGGCGATCGGCTGCAGGAAGCTGCCGAACTGCGACGCCAGCACCAGGTAGATGAAGATCACGGCAATGCCCAGCGCCATCATCGCGCCGCCCATGGTTTCGGCCATCTGCTGCGCATTGCCGGCCACGTCGAAGCGCACGCCGGGCGGCAGGTCGATGGACTTGATGGCTTTCTGCACGTCGGCGTCGACGTCGCCGGCAGGGCGGCCCTGCACGCCCGCATAGATGGCGACCCGGCGCTGCAAGGCCTGGCGTTTCAGCACTTGCGGGCTCGATGACGGCACGAATTCGACCACCTGGCGCAGCGGAATCATCACGGGCTTGCCGTTCGCGTCAAACTTGCTGGACGCCAGCGACAGGTCGGCCAGGTCGGCCACTTTCTGGCGGCCCGATTTCGGCAGCTGCACGTTGACGTCGTAGTTCTGTCCGTCGCTGGCTAACCAGTGGCTGACCGTGTCGCCCGCTACAAAAGGCCGCAGGGCATTGCCGATCTGCTGCACCGACAAGCCCAGGTCGCTGGCCAGCTCGTTATTGATTTTCACGGTGGTCGATGGATTGGCGCCTTCCTGGCTGTACTCCATGTCGGCCAGGCCCTTGATGGTGCGCATCTTGTCCATCAGGCGGTGCGCCACCGCATCGAGCTTGCCTTCATCCGTGCCGAGGATGGCGATGAAGATGGGACGGTTGCCGACCGACAGGGTGATGCCGGCGATCGGCGCCAGGCGCTCGCGGATCAGCTTTTCCAGTTCCTGCTGCGAGCGGCGCTTGTGCGTCTTGAGGTCCGTCAGTTTCAGGTTCACCTCGGCCGCGTTGCGTCCATCGGGCGTGCCGATATTGGCCACCAGGCTGTCGATCTCGGGAAACTCCTTCAGGGCCGTTTCGATCTGGCGCACTTTGCTGTCCGTGTATTCGAGGCTGGAGCCGACAGGCGTCTTGAAGCGCAGGTTGACCCAGCCCTGGTCCGTCTCGGGGAACATCTCGCCGCCGATCATCGGCACGAGCATCAGGCTGCCCGCGAACAGGGCCACGGCCGTGGCCAGGGTGGTCTTGCGCCAGCGCAGGGCCACTGCCAGCACCTTGCCATACCAGACGTGCAGGCGGTCGATGCCCGTCTCGATCCAGGCCATGAAGCGGCCCAGCCACGGCGCATACTTGAAGCGGTCCTTGACGGGGTCGCGCCAGACGGACGACAACATGGGGTCGAGCGTGAAGCTGACGAACAGGGAGACGAGAACGGCGACCGCCACGGTGATGCCGAACTGCAGGAAGAAGCGACCGATGATGCCGTCCATGAAGGCGACCGGCACGAACACGGCGACGATGGCGAACGTGGTGGCCATCACTGCCAGGCCGATTTCATTGGTGCCGTCGTTGGCAGCCTTGTAGTGGTTCTTGCCCATGCCCAGGTGGCGCACGATGTTTTCGCGCACGACGATGGCGTCATCGATCAACAGGCCAATGCACAAGGACAGCGCCATCAGGGTCAAAAAGTTCAGGGTAAAGCCGAAGGCCTTCATGGCGATGAAGCTGGCCAGCACGGAGATCGGCAAGGTCAATCCCGTGATGATGGTCGAGCGCCACGAGTGCAGGAACAGGAAGACGATCACCATGGTCAGCACGGCGCCTTCGATGATGGTGCGCTTGACGTTATTGAGCTGGCTTTGCACGCGTTCCGATTCGTCGTCCAGCACGCGCAGCTTGATATCGGGCGGCAGCGTCTTTTGCAGGTCCGCCGCCACTTTCAGGATGCCGGTACCCACTTCGACCACGTTGGCATCCTGCACCTTGGTGATTTCCATGGTCACGGCTTGCTGGCCGTTCATGCGCGAGATCGACAGTTCTTCCTGTTCGCCGTCGACCACGGTGGCCACCTGGTCCAGGTAGACGGGGCCGATGGCGCGGCGCGCGACGATGATCTTGCCGAATTCGCGCGCATCCTTGATCTTGCCCTCCACGCGGACCAGCTGTTCGGCCGCGCCATGGCTGATCGAGCCGGCCGGCAAATTGGTATTCGTCGCCTGGATGGCGCGGATCACTTCATCGACGCCGATGCCCTGGGCATTGAGTTCGATCGGTTTCATGCTGATGAGGATCTGGCGCGCGCGCAAGCCGCGCAGCTTGACTTGCCCCACGCCGGCCACGCCCTGGAAGCGCTTGCTGATGATCTGTTCCGTCATGGTCGACAGCGAGCGCAGGTCATGCCCGGTCGAGGTCAGCACGATGGTGGCGATGGGGCGTTCGTTGTCGCCTTCGGCGCGGGCGATGAACGGGTCCTTGGCTTCTTTCGGGAAGCGGGGGCGCACCAGGGCCACCTTGTCGCGCAAGTCCTGCATGGCCTTGTCCATGTTCGTCGACAGCTCGAATTCCAGGTAGACGCCGGCGCGTCCTTCCCACGAGTTGGCGCGGATGGTCTTGATGCCGCTGACGGTGTTGACGGCGTCCTCGATGGGGCGCGTGATGTCGTTTTCCACCGCTTCGGGCGAGGCGCCCGGGTAGTTCACTTCAATGGCGGCGAACGGGAACTGCACGCTGGGCATGCTTTCCACGCCCAGGCCCCGGTAGGAGAAGATGCCCAGCACCACCAGCGCCACCATGACCATGGTGGCGAAGACGGGATTTTGAATACTGACTTTGGTCATCCACATGGCTCAGTCCTTCCGTGCCAGCACGGCTGCCGGCGCGGCAGGGGCGGCAGCCGGTGCGGCGAAGGTCACGCTGTGGCCCGGCTTGACGCCATCGAGCTTGGCGATGATGACTTTCGCGCCCGGCACCAGGCCGGACGTCACTTCCGCATAGCCTTCATCCTCGTTGCGCAGTCCCAGCGTGACGGGCTGGGCGACCACCTTGTTGTTCACCAGCGCATACACGACGGGACCCTGCTTTTCATTGCGCACGGCCGTCAATGGCACCAGCGGGGCCACGGACGAGCGCTCGGTGACGATGCTGCCCTTGGCGAACATGCCGCCGCGCAGCGCGCCATCGCCATTGTCGACGGCGATGTAGACGAGCATGGCGCGCGAGCCGCTCTCGGTGGTGGGGTTGATGCGCGTGACCTTGCCGGCGAAGTCGCGCGCGCCGAAGCCGTCGACCTTGAAGTGCACATCCTGGCCCAGCTTGATGCGGGGGATTTCCGCGCTGGGCACGGGCGCTTCCAGGGTCAGCTGCGCCAGGTTGACGATGGTGTAGACGGGCATGTCGGGCGAGACCTTTTCGCCGGCCTGCAGGTGGCGCTTGCTGACGATGCCGGCCATGGGCGCGCGAATCACCGTGTCGGCCAGCGCGATGCGGGCGATGTCGACCATGGCGGCTGCGGACTTGACGCTGGCGCGCGCCAGATCGACGGAGTTTTGCGTCGTGTCGTAGGCCGTTTGCGAAATGTACTTTTGCTTGAGCAAGGCCTGGCTATTGGCCTCGTTTTTGCTTGCCATCGACAGGCGCGCCTGCGCTTCGTCGAGCATGGCTTGCTGCTGCGTCAGGCGGGCGCGCTGGTCGGCCGCATCCAGGCGCACGAGGATTTGCCCATTCGCCACATGCTGGCCTTCCTGCAAGGTCGTTTCCTGGATTACGCCGGAAACCTTGGCCTTGATGGTGGCCTGGGTCAAGGGCGCCAGCGAGCCGGACAGGGGCAGGCTGATTGCCAGCGCGCGCGCATCGATGGCGGCCACGTCGCCCTGCGCCAGTTCATGCACGGGCGTCTTGTCCTGCTCCTTCTTCTTGCTCGCTTGCAGTTCGGCAGCCTTGGCGGCTTGCTGCTTCGATTGCATCACCGTCCAGCCGCCGCCGGCCAGGGCCAGCACGACCAGGATCAGCACGGGGGTGCGCCAGCGCCGGCGGCGCGTGGCGGCAAGGGGGGAGGCGGGGGGCAGGGTCTCGTTTTTCATAGGTTTTTTAGTCAGGAGCGGCGCAGGGGTTCGGCGCCAGGTCTCGGTGCGGACCCGGCCTGTCGCTGGCCGGGAGAATTCGGGTAGCGCATCACCGTGGCGGCCGCAGGCAGCACGCCTGCCGCTGCGGTCGTTCACGGCGATGCGCATGTTGCCACTTTAGGAAGATTCAAGTCTGGCCGCCATCGCCGTGCGACAGATTGCACAAAATCGGGGCTGGAATGCAAAAAACGGCGACCGGAACCACTGCCGGCATGCCCGCGGTGCGCGTCACGATGCTTGCGCATCCTCAAGAAGCCGATTCGCGGGCGCGCAAGAATGGTCGGGATGGTTGCGCCACCGGACAGGCCATCCGCCCGCCGGTTGCCGCGCTGCCGCGCCACGGGGGGCCTGATGTCTGATCGGATTGTCGGAGCCGCCCCGTCGCCGGGCCGTTTGCTGGCCGCTGCCGAACCGCAGGCGGGGCCGGCCGGCAAGGCGCTCGATTTGCTGTCCATCATTGTTGCCGCCGTCGAACAGGCGCCCGGCCTGGCCGTGCGCGGCATCGACCGCGATGGCATCGTGCGCTACTGGAGCTTTGGCGCGGCGCGCCTGTATGGCGTGACGGCGGAGCTGGCGCTGGGCCAGCCGTGGGCCAGGGTGGCCGCTTCGCTGCCGGACGCCGCCACCGTGGCCGAGGAGGTTGCCGGTGAATTGGCAGCCGTGTGGGACAGCGGCAAGGCGCGCAGCACGCGCTTGTGGAAGCTGGATGCCGATGGGGCCGCGCCGCGCTGCATCTGTTCCACCGTGTTTCCTGTCATGCAGTCCGGAAGAGTGCGGCAAGTGGTCTGCATCGATGTCGACATCACAGCCAGCGGCCAGGATGGCGCCGCGCAGGGCGCCTTGTTGCTGATGGGCGACAATTTCCGCCAGCTGTACCAGAAATCCGCCGATGCCATCCTGCTGCTGCGCGATGAGCATATCGCCGAGGCGAATCCGGCCGCCATTGCCCTGTTTCAATGTGAAGACCGGCAACGCCTGCTGGGGCGCCGCCTCAGCGACTTTTCGCCCTTGCGCCAGCCCGATGGCGAATTGTCATCGTTGAGCGGCACGCAACTGGCGGCGCAGGCCCACGCCGACGGCAATTGCCGCTTTGACTGGCGCTATCAGACGTGCAGCGGCGAGCTGTTCTGGGGCGAAGTGCTGCTCACTTCCGTCACGCTCGACCACACCTATCTGTTTTACGCCGTGATCCGCGATATTTCCTCGCGCAAACTGGCCGAGCGGGCCCTGTACCTGTCGATGCAGGTCATCGAGCATGCAAGTGTCGCCATCGTCGTGATGGACCCGCAGCAGCGGGTCGTCAGCATGAATCCCGCGTACAGCGAGATCAGCGGCTATAGCCTGGACGACATGCTGGGCAAGCCCTTCGTCCTGCACGGCGTGGAGCCGGATGCGCCGGCGTTTTTCGACCACGTGTGGGACGAGGTCGATGCGAATGGCTATTGGCAAGGCGATATCATGGGCCAGCGCAAGGCGGACGGGCGCTACCCAGCCTGGCTGTCGCTGACTGCCATCCGCGATTCGCAAGGGCAATTGAGCAATTACCTGGCCATTCTCAGCGATATCAGCGAGCGCAAGAAAAACGAGGAGCACACGCGCCACCTGGCCGAGCACGATTTCCTTACCGACTTGCCGAACCGGGTGCTGCTGCTGGACCGGCTGTCGCTGGCCCTGGCGGCCGCGCGGCGCAAGCTGAGCATGCTGGCCATCCTGTACCTGGATCTCGATCATTTCAAGCACATCAATGACAGCATGGGCCACCACGTGGGCGACTTGCTGCTCAAGGAAGTGGCGCGGCGCCTGGTGCGCTGCGTGCGCGGCGTCGATACGGTCAGCCGGCATGGCGGCGACGAGTTCGTCATCATCCTGGCCGAGGTGGGCGGCATCGACCAGGTGGCCCATGTGGCGTCCAGCCTGCTGCATGCCGTGACGCAGGTCTACCAGCTGGGCGAATACGAACTGCATGTGTCGACCTCGATCGGCGTGGCCATCTTTCCCAGCGATGGCGACAGCATCGATACCCTCGTGCATAACGCCGACATCGCGATGTACCATGCCAAGGAAAGCGGGCGCAACAATTTCCAGTTTTTCAATGCCGAGATGAATGCGCAAATCGTCGAGCGGGCCAGCCTGGAGCAGGGCTTGCGCGAAGCGCTGGGACGCAATGAATTCGTGCTGGAGTTCCAGCCCGCGCTCGATGTTGCCAGCGGGCAGATCGTTGGCGCCGAAGCGCTGCTGCGCTGGCGCCACCCGCAACTGGGTGTGCTGCCGCCCGAGCGCTTCATCGCCGTGGCCGAGGAATGCGGCTTGATGGTGTCGATTGGCAACTGGGTGCTGCGCCACGCCTGCCTGCGCGCGCGTGCCTGGCACGATGCGGGCCATGCCTGGCACGTGGCTGTGAATCTGTCGCCAGCGCAATGCCTGCACAATAATTTATTGCTTGGCGTACAAGAGGCACTGACCGCGTCGGGTTTGCCTGCCGGCTGCCTGGAACTGGAAGTGACGGAGTCCTTGCTGATGAAGGGCGGCGCCCGCCTGGCCGGGGTGCTGGCGCAGCTGCGCGCGCTGGGCGCCAGGCTGGCCATCGATGACTTCGGCACCGGCTATTCGCGCCTGGCCAATCTGCGCCATTACCCGGTGGATAAACTCAAGATCGATCCATCGTTCCTGCCCGCCGCCGCGAACGGCGCGGCAGGCGAGTCCGACACGGTCGTCGCCGCCACCATCATCGCCATGGCGCGCGCGCTGCAATTGACGGTGATTGCCGAGGGCGTGGAAACGGCGCAGCAGCTGGCGTATCTGCGGGGGCAGGGCTGCCAGCAATACCAGGGCCGCTATGCCAGCGCGCAAGTCGAGGGCAGCGCGCTGGCGAGGTTGCTGCATTAGTGGATATTTCCCAGCAGCTTGATGCGTGCCAGCACCTGGCCATGGTCGGATGCATGCGGCAAGCCCAGCAGCAAATGGTCGTTGAGATAACCCACTTCCTGCACCACGCCGATGGCGCGCGGCGAGGCGGCGTGGAAATGTTCGGACACAAGGATGTGGTCGATCGTCATGTAGGTGCTGTCGTGGATATTCGTGTAGCCCACGTGGCGCAGGGCATCCTGGCGCAGCTGGATGGCATTGGCGTCGTACAGGCGCGCGCGCATTTCCGGCATGTCGCCATGTGGTTCGCACGGCCCGCCCGCCCCCATGACGATGGCCGTGGTGACGGCATTGGCGATGTCGTTGAAGTCGCCCAGCACGATGCGGGGGCGGCCGCTGTGGCCCAGTTCGCTTGCCAGCACGCGCAGGGCCACGGCTTCCGCGCCGCGCCGCTGCAGCGAGCGCAGGTTGGCCAGCGCGTAGGCGATGGCATCGTTGCCGTCGCCATGGCGGTAGTCGGGCCGGCGTGATTTCAAATGCACGACGACCACGTCCGTGAGTTGTCCGCCAGGCAAGATGACCTGGACGTGCAGGGGCGCGCGGGCGAAGCGGCAGGCATTGTCATCCAGGACATGGCTGTCGGCTGGCACGCTCACGCCGGCAGGGAAATTCGCCCAGGCGACACCAGCGCCGGCCAGCGGCAGGCGCGACACCAGCGCCACCGTGGGCAATATGCGTCCGGCGGCATCCATCGCATCGTAGCCGGCCAGGGTGGCTTCGCGGTAATGGCGCGTGCGCGACAGTACGTCGCGCAAGGCCGTTTGCGAGAAAATTTCCTGGAAACCGATCACGTCGGCGTCGAGCAGGTCGATCTGCCGCGCCGTCCACTCCGCCTTGGCCGCGTATTGCGCCGGGCTCAACGGTTCCAGGTTGTCATACAATTTCGCCCCGGCGGGGGCCAGGTTGCAGACATTGAATGTGGCAAAGCGGATTTCTTCCTGCATAATTAGCACTCCTCACTGAACGATCAGCGTATCACGCATGGCTAAAAAAGAGCATATTTCCGAGACCCAGGCGACGCAGTTGCTGCGCAAGCATCAAGTTTCCTTCGATGAACACCCGTATCCGTACGAGGAGCACGGCGGCACCAGCGTCTCGGCGCGCGAATTGAACGTGCCCGAGCATGCGGTGATCAAGACCCTGGTGATGCAGGATGAGGCGGCCAAGCCGATGATCGTGCTCATGCATGGTGATTGCAAGGTCTCGACCAAGAACCTGGCGCGCGCCATCGGCTGCAAGTCTGTCGAGCCGTGCAAGCCCGAGGTGGCGCAGCGCCATTCGGGCTACATGATCGGCGGCACGTCGCCGTTCGGCACGAAAAAAGCCATGCCCGTGTACGTGGAGCAATCGATCCTGGCGCTTGAACGCATCTATATCAATGGCGGGCGGCGCGGCTTCCTCGTCTCGCTGGCGCCGCAGGTGCTTGTTGATTTGTTGCAAGCCAAGCCGGTGCAGTGCGCCCTGCAGGATTAATGAAATGGACGACGGGCTGTTACCGGGCATCGGCCATGGTGTATATTCTGCTGCGCCAGCCTCGATGCTGGTGTAATAAACACAATAAAGGGAAGAAATGAATCCAGTAATCACAACCGTGGCAATGACAGTGGCCGCTTACTTGCTCGGCTCGATATCGTTTGCCGTGGTGATGAGCAAGGTCTACGGCATTGCCGATCCGCGCACCTATGGCTCGAAAAATCCGGGCGCCACCAACGTGCTGCGCAGCGGCAACAAGGGCGCCGCCATCATGACCCTGCTGGGCGATGGCGCCAAGGGCTGGCTGGCCGTGTTCCTGGCCGACCATTTTGCCACTGCGCTGGGCGTGGGCGACACGGCCGTGGCCCTGGTGGCCATCGCCGTTTTCCTCGGCCATTTGTGGCCCGTGTTCTTCCGCTTTGTCGGCGGCAAGGGCGTGGCCACGGCCCTCGGTGTGCTGCTGGGCATCAATCCATGGCTGGGCCTGGCAACCCTGGCTACCTGGTTGATCATCGCCTATGCCTTCCGCTATTCCTCGCTGGCAGCGCTGGTGGCGGCCCTGTTCGCGCCGTTTTACTATGGCTTGCTGTTCGGCGTCGATCCCATCTTGCTGTCCGTGATCGTCATGAGCGTGCTGCTGGCTTATCGCCACAGCCAGAACATCGCGAACTTGCTCTCCGGTAAGGAAAGCAAGATCGGCGGCAAGAAGGATGCGGCCAAGGCGACCGTCAAGAAGAAGTAAGCGCTTGATTTCCCGCGGCCCGCACGCATATGCTGTGCTTGCGGCGCCGCGCGGTGCGGCCGCCACCGACTCGCGCAAAGGCTGCCCACCATGAGTTCCACTCCCGCCACACCCACCCCCATCCGTATCGATTTCGTGTCCGACGTTTCCTGCCCCTGGTGCGTGGTGGGCCTGAAATCGCTGGAGCAGGCGCTGGACAAGCTGCAAGACACCGTCCAGGCCGACCTCCACTTCCAGCCGTTCGAATTGAACGCCAATATGCCGCCCGAAGGCGAGGATATCGGCGAACACATTGCCCGCAAATATGGTTCCACTCCGGAACAGATGGCGCAGTCGCGCGAAGCCATCCGCGCGCGCGGCGAGCAGCTGGGCTTTACCTTTGCCATGGACAAGCGCGGCCGCATCTACAACACCTTCGATGCGCACCGTTTGCTGCACTGGGCCGGGCTGGAAGGGCGTCAGAAGCAACTCAAGATGGCGCTGTTCGATGCCTATTTCACGCAGGGACAGGATCCATCCTCGCATGCGGTGCTGCTGGCCGTGGCCGGCAAAGCGGGGCTGGACACCGTCAAGGCGGCCGAGGTGCTGGCGTCCGATGCCTACGCGGACGAGGTGCGCGCGCAGGAACAGTTCTACCAGCAGAACGGCATCAACTCGGTGCCTGCCGTCATCATCAACGAGCGCCACCTGATTTCCGGGGGGCAGCCGCCTGAAGTGTTCGAGCAAGCCTTGCGCCAGATCATCGCCGGCGCTTGAGCGGGGCGCCAATGGCGCGCGCCATGGCAGACTTTTTGCGCTACACTCGGCGCAGAAGGAGGATAGTCAAATGCCAACAGCCAGCTGGAATGGCGCTGTCATCGCGCAAGCCACCGATGCGCAGGTGCAAGTCGTTGAAAACAATGTATATTTTCCTTTATCGTCGGTGACGCAGGAATACCTGCGTCCCAGCAGCCACACGAGCATCTGCCCGTGGAAGGGCACGGCCAGCTATTACGACCTCGTCGTCGGTGGCCAGACGAATGCCAACGCGGCCTGGTATTACCCCCAGCCCAAGGATGCCGCCAAGCAAATTGCCGGCCACGTCGCCTTCTGGCGCGGCGTGAGCGTCGAGCGCTGACCTGACTCCCCCAATTTCCTGACAAAGAAAGCAGACGATGGATTTACGCCTCGCCGTGTACCAACTCGCCTCGGACCATGCGCTCGATGCCCTACAAACCCGGCAGTTGCAGGAAGTGGCCGGCTTCCAGCGCGAACCCGCGCGCCTGGCCTACTGGCTGCCGCGCGGCGTGGCCGTGCTGGGCGCCGCACTGCTGGGCATGGGCTTGATCTGCTGGGTCGCCGCCAACTGGGAAGAGCTGGGCCGCATGGGCCGTTTTGCCCTGCTGCAAGGGGTGCTGGCCGCCGCCTGCGTGGGCGCCTTCGCCGTGCCCAAGGCGCGCGTGCCCTTGCTGCTGCTGGCCTTGCTGGCCATCGGCGGCCTGTTTGCGTATTTCGGCCAGACGTACCAGACGGGCGCCGACCCGTGGCAGCTGTTCGCCCTGTGGGCCGTGCTGGCCTTGCCCCTGTGCCTGGTCGCGCGCAGCGACGTGCTGTGGACGCCATGGATGCTGATACTGTCGACGGCTGCCACCCTGTGGATGCAGGCGCAGGCGCGCCACAGCTGGCGCATCGATTCGGCCGATCTGTCCATTTTCGTCAGCGGCTGGCTGACCGTGCTGCTTGCCTGTGCGTTTGTCTCGCCTCTGCTGGCGCGCTGGACGGGCGCGGGCAGCTGGGCCTTGCGCCTGGGCCTGGTACTGGCCACCATCCTTATCACGGGCACGGGCGTCAGCGCCCTGTTCGGCAATGATATCGAATCGCCGTACTGGGCGGGACTGGGCTTGCTGGCCGTCGCCGGCGTCCTGCTGGCCACCGGCCGGTTCTTTGATGTGTTCGGCCTGAGCGCCGTCGCGCTCGGTATCAACACCTTGCTGGTGGGAGGGCTGACACACGTGCTGTTCAACGGCCATGGCGATGGCGTCGGCGCGCTGGCCATGCTGGGCTTGCTGGCTGCCGTGCTGCTGGCGCTGACCGTGCAAGGCATCCTGTGGCGCACGCGCCGGGAGGCGGCATGAACACTATCCATGGTCAACGAGCCGATGCGCTCGCCACCCTGATCGACGACGCCACGCGCGCCGGCCTGCTGCCGCCCAACGCCACCCGTCCCGTGCAGGATGTACGGCCGTGGCCGCTGGTGCTGATGACGGCCTTCGGCGCCTGGCTGGCCGCCATTCCCCTGATGATTGCGCTGGGCGTGGGCCTGGAAAGCGTCGTGCGCCACGGACCCGGCGCGTATGTCGTCGCCGCCATCGTACTGGTGGCGGCCGTGCTGCTGATCCGCACGCGCGGCGTGGCGCTGTTCGTCGAGCAGCTGGCCGTGCCATGCCTGCTGGTAGGCGGCGGCTTGCTCGGTTATGCCCTGTACCGCGACTATTCCACGCAGACGGCGTCGCTGCTGCTGTGCCTGGCATGCCTGGTGGTGGCCGCCGCCTTGCCGCGCGACTGGCTGCGGGTGCTGCTGGGCCTGGTCGCCTGCGGCTTGCTGGGGCTGGGCATCGTCGATAGCACGCGCGACTTTATTTTCGAAAACGACCCCACGCAACTGTATCTGGCCTGGATGCTGGCCCTGGCCCTCTGGCTGGGCGCCCACTGGCTGCAGAAGCAAGCCTTCAACGATGGCCGCGGCGCGTCCGTCGCCGCCTTCCTGGAATCGCTGTCGACGGGGTGGGTCCTGGCAATCTTGCTGGGACTGGTCTTCTGGTCCGGCATGACCTTCATGCTGGGCGGCGCCTTGGGCGGTGGTTTTGCCGGCGAAGTGGCGCGCGAAGTGACCCGGCACCAGGCCGGCGCCTGGTATGCGCAAGCCTTGAATGGTGTGTCGCTCGTGCTGGCCATGGCGGCTGCCGCCTGGACGGGATGGCGCTGGCCGGCGTTGCGTCAGTTGCCCGCCATCGGCGTGGCGCTGGTGCTGGTCGTGCTGTCCTGGTTCATGCCGGCGCTGGGGCCCGTGCTGCTGATCCTCGCGTATTGCCTGACGAGCGGGCGCTCCCGCGTGGCCGTGGCGGCCGCGCTGGCCGCCGCATGGATACTCGGCAGCTTTTATTATCAGCTGGCCTGGCCGCTGGCCAGCAAGGCGGCGTTGCTGGCCGTGGCTGGCACCGTGCTGTGCGCCCTGTCGTGGCTGGCCATGCGCGGCGCCGTGCTGCACCTGGTGGAAAGCAAACCGGCGGGCGTGGCCACCGAACACCGCGCCGCGCGCCTGGGCGTGCTGGGCGGCTTGCTGCTGGTGTTGCTGGTCGCTAATGGCGGCATCTGGCAAAAAGAGCAGCTGATTGCCAAAGGACAAGCGATCTTCGTGGCGCTGGAGCCCGTCGATCCCCGCTCGCTGATGCAGGGCGACTACATGCGCCTCAATTTCGTCAACCTTGGCGTCCTGAGCACGCTGGCCAGCGTGGACCGGGCGCCTGGCCGGCCCCTCGTCGTGGCCACGCGCGATGCGCGCGGCGTGGCCGAACTGCTGCGCCCGTACACCAGGGAAGCCCTTGCGCCCGGCGAATTCCTGCTCGAGCTGACGCCGAAGGATGGGAACTGGGTGCTGGTCAGCGATGCCTGGTTCTTCAAGGAAGGCGAGGCGGCGCGCTGGGAAAAAGCCCGTTATGGCGAGTTCCGCGTGATGCCGGACGGGCGCGCCTTGCTGGTCGGCATGCGCGGGCCGGAGCTGGAAAAGCTGTAGCGCACGCGCACGCGGGGGCGGGCGTCCTGTAAAATTGCCCGATGGATAATATTACGCATTCGGTCATCGGCCTCGGGGTCGGCGAACTGGTACACCGCAGCCTGCCGCCCGAGCCGCAGGCCCCCGCCCAGCGCACCCGGCGCGCGCTGTTTCTCTTTACGGCCTGGTTTGCCAGCAACGCGCCGGACCTGGACCTGGTGCTCACCCGATTGCTGCCGCGCCCGTTCGGCTACATGCTGCACCACCGGGGCCACACGCATACCTTGCTGCTGGCCTTGCCCCAGGCGCTGCTGTTGCTGGCCCTGTTGTGGCTGCTATGGCCCGGTGCGCGCCGGCTGTTGAAGGAGAGCGTGCCCGCCCGCATCGGCCTGGCGGCTTGCCTGTTGCTGGGATTCTGCTTGCACATGGGCATGGATTTCCTCAATTCCTATGGCTTGCACCCGTTTTACCCGTTTGACAGCCGCTGGCTGTATGGCGACATGGTCTTCATTGTCGAGCCCATGTTCTGGGTGCTGCTGGGCGTGCCCATGATCATGTCCTTGCACTACGGCATCGTCAAAAGCGTGCTGCTGGCGGGGCTGGCGGCGGCCCTATGTTTCTTCACCTATAAAACCTACCTGGCGCCGGCTTCGCTGGCCATGCTGCTGGGGCTGGGCGTGATCCTGGCCCTGCTGCAAGGCCGGGCCGGCGAGCGGGGACGCGGACCGTTGCTGCTGGCCTTCGCGCTGGCCGCCACGTTCATCGGCACGCAGGGCGTGGCCTCGGCCCTCGGCCGCGCGCGCATCGAGGCGGCCGTGCAGCGCCTGGACCCTGGCACGCGCGTGTGGGATGTGGCGATGACGGCGTTTCCCAGCAACCCGCTGTGCTGGATCTATGTCTCGCTCGACAGCAAAACGGACATGTACACCTTGCGGCGCGGCACGCTGAGCCTGCTGCCGGAGTCGCTGGCGCCCGCCGCCTGCCCGGCGGGCCTGGTGGAAACGGGTAAGCAAGGCCAGCAATTGGCGCCCGGCATCGCCGTGTCCGCGCAAGCGGCGGGCAGCCTGGCCGCCTTGCGCGCGCTGCAGGAAGACAATTGCTATGTCGACGCGTGGTTCCGCTTTGCCCGCATGCCCAGGTTGAATGCGGACAAGCTGACGGACGTGCGCTTCAATCCCGGCATGTTGCCGAATTTCACCACGGTCGAATTGCAGCAGTTCCGTGGCCGGCCATGCCCCGCCTACGTGCCGGGCTGGGACCGCCCCCGTGCCGACATGCTGGCGCCGCCGAAAGCGGATGGAAAGTAGCGGTCATGTTGCCTTGCGGCAAAAAATATCGCGTGCGCGCCTGCTGTGCCCTTGCTCAGCATGCGACAATTGTAAATTCGGCATGAATGCCATTCAATTAGGATTATCTTGGAAGAGCAACACGCCTTACCGTATCTGCGGGAAACCCTGCTGTTTCTCGCCCTGGCCGGGATTTTTATTCCGTTATTGCAACGCCTGAAGGTCAACCAGGTCCTCGGTTTCCTGGCCGTGGGCGCCCTGTTTGGCCCGTTCGGCTTCGGCCTGTGGGCCGGCGAGTTCACGTGGCTGACGTATTTCTCGTTTGTCCGCGCCGAGCAGGTCAGCGGCCTGGCCGAGCTGGGCGTGATGTTTTTGATGTTCATGATCGGCCTGGAACTGTCGACGGAACGGCTGTGGGCGCTGCGGCGCTGGGTATTTGGCGCGGGCGTGGGGCAGGTGGCGGTCAGCGCCTGCCTGATCGGCGGCGTGGCGTATTACTTTGGCCTGTCGCTGGAAGCGTCCATCGTGCTGGGCCTGGTGCTGTCGCTGTCGTCGACGGCCGTGGTGATGCAGTTGCTGACCGATCAGCGCTCGCTGCAGACGCCGGCCGGCCAGGCGGGTTTTTCCATTTTGATGTTCCAGGATCTGATGGTGGTGCCGCTGTTCATCCTGATCGACGTGTTCGCCAGCGGGCGCAGCGACGACCTGGCGTATCTGCTCAGCTTTGCGGCCGTGAAATCGGCCGGCGCCATCCTGCTGATCTATCTGCTGGGCCGCCGCGTCATCCGTCCGCTGTTCCAGTTTTTCGTCAAGAAACGCCAGCCCGACGTGTTCATGGCCTTGACTCTGCTCAGCACCCTGGGCATCGCGGGATTGACCTATCTGGCGGGCTTGTCGATGGCGCTGGGCGCCTTGCTGGCCGGCCTGCTGCTGGCGGAAACGGAATTTCGCCACGAAGTGGAAGTGACGATCGAGCCCTTCAAAGGCTTGCTGATGGGCTTGTTCTTCATGTCCGTGGGCATGCAGATCGACGTGCGCGAAATCCTCAAGTCGCCGGTGTTGATTCCCTTGGCCGTGCTGAGCCTGTTTGCCTTGAAAACCCTCGTCATCAGCGTGATTTTCCGCATCGGCGGCTTTCACTGGGGGCGCGCCGTGGAAACGGGCGTGCTGCTGGGGCAGGGCGGCGAATTCGCCTTCATCGTCGTCGCGTATGCGCTTGGTACCAAGCTGATCGGACCGCAGGTGGCGCAGTTCGTCATGCTGGTGGTGGGCCTGAGCCTGTTCGCCACGCCGGCGCTGGCCAAGGCGGCGCGCGCCTTTGGCAACTGGTGGGAGCAGCGCCACCACCATCAGCTGGCCGACCTGGCGCACGGCGCGCTGCCGCCGCAGGGCAACACCGTCATCATCGCCGGCTTCGGCCGGGTGGGGCAGTTGCTGGCCAAGGTGCTGACGGAGCAGGATATCGCGTATGTGGCCATCGAGAATGATGCGCGCCTGGTGACGACCCTGCATCCGCGCGGTTTCCCCGTGTATTTCGGCGATGCGTCGCGCGCGGAACTGTTGCAAAAGGTCAATGCGGACCGGGCCGCCGCCGTGGTGCTGACCATGGACCATGCGGCGTCCGTGCTGCATGCCGTGAAATCGATCCGCCGCGAATATCCGCAGCTGCCCGTGTATGCGCGAGCCCGCGACGAGGCGCATGCCGTGGCCCTGATACAGGCGGGCGCTACCCTGGTCGTGCCCGAGGCGCTGGAATCGGCGCTGCAGCTGACGGCCACCGTGCTGCACACGGTGGGCATCTCGGAAGCACGCACGACGGACATCGTGCAGGCCGAGCGCGACCGGCGCAATGCCGTGCTGCTGGCGAAAAAGCTGTCGTAGTGTTGTTGTAATGAAACCTGTAGCCCAACCGTGCGTGTCGCCGTGCTTTGTCAATTATCTATACAATAATAGTATATGAGCACACTACCCACATGAAAGCCGCGACGAAGAGCGGCGCGGCGCCCCTGACGCCGCAGCAACTGGCGGCGCAGGAAACGCAGCAGAAATATGGCAAGCCCGAGCGGGGCTGGCGCGAGCAGGTGTACACCGTCATTTTCGAGGCGGAAACGCGCACGGGCCGCGCCTTCGACCTGCTGCTGATCGCCGCCATCCTGATCAGCGTGACGGTGGTCGTGCTCAGCAGTGTCGCCTCCGTGGCCGAGCGCTATGGCGCCTGGCTGACGGCGCTGGAATGGTTTTTCACCATTTTATTTACCATCGAATATTTCGCCCGCCTGTCGTGCCTGCAGCATCCTGTGCGCTACGCCAAGAGTTTTTTCGGCATTATCGACTTGCTGGCCATCGTGCCGACCTACATCGGCTTGCTGCTGCCGGGCGCGCACGTGCTGATCGACGTGCGCATTTTGCGCCTGCTGCGCATGTTCCGTATCCTCAAGCTCACGTCGTATGTGCATGAATACACGGTGCTGGGGCGGGCCTTGCTGGCCAGCCGGCGCAAAATTCTCATTTTCTTGTCTTTTGTCATGATGGTGGTCTTTCTGCTGGGTACTGTGATGTACGTCGTGGAAGGGCCGGAAAACGGTTTCAGCAGTATCCCCACGTCGATATACTGGGCCATCAGCACCATGACCACGGTCGGTTTCGGCGATATCACGCCGCGCACCGACATCGGGCGCACCATCGCTTCGCTGATGATGTTGCTCGGCTGGGGCATCCTGGCAGTGCCTACCGGCATTATCAGCGCGGAAATGACGGTACAGCGCAGTTCCAAGCTGGTGACCACGCGTACCTGCCCCACGTGCCTGAAAGAAGGGCTCGATGACGATGCCAATTTCTGCAAGAACTGCGGTGTTGCATTGCCGCCGCTGGCACGCGATTAGCGCATAGACCATACATCAACCGTATTTACTTTACTTTTTTAAGGCCAACATGATTCCAGTTCGCCTGATCGCGACGGGCAAGGCCGTGCCGTCGCATAGCGTGACTTCCGCAAGCCTGGACCTGACATTGGGCCATCCAGCTGGCTACACCCTGCGCAAGAGCGGCGTGCTGTCGCGCTTTGTCGCCGCGCCCGATGAATCGCAAAGCCAGCTGGGCGCCGCCGCCCTGCTCGACGCGCTGAAAAATGCCAGTCTGCGTCCGGCCGACATCGACCTGCTGATCTGCGCCAACGGCGTGCCCGAGCAGGCCTTGCCGAATACGGCCTGCTTCGTTGCCGAACATGCGGGATTGCCGCCAGGCACGCAAAGCTTCGACGTCAACGCCAGCTGCCTCAGCTTCATGGCCGCCTTCCGCGTGGCCGCGTCCATGCTGGCCGGTGGCGCCTACCGGCGCATCGCCATCGTTTCGTCCGACCTCGCCTCGCGCGGCGTGGACTGGAGCGAGCCGGAAGCGTCGATGATCTTTGGCGACGGCGCCGCCGCCGTCATCGTCGAGCGGGGCGATGGCAGCGCCGGCATCCGCGCCTACAAGATGGGCACATATCCGGAAGGGCGGCGCTACTGCGAAATCCGCGGCGGCGGCACCGAGCGCAACCCGCGCAATGGCTGCGAACCGGGCGATTATCTGTTCCGCATGGATGGCAAGGCCGTGTTCCGCCTGGCCGTCAAGGTAATGCCGGATTTCCTGGCGGAACTAATGCTGGAATCGGGCGCGGGACTGGATAGAGTCGACGTGGTCGTGCCGCACCAGGCCAGCCCATTGGGGCTCGCGCATGCGGCGCGCATCCTTGACGTTCCCGATGCTAAAATCATCAAGATCTTTGAAACGCACGGCAACCAGGTGGCCGCGTCCTTGCCTACCGCCCTGCACGAGGCGGTGATGACGGGGCGGGCCGTGGCGGGCCAGCGTTTGCTGATGATGGGGACGGCCGCGGGCCTGACCATCGGCGGCATGATTCTTGACCTGTGAAGGTGGTGTAATGAGGCGGATACTGGTCACGGGAGCGACGGGCGGGCTGGGGCGCAATGCCGTGCGCACCCTGCTGGCGCAGGGCGTGGAAGTGCGCGCCACGGGCCGCAACGCCGCCGTGGGCCGCGAACTGGAACGCATGGGCGCGCAATTCGTGGCGCTTGATCTGGCGCAAGCATCGCCGCGCCAGGTCGATGAGCTGGTGCGCGGCATGGACACCGTCTGGCACTGCGCCGCGCTGTCGTCGCCATGGGGCCCCGAGCGCGATTTCATCGCCGCCAACGTCACGGCCACGGCCCAGCTGCTGCGCGCGGCCGCCAGCCTGCACGTGGCGCGCTTCGTGCACATCTCCACGCCAGCCATCTATTTCGATTATCGCAACCGCTACGACGTGCCGGAAACCTTCCGCCCCGACGCCTTCGTCAACGCCTACGCGCGCAGCAAGGCGATGGCGGAAAAACTGGTGCAGGATTGCGTCGACCGCCACCGCGGCATGACGTGCGTGATCCTGCGCCCGCGCGCCATCTTCGGCCCGCACGACCAGGTGCTGATTCCGCGCCTGGCGAGGGTGCTGGAACAGCGCGGCGGCAAGCTGCCGCTGCCCAATGGCGGCGCGGCCACCATCGACATCACCTATGTCGACAATGTCGTGCATGCGATGTGGCTGGCCACCGTGCACAAGACCATCGCTTCCGGCGCCGCCTTCAACATCACGAATGGCGAGCCGGCGCGCTTGTGCGACATTTTGCGCACCCTGTTCTGCGACCATCTGCAGCAGCCGTTCGAGATCGTCAGCGTGCCGTACCGCGTGCTGGCGCTGGTGGCGCGCCTGATGCAGTTTGCTTCGCGCTTCACGCGCCGCGAACCGGCGCTCACGCCCTACAGCATCGGCGCGCTCAGCTTCGACATGACGCTCGACAGCGCCAAGGCGCGCAAGGTGCTCGGCTATCGTCCCATCGTCAGCCTGCAGGACGGCATTGCCCGCACGGCGCAGTGGATGCGCCAGGAAGCGGCGGCGCACAAGGTGGGCAAGGAGCGCAATGGCTAGCATCACCGCGTTTCGCGTCGGCCACTGCACGCATCCTTCGTGCATGGTCTTGAAAGGCAGCGGGCTGGCCAGCCGCTGCTTCCCGTCGCGCGCCTACCTGATAGCGACGCGCGCCGGCCTGTACCTGTGGGACACGGGCTACGCCGAACACTTTCGCGCCGCCACGTCCAAGGGCGTGTACCGCATGTACGCGTGGGTGACGCCGATTTCCTTCGACGGGAACGAATCGTTGCAGGGCCAGCTGCGCGCGCATGGCGTGGCGCCCGGCGATATCCACACCTTGCTGCTGTCGCACTTCCACGCCGACCATATCGCGGGCCTGCGCGACTTTCCCGGCGCGCGGCTGATGGCCTCCAAAACGGGCTGGGACGCCGTGCGGGGACTGTCCGGCGTGGCCGCCGTGCGCCAGGCCTTCGTGCCCGAGCTGCTGCCAAACGATATAGCCGACCGCCTGGATTTCGTGGAAAGCGTGCCCGAGACGGCCTTGCCGGCCGCCCTGCTGCCATTCACGCACGGGCGCGACGTCAGCGGCACGGGCGAGATCTACATCGTCGACCTGCCCGGCCACGCCATCGGCCATCTGGGCGCCTTCGTGCTGCAGGAGAGCGGCTGGACCCTGCTGGCGTCGGACGCGGCCTGGGTGCCGGAAAGTTTCCAGCAGCTGCGCGGACCGTCCGAACTGTCGTTTATCATCCAGCACAAGCGCGCGCCGTATTACGCCACCCTGAACCGGCTGCACCAGTTGCACCGGTCGGGCAATGCGCAGATCCGCATCACGCACGAAGACACGGCGGACTATATTCCTGTGGCGGGCCGCCCGTGAAGCGTATCTTCTGGCTGTTGCTGTCGTACTGGCGCACGCGCCGCCTGCACTTTGCGGACCGCGCGCAGCTGCACGCCTACCAGCAGCGGCAACTGGCCCGTTTCATTGCGGTGCTGTGCGCGCGCAGCGCTTATTTCGCCCCGTACCGCGGCTTGCCGCTGGCGCAGTGGCCGACGATGAACAAGGCGCTGATGCTCGAGCATTTCGACGCCATGAATACGCAAGGGGTGACTTTGGCGCAAGCGATGGACGCGGCCATGGCGGCCGAGCAGAGCCGCGACTTTACGCCGGCCGTCGGCGACATCACGGTGGGCCTGTCGTCCGGTACCTCGTCGCGGCGCGCCGTGTTTACCGTCAGCCCCCGCGAAAAGGCCCAATGGGCGGGCGTGATGCTGGCCAAGGCGCTGCCCGACGGCCTGTTTTCCGGCGAGCGGGTCGCCCTGCTCCTGCGCGCGAACAGCAATCTGTACACGGCCGTGCGCTCGCCATGGCTCACCTTTGCCTTTTACGATTTGTTCGAACCGTTCGACAGCCTGTGCGCGCAGCTGGCGCAATATCAACCAACGGTCATCGTCGCGCCGGCCCAGGTGCTGCGCCAGCTGGCCTTGCGCGTCATCGATGGCAGCCAGGCGCTGGCGCCGAAAAAAGTCATCTCGGTGGCCGAAGTGCTGGAAGCCCAGGACCGCGCGCTGATCGTGCAGGCGTTCGGCGCCGTGCATGAAATCTACCAGGCCACCGAGGGTTTTCTCGCCAGCAGCTGCGAGCACGGCGTGCTGCACCTGAACGAAGAGTACGTGCATATCGAGCCGCAGTGGCTCGATGGAGAGCAGCGGCGCTTCGTCCCCGTGATTACGGACTTTACGCGCATCACGCAGCCCATCGTGCGCTACCGCCTGGACGACATCCTGATCGCGCGCGCTACGCCATGCCCATGCGGCCGCGCCACGCGCGCCATCGATGGCATCGAAGGGCGCTGCGACGACATGCTGTTCTTGCCATCCTTGCCGTCCGCGCATGGCGGTGCACCCGTCGCCGTGTTTGCCGACGTGCTGACGCGGGCCTTTGCGCAAGCCTTGCCGCCCGACGCCGATTACCGCCTGGTGCAGTCGGGCGACGCATCGCTGCAACTGCATGCGGCCCTGGACGAGGCAGGACTGGCCGCCCTGCGCGCGCACCTGGCAGCGGTGCTGCAGGGCCTCGGCGTGGCCGTCGACGGCCTGGCATGGACGACGAGCGCTGAACTGCCTCCTTTTGATCCCACCATGAAACGGCGCCGCATCCGGCGCCTTGCGACCGCATGAACCCTTCTTCCATGACCGTACGCGGCCGCCTGCTGCATTTGCTGGCCGGCTGGGGCAGCGTGGGCCTCGTGTATTTTTCCAGCGACTTGCTGCAAGGGCAGGGCGTGCTGCTGCCGGAAACGGCCATCGACCGCGCCATTCCCTATACGGACGCCGCCATCTGGCTGTACCTGTCCTTCTTCATCCTGATCCCCTACGCCTACCTGGCGGCCGATGCGGCGCGGGTGCGCTGGCTGGCGCGCGCCATGGCGCTTTCCGCCGTCATGTGCGGCGTGGTGTTCCTGCTGTATCCGACCACCCTCGCGTATCCGCCCGTCGGTGCAGGCAATGCCTGGAGCACGCAGGCGCTGCGCATGCTGCAGGCGGCGGATTCCACGCAAAACTGCCTGCCGTCGCTGCACGGCGCCCTGACGTTGCTGTGCGTGTGGGCCTTGTGCGACAAGCGCCATCTGCTGCGCTCCGCGCTGGCCGTGGCGCTGGGCCTGGCCATCTGCTATGCCATCATCGCGCTGCGCCGGCACGTGAGCATCGATCTGGCCGCCGGCCTGGCCGTTGGCATCGCTGGCGGCATGCTGGCCAAAATGCAGGTATCCTTGGCTGCCCGCCGCGCCGTTTCCATGAAAACCGCACCATGATGAATCCATTTGCCCTGTCGTTTTTGATCATGCTGGCCTTCGTGCTGGCCGAACTGCTGATCCTGAAATGGGTGCGCAAGACCCCCGTGCCGTGGAAGGACGTGATCTTCAACCTCAATTCGGGGCACATATTGATGTGGGTGTTCCGCGGCGTGGAAGTGGCGGCGTTCGCCCTGCTGCTGCGCCATGTGAACCTGCACATCGTCGACCAGTGGCCCGTGGCGGTACAATGGGTCTTCGCTTTTTTTGCCTGGGATTTGTGCTTTTACTGGATGCACCGGCTGCATCATAAAATCCCTTTGCTGTGGGCCGTGCACGTGGTGCACCACCAGGGCGAGCATTTCAACCTGTCGCTGGGCGTGCGCAATTCCTGGTATTCGTCGCTGACGAATTTCCCCTTCATCGCCATCCTGGCCGTGCTGGGCGTGCCGCTGGAAATCTTCCTTGTCGTCTCTTCCCTGCATTACACGGTGCAGTTCTATAACCACAATGCGCTGGTGAACAAGTCTGGCATCCTGGATAGCTTTATGGTCACGCCCTCGCACCACCGCGTGCACCACGGCACGGATAAACGCTATATCAACCGCAATTTCGGCGGCACCCTGCTGCTGTGGGACAGGCTGTTCGGCAGTTTTCAGCCCGAACTCGAGGGCGTGGAAATGCGCTATGGCGTGAAGGGCATGACACCCACGCACAACCCGCTGCTGGCCAGCAACGGCAAACTGTTCACATGGCTGCGCGCGCGCTTTCCCCACTGGCAGTCGCGCGGCACTTTCCACGTGCCCGAGCTGTTCATCGGCATCGGCGGCGTGATCCTGTTTGGCCTGGTGATCTATTACGTCAATCACGAAGCGGTGCTGGCCGGCGCGCAGCAGGCCATCCTGTTTGCGCTGATCTTTGGCGGCACCCTGGCGCTGGGCGGCCTGTCGGATGCGCGCCGCTGGGGCGCCATCGCCTGGGTCGCCATCGCCGTGGCCATGCCGCTGCTGTTCCTGGGCTGGTATGGCGCGCGCGATGCGTGGGGCGTGGTCTTCCTGGCTGCGCTGCTGGCGCATGGCCTCGACGGCGCGCGCCGCCTGTGGTGGCCGGCAGCGGCGGGGACGCGCGCGTGACGCAGCCTGTACCTTCGTTGCCGCCGCTGCGCTTCCAGCCCGCCCGCGATTCCGCCTTCCGCCGCGAATTGCGCGCGCGCGCCGACGCCTACCTGGCGGACGAAGGAAGACACCGCTTCGGCGACGCGCGCCTGCATGCGAAAACCGTGTTTCTGGCCGCGCTGACGGTGGGGCTGTATGCGCTGGCCTTGAATGCCGGCGGCACCTGGCCGTTTGTCGCCAGTTATGTGGCTTGCCTGGTCGCGGCCATGGCGCTGGCCATGAATACCCTGCACGACGCGGCCCACAGCGCCGTCTTTCGCCAGGGAGCCTGGAACCGCGTGCTGATCCGCCTGGTGGGCTTGCCCGTGGGCGTGGACACGGATTTCTGGACCATCCGCCACGTGCACTTCCATCACACGTACGCCAACGTGGAAGGCTATGACCTCGACACGGAGCCGAATCCGTTTTTGCGCCAGACGCCGTTCCAACGCTGGTCGCCGCAGTACCGCTACCAGTACCTGTACTGGCCCGTGGTGGCGGCCCTGTCGCTGCCGTATCTGAACTGGTATGGCGACTGGCTGGACCGCTTCGGCAAGACGCCCGTGGCCGCGCACAGCCGTCTGCAGGGCTGGCGCGGCTGGCTGTCCTTCCTGGGCTGGAAGCTGGGCCACGTGGCGCTGGTGCTGGCGCTGCCCATGTGGGTGCTGCAGCAGCACGGCATCGGCTGGGGCGTGGTGCTGGGCGCGTATTTCGTGGGCCAGATGCTCGCCTCGTGCGCGCTGGTGGCGCTGATCCTCGGCACGCACTGGGCCGAAGTGGAGTTTTTCCAGCCGGGGCAGGATGGCACCCTGCCGCACGACTGGTACCAGCACACGTTTTATACGGCCTGCG
The DNA here is from genome assembly GCF_002735655.1 of Janthinobacterium sp. BJB446. Taxonomy (NCBI): domain Bacteria; kingdom Pseudomonadati; phylum Pseudomonadota; class Betaproteobacteria; order Burkholderiales; family Oxalobacteraceae; genus Janthinobacterium; species Janthinobacterium sp. BJB446. The sequence continues at coordinate 149,885 of NZ_PDZK01000002.1, read as the reverse complement.
ACTGGACGCCAAGGCCGCGTGCCCTGCGCTGGCTCGGCTACTGGCTGGGCGGCTTGAATCTGCATCTGACGCACCATTTGTTCCCCACCTGGAACCACCGCCATTACCCGGCACTGGCGCGCATCCTGGCCGAACTGGCGCCGCGCCACGGCCTCGTGTACCGCGAACTCGGTTACGGCCAGCTGCACGCCTCGCAGCAGCAATTCCTGCGCGCCATGGGCCAGCCACCGGCAAAGCCCTGACGAATCGCGCTTGACTCGGTTTCCGTTTCGTCTTAAATTTCTGTAGCGACAGAAATGAGAGAAAGCAATGGAACTGAGTCCAACTACGCAAAAGTACATTCTCCATTGGGGCGAGATGGGCACCCGCTGGGGCGTCAACCGCACGGTGGCGCAAATCCACGCGCTGCTGTTCCTGGCGAATGAACCGCTGACGGCGGAAGACATCGCGGCCAGCCTGAACGTGGCCAGGTCCAACGTCAGCAACAGCCTGAAGGAATTGCAAAGCTGGGGCCTGGCGCGCATCACGCACGTGATGGGGGACCGGCGCGACCATTTCGTCGCCTTGCAGGATGTGTGGGAAATCTTCCGCGTCATCATGGAAGAGCGCAAGCGGCGCGAGATCGATCCCACCCTGACGGTGCTGCGCGAATGCGCGATCGAGGGCGAGCACGATGCCGCCATTCCACCGGCTACTTTGGAACGCATGGGCGAAGTGCTGGCGTTTTTGGAGATGCTCAGCAGCACCTACAGCGATTATAAAAACCTGCCGCCGGCCACCCTGCAGCGCATGCTGTCGATGGGCGGCAAGGTGGCCAAGTTCCTCAGCCCGGAAGACAAACCGGGCAAGCGTGGCAAATCATGAACGGCCCCTCGGAAGGAGAACTGTTCAAGAAGGTGATGGGCGCACAGTGGCTCACGCTGCACCCGGATATCCGCCGCCGCTTCGAGAAAAATCCCGCGCCGGGCCAGCCCCTGTACTACCGGGGCGAACTCAGTGAACTCACCAGCTCGCGCCTGGGTAAGGTGCTGGGCTGGCTCACGCGCCCGTTCATCGACGGCGCTTTGATCCCGTACGACGACCACGGCTTCCCCGTGGATATCGAAGTCTATTCGCGCCCCGGCTGTCCCTACATCTTCAAGCAGCGCACGTATCGCCTGCACGGGCGCGCGCCGATCCGCTTCACCTCCTATATGGCCGAAAGCGAAAAAGGCGAAGTGCTCGAATACGTGGGCATGGGCCTGGGCATGAAGCTGCTGCTCCACGTCGAGGATGGCAACCTGCACTTCACCAGCGATGGCTATTTTTGGGACCTTTTCGGCTGGCGCATGCCGCTGCCCGGCGTGCTCACGCCCGGCAAGACCTATCTGTGCCACCGCAACGACACGCCGCAGCAGTTCAATATCCGCATCGAGATTCGCCACGCCCTGTTCGGCACCACGTTTACGCAAGTGGGCGTGTTCCGCGAATCCGCCGCGCCGGAAATGAAGGAGACACCATGAATACGCATCTGCTGGCCCTGCAACTGATGGCGGCGCAAGGCTGCCTGGGCGCCTTTGACACCATCTATCACCATGAAATCACGGAGGCGCTGCCGCAAAAGGCATCGGCGCGCCTTGAATTGACCATCCATGCGACGCGCGCCCTGATCTACAGCCTGCTGTTCGTGGGCCTGGCCGCCTGGGAGTGGCATGGCGCCTGGGCCTGGGTGCTGGTGATCGTCTTTGGCGTGGAAATCGTGCTGACCCTGTGGGATTTCGTGGTGGAAGACCAGACCCGCCTCTTGCCGGCCACGGAGCGGGTCACGCATACGGTGCTGGCGATCAATGCGGGCGCCTTTATCGCGCTGCTGGCGCTCAATAGCAGCGAGTGGGCCAGCTTGCCGACGGCCCTCGTGTGGCAGCCGTATGGCTGGCTTAGCGTCTTCCTGGCCCTGTGCGGCGTGGGCGTGGGCCTGTCCGGCCTGCGCGATGCGTATGCCGTGTGGCGGCTGGGACGGCGCAAGGTGCAGGAGACGGCGGAGCAGGAGGAGCGGCTGAGCTTTGCCGCCGCGCCGCAGTCCGTGCTGGTGACGGGCGCCACGGGTTTCATCGGCCAGCAGTTGGTCAGCGCCTTGCTGGCCGACGGCCATGCGGTGACGGTGCTGACGCGCCAGCCGAAACAGGCCGCGTGGACGTTCGATGGCCAGGTGCGCTGCATCCAGGCGCTCGACGAATTGCCGGATGCGCGGCGCATCGACATGGTGGTCAACCTGGCCGGCGCGCGCATCGTCGGGAAGCGCTGGACGGACGCGCGCAAAGCCACTTTGCGCCGCAGCCGCGTGGCCCTGACGCAGGCCCTGGTGGCGTGGATCGCCCGCGCGCAGCACAAGCCACGGGTGCTGCTGTCGGCGTCGGCCATCGGCTATTACGGCGTGCAGCCGCAGGGCGATGCGACGCAGCTCGATGAAGACAGCGCGCCGCAAGCCATCTTCATGTCGCAGCTGTGCCAGGAATGGGAAGCGGCCGCGCGCCAGGCGGAGAGATTTGGCGTGCAGGTGGGCTGCATGCGCTTCGGCCTCGTCTTCGGCCACCAGGGTTCGCTGCCGCAGATGCTGCTGCCGATCCGCTTCGGCGTGGGCGGCCCCCTCGGCAGCGGCAAGCAGTGGGTCACGTGGGTGCATGTGCGCGACGTGATCCGCGGCATCGCCCATCTGGCGCGCCGCAGTGAGCAGGGCATGGTGAGCGGCGCGTATAACTTTTGCGCGCCGGAAGCCATCGAGCAGCGCCGCTTCGCCCAGGTGGCGGGCGCCGTGCTGCACCGCCCCAGCGTCATGCCCACGCCGGCCTTCGTCATGCGCGCCTTGCTGGGCGAGCAGGCCGACTTGCTGGTGGAAGGCCAGCGGGTGGCCCCGCGCCGCCTGCTGGCCGAAGGATTTGCCTTCCGCTATCCGCATCTGGAAGGGGCGCTGCGCAGTTTATAAGTTGGCGTAAGATGGGGATTGGAGGAACCGAACCATGCCCCGCTTCAGCCATACGATAGACAGCCATGTTTACCAGTTCGCCAGCCTGAAAACGCTGCTGGCGAAGGCCACGCCGCCCCGTTCGGGCGATGTGCTGGCCGGCGTGGCGGCAGCCAGCGCGCGTGAACGGGTGGCGGCGCAGCTGGCGCTGGCGGACGTGCCCTTGTTGACTTTTCTCAATGAGGCGCTGGTGCCGTACGAAGACGATGAAGTCACGCGCCTGATCATCGACACCCACGAGCGCGCCGCCTTTGCGCCGATTTCCCACCTGTGCGTGGGCGACTTTCGCGACTGGCTGCTCGATGACGCGACGGATACGCAAACGCTGTCCGAGGTCGCCGCCGGCATCACGCCGGAAATGGCGGCCGCCGTCTCAAAAATCATGCGCCTGCAGGACCTGGTACTGGTGGCCCGTAAGTGCCGGGTCGTCACATCGTTCCGCAATACCCTGGGCCTGGAAGGCCGCCTGTCCACGCGCTTGCAGCCGAATCATCCGACAGACGATGCCACGGGCATTGCCGCCGCCATCCTTGACGGCCTGCTGCTGGGCAGCGGCGACGCCGTGATCGGCATCAACCCCGCCACCGACAATGTGGCGCAAGTGGTGTCATTGCTGCAGCTGCTCGACGCCGTCATTGATCAATATCAGATTCCCACGCAGTCGTGCGTGCTCACGCACATCACCAACACCCTCGAAGCGATCCGCCGCGGCGCGCCCGTCGACCTGGTGTTCCAGTCGGTGGCGGGCACGCAGGCGGCCAACCGCAGCTTCGGCATCGATTTGTCCCTGCTGGCCGAGGGGCAGGCGGCGGCCCTGTCGCTGGGGCGTGGCACGGTGGGCAACAACGTCATGTATTTCGAGACGGGGCAGGGCAGCGCCCTGTCGGCCGGCGCGCACCACGGCATGGACCAGCAAACGTGCGAAGCGCGCGCGTATGCGGTGGCGCGCGCGTTCCAGCCGCTGCTGGTCAATTCGGTGGTGGGCTTCATCGGCCCCGAGTATCTGTACGACGGTAAGCAGATCATGCGCGCGGGGCTGGAAGACCATTTCTGCGCCAAGCTGCTGGGACTGCCCATGGGCTGCGACGTGTGCTACACCAACCATGCGGAAGCGGACCAGGACGACATGGATGCCTTGCTGACCATGCTGGGCGTGGCCGGCTGCAATTTCATCATGGGAGTGCCGGGCGCGGACGACATCATGCTCGGCTACCAGAGCACCTCGTTCCACGACGCCCTGTATGCGCGCCGGGTGCTGGGCTTGCGTCCCGCGCCGGAATTCGAAGCCTGGCTGGCACGCATGCGGATCACGGATGCGCAGGGCCTTTTGCATACGGCGCTGGCGCCCGCCTTCCAGGCGGCCCTGCTGCGCCTGGACACCTAGGGGGACGCATGGACGGGAACCTTCCTTGGCAAGCCCTGCGCGCGTACACGGCGGCGCGCATCGCGCTCGGACGCCGCGGTGTGAGCGTGCCGACCAAGGCACAGCTGGCGTTCCAGCTGGCCCACGCGCAGGCGCGCGACGCCGTGCACTTGGCGCTCGATGGCGAGGCCCTGGCGCAGGCACTGGCGGAGCAGGGGCTGGCCAGCGTGCAGCTGCACAGCGCGGCCGCCACGCGCGCCGACTATCTGCAACGCCCCGACCTGGGACGCCGCCTCGACGACGCTTCACGCCTGCGGCTGGCCGCCGGTGCCACGGGAGCCGACCTGGCGCTGGTGGCGGCCGACGGCCTGTCGGCGCTGGCCGTGCAGCGCCATGCGGCGCCCTTCCTGGCCGCCTTGCGCGAACGGCTGGCGCTGGAAGCGTGGACGCTGTCGCCGGTATGCATCGTGGCGCAGGGACGGGTGGCCATCGGCGACGAGGTGGGGGAATTACTGAAGGCGCGCGCCGTGCTGGTGCTGATCGGCGAGCGGCCTGGCTTGAGTTCCCCGGACAGCCTGGGCCTGTACCTGACGTGGGCGCCCGAAGCAGGTTTGCTGGACGAGCGCCGCAACTGCATTTCGAACGTGCGCCCCGAGGGGCTGGCGTATGCGCAGGCCGCGTACCGGCTGCACTACCTGCTGTCGCAGGCGTTCAGCCGGCAGCTGTCGGGCGTGGGCTTGAAGGATGAAACGGTGGCGGAAGGCGCGGCCCTGGCGGGCGCGCGCAACTTCCTGCTGGCGTGATCAGACTTCGCGGATTTCGTCCAGCGGCCAGCGCGGGCGCACGTTGAACGAGTAATCGTGCTTGGCGGCGTCGGGATTGATTTGCAGGCGCATGGCGCCGGCAAAGGCGATCATGGCGCCGTTGTCGGTGCAGAATTCCAGCTCCGGGTAATACACTTTAAAACGCTTCTTGGCGGCCGCCGCGTTGAGCGAGGCGCGCAGTTGCGCGTTGGCGCCCACGCCGCCGGCGATCACCAGGCGTTTCAAGCCCGTGTGCTTGAGGGCCGAGACACACTTGGCTGTCAGCACGTCGACGATGGCGTCGACGAAGCCGCGCGCGATATTCGCCTTGTCCTGTTCGCAGATATTCGCGATGACTTTTTCTTCATGGTTTTTCACCACCGTCAGCACGGCCGTCTTCAGGCCGGAAAAGCTGAAGTTGAAATCCTTCGAGTGCAGCATGGGGCGCGGCAGCTTGTAGGCCAGCGGATCGCCGAATTCGGCCAGGCGCGAAATGGCCGGGCCGCCCGGATAACCGAGGCCCAGCAGCTTGGCCGACTTGTCGAACGCTTCGCCGGCCGCATCATCGAGCGTTTCGCCCAGCATCGTGTACTGGCCCACGCCATCGACGCGCATCAGCTGCGTGTGGCCGCCCGACACCAGCAGGGCGATGAAGGGGAATTCCGGCGGCTCGGACGCCAGCAAGGGGGAGAGCAGATGGCCTTCCAGGTGGTGGATGCCCAGCACCGGCTTGTTGATGGCCAGGCCCAGGCTGCAGGCGACGGACGATCCGACCAGCAGCGCGCCGGCCAGGCCCGGCCCCTGCGTATAGGCGATGGCGTCGATCTCGGGCAGGGTGATGCCGGCCTTGGCCAGGGTTTCTTCCAGCAGCGGGATGGCGCGGCGGATATGGTCGCGCGACGCCAGTTCCGGCACCACGCCGCCATATTGCTCGTGCATGGCGACTTGCGAATAGAGGGCGTGCGACAGCAGGCCGCGTTGCGTGTCGTACAAGGCCAGGCCGGTTTCGTCACAGGAGGATTCGACGCCAAGAACAATCATGAAGGTGCTAAATAGGGAGGAGTAATCCGCCATTGTAAAGGAAAGCCGGGCAGTCCACCGTGCGGCCGGCGCACCATTTCGGCGGCAGTGTGCACTTGCGCAGTGCGCCGCGGGCCGGTTTTCCCCCGGCTTTTGGCCATTCTTCGCCTGTGCGGCACTGGCACCGCTCTTGCTTAGAGGTGCATGTGCCTTTCTCAAGGGAGCTAGCGATGTCGGAACAATGGAAAATGATTTGCCGCCTGAAGGACATGCCGCTGGCGGGCGCGCGCATGGTGCAACGGGGCCTGGCCTGGCAGGATTTGCCGGGCGTGGCGCTGTTCCGCGCGGCTGACGATACGGTGTATGCCTTGCTCGACACGGTGCCTTGTCTGGGCGGCCCGCTGGCGCATGGGGTGCTGATGGAGAAAAACCTGATGGGGCCGAAAAACAGCTGGATCATCGAACTCGATTCGGGCCGCCTGGTGGCGCCCGTGCAGGGCATGGCGCGCCTGTACGCCGTGCGCATCATGGACGGGCGCATCTACCTGGATGTCAATGAACTCAATATCCCGGCCAGCAAGGCGGAACAGGCGCTGGCGGGATCGTTCGCCGTGCTGCCGCATGTGCAGATGGCTTGATATGTCTCTTGGTGGTGTCGGCTTACGCGCTGTGCGCTAAGCCAACCTACGCATTGACGCGCCCGTCGGGTAGGTCGGATCAGGCCCACAGGGCCGTAATCCGACAACATTGTTGGCCGTAATATTTTACGCCGGGCGATTGACGAGGTGCGCATGCGCATCGCGCAGCATGGTCGCTGTCGTGTCCCAGTCGATGCAGCCGTCGGTGACGGAGCAGCCGTAGGTCAGTTGCGACAGGTCTTGCGGAATCTTCTGGTTGCCGCCAACGATGTTCGATTCGATCATCACGCCCACCAGCGAGCGGTTGCCCTGGCGGATCTGGTTGACCACGTCGGCCATCACCAGCGGTTGCAGTTCCGGCTTCTTGTAGCTGTTCGCGTGCGAGCAGTCGACCACCAGGTTGGCCGGCAGCTTGGCCTTGGCCAGTGCCTGTTCGGCGATGGCGATCGACACCGAATCGTAGTTCGGACGACCGTCGCCGCCGCGCAGTACGACGTGGCCATACGCGTTGCCGCGCGTGCGCACGATGGCCACATTGCCTTCGCCGTTAATGCCGAGGAAGGAGTGCGGGTGCGCCGACGACAGAATCGCGTTGACGGCGATGCTGATGTCGCCATCGGTGCCGTTCTTGAAGCCGACCGGGGTCGACAGGCCCGACGACATTTCGCGGTGTGTCTGCGATTCCGTGGTGCGCGCGCCGATAGCGGTCCAGGCGATCAGGTCGCCCAGGTATTGCGGCGAGATCGGGTCCAGCGCTTCGGTGGCGGTGGGCAGGCCCAGTTCGCATACGTCGAGCAGGAACTGGCGCGCCTTTTCCATGCCTTCGTTGACCTTGAACGAGTCGTCCATGTACGGATCGTTGATATAGCCTTTCCAGCCCGTGGTGGTACGCGGTTTTTCGAAATACACGCGCATCACCAGCAGCATCGTGTCCTTGACTTCCTCTTGCAGCGCTTTCAGGCGGCGCGCGTAATCGAGGCCGGCGACGGGGTCGTGGATGGAGCACGGGCCGACGACGACGAACAGGCGCTGCTCCTTGCGGTCGATGATGTTGCGCAGCGCTTCGCGGCCGCGGCTGACGGTCTCGAAGGCGCTTTCCGACAGGGGCAGCTTGGCGTGCAGTTCGGCCGGTGTCGGCATGGGCGCGAAGGAGGTGACGTTGATATTTTCGATGTCTGGCGTATTCATGATTCTGGCTCGGCTTTCGCTATTGCGTTCTTTAAGAGGCAATAGTGTAGCGGAAATGCGGCCTGGCGGCGGGGATGGCGCCAAAACGGGAATGCCTCAGTTGTTTTTATGGCAGGGCCGGCACGCCGCCGGCCCCCTGTGTGCTCAATGGCCGCCGGCCAGGCTGGCGCCAAAGGTGTAGCGGGCGATGCGCTGGTAGTTGCCGGCCAGCTCGGGCGGCCGGGGCAGGCCGGGATGGCGCCGCACATGGTCGAGGATGGCGCTTTCGTGCTGGCGTATCTGTGCGTCCAGGCAGGCGACCTGCTGGCGCACGAGGGCGTGCAGCGCATGCTGGCCGGCCTGCAGGTGCGCATCGAGGCGCGCCGATTCCTGCCGGCGCACGCCTTCCATGGCGTGCAGGCGGCGCAGCCACAGCCGTAGTTCCACATAGGCGGGCGAGGGCGGCGTCCAGCGCGCAGGGCGCCTGTGCTCGCAGTAGTGGGCCAGCACCGCGGCGCTGTGCGCCGCGTCCCCGGGCAAGTCATGGCTGCGGATATATTCTTCCAGCTGCGCGGGCTGGGCATCGCAGACCAGCATGCCCATGTCTGCCAGCATGCGGGCCGGCGCCTCGCTGTACGGCATATCGAGGCGCATGCAGACGCGCAAGCCCATGACGGGCACGTCGTTCCTTTGCAGCCAGCTGCGCAGCCAGCGGTAGCCGGCCACGTCGTTTTCCAGCACCTTGCACAGCATTTCGCCGCCCGAGAGCAGCACGGCTTTCAGCTGCAGCTTGCTCGTCTCGATGCCGACGAAGGCGCTTTCCCTTTTGCTTGCGTGTTCCATGATGAGTCCCCCCTGTGCAGTCATATACGCAGCGGTGGCGCGTTTGGATGCAGTCGTGATGCAATTCATCCAAATAGCGTGAAAGACTGTTGCATTGGCGCCTATGGCGTCTTTCAGCCCCTCTGCAAGGGGAAAAATCCGTGTAAGCTGGCGCCATGACGACTGTTTCCATCCCCCATACCGATGTGGCCGGTGAGCCATTTCCCGCTGCACGTTTCATCAAAGAAATAGGACGCGGCAAGAACGGTGCGCGCAGCATGACGCGCGACGACGCCCGTACCCTGTACCGCGCCATGCTTGAGGGCCGCGTGTCGGACCTGGAACTGGGCGGCATTTTGTTATCCATGCGCATCAAGGGCGAGTCCGTGGATGAGATCGCCGGCTTCCTCGACGCTGCCGAAGCATCGTTCGCGCCGCTGGCCGCGCCGGCCGGCGAATTTGCCCCGATCATCATTCCCAGCTACAACGGCGCCCGCAAGATGGCCAACCTGACGGCGTTGCTGGCGCTGCTGCTGGCGCGCGCGGGCGCACCCGTGCTCGTGCATGGCGTGACCAGCGATCCGGGCCGCATCACCACGGCCGAGGTGCTGGCCGCGCTGGGCGTGCCCGCCTCGCCGGACCATGCGCAAGCCGAGGCCGCCATGGCCCGCGGGGAAGCCGCCTTCCTGCCCATCGCCGCGCTGGCGCCGCGCCTGGCGCACATGCTGTCCCTGCGGCGCGTGCTGGGCGTGCGCAATTCCACGCATACCCTGGTGAAAATCATGCAGCCGTTCGCCGGGCCGGCCCTGCGCCTGGTGTCGTACACGCATCCGGAATACCTGGAAATGCTGGGTGAATATTTCCTGACTGCCTCTGATCCTGCACGCGGCGACGCATTCCTGATGCGCGGCACGGAAGGCGAGACGGTAGCCAACGCCAACAAGGCGCAGCAGATCGACTGGTTCCATGGCGTGGAGCGCACGGTGCTGGTGGAAAAGCAGTTGCTGGTGGAAGAGTTGCCGCATTTGCCGGCCGAGCGCGATGCGGCCACCACGGCCGCCTGGATCACTGCCGTGCTGCGCGGCGAGGTGCCCGTGCCGCCATCGATCGCCGAGCAGGTGGAGCAATGCCTGATGGCATCGCGGCAGATTGCAGCACGGCCGCGCTAGCCGCGTCGCCGCAGTTTACAATGGCGTCTTTGTAATCAGCGGTGACCGGAATTCTTATGGCAAAACAATTTGATGTGGCAGTGATCGGCGCGGGCGCGGCCGGCATGATGTGTGCGGCTGTTGCCGCCCAGCAAGGCAAGCGCGTGGTGCTGATCGATCACGCGGCCAAGCTGGCCGAAAAGATCCGCATCTCGGGTGGTGGACGGTGCAATTTCACCAATATTAACGCCACGCCACAAAATTTCCTCTCGGAAAACCCGCATTTCTGCAAGAGCGCGCTGTCGCGCTACACGCCGCAGGATTTCCTCGCGCTGGTGAAAAAATACCGCATCGGCTACCACGAGAAGCACAAGGGCCAGCAATTCTGCAATGAGTCGGCCGAGCAGATCATCGACATGCTCAAGGACGAGTGCGCCGCTGGCGGCGTGCACTGGCGCATGCCGTGCAAGATCGACAATGTTGTCCAGCAAGATGACGGTAGCTTCGTGCTGCAGACCGATAGCGGCGACATCGAGACGGCCAGCATCGTCATCGCCACGGGCGGCCTGTCGATCCCGAAGATCGGCGCGACGGATTTTGCCTACCGCATCGCCAGGCAATTCGATTTGACGATGGTCGAGCCCCGTCCGGCTCTGGTGCCGCTGACGTTCGATGCGGCCAGCTGGGCGCCATTCGCGGAACTGTCCGGCATCGCGCTGGAAGTCGATGTGGAAACGGGCAGCCTGAAAGGCCGCAAGGCAACGGGCGCGCGTTTCCGCGAAGATTTGCTGTTCACGCACCGCGGCCTGTCGGGCCCGGCGATCCTGCAGATTTCCAGCTACTGGCTGCCGGGCGAACCCATCGTCATCAATCTGCTGCCGGAAGTGGACGTGGCGCAGACCTTGATCGAAGGCAAGGGCACCCTGAAGAAGCAGCTGGGCAATATCGTCGCGCAATGGCTGCCGCAGCGCCTGGCCGACTGTTTGCTGGCCGTCAACGGCCTGGCGCCGGATGCGCGCATCGCCGACATGCCCGACGCGCAGCTGCGCAAGCTGGGGCTGGCCATCAACGCCTGGTCCATCGTGCCGAACGGTTCCGAAGGCTACCGCAAGGCGGAAGTGACGCGCGGCGGCATCGACACGCGCGAACTGTCGCAGCAGACCATGATGGCCAATAAAGTGCCGGGCCTGTATTTCATCGGCGAAGCGGTTGACGTGACGGGCTGGCTGGGCGGCTACAACTTCCAGTGGGCCTGGGCTTCCGGCGTGGCGGCAGGTATTGCCTTGCAGTAATAATCAGTTGTCATTTTGGCGCGACAAGTGATTATTGGTGACAATGTTCTTGACTTCGATCAAGTGATGTTGAATACTTGGCATGTAAATTAATTTTTAGACATTTTTCATGCCTGGTGGTAATTAGTCAGGCATTCCCCTGACCATGCCCTGGAGTCGCCATGAAACGCCTGATCGCCACCGTCGCAGCAACCGTACTCACCAGCGCCGCCTTTGCCAGCACCCCCGTGCTGAGCAACGGTGGCTTTGAAAACAATTCCGTCGGTGGCGGCTACGTCTATGGCAATGTGGCGCCGGGCTGGAGCTTCACGGGCGGCGCCGGCGTGTCGGCCAGCTACACGGCGTGGAATGGCGTGGCGCAGGAGGGCAACGCCTTTGCTTTCCTGCAAAATACGGCATCGATCTCGCAAAGCTTCGTCAGCTCGGGCGCCGCCGACTACTCGTTCGCCTTCAACCTGGCGCTGCGTCCCGGCTACGATCAGGGCCAGGCCGTGACGGTCAGCCTCGATGGCAGCCTGCTGGGCCAGTACGCGGTGACCAGCACGGGCTGGACCAGCTTCAACGTGAACGCGCTCAACATCGGCGCCGGCAGCCATACCCTGAGCTTTGCCGGCATCAACCCGAACAATGCCTACGATACCTCGGCCTTCCTCGATGGCGTCAGCATGAACGTCAGCGCCGTGCCGGAACCGGGCACGTACGCCATGCTGCTGGCGGGCTTGGGCCTGCTGGGCTTCATGGCGCGCCGCCGCAAGAGCGCCATTTGAGGTAAACTGCTGCCAGGATGCGTGGTTTACACCACAGCCGGGCAGCAATCTCAGGCTGCATGCCGCACGCAAGTGGGGGAGGGGCTTCCCTTTCCGATTAAAAGCTGCTACTATCTATCTCTTCCTATACACCACCTCAACGGTTTGAATTTTACATGACCACTATTCGCCTTAAAGAAAACGAGCCGTTCGAAGTCGCAATGCGTCGCTTCAAACGCACCATCGAAAAAACGGGTCTGCTGACCGAATTGCGCGCTCGCGAATTCTACGAAAAGCCAACAGCTGAGCGCAAGCGCAAGCTGGCAGCTGCTGTAAAGCGTCATTACAAACGCATCCGCAGCCAACAACTGCCGAAAAAATTATTCTAAGACTGTTCAGTCAGAACCAACCCGGGTAGTTCGGCGCATTGTTCGCCACGGGTTTTGTTTTGATTCGCCTGGAGTGATACTTCAGATGAGTCGCATACCCGCTCCGGTTCGCCGCAGCGGGTTTTCGCTTTTGTGGCCGCCTGCTTGGTTCACACATGAGCATCGAACCCCACTTACCAACACGAGGATTGCCATGAGCTTGAAAGAACAAATTACCGAAGACATGAAAAACGCCATGCGCGCCAAGGAAGCGGGCAAGCTGGGCACGATTCGCCTGTTGCTGGCGGAAATCAAGCGCAAGGAAGTCGACGAGCGCATCGAATTGACAGACGCCCACGTGACGGCCATCGTGGAAAAGATGATCAAGCAGCGCAAGGATTCGATCACCCAGTTCGAGGCCGGTGGCCGTGCCGATCTGGCCGACATCGAAAAAGCCGAGCTGGTGCACCTGACGGGCTACATGCCTGCCGGCCTGTCCGACGAAGAAGTGGCGGCCGAAGTGGCTGCCGCCGTGGCCGCCTCGGGCGCCGCCGGTCCGCAAGACATGGGCAAGGTCATGGCCATCGTCAAGCCGAAGCTGGCGGGCCGCGCCGACATGACCGTGGTGTCCGCCCTGGTCAAGAAAGCCTTGACGCCGGCAGCGTAAGCATACAATAGTAGCAAGGGCTGCCAGCCATCGCGCTGGCAGCCTGTTAACAGCCCACACGTTGACCTGGCTCAACCTCAGGCCGCGTGCGGTAGTATAGTCTGACCTATAACAAGACCCGCCCTAGCCAGTGATACCTCAATCCTTCATTTCCGATTTGCTCAACCGCGTCGATATCGTCGATGTCGTGGGGCGCTATGTGCAACTGAAAAAAGGTGGCGCCAATTTCATGGGCTTGTGCCCGTTCCACAGTGAAAAATCGCCCAGTTTTACCGTCAGCCCCACCAAGCAGTTCTATCACTGTTTCGGCTGTGGCGCGCATGGCACCTCGATCGGCTTCCTGATCGAATACTCGGGCATGGGCTTTGTCGACGCCGTCAAGGACCTGGCGCAGAACGTGGGCATGGTTGTGCCGGAAGCGGACGACAAGATCCCGCCGGCCCAGCGCGCGCAGATCCAGGCGCAAAGCATGGCCCTTTCCGACGCCATGACGCAGGCGTGCGATTATTATCGCGGGCAATTGCGCCACGCGCCGGAAGCCATTGCCTATCTGAAGAACCGGGGCTTGACGGGCGAAGTGGCCGCTCGCTTCGGCATGGGTTTTGCGCCCGGCGGCTGGGATAACCTGCGCTCCGTCTTCCCCGACTACGACGTGGTGGCCCTGGCCGAGGCTGGTCTCGTGATCGACAAGGTCGATGAAGAGGGCAATAACCGCAAGCGCTACGACCGTTTCCGCGAGCGCATCATGTTCCCGATCCGCAATACCAAGGGGCAGGTCATCGCCTTTGGCGGCCGCGTGCTCGACCATGGTGAACCGAAATACCTGAACTCGCCGGAAACCCCCTTGTTTTCCAAGGGTTTTGAATTATATGGGCTGTTCGAGGCGCGCCAGGCCATCCGCGACGCCGGCTATGTGCTGGTGACGGAAGGCTACATGGACGTGGTGGCGCTGGCGCAGATGGGTTTCCCGCAAGCGGTGGCGACCCTGGGTACGGCGTGCACGCCCACCCACGTGCAAAAACTGCTGCGCCAGACCGATAACGTGATTTTCAGCTTCGACGGCGACAAGGCCGGCCGCCGCGCCGCCCGCCGCGCGCTGGAGGCGAGCCTGGCCCATGTGTCGGACAATAAAACCATCAAATTCCTGTTCTTGCCGTCGGAACACGATCCGGACAGCTATATCCGCGAATTCGGCGCCGAAGGCTTCGAGCAGCAAGTGCATGAAGCCATGCCGCTGTCGCAATTCTTGCTGAAAGAAGTGTCGGGCGAGCATGATCTGTCGGAACCGGAAGGGCGCGCCCGCGTGCAGTTCGACGCCAAGCCCCTGCTGCAGCTGATGGCGCCATCGTCGCTGCGCCTGCAGATCGTGCGCGGCCTGGCGCAGTTGACGCAGTCCACGCCGGCCGAGATCGAAGCCCTGTTCGAGCTGGCGAAACCCGTTGCCGTGGCGCGCCGTGCGCCGCCGAAATCGGGCCGCCCTGTGCCCGTGGGTCTGGAATTGAAGATCATGCGCATGCTGGTGGCGCATCCGCCCCTGACCATGCGTATCGACGAGGCCGCTCTCACCGCCTTCCAGCACCTGGGGCCCGATGCGGCGCACAGCCTGGGGCAACTGGTGGCCGTGGGCCAGGCGCTGGGCGAGCACGGCAGTTTCGCCGCGCTGGCGCAGCAGTTGAAGGAGCTGGGCAGCGAATACGACGAGATCATCGGCGAGATCGCGGCCGGCACGGAGTCCGATTACGACAGCGAATTGTCGTGGCTGGTGAGCACCATCCGCGAGATCAAATTGAATGCCTTGAAGGCGGAATTGCAGCAATTGTTCGCGTCGGGTTTGCCATCGGAGAAAATTGGTGTACGCTACCGCGAAATCATGCAGGAGCAAGGCGACCTGGAGCGCGAGCGCGATGCCGAGTTGGTGAATCGCTAACCTTGCTCTGAGGGTATGGCGCGCACTGGAAAAACATTTTTCGCGTGCTATAATTAAATGCTAAGTATTGTGTGCTTTGGCAAGCTAGTTCTGTTTCGTAAATAGTATTTGTTTTCAGTAAGTTAGGCTCTTGATCGGCGCGGTGGATCGTGTCGGCAGCCAGGGCCAACTGGCGTTTTCGGCGTTGCGGGCAAGGGCTCGCAGACGCTGGCAAGCCGCGCCAGGCTCTCGCTCCCAACGCGGTCGATGCAGGAATTTTTGCCGAGACGGCTGGCAACAGCCGGTGGACAGGAATTGCTGCGCTTCCCGCGGATCGTGGCCGATGAGGTGTAAGTAACGTAACAGTGTCGAATTTGCGTTGTCCGCAGGTTCGAAGATGGTGGTTCCCGCAGGTAGACAGGGAACTGGCAGCAAACTTTATCCTAATCCACCGTAAAGCAAGTCGTTGTGTAATCGAAAGCGCCTGTGCCAATCAAGAAACCCGAATCCAAAGCGGCTGTAAAGCCCACTAAAGTTACCACGAAAGCCGAAAAGGCGCTCGACCGGCCAGAAGCGCGCGTCACCAGCGCGCCTGTGGTCAGCCAGACCACCGATGCCGCCACCCTGGCGGCGATCGATACGTCCGGTTATGTCTTGCCGTCGGTAAAAGTGCCGGGCCGCCGCGGCCGCAAGCCAAAAGAATTCCAGCCAGAAAATGATGAAGTCGCCGCCCTGAACGCCGTCGAGCGGGCTGAACTGAAGGCCGTCGACAAGGCCAAGGCGAAGGATCGCAAGGCGAAAGAGCGCGCGCTGCTGAAGGACGCTTTCTCGTCCGACACGGAAGCGAGCGAGGAAGAACTCGAGCGCCGGCGCCAGAAACTCAAGACCCTGATCAAGTTCGGCAAGGAGCGCGGTTTCCTGACCTATGCGGAAATCAACGATCACTTGCCTGAAAACATCGTCGATCCGGAAGCCATCGAAGGCATCATCGGTACCTTCAATGACATGGGCATCGCCGTCTACGAGCACGCGCCCGATGCGGAAACGTTGTTGTTGTCCGATAACGTTGCCGTCGTCACCAGCGATGATGAGGCGGAAGCGGCAGCCGAGGCCGCATTGTCGACCGTCGACTCCGACTTTGGCCGCACCACCGATCCCGTGCGCATGTACATGCGCGAGATGGGCTCGGTCGAGCTGCTGACGCGCGAAGGCGAGATCGAAATTGCCAAGCGGATCGAAGATGGCTTGAAAGACATGATCCAGGCCATTTCCGCCTGTCCCGTGACGATCGCCGAGATCATCGCCGCCGCCGACCGCATTGCCAACGAAGAGATCAAGATCGACGAAATCGTCGACGGCCTCGTCGATGAAAACGAACCGGTCGCCGCCGCGCCTGTCGTGGCCGCTCCCGTCGAAGAAGACGAGGAAGAAGGCGAAGCGGAAGAAGAGGAAGTCGAAGAAGAGGAAGAGGCGAGCGCTTCCGGCGCAGCCGGCTTCTCCGCCGAGCAGCTGGAAACCCTGAAACGCACGGCGCTGGAAAAATTCGCCATCATTTCGCAGCAATTCGACAAGATGCGCCGCGCCTTCGAGAAAGAAGGCTACAACTCGAAACCCTACGCCAAGGCGCAGGAAGCCATTTCGCAAGAGTTGCTGGGCATCCGCTTCACGGCCAAGGTCGTGGAAAAGCTGTGCGACACCCTGCGCGGCCAGGTCGATGAAGTGCGCCATATCGAAAAGCAGATCCTCGACGTGGCTGTGAACCGCTGCGGCATGCCGCGCGCCCACTTCATCAAGGTCTTCCCGGGCAATGAAACCAACCTCGACTGGGTCGATGGCGAAGTCAACGCAGGACACGCGTACAGCGCCATCCTGGGCCGCAACATTCCGACCGTCAAGGAACTGCAGCAGCGCCTGATCGACCTGCAGGCGAGGGTCGTCTTGCCGCTGCCGGACTTGCGCAACATCAACCGCCAGATGGCGGCCGGTGAAATGAAGGCGCGCAAGGCCAAGCGCGAAATGACGGAGGCCAACTTGCGCCTGGTTATTTCGATCGCCAAGAAATACACGAACCGCGGCCTGCAATTCCTCGACCTGATCCAGGAAGGCAATATCGGCCTGATGAAGGCCGTCGACAAGTTCGAGTATCGCCGCGGCTACAAGTTCTCGACGTATGCGACCTGGTGGATCCGCCAGGCCATCACGCGCTCGATCGCCGACCAGGCGCGCACGATCCGGATTCCCGTGCACATGATCGAGACGATCAACAAGATGAACCGGATTTCCCGCCAGATCCTGCAGGAAACGGGCGCGGAACCCGATCCGGCCACCCTGGCGATCAAGATGGAGATGCCCGAGGACAAGATCCGCAAGATCATGAAAATCGCCAAGGAACCGATCTCGATGGAAACGCCGATCGGCGACGACGACGATTCCCACCTGGGCGACTTCATCGAGGACAACAACACCCTGGCGCCGGCCGACGCGGCCCTGCACGCCTCCATGCGCGGCGTCGTCAAGGACGTGCTCGATTCCCTGACGCCACGCGAAGCGAAAGTGCTGCGCATGCGTTTCGGCATCGAGATGTCCACCGACCACACCTTGGAAGAAGTGGGCAAGCAATTTGACGTGACGCGCGAGCGCATCCGCCAGATCGAAGCCAAGGCGCTGCGCAAGCTGCGTCACCCATCGCGCTCCGACAAGCTGAAAAGCTTCTTGGAAGGCAACTAGAAGCCAATAGGGCTTGACGCGCGCCCCTGATACCCCTATCCTCGCGTGTCCGTTTCCAAAACGGCCGCGCGAGGCGGGCTTCAACAGCGCCGCCACGCCGCAGTCCCCGGGCCTCTAGCTCATGCTTGGTTAGAGCAGCGGACTCATAATCCGTTGGTGCCGTGTTCGACTCACGGGAGGCCCACCATTATCTTGCAACTGCAATTTGAAATTTTTCGATTTGTGGTTGCGTTCTTCTTCTGCCTGCGCCTCAAAGGCCACGGCAGGGTCTACGCCAGCTTCTTTTACGATCTTCAGGGCCGTATTGAAGTCTGGCATACGCTCCCCCTTCACATACTTCACCAGCGTTGAGTTTGGCAGTCCCCACAACTTGGACATCGCCAGCGTTGGACTGTTCGTTTGCTGGCCGGATTGACCCTCTCAGTTTGACCCTCCCTCCAGGTTCTGGCGAACGCCGCGACCCTATCGTAAGACCCCTCGAATCCCAATTCCTTCAAGTCTTCATGGATCTGTTTCAGCGTACGCCGCTGCTTGCGTGATCGCGCCGCTTCGGTCTTCAAGAGCGCAGAAAGCTGGAACGCGTACTTATCGATGGCGCGGGTAGAGCGCCGCTCTGAGTAAGTCGGTTCAACGGTTTCTGATCGCAGATAGCGTCGGACGGTGTTTCTAGAGATGCCTAAACGCCTGACTATCTCTCTCAAAGGGACCTGGTCGCGAATGTGCCAGCGTCGAATAATGCCTAGTAATGCCACGTCGATCACTCCAATTCCCCACTCAATGTTATGAGCAGGATTGTGTCTTATACGTGGGTCAGTTTCGTGTGCAAATTATGCGGTGAAGTGGGTCAGATTTCGATGCAAATCAATATGTAACGGTCAGCCTGTATTTCTGCCGCTACAGCCGCATGGTACAAGGCGTTAAAACGTTGTGATATTGAAGAATTTAGGTGGCATGATTTGCGCCATACATGGACAAGCTGGCATTTGCAACGTGGTACACCATTGCATGCTTTGCAGGAGTTGGGAGGTTGGAAATCAGCCCAAATGGTTCGACGCTATGCGCATTTCTCAGCTGGGCATCTGGCCACGCATGCGGCAAACTTGCCGGTGCTTATGATTGCTACTTGATGTGTTTTATTGGTTGTGTTATTTTGTTTTCAAACAACATTTTTAATTTCCTGGTTGTGATAATTTGTCTTTAATGCATTTTTGTTTTAAGGAAAAAAATGACTCATAATTTTGAACGTTTGCGAGATCATATCTTACCGCTCTCACACTCCCAGGTATTTGAACAAGCTCGCTTAGAGTGGCGGCTCGACTCAGTGGAAGTTAGTGATGAGTTCGATTCATGTCCGTGCGGCAAGGATATTAAAGAGCATTGCTACATCAGAAATACCGTTACGGGTAATCAGACGTATGTAGGAAACGTGTGCGTCAATCGTTTCATGGAAATAGATACGGGTACATTATTTTCTGGTCTTAAGAAAATTAAGGCTAACCCTACTGCAAATGCAAATTTAGCTGTTATTGAATATGCGGAAAGTAAGGGGTTTCTTTTTGAGAAGGAGTTAGCTTTCCTTACGCAAACCGCTAGGAAGAGAAATTTAAGTGTTGCTCAGAAATCTTGGAAAGAGAAAATTAATACTCGCATCTTGAATGAGACCGTCGTCCAGCGCAGAACGACTAGATAAAAAACTGGAACGAATCCACTGTTCGAAAGCCGTTTTTTGCATGTTGGCAAGATAGATCATGTGTCTCAAAATCCGTTGATATCGTGTTCGACTCACGGGAGGCCCACCAGAATTTAGCAGTAATAGAACAAGCCCCGGCGGGCAACTGCTGGGGCTTTTTCATGCTGTCGTACAATCGCGGCATTGCGATTGACGAAGGATGAAACGAGATGACGGCTGAAGTGAAGATGGAAGATATCGTCGTGGGCGATGGCAAGGCGGCGGCGCGTGGTGCGCTGATTACGGCCCACTACCGGGGCTGGCTGGAAGATGGGACGGAGTTTGACTCGTCGCACAAGCGGGGCGAGCCTTTTCGCTGCGTGTTGAGCAATAACAAGGTGATCCAGGGCTGGATTCTGGGTTTGCAGGGCATGCAGGTCGGTGGCACGCGCAAGCTGCGGGTGCCGGCGCAGCTGGCGTATGGCGAGCGGCAGGTGGGCTTGATTCCGCCAAACTCCAATTTGCTCTTCGAGATTGAGTTGCTGGAAGTGCTGACGCGCGATTGATGTTTGGATGGTGCAATCAGGCCGATACGACTTCCGCTTTTTTCAGCAGCAGTTGCTCGATGTCGGCGCGCAGCGCCTGTTGCGTGGGGAAGGTGGCATAGCGCAAGGTGACGTAGCCGGCCAGCCTGAGCATGGCGTCGCGTTCCCTGTCCTGGCGTTCGCGGCCGTTGTGGCTGCTGTCGTCGAGCTCAATGACGGCGATGACGTTCAGTTGCCGGCTGCACAGGACAAAATCGGCCACCTTGCGGTCGAAACGGTTTCTGTTCGCCCATCCCTTTGCCGTCACCAGAGCGGAAAAAGCCACCTGCGCCAGTACCGTGCATTCCGGTAACGCTACCTGCAGCAAGTGGTACATCTGTTGCTCGCGCGCCGTCATGACGGGTTTTCTTTCCAGCCTTAGCGGCCTGCGGGAATTGCCCGTCTGGCGCTTGACCCGCATGACATAAAGCAGGACGAGCGCCACGATAATGATCAGGAAAGTGAAGTTCGGCATGGACTTGCTTCAGGGGGCGTAGTCCTGATGGTACGCGAGAAGCTGGCCGCTTTTGCACTTCTTCCCGCGCATTTCACATGATGCGTTTGTTGGAGATCAAGCCTGTTTCAGTTTGACTTGCATCATGTCCAGCATTGGCACGATGTCATGCAGGCTGGCCACTTCACAGGTGGGGATGGCAGTCGAGGTATTGGCCATGTTGTCCGGGTTGAACCAGCAACTGTCGATGCCGTAGCGGTTCGCGCCGAGGATGTCGGCGTCCAGCCGGTCGCCGATGATGATGGTCGTATCCTTGCTGAATGCGCGCGCCATGTTGGCGGCGTATTCGAAGAAGCGCACGTCCGGCTTGGCGTGGCCGCACGCTTCAGAGGTGGCAACGAAGGAGATGCAGTCACTCAGGCCGGAGGCGGCGATGCGGCGGTTCTGGATGGATTCGACGCCATTGGTGATGATGCCCACTTCGCCGATGCGCGACAGCGTTTCGCACACTTGTTTGGCGCCATCGATGAGCACGACCGTGTCCGGCAGGGAGTCCAGATACAGCCGGCTGGCCAGTTCCGGGTCGATGGCGATGCCGTTCATTGCAAACGTCTTGCGGAAGCGCTCCACCTTCAGGAAATCCTTGCTCACGTCACCCGTTTCGAAACGTTTCCACAGGTCGACGTTGATCGCCTGGTATTGGGAAAACAGCGCGTCGATGCCGTCGCGCAAGCCCAGTTCGTCCATAGTGTGCAGGAACGAGCGTTTTTCGGATGCCCGGAAGTCGAGCAGGGTATCGTCGAGGTCAAACAGGAATAGCTTGTATTTCATGGCGTGTCATGGAAAGGAACTTGTCTTGCATCGTAGCACGTAGCGATGAGTTCGGTTGCGCTGAGGAGTGCTAGCGAGTCGTCTATTTGTACTGAAACCTGACCATTTTCGTTCGCTACTCAAGGGCCACGATGCACTGTTTGACTCTTGGCAAATCCATGCGCAGGTAGCGCTCGGTACCGGCACGTCTCCCTTCGCTGGGCGGAGTGGGGATAGACAAGGCCTCGGCGTTCGCCGGCGGCTGATTCGCCGGATGGGGCAGCATGCGCACACCGTCGAGCCTGGCGGCGGGCAGGTTCCAGGTCGAGGGAGCCGCTTGTGGGGAAGAAACGGCGGCAACGTGCGCTGCGGCAATGGGCCGCATCGTCGTGGCCGCCATGGCTAATGCCAGCGGCTTCATCCGATGTCCGCCGCCGAACGGCCGAAGTAGATCACGCGGGCGCCGGGTTTGTGATTGCGCCATTGGCCGAAAATTTCAATGCCGCCAGGCACCTGGCGCATGAGGAGCGCCGCATGGTTGCCCTGCCGCAGGTTCTGATAGGCTTACATATCCACCCACCAGTTGAGCAAGGTTTCATCATCGTCGTCATCGAGGTTGACGTAGATATTGGCGAAGTACCATTCGACGCCCGTCGCTTCGCGGAAGGCGTCGAAGGGGCCGTTGACGTTGTAGATGCCGTGATGTCCCGGTACGCTGAAGGTGAGGTTGCCCTTGTACTGGCCATCCATCGTGCCGCCCAACTGGCTTTGCACGTCGCGTTCGAGCTGGTCCACTGCCTCTTGCGACACGTCGTCGGCATAGATCTGGATGCAGAAGTTACCGCCGCGCTTCAGTACTTCGGCAGGGGCCAGCGGGTTGGCAATGTTGACGATGTCGCCGCGCGCCAGGTTCAGGGTCAGGCCGGGCGAGGCCAGCAGTTCGTAGACGTGCTCGTCGATCTGGCGCGCAGGCAGGGTTTCATACACGGGACCCTTGGTGTTTTCGCCTGCCAGTACGCGGATGTGCGGCAAGCCTTCGCAATTGATGTCTTCCATTCATTCTTTCATAGTGCCGGCGCCACGCACTTTGGGCTGCGCCAGGGTGGGTTTATGGCAATATTGTACCGGGTGCGTGCCGGCTGGCCGGGTACGCAACGCTGCAAACGAGGAGACGCGATGGAGAATGTGGTGCAAACAGGCGGCTGTTTATGTGGCGCCGTGCGCTTCGAAGTGACAGGCGAGGGCGGCAATCCGCACAGCTGTTCCTGCCGCAATTGCCAGCAGCACACGGGCGCGCCGGCGGTGGCGTGGGTGGAGTTTGCGCGCGATCAAGTGCGCTGGACGGGGTCGGCCGGTGTGCCTGCCACCTACCGTTCTTCCGAATATTCCAGCCGGGCCTTCTGTGCCGCTTGCGGCAGTTCCATCGGTGCCATCGACGATGCGCCGACGGTGGCCTTGCTGGTGGGCAGTTTTGACGATCCTGCCCAGGCGGCCTTTGCACCCGAATATCACTCGTTTGACGATGTCAGGCCGGGCTGGTGGCACTTCGATCCGGCCGCCGCTGTAGCCGGGCCGGGCGGCGCAGGCAAATAGCCTGCGGCGCGTCAAACTGGCGGCGTGGCCAGGAAGGCGGGCAAGGTTTCCGCCGAGCGCGTGTAGGCGTGGATGGCCGGGTAATCGCTGGGTTTAACGATATCGGGCGTTTCCAGCTGGGCGAAGCTCCAGCCGACGGCGATGGTCACGCCCGCCTGGTCGATACTGCCAGTCTCGCCAGGCAGGGGCAGGTGCGCGCATTCCTGTTCCAGCGCGTTCCAGGCGGCATGCAGCTGCATGCTGACCCGTTCCAGCCACGGCGCATGTTGCTTGTCGAGCGGACGCAGCTTGCGTTCGTAGACGATTTGCACGGCTTTTTCATAGGCGGCCAGCGCGAGGCCCGTCAGGCGCAGCGCGCGCACGCTGTCGGCGAGGGCGGGGACGGCGGTGCCCGGACGCAGCAGCGATAGATAGTGGAGTATCAAGGTGGAATCCATCAGCACTTGCCCGTCGTCCAGTACCAGGGTCGGCACCTTGATGACGGGGTTGATCTCGCGCACGGCATCCATGTTGCGGAACACGGATAGCGGCAAGTGCTCGTAGGAAATTCCCTGCAGTTGCAAACAGATGGCGACCCTGCGCACATAGGGCGAGTCGAGCATGCCGATCAGTTTCATGGCCAGTCTCCGGGGTAGTCAGGAATATCTACGATACCCGCTTGCCTGCCCGTTTGCCAGCGTCGTGCTTAATTGTGTGCGCTGATGCCGCTGCGGAATTGTTCGAAACCGGCGCGCGCTGCCTTGTAGCAATTGCCGGCGGCCGCTTCCAGGCCTTCGCGGTCGAGCACTTCGACCGTGCCGCGGCGGTACTGGATCAAGCCTTCGTCCTGCAGTTTGCGGGCGGTGACGGTGACGCTTTCGCGGCGCACGCCCAGCATGTTGGCCATGGTGTCTTGCGTCACCTTCAGTTCGTTCGACAGTGAACGGTCGAGGCGGTCCAGCAGCCAGCGGCACAGTTTTTGCTCGATGCTGCAATGACGGCCGCCCACCACGTTCTGTGCCATTTGCGCGAACATGGCGCTGGTGTAGCGCATCAGCAATTGTGCCAGCGCGCCGCCTTCATCGAACACTTCGCGCAGGAAGGCTGTTTTCAAGCGATAGCCGTAGCCGGCCGTCTGCACGATGGCCGTGCAGGTGGCGCGCTCGGCTTCGTACAGCACCACGCCAGCCACGCCTTCGCGGCCGATGACGGCGATCTCGGTGGTGGCGCCGTCTTCCATCACATACAACAGGGAAACGATGGCGTTGGTGGGGAAGTACGTGTGTTCAATCTTGCCGCCGCAATCGAACAGGTGCTTGCCCGCAGGCAAAGCGACCAATTCCAGTTGGCAGAACAGGCGCTCCAGATCGGTGCGCGACAAGGCGCGCAGCAATTCGTTCTGTTGTGCGCCCGTGATGCTGATCATCGGGGTGGCGGGAGCAGCTTGCCAGTTGTGCTGGGCGGCGGCGTGGTTATTCGTTGCTGGGGTCAGGTTGCTATAAGCTTTGTACATGGTAGGGCCTCGTCTTCTGATTTTGTTGGATGGCGCTGCTTTTCTGGCTTGCTAGCGTTGTGCTGAATCTTGTATCCACTATAGGACCAGGGGCCGCGGACGGGCATCGGATGAGCCGACGCGCTTATGTAGGCTAGGAACATTGCCTCGTGTCATCCGACTCCTACGCCTGCTGCTGCATTTTTCCCTGTAGAAACAACGTTGCCTGGAAAAAATACGCCGCCTTGCCCGCTACCCGTGAACTTTGGCCGCATACCTTGATCAAACCCCTCTGCACTGCAGTACGACGGTGATAAGATGTTGCGCTGCGGAAATTCGACTGGTGTTTCGGGATGCGCTGCTGTCCTTGTCCTCCATCACTGTTTACTTCCGCTGCAGCCTGCCCTCACTGCCCGCGCCGTGCATTTGCCGGAGCGCGGCCATCTTGTCCCGTTTACCCGTCTAATGAAGGAACGCAACGCATGAAATGGTTTTTTGATCTGAAAATTGCCACCAAGCTGATCTTGTCGTTTGGCGCCGTGCTGCTGTTGACGGCCGCGCTGGGCGTGTCGGCGATCTTTTCCATGGCGCGCATCAATACCGCGTCGACGGACCTGTCCGCCAACTGGATGCCCAGTGTGCTGGCGGCCATGTCCATGCGCAGCGATGTCAGCGATTTCCGCCGCTGGGAACTGGCGCACATGCTGGCCGCGCAGGATGCCGACATGGCGCAGAACGAAACGCGCATGACGGAAACCCAGGCCAAGCTGAAGGTGGACGGCGATAAGTACCGCAGCCTGATTTCCGAACCGGGCGAGCAGCAAGTATTCGAGCGCTTCCTGGCGCTCAACGATGAATTCATGCGCCTGCATGCAACCATGCTGAGCCTGTCGCGCGAGATGAAGAAGGAAGAGGCGCGCGCCCTGGCCGTGGGGCCGTCCGCCAAGGTCATGGCGGACATGATGGTGACCCTCGATAAGCTGGTGTCGATTAACACGGATGGCGGCGTGCGCTCGAGCGCCAGCGCTGATGCAACGTATGCGGCCTCGCGTGCCAGCCTGATCGGCTTGCTGGTGGGCAGCGTCGTCATCGGCATGCTGCTGGCGCTGTGGGTGGCGCGCAGCGTGGCGCGTCCGCTGATCGAGGCCGTCGGCGTGGCGCGCCAGGTGGCGGCTGGCGATTTGACGGCGCATATCGTTGTGCAATCGCAAGACGAAACGGGGCAATTGATGCAAGCCCTGAAAGACATGAATGCCAGCTTGCAAAAGCTGGTGGGCCAGGTGCGCAGCGGCACCGATACGATTGCCACGGCGTCGAGCCAGATTGCCGCCGGCAACCAGGATTTGTCGTCGCGCACGGAAGAGCAGGCCAGTTCGCTGGAAGAGACGGCTTCGTCGATGGAGGAACTGACTTCGACCGTGAAGCAGAATGCGGACAATGCGCGCCAGGCCAACACCATGGCGCTGACCTCGTCGAGCATCGCCATCGAGGGCGGCAAGGTTGTCGGCGAAGTGGTGGGCACGATGGCGTCGATCAATGCCTCGTCGCGCAAGATCGTCGACATCATCGCCGTCATCGATGGCATTGCTTTCCAGACCAATATCCTGGCCCTGAATGCAGCCGTCGAGGCGGCGCGCGCAGGCGAGCAGGGACGCGGCTTTGCCGTCGTGGCCACGGAAGTGCGCAATCTGGCGCAACGCTCGGCCGCCGCGGCCAAGGATATCAAGGTCTTGATCGGCGATTCGGTCGAGAAAGTCGAGGCGGGGTCAAAACTGGTGGATCAGGCGGGCCGCACGATGGATGACATCGTGGCCAGCATTACCCGCGTGACGGATATCATGAGCGAGATCACGGCCGCCAGCAGCGAGCAGAGCGCTGGTATCGAGCAGGTTAACCAGGCGATTGCCCAGATGGACCAGGTGACGCAGCAAAATGCGGCCCTGGTGGAAGAGGCGGCGGCAGCGGCCGAATCGATGCAGGAGCAGGCCGCCAGCCTGAGTGACGTGGTCAGCATCTTCAAGCTCGACGTGGCCAGTGCCGCCGCAACCCGGCCGCGCGCGCCAGTCCTCGTCAAGGCGCCGGCCGCCGTGACGCCGGCAGCGGCGCCGCGTCAATTGGCCGACACGGCGCGTCGCACGGCGCCAGTGGATGAGTGGGAAAGCTTTTGATTAAGCGCGCTTGCGCGGTTTTTTGACGCCCTTAGTGGTGGGCGCGGTAGCGGCTTGCTGGCGCTGTTGCCACGCCCTCAGGGCCTCTTCGTAGGCGGCCAGGTCTTCCTGGTACATTTCCAGTACGCAAAAGGTGCAACCGCTGTGGCAACACTCGTCATTGCCCGGTTTGCTGGGCGCTTGCGGTTGCGGATCGTGGGGTAAAGGCGGGGTGGGCATGGTGAGGGCAGGGGGCGGCGGAAGAGGCATCGGAGCTGGCATCGCAGTTGCCATCATACGGCATCCCGGCGTGCCGTTGCTGGAACGCTTTTTGCTCAAAAATCACGGTTTCCGTGTACAGTTGCGGTGAATTAGGGTATCGTTTACAGCACTGATATTGTATCTTCTGCGCGCGATGTTCCGCCGGCGCGATCTCCGCCGCCATCGCAGCACATCTCTTCGACGCTCCCGCATACGCCCTACAGCATGTCCCGGAGCACGGAGGTGCCGCAAGAACAATGATCCATGGCTTGCAAGACGGAGCTGCCTGTGCCCCGAAATGTTGTTTATTGAGAAAGCATGGCTTCCGCAGTGCGGAGGCACACCAGAAAATTTATGTCTGAAACCGAATCGACTCCTACGCCCAGCCCGGCGATTGCCCCTGAGGCGGCGCCCGTCGCCGCTGCGCCTGCACCAGCACCTGCCGTATCCGCTGCTCCCAGCCTGACCTTTGCCGACTTTGGCCTTGCGCCTGAAATCCAGCGCGCACTGACCGACCAGGGCTACACCCATCCGACACCGATCCAGGAACAAGCGATCCCCGTGGTGCTGCAAGGCCGCGATGTGATGGGTGCCGCGCAAACGGGCACCGGCAAGACGGCCGGTTTTTCCTTGCCGATCATCCAGTTGCTGATGGCGCATGCCAGCAGCAGCATGTCGCCGGCACGCCACCCGGTGCGCGCGCTGATCCTGACGCCGACCCGTGAGCTGGCGGTGCAGGTGGCCGAAAACGTCAAGGCTTACGCCAAGCACACGCCGCTGCGCTCGACCGTCGTCTTCGGCGGCATGGACATGAAGCCGCAAACCGTCATCCTGCGTGGCGGCGTGGAAATCGTCATCGCCACGCCGGGCCGCTTGCTCGACCATATCGAGCAAAAGAACATCAGCCTGAGCCAGGTGCAGATGCTGGTCATGGATGAGGCTGACCGCATGCTGGACATGGGCTTCCTGCCGGACTTGCAGCGCATCATCAACTTGCTGCCGAAACAGCGCCAGAACCTGATGTTCTCGGCCACGTTCTCGCCAGAAATCAAGAAGCTGGCTGCCACGTTCCTTAACGATCCGCTGACGATCGAAGTGGCGCGCAGCAACCAGACGGCCGACAAGGTCACGCAAGTGGTCTATAAAGTGACGGAAGACCAGAAGCATGCCCTGGTCGCCCATCTTCTGCGCCAACGCGACCTGAAGCAGGTCATCGTATTCTCGAATACCAAGATCGGCGCCTCGCGCCTGGCCCGCGTGCTGGAACAGGAAGGCATGAGCGCCACGGCGATTCACGGCGACAAGAGCCAGCAGGAGCGCATGGCGGCGCTGGAAGCGTTCAAGAAGGGCGAGATCGACGTGCTGGTCGCCACCGACGTGGCGGCGCGCGGCCTGGATATTTCCGATTTGCCTTGCGTCATCAACTTCGACTTGCCGTACAACGCGGAAGATTATGTGCACCGCATCGGCCGCACGGGCCGCGCCGGCGCCTCGGGCGACGCCATTTCGATCTACTCGGATAAAGACGAGCGCTTGCTGGCCGACATCGAGAAACTCATCAAGCAAAGCATCAAGCGTGGTGAATTGACGGGCTTCAACCCCGCGCCCGCCCGCAGCAGCGACAGCGAGCGCCGTCCGCCGCGCCGCAGCGAAGGTGGCGAGGCGCGTCCCGCGCGTGCCCCGGAGAGCCGCCATGCTGGCGACAGCAGCCGCGACAGTCGTTCCGCCGAGCGCGGTGCGCGTCCCGCCTTTGGTCCTGGCGCCCGCCGCGAAAAGGCCGATCCCTGGTTCCTGAAGCCATATGAGCCCGCCAAGGCAGCAGCCCCGGCTGCCGCCAGCATGGCGCCTGTCGCGGCCAAGCCGAAGCAGAAGGTGGCTGCGTTGCTGGGTGGTTTGCTGAAGCAATAATATTGTGTGAGAAAGGATGGACGGCGCAAGTCCTTCTCCATGGTGTTGATATCGGATAGTACTTGCCGCCTTCCAGTATGGAAGAGATGCCCGCCCGCCAAGGCGGGCTTTTTTTTGCCGCGATACAAATATATTTTTTCGATATTCAAGCAATGGCCTGCAATTCCTTATGTTGATGATGTTGAATGATTAATTGTGGTGTGCGTCTTCATTCTTCCTATCGCCTGGTGTTGGCTGCAGTTAATTGTTTTTTCTTTGCCTGTATTTTGATCGAATACCGCATTCAAATCCCTGCATTCTTTAGCGGCTATATCCCACTTCTCTTTCACCTGTTTTCCCGCCTGTTTTTGCTTGCGGGGCGCGAGATGGTCATGGTCTGGCCTGTGCTGGCGCTTCTGGCGTGTGATGCCGATGCTGCTGGCCAAGCCGGGATGCTTTGCCCAGTGTCTTGCGGTGCATCGGATGGCTGGAGCGGTCAGCGTTTTTTTGTGACAAGGTGTAAGACACTTTTTTTATTGGATAAATTTGGCATAGGCTACGGTTGGGCACAGCTGTGAGCTGTTTTTGAAGGTGTCATTCATGCCTGGCCTGGCGCAGCTTGCCGGGCGCGTTGCCCTGGCTATCCTGCGCGCATTGCGCGTCATGTGGCAGCATCGTTGTGCGCGAAGACGCCGCGGTAGATGTTTTCGCTTGCCGCGAGTGTGTGTGGCTGGCCTTATCCTGCTGCATCATGATTATTTTTTGATAATATTGATATGTCGCTTGATTGCGGAGCGATTATTCTGTTTCTGCTGTTTTGAGTGTGTTGGCGTCGTACGCATTCTTGAAAAAAATTAATATGTGCATTGGCTGGCGTGTTGTATTTTCTGTTGGGTCGTGATTTGATTTCCGATACCCGGCTCTGGTAATAAATGTGTGTTTCATTTAAAATGAATGCCCGCATTTTGCGTTGCATTATGTTGACTTAATTGCAATTTCCAGTGCGAGGTTTGTTTTCCTTTCGCAATGGAATACTTGACTCAACACAAGGATTTGGTGATCTTTCTTGATAAGGCAGCGCATGCGAGTCTCACGCACTGTAGTGTCTGGAGTGCGATTGACGGCGCGAGTTGCATGGCAGTGCATGCGCCGTACAGCCGATATACATCCAGCCTGGGGGGCATGCGTATCTGGTGTGATGTCGCCAGCGTGTGCGGCTTTGACAGTGCGCAGCACCATGATCGTGGTGCGATCAAAGAAAATTGATTTCGCAAATGATTGTCAAGGCGTAGGCAATTGACTATGCACGGCGATGGGGAGCCGGTCCGTGACGGTGTCAGCCTGTCTTCGTTCATTGCTTGCCGATACGGGCCCTGTGTGGTGTGACTATGTTATGCCAGCATTGATGTACGGTCTGCCAGGAAGTCGGGGTGCTGCTGCGCCTTTGCGTTGCAGCCCATTGTTTAATGCCTTTGGTAAACCGAAAGTTGAAGATGATTCCTTTAGTAAAAGTTGGCTTCCCTGACAAGCAGGTCCTGATGCCTGCGCTTGAGCAAGTGCTGTATAGCGGCCAAGTGGGGGAGGGCGAGCTGGTCTACGAGTTTGAGCGACGTTTCGCCGAGCATTTTGGTTTGCCTTTTGCATTGGGGATGAGCAGCGGTACCGCCGCATTGCATGCGGCATTGCATCTGGCTGGCGTAAGGGCTGGCGATGAGGTCATTTCGACCAGCATGACGGCGGAGCCAACGAATGTCGTTATCCTGCAAATGGGCGCGGTGCCCGTGTTTGCCGATGTCGATGCGCTTTCCGGCAACCTTGATCCCGCCGCCATCGAGGCTGGCATCACCAGCAAGACCAAGGCTATCCTGATTGTGCACTATGCCGGGATGCCGGTGCGACTGGCCGAGATCGCTGCCATCGCGCGTCGTCACGGCATTGCGTTGATCGAAGATTGTGCGCATGCCATGGGTGCGCGCTACGATGGCGCGGCAATTGGCACCATTGGCGACTTTGCCATTTTCTCGCTGCAAGCCATCAAGCACATGACGACCGTTGACGGTGGCATGCTGACCATGCGCGATGCATCGCTGATCCGGGAAGCAAAGAAATTCCGCTGGTTCGGATTGGAAAAGGGTGTGCCGCGTACCGAAGTCGACATCACGTCCATCGGTTATAAATACAATATGAATAATGTGACGGCCACGTTTGGGCTGGCACAACTGCAAGACATTGATGCCCGTGTACTGAACCCGCACAAGGAAAACGGCCGTTATTTTGACCGTGCCATCGGCGCCATCCCGGGTCTGGCCGTGGCCGCGTTCGACGAGCGGGCTGAGCCCAGTTACTGGCTGTACACCGTCTTGTCGGATGACTCCGCCGATGTCGAGCGCCGGCTTGCCGCCATCGGCGTGTCGGCGTCGAAGCTGCATCGTCCTAACCATTTGCATAGCATTTTCAAGGAACTGGCCGCGCCCCTGCCGCAGCTGGATACCTACTATCGCCGCATGGTGCATATTCCGTGCGGCTGGTGGCTGGGAGCGGAAGACCGCGAGCGCATTGTCGACGCCTTGAAAAAAGGGTGACGTCCATGTCCGTACTGCCTTTGTTTGGCGTGGTGAATACACCCGAGATGGAAGCGGCGGCCCTGGCTGTATTGCGTTCGGGGCGCATTGCGTCCGGCCCGCACGTTGCCGCATTCGAGGCTGGTCTGGGGGAATTGCTGGACCAGTCGCATGTCGTGACCACCGTGGATATGACCAGCGCGCTGCACCTGGCCTTGTATCTGGCGGGCGTACGCCCTGGCGATGATGTGCTGACCACAGCTTTTGCCTGCATGTCGACCAATTCGGCCATTGCCGGATGCGGCGGACGGCCCGTCTGGGTGGATGTGGCCCCCGCATCGGCCTGTATGGACGTGGCCGATTTTGAGCGTGCCATCACGCCGGCCACGCGCGCAGTGATTCTGTATCACCTGGCCGGTTATCCAGGCCCGGCGCAGGCGATCGCTGAAATTTGCCGCCAGCGCGGCATCGTTTTGATCGAAGACTGCGATAACGCCTTGCTGGCGACAGTCGATGGACAACAGGTGGGTACGTTTGGTGATTTCGCGGTGTTTTCTTTTTATCCGAACCGGCAAATCAATACCACCGAGGGAGGCGCGCTGGCGTGCCGTGATCCGGATGATGCTGCGCGCGCGCGCAAGCTGCGCCGTTTCGGTATCGATGCCAGCAGTTTTCGCACCGCGGCTGGTGAAATCAATCCGCATTCCGATATTCCCGTCATCGGCTGGTCGATGGCCATGAATAATTTGTGCGCGGCCCTGGGCTCTGTACAATTGCAGGGAGTCGCGCAGCGCATGGCACAAACGCGCCTGCATGCACAGCAGATCAAAGATGGGCTGGCTTCCTGTGCCGGCTTGACCCTGTTGGCGCCGAGCGCCGGAGCGCTGCCGTCATATTGGGCCGTATTAATTGCGGTTGAGCAACGTGACGTTGTCCTGGCAGCGCTGAAAGCGCACGGCGTAGCAGCGTCAATATTGCATCAGCGCAATGATATTTATTCCGGGTTTGTGGCTTGTCGCCGTGAATTGCCGAATACCGACATATTACAACGTAGCATAATCGCCCTGCCGTGTGGCTGGTGGCTTTCCGCGCAGGACGTCGAGCAACTGATCGCTGCCGTGA
Organism: Janthinobacterium sp. BJB446; assembly: GCF_002735655.1. Lineage (NCBI taxonomy): Bacteria > Pseudomonadati > Pseudomonadota > Betaproteobacteria > Burkholderiales > Oxalobacteraceae > Janthinobacterium > Janthinobacterium sp. BJB446. The sequence goes on along the minus strand of NZ_PDZK01000002.1, from coordinate 117,658 downwards.
AGAGCGCGCTGCACGCGTCTGCCGGTCAAGCCTGACGGCAGCGCCATTTTTAATCTCTACCTTTACCTGGACTGACATGTTTGATAATAAAGTTTTAATGATTACTGGCGGCACTGGATCCTTTGGTAATACCGTGTTGAACAGATTCTTAAACACGAATGTCAAGGAAATCATTGTTTTTAGCCGCGACGAGAAGAAGCAGGAAGACATGCGGATCGCGTTGAACAACGATAAGGTCAAATTCCATATCGGCGACACGCGCGATTACCAGAGCGTTGCGCAGGCAATGGCTGGCGTGGATTATGTTTTCCACGCGGCGGCACTCAAGCAGGTACCGTCATGCGAGTTTTATCCCATGGAAGCGGTGCGGACCAATGTCCTGGGCACGGAAAATGTCCTGAATGCGGCCATTGCCAATAACGTCCAAAAAGTCATTTTGCTGAGTACTGACAAGGCCGTATATCCCATTAATGCAATGGGTATCTCCAAAGCCATGGCCGAAAAAGTGCTGGTTGCCAAGTCGCGCATGGTGCGCCCAGGCGGCCCGGTGATGTGCGCCACGCGTTACGGCAATGTGATGGCATCGCGTGGTTCGGTGATTCCGCTTTTTATTGAAAAGCTCAAGGCTGGCGTACCGCTGACGGTGACCGATCCGGAAATGACCCGTTTTCTGATGTCGCTGGAAGATTCGGTCGACCTGGTCATTCACGCTTTCGAGCATGGACAGCAAGGCGATATCTTTGTGCAGAAAGCGCCTGCCAGCACCATCGAAGTACTGGCGCAGGCCATCCAGGAACTGTTTTCCAGCAATGTGCCCGTCAAGGTGATCGGTACCAGGCATGGTGAAAAGCTGTACGAGTCGCTGGTGTCGCGCGAAGAGATCGCCAAGGCAGAGGACATGGGCGATTATTATCGCGTGCCGGCTGATAACCGCGATTTGAATTACGATAAATTCATCCTGGATGGACAGCCCGAAGTGAACCAGGCGCAGGACTACACCTCGCATAATACGCAGCGCCTCGATGTCGAGGGCGTCAAGAAATTGCTGCTGTCCCTTGATTATGTGCAGCAGGAATTGAAAAATAGCTGATAAGCAGCGGAAATGGTACGGCATCGATAACTGATGCCGAACATATTGCTTTAAGAATTATAATAAAAATGACATCTCCTATCTTGCTGCACCATTCCCCGGATATTCATGATTAAGCGGAATATCACTGCCAATATCGTGGGACGTGCATGGGGCTTCATTTCAGTGTATCTGTTTGTGCCGCTGTATCTGCACATGCTGGGAGCGGAAGCGTATGGCCTGGTAGGGTTTTATTCGACACTGCTCGGTGTCATGGCGTTTGCCGACATGGGGTTTTCCGCCACCTTGAATCGCGAGATGGCACGCCTTTCCGCGAGCGCGAATGCGGCGCAGGAGCGGCGCGACCTGTTGCGCACCTACGAGTTGAGCTATCTGGTGATTTGCTGCGTGATCGCCGTGGCGCTGTGGCTGGGCGCGCCATTGATTACCGAGCATTGGCTGCAGGCCAGCACTTTGCGTTCCGACGACATCACGCTGGCGATCCGGCTGATGGGCGTTGCCATTGCGTTCCAGTTGCCATCCGGCCTGTACATCGGTGGTTTGATGGGCTTGCAGCAACAGGTGCGCGCGAACTTCCTGCAGATCGCCTGGAGCGCCTACCGGGGCTTTGGCACCCTCTTGGTGTTGTGGCTGTTTTCGCCAACGATCGTCACCTTTGCTATCTGGCAACTGGTGGCGAATGCGATTTATTGCATTACGGTACGGCATGGCTTATGGCATGCGCTGAGAACTGATGGCGTGCGCGCCGTCGGCTTTTTCCGCAAGCAAGTGTTTCACAACACCTGGCGCTATGCGTCAGGGATGGCGGGCATGGCCCTGCTGTCGATTTTACTGACCCAAATCGATAAGTTGACGGTGAGCAAGATGTTGTCGCTTGAAATGCTGGGCTTTTATACGCTGGCAGGAACGCTGGCATCGGTCCCGTTGATATTGGCCAGTCCAATTGCTTCGGCAATTTTCCCCCGCTTCACAGAATTGGTCGCACGCAATGAGACCGAGCAACTCATTGCCCTGTATCACCGGACATGCCAGTTTGTTGCCATCGTGACGGTGCCCGGCTGCCTGGTGGTGGCGCTGTTTTCGCAAGATGTGATTTATTTATGGACCGGTTCCGCGGCCAGTGCCCAGGCCGCCGCACTTGCCGCTTCGCTGTTACTCGGCGGGCAAGTATTGCAAGCGTTGACAGTGGTGCCCTATTACCTGGCCTTGGCACACGGCAATATCCGCTTGAATTTGCAGGTCGGCATGGTGTCCGTGGTTGTCGTGACGCCGATGATGATTTACCTCGTGCTGCACCACGGTTTGGCAGGGGCTGGCTTGTCATGGCTGATCATGAACCTGTGCACGATGCCGCCGTATATGTATTTCTTGCATCGCAATTTTTTGCCGGGCCAGTTTGGACGGTGGTTCCGGGAAAGCCTGGCATTGCCGGTCCTGGCCAGCTTGCCATGCCTGATGTTGGGCTACTGGTGCCTCTCTACCATCGATGGCCGGTGGCTGCGCTTGTTGCTCATCGCTGTGACGGCAGTGCTGTCTATTGGATGTAGCGCGTTGTGCGCACCAGATATCCGGCGTTGGCTGGCTAACACTAGATTTGCCCGACGGCTGCAGTATTAAAGCAGCATCGGATTGCATTGTTGATACACCACCCATTTGTTTATACATAATACTTATAATGCCTCTTCTGTCTGCCATCATTCCTACGCATAATCGTCAACGCTATGCGATCAATGCGATTACCACCATCCTGACAAATTTTCCGGATACGGAAGTCGTTGTGTCGGATACCAGCGATACCATGCAAATCGCTGAAGAATTGGGGCATTGGATCGAATCGGGACGGCTGATTTATCACCATCCGCAACGTCCGATGGATGTGGTCAGTAATTTTCAGAATGGACTGCGCCTGGCAACTGGCGATTATCTGATCTTCCTCGGCGATGATGATTGCCTGGGACCCGGTGCGGAAGAGCTGGCGCGCTGGGCGCGCGATACGCAGGTTGAAGCGGCCGCCTGTTCCCTGGGCGCGGCTTATTTCTGGCCGGACTTCAAGTCCCTGTATTTCGGTGCCGACTTTACGGCCAAGCTGACGGTGCAGCCATTTGCCGCCACCATTTCCCCGCTCGACGGGCCGCAGGTGCTGCAGCAGGCATTGAAAAATCTGGGGACGGGCGTCATGTCCATGCCACGCGCCTATCTGGGCATGATGTCGCGTGCGCTCGCCGAACGTATCGAGCAAAAATATGGTTCGCTTTTTGGCGGAGTCAGCCCGGATATCTATAGCGCGGCGTTGATTGCCGAGGAGTCGCGCAGCAGCGTGCAGATCGATTTTCCCTTTATTATCGCGGGTAGTTCGGGTGGCAGCACCTCGGGACAAAGTGCGGAAGGCGGGCACAAGGGTGGCTTGCGCGACAATGCGCACATCGGCGCCTTCACCAATCTGGTGTGGGACCCCTTGATCCCCGAGTTCTACAGCGTGCCAACGGTCTGGTCTTACTCATTCAAGGCGGCGATCGATAAGATCGGCAAAGCCGGGTATCGCCCCAATCTGCCCCGCCTGTACGCCAAGTGCTGCCTGCATCACCCTAAATATTGGCGTGAAACGAAGGCTTCCCTGTGTGCCTACGTCAAGCGCGAACGTTATAGCCCGGCCTGTTTATCGTTCGTATGGGAACTGTGCCGCGAGTTTTCACGCCGGGCCTATCGTTTTATGCAGATCAAATTCAAACCTGCCATTAACCGCCAGGCATATGCCCATCAAAATCTGACGAATATTGGCGAGGCATATGCGCATTTGTTGACGCATGTGCAACCGAGTCTGGGCCAGTTGCAATCCGCCATGAAAGAGTTCAAGCGCTGAGATGGCGCCCGAGTGCGTAGCCGGGCTCTTCGGTGCCTGGCACGCGGCGCCGCAGGTGTTGCGTTGCTGTAGCGCAAGTTCGGCACCGCCCCGTTTGAAAAAAGAAAAATGCCAATCGGTCAAGTTTATATACTCGCTTTCCTGCCTGTCTTGATACTCGGGATGTTTACCCAGGATAAGTCGCGTCTGTCATTTCAGATCGCGATGTGCTGCCTGATCACCTTGTGCGCCTTTGCCTTCCGTTCGCCGGAATTCGGCACGGATTCATCGACATACCTGAACTATTTCTTGACGGCTTGCCGAGGAGGCGGCGGCGCCATCGAAGCCGATGACTATTCCTTCTATGTCATGGACTTCGTTTTCTCGATGGCGCCCGGGGCATTGTGCAACCGGTATGCTTTCGCGAGCATCTGGATTCTCTTCATCGTGTTGCCGATTTTGTTTATGAAAGGAAATATCCGGGTCAAGTTCTTCATGTTGTTCTTCCTGGTTATTTCTCCGGTGGGCACCGAATTTTTTACAAATGCATTCAGGCAATCCGCATCGGCCATCCTGTTTTGCGTGGCTGTCTCGCGCGGAATGAAAACCAAGTCTGGCCTGGTTTTCCTGGTTCTGTCGCTGCTGTTGCACAAAAGTTCATTGCTATTGTTGGCAATTTATCTGTTGTCATGCTGTGACATGCGGCGCCTGCTCCAGGGCGGCCTGGTGGTCTTGCTCTGCCTGTTTATTGTGCCGGCGGACAGCGTCCTGTATGCGCCGGTCAACGGTTTTATCTACGAGGTCACGAAATATCTGGCGCATGACAACGATGAGATTTTGGCGCGGATCAGTATCTATGCCAGTTTCTTCTGTCTGTATGGGTTCATGCGCCATTTGAACAAGCGGGAATATATCGACTTGAAGCCCTATGCGAGCTTCCTGTGGCTCCTGTTTATCGCCAGCGTGCTGCTGTTCCCGCTGCCGTACTTCAGCTACCGGTTTGTGTATTCGATTTATCCGATCTTTGTGTGGTGCTTTGCCTATGAGCTTGAGCGCAGCCGAGCCTTGGAGATGTACCCGCGCGTGTACTGCTATGTCCTCGCGTCATTTGGCCTGACCATCGCTTTCCTGCTTGGTTCGTCTTCCATTAACTCGGTGAGCTTCTTCTAATTATGACTATCGGAAAAACATTTGGCATTACCGTGGTCATTCCCGCGTATGCGCGCCATGAAGCTTTGCTTGATGCCATCGAGTCCGTCACGACCACCTCGATTGAACAGGTTGAGATCGTTGTCGTCGACGACTGCTCGCCCAATCTGGTGCTGGCCGAAAAATTGCCCGTTAGCAATTCGTCGGGCGTGCCGGTACGGGTTTACCGCCTGTCGAAAAACAGTGGCCCCCAATCGGCACGCAACCTGGGCGTGCGCCGCGCGCGCTTCAGCTTCGTGGCATTTCTGGACTCGGATGACCGGTTTACCCCAGAGAAAATTGATTTCCTGCTCGGCTACCTGAAACAGGATACGTGCGACATTGTTTATCATCCCGTCGATACGCCGACCAATATCAATGCCATCAATGCGCGCTGGTATGCGGGGCGCCTGCGCCATTTGCCGTTCAAGTATCTGCTGGCGGCGCTCAATCCCGTGTATACCCCTTGCCTGGCCGTGCGGCGTAACCTGGGCCTGGGCGTGCCGTTGATGCGCTATTGCGAAGACTATGCCTATCTGCTCAATATTAATGCGCGGGCCAAGGCCGTGCATTTCGTTCCTCAGCCGATGACGACGCTGTCGCGCGCGCCGGGCAGCACGGGCGGCCTGTCTTCCGCACTGTTCAAGATGCGTCTGAATGAATTCCGCGCAAAGAAAGTGATGCTGCGCCATTGGCGCTTTTATGGCATCGGCTGCCTGTTGATTTCCGTCGCATTCGGTTGCTTGAGAATATTGTCAGATGTGCTGAAGCTAAGATATTTCCGTAAATAATTATCTGTATTGCCTATCGTATCGTCTGGTTGCAGGCAGTGTGCAGCGTATGCGCGAGAGGGCATTTGTGTTGAATGACAAGTTAAAAATGAAGGTTGGTCAATGAAGATTGCAATTATTGGAACGGTGGGCTTGCCGGCAAAATACGGTGGCTGGGAAACGCTGACCGAGCACCTGACGGATAATCTGTGCGGCAAGTTTGATATCACCGTATACTGCAGTGGCAAAAAATATGCCGAGCAGCCGCCGACGTACAAGGGCGTCAAGCTGAAATATGTCAATCTGGACGCGAATGGCGTGCAGAGTATTCCATACGATATCGTTTCCATGCTATCTGCATTACGCTATGCGGACGTGCTTGTTATCCTCGGGGTCTCAGGCTGTATTTTCTTGCCTGTTATTAAGTTGCTGAGCAAGAAGAAAGTCATTGTCAATATCGATGGCATGGAGTGGCGCCGCGCCAAATGGGGACGTTTCGCCAAATGGTTCCTGAAGCTTTCCGAAGCGACGGCGGTACGTTTTGCCGACGTGACGATTGCGGACAACAAGGCGATTCAGCAATACGTCAGCGCGCAATATGGCCGCCCCAGCGAACTGATTGCGTATGGTGCCGACCATGTGACGCAGCAGCCCATCAGCGGCGAGGTACTGCAGCGCTTTCCCTTCTTGCAGCATGACTATGCCTTCAAGGTATGCCGCATCGAGCCGGAAAATAATGTGCACTTGATCATCGATGTCTTTGCTTCGCAGACGCGCATGCCACTGGTGATTGTCGGTAATTGGGCCAATAGCGCGTACGGGCAGGAACTGAAGCAAAAATATGCGCAGGTGGCGCATGTGCACTTGCTTGATCCGATTTATGAACAGGCTATCCTGAATCAGTTGCGCAGCAATTGCCGCATGTATGTGCATGGCCACAGCGCCGGTGGAACGAATCCTTCGCTGGTGGAAGCGATGTACCTGGGCTTGCCCATTCTGGCATTTGGCGTGAGCTATAACCGGGAAACAACGCAAAATCAGGCCCGATACTTCGACGATGAAGCCGGCTTGCTGGCCATCCTCAATACCGTGCAGCCAGATGAGCTGCAGGCGATTGGGCGTACCATGAAGCGGATCGCGGAAGAAAATTATACGTGGAGCACAATTTCGGCTAAGTATGCCGCCTTGTTTGACACGCCGCGCCAGGCGCGCTAACGGCAGGATAAGCCGCCCATGCGGCGCACAGGATGCCGGCCCGGTATCCTGTCCCGAGGTTTTTGATTAGGAATGTATTGTGGTGTTATTGACTGGAGCGACCGGATTTGTCGGCGCCGCATTGATTGAACGGCTGGCCCGCATGGGCGATGGGCGCATTCGTGCCTGCACGCGCGATGCCGGTGCCGTGTTTCCTGATACGGTGGAAACGTTTGTCATCGATGACCTGTCCAGCCAGACATGCTGGGATCATGCTTTCGACTCGGTGAGTGTCGTCGTGCATGCCGCGGCGCGCGTGCATGTGATGAACGAGACGGCGGCCGATCCGCTGCAGGAATTTCGCCGTGTAAATGTCGATGGCACCCTGCACCTGGCGCGTTGCGCCGCCCGCGCGGGAGTACGGCGTTTTGTGTTTATCAGTTCCATCAAGGTGAATGGCGAAGCGACGCTGCCTGGGCAGGCCTTCTCTGAAAGCGATGTTCCGGCACCGTCGGATCCGTATGGTATTTCCAAGCTGGAAGCCGAGCAGGGATTGTTTGCGCTGGCCAAGGAAACCGGCATGCAGGTGGTGGTGATACGGCCGCCGCTGGTGTATGGGCCTGGCGTCGGGGCCAATTTTCTCAGCATGATGCGCTGGCTGCGGCGCGGCGTGCCGCTGCCGCTGGGAGCGATCCGGAATCGGCGCAGCCTGGTCGCGCTGGGCAATTTGGCTGACCTGGTTGCCGTATGCGCTGAACACCCGGCGGCGGCCAATCAGGTCTGGCTGGCGGCCGATGGCGAAGACTTGTCGACGAGCCAGCTGCTGCGCCGTATGGGCCAGGCGCTGGGCAAGCCCGCGCGGCTGCTGCCGGTACCGGCATGGATGCTGGGCGCGGCATGCGCGATGATCGGAAAACGGGGCTTCGCGCAGCGCTTGTGCGGGTCCTTGCAGGTGGATATTTCAAAGGCGCGACAGCTGCTTGGCTGGGTGCCGCCGTTGAGTGTGGATGAAGGTTTGCGTCGTGCGGCGCGGGGAAATTAAATGAAACGTTTGTTTGATGTAAGTGTTGCCTTGCTGGCTGTTGTCGTGCTGTCCATACCGCTGCTGGTGGTGGCCGTGCTGGTCAAACTGACCTCGCCCGGGCCCATCGTGTATTGGTCGGACCGCGTGGGGCGCCATAACCGTATTTTCCGGATGCCGAAATTTCGCACCATGCGTGTGGATACCCCGGCGGTCGCGACCCATTTGCTGTCCGATCCCAAGCGTTTCCTCACGCCAGTCGGCCCGTTCCTGCGTAAATCCAGCCTGGATGAGTTGCCGCAGCTGTGGAGCATCCTTGCCGGTGACATGAGTTTTGTCGGCCCGCGTCCCGCCCTGTTCAACCAGGATGACCTGATTGCCTTGCGTACCGAATATGGCGTAGACCAGGTATTGCCGGGCTTGACCGGCTGGGCGCAAATCAACGGCCGCGATGAATTGCCGATACCGGACAAGGTTCGCCTGGACGCCGAATATCTGCAGCGCCAGTCGTTTTTCCTCGACTTGAAAATTATCTTCCTGACCTTCCTGAAAGTGGTGCGTCGCGATGGCATCACGCATTGATGCCCAGGTTGCGCCTGCATATTGAGATTGGTAAGAATTGATGACTCCTTTATCGAATTTCCCGCGCTTGCAAAAGCAGCTGATCGCCGCATCTGCGGACATTTTCTTTTTGCCACTGACATTTTGCGTGGCGATACTGCTGCGCTTTGACGGTGTCAGCCTCGCCGTATTCCGCCCGTACTTCTGGCTGATTCTCCTGGCGCCACTGATCTCGATTCCGATCTTTATCAAGCTGGGACTGTATCGTGCGGTGATCCGCTTTATCGACTACAAGATAGTCTACGTGGTGGTGCTGGGCGTGACGCTGTCGGTGGCGGTCTTGCTGGCCTTTGCGGCTTTCTCGACGCATATGATCGGCCTGTCGCGCGGTGTCTTTGGCATTTACTGGGTCAGTGCGATCATGTACGTGACGGCCAGCCGTTTCATGGCGCGCGGTTATTTCGCACGGGTATCGGGCGTGACCGGTGGCATTCCTGTCGCCATTTATGGCGCCGGCGCTTCCGGCAGCCAGTTGGCACAGACGCTGAGCTATGGCACCGAGTACCGCCCGGTGGCGCTGATCGATGAGAAAAAAGAGTTGCATGGCGCAATCATCGCCGGCATTCGCGTGTATGCCCCCGAAGACTTGCCGGAACTTGTGGCTGACAAGGGCATCACCAAGATCCTGGTGGCCCTGCCATCCTTGTCGCGTGCACAGCAGCGCCGTATCCTCGACAAGCTGGAACCCTTGAAGATCAAGACGCTGGTGACCCCGCCGATCAAGAGCCTGATCAGCGGTCTGGTTCGCTTGCAGGACTTGCGCGAGATCGAGATCGAGGATTTGCTGGGCCGTGACGCAGTCGAGCCTGACCATGACTTGATGGCTATGTGTATCACGGGAAAGACCGTCATGGTCACGGGCGCCGGCGGCTCCATCGGTTCCGAATTGTGCCGCCAGATTCTGCGGCAGCGGCCTGCGCGCCTGATCTTGCTCGAGATGTCGGAATTTGCCCTGTATACCATCGAACAGGAGTTGCAGGGTTTGCGCAAGGCGCAGCATATCGAACTCGAACTGTTGCCATTCCTGGGCTCCGTCCTGGAAACCGAGAAATGTGAAAAGATCCTGCGCACGTTCAAGGTGGAAACGGTATATCACGCCGCCGCATACAAGCATGTGCCGTTGGTGGAGCACAACCCGATCGAGGGGATACGCAACAATGCCCTGGGGACGCTGAGCATGGCACGGGCGGCCATCGCCGCCGGGGTGAAGCGCTTTGTGCTGATTTCCACCGACAAGGCCGTGCGCCCAACCAATGTCATGGGCTCGACCAAGCGCCTGGCGGAATTGATCTTGCAGGCATTTTCCCGCGAACAGGACAAGACGCGTTTCTGCATGGTGCGCTTTGGTAATGTCCTGGGCTCATCCGGTTCTGTCGTCCCCCTGTTCCGCAAACAGATCATGGCAGGCGGCCCCATTACCATTACCCATCCTGAAATCACGCGTTACTTCATGACCATTCCGGAAGCCGCACAACTGGTTCTGCAAGCGGGCGCCATGGGCGAAGGGGGCGACGTCTTCGTGCTGGACATGGGCGATCCGGTGAAGATCGTCGATCTGGCCAAGCGCATGGTGCATTTGAGCGGCCTGGAAGTGCGCAGTGAACAGACGCCGAATGGCACCATTGAGATCCATCATGTGGGCTTGCGTCCCGGCGAAAAATTGTATGAGGAACTGCTGATCGGCGATAACGTTGAAGGTACCGATCATCCCTTGATCATGCGTGCCCAGGAAGCCGAATTGCCCTGGCCGCAGCTGGAGCTGCTGCTCGATGACTTGACGCAAGCATGCGCACGGTTTGATCATGAAGCCGTACGCGCCTTGCTGCTGCAGGCGGTAACCGAATATGCACCTCAGTGCGGCATTGAAGATTTGATCTGGTGCGCCCGTGGCGATGCCGTATCGCCGCCGCCTTGAATAATCAGGCCCAGCCCGCGCACCTCGTGTCTTGCGGTACCGGTGGATGGATATATTTACTTTCTAAAGAAGAAACATGGAAAATTTGAATCAGCTTGACAAGCACAATGGCGAAAACGTTGTCAATTATGTTAAAGCCTTGCGTGACGCGCGCAAGTGGATTGGCGCCGCCACGATAGCGGTCATGGCCATCGCCGTGTCCGGTGCCTTGTATCTGGGGCAGTATCGTAGCGAAGGCTTCTTGCAGTTTGGCGGTCCGATTCCCTTGCCGCTGGAGACGCTGGACAAGGACAAGGACAAGGATCCGAAAAAGGACAAGGACAAGGAAGGTAATCCGGGTATCGTATTGGCGGATTACAAACGCTATGCCGCCGCCTTCAGTACCAGCGAGCGCTTTGACGCTTTTGTGCAGGCGAACAAGCTGCAGGGAGTCGACGGTATCGGGGGACTGCGCAAGGCCATGGCCAGCGGTGACGGATTCAACAAGATGGTGGAGCCGATTTTCCCCTTCACCAAGATGGACGCCAAGGAGCTGATGGAGCAACCCAAGGATGGCGGCAATAATGTAATTGGTTTGCGTATTTCCTATGCCGCAGGCAGTGCCGAGAGCGCCCAGCGCATGGTAGGCTTGTTGGGGCGCTATGCCATCGACAGCATCATCTACTCCAATTACTCCGATGTGCTGCGTTTCAAGCACATTGAATTATCGGCCAAGATCACCAAGCTTGATAACGACATCATCAGCATGAATGAACGGCTGGAGATGTATCAGCGCAAAGGCGTGGTGCTCAAGAAAATCGTGGGCAGTTACCCTGAAGCGGCGAACAAGTCGGCAACCTCGGTGATTTCAGTCACGGAAGACAGCGCCCGTTATTTGTCGCCCATTACCCATCTGATGTCCGGTGAAGTGGAAGCCTTGAGCACCAGCGAAACCATCATCCGCCTCAAGCGCGAGCAGGCGCAGAGTATTCTGTTGCGCGAGTACTACGACCAGGCCAAGAGTCTGCTTGATACCAACCAGTCGGGCGAAGCGCTGCTGCGCGGCCTTGAAGCGGTGAAGGAAGGCGTCTTCAAGACCAAGAACCTGAACGATGAAGTGGTCAAGGAAGTGTATAACATGATCACGATTGATAACCAGCGCTCCATCAATTTGTATCTGGAAAAGAGCCGCTTCATCGCCGGCCCTACCTTGCCTGAGAAACGCAATATCCGCATGTCCGCGGTATTGTTGCTCAGTCTGCTATTCGGCTTCTTCCTGTCCTCGGCGATCGTCTTGCTGCGTAAATGGTGGGCGCTGAATATGGATGGCGTTCGTCCTTGAGTGGAACGCGGCAGTCGCTAGGTGCCTGGCAGCTGTGTTGGCCGATGCATGCATCGGTTGATGGCATCTGCTGGGCGTGCCGCCGCGAATGCCGTCTGCTGCCTCTTCTCACTGTTCATGTTGGAGCGGATTAACTCATGGAATCGTCGAAAATGGTTCATGCAGAGGGCGTGACAATCACACTCTCCATGGTGGCATCCGAGGCCTTGAAAGCGTTGTTTTGGGAGGTTTTTTTCCAAAGTAAAAACCGTGGTGTGACGCTGCAGCGTCATTTTCCCTGGCTGTCGGCGGCGCCGAACGGCGTGATTTTTGCCGAAGCGCGCATCGGCACGGTGACTGTCGGCGGACTGGTGTTGCGGGAAAAACAGTATCCGCTGGGTGAGCGCACGCTCCGTATCGCGATGATCGGCCTGGTCTGCGTGGCACAACGGGAACGCGGCAAGGGTATCGCCAACAGCATGCTGGAAGCCATTGTTGCCCATGCGAGAGAACAGCAGTTCGATTACCTGACGCTGTGGACCAGCCAGTATTCGGTGTATGAAAAGCATGGCTTCCAAGTGGCGGACCGCTGGATGTATGGCTGGGTCAGGGGGGGCGAGGGCAACGATCAGCAGCCATTCGAGCCCGATGGCAACCTTGTGCCCGACACCAGCTTGCCCTTGCCGCCGTTTGCGCGCGCCGTATATTGCTATCGCGATCCCGTGTGCTCGATGGTGGTGCTGGAGGATACCCATGGCGCCATTGTCACGGCATACGACGGCTTGCCTGCTGCGGCGGCCTCGGCGATGGTGCGCCATCTCCCCTCTTGGTGGCGCCTGAACGTGCTTGCACAGGATGCGATTTTGCATGAGTTGCAGCTGCATGGCAGGACGCTCGAGCTTGCCCCCGTCCGGCTCCAGATGTGGCTCCCACTGCGCGATGTCCTGCCCGTGGAGCAGCTGCTCGATCATGTGACGTTCCCGGTGCTGGATAGAATTTGACGCAATCCCGCTGTTCGACAATACTTGCAGGCTTTTGCTTCAAGTAGATATATTGTCATGTATTTTACTCTGATCACGATGACGCGAATGAGCGACAAGTGCGTGGAAAACGCCGAAAGAAAAGGTTGCACCGATGATTTTTAGTTCCGCTCAGTTCATTCTGTTATTCCTGCCTGTCTCGTTCTTTGGCTATTTTTTCCTTAACCGGATACGGCTTGTCGTGCTGGGCAAAGCATGGCTGGTAGCGGTCAGTCTGTTCTTTTACGCCTACTGGAATCCCGCCTACATCCATCTGTTGCTAGGCTCGATTCTGTTCAATTTCTCGATCGGTAACCACCTGGCTTCGGATTTCCGTTCGCGGCATTTCCCTTTGTCGCGGCGCAGCGTCCTGACGCTGAGCATAGGCTTGAATCTCGCCTTGCTCGGCTACTTCAAGTACACCAATTTTTTGGTCGACAATATCAATGGCGTGTTCGGCGCCGCCTACGTGGTGCCGCAGATATTGCTGCCATTGGGGATCAGTTTTTTTACGTTTACGCAAATTGCCTACCTGGTCGACAGCTATCGCGGCGAGGCCAAGGAATATGATTTCCTCAACTATGCGCTGTTCGTCACCTTCTTCCCGCACCTGATCGCTGGTCCGATTCTTCATCACCACGAGATGATGTCGCAGTTCAAGTCGCACCGTAATCTGTCCATCCGTCATCGTAATATCCTGCTGGGACTGTTCATTTTCAGCATCGGCCTGTTCAAGAAAGCCGTGATCGCCGACACCTTTGCCATCTGGGCCAACGCGGGTTTCGACGGCAAAACACAACTGGATTTTTTCAGCGCCTGGCTGACCAGCCTGTCGTATACCTTCCAGCTGTATTTTGATTTCAGCGGCTATTGCGACATGGCGATCGGTGCATCGCTGCTGTTCAACATCTGGTTGCCGATCAATTTCAACTCACCATATAAGGCGCTCGATATCCAGGATTTCTGGCGCCGTTGGCACATGACGCTGAGCCGTTACTTGCGCGACTACCTGTACATCCCGCTCGGCGGCAATCGCTGTTCGCCTGGACGTGTCTATTTCAATTTGATGGCCACTTTCGTCCTGGGTGGCCTGTGGCATGGTGCCAGCTGGATGTTCATTATCTGGGGCGCGCTGCACGGCGGCGCGCTGGTGCTGCACCGCTTCTGGAGCGGGCGGGGCTGGAGCATGCCGAAACCGCTGGCCTGGCTGGTGACTTTCCTGTTCATCAATGTCACCTGGGTCTTCTTCCGCGCCAAGGACATGGACGATGCACGTCGCATTCTGGGCGGCATGGTTGATTTTGCATCGATTCAGCAGTTGCCTCTGGCCGCAGTCCCCAGCAGCCAGCTGGCCTGGGGCGGCTGGCTGACCGACTATCTGCTGCGCTGGTTGCCTACCGGATTGGCGGCGAACTTCCTGTGCTTCTGCGCAGTCGTGGTGGCCTTTGTGATTGTCCGACAAAAGAATTCCTTTGACTTGATGCAGAGCGGTTTGAGCCGGGCAAAAATGGCTGGTGCCCTGTTCCTGTTTTGCTTTGCAATGTACTCCGTGCTGGTGACAACGACGTCCGTCTTCCTTTACTTCAATTTCTAAGCGGTATCATCATGAAAAAAAGGATTCTTGCCTTTATCGGCCTGGCATTGCTGGCCTTGTCGCTGGTACCTCTGATTAACCTAAGCTTGGGCAAGGTGCAAAAAAAGCCGGGCGAAGCCTGGTGGCACCGCGCCGTTCTGTACAACCTTGATTTTGCCTTGCCTTACTGGAGCCGGGCACTGTATGGCTTTGGTATTTCCACCAGCCCCAGCCAGGTGACGATAGGCCGTGATGGCTGGTTGTATCTGGGGGACCAATATGAACAGACGCTGACGGTAACCCGGCGCGGCAGCACACCTGCCGATGTCGAAGCGGCGAGGAAAATTGCGCTGGCCACCGCGGGCTGGGAGCAATGGCTGGCATCGCAAGGCGTGCAGGCTTTCCACATAGTCCTGGGGCCGAACAAGGATAGCGTGTATGGCGACATGGCACCTGGCTGGGCGCAAGCGCTCAAGCCATCGGCTACCGATACCCTCGTCGCTGGCATGAAGCCAGGCCAGTATGTCGATGTGCGGCCTGCCATGCTGAAAGCCCGGACAGAATTTTCGCAAGCCCTTTACTACAAGACCGACACCCATTGGAACCGGCTTGGTGGATGGGTTGCCATGCGAGCGCTCGGCGACGAGCTGGCACGCACGGCACCGGGACTGCAGACGCTTTCCGGACAACAGGTGCGGCCCGGTACAGTCAGCCAGCGCAACGGCGGCGACCTGGCCAACTTCCTCAAGTTGAGCGAGACCTTGCATGACAGCGAGATTCCTGTCGAGATTGATATCGGGCGTCCGGTGGAAACGGCGAAATATGACTTTGATACGGGCCGTCTGCTGGAATCGGGCGGGAATCCGGAAGTGGGCGCGCCGCGCACGCCGGTGCTTGTCAAATCACCCAATGCGCTGAATCGAAAGAAAGTGCTGTGGCTGCGCGATTCTTTCGGTACTGCCATGTCGCCCTATATGGCAGCGACGTTCAGCGAAACCTTGCAGATTCATTATGGGGTGACCGATGCCGCCATGGTGGTGAAGCTGGTGCAGAAGTATCAGCCCGATTATGTGTTTTTCACCGTTGTCGAGCGCGATGCGAGAGCTCCCCGCTTCGAGCAGGCGCCGCCCCTGCATGTGACGGCCAGGCCGGCCAACTTCGTGGCCATGGCGCGCGGCACGGAGTCCTCGGCAAATGACCTGGCAGCGGTGCCTGCTTCCCGGGCTTACCGGGTCACTGGCGGCGATGCCTTCCTTACTTTCAAGCTCGCACCGGCAGTACGCGCCGCCGAGGCGTCCAGAGTGACGTTTAACCTGGTCTGCGACGACAAGTCCGTGGCGGTGCCGGTACAACTGTTCTGGCACGCTGCGGACGGTCATCCGGGCGAAGCGCTCAGCGTACGTTTCATGGCTACGCCTGGCAGCAACTCCATCGATCTTGCGACGCTGCCGGCATGGCAGCCAACGGCCATGATCGCCGGCTTGCGCATTGACCTCGATTCTCCCGATGCTTGCTCGATGCTGACGATCGATGCGGTGGCGCTTGGCCGCTAGTGTTTGGCCTGGCTGGCGCGTGCCGCCAGCCAGATGATGATGGACAGGCTGGTGGCAATGATGCACCAGTAGATATAGCGGAAATCGGCTGACGGGACGCTCGCCAGGTAGCCCAGGAAGTAGCCGAGCGCCGAGGCGTTCAATGCCAGTATCTGGGTCTTCTCCAGCGACGGCCGCATGCGCCAGCCAAGCACCATCATGGCGATGGCCAGCAGCAGCCAGGAATACGGCTTGAAGAGTTCTCCGAGCGGCGTGACCTGGCTGCCTTCGACATAGGCTTGCATCAGGTGCGCCAGTTTCGGATTGTCCAGTTTGATTCCCAATTCATTGTCCATGATGCCTGGGTGCCAGGCATAGTAGGGTTCCAGCGTGGGCGAGCGCAGGAAATACAGGAATGCTCCGCCCTTGATCTGCAAGTACGGCAGCGGATGCTCGAGGATGGTCTTTTTCCATAAGGCGTGGGCCTCCGTATGCGGCATGCCGGCAAACAGGCTGCCGCTGGGGTCGTAACCTTTGCGTACAAAGCACATCGCCCGCTCATATTGGATAGGCATGGGTGAGCAGGCGGCATTGTCTTCAGGCTTTACCCAAGGCATCAAGTTTTCGCCCGTCATGAAGGCGATCCTGGCCACCTCATCCCCCATCGTTAATGTTTCAAAGTGTTTTCTTTCCGCGTGCAGGACGTTGTAGCTGAGAACTGACGTGGCCAGGGGCAGGGTGGCCGACAGCAGCACGCTCAGGATCGCCATTTGTACGATGGATCGTGTCGGCCAGAAGTGGCGCAGCGCACAGTAGATGAGGGGCACGATGGCCAGGATGGCATTGTGCCTGACTGCGGAGGCATAGAAGATGAAAGGGATGGCCAGGGCGGCGACTCGCCAGTTCTTCGTCCTTGTATACAGCAGTCCCGTTGCCACGAGCAGGGCGAAAGCCATGCCCACGTCTTTCCACAGTACACCGGCAAAATTGACGACCCATGGCAGCAAACACATGGCGGGAATCAGCAGGGCCCAGCCACGCTGTGCCATATTGCCGTACCAGATCAGGATGCCCGCTGCCAGCAAGGCGAGATGCAGCAACAGCAGGCTTTGCGGGCCGGAAACCAGGTACAGGCACAGATGCCACACGTAGGACATGATGGCGGGATTGCTATCCGTATAGTACTGATTCAGTGCCGTCTTGTATTGCACCATGGAATCATATGACATGAAACCGGGAGCAAAGCAGAACCAGATGACAGCCAGGACGATGGCTGTCAGGGCAATGGCCAGGGGAGTGAAAACCTGATTTTTCATGGGTAACTTCAAATTCGAGCAAGAGAATGGACCAGCACCGTGGGTGGCGGCGACAGGGTGCTTATGCCTTTGTGGCAACAAGGATGCCGACGATGATCAGCGCGACACCGATCATGTATTGGGTTTGGAAACGTTCGCCAAAGAGAAAATGGCTGCCGATCGGCACCAGTACAAAGGCCAGCGCCATCAGCGGGTAGATTCGGCCCAGTTCGATGCGTTGCAATACCCAGACCCAGGCCAGCGTCGTCAATCCATAGAGGCAGATGGCCGCCGACAGTGCGGCCAGGGTTTTGACGGAAAAAAAGCTGCCGCTCTGCAGCAATCCATTGGCACTGATTTTAAACAGGATTTGCCCGGCTGCGATGCCAAGCACACATAACAGGGCCACGATGTAAGTCATTCATTTATCTCCATAGAGTTGCTGGGGGTGATTTCCCGTGCGCCATACTCCGCACGGGCGCAGCCTGTAGTGTGTCCGTCAGGCAATGCCATCACGCCTTCACTTCCTGCCGCGCCGAATGCGGTGGAACGGTTTTTTAGGGATCGAGCTGATATCGTGTCCGAGAAAGGCCAGGATTAATTGCAGGCCGACAATCACCGGCAAGCCTGACAGCATGACTGTCCCTGCCGAGGCGGGCATATCGTCATGGACGGAATGCAGCCATTGCGTCGCACCAAACACGCACCCGAAGGCAAGCATCAGGACACCGATGGGCAGTTCAATGGAGGCAATGGACAGGTCCCGTAAATAATAGTTGTAGAAAATGCGTTTGAAGAAATTGCGCAGATGCTTGGCAAAAAATTCCAGCACCACCTGGGAAATCTTCAGATTGCTGACCTCATCGCCATATTTTGCATCCATGGGGATATCGGCGACGACGGCGCGCAATGTATTCAGGCGAAACAAGATATCAGTTTCAAAAAAATAGCGGCGGCTGATTTTTTGCATCGGCAGGTGGCGTACCACTTCGCAGTGGATGGCGGTGTAGCCGTTGGTCGGATCGAAAATATCCCAGTAGCCGGAAGAAATCTTGCTCATGAAAGACAGGATCGCGTTGCCAAAAAGACGCGCCTTGGGCATGCTGCGCACGCTTTCCAGATCGTAGAAGCGGTTGCCCTTGGTGTAGTCGGCTTCGCCAGCAACAATGGGCGCGATAAAGTCGGGAATGCAGGCGGGATCCATCTGGCCATCGCCATCGACCTTGACGATGATATCCATGCCGTCGTCCAGTGCGGCGCGGTAGCCTGTCATGACGGCGCCGCCGACGCCCTGGTTTTCTGCATGACGCAACACGACCACGCGCTTGTCGCTGCAGTGCTCCTCGACCAGGTCGCCGGAGTGGTCCGGACAGCAGTCGTCGACGACATAAATTCGGCTCACTTCGGCGCCAATCTGACTGATGACAGAGAGGATATGCCTATCGACCTTGTAACTGGGTATGACGACCGCAATGGCCAAGCCTTGTTTTTTCATCTTGTTATTGCTTGTCTTTACTAATGGTGGCGTTCCCGGAATCGGGCAATATTGTGAATTATGACATGCGCAGTTGGCGCGCCTCTGGCGCTGGCGGGGAGTGGCGCTGTTGCGCGCCACCAGGCGCGCATGGGCAAGGCAGGGGCTAGTTCTTGTTGCCGTAGCAATGCGGGCAAGACACCTCATACACGTATTCCGGCGCCAGCTGCTGGCGCGGCGTGACGACGGCGCGGCAGACAAAACACTGCACCGTTTCTGTCGGTTCCAGTTTCGGGTTCAGCGCCGTGCGGTAATCGAAGACGAAGCAGTCGCCCGTGTAGTGCTCGCCGCCCACTTCCTCGAAATATTTCAGGATGCCGCCGTCGAGCTGGTACACGCTGTCGTAGCCGATTTCCTTCATGTGGATGGCGGCCTTTTCGCAGCGGATGCCGCCCGTGCAGAAGGTGACGACGGTCTTGCCTTCCAGTTCATCCTTGTGGGCGGCTGCCACGGCCGGGAATTCCGTAAACTTGTCGATGCGGTAATCAAGCGTGTTGTTGAACGTGCCCACGTCCACTTCAAAGGCGTTGCGCGTTTCCATCATGACCACGGGTTTGCCCGCATCGTCGACGCCGGCGTCGAGCCAGCGCTTGAGCGTATGCGCATCGACGGACGGGGCGCGGCCCAGTTCCGGCTTGATCAGCGGCATGCGCATGGTGATGATTTCTTTTTTCAGCTTGACCAGCATGCGCTTGTGCGATTGCTCGTTCGACAAGCTTTCCTTCCATTCCAGATCGGCCAGACGCTCGTCGCTGCGCACCCAGGCGAGGAAGGCATCGATATGTTCGCGCGTGCCCGACAGGAACATATTGATGCCTTCCGGCGTCAGCAGGATCGTGCCCTTCAGTTCCAGCGCCAGGCATTGCTCCTGATACAAGGGACGCATGGCTTCCGTATCGGCTAGCGTGATGAATTTATACGCGGCAATATTGACAAACGTGGCGGCCAGCGGGCTGACGGCGGCGGAAACGGCGGGTGTGGCAGGGGTGATGGCTTGCATGATGGCGATCGGGTTAGACTGAACAGCCGATATTATAAGCCCGACAGGCCAGGCAGGATACCCGGCCAGCCACGTTTTGCCGTGCCGGCGGGCTGTGCACGGCAGGAATTTCTTGCCCGCAACCGAGGGCCGCACCGCCGGTCCGGGGCCGCGACGCGGTAGAATAGACCCCATTGAATTTTGCACGAAACGGTACACAGGATGGAAATGGTAATGCAAGAGGCCGGCGCTCCGGCAGGTTCACAGCAAGCGATGCAGCCCGGTCCTGCCTTCGTCCATTTGCGCGTGCACTCGGAGTACTCGATCGTCGATGGCCTGGTGCGCATCGACGACGTGGTCAAGGCGGCGGCGAAGGACAAGCAGGTGGCGCTGGCCGTCACCGACCTGTCGAACCTGTTTGGCATGGTCAAGTTCTACAAGGAAGCGCGCGGCAAGGGCATCAAGCCCATCGTCGGCGTCGACGTGTGGATCACGAATGACGACAACCGCGAAAAACCGTCGCGGCTGCTGCTGCTGGCGAAGAACCGCATGGGCTATCTGCAGCTGTGCGAACTGCTGTCGACGGCCTGGCTGACGAACCAGTACAAGGGCCGCGCCGAACTGCGCATCGAGTGGCTGCAGGCGCTGGCGACGAATACCTACGACCTGTACCCGGGCGAAAGCGCGGCAAATGGCTTGATTGTGCTGTCGGGCGCGCACTTTGGCGATGTCGGCACGGCCATCGAGAATGGCAACCTGGCCCTGGCCGAGCGCAATGCGCAGCGCTGGGCCGAGATTTTCCCCGGCCATTTCTATATCGAAATCCAGCGCGGCGGCCAGGCCAACCAGGAGGCGCAGGTGCGCCATGCGGTGGCCCTGGCGGCCAAGCTGGGTTTGCCCGTGGTGGCCACGCATCCCGTGCAATTCATTTCCCCTGAAGAATTTATCGCCCACGAAGCCCGCACCTGTATCGCCGAAGGCGAAATGCTGGCCAACGCCAAGCGCGTGAAACGTTTCAACGACAGCCAGCGTTTCCTGTCGCAGGCCGACATGGCGGAACTGTTCGCCGATTTGCCGGCCGCGCTGGCCAATTCCGTGGAAATCGCCAAACGCTGCAACCTGACCCTGACCCTGGGCAAGCCGCAGCTGCCGAACTTCCCCACGCCGGATGGCATGACGATCGACCAGTTCCTCGTTGCCGAGTCGCAGGCCGGCCTGGAAAAACGCTTATTGCAGCTGTATCCGGATCCCGAGCGCCGTGAAAAGGAGCGCCCGCGCTACGAGTCGCGCTTGAAATTCGAGACGGACACGATTTGCAACATGAAGTTCCCCGGCTACTTCCTCATCGTGGCCGAATTTATCCAGTGGGCCAAGGAAAACGGCGTGCCCGTCGGCCCGGGCCGCGGTTCGGGCGCGGGTTCGCTGGTGGCGTATTCGCTGCTCATTACCGACCTCGATCCATTGCAGTACAACCTGCTGTTCGAGCGCTTCCTGAATCCCGAACGCGTCTCGATGCCCGACTTCGATATTGACTTTTGCCAGGAAGGGCGCGACCGCGTCATCCAGCACGTCAAGGATTTGTATGGCAAGGAGGCGGTCTCGCAGATCGCCACCTTCGGTACCATGGCGGCCAAGGGCGCGATCCGCGACGTGGGCCGCGTGATGGATTTCGGCTACAACTTCTGCGACGGCATCTCCAAGCTGATCCCGTTCAAGCCGGGCAAGCCCGTGTCGATCGCCGACGCCATCGAAGAGGAACCGCTGCTCAAGGAGCGCCTGGAAAACGAGGAAGAGGTCAAGCAGCTGCTGGATCTGGCGCAGCAAGTCGAAGGCATCACGCGCAATATCGGCATGCACGCGGGGGGCGTGCTGATCGCTCCGGGCAAGCTGACGGATTTCTGCCCGCTGTACACGCAGGGCGGCGATTCCGGCGTCGTGTCGCAGTACGACAAGGATGACGTGGAAGCCGTCGGCCTCGTGAAGTTCGACTTTTTGGGCCTGACTACGCTCACCATCCTCGACCGCGCCGTGCGCTACATCAAGCAGCTCGATCCGGCGCAGGCGAACTTCGACCTGGCGACCTTGCCGCTGAACGACAAGCCGTCGTACGACTTGCTGACCAAGGCCAAGACCGTGGCCGTGTTCCAGCTGGAGTCGCGCGGCATGCAGGGCATGCTGAAAGATGCGCGTCCCGACCGCTTTGAAGACATTATCGCGCTGGTGGCGCTGTACCGTCCGGGCCCGATGGACCTGATTCCCGATTTCTGCAAGCGCAAGCACGGTGAGCGTTTCGATTATCCCGATCCGCGCACGGAATCGATTCTGTCCGAAACCTACGGCATCATGGTGTATCAGGAGCAGGTGATGCAGATGGCGCAGATCGTCGGCGGCTACTCGCTGGGCGGCGCCGACATGCTGCGCCGCGCCATGGGTAAAAAGAAGGCCGAAGAGATGGCCGAGCACCGCGAGATCTTCCGCGCCGGTGCCGCGAAAGATGGCTTGACGGCGGAAAAGGCCGACGAGATCTTCGACTTGATGGAAAAGTTCGCCGGCTACGGTTTCAACAAATCGCACGCCGCCGCCTATGCCTTGCTGTCGTACCACACGGCCTACCTGAAAGCGCACCACACGGCCGCCTTCATGGCCGCCAACTTGTCGCTGGCCATGGACGACACGGACAAGATCAAGATCCTGGTGGAAGACTCGCTGGAAATCTGCAAGCTGACCTTGTTGCCGCCGGATATCAACGAATCGGACTACCGCTTCACGCCAAGCGGCGCGGCACCGTCCGTGAGCGGCAAGAAAGTCACGCAGATCCGCTATGGCCTGGGCGCCGTGAAAGGTTCCGGCCAGAACGCCATCGAAGCCATCATCGCCGCGCGCGAGGCGGGCGGGCCATTCACGAGCCTGTTCGACTTCTGCAAGCGCGTGGACAAGAAGCAGATCAACCGCCGCACCATCGAGTCGCTGATCCGCAGTGGGGCCTTCGACTGCCTGAAGGTCGACCGCGCCATCCTGCTCGCGTCCGTCGCGTTCGCCATGGAGTGCGCCGACCAGGCCGCCAAGGCGGCAAACCAGGTGAGCCTGTTCGGTGGCGACGACAGCGACATGGTGGCGCCGCCCGAGTACGTCAAGGTGCCCGTGTGGACGGATAAGCAGCGCCTGACGGAAGAAAAGATCGCGCTGGGCTTCTACCTGTCCGGCCACCTGTTCGATTCGTATGCGCCCGAAGCGCGCCGTTTTGCGCGCACGAAATTGTCGGAACTGTCGCCCTCGCGCGAACCGCGCATGATGGCGGGCGTCATCACGGGCTTGCGCACGCAGATGACGCAGCGCGGCAAGATCCTCATCGTCACCCTGGACGACAAGAGCGGCACGGTGGAAGTGACGGTGTACGGCGAATTGTTCGACTCGAACAGGAAAATCTTCAAGGAAGATGAATTCCTGGCCGTCGTGGGCAAGGTCTCGGAAGACCGTTTTTCGGGCGGCTTGCGCATCACCGCCGAGAGCGCCTTCGACATCATCGCCGCGCGGGTGCAGTATGGCCGCCAGCTGGGCTTGACCTTGCCGGCCACCCTGGACGCCAAGCGCATCCGTGAGGTGATCATGCCGCACCGCGCCGAGACGGGCTTGCCGATTGCCGCACGGGTCAGCCCGCAGGGCGTCAGTTGCGTGCTGCAGTTTGGTGACGAGTGGAAAGTGGCGCCATCGGATGAGTTGCAGATGGCGCTGGAGCAAATGCTGGGTGCGCAAGAAGTGGCGGTCGAATACTGACCGGCACCGCCCGGCGCATACAACAAAGCCAAACCGCGGACACGCTGGTTTGGCTTTTTTCGTTTACATGTCTTTCAGGCCCGTGATCGCATAGCCCTTGGCGGCGATCTGCTGGTGCGGCTGTTCGATATGGTAGTTGGGCAAGGCCTGGGCATCGTCGGCCACTTCGCTGGCGCGTACTTCCAGCTGCCAGTCGGTATTGGTAACTTCTTCCGGAATGAGCTTTCCTTCCGGCACGGCGAGGTAGGAAAAAATGCCGTCGTGCTCGGCCCGGCGGTAGATGTCTACGCGCATGACTTGCCTCCTAGTAAGCGTTGGGGGAACCGGCGCACCACATGTGCATACCGATAGCGCTAGCGTAACAGGATTGTGCCGTGCACGGGTTGAAGCGTGTGCCGCAGGAGGAGGGGCGGTGCTCAGGCGGCGGCGGAAGCGTAGTCTTCGTCGTCCATATCTACCGCTTGCCGTGCCTCGTTGGCGGCTGCCGCAGTGCCTGCCGTGGCGACCTGCAGCGGGCTGCGATGGGCGTCGAGGCCGCTACGCAGGCTGCCGATCATGGCCAGCGTCAGTTCGTGGCGTTTGCGTGCTTCCGAGCGTTTTTTTGACGGAATGTCTTCCAGGGCAGGCAGGGGCAGATTTTCGCATGGCAGCTCAAAATCGCCATCCTTGCGTGCCTGGGCGCCAAGTTCTTGCCAAAGGGCATTGTAGTCGGCGAACAAACGGCCCTTTTTGGCGGAATGGTGGACGGCGCGGTTGGCGTTACCTACAAGTACCATGTTGCGGCAACCATGTTCATGTCCCAGCTGGCGCACCAGGCGCACCATCAGGGCCTTGGGGCGCATGCCATGCAGGTCGCGCGTAGCCTCGCGCACGCGGCGCAAGCCTTCCGCACCGCGCGGACCCTGGATGCAACCGATGCCCACGCCCATGCTGGCGCGCGCGCGGGAACCGAAGAAGGTAAAGGCGACCGAGTAGATCACGTCATCGCCATGTGCCAGTTGCAATACCATCTCGCCTTCGCGGTCCATCGGTTGTAGCGAACACAGCTGCAGGTGGTAAGGCGCGCCCGATTTTCCCGGTACGGTACCCAGGCGCACGGGGGCGCGCGCCGCCTGCGTCATCAGCTTGCCCCAGCCTTGTTGCAGGATGAAATGATAGTGCTCGACCAGCAAGGCGACGCGCTGGCGGCACGACAGGTTCGTGCTCAGGTAGTGGCGGTACACCTTGTGCATCATGCGCGGATAGGCTTGCAGCAAATCCTGGAACACGGGATGGGAATTGAGCAGCTGCAGCCAGATGCGCGTCTGCCGGCGCTGCAGCTGTGCCCGCAATTGCAGCTTGAGCAGCTCGCGCACGCGTGACATGCCTGGCGGCATATTGCTCAGGCCTGCGTGCAGGGTAATGGCTTGTGTCATCAAAGGGTTCCATGTGTATGTGGATGGGCCTGGCGCCGGCGGCGCTTCAGGCTGGCGGCGGTCCGCTCATGCCGTCGGTATCGGCCAGCAAGACCGTGGCGCTGCGCGTGGCGCGCGCCAGCCTGCGTGCCAGCGCTCCGGCAAAGCGGCGCTGCCAGGGACTGTGCCGCAGTGCCGGCAGGACGATTTCGTGGCAGCCGAGCAGTTCAGCCGTATCGAGGATCGTAAACAGCAGCTCGCCGGCGACAATATGCGTGCTGAAGGCGAGCTGCGAACGGCTCAGATACAGTCCCGCCTCGTGCATCATCTGCTGCGTGGCCGGGTCCAGCGCATGGCATGCGCCGGCGCTGTGCCGGGGCAAGCCATCGGCCTGGCGCGGTGGCGCCGCTGTCACGTGCAGCAGGCTGACGCTGACCTGGATGCCCCATTCCTGCAAGCGCCTGGCGTAGCGCGCGCCGTAGATGATGTCGCTGGCGCGCTTGACGGGCAAGAGCAGCAGCAAGGTATCCTGGCCCGGCTTGCCGCCCGCGCCCGCGGCGCTGTCTGGGGCGCGGTGACGTTGCGGGGCAAGGCGCGATGCATGCATGGAAGGGATGGCCATAGTCGGAAAACCGTCTCATGTTATCCATGCCACCCCCCTGTGTAAATTGGCGAAACAGCGTACGGGTTCCCCTTATGCCGTCCCGGTCTTAATAGCGGTAGGTGACATACACGGCGCCGATCGGCGATGTCTTGCGCTGCACGATGGGGCTCTTGGCCGCGTCGCCCAGGCGGCTCTCGACGCCGACCAGGGTATTGATGCCCCAGCGCGCATCGAAGCGGTGCTCCCAGTTGATGGTGGCCTGTGCTTCATAGAAGCCGCCCTTGGGCGTGTATTGCTTGAACGAGGTATTCGCCGCCTGGGTGGCCGTCACGCCATACATGGTCTGCACGTACTTGCGCTCGCCCCAGCCCAGCTGGCCGCTGATGTTCACGCTGTCTTGCTGCACGCCCTTGGCATCGGCCCGGCCGTAGATCTGGCCTGTCGCGCCGAAATGCACGTTGGCGCCGTTTTCGCGGTTCGACAGGGGAATGTCGCTCGACACGCTCAACGACAGGCCCGGCAATGGCGAATAGCCCGCGCTGAGCAGGGCGCTGGCGTTGCCCTTGACTTCGCCCATGCCCTTCAGATAATCGCTGCCGCCCCAGCCGTTGGCACCATTGCGCTTGTGGTCTTCGCGATTGCCGCGGTAGCCCAGCGCGGCGCTGTAGCTGAAGGGGCCTGCCTGGCCGCCATAACCGATGCCGCGCGAAGTGCTGAAGAACAAGCCATTGGCCATGGCGTAGTCGAGGATGATCAGCGGCGAGGCCGACAGCTTGTCAGCGCCGGAATAGCTGGACACGGCAGCGACGCCGCCGCCGATGGTGAAGACATTTTCCGCCGCCGGTTCGGCCGCCGCGGCGGCCAGGGGATTCAAGCTCAGGCCGCAGGCCAGTGCCAGCGAGGTCAACAAGGTTGTAGATGCGTGCATGGAGTTTTCCGTCAGGTGGAGAACCGAGTCCGGAGTGGCTCGATTGACAGCCGACAGTATTCATCCTTGCCATGAAGGAAAAATGAGCCTTTTATTAAGATTGGATGAAGAACGCTTCTTTACCCATTCTTCAGCTTGCGGTGGTTTAATACTCCCCATGAAGATACTGCTGATTGAAGACGATATGGACCTGGGCAATGGCGTGCGGATTGCCCTGCGCGACCAGGGCATGCAAGTGGTCTGGGTGCGCAGCCTGGAGGATGCGGCGCGCAGCATCGAGCACGACAGTTGCGAACTGGTGCTGCTGGACCTGGGCTTGCCCGATGGCGATGGCCTCGATTTGCTGGCCCGGCTGCGCGCGGCGCGCCTGCCGGTGCTGATCCTCAGCGCCCGCGATACGCTGGAACAGCGCTTGCGTGGCCTGGACGGTGGCGCCGATGACTACCTGGTGAAGCCCTTCGTGCTGGCCGAGCTGCTGTCGCGCGTGCGCGCCCTGGCACGCCGCAGCTATGGCTTCGATGGCGACACCATCGAATTGCGCGGCTTGCTGCTGCAAGTGCCCACGCGCAGGGTCAGCGTACATGGCCGGCCCGTGGAGCTTACGGCCAGTGAATATGCCCTGCTGAAGACCTTGCTGATGCGTGCCAACCGGGTCATCACGCGCCGCGTCCTGGAAGAGCACATCCTGCCCGGCGGGCTGGCCAATGCCAGCAATACCCTGGATGTGCATATGGGAAACCTGCGCCGCAAGATAGGCGAAGGTTATATCCGTACCGTGCGCGGCGTTGGCTATGTCATCGACCAGCAGGGCGAGACATCCCCCCCGCCGGGTGCTGGCGCATGATGGGGCGTTTCTGGGCCATGCTGCGCCGGCCTACCCTGGTGCGCCGCCTGATGATGGCGCAAATGCTGATGCTGACCGTGCTGTGGAGCCTGGCCGTGGCGTATGTACTGGTCGAGGGCGCGGGCGAAGCGAGCAATGTGACCCGCGGTGTCCTGCACGCCATTATCAGCGTGGCCGATAACCTGGCCGAGCAGCCGCAGCGCCAGGAGCAAAGCTTGCGCGCCATCGACGAAGCCTTGCGCGAGGAATTTGAAATGGGACAGGTGCCGGAACTGGCGCCGCGCATCCTGGTCTGGCGCGAAGGCAAGCTGGTCTACAAGTCCCCCGATGCGCCCAGCGGCATCCGCAGCGCCGGCCCGGAGCAGATGGAAGTGGTGTATATCAAGGGCCAGGCCTGGCGCAGCCGCAGCCTGGCCGAAGGGGGTACCCGCGTGACCGTGCTGGAAGTGGGGGGGGCCTGGCAGTTTTTCATCACGATCAATTCACGTGGCTACTACCTGCTGCCGTTGCTGATCAGCCTGCCGTTCCTGCTGGTGCCGGCCTGGCTGTCGATCCGCCTTGCCATGCGCCCGTGGCGCAAGGTGGCGCAGGAGGTGGCGGCGCGCGGGCCGCAGGATTTGCGTCCGCTGGCGTTCAAGCCGCCGCATGGCGAACTGGCGGCGCTGGTCGACAATATCAATGCCCTGCTGCAGCGGGTCGATGCCAGTGCCTCGCGCGAACGCAGCTTCATCGCCGATGCCACGCATGAGCTGCGCACGCCGCTGGCGGCCATGCGCGTGAATGTCGAGGCTTTGCAGGGGCAGGCGCATGATGCACGCCAGCAAGAGTTGCTGGACGGTATCTTGAACAGCGGCAACCGGGCCGCGCGCCTGGTGGGCCAGCTGCTGCAGCTGACGCGCAGCGAAGTGCAGGCGGGCGGGGGCGAGTTGCCGCGGCGGCAGGCGCTCGACACCTTGCTGCAAGACCGGCTGGCGGCCCTGTCCGGCCTGGCCCAGGCGGGCGATATCGAACTCGAGTTGCAAGCCAGCGTTTCGCTCAACGTGGCCGGACAGCGCGAGAGCCTGGTCTCGCTGATCGACAATCTGGTGGAAAACGCCATCAAGTACAGCCCGCGCGGCAGCAGCGTGACGGTGTCGCTGCATGCGGAGCGGGGCCAGGCCGTGCTGCATGTGGCCGATCAGGGGCCGGGCATCGCGCCGGCCCTGTATGAACGCGTGTTCGACCGCTTTTTCCGCGCGCCGCAGCAAGTGCAGCCAGGCAGCGGCCTGGGCTTGTCCATCGTCGCTTCCGTCGTGCGCCAGCACGGCGGCACGATTCAGTTGCACAGAGGTAATGGCGGCCTGGGCTTGCTGGTGGAAGTGCGCTTGCCGTTGGCCGAAGCCTGACGCCGCCTGCGTGCCTTGCGATATTGCATGAAAATTATTTCATGTGCTTATAACGCAAGTTGGCATGGCGTGGCGCACGCTTGCGATGCATAATGCGGGACAGTTAAAAAAACACCGTTATGCGCCTATTTCTGTCCCGCTACCTGCCGTATCCCGCCTTTGTCGGCTTGTATCTGCTGTTTGACTGGGCCACGTATATCGACCCGATGTACGGGCTGAACATCACCCCCTGGAATCCCGATCCCGCGCTGGGCCTGGTATTTTGGCTGATCCACGGCCGCAAGGCGGCGCTGCCGTGGTTTATCGCCCTGGTGGCAGGCGAGGTACTGGTGCGCGGCATGCCGGCAGGCTTGCCCCTGACCTTGCTCTGTTCGGCGTGGCTGGTGCTCGGTTATGGCAGTATGGGCGCAGTCTTGCGCCGCAGTTTCAGCAGCAGCGACATCTTCGACAACCGGCGCCGCCTGAGCGCCTGGGTCGCCATCGTGCTGTTTGGCACCGTGCTCAATGCGCTAGGCTATATTTCCCTGCTGTCGCTGACGGGACGCATCCCGGCCGGCGAATGGGGGACGGCAGTCTGGCGTTTCGGCATCGGCGACATGGTCGGCATGCTGGTGTCGATGCCGCTGATCTGGGTGCTGTTCAGCGAACGGGGGCGCGAGCGCCTGCATGCCGCCGTCTGGCGCTGGGAAACCCTGGCGTATCTGGCACTCGCCAGTTTTGTGTTGTGGAGCCTCTTCGGTTCCATCGTGCGTTCCGAATACAAGCATTTCTACTTCCTGTTTCTCCCCGTGATCTGGGCCGCCTCGCGCCAGGGATTGCATGGCGCCGTGCTGGCCGTGTTTGTATTGCAACTGTGCATCATCACCCTGGTGAAATGGACGCATGCGGTCGATATCCAGTTTTATGAATTGCAACTGCTCGATGCCGTGCTGGCGCTGGTGGGATTTTTTATCGGCATCGTCGTCGATGAGATGCGCCAGGTGGCCGACGAACTGAAACACACGCTGCGCCTGGCGGCCGCAGGAGAGATGGCGGCCGCGCTCGCGCATGAGCTGAACCAGCCGCTGACGGCCTTGTCGACCTATGGCAAGGCGTGCGAATACTTGTTGGAGCGGGGCGAGACGGGCGCCTTGCTGCAGGGCGCGGTGGGACACATGATCGTGGAATCGGGACGCGCCGCGGACGTGGTGCGCCGCCTGCGCGACTTTTTCCGCACGGGCGCGATGCAGCTCGAAGCGGTGGAGGCGAGCGCCTTGATCGAGGGCATGGCGCGCCAGTTCACGCCGCTGTTCCATGAACATGGCATTGAACTGGTGCTGGTGCCGTCGCCGCCGCTGGCCGTCAACGCCGACCGCCTGCAGATCGAGCTGGTGTTGCGTAATTTATTGGCCAATGCGCAGGATGCGGTGATGGGGCAGCCGCGCGGACGGCGCCGCATCACGGTCTCGGCCGAGCGGCTCGAAGGCGGGCGGCTGCGCCTGTCCGTGGAAGATAGCGGCCCCGGTATTTCCAATAGCCTGGCGGCGCGCCTGTTCGAACCGTTTGTCTCGAGCAAGGCCAGCGGCCTGGGTCTGGGGCTGGTGCTCAGCCGCAGCATCGTCGAAGCGCATGGCGGCCAGCTATGGGCCGAAGTGGGCAAGCATGGCATTTTTCGTTTTGTCCTGCCCCTGGCGCGCGCCAGTGCGGCCGCTACAGGAGAGTATGGTGACAAGTAATTTGACGGTGTTTATCGTCGACGACGATCCCGCCGTGCGCGATGCGCTGGGTTTGCTGCTGGGCATACGCGGCTACCGCACGGCCCTGTTTTCCTGCGGCGAGGATTTCCTGCACAGCTGGCGGCCCGAGTGGGCTGGCTGCCTGCTGGTCGATATCCGCATGTCGGGCATGGATGGCCTGAGCCTGCAGCGCCGCTTGCTGGAGCTCAAATGCATGCTGCCCGTCATCATTATCACGGGACACGGCGACGTCGCCCTGGCACGCCAGGCCTTCAAGGCGCAGGCCAGCGATTTCCTGGAAAAACCGTTTGACCACGACAAGTTGCTGGCAGCCATCGATGAAGCGTTTTCGCGCGAGGCGCATGCGCGCGGCCAATTGCTGCGCCAGGTGGAGGGGCAAGCCTTGCTGCGCGCCTTGACGCCGCGCGAGCGGGAAGTGATGCATCTGGTGGTGACAGGCCAGCACAACCGCGATATCGCCCCGGCACTGGGCATTTCCGTGCGCACGGTGGAAGTGCACAAGGCGCGCCTGATGGACAAGCTGGGCGTCGACAATGTGGCCGACCTGGTGCGCATCAGCATGCTGGGCACCGGTTAGCCACTGCAGCGTTGTCTAGGCGATGGTCTGCAATACCTGGTCGACCGAGATCGCCTTGACCCAGTCGCTGCGCCGCGCCACCGTGATGACGGTGCTGTTGGCGCTGTCGAACGGCGCCCATTCCGGATTCTTCTTGCGCATCAATGCCACCACAGGCACATGCACGGCGTTCGCCAAGTGCATGATCGATGTTTCCACCGAAATGATCAGGTCGCATTGCGCCAGCATGGCGGGCAGCTGGAAAAAGTTGTCAACAGCGCTGAAGGCTTGCGTGCGCGGCAAGCCACGCGCCTGCACGACCGCATCGACCTTGGCCAGTTCCTGCGGCATGGCATTGATCAGGAAGCAGGCATTTTTCCACTTCGGCATCGCTTGCATGCGCGCGATCAGCTCGGCGATGCGTTCCAGCGGCCAGCCGCGCTTGTGCGACTTGGCAAACGGGTTCAGGAGTACGAGCGGACCCTGGCGCGGGGCAAAGCCCCAGGTGGCCAGCTGCGCCTGCGCTTGCTGCAGCGCCTGCTCGGGAATGTGCACGAAGGGATAGCGTTCGGCCACGGGAATGTCGATTCCCGTCAATTGATGGAACCAGTCCGCATACACGCTGCTGATATGGTGCTCGCCGGCATCCTGTCCCGCATACGAGGCCAGCACGGCATCGATCTTGCGATAGGCCAGGTAATGCCAGGGACGCAGTGGGCTGAACGGCTTGCGCGTGCCGATCACCAGCCCGTTCGGGCTGATCGCGCGGGCAAGATCCGCGTACTGCTGTGGCCGTACGTGGGCCAGTGACACGACGACAGGATAGTGTTCCGCCTTGGCTTCGCGCAGTGATTCTTCGTAGAGCGCCGGGCTGTAGGTCTTGCGGTACACCTTGGCGAACAGGCCAGACTGCTCTACCCAGTCATACAGCGAATAGGTGCGCAGGCTTTCCCATTGTTTCGCATCGGACGTGCGGCGCACTTCGTCGACCCACAGGTGGATCTGAATATGGGGATAGGCCGCGGCGAAGGCGCGGAAACCGTTTTGCAGGTAGGTAAAGTCTCCCAGCGCCAGATGGGCGATGAAAAGAATTTTGTCCGACTTTTGTAGAAGTTCGGCGGGAATCAAAGGCGTCATGTATCAGTACGATTTCAGGTATTCATTCGATGGTGTCAAGCCACTTGCTGGGAAAATTGCAGGCGATGCAGATTGGCATACGCGCCGTTGGCATCCAATAATTGCTGGTGACTGCCGGTTTCCATTATTTTCCCATGTGACAATACCACGATACGGTCCGCACGTTCAATTGTTGATAGCCGATGCGCAATAACGAGGGTGGTTTTACCTTGCATCAGATGTTCCAGCGCCGCTTGCACGGCCCGTTCCGCTTCCGTATCCAGTGCCGAGGTCGCTTCATCGAGGATCAGGATGGGCGCATCCTTGTAGATCGCGCGGGCGATGGCCACGCGCTGGCGCTGGCCGCCGGACAGGCGCGAGCCGTTGTCGCCCAAGCGCGTTTCCAGGCCGTCGGGCAAGCCGTCGATGACGTCCGACAGGAAGGCGGCGGCCGCAGCCGCTTCGATGCGTTGCCGGTCCGGCGCCGCATCGCCATACGCGATATTGGCGGCCAGGGTATCGTCGAACAATACGACTTGCTGGCTGACCATGGCGATCTGGCTGCGCAGGCTCGTCAGGGCGATGGTATCGATATTCTGCCCATCGAGCAAGATCTCGCCACTGCTGGCCGAGTAAAAGCCGGGCAGCAGGCTGACCAGGGTTGATTTGCCGCCGCCGGACATGCCGACAAAGGCGATCGTTTGTCCTGGCGCAATGCTCAGATCGATGTGTTGCAGCGCCGGTTCCGGATGTCCGGGGTAGGCAAAGCTCACGTCCCTGAACTCGATGCGGCCTTTGCTGCGCCCGGCGAGCGGCTGGCCGCCCGTGCGCTCCGGCGTCTTGTCGATCAGCAAAAAGACTTCTTCCGCGGCGGCCATGCCGCGCTGCAGGGGGCCGTTGACTTCGGCCAGTTGCTTCAAGGGCGTCAGCAGCATCAGCATGGCCGTGATGAAGGACACAAACCCGCCGACCGTGATCTGCCCCTGCTCCGACTGGAACAGGGCCATCACGATGACCAGAGCCACGGCGGCGGCCGTGATCACCTGCGTGATGGGGACGGTGGCGGAAAAAGTGGTGGTCATGCGCATGCTGTAGCGGCGCAATTGCTCGGCACGCTCTTCGAAGCGCGACTTTTCGTAGTCCTGGCCGCCGAAGATCTTGATCACTTGCTGGGCGCGCGTGGTTTCCTCGATGACCTGGGTCAGCTCCGCGTTGACGGCCAGGGAGTCGCGGTTGAGTTTTTTCAGGCGCTTGCCCGTCGTGCGCACGACGATGGTCAGCAGGGGCAGCAGCACCAGGGTCACCAGCGTCAGCACCCAGTTCAGGTACAGCAGCCACGCCAGCAGGCCCAGCACGGTCAGCGAGGAGCGCACGATCGACGTAAACACCTTGGTCACCATCTCGATTATCTGCTGCACTTCGAACATGATGGAGTTGATGACTTTGCCCACCGTGTGGGTGTTGTAGAAGTCGATGGGCAAGTTCAGCATGCTGGCAAACATCCTGCGCCGCAACTCGTTGAGGATGCGCGTGGAGACATAGCTCATCAGGTAGCTGCTGGCAAACGTCGACGCGCCGCGCATGGCGAAGATGCCGATGACGATCAGCGGCACGAGCCAGAAGGAAAAATTCACCTTGCCGCCAAAGCCATTGTCGAGCAGCAGCTTGAGCGCATACGGCAGCAGCGGTTCCGTCGCCGCCGTGACGACCATCGCCAGCAAGGCCAGGGCCAGGTGTTTCTTGTAGGGCGCGTGCAGTGCGGTGAGGCGCTTCAGGTCGGGCGTGAGCATCGGTATGGTTCCTTGCAGGGGACAGCAAAAACGGTCAGGCGGAAGCTTAGGCAATGCGTTCTTGCTGGCGCAGCATGGCCCACAGTATCACCATCGGGAAGACCAGCATGATGATGCCGATATTCAGGGTGAGCGAGTTCGTCGTCAAGCCGAACGTGATATAGCAGGAAAGCAGGATGACGCCGGCCAGCGCATAGGGTTGTGTCGTTTGTCCATGTCCTGCCGCCCGCAGGGACTGGGTGAACAAGCGCAGCGGGAGGAAAAACAGCACCAGCAATGCTAACAGGCCCAGCATGCCGCGCTTGACCAGCGAATCGATATAGTCGTTGTGCGCATTCGTGAAGTCGCGCGCCACGGCATTCATCTTGCCTTCGGCTGCCAGCTCCTGCTTTTGCGCCAGATAGCCATTGCGGCCGATGCCCAGCAACAGGTTTTCATCCGACATGCGCAGCGCGGAGCGCCACATTTCCACGCGTTGGCCAACGGAAGAGTATATGTTGCCGGAATCATTGAAACTGTTCAGTTCGTTGATGGCGGCGACGCTGCGCTCCCGGACCGGTGAGTTGGGGAGGGCATAGACGAGGGTGCCGAATACGACAAAGGCGGCTGCGACACTGAAAAGGTAACGTTTGCCGTGTTTTCTAGCATGATGCAGGGCGATGATGCAGACACAGATCGGCAATGCCAGCCAGCCGCCACGGCTACCGCTGATGATCGAACCGGCAATGCCAGCGATGCAGCCGCACAGCATCAGCACTGTCCACAGGCGCTGGCGCGATTGCGCGCGTGCCCACGTGACGCCGCATAGCGAGAGCATGCCCAGCAGCATGCTCACATTGCCATAATGGATGGCGTTGCTCGTGGCAGCTTGGGGACGAGCAATGTCATGGACAAAGAATTGCCAAAAAGCCAGTGCAGCGCCGCCGATGGCACCAATGGCAACACCGCTCCACCACGCTTCCGGCCGCGGCGGATAGGCAATCAGCAGCAGCAGCACGGGCGCGGCCAGCAGGGCCCGCAGGGGCATGTCGAGTTCGCGCGCCGGATCGGCGTGATACAGCATGTTGGCGGTAAAGATGAAGAAGTACAGCAGCAGCGTGCCGAGCATCAGGTAATCGCGGCGCTGCAGATTCAGACGGGGGCGTTTCCACAGCAGCCAGCTGCTGGCCAGCAGCAGCACCAGCGCGCCAAGGGAATATCCGCTGTTGACTGCCAGCGCCAATGCCGAAAAGAGAAAAACACAAACAGAGGTCAGGCCGAGCATGAATATCCTTGGTAACGCACGACGTCGCCATTATGGCAACTGTAGCAACATAAAGTAGGCGTCATTGTAATCGAAGGGGGCAGCAAAAACGGCACCCGGGAATTTACTCTTCGATAACTATATGGGCGGTCTCAAGGGGGAAATGAAAAAAACCATGGTTTTCAGCCATGGTTTTTTTGTAAGCAATGGTAACTTGCTGTTATTTTGCCAAGGCAGGATCGCCTGCCATGCGTATCAGGCGACTGCTGGCACGCGGGTGGCGACGCCGGTGGCGATGGCCGCTTGCGACACGGCAGGCGCGACCCAGCTGCGCAGACGCTCGTCGAACGGCGACGGTATCAGTTGCAGCGGCGTCAGGGCGCTGCTCTCGTGACCCGGCAGCGGCTCCTTGGCCAGCGCGGCGATGGCGCGCACGCAGGCCAGCTTCATTTCTTCATTGATGGTGGTGGCGCCCACGTCGAGCGCGCCACGGAAGATGTACGGGAAGCACAGCACATTGTTGATCTGGTTCGGGTAATCCGAGCGGCCCGTGGCGACGATGGCGTCGTCGCGCACGGCATGCACTTTTTCCGGCGCGATTTCCGGATGCGGATTGGCCAGGGCGAAGATCAGCGGCTTGGCGGCCATCGATTCGACCATCTGCGCGCTGACCACGCCGCCCTTCGAGACGCCGATGAAGATGTCGGCGCCGACCATGGCGTCAGCCAGGTCGCGGTCGCTCGTGTCGTTCGCGTAGCGCGCCTTGTTCTCTTCCATGCTGGCATCGCGGCCCGGGTAGATCACGCCCTGGCTGTCGCACACTTTCAGCAGCGACTTGTTCAGGCCCAGCGAGACGAGCAGGTCCAGGCAGGCGATCGACGCGGCGCCAGCGCCCGAGACGGCCACTTTGACGTTGCCGATGTCCTTGCCGACCAGTTCCAGGCCGTTCAGGATGCCGGCCGCGACGATGATGGCCGTGCCGTGCTGGTCGTCGTGGAAGACGGGAATATTCATGCGCTTGCGCAATTGCTGTTCGATGTAGAAGCAGTCGGGCGCCTTGATATCTTCCAGATTGATGCCGCCGAAGGTCGGCTCCATGCGCACCACGGTGTCGATGAACAGGTCGGGATCGTTCTCGGCCAGTTCGATGTCGAACACATCGACGTCGGCGAACTGCTTGAACAGGCAAGCCTTGCCTTCCATCACCGGTTTGCTGGCCAGCGGACCGATATCGCCCAGGCCCAGCACGGCCGTGCCATTGGTGATCACGGCCACCAGGTTGCTGCGCGACGTATAGATGCCGGCCGTGCGCGGATCTTCCACGATGGCTTCGCAGGCAAAGGCCACGCCCGGCGAGTACGCCAGGGTCAGGGCGCGGGCGTCGCCCAGCGGTTTGGTTGGCGTGACGGAAATCTTGCCTGCGCGGGGTTCCGCATGATAGGCGAGGGCGGCTTCTTTCAGGTTGAAGGTTTCGCCGTTCTGTTCGGCGTGCTTGCTGTGGGAAGTAGACATAAGAATTCTGGGAAGGGCAACCAGGCCCGAGTGATCAATCCGAGTCATGGTATGCAAGCGTTTGCACGCTGTCAAGGCTGGATTGTGCTTAAGCCCACCAAAACCGCTTTGGGCAACCCGATTATTTCAATGCAAGCGTTTGCTCGGTTTTTGACGGAATAGGGAATTTTTACGATAAAATCACGGTATTGCGATCCGGGAAGCCCATGACAAACAAGAACCCCACCTTAAGCGACGTCGCGCGGGCCAGCGGCGTGCACTTTTCCACCGTGTCGCGCGTGATGAACCCGGCAACGCGGCAAATGGTCAGCGCCGAGGTGGCCGCGCGCGTGCTGGCCGAAGCGGGCCGGCTCGGCTACCGGCCGAACCGCGCCGCCTCCACCCTTGTCACACGCAAGTCGCGCATCATCGGCGTGGTTTTGCCCGACATTACCAACGCTGTCTTTCCACCGATCCTGCTGGGCATCGAGGAAGGCTTGCGCAAGCATGGCTACCTGGCCATCGTCGCCAACGTGGGCGCCGACGAGGAAGAGCAGCTGTTCGTCATCAACCGCCTGCTGGGACAGCAGGTCGACGGCCTGATTTTGGCTACCGCACGGCGCGACGATCCCGTCATCAAGATGTGCATCGACCAGAATGTGCCTGTCGTTACCGTCAACCGCAGCGACGAGACGGGCGTCGCTTCTTGCGTCGTCAGCGACGACGTGGTCGGCATGCGTCTGGCGGTGGAACACTTGCTGGCGCTGGGCCACCGCCATATCGCGCACATCGCCGGCCCGGAAAACCTGTCCACTGGCCACGTGCGCCGCCTCGGTTTCCTGGCCGCCATCCAGGCCAGCGAACTCGATCGCTCGCAAGCGTTCGTGTTTGAAAGCAGCGGTTATTCGCGCGAATGCGGCAAGGCGGCCCTGTTGGAACTGCTGCGCCAGTCGCCGCGGACGACGGCCGTGGTGACGGGCAGCGACCTGGTGGCCCTCGGCTGCTACGACGCCATCCGCGAATTGGGTTTGAGTTGCCCCGAAGATATTTCCGTGGTGGGCCACAACGACATGCCCTACATGGACATGATCCGTCCGCCCCTGACCACCATCCGCATCCGCCACCACGGCATCGGCACGGAAGCGGCCCGGCTGATCCTGCAAACCATAGCTTCGCCCGATTCCCCGGTGCTCGACGTGCGCCTGAAACCCGAACTGGTGGTGCGCGAATCGACGGCGGCGCCGCGCGCCTGAGTCTGCCGCTTGTTGCCCTTCTTTTGCCGGAGTATGTTTAAATCTTGATATTGATAATGATCAAGATAACCCCATGCAGACGACATATAGGCGACAACGGCGGCATGCACGGCAGGGAGGCCGCTGATGCCGAAGAATTTCGGCATGCCTGGCAATGCCTGGCGCTATGCGCTGGGCAGCGACTATGGCTATTGCTCGCCCTTGCTTGACGGCATAGAGTTTGAAAACGAGTGGGTGACGATACGCGAATCGGCGATCCGCATCCGCGCCGGCTATGCCTGGGATGGCTGTTCGCCCTGTATCAGCGTGCTCGGCCTATTTTATGTGGGCACGCCCGATGGCGCGCAGCACCTGGGCTTGCCGGCGACGTATCATGCCAGCCTCGTGCATGACGTGCTGTGCCAGTGGCGCGCCGACATTCCCGTCACCCGCGCGCAGTCGATCGCCATTTTCCAGCAGTTGCTCAGGGAGGTGCGCTTCCCCCTGGCGGGGCTGTATGCGGGCGCCGTCTTCCTGTTCGGGCCACGGCGTGACTTCATGCGGCCTGGCGCGCGCGCCGCAGTGGCCGCGCCGCACCCGCCAGGGGCAACATTAAAGCGGCGCTGAAGCTGCCGCCGACGCGCCATGATGTTAAACTGGCGGCCCTCAACGTATTTTGCCCTCCATCGCCATGACCAAAACCAACACGCCCTCCCCGAAACGCCGCGAAGAGGGCGTCGCCAAGCTGACCGTCAATCCCTTCCTCGATGCCGAGTTTTACGCGCGCATGCGCGATTACACGGAACGCGATGCGGCCATCATCAAGGAATTGAAAGCGATCGCCGAGATCCGCGCCGGCAACAAGCAGCCCGATCCCCGCCTGGCGCCGTCGTTGCAAGCACTGCGGGATACCGTCAAGAAAGGTCTGACGTTTGGCGAGATGCTCGAGCGCATGGCGGCCGGCAAGGAAAAAGGCTTGTGGGAACCGTGGATGACGACCTTCGGCATTGAAATCCGCGCCGTCAACTACGGCGCCGGCCCGCGCAACGCCTGCCTGGTGCTGGACCTGGCGGCGAATGCCCCTGCGCACGCCATGTTCGCCAAGGCCGGCATCCAGAACTGGCGCAGCCTGGCCGCCGACGATTGCTCCGTCGTGCGCTCGGAAAAGGCGACGGAAACCACGCCCTTGAAAGTGTATGCCGTGTTTTACCTGGATCCGCTGCCAGCCTGATCCGCTAGCAGCACCACCGCCAGCACGATCAGCATCACGCCCGACAGCCGTTCCAGCGACGGCAGTGCGCGCGCAAAGCGCTGCCGCAGGGCGGTGCTGCCGATAGCCAGCGCCACCGCCATATCCCACGCCAGCACGGCAAAGACCATCCACGTACCATATGCGACCATCGCAGCGGTGTTTGTCTGCCTGGAGGCCAGCACGGTGGCCAGGCTGACGTAGAACAGCGCATTTTTCGGATTCAGGATGGCGGAGACAAACCCCATCACGACACCGCCGCGCCAGCGCGCCTTGCCGGTGGCGGGCTTGGCATCCAGGCTGCTCTTGCCCGCATGGCGCAGGAACAGCCAGCCCAGGTACAGCAGATAGGCGCATCCCGCCAGCCGCACCACCATGAATGCCGTACTGCCCGCCTGCAGCACCGACAGTCCTCCAAATGCCGCCACGATAAACACCGCATTGGCCACGGTAATGCCCATGCACGTGCCGGCGGCGGCGCGCCAGCCGTGGGCCAGCGAGGTGCGCGCGATCAGGAAGAAATCGGGACCGGGCGACAGCAGGGAAAGAAAGTGGGCGGCGGCGATCAATAAAAAGTCTTGCATGGCTTGCGCTCCGTAACGATAGGGAGGCGAGTATGCAATGCTGCTGCTGGCGCGTATTGAAGAAAATTGCAGGCTAGCGGTAGCGCCCGGGCGTGATGCCCGCATGCGCCTTGAAGACGCGCTGCAGGTGGCTCTGGTCGGCAAAGCCCAGCTCATGCGCCAGCTGCGCCAGCGCCGTCCCTTCCTGCAAGCGGCTGCGCGCGCGGTTGACGTGCATATTCAGCTGGTAGGCATGCGGCGTCAGGCCCGTGGCGGCGCGAAAGGCGCGGATCAATTGATAGGGGCTCAGGCCAGCCGCCTCCGCCAGTTGCCGCAGGCTGGCAGAGGGCTGCGCCTGCAGCGTCGCGAGCACGGGCGCCAGCTGCTGGGGCAGCGGCTTGCGTTCCGACGGCAGCACGTCTGCGCAGGCGCTGGCGCAGGCGCCAAGGAACGCCTGCAGCGCCGCATTTTTCTCCGCCGCGCCGGCCCTTGAAAACAGCAGCGCATTCATGGCGCAAAACTGCGCATACAGCAGCGGGCAACGCAACACCGTCGCCGTGTCGCCATCGAGCGCCGGCGCGTGTGCCTGCAGCCACCGCGCATCGAGATGCAGCATCTGGTAGCTCCACGGGGCGTCAGGCAGGGGATTGCAGGCGTGCACGCAGCCGGCCGGCACCAGCACCAGGCTGCCATTGCCGAGGGCGACCTTGCCGTCTTTGCTGCCTGTAAAGATGCTGCCGCCTGCGTCGACGGCGCCGATGGAAAACGTGGGATGGCTGTGCGGCTTGTAGCACGCCCGGCTGTGGCAGGCGCGCCGGCTCTCCACGTGGGGGAGAGACGGGTCGCGCCAGAAGGCGGTGGTGCCCGGCATGACTACATCAGGATCACGTCGTACTGCTCCTGGTGGTAGGCGTTCTCCACCTGCAGCGAAATTTTCTTGCCGATGAAATCACCGAGCATGGCCAGGTGCTGCGATTCTTCTTCGAGGAACAGATCGACCACTTCCTGCGAGGCGAGGATGCGGAATTCGCGCGGGTTGAACTGTTTCGCCTCGCGCAGCAGTTCGCGCAGGATTTCATAGCAGATCGTGCGCGAGGTCTTGACTTGTCCCTTGCCGGCGCAGGCGGGGCAGGGTTCGCACAGGATGTGGGCCAGCGATTCGCGCGTGCGCTTGCGCGTCATTTCCACCAGGCCCAGCGGCGAGAAGTTGCTCACCGAAACCTTGGTGCGGTCGCGCGACAGCGTGCGTTTCAGTTCGGCCAGCACGGCGTTGCGGTGCTCGGCATTGTCCATGTCGATGAAGTCGAGGATGATGATGCCGCCCAGGTTGCGCAGGCGCAGCTGGCGCGCGATGGCGTGCGCCGCTTCCAGGTTGGTCTTGAAAATCGTGTCGGCGAAATTGCGCCCGCCGACGAAGCCGCCCGTGTTGACGTCGATGGTGGTCATCGCTTCCGTCTGGTCGACGATCAGGTAGCCGCCCGATTTCAGGTCGACCCGGCGCCCCAGCGCGCGCAGGATCTCTTCTTCCACGCCATACAGGTCGAACAGCGGGCGCTCGCCCGTGTAGTGCTGCAAGCGCGTCAGTTCGCTGGGCGTGTAGATTTCCGCGAATTCGCGCAATTTGACGTAGTTCTCGCGCGAATCGACCTGGATGGTGGCTGTTTCATCGCCGACGAAGTCGCGCAGCACGCGCTGCGCCAGGCTCAAGTCCTGGTGCAGCAGGCTGGTGGCGGGACGCGTGCGCGCGCCGTGCGTGATTGTGCTCCAGGTCTTGCGCAGGTAGTCGACGTCCGCCTTCAAGTCAGCGTCGGAAGCGTCCTCGGCCATGGTGCGCACGATGTAGCCGCCTTTTTCATCGGGCGGCAGCAGGCTTTGCAGGCGCACGCGCAACTGCTCGCGCTCCGCTTCCTTTTCGATTTTCTGCGAGATGCCGATGTGCTTGTCCTGGGGCAGGTACACCAGCATGCGTCCGGCGATGGAAATTTGCGTCGACAGGCGCGCGCCCTTGGTGCCGATCGGGTCCTTGATCACCTGCACCGTCAGCACCTGGCCGTCGAAGAGGATTTTTTCGATCGGCGCCGGTGTCGCGTTTTGGCCATCGTGGCCGCGCGCTTCCCAGATGTCGGCCACGTGCAGGAAGGCGGCGCGCTCCAGGCCGATGTCGATGAAGGCCGACTGCATGCCCGGCAACACCCGTACCACTTTGCCGGAATACACATTGCCGGCCAGGCCGCGCGTGAGCGTGCGCTCGATGTGCAATTCCTGCACGGCGCCCTGCAGGATGAGGGCGACGCGCGTTTCTTGCGGCGTGATATTGATCAGGATGTCTTCGTTCATGGAGGCGGGGAAGTGGAGGCGACGAATGACATCATACCCGGGATCAGGGCAGGGGCAAACCTGCTTCACGCAGCAATTGCGCCGTCTCGTACAGAGGAAGGCCCATGATGCCGGAATGGCTGCCTTCGATATGCTCGACGAACAGGGCGGCGCTGCCCTGGATGCCGTAGCCGCCGGCCTTGTCGTAGGGCTCGGGCGTGGCGCAGTAGGCGGCGATGGAGGCCGGCGAGAGCACGCCGAAGCGCACTTGCGACACCTGCGTGCGCTGCTCGGCGAAATCCTTGTAGTGCACGGCGATCGAGGTGAGCACCTCGTGCGTGCGGCCCGACAGCTGCTGCAGCATCGCCACGGCCTCAAGGCGGTCGGCCGGCTTGCCGAGGATGATGCCGTCGATGGTGACGGTGGTGTCGGCTGCCAGCACGGGGCGCGGGGTCAGGTGGCGGCGGCGCACCAGGTCCCAGGCGAAGGCGGCTTTTTCATTCGACACGCGGGCGACATAGTCGAGCGCCGATTCGCCGGGCAGGACTTCCTCTGTGACGTCGGCGCCGCGCGGGCCGTCGCTGCGCAGCAGCAGCAATTCGAAATCGATGCCGATCTGGCGCAGCAGTTCGCGCCGTCGCGGGCTTTTGGAGGCAAGGTAGATCTTGTGATCAGCCGTTTTCATGGGGGAGTTCAGACGCGGTGATAGGGGTGGTTTTGCGTGATTGACCAGGCACGATACAGCTGCTCGGCGAGGATCACGCGCACCACGCCGTGCGGCAGGGTCATGCTGGAAATGCGCAGCATGCCTTCGGCACGTGCCTTGAGTTGCGGATCGAGGCCGTCGGCGCCGCCGATCAGGAAGGCGGTGTCGCGGCCATCCTGCTGCCACGCCATCAACTGCTGCGACAGGCCGACACTGGTCAGGTCCTTGCCGCGTTCGTCGAGCGCGATGATGCGCACGCCCTTGGGCAGGACGGCTTCGATGCGTTCGCGTTCCAGCGCCATCGCCGTGGCGGCGGTCTTGCTGCCGGAACGCTCCACCGGCTTGATTTCTTTCAGCACGATGCGCAATTCCGGCGGCATGCGCTTCGCGTATTCCGCGAAGCCCGTCTCTATCCAGGCCGGCATTTTATGGCCGACCGCAGCGATGATAAGCTGCATCGAGGCTTACGCTTCGACTTTTTTGATACGCTTGATCACGGTTTTTGCCGGTGCAGCATCGGCTGCCGGCTTGGCCGCGCGTGGGGCGCGCACTTTTTTCTCTGGCAGCGCTTTCAAGGCTTTCACGGCAGCCGCTTCGGTCTTGGTTGGCGCGACTTTCACGGTCTTGCCGACAGCTTTGGAAGCGGTGGTTTTTTTCGCCGGGGCTTTCTTGGCGGCGGTGGCGGCCGTGGCTTTCTTGGCCGGTGTCTTTTTCTCGATCACGGGCGAAGCTTCCACATTGGCCTTGCTCGCTGCCAGATGGCCGCTGACCTTTTTCGGCTCGTCGCCGGCCGCTTTTTTCGGCGCGCGCTTGGCGGCACCCAGCTTGACCGGCGTGTCGCCCCAGATTTCTTCCAGGCGGTAGTAGGCGCGGATAGGCGCTTGCATGATGTGGACGATCATGTCGCCCAGATCGACCAGCACCCATTCACCCGTTTCCTCGCCTTCCATGCCGATGATGTCGCCGCCGGCGTCCTTGACCTTGTTGCGCACCGAGGCGGCCAGCGCCTTGGTTTGACGGTTCGAGGTACCGGAAACGATCGCGATGCGGTCGAACAGGCTGGTCAGGTGACTGGTTTCGAAGACGGCGATGTCTTGGCCTTTGACGTCTTCAAGGGCGTCAACGACGAGGGTTTGCAGTTTTTTGATGTCCATTTAGCTTTTGTATAAATTATGTTGTTCAATATAGTCTAGCACTAGCGGGGAAACAAGCGAGTTTGCCCGATTCCCCCGTTGTAATGCCGCACGTATTTCGGTGGCGGAGATATCCACCGCGAAGTCCTGTGCCAGATAAGTCAGACCGTGCGGCGTGTTGCGGATGCTTTCCAGTGCCCCCAGGCGGCGCGAAAATTCTTCGGCGACCACTTGCGGCACTGCGGTGTCATTCAGCGCGAAGCCGGGGCGGGCCGCGACGCAGATATGCGCGTATTCAAATAATTGCTGCCATTCGCGCCATGTCGCGAGCCGCTGCAGCTGGTCGGCACCCATCAGGAAAACGATGGATGCGCGCGC
This sequence comes from Janthinobacterium sp. BJB446, assembly GCF_002735655.1. Classification (NCBI taxonomy): domain Bacteria; kingdom Pseudomonadati; phylum Pseudomonadota; class Betaproteobacteria; order Burkholderiales; family Oxalobacteraceae; genus Janthinobacterium; species Janthinobacterium sp. BJB446. The sequence continues at coordinate 73,350 of NZ_PDZK01000002.1, read as the reverse complement.
TCCCAGCTCGGCGCGTACCTGGCGCAAGGTATCGATGGTGTAGCTGGCCTGGCCATGTTCGCTGCGCTCGATTTCCTGGCGGTCGATCACGACCGGCACGGGCAGGCCTGCAAACGCCAGGCTGGCCATCTCGGCGCGCTGTTGGCCGGTGGCGCCCAGGTTGCCCTTTTGCCAGGGCGCGCCGGCCGGAATCACGCGCAGTTCATCGGCGTGCAGCAGGCTGGAAAAATGCGTGCCCAGCGCGACATGGCCCATATGCACCGGATCGTAGCTGCCGCCCAGCAGCGCCACGCATGGGGTATTGCCGGCGATGCCATGCGTCGTGCTAACTCCGGTCACGCCTGCAGCCAGTCGCGATGCACGAGGAAGTCAGTATACAACGCCGCTTCGGGACTGCCCGCTTCCGGGTGCCAGTCGTAGCGCCACTTGACCACGGGCGGCATCGACATCAGGATCGCCTCGGTGCGTCCGCCCGACTGCAGGCCGAACAGGGTGCCGCGGTCGAACACCAGGTTGAACTCGACATAGCGTCCGCGCCGGTAGCACTGGAAATCGCGTTCGCGTTCGCCGTAGGGCGTGTCCTTGCGGCGCGCCAGGATCGGCACATAGGCCTTGACGAAAGCGTCGCCGGCGCTGCGCATCATCGCAAAGCTGTCGTCAAAGCCCAGGGCATTGAAATCGTCGAAGAAGATGCCACCGGCGCCACGCGCTTCGCGCCGGTGCTTCAGGTAGAAATAATCGTCGCACCACTGCTTGAACTTCGGATGCAGTTCGTCGCCAAACGGCGCCAGCGCATCATGGCACACCTGGTGGAAGTGCTTCACGTCGCCCGCGTCGCCATAATACGGCGTCAGGTCCATGCCGCCGCCGAACCACCATACGGGTTCGCCATCGGCATTGACGGTGCTGAAAAACCGCACATTCATGTGCACCGTGGGCGCATACGGATTACGCGGATGCAGCACCAGCGACACGCCCATCGCTTCCCACGCCTTGCCGCCCAGTTCAGGGCGCGCGGCCGCTGCCGATGGCGGCAATGCGGCGCCGGTAACGTGCGAAAAATTCACGCCGCCCCGCTCGAATACATTGCCTTCCTCGATCAGCCGCGAAATGCCGCCGCCGCCCTCGGGGCGCTGCCAGGCATCGGTCAGGAAGGGCTTGCCGTCCTGCGCTTCGAGTGCCTGCACGATACGGCTTTGCAAATCGAGCAAATAGGCCTTGACGGCCGAAGGAGAGGGAGTTGACGACATCGCGTGGGCCGACGAGGCCGAAATAAAAAAGTAAGGACGGATTGTACCCTGTTACGGATTTTTGTGATAGCAAAACCGGCGCTGCTGTTGCCGGCCCTGCTTTACCGAGGCGGCTTGTCCTGCACCACATGGACATCGTATTGCACGCTCTCATGGCCCGGCTGGCGGGCGGCATCGAGTGCTTGCGCCGCACGCTGCTGCCGGTCGTCGCGTTCCACCGTGTCGGCCGGATGCGCCAGTGGTGCCGCAGGCGTTGGCTGCTCGCGCTTGAACCACAACGGCCCCACAATCGCCACGAGCATCAGCATTAGCAGCATCAGCACTATCATCAGGACGTTGAACGGGCGCGCGGCGCGCCGACCATACTGGACCGGCGGTTTGCCGGCAGCATCGACGATCACGCGCGCCAGTGGCGAGCCGTTCGCGCGCGTGCGCGCTTGCAGCTCCTTGTATTGCAGCGGCGATAGCGTGCCCTGTTTCAGCATATGCCGCAAGGCCGCGATGGGCGTGGCGGCCAGGTGGCCGGTTGGCAGGCTGTCGTGGGCGGCGTCGCGCTGCCACGGGTTGATCAGGTTCTGCTGGTACAGCGCGTCGACCGCCTGCCGGTTCACCTGCTGCAGCGCGGCGCTGGCCAGGTGCCGGCGTGGTTCATCGGCGGGCAGCTTGCGCAGCATCTTGAAAAAACGGTCCTCGGGCACGAGTTCGGCGCTCAGCAGCCAGGCCAGCGTCCCGATCTGGTCGGCATTCATCGCCAGCTCCGGCACATCAATGTCTTCGGCGGCATTGTGCGCGCGCTGCAGGTCGATGATCTCCAGTTCGGCCAGCGTATCGTCGTATTCGTCGCTGGTGATCAGGCCGAGGCGCATCAGTTCTGCCAGCGGCAGCAGGCGTGGATCGGTGCTCATGGCTGCAGGCCTCCGGTAAGCAAGCCGTACACGACGGACATGACCAGGATCAGCCCCAGCACGATCAGCGCGCCTTTCCAGGCCGGTGGGCGCTTGTACGGGATGCGGTCGTGGCCATGGCGCAGCCTGGACGCTTCCATGATGTCGCGCGCCAGTTCGCTACCATGTTCACGCACGTGCACTTCCAGCGCTTCGAACTGCGCCGTCGGCAGGATGTTGTTTACCACCAGCCAGCGCATGGCGATCCAGGGCGTATACAACATGCGGTCGGCTGGCGCCGCCGCGTGTGCCGCATCGCGCTGGAACTGGTTCAGCAAATCGAGCTCGTACAAGGCGTCGACCTCGCGGCGGTTGTAGTGCCTCACCCCCTCTGCTGCCAGTGCCTGTTGCCGGGGTGGCAGTTTGGCCACGCGCTTGTCGAAGTCATTCTTGGGCAGCAGATCGGTCAGCAGCAGCCAGCCCAGGGTGCTGGCCAGATCGGCGTCCTGCGCCAGTTCCGGCATGTCCACGGGATCCTCGGGCGGGTGCAGGCGCTCATGGGCGGCGATATCGCGTTCCGCATTGGCCTCGTCCAGTTCCTGCGCGGTGATCAGGCCAAGCTGGTGCAGCTGGCCCAGCGATGCGTGGGGCGGTTCGATATGCATGGACTTACTCTTTTACTTTGGCCAGACGCGGTTCGCCGGCAAATTGCGTCGTCACCGACCAGCCATTGCCGGCCGCGTCGCGCTGGCGGCGCGTGAGCAGCTTCAGCACATGCAGCGCCTCGACGGAAGTATGCGTGGGCACAGGTGGATCGCTTGTCATCGGGAGTGGGTTTGTGAAGAATCAAGATGATAAATTTTACAATGCAATCTCGTTTCTCCAGCGCACTATTGAAGTTGCGCCTGCTCCAGTTCTGTCCTGATGCGCGGTGTTACCGACCAGTTCTTGCCATCCTCGCTGCGCTGGAAAGTAAAGTCGCCTTGCTGCAGCACCGACACTGCCAGCACCTTTGTTGCGGCAGCGGGCGCAAGGTCGTTACGGGCCAGCAGCAGGCGGCAGGAAACCACGCCGGGCAATACTGCCTTGCATGGTCCCAGCGCTTCAATATCGCCGATTTCACGGTAGTGCTGCGGCGACAGCACCGCGTTGAGATTGACATGGTAGAGCGGCTTGCCGCGCAGTGCATCCATGCCGGCCAGCACCGCCTTCTTCAGTCCATCGCGCCCGATGGGCTGGCCCTGCTGCGCAAAGCCGCCATGCCAGGCGATGTCGGCAAAGCGCGTTTGCACGATGCCCGGATGCGCATGGTCATACTCCAGCCGGCTTTTGCGGCGGCCTTCCACGCGCGAAATGGTCCAGGCGTATTGCATCGGCTTGCCGTCCTGGATGACGGTAGCCAGGCAGCCACGGGTTTTTTGCGACCAGGCATAGCCGGCCTGCTTGATATCGTGCAGGCTGAATTTGCCATCCGTGACGGCGGCCACGGTTTGTCTGGTATCACAGCGTGGTACGGCATAGCTGCTGAACCAGTACCAGGCCAGGCCGGCAACGAGCAGCGCGGCAAGCGTCAGCCAGGTCAGGGGGCTCACCGGGGCATCGCGGTCTGGTGCGGCAAGGCCGGGTGGAATGGTCATGGCGAGGAATGGGGGCGGCGATCAAAATGAAAACGGGCCGGGGCGGATGCATTCCGCGCCGGCCCGCCGTGTGATCGTTATGGGGCGATCAATGCTTCAAACCGCGCCAGCCGATGTCGCGGCGGTACTGGGCGCCGTCGAAATGGATTTTTTCCACGGTTTCATACGCCTGCTTCTGCGCCATCTTGATGCTGTCGCCCAGGCCCACCACGCACAGCACGCGGCCGCCGTTGGTGACCAGGCGTTCGCCTTCGATGCGGGTGCCCGCATGGAAGGTGACAGAATCGACGGTTTCGGCCGGGATGTCGCCGATGGATGTGCCCTTGACAGGATCGTCCGGGTAGCCGGCGGCAGCCATGACGACGCCGACGGCCGTGCGGCGGTCCCATTCCAGTTCCACGGCGTCGAGCGTGCCGTTGACGGCGTGCTCCATGACGGTGACCAGGTCGGTTTTCAGGCGCGCCATGATCGGCTGCGTTTCCGGGTCGCCCATGCGGCAGTTGAATTCCAAGGTCTTCGGCGTGCCCTTGTCGTCGATCATCAGGCCAGCGTACAGGAAGCCCGTAAACGTGATGCCATCCTTGGCCATGCCCTGGATGGTCGGCACGATGATTTCGCGCATGACGCGCGCATGCATGGCCGGCGTGACGATAGGCGCCGGCGAATACGCGCCCATGCCGCCCGTGTTCGGGCCCTGGTCGTGGTCTTTCAGGCGCTTATGGTCCTGGCTGGTGGCCAGCGGCAGGATGTTCTTGCCGTCGCACATGACGATGAAGCTCGCTTCTTCGCCGGCGAGGAATTCCTCGATGACGATGCGCGCGCCGGCGTCGCCGAACTGGTTATCGGCCAGCATCATGTCGACCGCCTGGTGCGCTTCTTCCAGGGTCATGGCTACGACGACGCCCTTGCCGGCGGCCAGGCCGTCGGCCTTGATGACGATGGGCGCGCCCATGGCGTCGATGTAGGCGTGCGCGGGAGCGACGTCGGAAAACGTCTGGTAGGCGGCTGTCGGGATGCCGTGGCGCTGCATGAAGGCCTTGGCGAAGTCCTTTGACGATTCCAGCTGCGCCGCTTCTTTCGTCGGGCCGAAGATTTTCAGGCCGCGCGAGCGGAACAGGTTGACGATGCCCGCCGCCAGCGGCACTTCCGGACCGACGACCGTGAGGCCGATGTGTTCCTGTTGAACGAAATCGGCCAGCAATTGCGGGTCGCTGATGTCGAGATTGACCAGGCGCGCATCGCGCGCGGTGCCGCCATTGCCCGGCGCGACATACACCATCTGTATGCGTTCGGACTGGGCCAGTTTCCAGGCCAGGGCGTGTTCGCGGCCGCCAGAGCCGACTACCAGAATTTTCATAGGTACCGTTCGTTCAATGTGGGTTGCAGGGCGGCGGTGCCGCCCTTGATGTTGTTGCTTAATTCTCGATCAGGGCGTTCGTAAACACTTCCTGGACATCGTCCAGCAGTTCCAGCGCATCGATCAGCTTTTGCATCTTGATGGCGTCGTCGCCCGCGTAGACGGTTTCCGTCGCCGGCTTCATGATGACTTCGGCCACTTCAGCCTTGAAGCCGGCCGCTTCCAGCGCTTCCTTGACGGTGGCGAAATCGTGCACGGGAGTGACCACTTCGAAGCCGCCTTCTTCATCGGCGATGACGTCGTCGGCACCCGCTTCCAGTGCCGCTTCCATCAGCTTGTCTTCGTCGGTGCCCGGCGCGAACAGCAGCTGGCCGCAGTGCTGGAACATGAAGGCAACCGAGCCTTCATTGCCCATGTTGCCGCCATTCTTGTTGAAGGCGTTGCGCACTTCGGCCACCGTGCGCACCTTGTTGTCGGTCATGCATTCGACGATGACGGCCGCGCCGCCCACGCCGTAGCCTTCGTAGCGCACTTCCTCGTAGTTGGCGCCGTCGACGCCGCCGCTGCCGCGGTTGATCGCGCGCTGGACGTTGTCTTTTGGCATGTTCGCATCGGCCGCCTTGTCAACCGCCAGGCGCAGGCGCGGATTGGTGATGGCATCGGCGCCGCCCATGCGGGCCGCGACCGTGATTTCCTTGATCAGGCGCGTCCAGATTTTGCCGCGCTTGGCATCGGTGGCAGCCTTTTTATGCTTGATGTTGGCCCATTTGCTATGTCCTGCCATGTCGAATCTTCCTTAGACGGGTGTTCAATTGTGGCCGACATTTTAGCATATCGGCCCCCCGCAAAGCGGCATGGCCCCGTCATCAAGCGGACACATTTTGTTGTTAAAGTGACGCGCTTTCACCATATCGAGGGCGCGACATCATGGCAAATCAAATGGACAGGCGGCAATTTCTGAAATTGGGCGGCTTTATCACCGTCTCCGTCGCCACCGCCGGCCTCGCCGCCTGCGGCAGCACCGATTACAGCGATCCTGGCGTGCCGCTGGCCTCGGGCAGCGACTGGAAATTCCCGCAAAGCGTGGCCTCGGGCGACCCGCGCGCCGACAGCGCCATGCTGTGGACGCGCGTCGTGCCCGCCAGTTTTGATGCCGTCGCGCCCGCCGTGGCCGGCAAGGACGAGGTCGCCGTACGCCTGATCGTCAGCGCCAGCGACAATACGGCCGCCCTGGGCGGCAATACGGCCCTGGCCGGCACGCCCATCGTCGATGCCAAGCTGCCGCTGAAAGCCGATTTCGACAATACCCTGCGCCACAAGGTGACGGGTTTGCAGCCGGGCCAGGTGTATTTTTACCAGTTCATCGCCGGCGACATGCGCTCGAACGTGGGCCGCTTCAAGACGGCGCCCGCCGCCACGGCCGACGTGCCGCAGCTGCAGTTCGCCTACCTGACGTGCCAGGACTGGAGCATCAACCACTGGGGCGCGCTGTCGCACATCGCCGCCAATGAAAGCCTGGATTTCATCGTCCACCTGGGCGATTACATCTATGAAACGGTGGGCGAGGCCTTCCAGAGCGGCGCCGTGGAAAGCCGCCACGACCAGCTGAAACTGCCGGACGGCACGTATAAAAGCGGCACGTCCGGCGCGAAGTACGCCACCACCGTGGCCGATTACCGCTACCTGTACAAGAAATACCGCACCGATGCGCGCCTGCAAGCCGTGCACGAACGCTTTGCCTTCATCGCCATCTGGGATGATCACGAATTCACGGACGACGCCTGGCAGGACGCCTCCACCTACGAGGGCATCGTGGCCGCCGACGGCAGCGATTTGCACCAGCCGGCCCGCCGCCGCAGCGCCAACCAGGCGTGGTTCGAATACATGCCGGCCGACGTCACGTTCGATGCCGCCGCGACAACGTTCCAGAACATCCAGATCTACCGCGATTTCCAGTTCGGCAAACTGATGCAGCTGGTGATGACGGACGAGCGCCTGTACCGCGCCGACCATGCGATCGCCGAGTCGACCATCAATCCTGCCACGGGCAAGCCGCTGGGCAGCATCGGCAGCCGCTATCTGGTGCCGCAAGCGCTGTTCGACAGCGTGGAAGGGCAGAAGATGGCCGCCGCCACCAAGGCCGGCGCCGACCCGCTGGCTGCCGTCGGCATGCTGGGCACGACCCAGCGCGACTGGTGGAAGAGCAAGATGAAGGCGGCGACGTCCACCTGGAAGCTGTGGGGCAATGAAGTGTCGCTGCTGCGCATGGGCTTGAATGGCACGGATGCGATCGCCACCTTGCTGGCCCTGAGCGCCATGTCGAACGTGGGCAAGGCCATCGCCAGCACCCTGCCTTTGGTGGGCGGCAGCGTGCCACTGGCCTGCGCCATCGTGGCGGCCTCGACGGCGGGCGCCTCATCAACCGTGGCGCAAGCGGCGGCCATGGCGATTGCCGGCGCGGCAGCCAATGCCAGTGCGCAGGGCGCCGCTGCCGTGGGCGCCGGCTTGAGCGCGGCCCAGGCCGGCATCACGGTAGCCGCCTACAACAGCGCTTCGCCGGCCGCCGCCGCGCAAGTGATCGCCTTCGGCTGGATCAAGCCCGACGTGCAGGCCAAGGGCGCTGCGTCAAGCTTTGTCACCGCTTCCGGCCAGCAGGCGGCGCTGGCGCCATTCTTCACGCGCTTCCTGCTCAATTGCGACCAGTGGGATGGCTACAACAGCGAGCGCAAGAACCTGATGGCGCACCTGAAAAACAATGCCATCGGCAACGTGGTGGCGATTACCGGCGATATCCACTCGTTTTTTGCGGGCACGGTCAGCGACGATTTCGACGCCGCCGGCGGCGGCACGCCCGTCATGGTGGACCTGGTGTCGGCCGGCGTCAGCTCCGATTCCTTCTTCAGTTACCTGAAATCGGCCGCCGGCAGCATGGGCGATATCGGCACCCTCGTCAGCTATCCGCTGGCCATTCCCGTCACGGGCCTGGGCACGGTGAATCTCGACATCAACCTGCTCGACTACACCATGGGCAAGGCGGCGCCCACCATCGACAGCCTGCTGGAGCAATTGCGCGTGCAGCTGCGCGGCGCCCTGGCCGCCAAGGGCGTGCCGGAGGCGCAGCTCGATGCCACGGTAGCTGCCGTGCAGGCTGGCTTGAAAGCGAGCACTGACTTCAGCGCGACCCTGCTGGGCCTGGCGCAGCAATTGTCCGGCCTGGGCAACAACCCGTGGATCAAGCATTTGAATACGGATGCGCAGGGCTACACGGTGGTCACTTTGACGCCGGGCAAGCTGGTGGCGCAGTTCAAGCAGGTAAATAAACTGATCGGCACGGCGGCACCAAGCAACGTGATTGCGCGGGTGACGACGGCGACGGTGACGGCGGGCGCGGCGGCGGTGGTGGTGTCTTAAAATTATTTATTAAACGTCAAGCCCAAAGCAAGGGCTGGGGTCAGACCCTCAGGGTCCGACCCCGGTTTTTGCCGTCGGGCTTATCAGCCGCCTGTCGCTTTTGCCTTACAATCTGGAGATGAGCTCCAGTTCCCCGCAAGCATCTCCTCCCTCGCTTCCCCGTTCCGTCTACCTCGGTGGCCTGGCCATCGCCGTGGGCGGGGCGGTGCTGTTTTCCACCAAGGCCATCGTCGCCAAGCTGCTGTACCGTTACCAGATCGACGCCGTCACCCTGATCGCCTTCAGGATGATTTTTTCGCTGCCCGTTTTTGCCGTCATCGCGTACTGGCAGATGCGCACGGAGCCGCCGCTATCAAACAGCGACCGGCTGCGCCTCGTCGGGCTGGGCCTCGTCGGCTACTACCTGTCCAGCTATCTGGATTTTCTGGGCCTGCAATACATTTCCGTGGGGCTGGAGCGGCTGATCCTGTTCCTCACGCCCACCTTCGTACTGCTGATTACCACCGTGTACTTCAAGCAGCGCATCAGCCGCCTGCAGTGGCTGGCACTGTTCACGTCCTATTGCGGCATCGTGCTGGTGTTCGTGCACGACTTGCAGGGCGGCGCCAGCAATGTGGCGCTGGGGTCGACTCTGGTGCTGGGTTCGGCTTGCGCGTATGCCGTGTATCTGCTGGGCTCGGGTGAACTGGTCAAGCGCATCGGCTCGATGCGCCTGGTTAGCTATGCGATGTGCGTGGCCAGCTTTGCCTGCATCTTTCAATTCTTCATCCTGCGTCCCGTCGAGCTGCTGATCCAGCCCATGCCCGTGTATGGCTTGTCTTTGCTGAACGGCATCTTTTGCACGGTGATGCCCGTCTTCATGACGATGATCGCCGTCGAGCGCATCGGCGCGCCCGTCGCCTCGCAAGCGGGCATGATCGGTCCCGTGTCGACCCTGTTCCTGGGCGCCATGATTCTCGATGAACCGATCACCAACTGGCAACTGGCTGGCACCAGCCTGGTCTTGGCCGGTATCTACTTGCTGTCGAAAAAGAAATAATTCCTCCACCCACTGAAATGGTCCTCACCATGAAAACACGTATCGCCCTGATTGCCCACGACAAGAAAAAAGATGACATGATTACCCTGGCGGGCGAATACCTGGACTTTTTGAAGGGTTGCGAACTGTCGGCCACGGGCACCACGGGCGGCCGCCTGATCAACGAACTGGGCCTGGCGGTCGAACGCAAGCATTCCGGTCCGTTCGGCGGCGACTTGCAGATCGGCTCGCTGCTGGTGGAAGGCTTGATCGATTGCGTGATTTTCCTGCGCGACCCGATGACGCCGCAGCCGCACGAGCCGGACATCAACGCCCTGGTGCGCGCCTGCGACGTGCACAACGTGGCGTGCGCGACGAATCTGTCATCGGCGCACCTGGTGCTGTCGCAGTTGCAGGCGCGGGCCAGCGCGGCCGCCTGACGTTTTTCCCGATTCTTCTTCAAGGAGCATACTGTGAGTGCAACGATTACCACCAAGGCCATCCGCGTGCAGCGCGTGGGCGGCCCGGAAGTGATGGAATATGTGGACGTGGAACTGCCGCCGCCCGGCCCCGGCGAGGCGCGCGTGAAACACGAGGCCATTGGCCTCAATTTCATCGACGTGTATTTCCGCACTGGCCTGTACCCGCAGCCGCTGCCCAATGGCCTCGGTGTCGAGGGCGCGGGCATCGTCGAGGCAGTGGGCGAGGGCGTCACGGAAGTGAAAATCGGCGACCGGGTGGCGTATGCGGCGCGCATCAATGGCGCGTATGCGCAGCAGCGCAACTTGCCGGCGGCCCTGCTGCTGGTGTTGCCCGAGCGCATCGCTTTCGATACGGCCGCCGCCATGATGCTGCAAGGCTTGACGGTGCAATACCTGTTCCACCGCACGGTGGCCCTGAAGGCGGGCGATACCGTCCTGTTCCACGCGGCCGCGGGCGGCGTTGGCCTGATCGCCTGCCAGTGGGCGAAAGTGCTGGGCGTGAACCTGATCGGCACGGCCGGTTCCGATGAAAAGGCGGCCCTGGCCAAGGCGCATGGCGCCGCCCACGTCATCAACTACAACACGGAAAACTTCGTCGAGCGCGTGCGCGAGATCACGGGCGGCAAGGGCGTCTCCGTGGTGTACGATTCCATCGGCAAGAATACGTTTACGGGTTCGCTCGACTGCCTGGCGCCGCTGGGCATGATGGTCAGCTTCGGCAACGCGTCCGGTCCCGTGCCGGCCTTCACCCTCAGTGAGCTGGCGTCGCGCGGCTCGCTGTTCCTCACGCGCCCGGCCCTGTTCAGCTATGCCTCGAACCGCGCGAACCTGGAAGAAATGGCCACCTCGCTGTTCGGCGTCGTCAGCAGCGGCGAAGTGCAGATCGAGATCAACCAGCGCTACAGCCTGGCCCATATCGCCCAGGCGCACACGGACCTGGAAGGGCGCAAGACGACCGGTTCCACTATCATCGTGCCATGAGCGGCAGCGATGACGGCACGCCGAAGTTCGGCCGCCTGCTGATCGTGCTGTTATTGGCGGTGGCCCTGATCGGCGCGCTCACCTTTGCGGCAGAGGCGTATTATTCGTAGGCATAAAAAAACCGGCTGGCGCATCGCTGCACCAGCCGGTTTTTTTAAAGTACTCCAGACTTCTCGCGCCTGACAAAACCGTAGCGAGCGGCAGTGATTTGTGGCCGAGAAGCGCAACCGTACTTTAGTACGGGGGCGCCGAGACGGTGAGCATCGCCGGCCGCAAAGCGCGACGCGCAGTAGGTTTTGGCTGGCGCTCTCAGTCTATCTTGACTTCCACCTTGCGGGGCACGCCGCTCTGGCCGGGGAAGTCGGCAAAGGCGCTGGCCACCATGGCGGGCATCACCTGCGGCGTGGCGCGCTTGTTGCTGGTCGATTGCACGGTCACGTCATACAGTTTCTTGCCGTTGCGGTCATTGATCGTCACGCGCAATTCGCGTTCGTATTTATGGCGCACGCTTTCTTCCATGTCCATCGGGCCATACCAGTAGGGGTTATAGCCAAAGCGGCCATAGCCTGGCCATGCGCCGTAGCGGTAGCCGTAGCGGCCAGGCCAGTAGCCGGGGCCATACCAGAATGGATCGGACGCCTGCAGCACGCGCTCAGGATAGTCGACGGTGGAAAACTGCATCGCCACGCGCAAATTGGCTGCCGCAGGGCCGGAAGCTTCGCCGAAGCCGTGCTTGGCCAGTTCCGCGCGCACCAGGTTCTGGTAGCTGCGGTATTCCAGCGTGTCGTTTTCCGCCGCTGGTGCTTCAAACGCATACGATTTGTCCTGCAATTGCGCAGGCCACTCGTGGAAGACGGTGACGTCGCTGCGTATGGTGGTGGCGCATCCGGTCAGCAACACGGTCAATGCGGCCATCATGATGGTGAGATAACGTTTCATTGCATGACCTCCTGATAGTAGACACAATTCATCGCTTAGTATTATAAGAATAGTTCTATTTGTTTCTATTCATTATTACAGAATGTTACCGAGCATGTCGGCGTGTAAGGGAATCCAACATTCCTGGCCTGAATCGCGACTATCGGGGGCTGGTGTTGGTAAAATAGGCTTTTGCCTCCGCTCCCACCCAAATCCCTATGCGCACAGACAGCCCTCAGACGATTTACCGCAAAGATTACACGCCGCCCAGCTTCCTGGTCGACAGCGTCGAACTTGGTTTCGATCTCGATCCCGCCCGCACAGTGGTGGCGAGCCGGATCCGCATGCGCCACAACCCGGCCAGCACCAGCCGCAGCATCGAATTGCACGGCGAACATATTGAACTGGTGCAAGTCCGCCTGAACGGCAAGCTGCTCAAGCCGTCGCAGTACAAGCTGACGGCCAGCATGCTGACCATTCCCAAGGCACCGGACGATGTTACGCTCGATATCGAAACCGTGCTGGCGCCGCAGGACAATACCTCGCTGTCCGGCCTGTACGTGTCGAACCATAATTTCTTCACGCAGTGCGAAGCGGAAGGCTTCCGCCGCATCACCTTCTTCCCGGACCGCCCGGACGTGATGGCCAAGTACACGGTCATGCTGCGTGCCGACAAGGAGCAATATCCGGTACTGCTATCGAACGGCAACCTGATCGAAGAGGGCGACCTCGGTGACGGCCGCCATTACGCCAAGTGGGAAGACCCGTTCAAGAAGCCGTCCTACCTGTTCGCCCTGGTCGCCGCGCGCCTGGTGTGCCAGGAAGAGCGCTACACCTTGAAGTCGGGCCGCGAAGTGCTGCTGCAAGTGTGGGTGGAAGACGGCAACCTCGATAAGACCGACTACGCCATGCAGTCGCTGAAAAACTCGATCCGCTGGGACGAGGAGCGCTTCGGCCTGGAACTGGACCTGGACCGCTTCATGATCGTCGCCGTGGGCGACTTCAACATGGGCGCCATGGAAAACAAGGGGCTGAACATCTTCAATACCAAGTATGTGCTGGCCAATGCGCGCGTGGCGACCGACGTCGATTACGCGGGCATCGAAGCGGTGGTGGGCCATGAATACTTCCATAACTGGACCGGTAACCGCGTGACGTGCCGCGACTGGTTCCAGCTGTCGCTGAAGGAAGGCTTGACGGTGTTCCGCGACCAGGAATTCTCGGCTGACATGATCGGCACGGATACGGGCCGCGCCGTCACGCGCATCGACCAGGTGCGCACCCTGCGCCAGGCGCAGTTCCCTGAAGACGCGGGCCCGATGGCCCATCCCGTGCGTCCCGATTCCTTCGTCGAGATCAATAACTTTTATACGGTCACGATCTACGAAAAGGGCGCCGAAGTGGTGCGCATGTACCAGACCCTCGTGGGCCGCGACGGCTTCCGCAAGGGCATGGACCTGTATTTCGAGCGCCACGATGGCCAGGCCGTCCAGTGCGACGACTTCCGCGCCGCCATGGCCGACGCGAATGGCCGCGACTTCAGCCAGTTCGAGCGCTGGTACAGCCAGGCCGGCACGCCCATCGTCACCGCCTCCACGCGCTACGATGCCGCCAGCCAGACGTTCGAGCTGACCCTGGCGCAAAGCTGCCCCGCCACGCCGGGCCAGCCGAAAAAACTGCCGTTCCACATTCCCGTCACCGTCGGCCTGCTGGCTGCCGATGGCGGCGACCTGCCGCTGTACGTGGATGGCGTGGCATCGAACGGCGCCACCAGCGTCGTGCTGGAATTGACGCAAGCGTCGCAGACTTTCCGCTTCACGAATGTGACGCAAGCCCCCGTGCCGTCGCTGCTGCGCGACTTTTCCGCGCCCGTGGTGCTCGAATACGGCTATACCGACGCCGAACTGCTGCACCTGTTCCGCCACGACAGCGATCCCGTGAACCGCTGGGAAGCGGGCCAGCGCCTGGCCATGGAGCGCCTGCTGAAACTGACCGGCGCCGTCGCCGCAGGCGAAGCGCTGGCGCTGGACGACACCTTCATCGAAGCGCAGCGCGCCTTGCTGGCCGATGAAACGCTCGATCCTGCCTTCCGCGAGCTGGCCCTGATCCTGCCGTCGGAAACCATCATCGCCGAGCGCCTGGCGCAAGTCGATCCGCAGGCCATCCATGCGGCGCGCCAGTTCATGCGCCGCACCATCGCTGCCGCGCTGAAACCTGAGCTGCTGGCGCAATACCACGCCAACCAGACGCCGGGCGAGTACAGCCCGGACGCCCTGTCGGCCGGCAAGCGCGCGCTGAAAAACCTGGCCCTGTCGTATCTGCTGATTGCGCCCGCAGCGGCGGAGCTGGACCTGGCGCGGCTGCAGTTCGACAATGCCGGCAACATGACGGACCGCGCCGCGGCGCTGGCGGCGCTGATTCATTCCGGCTCGCAGCCGCATGCGCAGGCGGCCCTGGCCAGCTTCTATGGCGATTTCGAGAACGAGGCGCTGGTGGTCGACAAGTGGTTCGCCATGCAGGCGGCCGCGCCATCGACCGATGTGCAAGCCGTGCGTCAACTGATGACGCATCCGGCCTTCACCCTGAAAAACCCGAACCGCGCGCGCAGCCTGATCTTCAATTTCACCAACGCCAATCCGTCGCAATTCCATGCGGCTGACGGCAGCGGCTATGCCTTTTGGGCCGAACAAGTCATCGCGCTCGACGCGCTGAACCCGCAAGTGGCGGCCCGCCTGGCGCGCTCCATGGACCGCTGGCGCCGTTACGTGCCCGCGCTGCAAAGCCACATGCGCGAGGCGCTGGAAAAAGTCGCCGGCCAGGCCAGCCTGTCGAATGATGTGATGGAAGTCGTCAGCAAGGCATTGGCCAATTAACACCGCAATAATTCATCAAAACAGAGGGATTACATGAAACGCATCAGTCTTACGCAATACCTGGTTGAAGAGCAGCGCTCGAACAACAGCATTCCGGCCGAACTGCGCCTGCTGATCGAAGTCGTCGCGCGCGCTTGCAAAACCATCAGCCACGCTGTCGGCAAGGGCGCCCTCGGTGAAGTGCTGGGCACGGCCGACACGGAAAACGTGCAGGGCGAAGTACAGAAGAAACTCGACATCATCTCCAACGAGATCCTGCTCGAAGCGAATGAGTGGGGCGGCCACCTGGCGGCCATGGCGTCGGAAGAGATGGAATCGATCCACCCGATCCCGAACCGCTATCCGAAGGGCGAATACATGCTGCTGTTCGATCCACTGGATGGTTCCTCGAACATCGATGTCAATGTGTCGATCGGCACCATCTTCTCGGTACTGAAGGCGCCGGACGGCATGGGTCAGCCGACCGAGCAGGACTTCATGCAGGCGGGCAGCAAGCAAGTGGCGGCCGGCTATGCCGTGTACGGCCCGCAAACCATGCTGGTACTGACCTTCGGCAATGGCGTGAACTGCTTTACCCTGGACCGCGAGATGGGTTCGTGGGTCCTCACGCAAAGCAATATGCAGATTCCGCCGACGACGAAGGAATTCGCCATCAATATGTCGAACGCGCGCCACTGGCATCCGCCCGTGAAACGCTATGTCGATGAACTGCTGGCCGGCGACACGGGCCCGCGCGGCACCAACTTCAACATGCGCTGGATCGCCTCGATGGTGGCCGACGTGCACCGCATCCTGAACCGCGGCGGCATCTTCATGTACCCTGCCGACCTGCGCGATACGTCGATGCCGGGCAAGCTGCGCCTGATGTACGAAGCGAATCCGATGGCCTTCATCGTCGAGCAAGCCGGCGGCGCAGCCACCGACGGCCAGCAGCGCATCATGGACATCGCCCCGCACAAGCTGCACCAGCGCGTGCCCGTCTTCCTCGGCTCGAAAGACGAAGTGGCCCGCGTGACCGCCTACCACGCGGAGTAAAAAGCCGCACTTTTCCACGATTTTCAGCGGCCCGTAGCCGGGCCGCTAAAAAAATGCAAAAAAGTTCGCGTTGACACTAGCAAATTTTGTGCATTGTTTGTAGAATGTGGGTCTTCGCCGTTGTAGCTCAGTTGGTAGAGCAGCACATTCGTAATGTGAAGGTCGCCAGTTCGATTCCGGCCAACGGCACCAAGTTTCATCAGAAAACCCGCTTGCTTGCAAAAGTCAGCGGGTTTTTTGTCGTCCTCGATTTCAGCGCCATGGCTGACGGGACCAAGCTGTATTGGAAGCAGGCCGCGAGCTCGAACCCAGGCGCGGTGCTCCGCCGGCATATACGTCTGCAGGCTACAATATTGCATTGGCTTTTACATCAGCGGAACTTTACCCATGCCCGAAAAACTGTCCCAGTACCTGGCCTCGCTCGACGCCTACGATGGCGATGCGCCACCCGTGATTGATCTCGATCTCTACTTTGCAGGCAATACCGACGAAGAGTCGATCGCGCCGAACCAGTGGGGCTATGGCCGCCCGCCGATTGCGCAGCTGTATGAAAGGTTCCGCGAGATCGCCGCCAGGCCGGACGTGGAAAAGGTGCTGGTCGGCTTGCACCAGGATTGGTGCGACTATGGAGAGGCGGACGTGGACGCGAAACGTTTTCCGCCTGCGGAAAACGTGCATATCTTCACGTCCGCACGCCAGGACGAGGTGGCGCGCTGGATCGCCGGCATGGAAGCCGACGGCGTCATCCCCGGCTGGCCTTACGGCAAGCCCGACAACGCTCCTGACCCGTCACAGGGCTATACCGTACTGTCGGTCTGCTGGGACTGAGCGCCGCTCAGAAGTTGTGCCTGATCCCCAGCGCCACACCCGACATGGTGGCGCCCGCCCTGCCTGTTTCGTGTCCCAGGCTGTTGATGGCAAAGTCGGCGATGCCGTGGCGGCCGTTGGCCAGGCGCGTGTAGTAGGCATACAGGCTGCTGCGTTTCGACAGCTGGTAGTCGTAGCCGGCGGTGGCGTGGGTGGCGCCCGTACCGGCTCCCGCGCGCACCGTGCCGATGGTTTCCAGCGCGCCGCCGCTGGCGCTTTGGGCATGCGCCAGGCCGAAACGCAAGCCATGGCGGCCGAACTGGCGCGTGGCGGAGACATACACCGTACGCCGGCGCAGCTGGCCCGTGGGCGTCGCATAGCGCAGGCTTTCCAGCGCCACAGCCAGCTGCGTGGCGCTGTCGACGCGCCAGGCCAGGGCCAGCTTGCTGCCACGGTCGGAGAGTCCGCGTCCCTGATAGTCGTGGTGTGCCTCATGCGCCAGGGTGGCGTACAGGGCGCCACCGTCGTAGATCAATGCGGCCGAGGTCAGTGCCGGATGCGCGCCGCTGGCGGGCCGTTCTTCCGCCATGCCGCGCGCCACGCGCAGCGACCAGCCTTGCCACTGCGGCGTCCAGTAATGCACGCTGTTTTGCTGGCGCCGGTCGAAGGAATACGTGTTGCTGGTATTGCTTTCGGTGGCGCCCGCGCCGTTGCCCATCAGGCTCATGTAGCCGGCCGTGGTGGGGTAGAACGGGTCGAGCGCGGACGTGGCGCTGTTGTAGGGCAGGGTCCAGTTGCCGGCAAAGAGCGTACCCCACGGTCCGGCTATACCGACGCGCGTGTCGCGCGCGGCGATTGACCCTGCGCCCGTATCGGGCGACAAGGTGCCCTCGACCTGGAACAGCGCCTGCCAGCCGCCGCCCAGGTCTTCGCTGCCGCGAAAACCGAGTACCGAGCGGTTGTTGGATACACGGTGCACGCTGTCGCCGCTGGCGGACGAGTGCAGCGCTTCGAGCGCCACGTTCAGGCGGCCGTACAGCTGCACATTGTCCTGTGCCGCGGCGGGCAGGGCAGCCGCCAGCGCGAGCGCGCCGGCCGCCAGCAGGGGCAATCGCGTCAGCATGGCCTCAGAACGCAAAGCAGCTGCACCCCAGCGCGCCCCAGAAGCCGGAGTGGCTGGAGACGGGCACGGAACTCTTGCGCGCCACGTCATGGGCGTGGGCGTGCACGCCGCAGGCGCCCTGGCACTGGTGCTGTTGCATCACGCTGGCCGTTTGCGGCGGCGCGGCGCGGTAATGGCCGGCCACGTTTTTCACGGGCGACCAGTCGGGCAATACGGGGATAGGAGGCGGCGCCAGATTGGCAAATTCCGCCTGGCCGTAGACGATCTTGCCGCCGACGATGGTGAGCACCGATTCGATGGACTTGATCGCCTCTTCAGCTATGCTGAAAAAATCCGCGCTCAGCACGGCCAGGTCGGCCAGCATGCCTTCCTGGATGCGGCCCTTCTTGCCTTGCTCGCTGGAGAACCAGGCGCTGCCCGCCGTCCACAGTTCCAGTGCCGTGTCGCGCGACAAACGGCTGCCCGCGTCGTACAGGCGCAAGCCGCCCACGGTGCGGCCCGACACCAGCCAGTACAGCGCCGTCCACGGGTTGTAGCTGGCGACCCTGGTGGCGTCGGTGCCGCCGCCCACCGGCACGCCCGAGGCCAGCATGCGCGCGATCGGCGGCGTGGCCTTGGCTGCTTCGGCACCGTAGCGGTCGACAAAGTACTCGCCCTGGAAAGCCATGCGGTGCTGGATGGCGATGCCGCCGCCCAGCGCCTTGACCCGGTCGATGTTTTTCGGCGTGATGGTTTCGCAGTGGTCGAACATCCAGTGCAGGCCGTCGAACGGAATGTCGCGGTTGACCTTTTCAAATACCGTCAGCATGCGCTCGATCGATTCGTCATAGGTGGCGTGCAGGCGGAAGGGCCAGCGTTTGGACACCAGGTGGCGCACCACCTTTTCCAGTTCGTCGTCCATGCCGGGCGCCAGATCCGGGCGCGGTTCGAGGAAATCCTCGAAGTCGGCGGCGGAAAATACCAGCATTTCGCCGGCGCCGTTATGGCGGTAGTAGTCGTCGCCCTGGCCCGGCGTGACCATCTCCGTCCATTTTTCAAAATCCTCCAGTTCGCGGCCCTTGTTTTGCGTGAACAGGTTGTAGGCGATGCGTATCGTCAGCTGCTCTTTTTGCGCCAGTTCCTCGACCACCGCGTAGTCTTCCGGATAATTCTGGAAGCCGCCGCCCGCGTCGATGGCGCTGGTCAGGCCGAGGCGATTGAGTTCGCGCATGAACTGGCGCGTGGAATTGACTTGCAAGTCTCGCGGCAGGGTCGGACCCTTGGCCAGGGTCGCATATAAGATCATGGCGTTTGGACGGGCGATCAGCATGCCCGTGGGGTTGCCGGCGGCGTCGCGCACGATTTCGCCGCCAGGCGGGTTCGGCGTGTTCTTGTCGTAGCCGACCACGCGCAGGGCGGCGCGGTTCAGCAGGGCGCGGTCGTACAGGTGCAGGATGAAGACAGGGGTGTCGGGCGCGGCCGCGTTGATTTCATCGAGGTTCGGCATGCGCTTTTCCGCGAACTGGAATTCGTTCCAGCCGCCCACCACGCGCACCCATTGCGGGTTCGGCGTGCGCAAGGCTTGCTCCTTGAGCATGCGCAGGGCGTCGGCCAGCGAAGGCACGCCTTCCCAGCGCAATTCCAGGTTGTAGTTCAAGCCGCCGCGGATCAGGTGCAGGTGCGAGTCGTTCAGACCGGGAATCACCGTGCGGCCACCCAGGTCGATCACGCGGCTGTCGGGCGCGCGGTGGCGCATGACGTCTTCAAGATCGCCCACGGCGAGGAATTTGCCGTCGGCGATGGCCACGGCGCTCGCCTGCGGGCACGACTTGTCGACGGTGTGGAAGCAGCCGTTGATCAGTATCAGCGGCGCGGCGGAGGAAGGGGATGGTTCGGTCATGATGCAGCTCCATGGTGGCAATGCGGGGGAGGCCGGGGCGCGGCCAGGATCTGCGGTCAGTGTAGCCCAGGGGCCGGGAGCGGACACGGGCCAAAAGATCAGGTATGGCAGGTATGGCAGCGCGCCGACTGGTCTAAGGGCGGGTGCGGCGGCGCGCGACATGGATTACCATGCCGGCAGTAGCGGCTGGGCATTCGTCCGGATGCATTTTTTATCGCGGTTTACCGTATCGCAGGGAGTCCTCATGGATCAAGCACCACATAGCCGTTTATACGGCACCAGCCTGGGCTTTTTGGCCGGGTATGTCGATACGCTGGGCTTTATCGCCCTCTTCGGCCTGTTTACGGCCCATGTCACGGGCAACTTCGTGCTGATCGGCGCGGCCCTGGCCGAACCGACGCGCATCCCCATCCTGCTGAAAATCCTCGCTTTTCCCGCCTTTATCGCGGGCATCGTCGTCACGCGCCTGATGGTGCTGGCCATCGAGCGCCGCGGCGGTCCGGCGCTGACGCTGGCCTTCCTGCTGCAATGGATATTGTTGGCCGGTTTCATGGTGTTTGGCGTGCTGGCCGAGCCGGTCGGCAAGGAAGTGGGCACGCTGGCGATGCTCGCCGGCTTGCTGGGCACGGCCGCCATGGGCGTGCACAGCGCCACCAGCCGGCTGCTGCTGGCGCATCTGGCGCCGACCTCCATGATGACGGGGAACGTGACGCAGATCGTGCTCGACACCGTCGACGTGCTGCGCGGCGTGGCCGACGAGGGCACGCGCGCGCGCTGCGGCAAGTTCTTTTGGCCGCTGCTGGCCTTTGCGCTGGGCGCCATCGCTGCCGGCTTTGGCTACTTGGTCTTCGGTTTCACGGCGCTGGCCGTGCCGCTGGTGCTGCTGGGCGGCCTGATCGTCGTGGCGCAGCGTAGCGGTCGGACCGCCGTGCCCGTGCCCTGACAGCCGCCATGCGCGCCTTCCTGCTGTGGCTGATGTTCATGCTGGCCAGTCCTTGCGGGCTGGCCATCGATGCCGCACGCGGCATCCATCAGCTGCAGCACACGCGCTGGACGGCCAGTGACGGCGCGCCCGACGATATCATCGTCATGGCACAGGGCAATGACGGTTTCCTGTGGCTGGGCACGCATGCGGGCGTGCGCCGTTTCGACGGCCTGCGTTTCGAGCCCGTGCGCGCGCGCCAGGGCAGCTTTCCCGACACGGTGGCGCTGGCGCTCAAGCGCGCCGCCGACGGCGGCATGTGGATAGGCTGGCAAGTGGGCGGCATCAGCCACGTCAAGGATGGCGTGGTGCGCAATTACGCCGAAGCGCAGGGCGTGCCGGCGGGCGCCATCTGGGGCTTTGCCATCGGCGGTGACGGCGCCGTGTGGGCCGCCGGCGTGTCCGGCATCTCGCGCTTCGATGGCCGGCGCTGGCAGGCGATGGGACCGGCGCAGGGCTACACGGCGCAAAAGGCGTCCGCCGTGTTTGCCGACCGCGATGGCCGCATCGCCGTGTTCAGCGAAAACGGCCTGTTCATGTGGCAGGCGACGCAGTCGCGCTTCGCGCCGCCCATCGGCCGGCTTGACCTGCGCGCGCCGCCGCAGCAGGGACCCGACGGCCGCATTTATTTGCTGGAGATGCGCGGCATCCGCATCATCGAGTCGCTGGAACGCTATGAGCAGCTCGATCATCGGTGGATTTACCGCGATACGAGCGGCACCAGCGGCAGCATGCTGGTCGATCGCGCGGGCACCTTGTGGTTCGACAGCCAGTACGGCTTGCACCGCACGCGCAGCAGCGGCACGCTGGCGCCGGGACAGCTGGGCATCAGCGGCGACACGGAATCGTTCCTGCCGCGCGATGGCTTGAGCAATGTCCTCGTCGGCTCCATGTGCGACGACAATGAAGGCAATGTCTGGGTTGCCACGTACGGAGGCCTGGACCGTTTCCGCCAGGCCGCGCCAGTGGTCCTGCGCACGCGTGCCGCGCCCGGCGTGGCCGAAGTGTTCCGTACCCAGGAAATGCTGGCCGGAGCGGCAGGCGCGATGTGGCTGTCGCGCGATGACGTCCTGGGGCCGCTGCTGCTGGCGCGGGCCGACGGCACGGTGCTGCGCGCGCCGCGCCTGGGGCCCATCAGCGCCATCCTGGAATCGCCGGGCGGCCTGTGGGTGGCGGCCCGCGCCGGCCTGCAGCAGCTGGCCGGCGAGGATGGGCGCGTACTGCGCACGATCGCCTATCCATCTGGCGCTGCCGCGGTCAAGCGCATGCGCGCCGGCGTGCTCGCGCCCGATGGCAGCATCTGGGGCGTGTTCAGCGGCGCCGGCGTTTTCCAGTATCGCGACGGGGCATGGCGGCGCGAACCGCTGCTGCCCGATGGCGGCGCGAAAGTGCCGCTGGCGCTGCTGGCCGACGCGGCCGGGCGCCTGTGGCTATCGTATGCCGATGGCAGCGTCGCCATGCTGGAACGGGGGCGGCTGCACGCCTTCGGTCCCGCGCAGGGCCTGGACCTGGGCAAGATTCCCATGCTGATCGAATACCACGGGCAGGTGTGGGCGGGCGGGCAGCGTGGCGTGGCGCTGTGGCGCGGTGGCCGCTTCGTCACCCTGCGCAGCGAGCCGGCCAGCGCCACCGAGGGCGTGGTGGGCCTGCTGCGCGCGCGCGACGGCAGCCTGTGGCTCAATCACGGCAGCGGCGCCGCGCACATTCCCGCCGCGGAAGTGGACCTGGCGCTGCGCGACGCCGCCCATGCCATGCGCGCCACCTCGTACGACGCCGTCGATGGCTTGAACGGCAGCATCAGCATGCTGCACAACCGCTCGGTTGCCGAAGCGGACGATGGCAAGATCTGGTTTTCGCGCCAGAGCGCGACGTTCTGGATCGATCCGCGCCAGACGCTTGCTCCCTTGCCGGCGCCACGCGTGGAAATCGGCGCGCTGCTGGCCGACGGCCGACGCATCGATCCGCCCGCAAGCGCCGGCCTGCAGCTGGCGGCAGGCACGCGCGACGTGCAATTCCATTACAACGCCGCCAGTCTGGGCACGCCGGAGCGTTTGCAGTTCCGCTACCGGCTCGACGGCTACGATACACAGTGGCAGCAGGCGGGCGGCCGGCGGCTGGCGCAGTACACGGGCCTGGGGCCGGGCGCCTACCGCTTCGAAGTAATCGCGGCGAATGGCGACGGCGTGGCCAGCACGGTGGCGCAACTGCCGTTCCGCGTGCTGCCCGCCTTCTACCAGACCTGGTGGTTCCGCAGCCTGTGCGTGGCGGCGCTACTGGCGGCCGCATACGGCGTTTGCCGCTGGCGGCTGCGCCAGCACGCCGCGCGCCTGCAGGCGCGGATGGAGGCGCAGCAGGCCGAGCGCGAACGCATCGCGCGCGAGCTGCACGATACCTTGCTGCAGGGCACGCAGGCGATGATCCTGCACTTTCACAATGCCAGCATGGCCATCGCCGAGGATGATCCCGCGCGCGCCGCCATGCTGCGCGCGCTTGACGATGCCGACCGCATGCTGGGCGAGGGACGCGACCATGTGCACGACCTGCGCGCGGGCGACGATGCGGGCGCGCGCTGGAGCGCCATCCTGCGGCGCGAAGGCGAGCGTCTGGCGGCGCAGCACGGCATCGTGTTCCGCTATGCGGAGGAAGGCGAGGCGCGCATGCTGCATGCGCGTGCCGCGCATGAAATCTACCGCATCGCCAGCGAAGCGCTGCGCAATGCCTTCCAGCATGCGCGCGCGCAGGTGGTCGAGGTGGCGGTGCGCTATGCGTGCGGAGGCATCGAACTGCTCGTGCGCGATGATGGCCAGGGCTTGCCGCCGGTGGTCGCGGCGAACGGGCAGATTCCCGGCCACTGGGGCATGCCCGGCATGCGCGAGCGCGCGGTGAAACTTGGCGCGCGCCTGACTGTGGGCGGGCGCGATGGGGGCGGCACGCAGTGGCGCCTGCGGGTGCCGGCGCACCGCGCCTGGCCGCTGGCGCACGGCCCGCTGCGCCGCTGGTGGCAGCGCTGGCGCCGTTCAGGCGTCGAGGATGCCGCGCCGTAGCGCGATGGTGACGGCGTGCGTGCGGTCCCGGGCGCCCAGCTTGGCCAGGATGGTGCTCATGTGCGCCTTGACGGTTTCTTCCTTGATTTGCAGCAGGGCGCCCGTCTCGCGGTTGGAATTGCCTTGCGCAACCTGCTTGAGCACATCCAGTTCGCGGTTCGACAGCACGTCGCTGCAGGCATACAGCGCCAGTTCCGCCTCGATCTCGGGCGTGATGTGGCGCCGCCCCGCGTGCACGTTCTGTATCGCCGCCAGCAATTCGTGGCGCAGCGCGCTTTTCAGCACATAGCCGCATGCGCCCGCGCGGATGGCGCGCAGCACCTGCGTGTCGCCCTTGTAGGTGGTCAGCACGATGATGCGCGCCTGCGGATGGCGTGCGCGGATGGCGCCGATGGCGTCAAGGCCGTTCATGCGCGGCATCTGCAAATCCATCAGCGTGACATCGGGCTGCAGCGCGTCAAACTGCTGCACCGCCTGCTGGCCATCGGTGGCCTGGCCCACCAGCGCCACGCCGGGGAAGGCGCGCAGCAGGGCCGCGATGCCGTCGAGCAGTAACTGGTGGTCGTCGGCAATGAGGACGCGTATCGGCGCCGTATCGCTGCGCATGATGTTGCCTGGCAAAGAGGAGTTATCGATCAAGAGTCGTCGGAGCATGGTGAGCAAAAGGTATTTTACCGCAGCGCCTGCCCTCCTGCAGGGGGCATTTCCCGGAGGCAGCCTGCATGCCAGCCTATATTTAGATAGTGGTGCGGGCACGCCGCCAGGCATACGATGCACGGCAGTACCCACTCAACCCTTTCTTCATGGATGACATCATGACCAATCCGAAACTGGAAGTCCTCACCCCCGATAATTGCCAGATCATCTTCATCGACCAGCAGCCGCAGATGGCGTTCGGCGTGCAGTCGATGGACCGGCAAGCGCTGAAAAACAATACCGTGGGCCTGGCCAAGGCCGCCAAGGTATTCAACATCCCCACCATCATCACCACCGTCGAAACGGAAAGCTTCTCCGGCCATACCTATCCGGAACTGCTGGACGTCTTCCCCGGCAAGGATATCCTCGAGCGCAGCTCGATGAACTCGTGGGATGACCAGAAGGTGCGCGATGCGCTGGCCGCCAACGGCAAGAAGAAAGTCGTCGTTTCAGGCCTGTGGACGGAAGTGTGCAACAACAGCTTCGCCCTGTGCGCGATGCTCGAAGGCGACTACGAAATCTACATGGTGGCCGACGCTTCCGGCGGCACTTCGAAGGAAGCGCACGATTACGCCATGCAGCGCATGATCCAGGCTGGCGTGGTGCCCGTGACGTGGCAGCAGGTGCTGCTGGAATGGCAGCGCGACTGGGCGCACAAGGAAACCTATGACGCCGTCATGGCCATCGTGCGCGAACATTCGGGCGCCTACGGCATGGGCGTCGACTACGCCTACACGATGGTGCACAAGGCGCCGCAGCGCATCCATGGCGAACACGCCACCCTGGCGCCGGTGCCGGCCAAGTAAACGCCACGCGGCTATGCCATGCGCCGCGCGCCTGACCGCGCGCGGCGTTTTTTTTCATCGAAAGGAATGCGCCATGAAGTTATATGTGATTTCGCTGGCGGTGGGTTTGCTGGTTGGCATTATCTACGCCGTCTTGCAGGTGCGCTCGCCGGCGCCGCCCGCCATTGCCCTGATCGGCCTGCTGGGCATGCTGATCGGCGAACAGATCGTCCCCGGCGTCAAGCGCCTGATGGCGGGAGAAGCCATCACCGTGTCGTGGCTGCGCAGCGAATGCGTGCCGAAGATCAGCGGCGTGGAAGCGAAGCCGACATTGGCCAAGGCCGAGCCGCAGCAGAAGGACGACAGCGCCGCCTGATATTCCCTGCAGCTAGAACGCGCCCAGCAAGCCGCGCCGGGCGGCCACCGTGGCCGCCTCGGTGCGGCTTGATACGTTGAGCTTGGTCAAAATATTATTCACATGAAATTTGACGGTGCCCACCTCGATGCCGGCGCTGCGCGCGATCATCTTGTTGCTCTTGCCCGCTGACAGGTGCAGCAGGATGTCGTGCTCGCGTTTCGACAGGCGGTTCGCCTCGATGCGGCCGGCCTGCTGCGCCGCCAGTTCCGGCGGCAGGTAGTGCCTGCCGGCGGCCACCTGGCGGATGCACTGCGTCAGTTGCAGGAAGCCGGAATCCTTCAGCAGGTAGCCGCGCGCGCCGGCGCGCAATGCCCGGTGCACGCTGTCCTCGCCCTGGTAGGTGGTGAGGATGACGATCTTCGCTTGCGCGTCGTCGGCGCAGATGCGCTCGATCGCCTCGACGCCATGCATTTCCGGCATGTTCAAATCCATCAGCACCACGTCGGGCCGCAGTTGCCGGTACAGTTCCACGGCGGCGCTGCCCGTGCCGGCCTGGCCCAGCAGGAGTAAGCCAGGCAGTGACGCGATCAGCGAGGCCAGGCCGGCCAGGATCAGCGGGTGGTCGTCGGCGATCAGCAGGGTAATCGGCGGATCGGCCGGGGGCATGGTCGTGTGCATGGCTGTGCTCATGGCATTGGCAGGGTGAAGTGGAAAACGCTGCCGTGGGGCGCGCCGGGCGCATGCCACAGGCGGCCGCCATGCGCGTCGAGGATGCGGCGGCAGATGGCCAGGCCCATGCCCATGCCGTCCGGTTTGCTGGAATACAGGGCGTGGTACAGGCGGCCGGCCGCCTGCGGCGCGATGCCGGCGCCATTGTCGGCAATGCTGAAGTGCTGCACGCTGCCATCCAGGCGCGAAGACAGCAGCACCGTGCGCGGCCGGCCGCCGGTGTCGCGCAGAGCCTCGATGGCGTTCATCAGCAGGTTCAGGATGACTTGCCGGAATTGCACCGGGTCGGCATGCAGCAGCGGGCGGCCCGGCGCCAGCTGCGTTTCCAGATGGAT
Organism: Janthinobacterium sp. BJB446; assembly: GCF_002735655.1. Classification (NCBI taxonomy): domain Bacteria; kingdom Pseudomonadati; phylum Pseudomonadota; class Betaproteobacteria; order Burkholderiales; family Oxalobacteraceae; genus Janthinobacterium; species Janthinobacterium sp. BJB446. The sequence goes on along the minus strand of NZ_PDZK01000002.1, from coordinate 46,766 downwards.
GGCGTGGCGTTGCAGTGGCGCGCGCAACAGCGGCAGCAGGTCTTGCACGGCGTCGTCGGCCACAAAATGACCGTGGCTGTCCGGCGAATTGCAGGCCAGGCCATGCACGCTGCGCAGCACGGCGCTGGCATGGCTGCCGGCACTGGCGACCAGGGCCAGAGCCGCGCGCGCCTCGTCGAGGCGGGGCGGATCGTGATCGAGCCAGCGCAAGGCGGCATCGGCATTGAGCGCGATGGCCGCCAGCGGCTGGCGCACCTCGTGCGCGACCGATGCGGCAAATTCGCCCATACCGTCCATGCTGCCCATGCGCTGCGCCTGCGCCGGGCCGAGGTCTTGCTTCTGAGGGAAATAATGCATGCTGGCCATCGCGGAACTCCTGTCGTTCGCTGCGGCGTATGCCGCGCTGCAACAAGTATGCACGGCGCATCAGGCAAGGCAGTTATACGAATGGGGGAGGCGGGCGGTTTTTTTTGCGCGGCGGGGAAGAGTAGCACCGCCGGGCGGGCCGGCGGTGCGGGAAGCGCAGAACGGTCAGGACTTGATAAAGGCCAGCAAGTCTTCGTTCAGGCGGTCCTTGTGGGTGGCCGGCAAGCCGTGCGGCGCGCCTTCATAGATGACCAGCCTGGCGTTCTTGATGAGCTTGGCCGCAGCCTTGCCGGAAGCGTCGATCGGCACGATCTGGTCGTCGCCGCCGTGCACCACCAGGGTGGGCACGGAGATTTTCTTCAGGTCGGCCGTGAAGTCCGTCTCGGAAAACTGCTTGATGCAATCGTAGGCGTTCTTGATGCCGCATTGCATGCCCTGCAGCCAGAACGTGTCACGCATGCCTTGCGACACCTTGTTGCCGGGACGGTTGGCGCCGAAGAACGGCACCGTCAGGTCCTTGAAGAATTGCGAACGGTCGGCCAGCACGCCGGCGCGGATGCCGTCGAAGACGGACATCGGCAAGCCGCCGGGATTCGTCTCCGACTTGACCATCTGCGGCGGCACGGCGCCCACCAGCACGGCCTTGGCCACGCGCTTTTCGCCATGGCGGCCGATATAGCGCGCCACTTCGCCGCCGCCCGTCGAATGGCCGACCAGGGTCGCGCCCTTGATGTCGAGCGCGTCGAGCAGGGTGGCCAGGTCGTCGGCGTAGGTATCCATGTCATTGCCCTGCCATGGCTGGCTGGACAGGCCGTGGCCGCGGCGGTCGTGCGCGATCACGCGGTAGCCGTGGCTGGCCAGGAACATCATCTGGTCTTCCCAGGCGTCGCCCTGCAATGGCCAGCCGTGGCTGAAGACGACGGGCGTGCCGCTGCCCCAGTCCTTGAAGTGGATGACGGTGCCGTCCTTGACGGTGACGCTGTTGACGGTGAGCTTGCCCGGTGCCACTGCAGTGCTGGCGGCTGGCTTGGCGGCGGCGCTGGCGCCACCGGCGGCCAGCAGGCCCGCGCCGGCGGCGACACCGGCGACGCTGACGAGCAGCTTGCGGCGGGATGTGACTTCTTCGGCTTCGATTTTCTTCGACATGATGCATTTCCTTCGGGGATGGGGGAGGGACCAGTTACGGCCTGAGCCAGCAATGGCATCGGCCAGTCTAGGCCTTCGCGCGCGCCGGCGCCTCTGCCAAAAGACCAGTCGCGCCCAGGTGCCCGCCTGCCTATGATGGCTGGCAGCGGCGCGCCGCGTCGCCTGGCTTTCCCACTGGAGTAATCATGAAGAAACACTGGATGGCGGCACTGGCCGGCCCCTTCTTGCCCGATGCGGGCTTGCTGTTTGCGCGCGTGACGGCCGCGCTGCTGGTGCTGCACGTGCACGGTTTGCCCAAACTGCTGCACTTCTCCGATGAACTGGCGCATATCGACGACCCGCTGCACCTGGGGCGCGCCGTCACCCTGTACTGCGCCCTGTTCGCGGAAATCCTCTGCCCGCTGCTGGTCGCCGCCGGCTTGCTGACGCGCCTGGCCTGCCTGCCATTGCTGTTCCTGCTGGGCGTGTCGATGCTGCTTGTGCACCCGGACTGGAGCATCGCCGATGGCCAGTTCGGCTGGCTGCTGATCATCGTCTTTGGCACGATTGCCATCAGTGGCGCGGGACGTTATTCGCTCGATGCGCGGCTGCGCCGTTAGATGACGAACTCCCGGGGCAGCGCCGGCTTGTGCGCCAGCAGCAGTGATAATTTCTTTAATGCGTTGGCCAGCCGCGCGCGGTCGCGGATGCTGCCCAGCGAAATGCGGATGGCGTTCGGCGGGCGGTTGTCGTAGAAGGCGTCCGAGGCCGTGACGGCCACGCCCTGGGCGCGGGCCGTGGCGGCCAGTTCGCGCGAGGTCCAGTAGCTGGGCAGTGAATACCATACGTGGATGCCGTTGCTGTGCGGCTGGCTGGTGCCCGTCAAAATCGTGCGGATGACGTCCTGGCGCGCGTCCGCTTCGCTGCGTATGCCGGCCAGCAGCGCGTGCGCGGAGCCGTCGTGTATCCATTGCGTCGTCAGCGCCGTCGTCAGGGGCGTGGCCATCAGGGAAAACGAGCGCATGGCCTGCAGGAAGCGTTCGCGTAGCTGCACCTCGGCGATCAAGGTGTAGGCCATGCGCAGGCCCGGCGCCAGGCATTTCGACAGGGTGGCGATATACGACACGTGGGCGGGCGCGTAATGGGCCAGCGGGGGCGGTGCGTCGGACGCCAGCAGCCAGTACGGGTCATCTTCGATGATGTGCATGCCGCAGCGCTGCACCACCTCCGTGATGGCCAGGCGGCGCGCGGCCGGCATGGTGTGCGCTGTCGGGTTTTGCAGGGTCGGGTTCAAATACACGAGGCGCGCCTGGTGCTTGCGGCAAGCCTTTTCCAGCGCTTCGGGCAGCATGCCGTCGGCATCCGTTTCCACGACGATGGCCTTGCGGTTCAGCTGGCTCGCCGCCAGGCGCAGGCCCGGGTACACGGCGCTTTCCGTCAGGATGCTGTCGCCGGGCCGGCTGAGAGTCAAGATCAGCGCCGCCAGCGCCGCCTGCGCGCCGGGACAGGCCACCACATGTTCCGCATCGACATCGCCGAACATGGGCGCGAGCCAGACGGCGCCCGCCGCGCGGTCGGCCTTGCCGCCGCCGCCCAGGTGATAACTCATCAACAGATCGCTGTCCGTGCGCATCAGCACTTGCGCCACGCCCTGTTTCAGCAAGTCGCCGAAATCCACGCCCACGGGCGGCGGCGGGATGTTCATGCTCAGGTCCAGCATCTGCGTCAATTCCACTTTCGGCGCCGCCACATAGGTGCCGCGCGCGCCATGTCCCTCCAGCAGGTTGCGGCGCTTGGCTTCGTCGTAGGCGCGCGTTACCGTCGTCAGGTCGACCTGGTACAGGGCGGCCAGGCGGCGCTGCGGCGGCAATCGGTCACCCGGGCGCAGGCTGCCGTCGGACAACGCGCGCTCGAGCATGTCGGCGATCTGCAGGTAGCGCGGGCCGCCGTGCTGCACGAACGGCGTGATCCACGCGCTGGCCTGGCTTTCTTCTTGTATGGATTTGGATTGGGGCATTTTGTTTTATGTATGGGTATTGCTTCTCGTAATTATGGGCTTAAGCCTTGAAAAAATCCATACATTTATGCGGGCGGGCTGTATCTTCAGGACGATGCATGACGGATGGTTTGCCCGCCCGTCCCGCCAGGCCGGCGGCGATTGCTATTTCCAATAGGAATTTAAGTCTGCGCCTCAAGGTGTGGCAACGCACGGTGGCGCGACGCAGGCGCGGTTAAGGTGGTGCTAACAGCTTGCTGCTGATCCACTGTTTGATATGGCTCAGCCCGGCAGCGTTTAGCCGCTTCTTTTTCCCCGAAGCGAGGAGAATCATGATTCGGTCACGGCATCGAGCATGGTTGAAATTATTCACTATTAAAGGAAACCATCATGAACGCGATTGAAAAAACCAGCTCCGATTTGAACGGCACTGTCCAGGATACCCGCCAGGATTTGCACCGCACCATCGACAAGGTGGCAAGCCAGGCCCAGCCTCTGGCCGACAAGGTGGCCACGCGTGCCCATGACGGCGTGGACCAGGTGGGCGACCGCATCGGCCAGGTCAGCGACACCGTCAACAAGGCTTCCGAAACCTTGATGGCGCGCGGCAAGCAATTGGGCGCCGCCTGCCAGCGTGCTGGCGAGACGGGCCGCGATTATGTGCGCGAGCGTCCGGCCGTGTCCTTGCTGATTGCGGCGGCAGCCGGTTATGGCCTGTCGAAACTGCTGGGTTCGCGTAAGTAACTGTACGCAGCCAGGCAAGGTCGTTGTCGTGGGCGCTGGCCCGGTCTGCCTTCATTGCGGGCCGTGCCAGCGCCCACGCGCACAAGGTAGCAGCAAGCGGTAAAGGAGAGTGATGATGCGCTCCATTTTGTTGTGGTTGATCGGCATACCTATTCCCATCATTATTTTGATTGCCCTGTTCGTGCGCTGAATGAGGGAGTTGTAGCGTTACTTCCCGGGGCAAATTACTCACAGGAGATGTAATGGCTAGCAACAAGAAAACGCCGTCCACGGACGGTGCGGGTTCCGTATTGAGCAGCATGTCCGGCCCATCCGACAGCAATGCGCCGCACAGCCTGGGCGCGGACAGCGACGTGGCCCGCGCGCTGCTGCAAAAGACGGCCGCCGGCCAGCAGCTGGCCGCCGCCATGGCCGTCAATCCCAAGGAGGATGGCCAGTATGGCGAGGCGGCGCGCACGCCGGTCGAAGGCGTGCATGTGGCGACCGGCGAAGCGCTGGCCACGGCCAGCACCACGGGCGAAACGCTATCTTCTCCGAAGACGGGTGACGGCCAGCCCGCGCTGGGCGAGAATGCGCTGAATAGCTCGCTTGATGGCGCCCGTAGCGACGATAGCGGCTGCGTGCTGACGACCAACCAGGGCGTGCCCGTGGGTGACAACCAGAACTCGCTGAAGGCGGGCTTGCGCGGCCCCACCCTGATGGAAGATTTCATCCTGCGTGAAAAGCTCACGCATTTCGACCATGAGCGCATCCCCGAGCGCGTCGTGCATGCGCGCGGTTCGGCCGCCCACGGTTACTTCGAATGCTACAAGGAGCAAAGCAAGCATACGCGCGCCAGGCTGTTCGCCAAGGCGGGCAAGCGCACGCCCGTCTTCGTGCGCTTTTCCACGGTGGCCGGCGAACGCGGTTCGACCGATACGGCGCGCGACGTGCGCGGCTTTGCCGTGAAGTTCTATACGGACGAAGGCAACTGGGATTTGGTCGGCAATAACATCCCCGTCTTCTTCATCCAGGATGCGATGAAATTCCCCGACCTCGTGCATGCGGTCAAGCCCGAACCGCACAATGGCATGCCGCAGGCGGCCAGCGCGCACGACACCTTCTGGGATTTCGCCTCGCTGTCGCCGGAAATCACGCACATGCTGATGTGGGCCATGTCGGACCGCGCCATCCCGCGCAGTTACCGGATGATGCAGGGCTTCGGCGTGCATACCTTCCGCCTCGTGAATGCCAAGGGGCAGTCCGTGTTCTGCAAATTCCACTGGTCGCCCATGGCCGGCACGCACTCGCTCGTGTGGGACGAAGCCGTCAAGATCAGCGGCGCCGATTCCGACTTCCACCGGCGCGACCTGTGGGAAGCCATCGAGTGCGGCGAGTATCCCGAATACGAGTTGTCCTTCCAGGTGTTCACGGAAGCGCAGGCGGAAGCGTTCCCCTTCGACGTGCTCGACCCGACCAAGCTGATTCCCGAAGAACTAGTCCCTCTTGTCCCCGTCGGAAAAATGGTCTTGAACCGCAACCCGGACAATTTTTTCGCCGAGACGGAGCAGGTGGCGTTCTGCACGGCGCACATCGTGCCCGGCATCGATTTCTCCAACGACCCGCTGCTGCAGGGACGCATCCATTCCTATGTCGATACCCAGCTGACGCGCCTGGGCGGCGCCAACTTCCATGAAATCCCCATCAATGCGCCGCTGGCGCCCGTGCACAACAACCAGCGCGACGGCATCCACCGCCAGGCCATCAACCGGGGCCGGGTCGCGTACGAGCCGAACTCGCTGGCGGGCGGCTGCCCGTTCCAGGCGGGCGCGAAGGGTTTCAACAGTTTTCCCGCTTCCGCCGAAGGCGACAAGGTGCGCGGCAAGCCCGAGAAATTCGCCGAGCATTATGGCCAGGCGCGCCTGTTCTGGATCAGCCAGACGCCGGTGGAACAAGACCATATCGTGCATGCGTTCCGCTTTGAGCTGAGCAAGGTGCAGACGGTGGCGATCCGCCAGCGCATCGTCGCCATGCTGCGCAATGTCGACGAGACCCTGGCGCAGCGCCTGGCCGATGGCCTGGGCCTGGCGCTGCCGCCCGTCATGCCGCGCGCCTCCCTGGAGCCGCTGCCGGCATATCCGCCATCGCCAGCCCTGTCGCTCTTTTTCCGCCCCGGCAAGACGGGTATCCATACCTTGCGCGTGGCCATCCTGGTGGGGCCGGGCAGCGATGGCGCGCAAGTGCGCAATATCTATGCCTCGCTGCTGGCCGATGGCGCCGTGCCGCGCCTGGTGGGCAGCCACCTGGGCAAAGTCGACACCAGCGGCGGCGCGCCGCTCGACGTGGAAATCTCGCTCGAGGCGGGACCGTCCGTGCTGTTCGACGCCGTGGTGCTTCCCGACGGCCAGGGCGCCGTGCAGCAGCTGGGCAGCGACGCCAATGCGCTCGACTTCCTGCGCCTGCAATACCGCCACTGCAAGCCGATGCTGGCCAGCGGCGCCGGCAAGGACTTGCTGGACAAGGCTGGCGTACCGGTGACCCTGCCCGATGGCAAGCCGGATCCCGCCATCATCGTCGCGCCTTCCGGCGACGTGGTGAAAGCCGTGGCGGCCTTTAAAAAGGCGCTGGCCGCGCACCGGGCGTTTGCGCGCGAGACGGATCCGCCGAGGGTGTGAGTGGCGGCATCAGCATGGGGGCCGGATCCGCCGGCCCCGTTGCATACGCTGTTTGAGCGGCATGCGCAACGCCATGCAACAATGTAAACAATAAAAACGTCCTGCGGTGATATGCTGCTGACTAGAACTGTTCATTTGCAACTATTTGCTTGAAGGAAGCAGAACAGCAGCAAGGAACGGCTTCAGCAAACCGGATCGCGATTACTGCATGGACAAGTACACACCTCGCACCTGGGGGCCGGGCGAACGCCCGACCTTGCCCGGGTCGCCATCGATGCCCGAACATTCGACGCCCAAGCGTGTCGCGTATTTCATCGTCGGCCTGATCGTCGCGCTGACGGGGGGGCTGGGCAACGGCCTGGTGACGGCCAATTTGCTGAACCTGCAAGGTTCGCTGGCTGCCTATGCCTACCAGATGCAGTGGCTGCCGGCGGCCTACGTGATGACCATCGTTTCCATGAATCTGCTGCTGGTGAAGTTCCGCCAGCAGTTCGGCCTGCGCCTGTTTACGGAAGCGTTCCTGGTGCTGTATGCGCTCGTCACCTTCGCCCACTTGTATGCGAATACCTTGCCGTCCGCGATCGCCGTGCGCGCCGCACATGGCATGGTGGGCGGCGCGCTGGGCGTGCTGGGGCTGTACTACACCCTGCAGGCGTTTCCCGCGCGGCACCGCCTGAAGGGCGTGGTGCTGGGCCTCGGTTTTGCCCAGCTGGCGCTGCCCCTGGCGCGCATCTTCACTTCCGAACTGCTGCAGATCGGCGAATGGCATGGCCTGTACCTGTTCGAACTGGGACTGGCCCTGCTGGCGCTGGGCTGCGTGCTGGCCCTGAAACTGCCGCCCGGCGACAGGGTGCAGACGTTCGAGCCGCTCGATTTCCTCACCTTCATCCTGTTCGCGCCCGGCGTGGCCCTGCTGTGCGCCGTTCTGGCGCAGGGGCGCACGGCGTGGTGGATGGAATCCGAGTGGGTGGGCGTGTGCCTGGCATGCTCGATCGTGCTGATCGCCGCCTCGCTGGCCATCGAGCATAACCGCGCGCGCCCGCTGCTCAACACGCGCTGGCTCACCACGGGCAAGATCGCCAAGCTGTTTTTATCCGTGCTGCTGTTTCGTATCGTGCTGTCCGAATCGACGGGCGCCGTCGGCTTCCTGCAGGCGCTGGGCTTGAACACGGACCAGATGCAAAACCTGTTCGTCGTCGTGCTCCTGGGCAGCGTGGCGGGCCTGGTGGTCAGCGCGCTGACGATCAATCCGGCGACGTTGAACCGCTCGCTGATGTTCGCGCTGCTGCTGATCGCTGCAGGCGCCCTGATCGACGCGCATGCCACCAGCCAGACGCGCCCCGTCAACATGTATGTCAGCCAGTTCCTGCTGGCCTTTGGCGGCACGTATTTCCTCGGTCCCACCATGGTGGCCGGCATGGGCGCCGTCATCGCCGAACCGCGCAACCTGGTGAGTTTTTCCGTGATGTTTACCATGACGCAGAACCTGGGCGGCCTGCTTGGTGCTGCCATCGTCGGCACCATCCAGACGGCGCGTGAAAAATACCATTCCAGCTACCTGGTCGAGCACCTCACCATGCTTGACCCGCAAGTGGCCGCGCGCGTGCAGTCCGGAGCCGCAAGCTATGGCGGCGTGCTTACGGACCCTGCCTTGCGCAGCGCCCAGGGCGTGGCGCGCCTGGGCGCCATCGCCACGCGCGAAGCCAATGTGCTGGCCTATAACGATGTTTTTTTGATGATCGCCGGCGTCGCCATCGCCACCCTGATCTGGATGCTGGTCAGCCAGTCCTGGACCCGCATCACCACCGGCGCGCGTCGCCTGGTCGGCCCCGTGCGCGATGCGCAGACGGCCATGGCCATCGTCCCCATTACCAATTCGGAACCGAGCAATGACAGAAAATAACACCACGCCGCCAGTACCAACACCAGCACCCGCTACGCCACCTGTCCCGGCGCCTGCGGCAAGCAGCACGCCGCCGCAGCCGGACCGGCGTCACCAGTGGCTGTCCGCGCTGGCCTTTGCCGCCGTGGCCCTGGTGGGCGTGCTGATCGTGCTGTATGCGTGGCGGCTGCCGCCGTTCACCAGCCCCATCGTGACGACGGAAAACGCCACCGTGCGGGGCCAGGTGACCATCATCGGCACGCAGCTGTCGGGCTATGTGGTGGAAGTGACGGTGCAGGACTTCATGGACGTCAAGGAAGGCCAGCTGCTGGTGCGCATCGACGACCGCATCTACCAGCAGCGCTACGAACAGGCGCAGGCCCAGCTGGCCGCGCAGCAGGCGGCGCTGTCGAACTGGGCGCAGCAAAAGGCCAGCGCGCAGGCGGGCATTTCCGTCAGCGAGGCCGTGATGGCGAATGCGGAAGCGCAGGCGCGCAAGGCCAGCGCCGATCTGAATCGCGTGGAGCAGCTGGTGGCAGACGGTTCCCTGTCGCAGCGCGAACACGACCAGTCGCGCGCCGCGCAGGCGCAGATGGCGGCGGCGCTGGCGCAGGCGCGCGCCAATCTCGACATCGCCCAGCAAAGCGTGCACAGTGTGGTGGTCAACAAGCAGGCGCTGGAAGCGGCCGTGGCGAATGCGCAGGCGGCCGTCAAGGCGGCGAAGATCGACCTCGATAACACGCGCATCGTGGCGCCATCCGACGGCCAGCTGGGCCAGGTGACGGTGCGCCAGGGCGCGTATGTGAACTCCGGCGCGCAGCTGATGGCGCTGGTGCCGCGCCAGATGTGGGTGATTGCCAATTTCAAGGAAACGCAGATGAATGGCGTGCAGGAAGGGCAGAGCGCCACCTTCCACGTCGACGCGCTCGATGGCGCCGTGCTGACGGGCCAGGTGGAACGGATCTCGCCGGCCACCGGCTCCGAGTTTTCCGTGCTGCCGGCCGATAATGCGACGGGCAACTACCTCAAAATCGCCCAGCGCATTCCCGTGCGCATCCGCATCGATGCGGGCCAGGCGAATGCGCGCCGCCTGGTGCCGGGCATGTCGGTGGTGGTCAGCGTCGACACGTCGGCCGTGCTGAACGACTCGGCGGACAATCCCGCGCCACCGCCTGCACCGAAAAAGGCGACCGCGAAGGCCAAGCCATGAAGCGCCGCCTCCTGCTGATTGCCGGCGTGCTGGCGCTGGCGGGCTGCGCCGCCAACGCGCCACCGCAGCCCGCATCGGCCCTGCAACTGCCGTCCGGCTGGCGCGCGCAAGGCGAGGGCGCCGCAGCGTCCGCGCATGGCACACAGGTGGAACAGCTGTGGTGGCAGACGTTCGGCGATCCGGTCTTGAGCGATCTGGTGGGCGAGGCGCTGGCGCGCAATGGCGACCTGCGCGTGGCGCGCGCCCGCGTGCAGGAATACCGCGCGCGCCTGGCGCAGGCCGATGCGAACCGCGCGCCCAGCCTGGCCTTCGATGGCTCGCCGACGCGCACGCGCACCCTGGCGTCCAGCGGCAAGCCGTATGTGACGAACGTCTTCCAGGCCGAACTGCAGGCCAGCTATGAAATCGATGTGTGGGGCCGGCTGGCCAATTTGAGCGATGCAGCGGGCGAGAGCTACCGCGCCGAGCAGGCCAGCCTCGATGCGGCAGCCCTGTCGATCGCCGCCAGCGTGGCGACGAGCTACCTGAACTTGCGGGGCCTCGACGCGCAGCTGGCGCTGACGCAATCGACGCTGCAGCTGCGCGAACAGTCGCGCGAGCTGGCGCGCAAGCAGTTCGAGGTGGGCTACAGTTCGCGCCTGGAATGGCTGCAGGCGCAATCGGAATACCATGCGGCGGCCGAGCAGGTGCCGCAGCTGCAGCGTCAGATCTTCGAGCAGGAAAACGCGCTGGCCGTCCTCGTCGGCGGCAATCCCGGTCCCATCGCGCGCGGCTTGCCGCTGGCCGAGCTGGCGGCGCCTGGCGTGCCTGCCGGCCTGCCTTCCGAATTGCTGCGCCGGCGGCCCGACATCGCGCGCGCGGAACACAACCTGGCGGCAGCCAACGCCAGCCTGGCCGCCACGCGCGACCAGCTGCTGCCCTCGTTCAAGCTGACGGCCGTTGGCGGCGGGCAAGCCACAACCCTCACCGATTTCCTGCATGCGCCCACCGCCCTGTGGCGGCTGACGGCGCTGGCGGCCGGTCCCCTGTTCGATGGCGGCAGGGTGCAGGCGCAGACGGATGTGGCCGGTGCGCAGCGCGACCAGCTCGTGTACGCGTATGAAAACGTGGTGCGCAACGCCTTCGCCGAAACGGAGAACAGCCTGGGCGCCATCTACCGCCTGCGGCAGCAAGCAGTGGAAAACGAGGCGCGCCGCGCCACCGCGGCCGATACCCTGCGCATCGCGCACAACCGCTACCGCAATGGCTACGCCTCGTATCTGGAAGAACTCGACGCCCAGCGCACCCTGTACAGCGCCGACGTGGGGCTGCTGCAACTGAAGACGCGCGTCCTTGTCGCCTCGGTCGACCTGTACCGGGCCATGGGCGGCGGCTGGTCCGCCAAGACGGAATAGGCGCGCGTGCACGGCGCGGTCGTTTGCCGTGGCCAGTGTAATATTCTGACCGGGGAAAGCGGCGGCATGGTGCCAGCTGCTCCCGTCACGAACGAGGTCGCAGCATGACGATTTTTGGCATAGGCATCCACATCCTGATCGCGGTATTTTTTGCGGTTCACGTGGTGCGCAACGGGCAGCAGCTGTACTGGCTGCTCATTTTATTCATGTTCCCGCTGCTGGGCAGCGTGGTGTATTTCTTCGCCATCTACCTGCCCAATTCGCGCCTGCCGCAAGGCGCGCGCAAGGTCGCTTCGGTGGCCGTGCAAGTGCTCGATCCGAACCGCGAACTGCGCGAGGCGAGAGCCGCTTTCGAGTACACGCCGACGGCGCAAAACCAGATGCGCCTGGCCAGCGCGCTGCTCGAAGCGGGCGACGCGCAGGAAGCGGCATCGACCTATGAAGCCTGCCTGCGGGGAGCGTTTTCATCGGACCTGGAAATTCGCCTGGGCGCGGCGCGCGCCTATCTGGAATGCGAACGGGGCGCCGAGGCCTTGACGCACCTGGAATTCATCCGCCGCACGGATATCCATTTCCGTCCCGAGATGGTGTCCCTGCTGACGGCGCGCGCGCTGGCGCAAAGCGGGCGCCAGGTGGAAGCGAAGGCGGAATTCGACGATGCGCTGACGCGCTACAACAGTTTCGAGTGCCGCGCCGAGTGCGCGATCTGGGCGCTGCAGCAGGGCGACAAGGTGTTGTCGGAACGCCTGTTGCTCGATATCGACAGCGCCATGGCCCGCTGGAGCAGCCATACGCGTGCCATGTATGCGCCGCTGCTGGTGCGCCTGGAGGCGGCGCGCAGGTAGCTGGCGTGCGTGGGGTCCGACCCGGCGGGTCCGACCCCGTCAAACGCCAGGCACCGTGTTTTTCCCTTCAATTAACTTATATCCCTTGCCATCGAAGGCATAGCGCGCGTGTCCGTTCAGCGGCGTGGCGATGCGCGGCGGATCTTCATCCGGCTTGACCGTGACGCCGGGCTTGATCTTCTCGGAGGCGCCCTTGAAATCGATCAGCAAGTCATCGTAGGCGCCGCCATTGCGCGCGGGGGCGAAGCGCCACTTGCCTTCGACCATCCAGCATTCATCCATGTCCGGCGTGCAGGCGCCCATATTGTCCGAGTACAGGTCCATGCCGCCATCGAGCGCGGTTACCTTGCCATCGCCGATTTCAAACAGGGCCAGTTGCGTGATGGTATAGCCCTGGCCCGTATAGCCATGGCGGATCGCCAGTCCCGGCTTGTTCGCGCCCAGCATGACCCAGTGGACTTCACCGAGCTGCCCCGATGAACCGAGGGCGGCGATGTTTTCCAGGCGTTTCACGACTTGCCACTGGCCGTCTTCCGGCTGGCCCTTGGGCGCCAGGAAAAACACATTCAACAGTCCCGACGAGGCATGTGCCGATTCCGCCGTGCCTTCCATGTTGGCCGTTTCCGCATTCGCCACCAGGATGGCGCGGCCATCGGGCAGGAGTTTGTGGCTGACGGCACTGACCACGTAACTGAGTTTGTCGACATGGTTGTCAGGATCGGGCAGGTCGGCCAGCGCATCCTCGCTGTCGCTGCGGTAGTCTTTGCCGAAGATGGCGCGCATCATGCCCACTTCACGCTCGCGCGCCTGCGGCGTGTTCATCGCTTCCGTCCTGGGGGCGGTGGCGGCCGGCGGCGGCACGTGTTCGGCCGATGCGGCATCGTCAGCGGCAGCGGCTGCGGGGACATCGCTTACCACGTCAGCGGCCAGGTCGGCGCTGGCGGGAGCGGTCTTTTCCGAGCAGGCGCCGAGCAGCGCGGATACCAGTAGCAGGACGAGCGGGGTGCGGTAATTCATAGGCAGGGCAGATTGCGTTCATGGAGAATGGGCGCAGTATGCCAGATAGATGGAAGCGAGGGAGCGCGGCCTGGCGGCCGGTCCTTCGCTTCCTTGCCCGCGAGGGGCGATTTTGCAAACAATGGCGACGCCTATTTTTCCAGCGCCACCTTGTCATCGCGCCGCAGCGGCGCCTTCTGGCGGCGCAGTCTGGCCATGCCGCGCTTGAGCAGGTGCTCCAGGTCGTCGATGTAGGTGAACACGGCCGGCACCACCAGCAGGCTCAATAGGGTCGACGTGATCAGGCCGCCGATCACGGTAATGGCCATCGGCGAACGGAAGCTGGGGTCGGCGCCCCAGCCCAGCGCCAGCGGCATCATGCCGGCGCCCATGGCAATCGTCGTCATCAGGATGGGGCGGCTGCGCTTGTGGCAGGCATCGACCAGCGCATCGAAGCGGTTCATGCCGGCCTGGCGCGCCAGGATCGCATAGTCGACCAGCAGGATCGAGTTCTTGGTGACGATCCCCATCAGCATGATCAGGCCGATCATCGATGGCATCGACAGGGCGCTGCCCGTGATCAGCAGCGCCACGAAGGCGCCGCCGATCGACAGCGGCAGCGCCGCCAGGATGGTCACCGGCTGCATGAAGTCCTTGAACAGCAATACCAGCACGCAGTAGATGCACAGCACGCCGATCAGCATGGCCAGGCCGAAGCTGGCGAACAGCGAGGCCATCTCCTGCGCGTCGCCCAGTTCGGCGATCTTCACGGATGGCGGCAAATTCTTCATCGATGGCAGCGCGCGCGCTTCCACGTTCAATTCACCGAGGGTGCGCGAACCGAGTTCCACGTCGAGGGTCACGTTGCGGCTGCGGTTCAAGCGGTCGATCTGCGCCGGGCCGCTTTCCATCGTGACGCTGGCCACGTTCGCGAGGCGCACGGGGCCATTCTTGCCGGGCACCGTCAGGCGCTCGATGGCGGCCAGGTCGGCGCGCACGCTGTTGGGCAGCTTGACGCGGATCGGCACTTGCCGCTCCGGCAGGTTCATTTTCGTCAGGTCCGTGTCGTAGTCGCCGGCCGTGGCCACGCGCACGGTCTCGCCGATGGCTGCGGCCGTCACGCCCAGGTCCGCCGCCTTGGCGAAATCGGGACGCACGATGATTTCCGGGCGCACCAGCGAGGCGCTGGAATTGACGTTGCCGATGCCTTTCAGGCCGCGCAGTTCGCGCTCGACCTTTTGCGCCGCCGCCATCAGCGCCACCGGGTCTTCCGAGCGCAGCACCAGCTGCATCTTGACGCCCGTGTCGGGCGGCCCCACCGTGAAGCGGGCGCCGGGGATCGTATCGAGCTTGTGGCGCAGCTGCGTTTCCAGGTCCGCCATCGATTCCTTGCGCTCCGTGCGGTGCACGGTGGTCAGGGTCAGCACGGCGCGGCGCGCTTCGGCCGCCGCGCCGGGGGCGAAGGCGTCACCGCTGGAGCCGCCGCCTATCGAACTGAAGACGCCCTGGATGCCTGGCGTGCGCATGGCCGCATCGCGCGCCAGGGCTGCCACGGCCTGCGTTTCACCCAGGGTGGAACCGGGCGGCAGTTCCAGGTTGATCTGCGTCTGCGCGCGGTCGGCGGCCGGCACGAAACCGGTCGGCAGCAGCGGCACGAGCGCGATGGCGCCGACAAAGAACAGGGCCGCGGCGATGGCCGTGATGCCGCGGTGGTTCAGGCACCAGCGCATGACCTTCAGATAGCGCGTCATCAGCCAGCCATCCTGCTCTTCCTTGTGCGGCAGCGGTTTCAATATGTAGGCTGCCATCATCGGCGTGAGCAGGCGCGCCACCACCAAGGATGCCAGCACGGCCAGCACGGCCGTCCAGCCGAACTGCTTGAAGAACAGGCCGGGAATGCCGCTCATGAAGGCCGTCGGCAGGAACACGGCCACCAGCGCGAAGGTGGTGGCGATCACCGCCATGCCGATTTCGTCGGCCGCTTCCATGGCCGCTTCCATGGGCGACTTGCCCATGCGCAGATGGCGCTCGATGTTTTCGATTTCCACGATGGCGTCGTCGACCAGCACGCCGACGACCAGGGCCAGCGACAGCAGGGTGACGGTATTGAGCGTGTAGCCGAACCAGTAGATGCCGAGGAAAGCCGGCATCACGGACAGGGGCAGGGCGGCGGCGGCGACCAGGGTGGCGCGCCAGTCGCGCAGGAACCACCATACCACCAGCACGGCCAGCAGCGCGCCTTCGTACAGCAGCTCCATCGAGCCGTCGAAGTTTTCCTCGACGGGGAAGGCATTGTCGATCGACTGCTGCAGCACCACGTTGGGGTTTTCCTTCTGCAGGTCGGCGATGGCGTCGCGCGCGCCCTTGGCGACGGCCACTTCGCTGGCGCCCTTGGTGCGGAACACCTCAAAGGCGACGACCGTCTTGCCATCCTGCTCGGCCAGCGCGCGCGGTTCGGCGACCGTGTCGCGCACGGTGGCCACCTGGTCCAGGCGCACATGGCGGCCGTCCGGCAGCGGCACTTCCACGCGCGACAGTTCATCGGCCGTTTTCACGGTGGCGATGGTGCGCACCGATTGCTCGGCGCCGCTGATGTCGCCCCGGCCGCCAGGCGCTTCGCGCTGCACCAGGCGCAACTGGCGCGAGACGTCGAGGGCGGAGACTTTCAATGCCGCCATGCGCGCTTCGTCGAGTTCCACCTGGATCTCGCGGTAGACGCCGCCCACGCGGGTGACGGCGCCCACGCCGGGCACGGTCAGGAGGCGCTTGGCCACCGTGTTGTCGACGAACCAGGACAGGTCGGGAGAGTCGAGCGGGTTGTCGACGCCCGGCTTCGCCGTGGCGATAAAGGTCAGCACCACGCGCCCGGCCGTGGACGCCTTGGTGACGGTGGGGTCGCGCAGCTCGGCCGGCATGTCCGCCTTGACCCGCGCGACGGCATCGCGCACATCGTTGACGGCTTCGGCGATCTGCTTTTCCAGGATGAATTCGACGGTGACCGTGACGACGCCATCGAGCACCTTGGTGTAGATGTTTTTCACGCCTTGCAGGGTGGCGACGGAGTCTTCGATCTTGCGCGCCACTTCCGTTTCCAGTTGGGCCGGCGCGGCGCCTGGCAGCACCGCGCTGACGGTGACGATGGGCAGTTCGATGTCGGGGAAATCCTGCACCGGATTGGCCTTGTAAGCCAGCAGACCGGCCAGGGTCAGCAGCGCGAACAGCATGATGGCCGGGATCGGATTCTTGATCGAGAGGGAGGAAAAATTCATGGCCTCTCCTTACTTTTTCGCTGCGGCCGGCTTGGCTGCTGCTACCGGGGTTGCTACCGGGTTTTGAACATTGCGTACCAGGTCGCCGTCATTGAGGAAGCCTGCGCCGCTGACGACGATGGTGGTGTCGGCCGTGATGCCGCCTAAAATCTCGATGCGGTCGCTCAGGCGCCGTCCGGCCTGCACCTTGATCTGGCTGACCCGCTGGTCGGCATTCAGGCGGAAGACATAGCTGAAGCCATCGCGCACGGCGATCGCCTGCTGCGGCACCGTCAGCGCGCCCGAGTTACCCAGTTCGAATTCGCCGCTGGCGTACATGCCGGCCTTGAACGGCGCATTGTTGCCGGCGCTGGCCGGCAGGTCCACGTACACGAGGGCGGAACGCGTCTGCGGATCGACGGTAGGGGCGATCATGCGCACCTTGCCCGTCAAAACGCTGCCGTTGGCCGCCTTCACCTGCGCCAGGGTGCCCGGTTTCAGGCTCATGAGCTCGGTTGCCGTCACTTCGGCGCGCCATTCGAGGCGGCCCTGGCGGATCATGCGGAACAGTTCCGTGCCGGCACCGACGACGGAGCCGACGGTGGCCGAGCGCGAGGAAATGATGCCGCTGTCGGGCGCCACCACCTGCGTGTACTTCAGGCGCAGCTGCTGCGACGCCAGTTGCGCCTTGGCGGACGCGATGCGCGCGTTGGCCGTCTGTTCGGCCGTCAGGTATTGGCTGATCTGCTGGGCGCTGATGGCGCCCGTGCTTTGCAGCGAGCGAGCGCGCTGCGCGTTGGCGGCCGCTTCTGCCGCATTCGCTTCCGCTTCCAGCACTGCGGCCTTCGCCTGCGCCACGTCGGCGTTCACCGTGTCGTTCGAGAACACGGCCAGCACCTGGCCGGCGCGTACGACGTCGCCGACATTCACGCGCACCTCTGTGAGGCGCAAGCCGTTCGATTCACTGCCGATGACGGCTTCCTGCCAGGCGGCCACGTTGCCGTTGGCGTTCAGCTTGATGGGCAGGCTGGCCGTTTGCGGCTTGGCCGTGGTGACGGTGAGCGCCGGCTTTTGCGCCGCGTTCTTATCCTTGGCGTCGTCGGCCGCCGTGGAGGAAGGGGAGTACAGGGCCACGCCGGCGCCCAGCATAACGCAAAGGGTGGCCAGGGCGAGAGCCATCGGTTTCAGGGGCATTTTTTTCATGTTGTCGTATCCGTCAAGGGGCATTGTTGGCGATGGCGCTGCTGCTGCTGCTGCTGCTGCTGCTGCTCCAGCCGCCGCCGGCGGCGCGGTACAGCGCCACCCAGGCGGCGCTGCGTTCGCGCTCGAGGTTGACCACCGTGTTTTCGGCGGCCAGGCGCGTGCGGCGCGCGTCTTCCAGTTCGATCAGGCTGGCCAGGCCATTCTTGTAGCGGTCCTCGGTGGCGACAAACGACACGCGGTAGCCTTCCAGGGCCGTTTTCGCATGGCCGCTGCGCGCGTCCGTGCTGGCGAGGTTGACCAATGCCTCTTCCACTTCGCGCACGGCCTGGCGCACGCCGGCGCGGTACTTCACCACGGCTTCGTCGTAGCGCGCCGTGGCCGCGTCGACTTGAGCGCGGCGGGTGCCGCCGTCGAAGATGGGCAGGCTGACGGCCAGCGGGCCGATGCTCCAGGTACTGGCCGTGATGCTGGTGCCGCCGGCGCGGATATTGCCCTTGCCGATGGAGCCGGCCAGACTCAGGCGAGGGTAGCGCTGCGCCTGCGCGCCGCGCACTTCGAAGCTGGCGGCCGCCACTTCGCGTTCGGCGCTGTAGATGTCGGGACGCTGGCCCAGGGTTTGCGCCGGCAGTTGCGCAATCGCCACGGGCGAGGGCAGGACCGCCGGGCTGGCCGCCAGCTTCTGGCGCAGCGAGTCTTCCGGCATGGCCGACAGGGCCACCAGCGCCTTGACATTCACGTCGCACGCGGCCCGTTGTTCGATGGCGCGGCTGGCGCCTTCGGCGGCGCTGGCACGGGCCAGGGCGGCATTGGCGGGCGGCTGGAAGCCGGCGCCGGCGCTCAGTTCCGTCAGGCGCGCCGAGTCGCGTCGCGAGACGGCATCCTGTTCGGCCACGGCCTGTAATTGCTGGCAGGTGCGCAAGGCGTAGTACTGGTTTGCCACTTCGGCGGCGACCGAGACGCGGGCTTCATGCCAGCCGGCGCGGGCGCTGTCGTAGCGTTCTTGCGCCGCATCGCGCGTGGCGCGCCTGGCCCCAAACACATCGATTTCCCACGATGCCTGCAAGGCCGCCTGCGAGGTGGTGCCGCTGGGCTGGGCCGATTGCTGGCTGGTGCGCACCACGCTGCCTGTCGCATCGAGCGTGGGCGCCAGCGCGGCGCCGCCGGCGATGCGGTCCGCGCGCGCCTGCACGATGCGCGTGCCGGCGGCGGCGATGGTCGGGCTGACCTGCTGTGCGTCGGTGATCAATTCCACCAGCAGGCTGTCGCCCTGGCCCTGCCACCAGCTGGCCAGGTCCGTCAGCTTGCCGTTATGCGGCAGCGGCGCCTGCCACTGCGCGGGTGCGCTGGCGGCCACCGCTGCGGGCGGTCCCTGCAGGGCGCAACCGCCCAGCGCCAGCGCGATGCTGGCGGCCAGGACGCGTTGAACGGTGCATCGAATAGTCGTCATGCTTGTCCTTCTGCTTGTTGTTGAGCGGTAGGGTGGGAGGGAGGAATGGCCAGGCGCCGGCGCTCCACATCGGCCATGGCCAGCGCGTAGTCGGTCATGCGCGCCAGCCAGGTGTCGATCGCGCGCGGCGTTTCCATCAGTTGCGGGCGCAAGGTGTGCAGCACCTCGGCGCCGACCATGTGCTGCAGGGCCAGCGAGGCGATGGAAAAGGCCAGGCGGTGCATGTCGTCGCTGTTGTCGGGCGCGCCCAGGTGGCGTGCCAGCACGCGCGTGAGCGCCTCGTGTTCGGCACGGATGTTCTGGTCAACCTCGCGCGCCCACAGGCCCGTCGGTTCGAGCATCTCGCGGCACCACAGGCGCATGCAGTCGCGCGCGATTTCTCCTTGCTGCATGGGGGCGAGCAATTGCGCATAAAAGCCTTCCAGACTTTGGCGCAGGGTGAAATGGGGTTGCTCGTACAGGGCGATATTGTCTTGTGGATTCGATAGTTGATGGGAGAAGGCGGCGCGGTACAGGCCCGCCTTGTCGCCAAAATAGTAGCTGATGGCGGCTGCGTTCGTGCCGGCCGCCTGCGCCAGTTCGCGCGTGGACGTCTTGGCGTAACCCTGTTCGGCAAACAGGCGGATGGCGCTATGCAGCAGCCGCTCGCGCGACTGTTCGCCGTCGGAACGGGGCTTGCGCCCGTCGTCGGCGTGGGAGGTGGGGATGGCGTTTTTTTCAATCATGCCGGAGATTTAAACATATATCTCAAACGATTGATATAACTAAATCGTTTGATTTAGTTAAGGAAAGATGAAGATACGTGAAAAACGCAGGCAAAAAAAAGCCCGCGGTTGTATTCGCGGGCGGAATCCAATGTTCGGAGAACGAATTGGAGGAGACAGTTCTACTATAGCGCCGAAAATGGTGCAGTGCAATACCGTAGAACTACTGTATCGGTCTCTTCTGGATGGCAAAAAGTCAGCATTCCATGCTGCGGCGCACAGAAAGTCAGGCCTTGCTGCGCAGTGCCAGCGTAAACGTGCTGCCGGAACCGTAGTCGCTGTTGAAGAACAGCGCGCCGCCGATGGCGTTGGCCAGGTTCTGGCACAGGTACAGGCCCAGTCCCGCGCCTTCCACGTGGCGCGTGGAGGTGGAATCGAGCTGCGAGAAGGCCTGGAACAGCTTGGCCTGGTCTTCTTCCTTGATGCCGGCGCCGCTGTCGGCGATGCTCATTTCCGTCACCAGCACGCCGTCTTCGTCGCGCTGGGACAGGCTGATGCGCACCGTGCCCTGTTCCGTGAATTTGATGGCGTTGTTGAGCAGGTTGATGAGGATTTGCGTCAGCGCGCGGCGGTCCGTGTCGATGATGGCGGGCGGCTGGCCCGCTTCTCCCAGTGCCATTTCCAGCGCCAGGCCTTTTTGCTGGGCCAGGGGGCGCAGCGTGTCGGCCACGTCTGCCATCAGCTCCTGGCAGTGCACGGGCTCGATCGACAGGGTCAGCTTGCCCGCTTCGATCTTGGCGACGTCGAGGATGTCGTTGATCAGCGAGAGCAGATGGCGCGCGCTGGCGCGGATGGTATTGAGTTGCTTGTCCTGGTCGGACGTCAGGGGGCCGGGCAGTTTCATCAGCAGCGCGCCCGTGAAGCCGATGATGGCGTTCAATGGCGTGCGCAGTTCATGCGACATGTTGGCGATGAAGGCCGACTTCATGCGGCTCGCTTCGGCCAGTTCCAGGTTTTTCAGGGCGATTTCGCGGTTGATGGTTTCCAGTTCGGCCGCATGGTGCGCCAGGCGCATGTTCAGCTCGATCACCTGGCGTTCGCGCGCCTGCAGCTCGCCGTTGACCTGCACCGCTTGCTCATACGTGGAGATCAGCAGGTCGAGGATTTGCTGGCGTTCCGCATTGATGAAATGCTTCTGGTCGCCCAGGTACAGGGCGATGCCGATTTCCACATTCTGGTTCTTGCGCAGCTTCTGGTTCATCAGCATGTGGCTGATGCGGTTGAGCAGATAGTCTTCCGCGTAGGGCTTGCGGATGAAATTGTCGGCGCCGCACTCGATGCCGCGGATGATGTCCTTCGGATCGTTGAGCGAGGTGACGAGGATCACGGGGATGTCGCGCAGGGTCGGATCGGACTTGATGGCGCGGCACAGGTCGTAGCCATTCATTTCAGGCATGACGATATCGGACAGCACCAGGTGTGGCTTGCGCTCGCGGATGGCGGCCAGGGCCAGCTGGCCATTCGCCGCCACGCGCGCGTTATAGTGCAGGGACTGGATCAGGCGGCGCAAGCGCTCCGCCTGGGTCGGGCTGTCCTCGACGATCAGGATCTCGATTTCGTCAGGCTTGATTTGGTTGTTGGAGTCCACAGACCTCTCCTAGGATTTCAGTGTGGTGATGCTGGGCGCAGTGAGCGCACAATATCGACATCGTATGACTATATCGGATTTAGGTCTGCAAAAGTAACTTCCAAGTAACTATTTTGGCCACAGGGAATGCTGTGGCCGCTTGTCAGTTTTCGCCCTGGAACTGGCCTGCGCGATAGGTCAGCACGAGCGTATCGCGGTGGCCATGTTCGCCGATGGGCTGGATCGGCGTCGATTCGTGGATCACGGCGGCATCGTCGAGCAGCAGCAGCGACCACGGTTCGGTCAGGGTAAAGCGCTTTCCGTTGGGGCCGTCTGCTTCGAAGATGCGCGTCTCGCCGCCCTTGACCTGTTCGCGCCCGATCAGCAGCACGGCGACGAAATCGACGCCGTCGCGGTGCGCGCCTTCCGGCGTGGGCCGGCCGATGCCATCGGTCGTATCGATGCGGAACTGGTGCGCCTCGATGAACCAGGGCTGGCTGCCCTTCACCTGCGAGCAGGCGTCGCCCAGCGCGCGGATCAGCTGCTGCCAGGCCGCTTGCGCGACGATAGCCGCTTCGACCGGTTCGAACAGGCGGTGCATGCCGCCGTGCAGGGCGTTGTATTCCACCGGTTGCCAGTGCGGACGGTGCGCCGTCTGGGTCAGGCGCTCGCCATCCTGCACGAAGCACGAGTGGCGCCGGCGGCGATAGCGGCCGCCATCCTTCAGGTAATTGTCCAGCGCAAGGGTATTCCAGCTCGGCTCCAGCGCGCGCAGCGCGGCCAGCGGGCAGCCGGCCAGCGCGGCCACGTTCTGCGGGCGCAGCACGGCATAGCCGTCATCGCGCAAGGCATCCTTGACGTGGGACGGGTCGGTAAAGATCGGTGCGGAAGTGCTCATGGCGGTGCTGGCCGCAATGCGGCCTGTCTCAGTTTATCCAGCCTGGCATTCTACGACTTCGCGGCGTTTCCTGTGCAGTGCGACAGGAATTATTCTTGTTGAGTTAAAAATTCTTTACCAGGGTCAGGCGCAGCGAGCGCGATTCCACCGGATGGAAGTGGATGTCGTCGACGGGCTGCGCCTCGCCGGGCAGGCGCGAGGCATAGTAGTAATCGATGGCCGAGTCGCGCCGGTTGGCCAGGTTGTAGCCTTCCAGCTCCACGCGCAAGGTCTTGTCGATCTGGTAGGCGATGCGCCCGTTCAAGCCCACGCTGGCCGACGAGCGCACGCTGTTGTCTTCAATCAGGGGGCGCGGACCGAAGTAGCGCAGGCGCAAAGAACCCGACCACGGCCCCGGCGGCGTCACCGTCATGGCCAGCTGGGCTACGCCTTCGATGGCGCCGGGGATGAAGTCGCCCGCCGGGTCGCTGCCGCGCGAGCGTGCGCGCGCATACGCCAGGTCCAGGTCCAGCGACAGCCAGCTTGCCGCCTTGTAGTAGCTGGAAAACTCGATGCCGTAGCGGCGGCTGGGGCGGCCCGCCTCGGTGGCGCCCGCGTCGCCGATGAACAGCAGTTCGGAATCGAAGTCCAGGCGGTACAGCGACAGCGAGGTTTGCAGGCCGGCGATGGCGGCGCTGCGCAAGCCCAGTTCCAGTCCCCGCGAGCGCGCCAAAGGCGTGACCTTGTCGGCCGCTACACCCGTCTTCGGGTCGACCGTGATCGTCGTGCCGCGCGCATCGTTGCTGTGAAAGCCATTGCCGATGTTGAAATACGCTTCCGTATCGCGCCACGGCCCGGCGATCACGCTCAGGCTGGGGCTGAACAAATGGTCGCTGGCCTTGCCTGAATTGGCGGCGCGGTCGCTGCGCACGTCGAAGCGGTAGGCGTCCGCGCGCAGGCCGGCCACGGTGCGCAGCCAGCGCGACCAGCGCGTGCTGTTTTCGCCATACACGCCGAGGCTCGATTCGACGATATGGTCTTGCCGCGTGGTTGACAGGGTCTGCCGCTGCCGCGTGTTGTACAGGCCATTGTGGATATTGTCGTTCTGTAGCTGCAGGCCGATGGTGGTGTCGCTGCTGCCCCTGTCCGTGTGGCGGTGCCAGGTGTGGCTGGCGTTGATGCCGGACGTCACGCGCCGGTCCGGCTGGGCGAACTGGTCGCCGTTATCGGGGTCATCCATCGCATACGTGAAATTCGAGAACAGGGCCAGGCGGTTGGCGATCACATATGCGCTGACCCTGGACGACATGTCGTCCGTTGTCTGGCGCCAGGCGCCCGAGAGGCTGTAGCGCTGCGCCTTGCCGCCGTCGCTGGCATCGATGGCGTCGAAGCGGCCCAGCGTGCCGTCCTGCACGGCGCGCAGCGGAATCTGGTCGGTGGCGTTCCAGCTGGCGTCATACGCCATGGCCGTGACGTTGAAGCCGTTGTTGGCATAGCCTTCGCTGTAGCGCAGCACGCCATTGAGCTTGCGGTAGCGGTCCGGCTGCGTGAACGGGCCATCGTTGTGCTGCGCTTCGAGCGCGTACAGCAGGCTGCCGTCGCCCGCATCGAGCGAATCGGCCAGCAGGGCGCGGCGAAAGCCGTTCTGCCCGATGCCCACGCTGGCGATGCCTTGCGTCAGGCGGTTTGCGTAGACGACGGACGCCGCGCCGGCCGAGGAGAAATCGCCTTGCTCTGCCGAATACGGTCCCTTTTTGTAATCGAGGCGCATGGCCAGCTCGGGGATCAGGAAGTTCAGGTCCGTCCAGCCTTGGCCGTGGCCATGACTGCGCTGGTTGACGGGCATCTCGTCGACGGTGGTGCGCAGATCCGTGCCGTGATCGAGATTGAAGCCGCGCAGGTAGAACTGGTTGGCCTTGCCCTCGCCGCTATGCTGGCTGACGATCAGCCCCGGCACGGCTTCGAGCAGTTCGCCTGGCCGGTAGCTGGTGCGCGCGTCAAGCTGCTGTTGCGTGACGCTGCCCGCGTTGGCCGAATCGGCCACGCCCAGCTGGTTCAGGCGCGAACCGTCGACCAGCACGCGCTGGAAGATGTCGTCGGCGTGGGCGGTCGCTGCGGAAAACAGGGCGGCGAGGAGGAGGGGAAGATGGCGTGGCGTCATGGGTGTGGTGGGACTTGGCGGATCGGCAGTTCCGTGTTCTGGCGGTCGAAGATCAACGTCTGGATGCTGCCGCTGTCCTGCACGTTGAGGGTATTGCGCTGGCTGGGCAGGAAGTCGATCAGCAACTGGTTATGGATGCGCGTGGCGGGGGCCAGGCGCGTGCGTTCGATTTCCTGGAAGATGACCACGTTGTCGGCATTGACCTTCATGCCGACCCAGTTCAGGCGCAGGCGCTTGCCATCCGGCCCCACGAGGTAAAACTGTTTTTCGACATAGCGGCGCAGGGCCGCTTCGCTGTCCTCCTGGCCCAGGTCGAACTGGCGCTGGTACAGGTTCGTCAGCAGCGCTTCGACGTCGTGGCCCGTGTAGGTGTGCACCACTTCCGTGCTGCCGCTGGCCGCGTTATAGCTGATGTCGGCGATACCCATGTGGAAATTATGGGCGCCGGCCGCCATGCTGGCGCAGGCCAGCGTGGCGGTGGCCAGCGCGCGCCAGCGCTTCATGCCTCGTCGCCCTTGGCCGAGCCGCCATTCTTGCCTTTCAATGGCGTATGAAAATCGCGCATCAGGTTATCCTTGGGCGACTTCTCGCTCTTGAACAGTTCCAGGCGCGATGGCGTGATTTTTCGCGGCCAGCTATTGTTGCTGGTGTCGATGTCGGCCGTTTCCCAGTACGGGTCCTGCACCAGGCCCACCATCGGCTCGTCCGTGATGACGACCTTGGTGATTTTCTTCGGCGAGTAGCGCCACACTTCGGCCGGCACGCGCTCGACGTACTTCTTGCCGCTTTTCAGTTCGATTTCGAGTATCAGCGGCATGACCATGCCGCCCACGTTCGACAGGTCGACCAGGTACAGGTGCTTGCCCTGTTTCAGCAAGTCCTTTTCCCACGGCTCCAGAGCGGCCAGCGCCTCGGCATAGGCGTTGCGGTCCTTGTTGGTCACCGTGAAATCGTCGTGCTGGTTGTAGAAATCCTTCAGCTCCGGATGCGCGTCGACCCGGCGCGGCATGCCCTTGTTGGCGCGGCTCGTGACGGATTCCGGCTGGGCGTCCTTCTGCGCCTTCTTCCAGGCCTTTTCCGTTGCCGGATCCTTTGAACTTACGCCGTATTCGCTGATGCCGTCGATGCTGATGTCGACCGGGTCGGTCGTATAGAACCAGCCGCGCCAGAACCAGTCCAGGTCCGTGCCGGAAGCGTCTTCCATGGTGCGGAAAAAATCGGCGGGCGTGGGGCGCTTGAATTTCCAGCGCTGCGCATATTCCTTGAACGCGTAGTCGAACAGCTCGCGCCCGAGGATGGTCTCGCGCAGGATGTTCAGGCCCGCCGCCGGCTTGGCGTAGGCGTTGTTGCCGAACTGCAGCAGGGATTCGGAATTGGTCATGATCGGCACCTGGTCGCGGCTACGCATGTAGTCGACGATTTCGCGCGGTTCGCCGCGCGAGGCAGGGTAGTTTTCTTCCCACGCCTGCTGTGCCAGGTATTGCACGAAGGTGTTGAGGCCTTCGTCCATCCACGTCCACTGGCGCTCGTCCGAGTTGATGATCATCGGGTAGTAGTTGTGTCCCACTTCGTGGATGATCACGCCGATCAAGCCATACTTGGTGCGCTTCGAATACGTCAGCTCGCCCGTTTTTTTGTCTTTCACCGGGCGCGGGCCGTTGAACGAGATCATCGGGTACTCCATGCCGCCCACGGGTCCGTTGACGGAGATGGCCGTCGGATACGGATAGTCGATGCTGTACTTGTTGTACTGTTCAATCGTGTGCACGATGGCTTGCGTGCTGTACTTTTCCCACAGCGGATTGCCCTCTTTCGGATAGTAGGACATGGCCATCACATCGCTGCCGCCTTTCTTGTAGCCCTGCGCATCCCAGATGAATTTGCGGCTCGAGGCCCAGGCGAAGTCGCGCACGTTGGCCGCCTTGAAGTGCCACGTCTTTTGCGCGCGGCTGACGGATTTTTCGGCCGCTTCCGCCTCTTTTTGCGTGACGATGACGATGGGCTTGTCGCTGCCTCGGGCCTTTTCCAGGCGCTCGCGCTGTGCGGAAGACAGCACGTCCTGCGGGTTTTGCAGCTGGCCAGTGGAGGCGACGATATGGTCGGCCGGAACCGTCAGTTGCACGTCGTAGTCGCCGAATTCCAGGGTGAATTCGCCGGAGCCGAGGAACTGCTTGTGCTGCCAGCCGGCCGCGTCGTAATACGCCGCCATGCGGGGGAACCACTGCGCCACTTCGAACAGGGCGTTCTTGTCGTCGAAGACTTCATAGCCGGCGCGCCCGCCCAGCACCTTCTGTTCGTTGATGCGGTAATCCCAGTCGATCTGGAAGGCGAAATCCTGGCCCGGTTTCAATGGCTGCGGCAAGTCGATGCGCATCATGGTGCGGTTGATAACGTACGTCAAAGGCCGGCCATCGGCGCCTTTCAGGGCGCGGATATTGAAGCCGCCCTGGAAGTCGCCGCGCGCCAGGAGGCCGCGCAAGCCTTCGAATTTCATGGTGTCTTCGCCCGCCGTCCTGGCCCACGCCTGGCGCGACGGCGCCGTGGTCATGCGGCGCGCGTCGGAATCGGGCTTGTAGATATTCTGGTCCAGCTGCACCCACAGGTAGCCGAGGGTGTCGGGCGACTGGTTATGGTAGGTGATGGTGCCGCTGCCGGCGATCTCGCGTTTGGTTTCGTCCAGGGTGGCGCGCAGCGTGTAATCGGCGCGCTGCTGCCAGTAGGCGTGGCCCGGCGCGCCTGAGGCGGTGCGGTAGGTATTCGGGGTAGGCAACACCTCTTCGAGCTGGCGGAACTTGTCGTCGAAGGGTTCGGCAGCGAAGGCCGACACGGTAAAGCAAAGAGCCAGCGAGGCTACGGAGCCGAAAGGTATGCGCATATTCACCCTGATGTTGTTGTAAGGAAATAGTGGCAACTATTCTATACGCAGGGTGAGGCCATCCATGTATCGATTTGTAATAAAGAAAGGCGGATTTTGCGCCAGCTTTTGCCTTGCGCCGTCAGGGCAATGCTTTACCTGATTTTGCTCGGAAAAGCGGCGTTTTTACTCACTTTTCATCAGGCTGTCGCGCAACTGGTTCAGCTGTTGTTTCATGTCCACAACTTGCTCCACGCTGCAGTGGCTGGCCGTCAGGATGGCTTCGGGCAGCAGTGCCGCTTCATGGCGCAGCTGGTCGCCTTGCTGCGTGAGGGAAATGATGACTTGCCGCTCGTCGCTGGCGGCGCGCGTGCGCGTCAACAGGCCCGATTGCTCCATGCGCTTGAGCAGGGGCGTCAGGGTGGCCGAGTCGAGGAACAGGCGCTCGCCCACTTCCGACACCGTCAGGCCGTCGCGTTCCCACAACACCATCATCACCAGGTATTGCGAATAGGTCAGGCCGAGCTTGCGCAGGAGCTTGCGGTACAGCTTGTTCATGGCAAGCGAGGTCGAGTACAGCGCAAAGCACAGCTGGCTGTCCAGGCGCGGCACCTGGTGCAAGGGGTTGGGGGAGGTAGTGGTATCCATGGGCACAGTATATATAGCGCGCTACTTAATGACAAGCATGGCTAATATGCACGCGTGCACCGGACCGGCTGGCCCGGTGCATGGAGAGTGCCTGTGACGAACTACTGCGCGTAGCGCGCGCGCAGCAGATGCAGCATGGCGACGTTCTGTTCCCAGGCATCGCTCACGGGCTGCTGCGTCCAGGGCAGGGTTTGCGTGTATGGCGCGGGGCCGAATTCCGGCGTGAACGTCATGCGCTCGGCGCCGGCGGCGCGGCGCAGGGCGACGATGGCGTCCCACCAGGCCAGGTGGGCGTCGAGCGCCTGTTTCGCTTCCGGCGCGCGGAAGTCGGCTACCTGCGGACCCTGCGCATGGCCCACGCGGGCATGCACGTGGCGCACCAGCGGCAGTACTTGCGCCAGCGTCTGCGGCTGGTCTTCCAGCAGGGATTCGCAGGCGCAGCACCAGTGCGACAGGTCGGCCGTCAATGGCAGCTCGGGATACTGCGCCAGGTAGGGCAGCAGCAGCATCGGGTGGCCGGAAAAGCGGCTGCGGTGGATTTCATGCACGATGGGCACGCCGTGTTTTTTCGAGATGGCGGCGGCCAGGTCGATCAGCTGCGCGTTCTGCGTCTGGCTGTAGTAATCCTTGCCCGTGTGGGTGTTGACCAGCACGGGGCACGCCAGGCAGGCGTTTTCCAGCAGCTCCGCCAGGGCGGCGCGGTGCTGCTCGAAGTCGCTGTGGAACACGGTTTCCCACTGTGCGGCGATCAGCTGCAGTCCCGCCTTGGCGATGCGGTCCGTCCATTCCTCGCGCAGTGCCGCGTCCAGCGGCAGCGACATTTCGATGCCGTCGAAGCCGGCCGCTGCTACCCTGTCGATGAAGACGTCGGGCGGCAGCTCGTTATTGCCCCAGTGGGCGGCAAAGACGTCGATGCGCATCAGACGAAGCCCCGCACGGGGAAGGACGCGTCGCGCTGTATCCAGTTGTGGGCCGCGTATTCCGTCTGGCCGTCCGTGGCGTGCAAGGTGTAGGCGTGGCGCGAGACGGGCGAGCGGTTCGGCGCGCTGTAGTGGGGCAGCAAGCCGTGGAAGCAGACGAGGGCGCCGGCCTTCACTTCGAGCGGGACGGCCGTGCTGTCGTCGGGCCAGGGCATGCTATCGAGTTTTTCCACGCGCACCTGGTCGCCGTTGCGGATGAAGCGTTCGCGCAGGGGGCCGCGGTGGCCGCCCGGTTCGGCCCACAGGCAGCCATTGTCCAGGGTGGCGTCTTCCAGCGCGAACCAGAAGGTGGTCACGCTGACTGGCGTGGTTTCGAAATACGTGGCGTCCTGGTGCCAGCGCACTTCGCCGCCGATGCCGGGCTGCTTGAAAATGTACATCGATTGCCAAACCTGCGCGTCCGCCAGGCCCAGGTCGCGCGCCACTGCGGCCAGTTTTGGATCGGCGGAAAAGCTGCGGAAGACGGGATCGAGGTCGTGCATGGCGTGGCCGATCTTGTTGATCGACAGGGACTTGGCTTGCTTCAGCTGGCCGTCCGGACCAAACGCCTCTTCCTCGAAGAAGCAGCGGATGGTGTTGTCGGAAGCGAGGAAATAATCGTTGGTGTTCTTGGCCTGGTCGCGCGTGGTGAAGATCGACTGGCTGACGCTGGGATCGAATTCGTTGACAATCTGCTCGGCGCGCGCGCGCAGGGCGGCGATTTCGTCCGCACCCTTGAAATCGGGCAGGATGATGTAGCCGTCGCGTTGGTATTGTTCTTGTTGCGGGATTGTCAGCATGGCGGCGGCTCCGGAGGTCAATGGAAAGCGCCATTGTAGGATGGGCGAGGGCGGCAAACAATCGCCCAGCGGTTGACAGATTGTCGCCAAAACGATGACAATCTTTGACATGGATCAATTAAAAGCGATGGAAATCTTTGTCGAAGTGGCGCGTCAGCGCAGCTTCACGCTGGCCGGGCAGCGCCTGGGCCTGACGCGGGCCATGGTCAGCAAGACCATCATGCAGCTGGAAGAGCGCTTGCATGCGCGGCTGCTGCACCGCTCCACGCGCGAAGTGAGCTTGACGGATGCGGGCCGCGCCTATCTGGCGCCGTGCATGGCCACCGTCAGCCAGGCGCAGGAGGCGGCGCGCATGGTGGCGCACGTGGCGCAGGCGGGAGCGGGGGCGGAGCTGGCCGGGCCGCTGCGCATCCAGGCGCCATCGAGTTTCGGCAGCGCGTGGCTGGCCGATGCCATCGCCCGTTTCAGTTTGCTGCACCCGCAGGTGCAGGCCGAGTTGTTTGTCGACGATGCGCTGCTCGACCCGATACGCCACGGTTTTGATTTGACCATCCGCGTGGGCGGCATCCCGGACAGCAGCGCGCTGGCCATGCGCCCGCTGGCGCCGTGCCGCGCCGTGCTGTGCGCCAGCCCCGCCTATCTGGCGCAATGGGGTGTGCCGCAGACGCCGCAAGAGCTGTTGCAGCACCAGTGCCTGCATTTCAGCCACCTGACGGATGGCACGAACTGGCATTTCCAGCGTGGGGAAGGCGGCCAGCAAGAAGATGTGAGTGTGCGCGTGCAGGCGGGCTTCACGGCGAATAACGGCCTGGTGCTGCACCAGGCGGCGCAGCGGGGGCTCGGCATCGTCTACAGCACCACGTTTCTCGCCTGGCGCAATCTGCTCGATGGCAGTCTGCTGCCCGTGCTGTCCGGCTGGGACCTGCCCCTGAATCACCTGAGCGCCCTGTATCCGGCCAGCCGCCAGCCGTCGCCCAAGGTGCGCGCGCTGATCGATTTCCTGGTGGCCGAATACCAGCCCGTGACGCCGTGGGACCGCGAGCTGGCAGCGGCAGGTTTTTTCAGCTGAGGGTCAATTGAGGCTCAGTTGAGCGCGAGGGGTTCCACCGTCCACGCGCCATCCGCGTACACTCTTTCGTCGTCGAGGTAGACGGCTTCGGTGACGGCGAAGATGTCGACGTGGTAGCGCGCATCCTTGCGCTTGAATTGCGGCTTGGCGTAGACGCCGTGCTTGGCGCCCAGCGACAGGTGGATGCCGCACATGCGTTCATACGTGCCGATGTCGTTGACCAGCTGTTCGCGCGAAAAGGCGCGGTTCATGCCGAAGCCCAGTTCGCGCACCCATACTTCGCCTTCGTGCGCGCGGATGATTTCCAGCATGGCGGTAAATTCCGGCGTGGCGTGCTCCGTGCCCGTCACTCTGCCCTTTTCGATGATCAGGGTGATCGGCGTGTCGGGGCGGTTGACCATGAAGTGCGTGTCGCCAAAGACGAAGATGCGCACCCGGCCGTTCACGGCTTCCAGGTCCTGCGCTTCCGTAAACACTTCGCCCAGCGGGAACTGGCCGCCGATATTGTTCATGCCGCTGTAGTCGCCGATATTCAGCTTGGCCGATTCGAACGGCGAAGCAAAGACCAGCTGCTCGCCGCCGCTGTCGACCATGCCGTGGCGGGCGCCGTCGATGCGCGCTTTCAGTGCATGGCCCACGCCCCGGTAGTAATCGGGATCGTACGCCAGCGAGGCGATGTAATGCAGCCCCTGCACGCCGGGCATGCGCGACAGGTGCACGTGCTCGATGACCTTCAGGCCCCGCTTGAACAGCTCGATGCGGATGCGGAACGCTTCCAGGCGGAAGCTGGTCGACTGGATCAGCACGACGAGGCTGCCGGCCGGCAGCTCGGCAAAGGCAGCCAGCACGGCATCGGGCGTGACCTCGTCGAAATCGATGAAGGTCGCGTCGGGCAAGGCCTGGCGATACGCTTCCGTCAACACGACATTGAGCCAGCTGCGCTTGTCGCAGACGATCAGGGACGGTTCGTCCGGGCGGTGGCAGATGGCCATGGCCAGCAGGTCGGCCACGTTTTGCGCGGCCACTTCGGTGGCGGCGGCGCTGATGGCGTCGAGCCGGCTGGTGTCATTCTCGGGAAGCGTCATGGTGCGGAGGTGGGGACGTGAAGTAATCGCAGCATTATAAGGCGATTGCCGCCGGGCACACCATTCCCCATCCGGCGGAGGACAGGCAGAGCTGCGCGTCCCTGATTATCTTGTGTAGTGCTTTACGGCAATGTATTATTTGACAAACAGCCTGGAAGCGGCCCGGCGCAGCGGCAAACGCGCGCATGCGCATGGCATGCTTTCAGTGATGCAGGGACAACAAGCCAGCAGGCGATGACTAAGAGTGTGATGTGATGAGCATAATCGGACAAGATATTCCCATGGAACGGCCGGATACGGATGGGCGCGCCGCCGTCTTCGTTCCCGTCACGGGCGTGAAGGAAGATGTCCTGTTGACCATACGCAAGGGGGCGGCCATCGTCGGCTTCGCCAACCACGACCGCACCATCACCGTGTATTTTGAAAGCAACCGTTTTGACGATCCCGTCTTGGCCAAGTGGGAGCACAAGGCGCGCAAGGCCTACGACCGCCTGGTCGACAATGCGCCCACTGTATCGAAACTGACCACCAGCCCCGCCAATTTCGAGCAGATCGGCTATATCAATGGCAAGGGCATCACCATCCGCCGCATGGAAAGCCTGCAGCGCTGGCTCGCGTATTCGGATGCGATGGAGTCTTGCCCGGCAACGGATATCATTCCGCGCACGCTGATCGCCAAGCCCGAAAGCGTTAAAGTTTAAGAGTGGTTGATACAACACCCTCGGTGTTGTTGCCTGCCCTGCATTTACCTTACTGTACTGAAGTACTGTCTTCGGGGCGGCGCCTACCCTGAGCATTTTCTCAGCCGCTCCTGATGTGCATACGGGAGCCAACGATGTTGTCGGATTACGCAGGGCTTTGCCCCGCTGATCCGACCTG
Source organism: Janthinobacterium sp. BJB446 (assembly GCF_002735655.1). NCBI lineage: Bacteria > Pseudomonadati > Pseudomonadota > Betaproteobacteria > Burkholderiales > Oxalobacteraceae > Janthinobacterium > Janthinobacterium sp. BJB446. The sequence goes on along the minus strand of NZ_PDZK01000002.1, from coordinate 13,993 downwards.
CGCGACCTACGCCTGACCTCGCTCACGCCCCCCTCACACCACGACGATATTCGCCTGCGCCTTTAGCGGACAGGGCAGGGTGTCGTCGAAGGTGATTTCGATGGCGCTGGCGATGAACATGCCGCCGATGTGCTGGGCCGCGATTTCCGGCGGCGTGCCGGGCTTGGTCAGGTTGACGTCCTGGGCGAAGACGAAGACGCGCCAGGTGCCGTAGACCTTCTGGTCGTATTGCAGCAGGGTGCGGTAAGCCCGCTTCAAGTCCAGGCTGCCTGCGTAGACACCATCGTTGGCGCCCGGGTCGAAGCCCAGGCCGTCGTCGGTCAGCGATTCCACGAAATACAGGCCCTGCGGCGCCTGGAACAGCACGAAGGCATACAGCTCCCTGCCGCGGAACACATTGCCATTGTCGCGCTTGAAGCTGGCGCGTATCCACAGCGGTTCATAGGCTTGCACGACGGCGGGCGTATCCGTTTCCACGGGCCCCGCCACATGGATGTTGACTTGCGTTTCGGTGACGGCATGCTGGTAGGTGGCGCCCGTCGTGAAGCGTTGATACTCCCAGCTGATGTCGGCCGTGTAGGGCAAGCCCGCGTTCGGCGCTTCGGGCAACACCCATTTCGCCACCACGCGCTCGGCCAGGGTCAGTTCGCCGGCGGCCGGTGGTGTTGCTTCCTGGCCACGCCAGAACGGATCCGCGATATCGGAGCAGGCGACGGCGATGGCGCCCGAGGCGATGGCCGAGGCGACGCCCGCTACCGTGAATTCGGGCTGGCCCGAGCCGGCCCCTTCCAGCGAGCAGCAGTCGACGCTGGGATCGGTTTCCTCGAAGGTGCCGCCCACGCTGAAGCTGGCCTTGCCGGAACCGAGTGCGGCTGAAATGATGGCCACCAGCGCGGCGATGACGGCGATGATGATGGCGAGTATCTTCCACCACGGGTCGGCAAACGGCAGCTCGCCATGCGTGCCCGCGTAGGCGGGGTTCGGCGTCCAGACGAGGGTCATGCCGGTCGGCACGATCGGCCCCAGGCCGGGCGGGCAGCGGCACGCATTTTCCCCACCTTTGCCATCCGTGCCCGTGCTGCCCCACCGTTTGCCCGGCAAATGGCCTTGCGGCTTGGACAGTTCCAGGGTGCCTTCCTCGACCGTGCACGTGTACGTATTGGTGGCGCTGTCGAAGCGCGTTTGCGAGACGAAGATTTGCTGGATCGAGCGGCGCGGCGCGTAGCCGTCCGCCTTGGCGACGAAGCTGACGAGGCGCTTGCCGGGCGCCGCATGCTGGAAGTCGGCATCCCACATGACGAGCATGGCCGCGCCGGCGGGAATGCTGGCAAAGAAGAAAGTGCGCGCCACGGGCACGATGCCGGGGTCGCCCACGCTTTCCAGGTACACCGTGACATTGTTCAGGGCGCTGCCGGACATATTGGTGACGTGGGCGGCGATGCGCAAGCCATAGATGGCATTGTCGAATATGCCATCGGGCAGCATGATATTGGTGACGGGCTCGATCGCGAACGGCCGTGTCAGCACCTGCAGGGGGCTATCGCTCATGATGCTTGCTCCTCGGGGCTTTGCTGCTCTTGAGCTTGCTCTTTCTCCAGGTCGGTGACGATATACGTGATGCCGCCCATGACCTCGCCGTCCTGGCTCTCCAGCACGCGCAGCAGCGCATACTGGCGTGGCGGCAAGGCTTCGGCGCGCACGCTCAGATATACGGCCTGCGCCTGGCCGCGCGGCACTTCCAGCGCCAGTTTTTGCTCGCCAGGCGCATCGCCATTGCAATGGGGCGTGCGCGCCAGGCCAGCGACCAGGCGCGCGTCCCTGGCCGGCTGCCATCGCTCAAGCCCCAGGGTGGCCAGCAGGCGCTCCGGCAGCTCGCCGCCCTGCTCGATCTGCAATTCCACTTTTTTCGTTGCGCGGGGCAGGGCCGCTACCGCGATGCTCAGCAATTGCGCGCGCCTGGCTGCCAGCACCACGGTGACATTGCGCTGGGCGATCTGCTCGTGCTGCTTGGGCTGGAAAGGAAAACCGTTGGGCAGGGGATCGGGCAGCGGATTGATGTCGCCCGGGCCGTGGGCGACGGCCAGCAGGCATTCGTGGCCGCCATTGACGATGACGGGGATCCACGGCACCAGGCACAGCACTTCCTGCGTGGCGCCGGGCGGCAGGTCCGCAAAGGCGGAGCCGATCTGCGTGGCGGCGCCGACGGCGATCTGGCCGGAAGGGTCGGCCCAGTAAAAGTCCACGCGCACGCCGTTCGAGGCGCTGTTGCCCGTATTGTGCACGCGGCCCCACAGGTAATTGCTGGTGCCGGCGATGGGCGTGCCGGGCGGGCCATTCGGATCATTGCCCGGCACGACCCAGATATCTGCGCTGTCCCACCACGAGGGCTGGCCGTCTTCGATGATCAGGTGGGCTGGCATGGCGTTCTCCTTGTCCTTGGCCGGTGCTTCCAGCTTAGGCCGCGGCGGCGAATGCTTTTTGATCGGTATCAAGGCGATGGAACACGGCGCCGGTGCACCGTTGCCGTGCCCGCGTAAGGTAATATTGCGGCAGAATGCAGTGGAATGACTCCAGGAAAAGGTTGGAATGTGCTTGAAACAGTGAATGACGTTTGCATCAACGCCGCTTGCGGCCGGACCTTGCCGCTGCGCGTGGCGCATTGCCCGTTTTGCGGCGCGCGCCAGATGGCGCAAGCGCCTGTTCTGGAGAAAGCCGTAGCGCCGCCGCCCGTGCCGCGCATGCCGCCGCCGGTGCCCGTCGCTCCGCCCATTCCTTCGCCTGCTCCTGCGCCCACCCCCGTGCCGCAGCCCGCACCCGTTCCCCAGGCAATCCCGCCAGCGCCTGCCGCGCCGGCAGCCGCGCCAGCCAAGGCGCCGCCCGCCAAGCCTGCCACCAGGGGCTCGGTGCCGCCGCCGCGCCCGCCCGTGCGCTTGCGCACGTGGATCGCGGCGGCAGTGGTGCTGACCGGTATCTGGTTTTTCAACAAGCCCGCCGACAAGCCGGCCAGTGTGGCGGAACAGGTCGAGGCCGCCACGGCGCTGGCGGCGCAGTGCGACCTGGATGGGGCGCGCAGCGCGCTGGCCGTGCTGAAAAGCGCCAAGGCGCCCGCCGCGCAGATCAAGCGCTTGCAGACAAGCATCACCAAGTCCGCCGCTACCTGCGACAGGCAACAGCAGCGGGCGCAGGCGTGGCTGGCGCTGCAAGGCAGCGTCAACCAGGCCCTCGACGCGGGCAAGCCGGAGCTGGCCGCCACGCGCCTGGCCGTGCACGTCAAGCGCTGGGGCGACGATCCCGACACGCTGGAACTCGACGCCAAGGTGAAAGTGGCGCTGGCCAGCGCCCAGCTCGACCTGGCTGACGCCTGCCTGGCGCGTTCGGATCGGGTGTGCCTGGAAAACAGCCTGATCGCCGCTGAACGCTACAAGCGGCCGGAACTGGCGGCGCGCACGCAGGCGCTGCGCACGGCATTGTCGCAATTGCTCGAACGTTCGCTGCTCGATGCGTCCCCCGGCCAGTAGCGCCAACATGTAAAACGCCCGCCAGGGTCAAGCCGGGCGGACGCATTTTACTCAGCCTTACTCTTGCGGCACCAGCGCCAGCGCCGCGCTGAAGTCGCCCATCGGCTTGCCGCCATGGGCCACCAGTGCCTTGTCGCGCGTGCTCAAGCCATCGAGTACGGGCAGGGCGAAGCGGTGCGTGATGGCGCGCAGGATGGAGGCCGAATCATATTGCGTATGATCAACTAATCCCTTTTTCACATACGGCGAAACGAGGATGGCCGGCACGCGCGTGCCCGGACCCCAGCGGTCGCCCTTCGGCGGCGCCGCGTGATCATAAAAGCCGCCGTTCTCATCGTAGGTGACGATAACCAGCATGTTTTTCCACTGCGGACTCTTTTTCAGCTGGGCGATGACGCTGGCAATGTGCGCGTCGCCATCAGCCACGCTGGCGTAGCCCGCATGCTGGTTCAGGTTGCCCTGCGGCTTGTAGAAAGTCACGGGCGGCAGCTTGCCGGCACTCGCGTCGCTGAGGAACTGGCTGTCGAAGTCGCGTAGGTGGGCGGCGCGGTAGGCGGGCGCCTTTACGGGATCCATATTCGCAAAGTAATTGAACGGCTGGTGGTGGAACTGGAAGTTGGGCGGATTCGGGAAGCTGCCGGCACGCGCGCTGGCCGTAGCCAGTGCCGTCGTGTCCTTCCAGGCGCCCGCGTACCAGGCCCAGTCGATGTTCTTGCCAGAGAGCAGGTCGCCGATATTCGTCTGCGTTTGCGGCGGCAGGGTGTTGGCCTTGCCCGTATCCGCAAACAGCTTGCTGCTGTCGCCCGAGGCGGGTGCGTTGCTGCTGGGCTGGAACGGCGGCTGCATGGTATTGACGGCGTAGAACATGCCCGTGCTGTCGGCCGGCGTCAGCGCGCCGTCATTGGCATACGCGGGCGCCCCGTTCAAGACCGTGGCTGGCGCCGTGGCGGACGGCGTCAGGCGCAGGAAGTTGCCATTGGCGTCGACGTCGATCTTCGCGACCGAGCTTTTCGCCACCGAGGTATCCGCATTCGGATAGGTGGGCGCGCAGGCGCAGATCAGGTACTGGTGCGTGAGGAAGGAGCCGCCAAAGGCGCCGATGAACAGGTTGTCGGCCAGCGCATATTGTTTGGCGATGTCCCACAGCTGCATCTTGCTGCCGTCGTAATAGCCCATGGACAGGCCGCCCGCGTCGGAATACGCGGCGAACTTGTCGTTGGCGCCGCCGTTGATCTGCATCTGGTTGTTGTAGAAGCGGTGCACGAGGTCGCGCGTGATCACCGATTGCGGCAGGTACAGGGGGCTGTTGGCGTCGTCGATCTGGAATGGCTTGTTGGGCAGGTTGGCCGATTGCGCCTGCGTGATGACGGTGCTTTGGCCGGCCGCCGTCATGCCGCCCCAGGTGGGCGGCAGCACGGGCAGGGTGCTGCCGTCGATGTCTTTCTGCGGCACGTAGGCGGATGTCGACGTGGGGTTCACGCCCGGCACGCCGTTGGCGCCCGGGAACAGGCCGTATAGATTGTCGAAGCCGCGGTTTTCTGCGTAGATGACGACGATGGTCTGGATATTGTTCAGCGCCAGCGCGCCGTTCAGGGCGGCCAGCGCGTCGGCGGGCGCCGCTTGCGCGCTGGCGCTGGCGATCAATGCCGTCACGCTGGCGTTTTCCGCCTTCAGCTTCGCCAGCTCGTCGCCGCTGGCCTTGTTGAAGTCGGAGGCCAGGCCCGCTTCGGACACGCCGATGCGCGCGGCCAGCTTGCTGCTGGCGGCCGCGAAGTCGCCGCCATTGCCGTCCATGACTTGCGCCAGTTCCGTCGACAGGGCGCTGACGAAACCGCCGTGCCCGGCGGGGGCGCGCAGCAGCAGCTTTTGCGTCACCTTGCTGCCCGTGTCGCCGATGGCTTCATGGCGGATCGCATCCGTGCCGATGGTCACCAGCACGGCGCCCTGGCCGTCGAGCGTGTAGCTGCCGTCGGCCGCCGTGCGCACGACGGCGGAGGCGCTGTCGCACGTGAGTTTGGCGGTGGCGCTTTCCAGGCACACCTGGGCGTTTTCATAGTAGCTGCCGATCACCTGGCCCGTGGTGCTGGGCGTGATCGCATAGTCGCTGCCGCAGGCGGCCAGGCCCAGCGTCAGTAACAACGGCAGGGGCCGTAACGAAGTTTTTGCGTGCAAGTTCATTTTCATGCCTTCTGGGTGGAAAACGTCGCATGCTAGGCAGGCAATATGTCAGCTGCGTGACATGTCAGCACCTGTTACATGACGTAATGTACGGACTTGATACATTAGCTTTTGCAGGGGCTTGTCACGCAGCTGTCACATGCCGTTGCTACGCTGCCAGCCCATGATGAAAACGAACCCCTCCCTGCTGCTTGCCGCCGTGGCCGCCTGCCTGCTGGCCGCCTGCCATCCGGCAACGCAGAAAGAAGCCGCAGCCAAGCCCGCCTATTTGTCGGGCGCATACGCGCCCACCCTGCAACGCCAGCCTTCGGTGGCGGCAATGACAGCCATGGGCCGCGCCATGTTTTTCGAGCCCAGCTTGTCTGTCTCAGGGAAGATGTCGTGCGCCAGCTGTCACAGTCCCGAGCACGCGTATGGCCCGCCGAATGGCCTGGCGGTACAGCTGGGCGGCCCCGAACTGAAGGATGCGGGCACGCGGGCCGCGCCCTCGCTGCGCTACCTGCAGACGGCGCCCGCCTTTACCGAACATTTCCATGACGACGATGGCGACGACAGCGTCGACGCGGGCCCCACGGGCGGGCGCAACTGGGATGGCCGTGCCCAGTCCGGCCACGAACAGGCGCTGGCGCCGTTGCTGTCGCCGCGCGAGATGGGCAACCGCGATGCGGCCGCCGTCGTCGCCAAGTTGCGGGCCGGCCCCCTGGCGGCGCAGTTCCGCCAGACGTATGGCGCGGATATCTTCGAACAGCCGGGCCAGGCGCTGCGCTGGGCGCTGATGTCGCTGGAAGTGTTCCAGGAAAGCCCGTTGGACTTCTATCCGTATACGAGCAAGTACGACGCCGTGCTGCGCAAGCAGGCCGTCCTGAGCCCGCAGGAAGCGCGCGGCCTGGCCCTGTTTAATGATGAGCGCAAGGGCAATTGCGCATCCTGCCATATCAGCCAGGTGAGTGCCGGCGGCGCCTTTCCCCAATTTACGGATTACGGCTTGATCAATATCGGCGTGCCGCGCAATGGCAAGCTGCCCGTCAATGCGGACCCGGCGTTTTTCGACATGGGCTTGTGCGGCCCGGACCGCACCGACTTGATGGAGCACAAGGAATACTGCGGCAGCTTCAAGACGCCATCCTTGCGCAATGTCGCCCTGCGCAAGGTGTTTTTCCACAATGGCAGCTTTGACAGCCTGGAGCAGGTGCTGCGTTTTTACGTGCAGCGCGATACGGCGCCGCAAAAATGGTATCCGGCAGATAAGAACGGCAAGGTGCGCAAATACGACGACTTGCCGCCCGGCCTCGTGGCGAACGTGAACGTGGAAGCGCCATTCGACCGCCAGCCGGGCCAGGCACCCGCCCTGAACGAAACGGAGATCGCCGACGTGATCGCCTTCCTGCATACCCTGACGGATGGCTATCAGGCACCCCGCCCGGCACAGGGAAAACATGGCTGAAAAGATATCAAGATACCATTGCTTACAACTACGCCACAAAAGCCTGTTTTTATGTGCGTTAGCGCACGCTAGAAAATTTTAGGCAGGTGTATATTGCGAACTGATCTGTGTCTTTTGATAACAATGAAAGGGAATATCATGAAAGTAAGCAAAAATTGGATGACCGTGTGCGCCGCCGGGATGATGGTTGTGGCACTGGCTGCCTGCCAGAAGAAGGACGATGTCGCTGCAGGCCCTGCTGAACAGGCTGGCCAGAAGATCGATGCGGCCGCTGCCAAGGCTGAAGCCGACATCAAGGCCGCCGCTACCAAAGCTGACGCTGCCGTGAGCCAGGCCGCTGCCGATACGGGCGCCAAGATGGACCAGGTCGCCGCTGACGCCGACAAGAAAATGAGCGAAGCGGCCGATGCCGTCGGCAAGAAAGTGGAAAAAGCCGGCGAAAAGATGCAGGAATCCGCGCACAAGTAATCATTGTAGCAAGCGCGCCAGGGCCGGCCACTTCCGGCCCGGCCCCCGCAGCTGTCGTCAGGTGATGGCGGCTGCGGCGACGCCATCGCTGGCCTGGCCGCCTTGCCTCTTCTGCCCCACCGTCTCCGTTTTGTCCACCCCGTTCGCGCTCCCCAGTACCACGCTCAAATCGACAAAGCCGTCGCGCCACGCGCGTTCCAGGTCTTGCTCCACCGCTTCCAGGGTCGTTCTTTCCACCTGCTGAAAACCGCGCAAGCCATACGCCCGGTTGCGCCCGTGCGCCTTGGCCAGGTACAGCGCCATGTCGATCAGGTTGACGCTGCGCTCCCACGTGAGCGGCCGTCCCAGCGGCGCCAGCGGATAGGGCGCAAAGCCCACGGACACGTGTACCTTGATGGCTTGCCCCTGGTAGTGGATGCTTTGCGCCGCCATGCCGTTGAGGATGCGCCGCGCGATATCGTCGAGTCCGTCGCGCGCGACGGCTGGCAGGAAGGCGAGGAATTCTTCGCCGCCCCAGCGCACGATCATGTCCGTTTCGCGCAGCACTTCGTGCAGGGTTTCGGCGATCGTCGTCAGCACCAGGTCGCCTGCCGCATGGCCGTAAGCGTCGTTGATGTGCTTGAAATGGTCGACGTCGAGCAGGAACAGCGCGCCCACGACATCGGCGCCGCCATAGGACGGCTGCGGCTTGCCCGCATGGCTGCGCATGAATTCCTGGAAATGGCGGCGGTTGTACAGGGCCGTCAGCGGGTCGCGCGAGCTCTGGCGCTTGAGTTCCTGGTTTTTCACCTTCAGCTGCACGTTCGCGTGGCGCACCTTGCGGTACAGCAAGCCGACGATGACGGAGGCCATGGCCAGTACCAGCGCCAGCAGCCACCATACGCGCTGCTGCAGGCGGCGGTTGTCGATTTCCGTGCTCTTGATCTGATTCTCGCGGCTCAGCAGCTCGATCTGGCGCTGTTTCTTTTCCGCCTCATACTTTTCCTGCAGCTCATATACGGCCTTTTGCCGCTGCTTCTCGAACAGCTGGTTCGAGATGCCCCGTTCGCGGTGATATGCCGTGACGGCGCCGCGCAGGTCGCCTGCCTTTTCCAGCGCCATGCCGTATTCCAGCATCACGGCCTGCATTTCCGGCTGGTTGGCCGTGCGTTCGTAGTAGGCCAGGCCCGTGGCCACGCTTTGCTTGCCTTCCTGCAAACGTCCCTGGCCGATCAGCGCCTGGCCGATGTTCAGGCGCGCCGTCGCCTCCACCTGTTCATTGTTGACCAGGCGCGCCGCCGTGATGGCTTCATTCGCAAAGCGCAGGGCGCGCGTGTAGTCGCCTTCCTTCAGATAGCTGTCCGACAGATTGACGAGGGTGACGGCGACCATGCCGCGCGCGCCCAGCTGGCGTTCCAGCGCCAGGGCCGCCAGCAGGGCGCGCTGGCCTCGCTGCGGCTGCTGCGCGTCGAGCGCCAGCCCGTATTCCGTATTCTTGGCCTGCGCCATGCGGCCCGGCGAAGCCAAGGTGCCGGACACGGCCAGTAATTCGTCGAGCACCTCGAAGCCCTTGTCGTATTCGCGCATCTGCGTGTACAGCAGGGTGAGGGCATTCAGCGCGGCGGCCAGGCTGGAGGGGGAGTTGCTCTGGCGCGCCAGGTCGACGGCCGCCTGCAGCTTGGCCAGCGCAAACGGGAAATTGCCTTCCTCGGCCCAGGACTGGCCCGCGCTGATGGTGGCCTGCACGCGCACGGGCAAGTCGTCCGTGCGGTTGGCGATGCGTTCCGCCTCAAAGGCCAGCAGGTGCGAGGCGCGGCGCTCGTTCATGGCGAACGTGACATAGGCCTTGCAGAGGATGCCTTTCGCCAGCGCCACGTCGCTCTTGTTCTGGCGGGCGTAGGCGATCAGTTCCTCGGCCAGCCGCATGGCGATATCGTTCTGTCCCAGACGCATGCGGACGGTACTCAGCTGTGTCAGGAATTCCGCGCGCACCGGCAAGGGAGCGCTGCGCGCCTGCGATTCCACCTCCTCCAGGCGCTGCAGGGCGCGCGCGGGGACGAAGCGGCCATCCTCGCGCACGGCGGCAATATGCTGCTCCAGCTTGCTGACCTGGGCATGGCTGGCGGGCGGCAGCAAGCAGGCCAGTACCAGCAGCCAATGCGCCTTTCGCCATGATGCCCGATTCTGTCTGCCTGCCAACGTCCCGCTCCCGCAATGACACCTGTCTGTAACAGATTATATTCTGTTGCAATCAAGAAATATCATGCGGGGCACAGAAATTTGCGAAAGTGCACACTGCCAGCATTGACAAGGCCCCCTTACTGCGCCAGCTGCTGCAGCAGGTACAGGCGCTGGTACAGGCCGCCTTCGATCTGCATCAGGGCATCGTGCGGTCCCGCTTCCGTGATGCGGCCGTGGTTCAGCACGATGATGCGGTCGGCCTCGCGGATGGTCGACAGGCGGTGGGCGATGGCGATGATGGTGACCTTGCCGCGCAACTCGTTGAGGGCCTGCTGCACGATCTGCTCCGTCTGGCTATCGATGCGCGACGTCGCTTCGTCGAGTAGCAGGATGCGCGGCTGGCCGGCCAGCGCGCGGGCAATCGCGATCAGCTGCTTCTGCCCCGATGACAGGCGCGAGCCGCCTTCGCCCAGCGGCGTGTCGTAGCCGTGTTCCAGCGCGGCGATGAAATCGTGCGCATGCGCGGCGCGGGCGGCCGTCTCGATCTGCGCCTGCGTGTAGCCGCGGCCCATGTCGATGTTTTCGCGCGCCGAGGCCGCCAGCAGGAAGGGGTCTTGCGGCACCAGGCCCACGTCGGCGCGGAAGTGCTCGTTGTCGATGCTGTCGAGAGCGACGCCATTGATGGCGATGCTGCCCCGCGCGACGGGATAAAAGCGCAGCAGCAAGGAGAGCAGGGTCGACTTGCCGCTGCCCGTATGGCCGACGATGCCAAAGAAGGCGCCCTGCGGAATCGTCAGCGACAGGTCGTGCAGCACGGGCTGGTTTTCCACGTAGGCGAACGTCAGGTTCTGGATGTCCACGGCGGGCAGGTCGCTGCCCGCTTTCGTTTGCCGCAGGGCCGGTGTTTCCCTTCCCTGTGCATGTTCGAGCGCCTGCGCTTCGTCCAGCAGGGCCGAGACGCGGGCCGTGGCCACCACCGACTGCTGCAACTGGCTGAATTGCATGGTGATCTGGATCAAGGGTTCGATCACGCGCGCGATGTAGCTGATGAACGCATACAGCACGCCCACTTCCACGGCGCCCATCTCGCGCCGGCCGAAGCTGAAGATGACGACGGCCAGCAGCACGATGTTGAGCATGTCGAGCGCGGGGCGCAGCAGCCAGGCATTGGCGCGCAATTCCTGCATGCGCGCCGTGTAGTGGTCCTGGTTGATGCCCGTGAAGCGCGCGCCGAAGCGTTTTTCCGCGTTATTCGCCTGCAGCACGCTCATGCCGCCGATCGATTCGGCGATCTGGCCGTTGATCTCGCTGCGCAGGGCGCGCGCGCGCGTGACGGCCGGCGCGCTCCAGCGCTGGTACAGGAAGACGATGACCAGCACGGCCGGCAGCAGGGCCAGCACGATCAGCATCAGCCGCCAGTCGAGGAAGGCCATGGCGGCCATGGTGCCGACCAGGACGATGGAACTGTCGAGGATGACGAACAGCACCTGCACGTACAGCGATTTCACCGCTTCCGTGTCGTTGGTGACCCGGCTGACCAGTTGCCCCGTGATGGCGCGGTCAAAGAAGGCCATGGGCAGGCGCAGCACGTGCTGATAGACGGTTTCGCGCAGGCGCTGCACCGAGCGCATGGCCAGGCCGGACAGGCGCACCAGCTGCAGGTAGCGCAGGCCGGAAGCGACCCAGCCCGTCAGCAGGCATCCGCCCAGCAGCAATGCCATGCGCGTCCAGTCCAGGTTGCGCGGCAGCAGATGCTGGTCGATCAGGGCCTTGCCTAAAATGGGGCCCGTCACTTCCAGTGCGGCGGCGAGGATCAGCCAGAACGTGGCCCAGTACAGGTGGCGCAGGTCGGGCGCGGCGGCGCGGCGCAGCAGGCCGATGGCTTGCGCGGCCTGGCGGCGCACGGATTGCGTGGCGGTGGTGGCTTGTTCGGTCTTAGATGGCATCGAGGCTGGCCTCCAGTTGTTGATAGCGCCACTGGCTGGCGTACCAGCCGTCGCGCTGCATCAGCGCGTCGTGGTTGCCCGTTTCCGTGACGTGGCCGTCGCGCAGCACCAGGATCAGGTCCGCGTTGACGACTGCGCTCAGGCGGTGGCTGGCGATGATGGCGCTGCGTTCGGGGCGCTTGCGGCGCAGTTCCTCCAGGTGCTGCAGGATGCGCGTTTCCGTACCCGTGTCGACGGCGGACAGCGCGTCATCGAGCAGCAGCAAGCCGTTGTCGGCCAGCAGAGCCCGGGCAATCGCCACGCGCTGGCGCTGGCCGCCGGACAGGGTGATGCCTTTCTCGCCCACGTGGGTGGCATAGCCGTCGGGGAATTGCAGGATATCGGCATGGATGTCGGCCAGCTGCGCCGCCCGCTCCACTTCCTCGCGCGTGGCGCCGGGACGGGCCAGGGCGATATTGTCGGCGATGGTGGCGGAGAACAGGAACGATTCCTGCGGCACCCAGCTGATGGCAGCGCGCAGCGCGTGCAGGGTGTAGGCGTCCAGCGGCTGGCCGCTCCATGTCGCCGTGCCCGATTGCGGCGTGACCTGGCGCAGCAACACCCGCAGCAGGGTCGACTTGCCGCTGCCCGTTGGGCCCACGAGGCCCAGGGTCTGGCCCGGCTGCAGGCGCAGCGAGATGCCGGACAGCGCGGGTGCCGTCTGGCCCGCGTAGGCGAAGCCGACGTCCTGCAATTGCAGGGGCCCGGGCGTGAGGGGGGCAATGGTGCCATGGTCGTCGATGGCCAGCGGCGCGTCCAGCATCGGCTGCAAGCGCTGCCAGGCGGCACGGCCCCGTTCGATCAGGGAGAGCACCCAGCCGGCGGCGAACATGGGCCAGATCAGCTGGCCCAGGTACATGGAAAAGCTCGTCAGCGCGCCGATGGTCAGCTGGTCTTGCCATACGAGGTAGCCGCCCAGGCCCAGGGTCAGCGCCGTGGCGGCCGTCAGCGTCAGGCCGACGGCCGGTTCGTATGCCGCTTCCCAGCGCTGCGCCGTCAGGCTGGCGTTTGCCGCGTGGCCGGCCAGGGCGGAAAACTGCTTGCTGCTGCGCTCTTCCAGACCCAGCGCGCGCAGGGTGCGCACGCCCGACAGCGATTCCTGCACATGGTCGTTCAGCGCGGAAAAGCGCTTCAATGAATCCGTCGACGCCGTGTGGATATGGCTGGAAATGCGCCAGAAGGCCAGTCCCATCAGCGGGAAGGGCAGGAGGGCGATGCAGGCCAGGCGCCAGTCCACGCCCAGCAGCATGATGCCCAGCACCATCAGCAGGGTCAATGTGCCGTCGAAGCCGGCCAGCATGGCTTCGCCGGCGGCCATTTCGATGGCGTCGATGTCGTTCGTCGCCAGCGCCATCAGGTCGCCCGTGCGCTGGTTCTGGTAGAACGACGCGCCCTGCTGCGACATGCGCGTGTAGAAACGCGTGCGCAGCATCACGCCCAGCTGGTAGGCGGCCTTGAACAGGGTGATGCGCCAGCCCACGCGCAGGAAGTAGATGACGACGCCGACGGCGAGCAGGGTCAGCAGCTCAAGCCACAGTTCGGCAGCCGTCATGCGGTGCGCGGCCAATGCGTCGATGATGGCGCCCACGCGGCGCGGGATCCAGACGGTCAGTGTTGCCACGCCTGTCAGCATGACGGCAGCGGCGGCATACGCCGGCCAATGCTGACGCACGAAGCCGGCGATGAGCCTCGATAAACTCATGGTTACCTTTTGTTTTTAGTAATGGGGTGTCGCGGGGCGGAAGGACGGGCACGCGGACGGAAAGTACGCGTAGGATACAACAAGGTAGAAAAGCGCGCTGTGGACGGGCACGCAAAAAACGGGCCGTAGCCCGTTGTTTTGCTGCGTCAGTGCGGCGCGCGACGCTTACTTGCGACCGCTGCCTTTGCCGCCCAGCATGTCGAGCTGTTTCGATGGCGTACCCTTGGGCGCGGCCTTGGCTGTCGGCTTGGCGGCTGGCGCTGGCACGTGCTTCACAGCGGCCTTGGCCACGCTCTTGCCGGCGGCGCTGGCCGGCTTGGCGGCTGGTTCGGCCGGTGCTGGCGCGGCGGCTTTCGCTGGCGCGGCGGCGGGTGCAGGTGCGGGCTTGGCCGCTTCAGGCTTGGCAACCGGTTTGGCTTCGACCGCTTTCACGGCGGGCTTGTCGGCGACCTTCTCGGCAACCTTGGCCGGCGCTGCCGCCGGCTTGGCTGCGGGGGCGGGGGCAGCGCCGGCCAAGGTTGCCGAGAAGGTCGCCGAC